>JAFAZH010000031.1 GCA_019239895.1 Abditibacteriaceae bacterium | reverse complement strand
AACAGCGAGTTGTCCCGCATGGAGTTGGTCACGCACCGCTTTACAGGCGGAACAGACAAAGGTCAAATCCGGCTCGCGCATTTCTGTGAGCGGGGTGGGCACACAGATGATGGCGACATCGCAGGAGCCTAACTGTGAAAAATCGGTAGTGGCCTTGAACTTATTGGCCTGGCGCAACTCCTGGATGAGAGCCGAAGGCACATCGCCAATGTGCGACTCGCCCCGCTGAAGGGCTTCTACGGTAGTGGTTTTGGTATCGAAGCCGATAGTGGAAAAGCCAGCTTTGCCAAAAGCCGTAATGAGAGGCAAACCGACATAACCCATGCCCAGGATGCCGATAGTGGCCTGTCGTGTCCTTAATTTCTCCACCAATTGTGTTAGCTGGTCAGAAACTACACTATTCTTCAACGTTAAGGCTGCACCATTTAATAAATGGGGGCTACTTTGTCTGTCGACTACGGATGAAATTGAAGTCATCAGTTCTAATCCTGGAGGGTTTGTGATCAGTGTGCCAGTACCGCAGGAATTCTTAATATTCGAGTGTTATTGACCATTAGGCCGCATTTTTAGACCTTTAGCCACGGCAAAGTCTGGCCAGAGGGAGTGCTGGCTATCACTTCCAGACTTGCTTTAGAGTATAGCTACGGATAACAGTGAGTGCCACTGCTTCTACAAACTGAGGGGTAGTAGAATGGGACTCTGTCAGATTCGCGCCAGCATCATTTATTTAGGTCTTGGAGTGAAATTATCTTCGCAGAAGACAGTGGGTGTGAGGCTACGGCACAGTCTATGACCAAGCCTTGATGTCCAATCGTGAAATCAAAGCAACGGGTATCGCCTTGATAGGGCGGCCATCGCACTTATGTGCTATTGGCTAAGAGACCAAAAGAGGAGTGGTGTTCACATGAGTGTGGGCGTAGTCAATGAGAAATTGAGCCTAGATAAGTTGAGCCTAAGCCCTAAAGGCACTGAGCAGTGGCGAGACGCATCTCGTTAAAGCGGCCCAAAAATTCTGTTTGACCGGCTTAGATGCATTATCGGGCCAGGGCAAGAGAAAGTTGAGTGGCTCTAAATCGGCATTCTGGCTACTATCTTGGTACAAAGCCCAAAAGTCTAAGGCTGCTTCTGGTAATGCAAACACCCGATGCGGCAACACAACTTCATAAGCGAAACCGTCCTCTCCGATACACCACTGGGTTCCTAAACACCGCGTGATGGCTTTGGCGAGTGGGTTTGCACAAGGTGTGTGACCTACGCTCAGTAGGTCATCTCTGGTTATCTCTACCTGCATTGATGAATACCGCCTTTATAGAGATATGTACTGATACGGCGTATTAAAACAAAACAATATGGTATCGGAATGGTAAGGTTTGAGATTCAAGAGAAACTTGAGCAAATTTTATGCCTAATCTTAACCTGCTGTTAAGTCTGTTTTAACCCAAGATTAATTTTAATGTTGAGAGGGTGGTGTGGGATACTGCGGCACTGACCACTGAATTTGTCAGGAGCAAAGTGCATCGGTGTGTAGGCCAAGATATACAAAACACAGAGGCGGAAAACGCATTAATTACTTATTGCCGCGACCCGTTAGGATAGCACCGATGGTGCGCCAGAGGATCTGAAGGTCGTGCTTCAAACTCATGCTGTGGCAGTAATCTGCGTCATATTTAACTTTTATCGGGGTTGCCAAATCGTCACGTCCCATAACCTGGGCTAGCCCGGTGATGCCGGGACGAGCCGCATCGGCTCCCAATTGGGCGCGTAGAGCATTGACATCGGTCTGCGAGGGCAGGGCCGGACGTGGCCCAATAAAGCTCATTTCACCCTTTAGAATATTGAAAAGCTGTGGGAGTTCGTCCAAATTCGTTTTGCGTAGCAGCGGGCCAAGTCGCGTGAAAGGCTTTTGCTGCTGCCGTTGCATCTCTTCGGTGGAAAGGGTGGGCGTTCCAGTTTTCATGGTACGGAACTTGTAGATGGTGAAGAGCCTACCCCATTGCCCAACGCGTCGCTGACGATAAATCGCTGGCCCGCGTGATTCAAGGCGGATGAGCAGGGTAACCAGTGAAAAGATAGGCAGAAAAGGGATCAATAAAAATACAGCAAAAAGATAATCTAAAGCCAGCTTAGTTGAAGCGTAAGGGTTTTCTATAACCGGTTGGGGTGAATCAGGATGGGCTTGCTGCGGCTCGGTTAGTTGATCGGTATTCATAAGTTTGATGCATCAAATCCTGACAGTCAAGTAGATTAATAGCAATTGCTCGAATTATCACAACCAATCCTCGGAGGTTAGGAATGTATCAACGCTCAACGAATGACTCCGGCTGCCCGCATTTCGGCGATCTCAATGGCAATGCCGTCCGCAAAACTGCGGGGCCGGTAATTCAATTCTGCAACTGCCTTAGAAATATCAAACACTTTGTCTTCCAACAAGCGCAACACCTGCTCTTCAGTGATGGGAAAGCCAGGGATATGCTGCGCGCCACGCGCCACGCCAGCGGCGAACCGGGTGTTAATATTGAGCAAGGTCACTTTGCGGTTGAGTTGGCGCGCAATCGTCTGCACGATCTGACGATAAGCGATGCCTTGGAGGCCAGCCAGATTATACTCCTGATTCTCCGTTTGCGTCTCGCCAATGGCGGTGACAATGCCCCCCGCCAAATCCTCGACATACACTGGCTGCATCAGGCTGCGCCCTGCTCCGAATAAGGGGAAAACCGGATAGCGGCTGAGGAAACGCACCAAACGGTTCATATTTTTATCACGCAGGGAGCCATAGATCATGCTGGGCCGCAAAATAGTGTAGACAATACCGCTAGCGCGTATCTTGGCTTCGTTGACTTTGTATATTTCCGAGAATTGGTTATATTGGGAAAAGACTCCGGTGGTCGTTACAAAATACGCGCGTTCTACCCCAGCCGCCAGCACTGCTTCCAATGACTTATGATAGTATTTTGGATGCGTCATATCAATATAAACAGTGGCAGGATTTAGCACAGCGCGCAGCGAATCAGGTTCGGTTACATCCCCTGTCTGTAATCGCAAGCCCAGGTTTTTTAATGGACGCACATCCGAAGTACTGCGCACGAGGCACGTAATGTTCTCAGCCCCTACTTTCTCAGTCAGCAATTTGATAACCTGATTGCCAGTGCCAGATGTTGTCCCAGAGATCACGTAGTGCATAGCTTCACTTTCTTAATTAGCAGGCTTTGTGGTGCTTGGAATATCTTTTGGCTTAGGGGTGCTGAGTGCCACGGTCTCAAAAGTAGAGTAGAATTGATCGGCGATTTGTTGGAGCGTATATTTTTCTTCTAACACTTGGCGTGCATTGCGGCCCATGTGGTTCAGCCTATCAGGGGTTGAAGCTAAGTTAGCTAAAGTGTTAGCCAGTTCATCGGGGTCATTTTGCGGCACGGTTACGCCACATTGGGCTTCACTCAGCACGCGCGCTACTTCGGAATCCGCCGCGACAATAGCGACCGTGGGTCGCCCAGAAGCCAGAATATTATAGAACTTACTGGGCACGCCTAAGCCTTCCGCCCCTGGCTCTAGAGTGACTAATGAAATATCGGCAGAAGCCAGCAAATCCGCGAACTCCGCCTGGGGCACAAAGGAGAAGAGTTGCACATTGGTAATCGCCTCAGCAGCCACTCGCTCCGCTATATAATCGCGGCGTGCTCCTTCACCCACGAACACAAAAGTCAACTCCGGGTGACGGTCGCGCAATTGCTTGGCCGCTTCCAGGATGTTATCAAAATTCTGGTATTGGCCAAAATTCCCAGCATATAAAATGATGGTTCCGTTAAGGTTATGCAGCTTGCGAAAACGCGTGTTCTTGCCTAATGGTTTTATCTCGTTCGGATCACACCAATTGGTAATGACCTGAATGCGTGTGGCGGGTAGATCGTACTGGCGCATCAGATAATCGCGCATACAACGTCCAATCACGACCGTAGCCGCCGCTGTATGCAGCCAAGCCCGCTGGAAGTGCTGAAAAGTCTTAGCAATGGGGCTGGCTGGATCCAGGATGTGCAAGGCCGTCGCCAGGTCAGGATATAAATCGTGAATTAAATATACATAGGGAGTTTTGCGCAGCCTGCTGTAAGCTTGCACTCCCATCGGCAGTGTTGGAGGATTAGTGACAATGAAGAGTAGGTCGTACCGGGGCCGACGCATTAACTTATGAAAGACCGCTGTTGTAAAAACTAATCCAGCAGCTAAACGCAAAGCAGTGGAGGGCCGATTGGACTTGGGGGTGCGCAGGCGAAAGATTTTGATGCCGTCCCAGTCTTCATAGCGTAGTAAGTCTTCACTTTCACCGCGATAAAGATTGCAACTAGTAATGACATCTATTTTCAAGTCTGGATGGTGATCTTTGAGGTAACGCGCCAAATTAGAAAGCACTAAAGGCGTGCCGCCTGCGTTATCTGGGTAAAAATATTCAGTAATAATACAGATCTTCATGGATGGTTTAATGCCAGTGCCTCGACTCATAATACCCGGTAATTTATACTGCGGCGATGAACTACTTACGGTTACCGACAATAGCGCAGACGCTCCGCAGGCCCATCCCCGTCCCCTCCTCTTAACAACAGGGAAAGGGGCGGAGGAAACTTATGGTCAGGACGAGCGCACTAAAACCAGCAGTCCACAAAGTGGCTTTGGTCAAGCAAGCTACTATCTTTTGGAGAGTAAAGCCATGAGGGAGCCTAACCAACCCGTAGCGTGATCTACAGGCTTTCACCAGATGGATGGGAGAATCTTAAGTCAGCCCATCGCTCAAGCTCAGGATTTGTGGCAAAATTTGATGTGTTCTCCATGCCCTCGCCAAGCTCATTTGGCCTTCTGCACCAGATAGTTGCCCAGCACTAGGGTATCCATGTGCGTGCGCTCGAAGCAGTTCACGGCTTCTTCGGGACTACAAACAATTGGCTCGTTATCGTTAAATGAAGTGTTCAACACGACTGGCGTGCCGGTTTGGTGACCGAATTCGTTGATGAGTTCCCAATAGCGTGGGTTGACATCGTGATCTACGGTTTGCAGCCGCCCGGTGCCATCAACATGGGTCACCGCTGGTATCTCCTGACGCTTGGCTTCCAAAACTTTATAGACTTTAAGCATAAATGGGTCAGGATACGTCTGCTCGAAGTAATCGCCCACGTTTTCGGCTAAGACGGATGGCGCAAAGGGACGAAACGCTTCACGGTGTTTGACACGGGCGTTCAGAATGTCCTTCATGTCCTCACGGCGTGGGTTAGCGACGATGCTGCGGTTGCCCAAAGCGCGTGGCCCCCATTCGGCTGCACCCTGGAACCAACCCACTACATTGCCAATGGCGACCTGTGTCGCGGCCTCGCGGGCTAAGGCGGCATCATCTATGGTTTGGTAAGTAAGGTTATGCTGATTTAGCGTTGCTTCAATTTCCTGGTTGGAGTAGGAGGGGCCGGTATAAGAATGTTTCATCTCGAAGGCTCGGGACTGACCCAAAATCTGATGGTAAACATAATAAGCCGCGCCAATTGAGGTGCCCGCATCCCCGGATGCGGGTTGAATCCAAATGTCCTCGAACTCTGTTTCTGGCAGAATTTTACCATTGAAGGAGCTGTTCAAGGCGACCCCACCCGCCAAGCACAAGGCTTTCTGGCCAGTGCGCTTATAGGCATCACGAACGATATGAAATTCTGCTTCTTCCAGCATCGCCTGCATGGAGGCGGCCACATCATAGTGTTGCTGGGTATATTCGCCGCGATACTGGCGCGGAGGCCCCAGTAGATCAACGACCTTTTGAGAATAGAGTGTGCCAATGTTCGGTGAGCCATCATCCCACGTCATATCAACGCCCTGGGCATGGTGGACGAAGTAATCGAGGTTAAGCTCAAAAGCGCCATGTGGCAGCAGGCGCACCATTTTGTGCATTTCTTCCAGGTAGCGTGGTGTGCCATAAGGAGCCAGGCCCTGCACTTTACCTTCGTCGCCGTAGTTCGGGAAGCCCAGCCATTGCGTAAGGGCGGTGAAGAAGATGCCCAAGGAGTGGGGGAAGAGCACATGATCATGCACATCAATCTTGGTGCCGGAAGCCTGGCCAACCATAGTGCTGACAAAATCGCCCATACCATCAATAGACAGCACGGCAGCCTCTTGAAAGGGCGACACAAAGAATGCGCTCGCCATGTGAGCGCGGTGATGCTCGACGTTATGGAAATCGGCACGCACGGCGTTGACATCCAGTTCCAAGGCGCGGCAGAGCGCCGCTTTAACGTCCCGCACGGCAGCCATATTATTGACCCGGTCCCGCACTGCGGCGAAACTGGGACGTTTACGCAGGGCAAAGAGAGCCTTCTGCGCGAGGTGTGCGCTGGGATCCCGCGAGATGGCCACATGATCGAGGTCGTAAGCGGTGATGCCCGCTTGTTGCAGACAAAACTTGATGCTTTCGGAGGGGAAACCAGCCCAATATTTCAACCGTCTGAACCGTTCGTCCTCGACTGCCGAAAGCAACTGGCCGTCTTGCACCAGGCAAGCTGACGCCCCACCATGATAAGCGTTAATGCCTAAAATATACATTCAAAATTCCTTATGGTAAGGTCAGAGGCGCAAGTATACCTATCAACTACACCGCTATAGCGATGTAGAAGTGGCAACGGGCGCAACCAGCAGAGTATAATGTTTGATCCAGCGCTGCGCAATTTGCTGCCAATCATACTGTGCCCATACCATCGCCCTGGCCCCGGAAGCGGCCACTTGCCGCAATTCCCCATCGTTTATCCAATGGGTAATTTCGTTAGAGAGCGCATCTATATTCAATGACACGACTGCTCCTACCTTACTATCTTTAATCTGATTACAAATATTGACCTGATCTGAAATAATAACCGGAGTGTTAGCGGCTAAGGCTTCCACCACCACAATACCGAAATTCTCCTGGTAACTGGGTAGGACAAATAAATCGGCATCAGCTAACGCGGCCACGCGGTCGGGACCGTGCAGTGCGCCACAAAATAGCACCTTGCCTGAGATATTATACCGTGTAACTAGAGCCTCCACCTCAGCCCGATAGCCATCTTCGTCCGGTCCTGCGACCGTAAGTATAGCGTCTCCGCTGTTGGCTTTGGCAAAGGCTGGGATGAGCAGATCTAAGCCCTTCTTGCGGTGCAGGCGACTCATAAACAGAAGCATAGGGCGCTGGCCTAAACCTGGATATTTGGCCCTGAAAGTTCCTGGGGGTGGTAGTTGAGCAAACTCTTCCAAATCCAGACCATTTGGCTCGATAATCACTGGCGCTTTGATTTGCAAGGGTAGAGATCGGTCGGCTTCGGACCGGCTGGTATAGTGAATCGCACGCGCATGGTCCAAATTCTGGTTTAAGCGCCAGCGCATATAAAGCTGTTTTTTAAGACGACTTTGGCCTAAGCTCCAAGGGTCAAGCATACCACAGGGTCGCACCAGATAAGGACGACCCAGGCGTTGAGCTGACTGCGCAGCTTGGTGATTGATTTCTTCCCATAGGCCATGAATATGAACAATGTCGGCAGCGGACACCATTTTTTTTATGGTGTCAGAGAGTTTCGGGTGTCTGACTAATGGCCCACTGCAAGGACCGACTGGCTCCACCTGCACCTGATAATCTTTCAACTGCTCAATGGCCGCTAAATTTTCGCCGCGCTTCCAGGTGGTTATAATGGAAACTTCAAGCCCTAACTGAGCCTGGGCTTTGGCCATTCCAACTAGAGCTACTGGTGGCCCGCCGTTGCGAGGATCAATACTCCAAATTACATGTAGAACTTTCATACGGCTGTTTTGAGGGATGCTACAGATAGACAATCTAATAGCAATATTATAATTGGCAAATCTCAGAGTGCCCGCAGCGACTCATGAAGCAACTCTCTAAATCGAGGGAAACTGAACTCTTTGTTAACTCTTTCGGCTCCCTGCCGCCCCATGTGCTGGCGCACCTCTGGATTCGCTAATAAATATTCTATAGCAGCGGCAATCTCGTTCACACTCGTGGGGTCTACTAATAGCCCCGTTTGATTGTGCTGTACAACTTCTACTGAAGCGTCTTGGTTGCCTGCTATGACTGGTTTTCCATAAGCCATCGCCTCGAGAAAAACAAAGCCAAAGCCTTCAAAACGGCTGGGCATGACATAGATAGAAGTTGCACTGTAGCGGTGCGCTAATTCTTCCTCGGAAACTGCGCCATGAAAGCGCACCGCATGAGCGACACCTTGTTGCTTAGCTAATTCTTCCAAAGCGGGACGACCATCACCCTCTCCCACCACGTCATAGACAAGTTCTGGAAAACGTACCAGTAAGTGAGGCATAGCTCGAATGACGCAGTCATGACCTTTATATCGCTCGCTCAAGCTCATGCGAGCCACAGTAAGTATGGAGGTGATAGTGTCCTGTCTGGCACAATGATTCTCAATGTGAAACTGTGGGTCCAGACAATTATGTAATATATGGAGGCGATCTAAAGCAAAGGGATTAACTTTAACCGCTTGTGTTGCCGTGAATTGGCTAATCGCAATAACTCGATTAGCCCTTTGTATAGCGTGTTGTATAGATCGGGACAATGGAGTCCAAACATCAATACCGTACAGGAAAACAACCAACTTCGCTCGTGCCAAACTAGCAATGATATGTCCGAGTTGAGCAAAATTGGGATGTCCGACCATGACCAGAGTAGGCCGCTGCATCAGTGCAGCCAGAGCACGCAAAATAAACAGCTTACGGTCGCCAGAGCAAGGCGCATAGCAGATTTGAGGAAAAACTTCTTGGGCTTCTATCACACTATGGCCGCTGTCATTTACGGCCACAACAGAAAGAGAAATTTTGTCATCGCACAAAGCACGGCACACCAAGCGGCAATAGCGGGCAATACCCCCGGGCGGGCCAAAAAGATCAGGAACCAAATAAAGAATACGCATAATTATCCGAACTTAAACCTATATGCAATAACTCCTTTTCCTGATCTCGCAACATTTCATTTGTTTATCGTGCCCCATATCGAAAAAATTGCTGCCTTGCGCGAAATAAAGAAGTTTGCTGAGTGTTTGAATTTCTATCACGGAAAATAAAACGTCCTAAGAAGTGAAGAAGAAAAAGCCAATAAAAAATGTTGCCGAAGACTAACGAAAAGTTAGAATCAATTTCAAGTAAAGAAGTATAGATAATTACTGCCGTCATTTGACTCCACTCATCAACCTGCTGATTTTCAAGGATATAACGCAATAAATGATAGACTACACCTATGAAACTCATTCCCACTATTACTCCTAAAACTCCGAAATTGGCATACATTTCTACAATCTGTGGCATGTTCCAAGAAGTCGTAGTGTCTGTAGGATCTAACACACCGTATCTGTGGCCGAACTCTCCACCAAGCACCTCTTCTGGTTTGTTCGGCCATAGCACGCGGGGTATCGCGCGCCATAAAACTCCCAGATAAGTTTGACCTCCCCAATAAGGGACATTATCTGGAGTCATATAAACTACAAACGCCATAAGCGCACGATTATCACAACGATTTACAATGTTTCCTAAGCCCGTCAGAAATATGTCGGGATCTCTCGCGGATATAAAATCCGAGGCCAATTTCGCATAATTAGACGATCTCACCAATGGATTCGCATCATTATCTGATACTAATGTCTTTCGGTAATCGGCCTTGACCATCAATAGGAGTAATGAGATTAATACTCCTATAAAGGCTGTTCCCCACGGCATACGCTTTTTGGTGAATAAATAGAGCATCAATAACATAAATCCATCTCGAAATAAGGGATAAAGTAAGCCCGAACTTACATCTAATGAGAACTGTAGTGGTATTACTAATATCCATAAAAATATCATGTTACGGTGTGGTAATTTTCCCTGTAATTGCAAATAAAATAGTATAGAAATTGCAAGCAGGGAGAGCTGATTAATGAAATTTAAAATAGCGATGAGTAACATGGGAACGGTTAGAACGTTCGGCACGATATAAGAAATCAATCCCAACACACTAAGGCTTAATGCACCATTTTTCGCTCTACGATCAGACCAACCTACCAGGCGGGGTTGTGGTACCATCCCTGCCCAAATGTTAGCAGGAAGGACATAGAATGTTATAAGTAAAGCTAATGTTCCTCCCAGTACTGTACTCAGTGCTTTTACCTGAACTTGATCGGGAACGTGTCGGTAATGATAATAAACATCAAAAGGCGCAAAGACGGGAAGCGAAAAGTAGATTGCATAAATAATACATAAAAAAGGCATGAAGGGTATGTACTTTTCGCGTAGTAATAAGTACCGCCACAAAGGATATAAACACACTAATAATATCAATGTTGCTAAAATATACTGCATAAGATCTACAGTAGGATCTGCGATATTATTTAGGAAGATAAGAAATACTACAACGCCAAAAACGAACCAACTGGCGGCTTTTTTCCCTTCTAATTTAGCGCCCTTGTGTAGAAACGCACAAAAAAGGGCAGAAGCCCCCACGATGAGCACGAGCATCATTGTTATATAGCTTTCACTGTTAAGCACTCGGCCATGTCCTTAAATTTTATTTGGTGTTACTCTACATAGTCAGCAGTTAATTCATTTCTTTCATTCCGGGAAGTTTCTTTAGTTGCACACAACAGGGCATGACTTGAGGTTAATAAAGGATGATGCCAACTTCCAATCTTTTCATTGGTTGTTGATAGCACCACTACTTTATCGGCCCAAATTGTCAAAGCGTCAAAGGAATCAAAGATACTATATGAATAGGCTAGACCATCGCCTTGCGATATAGTGTAACCTCTGCCCCGTGTCTTTACGCGATTTATTAGGCTCCAAGTGTTGGTTTTGTAGAGAAGCAATTTTGTCCATCTGCCAATTTTACTGCCCTGTCCAAAGCGGTTGCTGTCGGATAAAATAACCATTTTACGCGCAACTCGCATCATTTCTCGAAGTATAAGGTTAGGGTTTGCGACGTGATGGAGAACTCCAAATTCACAAACAGCATCAAAGCTATTGTCCTCGAAGGGCAGGGAATCCCCAGTATCGCAAGTTAAGCAAGATTGAGGAATATCGTGTTTATGCACTGCCTGGTCTATCAGAGCTTGGACTGGTTCAACTCCATGAACTATTAAGCCTTGATCTAAAAAATGCTTAACGGCTCGTCCTGTGCCACAACCCACATCTAGAACACTTGAAATCTCTGCCAACTCCATTAATTTCGATGCATACTGCAAGGCGACGTAGTGTGCGCCAATGTTATCTAAATGGTTATCGTCATAAGAAGTTGCAGTTTCTGTATAATATTGACGCTGTATTTCTTCAGGAGTTTTCATTTTACCTTCCAAAGGCTATAAAGCTTGTTGATGCTCGTGATGTAAGTGTTAGCTGTAAGCGATGGGCTTATTGATGTGAGTCCAACGCAGAGCGATAAAGATTTTAGAAGCTGCAATTCCGCAGTGAATGATCTAATGAACAACTACAAACTTATCGGGCGGATTGATGTTTGTTGGCTAAGGCACGCTGATATTCCTTGTGAATTTTCCCTCCGTAGTCATCCCAAGTAAATCCCTGCTGAATCCTCCATTTCGCAGCCTCGCCCATCATACGGCAAACGTCTGGATGTTCATATAAATACAAGAGGTTTTCCTTAATTGCTTCCACGTCGCGTATAGGCACCACAAATCCTTCTTGCCCATGAGTAACCAAGTCCTCACCACCTGTATTAGTCGTACAAACTAAGGGCAGACCGCAGGCCATTGCTTGGGCCTGGACCATAGCCATTCCCTCCTCAATAGAACACAAAGCAAAAACTGAACATTGGGAATAATAATTCGGAAGTTCATTCTGAGGCACCGGGTCAAAATAGCGGAAACATCCTTCATATTCTCTAAAAAACGGATCGATTTCTGGTAATTTATGCCCGACAAGCCACAATTCGGCATTGTGAAGTTGTAGTTTAGCAAAAGCTTGCATCAAGTAGTGAACACCTTTGCGTAGTGACATGGTGCCTACATATAATATTCTAAAGATATGTGGCTCCTGGGGCGAGCGGTTAAAATTGCTTAAATCGACGCCGTAGGGAACTTTAATTAGTTTATCTTCGGGAAAGCCTTTGCCTAAAAAAGTCCGCCTCACAAATTCTGAGGGAACAGAAATATAGTCAGCTAAGTCATACTCGCGCTTTTCCTTTTCGATTACTTTTGGATGTGGCAAGTGAGGCTGTAAGCCGTGACGTTCATACTCTTCCCGTAGGATATCGCGTTGATATTCAATGTGAGATGATCCCCGTTCGACAATTGTAACGGCCTTATATGCTTTAGCTTTCTGCAACCCTTGCTCTGAGAAGCTGGCCCATCCAATATAGAGATCACTTTCTGGTGAGACAAGTTTAGAGGCCGCTTTATCGAAACGTTCATGTAACCAGAATTGTGCATTGATATCAAACGTTAGCTTGGATGGGAATTTGTTCCAGCCGCGCGCCACCAGTTCATGGGTGAGTAATGAATTTACTTTAGTGGGAGGGATGCCATATTTAAACACTTCACGCTTTGGATACGTAGTGATAAGTTGCTGAAGAACTCCTCGCTTTTCTAACTGATGGGCCAAATCAAAAGCGTGAAATCGGCCAAAGACGGAGACAGTAACTTTCATAGCAAATTAAAGTTCGTCCCAGACATTTAAGATTCTCTGAGCGCGATCAACATAGCGGTGCTGCTGTTGGACTAAAACATGAGCATTGGCAGCCATCCGTTGGCGCTCTTGATCCGCCACCAGAAAACGCTTAATTTGCCTTACGCATTCCTCACCATCTGAAAAATAAGCTCCTGCCCGATCTTCTGGAAACAAATCTACTGCCCCTTGCGTACGTGTAGAAAGCATAAAGCCGCCGCAACCAGGCACCTCAAAGGTGCGCATTATGACGCCATCTGGTAGGTTCTGCTGACGCACAACATTTAATACAATCTTTGAATTCACTAAGATTTTTGCTGCCTCAGGCCCAAGAGCTGCATCTCCTTGCCAGCATTTCCGTAAGGGGCTGTTGAGTCGAGTGCGATTGCCCCAGTAAGATGGCCCCCATATTCGCAGCTTGAATTCTTCGGCAAGTGGTGTAAGGAATTCTTCCCGTTCTTTATCCCAGCCCCCCACAAACACTACATCGTACTTTGGTTCTGCGACCAAACCAAAATAGGGGAATATCTCGGAGTCCCAGCCAAATGGAAGATATTCCGCTCGTCTAACTCCAAGTTGTTGTAACTGCTCAACCAAATGGCGGCTCCAGATAAAGAAGCAGTCACTTGCTAACGCATTAGGTAGAGTTTCTGGCCGATTCGCATAATTGGGCGGAAAAGGGTTATCAGCATGAAATATAAATATACGCGTGTCCTGCGCACGCATACTATTGAGCGTGCTCGGCATAAGCAAATCGCCATTGAGGATAAATATGAGATCGGGGCGCTCTTTTCGAGCAACCGACAGCACATGTCTATTCCACCTGTAAGTGCCTAATTGCCGTAACCTGAGACTACGAATAGTCAAACGGTGTCCGATACGGTGTTTCAACCAAGGCGTTAAATAGGTGGGGCTATCACGAGTGTCCAGCGGTATGATACGCTGCTTAAGTTGCTCAAAGGCTCTTTGGTAGAATTTGCCTAGATGGACAGGGCTGAAGTTGCCGTATAGCAGAATAGATAAGCTTCGTCGAGCAGTCATTTTAAGGAGATTTTCTATGGTTAACCGCGCAACGCAGGAGCTTCACAGAACGGAAAAGCGAATCAACAAATTTTACTTAACCCACACTGAAAATCATATCATGACTTCCAATGCCTGATGCAGACCTTTGACACACGTATCATAACTATATTCACGAGCCACAGCTTTAGAGATAGCCGCAAACTGTGACCGCCATTCAGGATGACAGATACACTTCTTTAAAATAGCAGCTAAATCTTCTATATTGCCACACTCGTAAACAAATCCGTTTTCATCTGCACGAACCATATCCGGCCATCCCACTACACGATCAGAGGAAATTAATCCTAGACCCGCTGGCAAGGCTTCATTAAAAACACAGCCCCAAGGTTCTTCGGCTGGATTAACACAATAATCGGCAGCTAATAATAAAAGTTTCAACTTAGATTGATTCACGTAACCCGCAAAAAATACATCTGATAGACCAGCGGCCTCTACCATAGTACGCAACTCGCCATTTTGTGGCCCGTCTCCTACAAGCAGTAAAGCTGATTTTATGGATGGATCGAGTTCACTCCGCGCTTGAATATAAGCAGCTACTAAATCCTTAGGGCGCTTCTCTGCGCGGTGCTTACAGGTATTAATGAAAATCACAGCGTTAGGATCTATTTCATATTCTGAGCAGATATCTTTTCTGATGTCACTGCGCTCTGTAGCTGACAAATTGATGCCAAAGTATGCATTATCAGCACTGTAAGGAACAAAAAATAATTTATCCTCTGAAACTCCGCGTCGCTTGAAAAACTCTTGATTTTCTAAGCCTATATAGAGGATGGCATCGAATTTATTAATCAAGTACTTCAGAGTAGCTTCGCGCACCATGTTGCGCCACCAGGGACGTGGCAAGACATCTTCATTTTCACCACGAAAGAAGACTTTTATACCACGTTTTCGCAGCCGCGAGATAGCTCGGATATGAGGTATAGAATTGTAACCATGAAAATAAACAGCATCTGGTGTCGAAGCATAAATACGACTTTCCAATCTATATAAAAGTTTCTGTAAAAGTTTCTGATGCAGCTTTACTGGATCGCCGCGTGTCAAAAATTCATAAGAATATCCTTCCAGTAGATTATTGTCGTAGGTAATAGTGGAGTTAGCTAACTTTTCAAAGTAGGGCCTTACCCCTCTATCATTGTGATAAATCACATGGACATCGAATAGATTGGCTTCTTGTGCGTAAGCATATAAAGGAGCGTGGTACTGAATAGGGTGTGAAATAACAATGGTCAATCTCTTCTTCATAAGATGCAGACACTTTCTAACTGATTAATCCTCTCTGTTTAGCTTCATGCAGAGCAGTATCAAACCTATCGGTGCCCTTGTCTACTTCCGATTGCTGACGACTGACCCACTGAACTAACTCAGGGATTCCTACTGCAAAAGAGTATTTTGGATTATAGTTTAACAATTCCCTGGCTTTGTTAATATCCGCAAAACAATGGCGAATATCTCCTGCTCTGAACTCTTGAGAAATGACTGGCGCAATTTTGCCGTCAGTGATGGCTTTACTTAAGGCAGTAGCCACTTGCTCAATGCTGATAGGTAAACCGCTACCAAGATTAAAGGTTTGATAATTTGCTGTTTCTTTATGCAAGCAAAGTAGCAAGCCTTCGATTAAGTCAGAGACATGCACAAAATCTCGTAGCTGTTGCCCATCCTCAAAAATTACAGGAGGTAGTCCCTTAAGAAGACGAGAACAAAAAATGGCGGCTACGCCGGTATATGGGTTGCTTAAAGCCTGGCGACTACCATAGGCATTGAAAAATCGACAAGCTACGGAAGGAATATTATACGCTTGGCCTATGACATGAACCATCTCTTCGTGGTCACGCTTACCGATTGCGTAAATTGATCCAGGCTTTAAGGGTTTGGTTTCGGACGTAGGGAGCGGACGCATCGGTGCTTTGGTCTTGGAATGGAGAACCTCCCAGACTTTCATCTTGAGTTGCGATGCCGGACGTAGTTCTGCATAAACTTCATGCCCTTCCTCATCTTGATAAGTTCCTTCACCATAAATGCTCATGGAACTAGCCACAATAATCTTCTGGGGGCGCTTTTGCATCTTGATCATCTGTTCAAGCAGCACTGCGGTGCCCAGTGTGTTACCTTGGGTATAGCGGACAACTTCGTACATAGATTGAGCTACACCCACAATTGCGGCCAAGTGGAATACGACTTCAATACCTTCTAAAGCTGTCGCAATTAAGTTAGCATCGCTACAACTGCCCCACAGATAGGTGCAATTGTCATTTAGGTAATCTGGTTTACCAGAATTATGAACCTGTGCTTCAAGGCTATCTATAGAAGTTACTGCATGGCCTTCAGTGACCAGTCTATCGACTAAGAAACTGCCGATGAAACCGGCACCCCCTGTAACCAAAACTTTCATTGTATGTTATCTCCCTTATCCTACTAAGTCTGTCACGCGGGGGTAGCCAGTATAGTGCATTGTACACCCTGTCTTTCTGCATCCCTGAAATCCGCGACTGAACGCACTGGGCGATCCAAATGGATCTCTACACCATTATAGGAGAACTCATCTAGGAAACGTTCTGCTGCTTCAAACGCAGGATGGGTTTCCGCGTAGGCGTCATTTTTGTGAAGTTCGACGAGAACCGTTGGGCGATGTTCTTTCCAAAGGCGTGAGCCATTAAGCAGAGCGTAGTACTCTCCTGTCTCTAGATCCAGTTTCAAAAATTGTGGTGGAGGTAAGCCGCGCTCATAAACCAGCTCATCAATCCCACAGCACTGGACTTCTTCAACTTCCACCTCTTTAAGATCGAGATGCTTCCCTGGCATATCAATTGGGCCGCTAGCAGCTCCTAAATTGCTAGCAAATCGGATGCAACTATGGGCTTCTCCTATCGCTAAGTGATGAGCATAAACGTTTGTCCAATGATTAAACGACGGTAAACGAGCAACCCGACTGTAATTATGACTTGAAGCTTCGAAAATATGAACTTGTCCAGTAGCTCCGACGGCTTTCCTCATCACTGATGCATAATAGCCTAAAAACGCGCCACAATCATAGACGATTTGACCCGGTTTTATGATGTTAGTTAACTTATTAACAATCCCTCTATCATAAGTCCCCAGCCAATAGGCGCTTTCGGTGCGAATGTCTACTCTAAGCTTTGTGCCACGACTTGGTCCTGTTATCACGGTTACAGGGGTCAAGCCTTCTTTATCTTTCAACACCGTCCAAAGAGCATGTTTGATGATAGTCTTTATATTGTTTGAACTAGGCATAAATGGGAAGGTAGAGTTCCTGCTCAGGAAGGATTGTTATCTAAGGTAGGCGAAAGTAATTGACGCAGAACTGGTTCATATTGATGCTCGAAGTTAAATTCAGATGCAAAGGCATCCTTAGCGTTCTGACAATATTGTTTGTATTGTTCGGCATCAGAAAAAATTTTGTTAATGGCCTGAGCAATGGATTGCGGATTAATTGATTCAACCACTTCCCCCGTTCTATACCGCTCAATAAAAGCTGCGAAATCGGGAATGTTTGGGACAAGACTCGGAATCCCAGCTTTCAAGTACAGGCCCATCTTGTTTCCACTACCAGCCATATAATCATAGTTTATATCTCCTGCTTTGTATAGTGCCAATCCCAGATGGGCTGAATGCAAGGTGTCGTACCATAAATCATAGGTCGCCGTAGGGAGGATGAAAACTTGATCCTCAAGATTCAAAGAAGAAACTAAACTTCTAATATGACTGAGGTAAGACTCCGATCCTGTGCCCATTAATATTAATGCCCAGTTCCCTCTCCAGATAGGTACAGATTGCACTATTTCCTGAATAGCCAAGCTTGTTCCAAGGCTACCAAGATGAAGAACTATACGGTCGAAACCAGATAATTTTCCTTGAGTCAATTCATTTAGCATCCCCCGTTTGTAGTCGGACAGATTAAGCCTTTGACAGTTTTTTACAATAGCGGGATCATGCTGTAAGTGAGCCTCACTCTTGAAAAAGTCCGCTCGTCCTGTTGCTGGAAAAATAACGTGCTGAGCGCGGCGAGCACCCATAAATTCTAATCTTTTAAGCAACTTAATTTGTAAGTTGGCTCCCTTGATAGAAGTCACATCCAAGCTATGGTAAACCAACTTGGCGGATGGGTGTATTGTATGTGCGATAAAGGCAGTCGCAAAACCATGCAAGTCATACCCAATAATAATAGAAGGCTTCAAACGTCGACTTAGGCGCATCGCTCGCACGACAAAAAGTTGGAAATCTAACATGCTGCTCCCGCCACTGTGCCCAGAACCTACGGGATGCAACTGAATATTTGAACCTAATTTGCCGGTATAAACACCCTGTGTTGGTGAATGGTGAACCGGCGCTCTATATAAAACATGCACTGAGCATCCAGCTTCGGCAAACATTTGCATGGGGAATACACAAGCTGGATGCCAAGCCGGGTCTGTGAAAATGATTATGAACACGCGCATGACGGATAGTTGAAATAATCTTGGAATGAGAAGAAAGAATTGTGAGTTTGGTTTGATCCAAAGGTTAGTCCTTTATTGAAGAGCTTAAACCATTTAGGATGACTCTCGATACAGGTCAGTCAGTCAAAGTGGCAGAATTTCTTGGTAAACCGGAGGTCTTGCTCCGATGCCGATTCACTGATCAGATGATAGAACCAAGTATCTAAAAGCCTACCAAATTAAGGCGTTCATGAATTACCCATGCTATTCAGTTAAGAAGGTAGGGAAATCTAACGGTTTAGAGTTTTGTGCCAATTACATTAACAGTGCAGTAGTCATAGAAACTCATTTCGAGTGAGTGATATTAAAAACTTAATGGCAAGTTTGCAACAGGTTCCGTAGGGCGACATAAAACGATCAAATCTCCCCCAAAGAGTTGAGGACGTCGCCTTTTTAACGTTTGCAAGCTGCCAGCGGATGCCCAGCGAAGGGGCTTTAACCCTTCGCGCCGCAGCAGCCAAGTCAAACTACTACGGGTGAAATTGTGCAAATGGTAACCATCCCATGCCTCTTCTAGAAAAGAAAATCTGGCGGATGTTATAGGTAAGCGGCCCATCAGTAACGTTATACGGTGTCGGAGGCTGGCTATGTTGGGCACCGCAATAACTATTAAGCCATCAGGTTTGCAAACCCTGCGTAGTTCACGCACAGCATGGAATGGATTAAACACATGCTCAAGCACCATTAGCATGGTAACCGCATCAAAACTCTGATCTGGAAAGTTTAGAGGCTCTTTATCCAAGTTACAGATTTGCGTCTCTATTTCAGGATGATCAGGCCAATTTGCGCAAGCTGCTATATCAACTCCGCAACGCCGGTCAAACATATCCGCGACAGAGCGCAGAAACGAGAGCTGAGCGCATCCTACATCCAAGCAAGCACCCCGTTTATATGCATGGAGCAGCCAGAAAACAGCCCAATCTATTTCTCCTGGACTGACAGGCAGTTGTTTAGTTGTAAGGACGGGGGAAATAGGGCCTTCTTGATTGTGTAATTCTGCGTTTTTGAAGTAGTAGGCTTCTTGATCCATATTATGGTTTTTACAGGTTATAACTCAAATGTTGGCTGGTTATAAAGTTCAGTTCGTATATGATGACAAGGATTAGAATACTAACTGATTGATAGTTTCTGATCAACAATCACTGCTTACTCATGTTTTATGGTTTCCTAATAAGGACTATTAGGCATTATCGGAGAACATCGGCGCATCCAGAAGCTGCAAGAATTATACTCCATAGCCTTATCTCCTCGTGCGGCAAATATACCCTTAAACTCGTCAGGAAAATGCAACTCGGCATACTTTTGCACCCACAGCACTTCAAAATCAGTGTTGCATATTAAAAATGCTTGTAGCAAATACTGTTCATTCCAAAAATATCGTTGCCGCAGCCAGCGTTTTGGGTATTCTTGGGGAAGAAAAATATCATGAATATGAATCAAAACTCCAGGCGCGAGTCTTGGCAGAACCTCTAAGTAAAGGAAGGTAACATCACCCCCAGTGCGAATTACATGACTTGTATCAATGGAAAGAATGTCATTCGCTTGTAGATTCTTTATCAAGTCAAGATCAATATCTTGAATCTTATCAGGGATGAGTTGGGATAGTCCAGGAAATCCTCCTTGCAAGGTTTTATTCGGATAGGGATCAATTGCGATTACTTGAGTAAGGTGTCCATCATCAGCATTAATGCGCGCTGCATTGGCGATCACATAAGTCGAATTGCCTGCTCCCACCTCTACAATCTTCTTAGGCTGGTAGTGACGAACTATGCTGTGCATAGCTACAGCAGAGATGTAATCAAAATACACATTGTTGGTGTGATATTCATAAGGTCGAGTAGTAATCTGGTGCGGAAAGTTGCACTCAGGCAAATATTTAGAAAGGATATCCTCCATAAATTGAAGCTGCACAGAATCGTTCATGTTGATTCCCACCAACTCCGATTCCTTCTCCCAGATTTCAGGTCTTAGCTCCAATTCATCTAGGTCAGGAACAGGGCTATAAAAATGCACAGGAGTGACATGAACTCCAAACCATCGAAATGTCCGAAATGATTTGTTCGTCAGCAGCAAAAATTTACCCCAGCGTTTGATGTACTCGATCATTGTTTGATTATAGGTGCCTTACCCTGTTTGAGTTGTAGATATCATTCTAACTTAGCTTGGAGAAAGACTTTAGTCTGTCACATGCGTTTCGAGAATTGGTGAACCCTTGCGCGCAAGGAATTGGATAGTTTCGACAAATTCCGCCCGCTGCTTGGCGATACTATGATTTTTTTCGCAAATAGCTGTGGCATTGGTTACTAAGCGCTCCTGATACTCCCGCGAACTGCTAATGTGTTGGATTCCTTGCGCCAATGCTTCTAGGCTTGGCTCATCTACTATTTCTGCAAAGCCAAATTGTCGGGCGTAGCGCACTATACTGGAGTCAGAGGGGGCAAAGATCAAAATCGGTCTCCTCGCACCTAGATAATCAGCAGTTTTTGTGGGAAATGCTCTCGTGGTGGCATATTTTTCCTCTTCTCGGAATGAGAACGGCAAAAATAAAATATCGGCAGTTCTTAAAGTGTCATGTAATTCACTTTGGGAGACCCACCCATGCACTCTTATGTGTTCGTGTTCCCATCCTAAGGCCTTGATCTCTTCCGAGGTTGCTGGGGTATAAAGGTCCAATTCACAACTCAAGGAAAATCGGCGCTGAAGCTTATCGTCCTTAATAAGCTGAATCAGCATTGCAAGGCTGTCATCCATAGCTGAGGTAGTCATTCCCGCGTAAAGAACACGGACGCATCCAAGCTGATTTCGTTGGATTACCGGGGCTGAATGGTCATCTCTCTTGTCTGGCTCTAGAACTGGACAAAGCTCAATCGCCGACATTTGAAGAGTCGAATCAATATTATAATCAGATTTCAGGTATTCCTGCATAAACGGACTTACCGCATAGACTCGTTGTGCGATACGACCTGTAACACGAAAGATGAAAGTATAAAAGCACTTCGGCAGGCGAGATTTACGTACACCGCCTACCCAGTCATCATGCACTATCAAGATTAAAGGTACTGATGTAAAAAGGGATGTTAACGCCGCCGCCAAAAAAAAATATCCGTGGGCAATTGTCACGATAGCCTCGACATTTCTGCGTTTTACCTGCCCCATTCCAAAGAGTGCGAGGATCGGAATGCTTAACCAATTCAACGCTGATTTTATTGCTCCGCGCCCCCATCGCCCTGAAGCATCAGTTGTCGGGAAAATAATCTGGTTGCACTTCAATCGCCCTTCCTGCGGAGATATTCTAAGATAGCTCATACCAGTCAGGATAACAACCTTATCCTGCGGATAGTCCGCCAACAGACGGGTTATGAGTACACTACCACCACGTAAGTTTGACGGCGGGAAATCGCAAAAATAAAGTAGTTTCGGATAAGGTCGGGATGAGTTTATAAAGTCGTCAGCCGTTTTCTTCTCTAACATAGTTATTTCGGAATGGATTCTGTAGCCTCTAAGAAATTATAGGTGCGCCGCATCCAATTACAGGTGAGTCGCATACCTTCTTCCAAACTATAGCTATTACTATGATCCAAGTCTCGGACAGATTTAGATGTGTCCACACGTTTGCTTTTTGTAGTTAAAATCTCTGATTCACGATACTGCACTAAAGATGAATCAGCGCCAGTGATTTTTAATATGACATCGGACAACTCTTCTATTGAATGCAAGCTGTTGCCGCCAATATTATAAGTTTCTCCAGACTTAAAATTGTTGGTAATATTTGCTACTGTCCGAACTGTATCGGCTAAATAAGTTGAAGTGCGGGAATGACCGCGAAACACAGTCCAGGGCAGACTATGCAAAGCACAATACAGAAAGCGGCAATTCACGGAACGATAGGGGCTGTAATACTCACCTGGGCCATAAGTATTGAACAAGCGCACTACTACGCTCTCCGTCCCATATTGCAAACCGGAGTTTCGTATTTGCATTTCATTCACCCATTTGCTCATCGCGTAGTCGTTTAGCTGTTTAATCTCGTATTCGTCCATAACCGTTTCAACCATAATATCTGGCCAATCACCGTAAACTTCAGACGACGAGAAATGGATCAGCTTGAATCTGAGTCGTTCTTGCAAACGAATGATATTTTTGGTCCCAATGGCATTGGTATTCCACAGAGTCTCGTAGAAATCTTCACCATTCCAGCGTCCAAACTCAGCCGCACAGTTGTAGACATAATCAAACGGCCCCATCTCCTCTATAACCCGCTCAATCTGACGAAACTCCCCGATATTACACCGAGCATAAAGTGGAACCTCGACATCAGTGCCAAGGCTAAAACCTACTTCATCAGGTTGATGGGACACATCACATGAAACGACGTGATGCCCGCGTGAGCGTAGTTCTTTGAGCAAACCTGAGCCTATGGTGCCTAAACCGCCAGTTACAAGAATTTTCATATTTGTCCCCACATCAGCCATTCAAGTTGGCTTCTACTCCCCTTTGTTATTTTGTCTCAAAACGAATGATTGTCCATGCCAACCGAAGCTAACGAAGGACTCACTGCGCCATTGTGGATGCTGTTCTAGAAATTCACGAAAAGCACGTCGCTCACCCTGTTCATCCGATTGATTAAAACAGTTCCAATCGTCGAACATCAGAATCGAGCCGTCCTGTAGGAGCGAATCCAGAAATCGCAGCACATGCAAAGTAGACTGGTACAAGTCACAGTCAATCAACGCGACTGCTACTGGTCCCATGTTGAGTTGAGCTTTTAACGCTGGTTGTAGCGAGTTCTCGTAGAATCCTTCTATTAAGTGAGTCCGTGTCCAATCTACTCCACCTGCCATTCTTAGATGTCGTTCGACTTGCTCTCTACTACAAGCATAATCACCCTTTTTAAACTCGTTAACTTCATCCGGTTCAGGTTGCGGCACACCTTGAAAAGAGTCAAAACCATAAAAATTTAGTTTCAGACCGAGCTTATTGGCCGATCTTTGTGCATACCAAAATGTGTAACCTCGGTACATGCCGAACTCATAGTAATCGCCGAGTGAACCCTCAACGGCTACTTGTTGTAAACATTTTAAAATTGCGGGCGGTGTTTCCGGAGTCATTGTGAAGAAGTCTTTGGTCTGCGGTGTATCGCGCATCCAATTTGATATCCATCCACTCACACCAACCCGGTTTAAAAATCTCCCTGCTATACGTCGCAGACTTGGGGGTACCCGATACCATGCCCGATGAAAACTGCGAGCGCGTACAATATCCTGTTCCGATGATGCCACTAATAATCCTCCACGTCAATTTTAGAGAGGCTATTCAGCCAATTAATGATGCCAATCACTGTTCTGAATAATCTCACTCCAACTTTCTAAATCATCTGGTGCCACGCTTTTAGCATGATGCTTGATGAGAATATTTAAGCGTCTCAAACAACCTGTATCTAAGTTGGCTTGCTGCCACAAGACGCCAGTCTGGGGAGTATACGCAGTAAAGGTGACCCGATGCCGCAACGACTTAGCAGCGTGACGATAGGCGAGACACTCATAATCGTGTATGAGAACAGTAGTCTGACTTTTGCCTTTACACCTCCGAGCCACCTCTGAAATTGTGGCAGCGCGCTTTTCCGAAGTCATAGAGTTGTCAACGAAGACAAGATCATATTCCATTGACGAAAGGATAGATGCATCGGCAATTACATCGCTTAAAGGCCGCTCAGAATAATTTAAAGTCAGCCGTGGATCGTCCGTCATTGTTGCCACTTTCTGCATCCACACTGCATCGTCTTCAAACGAAGTCAAAACTTCTAGATTGGGAAAGACCGTGCGATCCAGAAAAGTCAAGGTGCTGTATTGCCCGCTGCCAAGTTCTAGGACGCGTCGTATCGGAATTAAACGTGCAATTCCAATTAATATGGGCAAGTGCGTTGCAAAAGGGTTAGTAGCCCGTTCCGTCGGTGGCACAATCATGCGGGTAACATGCTGAGTCGCTCTTTTCAGAGGGCGCAGAGGTTCACGGAGTTTTCGCAGATTCATTTTGTTGTCTCTCCTTTGCCCCGTAACGTCTCTTGTGCTGTCACTGATCCAACGGGTTTATTAGAAAGAACATAAGGATACACTTTTAAGCCCACATATCCATTCCAACTTTCAAGCTTACGGCTTCCATAAACTGGAGTTTCAACAATATCGAAGGGGAAAGTGGTGGGGATCAGTTCAATAGCCAAGGATGCCATGTCTTTTAAATAGACTTCAAGCTGATAGGTGCCTGGCAAAAGCGGCAGTTCAGCGATGGAGAAGCCTAATTCGGCTTGCTCCCCAGCTTTAATGGATGAAACTGAACTGAAATCCTTGAAATCTAAACCAGCCACTCTCTGGTAATCGAACGTCAAGATGCCCACGTACAGACCCGGATCAAGAATATCCATTTTGGCAGTAAATTTGACTCTGATTTCAACCGAATCGAAAGTCTTGATGACAGAACCGTAAGTGGCATATATTTGCACTTCGTCGACTTTGAAGCTATTGGTTTCACAGTTGATTTGCTGAACCTGTTGCTGGTTCGTTTGTGCAAGATAGGTGTCCACTACAGAATTTATATCGCCTTGTTCTATGAGCCGTCCACTTTGCATAATTAAACCACGATTGCAGATGCTCCGAATAGCCGCCATATTGTGGCTAACGAAAAGAATTGTCCGACCACCGCGGCTTACCTCTTGCATTTTGTTGAAACACTTCTTTTGAAATTCAGCGTCTCCAACTGCCAAGACTTCATCTATGACAAGGACTTCTGGTTTCATATGAACTGCTACTGCAAAGGCCAAACGCATGTACATACCGCTAGAATATCTCTTTACGGGTGTATCAAGGAATCTTTGAACTTCAGCAAATTCTACAATTTCATCAAAGTTGCGTTCCACCTCGGTTCTTGGCATCCCTAAGATAGCGCCATTTAGATAGATATTCTCGCGTCCAGTAAGCTCAGGGTGAAAACCAGTTCCCACTTCCAGAAGTGAACCTACGTTACCATAGACATCAATGTAACCCGTGGTTGGCTCTGTGATGCGAGAGAGAACCTTCAACAAAGTACTCTTACCCGCACCATTGCGGCCAATTACTCCTACAACTTCGCCGCGCCCAATCTCAAAAGATACATCCTTAAGTGCCCAGAAAGATTCACTATTCCTTCCATTACCATTAGAGTGCCGAGACCCTGACAAAGATTGCATCACCCGCATAGGATATAATGCAGCATTGGTCAGAGTGTCCCGCATTGTTTTATATCTTTCCTGCGGTCCACCAATGTGATATTGCTTACCTAACCCTTCCACTTTAACCACTATATCACTCATGATGATGTCTTATACAATATCTGCAAACGTCTTTTCCATACGACGAAAATAGTAGGCCCCGCTTAGCAGGATTAATATAGCAGCCAGCGAAGATACGGCGATCATCAACCCTGGCCGGTTACTTGTGCCTAATAGTGCCCATCTAAATCCCTCCACTACACCCACCATTGGGTTAAGTCCATAAAAAGTCCGCCACGGTTCGGAGAGCAAATGGCTAGAATAAGCTACCGGGGTAGCAAACATCCAGAGTTGGGTAATAAAGGGGACGACATAGCGGACATCGCGGAATTCCACGTTCAAGGCGGAGAGCCAGAGTCCAACGCCGAGAGAAGTAACTAGGGCCAGCAAAAGGAAGAACGGCAGCCATACAATGTTAATGGTCGGCACCATCCCATAATACAGCATCATTCCTATGAGAACAACAAAGGCCAGGGCAAAATCTATTACTCCTGATAGCACCGTCGCAATTGGAATAGTAAGACGTGGAAAATAAACTTTGGTAATAAGATTGGCACTCCCTACTAAGCTATTTGCGGAGTTTCCAAGTCCATTAGCAAAGAAAGTCCAGGGCACAAGAGCCGCATAACTAAAAATGGGGTAGGGGACACCATCGGATGGCACTTTTGCTAATCGCCCAAAAAAGAGACTGAACACAACCATAGTGAAGAATGGTTGAATGATAGCCCAGGCCGCTCCCAAGGCCGTTTGCTTATAGCGCACTTTTATGTCGCGCCAAGTCAGGAAATAGAGTAATTCTCGATATTCCCACAACTCGTCCAGTTTCAGGGAGACCCAACCCTTAGAGGGCTGGATGCGCATGGTGTGAGGCTGATAGGCTGGGGCTTCTTGAGTGGAACTAATTGTTGTTGGACTTACTACGCGAGCCGCTGTGCTACTCTGATCTATTTGATCCGTTCCCAAATTCAGCTTGTCCTCCATAATTTTGAGCACAGTTATGCTACGTAATACCTCTATGGTCCCGAAAATTCTCATTCTACTATCTGATTAATGCGTACTAATTGATGCGTTCCGACCAGTATAAATGTTAGACCATAATGAGCAGCGTCAAAGCAGAACTGGTAATTTACTTCGACTTGGAAGGAATTACAGTAACGTGAAGACAGTAAACGTTAACTAACTATTTACGACATGTCGCAGGATGATTCATGCTCACTAATTTTGCAGTACGAGACTACAAAACGATCTCTGTCGTTTCATTTTACCAAGCATCATGAATAGTGGCAACGCACATTGGATTAAGCTACCATTAAGTCCAACAAAGCTACTCTTTCCACTACCAAAACAGCCAAAGTATAGCATACAGAGCATTGTCAAAGCAAAAAGAGCGGAGGGACAAAGTTCACTCGACTCTTTTCTTGTTGCTCGTTTCTAATTACTGTTGCAGGGTATTATGGCACGCTTCGCACCCCTCCTAACTTCCCCCTTAACGATAAGGGGAGGGACTTAGGTCACATTCTCATGCACACTAGGTAATCGGTTGGCCCACGCTCCCTTCCCCGGTTATTAAGGGGGAGGTTAGGAGGGGGTCAAAAACAACCACTTTACGGTAGCCGCACGACGACATCGTAGTGGCCGAACTCGACTAAGGTGCGGTAGCCTCTGGCGTCAGGATGTTCGGCTTCGCTGTTCCAGTGGCAACTGGCGTTTTCGGCGACCTGGTTGCCCCGCACGCGGATGCCGACGTGACCATCGCCGCCACTGCCATTGAGTTTATAGAGCAAATCGCCGGGTAAACTGCCGTGGTCGAGGGGCACTACAAAGCGGCCATCGTCGAGGAAGGCTAAGGCGGTGGCCCGCGCGGTGGCCTGCCAAAACTCGTCATACTGGCTGCCCGCCACACTTTGCACCACCTGGCGCACCCACTTCTGGCAGTGGTGGGGCCGGGTGTCAAAGCCGCTCGCGCTAATACCATGCACGGCGGCATCGTTAATTCTCTGGTTAATAGTCTGATTAGTCGTTGGGTTCATGATCTGTCTCCCTGGTGGTTGCACCCGTTGCTATTCCTAATGCTGCTATCTCGGTCGGCGGCACTGACGCCTGCATTGGCTGTTGCCATTGAGCGCGCAGCCTATCAGCTTGTCGTCGGCCTGGCTCCGGGCCGCGCCGTTCCTGACAGCCTGGCAGACGGCTTGCTGGTGGACTGTCTGTTGGTGCATTCAATCTATCCTGGCGGCGATCCCCGGCGACGACTAATGCTTGCCGCTCAATTTTGGCTTGCAGTTCCTCTAACTTGCACTTGAAGAAGGTCAGCACATAACAGACCAACGCGATGACGAAGGTATTAAAGAGGGGGCCAACGACCGCCCATTGGCCCCAGTCAATGTGGTGTAGTTGCATAGATCACCTTTAGACATAGACTTAAGAATTAGAACCACAGAGGCACAGAGATTATTGGAGGATGGAGAATCGAGGATGGAGGATCGAAAATAAAGCGCCGCAACAACTACTTACTGTGGCAATCCCTAATCTTCTATCTTCCATCCTCGTTCCCCTCTCTGTGCCTCTGTGTCTCTGTGGTTTCTCCATTCCTCACCAGATGCATTATTGCAGCACGACTTTGGCGAAGGCGTAGCCGCGCTCGATAGTCAGGGTGAGTTCACAGTCGCAGGTAATAACGGCACCGGCCTCGCTCGTGGTCACGCGCTTCTTCCAGTGACAGGTGGCATCGCTCTTGAAAGCGCCCAGCAGCACCGTCTTGGCGGCGATAGCGGGCGTCACTACCACATCGCGCGACCACAGCACTGGCGGGGCCTCAAACTGCAATGAACCCAGCAGGTAATTGCCCTGGCTGGCACCGCCATCGCCCGTGCGCTCGGCTAACACGTTGGCCCAGTCGAGGGGGTTCATCACCATCCCCGTGACGGCATAGCCGGAAGCGTTTTCGAGGGCTTTGATGGCGCGTAGCATGGCCTGGGGAATCGGGTCGGCTAGCGTGTCGGCACCCTGGTTGAAGACGCCACCCGCTTGCAGACCGGCAGCGTGCAGCAAGCCCAACAGGTTGTCGCCCGCGCCAGTGCCATTGATAATTTGAGAATCTACCGCATACTCCACCATCCAGGGTAGCATGGCATTGGCATAGTCGCGGCGTCCGGCGGGCACCGGTGTGGGCAAGGGGTAATCTACCGCTACCCGCTTGACTGGTGCGGTATCATCTACCAGGGCAAACGCCGCGTGCGGGGCGGCGGCTCCCAGCGCCACCGCAGCGGCATCGTAAGTAAACGCTGTCTCACGGGTATAGGGCACCGTGTCGAGGGTCGTGGTGGCATCGCGGCACAGTTGATAAACCCGCCCGAAGATCGCGCCCCGCGCCACGAGGGCGTTTTGGGCGTTGGCCACTTGCTGGGCGCTCTGGCCCGCCACATATTCCAGATACTCAGTGCCCGTGGCCGGGTCGAGGTAGCGGTAAGTGCTCGGCAGGCTGCCCAACGTTGCGGCTAAGGCGGCATTGTGCAACGGCCCTACACTGGAGATGCGCGTCAGCACCGTGGGGTCGGAGCGCACTCCGGTGGCGATGTTGACCAGTTGCTGCGTTGTCGGGTCGTAGCGTTGCGTGGTTGAAATCATGATTCACTCCCATAAGTCCGCGCATGGGCCACATGCACGGCGATATTGGCGGCATACGCGGCGGCTAAAGCGGCACAGTCCTGGAGGATGAGCAAGTTCTCCGCGTTGTCATTTTCGGCTTCAACCGTGAAGTTGAAACTGCCCGTGATGACTTCCTGCTCATCTATGGTCATCACCTTGTTGTGCGCAATGGCATGGTTATGGTCTAATAGTGGCTCAATGCCATTGAGATGCAGATAGGCGGCCTGGCTACTGCGAGCGTGCCGGTTCGATTTGTCCAGCACCACCGTGACGCTGACGCCGCGCGCCTTGGCCGCCAATAGAGCCTGGGCAATCGGGCGCGAGGTAAAACCATAAGCCAGCACTTGCACGCTGTGGCGGGCCGCGCCGATGGCTTGCACAATCGCCGCAGTGCAGCCGCCATGTGGTGAGAAGTAGACGGTGGCACGGACTGGATTAAGCGGAGGCGCGACACTGGGAGCCGATGCGCTGGGAGTGGGGTCATTTTGCAGGGCAGCGGCCTGGACGGATTCCACCAAGCAGGCGAGATTCACGGCGGCGACCGCCAGAAACCCGACGGGCAGTAAGCGGCCCTTTGCGGCAGGAGGGTTGACCCTCCCCCAACCCCTCCCAGTGGGAGGGGAGATGGCGTCTCTTCCCACGGTGAGGCGCGGTGGGGTATTTTTGCCCTGCGACTGGAGGTCTAACGGCCTGGTGCGGATGAGTGGTTTCATGATAGATAGGCTCCTGCTTCATTGGAATTACCCGACTCGCCGCTACTGCGCCGCGCCCGCACCCGATACACCACCGGCACGCCCGCCTTCTGGCCGGGGTGTTCATAGCTCGTGGCAGTGATAACATCCACCCGCACGAACTCGGTGGCAGTGCCGGTTTTGGCCTCAATGATAAACTGGGTGCCCGGTAGGTTGCCGTTGCGGTTCCACGAGAGGACATGCACGCCGTTGGCCTGCGGCTGCACCACGAGGTCCGTTGGCACCTGCGGAGCCGTGGCACTGGGCGTGGTATCATAGACGGGCAGCCCGGCCTGTGTCTTGAGTTGCGCCGTCACGGCTGGGTTCGCCTGAATCTGCGCCACGAGTGGGCGCACCAGACTCTCCAGGGCGGCACGGATGTCCTCTTTGTGTGCCACGCCCGCCGAGGCCGCGCTCTTGAGGGCGTCTACATCCTGCAACGCCTGCCCCAGTTCGTTGGCCTTGTTGGTCAGGGGCGTCACATCATTGGCCGTCAGGCCATAGGAAGCCGGGTTCGCCGCTAACGTCGCGGCCAGGGTGGTCACAAACGTCAGGGCGTCAGCATCTTTGCGGGGCAGATAATCGTTCATGGGGTCTCCTTGGGAATGGTAGTCGGCTATCGGTAGTCAGTGGTCGGTAGTCGGTAGCCAGTGGAGGCAACCAGGGTCAAACGATGTCCTTAGCCTCTGGTATTTCCCACCGACTACCGATAACCGACCACCGACTACCGATAGCCGACTACCATTCTAAAGCGACGCTTGGGGTAGGGTAGCTTTTCGTTGAAAAGAAGTTTGCTAACGGAACACTTTTTTCAAAGGAGCCTTGTCCCGCCCGCTGTGGGGAGGAGCGCGCAAGGCGCGGGGATGTCCCCAGAAGGTGTGGGGATGTCTGCGTAAGCCGCGTTGATGTCCCCGGAACGGGCGGGGATGAGGACGGACGCTCCGTTGATGAGAACAGGGTGGGCCAGGATGGCAACGAAGCGGGCGGGGATGGCGACGGGAGGGGGGGTGTTAGGCACTGGCGCTGGCCTTTCTGGGGTCCTTCCCTTAGAATTGCCATGATCTACCACCTGTGGCCAAAATGGAAGTTCTTTGCTATAATCAGCGAACATGCCCATTCAACTTGTGATTCGAGGAGACGATGCAGGGTCTTGTGTAAGTGTTAATAAGGCAATTGCTGAAGCGGCGCGAGCGGGATTATTACGTAATGCATCAGTCATGGTACCAGGTCCAGCCTTTGAACATGCGGTTCAACTTTTTAATGACATACCTGGTTTATGTATCGGACTTCATGTCACTCTCACTTCGGAATGGGATGGGATTAAGTGGGGTCCGGTGCTACCACCTGATAAGGTTCCCTCTTTGGTAGATAGTAGGGGGCATTTTCTTCCTTCGCCCCAGGCTTTATGGCAAAGTGGATTTAAAATGTCTGAGGCCATCGCGGAGATTAAAGCCCAATTAGCACGCGCGCGCGCCTGCGGATTACCTGTAAAGTATATAGATGAACACATGACCGTAGGCAGAATAGTACCTCTATTAGAATTGCAGATACTCATTTTAGCCAGGAGGGAAGGATTAGTTCATGAGTCACGCGTATGCAAACTGCCGGTAGCGGCAGGTTCTAATCCAAGTTCTTTGTGGGTTAAAGCCATCCTTGATGCTAAAAGTGACGTCTATACTCTTGTAACCCATCCCGATTTTGATGCTCCAGATATGCACCTCTTTCACACCGAGCGACCAGGATTAGCATATAGAAATGCTGAACGTGAAGCTCTTTGCGACCCGTGCTCAATTGCGGCGTTACAAGCCGCCAACATGAAGCCTGTGCGATACATAGATAACGTAAAGTCATCCCCCCTACGCCGGTCCGCACCTGCCCTACAGTATGTCGCACGCTACTTACGTCGCGTAGCAGAAAAGTCTTCTGCAAAAAGCGGGAGGAGCTTAGAAGGAAGGAATCGCAATAATGGCAGTGACCGCTATGAGGAGTGGCGGAAAAAGGTGGGCCTAAATGACTAAACTGTAGCTTCCTCCTTGGCACTTTAGGTGCATCATCACTGACCCAGTTGCAAAATATAGCTTCGTCGCAGTGCGTCACCCGTCGCTGCCGCGACTTAGAGCGCCGCCATAAGCTGCGCAAAACCGGCGGCCGCTGGATCTTCGACCACGCCACCGCCAACCGCATCTTCCACCAGGTGTTCAAACCAGAAAGCTTGGGCGACTTTGACCTGCACGAAGCGTGAGCAGGGCCACAAAAGCAGGGCCAAATGGGACATTGCTATTCGCTTAAAGTGAGAGGGGTTAGTTGCTGCGGCTAAAGTTCACTAATTACGAGATACAGGCTGTATGTCGATACAGCCTGTATAATGTCAAAAAGGAAAAGGTGAGCGCAGACGGTATCATAATGGCTTGTGGCGCTACCGGGTTTAAATTGTAGTCTGTAGAACAGCCTCATGGATGCCTTGACTGGCTGCTTCCACTGTGTAATGACTCACTCGCTGCTGGCAGGCTTTGGCGATGATAGAGCGTTGTTGATGGAGTAAATCCATCATCTTGATCATAGCTTCCTTAAGTTGTTGGGTATCACCGCTTGGAAAAGCAAAACCGGTTTGACCTTCTACGATAAGATCCCTATGGGAACCTACCTTATCGCTGACAATGGCGGGGAGTCCAAATTGAAGTGCCTCATTGACAACTAATCCCCAGGTCTCGCTCCACGAAGGGAACAGGAGGCAGTCGGCAGCGGCATAGTACTTGCCGATTTGACTCTGATTCTGGAAACCTGTAAAAACTGCTCTTGAACCTAACAGGGATTCGCATTGCGCTTGGAACTCGGGCCGTAAGTCACCATCGCCCAAGACAATAAGCCCAATTCTTCGCCGTGCTGTCTCAGATATTGTCTGCAAAGCACCTATAACTTCTAGTAGCCCTTTAGTTACGAGCAACTTGCCAGAAATCACAAAAACGGTATGTGCATCACCAAACCCCATCTGCATACGGAGTTTTTCGCGGTGTTGGCGATAGAGTAGCACTTGATCTGCTAAGCTATCGGAATTAATGCAGTAGAGAGATTTAGTTATCTTATTAGGAGGCACGCCCTTCAACAAATAATGCGCCTCAGCATTCTTTCCAATCGCTAAGAAATGAGCACATTGGCTATATATAAAACGTAAAGCTTGTGAACGAAGAAAATCCTTCCCTATAGAGCGTAACTTATTCTCATCGGTAGCCTCCATTCTAAGCAACACTGGAATCTTCCGCGCCCGCAAGATGCCAATGGCCTCTAAATAAAAGAAGGGTAGGTAGCCGCAGACCAAAGCACAATGAGGCTGAAACTCTTTTAGCTTGGCTGTAAGATGCGAAGCTCTTAATGTAAAGAAGCCGTCGGTGCCTTGAATTTGCGGGTCAGTGGAGAGAAACGTATGGGCATAACCTTCAGTTAAAGGCACGTCCCACTTGACTTCGACTCCAAATCCGCTATCTTTATAGCCGCGTATGCTAAAATCAGAGCCGAAGTAAACATGGACTTCAAGATCAGGATATTGTGCCAGCCGACGCCAGATCGGAGCCTGGTATTGAATGGGATGAGTTGTAACGATCGCAAGCCGCTTTTTCATCTATTACTTAACCCAAGTTGCTACTAATTAAGATAGCCAAAGGAAACCGCTAACAGAAAACAGACCACTTTGAGCACCAAACCTTGACTCGTCACAGCGTGGATGTGACGTGGCAACAAGGCTTCGAGTTGACTAAAAGTGCTTTCCACCCGTTGCCGCACCGGACGGGCTAAAGCTTCAGGCCAAGGTGCCACGCGCCGTTTGGTATTAGCCTTGCGTTGTGCTTGCACCTTAATACCTCCGGCGACCCAGAGTAAGTCTTCTTCTTGGTAGTCAGTATAGGCCCGGTCGCCATGCACTTTGGCCCCTGGTGGTAAGTCTAAAGTTAAGCACCTGAAACCGTCGATGTCCGCCACTACTCCTGAGGTGAGCACAAACTCCACCGGAGCACCGGTTTGAGTATTGAAGCCTTAAAAGAGTTTGCCTCAGATTTGCCCACTGGCAGCACCATCTAGGCTGATGCTGATAAAGCTTACAATGACTACACCTGGAAGGATGTGCTGCATGAGGCCGGTCTGACTTTACAGCCGCAACGCAAGAAAAACTCTAAGCGCCCATTGTCCTTGTAGTTAGAGTTTATCGCTCAACCCGTGCACAAGGTGGTCTGTTTCCTGCTGGTATTCTCAATTCAATGTCTATAAGTAGCAAGTTGAATTATATCTTAACGCAAAATCAAATAGACCGGAGGCTGTCTGGCTTGTATTGGATATCTCCTGAAAAGGTATCCTGAGCCACCTCTACGGAAAAGGATGTCTTGTCAGAAATCGCTAAGCCTCTACTGTCGTCCTACAATAACCGGCGAAGGGCCAAATCTCGGGATATTTAGCTCTGAAGCTGAATATGGATTGGCTGCTCGGCCCGCGAGCGGGGCAGGGGATGCCGATGGATGGTCAGGTATTCTATGATGCGGCGGCGCGCGTACTGCACCAGCGCCGGAGGATGCAGGGAGTTTAACTCTGGGGCGGCATAGACCTGGAACTCCAGATGCATTTGCCACTTACGCTCCAACAACTCCACCACGCAGCGGCGACCCGTGCCCGCCACCTCCACGTCGCAGTGCAGCACATCATAGGTGCGCCCATCGGCGAAACGTAGCGGCTCAGTAATGGTGCGGTGGAGATAAGAATAAGGATGAGTCAGCATAATGTTTGGTAGTCGGTAGTCAGTTGTCGGTAATCGGTGATTGGCTGGCAGTAGCGGATGGGCACAGTAAAAGCGACTGCGTTTGTATCTGGTTGCCTAACCGACAACTGACTACCGACCACCGACTACCGCCTCACAGCCTCGACACCAATCCTCTGGCCACAGCGACGGGGATGAGGCGTTCGGTATCTGCGGGGAGCGGGTAAGAGTTCCCATCGCCGTCGGTTAAATGTGGGCCAGCGCCCGTCTCGTGCCAGTATTTGAGGGTGCTGCGGCAATCGCCGTCCCGCGTGAGAATCTGCACTAAGGCGATCTCGCCACTGCGTGGGCGGGCACTGGGGGCTAAGGGACGTAGCAGGACAAAGGCCCCGTCAATGATGCCCGCTCGCTCCATACTCTCGCCGTGAGCGCGGATAAAGACATCATCATCGCGCGCTTCCAGCAAATTCGCCATGTGCTCGCTGAGCAGCAGGACTTCATGGGTATCGGCCACCGCGTCCGCCCACGGCCCGCACACGGCGGAGCCAATCACCGGAAACGAAATCTCTGCCCGTGCGGGAGTCTCCATCCCTGCGGCGGGTGGCGTGGCCGCGTCTATCTCGTCGGCCAAGGCGCGCATGGTGAGGTCATGAATAAACGTCGCCCGTTTGACGCGTAACCCCAGGCGTGCGCCCTTGGTCTTCAAAAACTCATCCAGTTGCACCGATTCCGAAGGCTTAAATAAAACCTCCTGGCGCACCTGCTGTAATTCTCCCAGTGTTTTAGGCCGTGGCATAGCTGTTCCTATCGGTAGTCGGTGGTCGGTAGTCGGTAACAATAGTAACATTGGTAACAACGGTAACAACCTGATAGTGGTGAGTTAATACAAGTTAATTCAACTTGCTACTTTGGACCAGTGGTTAAAACGGGGGCTGCAAGACCAAGTCCGCAGGGCGGACTATCCCAGTCGCCGCAGGGCGACTTCGTTTTGCAGCCTGTGAATTCATTCATGGGTGGTCGGTAGCAACTATCACTTTGTTACCAATGTTACTGATGTTACCATTGTTATTGACAATCAAGCTCATACGATGCCCTTGCCCTCCGGTCGCTGTAACCGACCACCGAGCTGACTACCGACCACTGACTACCACTTAGTTATAACCCGTGTAATAATGACTTGCAATACGTTTTAATACGGTTTATAATTGCTGTAACGCCGACTTTAGAGAAATCACTGAAACCAAAATAAAGCTGCAACTATGGCTATACCCACCTCTGCCTCTCCTCCCACCATGCCGACCAGCCGCCAAAGAGTGCCACTCCAGTGCCGAACCCGGCTGGGGCGAGCCGCTGGCCCGCCGGGGTCGCCTCTTCAGGGGGCAGTGCCGCCGGGCACAACCGCACGGGAGCGGGTGACACCGCAGTGCCTGGAAGCGGAGCAGGCGGTGTTGGGGGCGATGTTGATGGAGCCGGAAGCGATTCGCCAGGTGCTCTGCGGCTGGGTTGATCTGCGAGCGGTGACAAGCGCCACGGCGGACGACGATTTCTACCGCGTTTTACACCGCAAGGTCTTCCGTGTCATAGTAGCCCTCTTCGAGCGGGGCGAGAGTGTTGATTTGGTCACGGCTGTGGCGGAACTGCGGCAGCGGGGTGAGTTGGAAGAGGTCGGCGGCGCGGCCTACCTGACGGCCCTGATTGAGGCTTGCCCGACGGCGGCTAATGTCAAAGCCTATCTGCGTTCGGTGGTGGCGACGGCGGATGCGCGCCAGGCCTTAAGCATTTACGCCGCTGCGCTGGACATGACCTATGCAGGCGAGGTGGAAGTAGCCCTGGAACAGGTAGCGACAGCGGTGGCAAACTTGCGCGAGGGCAGCGGTGCAGGTGGACGGCTGATGGCTTCCGGCCTGGCCCAGAGGGTCAATGGGGCAGGCCAGTTCACTCCGGCACTGGAAGTGACTTCGGCCTACGATCTATTGCATCGGGAACTACCGGAGCCGACCTGGGCAGTGCCAGACGTGCTGCCTGCCGGGTTCAACATCCTGGCCGGAAAGCCCAAGGTTGGCAAGAGCTGGATGGCCTTGAACCTAGCGTTAGCGGTGGCCAGTGGCGGTGCGGCGCTAGGTGGCCTCCCGGTGCAGCGGGGTGCGGTGCTCTACCTGGCTCTGGAGGATACGTTTCGTCGTTTGCAGGAACGCATGGTCAAACTGCTGCAAGGCCATGCTGACCTGGCCCCGCCGCAATTACATCTGGCCACTTGCTGGCCCTCCGCCGACCGGGGCGGCACCGCGCGTTTAGAGCACTGGCTGCAAGCGCATGGCGATGCGCGCCTGGTGGTGTTGGACGTGTTCGAGCGCATCCGGCCCCCGCGTCTGCGAGGCGGTAACAGTTACGCCGAGGATTACCAGGCGGTGCTGCCGCTTAAAGCCCTTTGTGACCGTTATGGCATTGCCATGCTGGTGCTCCACCACGTCACTAAGCTACCTTATGATGATCCGGTGGATTCGGTATCCGGCACGCTGGGGTTCGTGGGGGCGGCGGACGGTGTCCTCGTGCTGCGCCGCGAAGCAGGCACGACCGCCACCCTTTTTATGCGTGGACGCGATGTGGAGCAGCGCGAGATCGCCCTGCGCTGGAGTCCTGAAGTCGGAAGCTGGACGACGTTAGGTGAAGTCGAGTCCCACCGTCAGAGTCAGCAGCGCCGCCAGATTCTGGAACTGCTGCGTGAAGCCGATGGCCCGTTATCGCCGCAGGAGATCGCGGCTATGCTGCATCATGATTATGGCAACGTGCGCCGTTTGCTCTTTTCCCTGTTCCACGCCGGGGAAGTCCGCAAAGCAGCGCGCGGCCAGTATGTGCTGGGGAGCGGTAGCCAGTTGCCGGTGATCGGTCGTCAGTTAGGGAGACCAGAGGACAAGGCCATAGTGTGCGATTGATGCTATCGACTGCCAATAACTGAATACTGACCACCAACTACCGTCTACCAAAAAGGAGAGAATGAACTATGCCAGAGACCGTTTTACCTATCTTACCCGATGACCGTTTTGAATGGACGCCGCGCGACATCGCGCGCTTTGCCGGACGCCCGCCGCAGTGCGTCACCCGCTGCTGCCGTGATTTAGAGCGCCGCCATAAGCTGCGCAAAACCGGCGGGCGCTGGATCTTCGACCACGCCACCGCCAACCGCATCTTCCACCAAGTGCTCAAACCAGAAAACCTGGGTGACTAGACCTGCACGAAGCGTGATGGTATTCAGTTCGCCAGTGTCCTTTTAGGTGTTCAACATTGCACACTAATCGGGGAGGCAGTGATCACTATTAGCCAAAGTTATAGGCCCTTTGATCACGCCCAAAGCAGGAAACTATCCCGGACTTATGAAAAGTACTCTGACTGACGCTGTGGCTACAGCATAATCATGTGTCTGGAATCTTAAACTTTCTGTAGCGCCACTTGAGTTTAAGAAGTCCACTTGCAAATAGTCTCTATTTGAAAAATACGGTCAAGCATAATAGACTCACCTGATGCGGGCACAGTAAGGTACGGGTAATGGTAACTGTGTCCATGCGCCATGAGGCAGTGGGGAGAAGCTTAAACAGGGCTTCAATTGACCGCATCATAGTCCAACCGCATAAGCTCAGTAACAAAACATAAGGACCTATCAAAATTGATACTAAATATCAACCCTCAAAAGCACAACAGGGCTATGACATGGGCAGGGCTATTAGTGCTTTACATGATAGGTGTCGGCTTTTGGACTATATTTCTGAGGCGCGGCCACATGAATTTCAGCTCAGGTGACTGGTACTACGAACACATATATTATTCGACGCTAAAACAATCACTCCAGACGGGCCAAATGCCATATCATTTATCGGCCCCGCCAGACGGCCGGCGCAGTGATAGATTTTTGGGGCTGCCTAATGTTCTTCTATCCCCGCAGTTTGTTTTCCTGAAATGGCTGCCTATCCCGGTCTTTACACTTGTTAATGTCTTACTGCTCTATTCCATTGGATACTTGGGCTGTCTGAGCATCAGAAGGCGATATCAACTGGCTATCGGACCTTTTGCTTTTTTGTTCCTCCTGTTCAATTTTAATGGCTTTATTACAGCTCATCTCGGTATTGGGCACGCCCACTTTCAGGGGTATTTCCTGCTGTCATGGTATGTGCTACTGATTTTGCAAATGATCGAAAATCCAAATCGTTACGCGACGCCGCTCGCATTCCCGCTAGTTTTAGCAGGTATTGCATATCAAGGCTCTTTTCACATCTATGTTTGGTGCTGTGCATTTCTGCTGGCTGTAGGTCTGTGCAATCTGCGCTATATTAGGCAAGTTAGTCTGGCTTTACTTTTGTCTGCTATCACTTGTTCCTGCCGTATTTTGCCCGCAATGATTGCGCTATATGGTTTCAAGGATTTCTTTCATCCTGGATATGCCGACATCCGTGAACTCATTGACGCTATGACACTCATCAGGGACCCCACCTATAGTGATTTTCCTCCTCAAGGCACACACAATTCATGGGCAGAGATTGATATGTATATTGGCGTGGCTGGCTTTCTGATTATTTTATACTTTGGTATTTGTGTGCGTTTGCAAAGGGGGTTATGGCAGCGGAATCAAGTAGTCAAAAAGCAGGAAGGGCATCAGCGGTTGGAATATGAAGATTTGGATTTGCCTCTTGCGGGTGTCACACTCATGTCTTTTGGATACTTACAGTTCTTGATTTACACTCTCCCCCTCCCCTTCGTAGGGGCGCAGCGAGTTCCGACCCGTTTCTTTATTCTCCCTCTAGTATTGCTTATCGTGATTGCTTCGATTCGGTTGAACCGTTTACTGCCATCTATGGTTACGACTGTAAAACGTAAAGTAATCGCTGCACTTACTCTCCTGCAAGTAGCTTTAACATTAGGCTACCATTCGCTTATGTGGCGACTCGGCAGGTTAGAAATGGGAGTAAATGCCCCTCAATTCCCCACGAATTTACAGATAGTTCAACGTTATGATCCGTTATATGTCAGTGTCGTCAACGCTACGCTAGTGCTCAGCACCGTAACTCTGGTGATCCTTACGCTGCTGACTGCTTACTATTCAGCGCAGGACAGAAAACTGGAGCGTCTTGCTCCACAGTATGCTTAATGGCGTTAAGTATGGTTGCCTGTATTAGACGTTGTTTCAGTACCCACCAATGAGGTCATGGATTTGTATCTTTTTAGGAATTGCAAGTGATGTGCTGAAACCGTTCGTATTACTCTGGATAATATTGTGACTGAATCTGGGATACAGCCCACCTGCAATGGCGAGGACTGGCGATGGGTTTGCTGGATTATGAAACACATTGTCTGTAACGGATATATCTGCTCCTCGGCTGTCGGTTACTATGCCAAAGCGACAGTTGAAGAAACGGTTCTTCTGGATGAGAATTCTTGCGACAGAGTCTCCCTGACCAACCTTAATGGGACCGCATCCAGAGGGGTGGTTAAAGCCTGTAAATGTGTTGTCAATCACGGAAATATCAGAGACGTTACCGTAGATAGGGCAGGTTTCAGGACGTGAACCGTCGGAATAACACTGGTTTCCTTGAATAAGAATATGATGTGTTTTCAGACCAAGATCTCCGGCAACTTCCCAGGGTACACCCTGATTAGAAATTCGGCCGGGATGGCGCAGAACATTGTTGATGAACTGCGAACCCACCACACCTTGAGCAATTTCTAAACAATCGGATGTTGAGCCATCAATGACATTGTCTATCCAGTGATTCCAACCATGCGGGCGCACTGCGGCTCCATAGTCCTCACAGGCTGAACGGCGTATTACATGTGCTTTATCCTGGAAGCCATAGTTGCTTAGCATATGGTTTGCCTTGACTAGGCCATTGGTGACTCCATACCATAATCCAACAGCCTGAGACCAGCCGCGAATCAGGTTTTCCTCAATGACCGGGCGTTGAGAACCCATGCAGAGGATGCCAGCAAAATGATAGCCGGGAGTGCCACCAGGAGCTGCCGTCGTGGCCGTGTTTTCGACTGTGCAATGTTCAATGTGTAGGTTAGAAGCTGTCGAGCCAGAGAAAATTCCAACATTGCGTATGTCATGGATGAAGCAGTTGCGGACTGTTACATATTGCCCTTGAATATAAAGTCCAGATGTGTTTTGAATAGATAGAAAATTCGGTTGATATTCCCGCTGCCCATCGACTTCCAAGTTTTCGATTGTGACATGACTTGTATTGACCGTTATAGCATTTTTCTTCCAGCTAACAGGGGCAAAGATGCGAGTATGGTGGTCTCCTTCCCCGCGCAAAGTCGTGTTAGCCGGAACAGAAAATCCACCGCTGTAATCACCGCGTTTTATAAAGACTATTGCGCCCTCTTGAGGAACCGCGGCCAGAGCCTGCTCAATGGTTCGATAATCACCATGACCAGCAGCATCTACTACCAACCACTTGCTGTTACCACTGCGCTGTCTGTGCTGTGCTGAGAAGGACTGAGCAGTAGAAGAAAGGGGATAAGTCTGTTTATCCAGAGAATGCAATAGCAGCCAAGCCCCGCCAGCTATTATTGCTATAAAAAGACTTGAGCCAAGAAGCCTTAGTGGAAATGCTGTAGCCTTTGGCGTGGGATGACTCCCAAGCATCTTTGTCTTCAAGTTTAGCGGCTCAACAGGAGTTTGTTGGATAGGAGCAGTATGAACCGCTCTTGCCTCGCAGGTTAGGAGACGAATGACCAGCACACCCATTGAGGCAATCAAGCCGTCCGTAAGTACAAGTGACTGTGGCAAGGGAGGCCCCCAGAGATCGAATCGCTGCCAGATGTTAAGGGGAATAGAAGCGATAGCTGTCCCCAGGAGCACTGCCGCTAAAGCATGCACGATTTCATGTTTAGCCTTGGAGGAGCGAAGCAGCCGGAACAGGTCAAAATAGTTTAGAAACAGTACTCGCATCCATGCGCTAAGGCAACTATAAGCTAACAGAGGAGGATAATAAGTTAAGAGACTTTCCATTCCACCTAAGCGTAGATAGGCTGCAATAAAGGGCGAGAGGCTTAAAATTGCTAGTTCTAATAAAAAAGCCGTCCGTGCGAATAGCAACACGTAGCGCATCAGGGGTCCTTTAATACGGCAGCTAAATGGTACTTGCTCTTGATGATGCCCGGAAATTCACAAGTAAGGTGCTAAAAGCAAACCGAAATACACGCTAAATCACCCGGACGCTTGCATCCAACTCTGCAACACGGCCAGTGCCCAGGGACGTGACCAGTGCATTTTACCGGCGGCGTGGCGATTCCACATCTGCTCAACCGCCGTCGGGTTTAAGCCAGATGACAGTTTAGACCTGATCGCATTATCTTGCAGCAGATTACTCTTTAACTGCTGTATCCAGCGATCAAAGGGGAAAGTGAAGCCCTGCTTGTCGGTGCGCTGGCTGATAATAGGCGGCAATAAATCCTGCAAGGCCGCATTGAGCAGAGGTTTGGGGCCAGTGCCCGCTTGCTTGATATGAGCCGGGAGTTTCAGGCTGGCTTCCACTAACTTATGATCGAGCAGGGGCACGCGCACTTCGAGAGAATGTGCCATGCTCATGACATCGGTGTCGCGTAAGAGTTGATGGTGCGTATAAGTGCTTAATTCGGCCCGGCTGGTCCAGGCAAAAGCCTGTGGCGCAAAGGCCCGTTGATCAAACGCCTGGTGGTTAGCCTTAGAGGCGTGGCCATTGAGATCAGCGCGTTCGGCGATGTGGCGGATAGGATCGAAGGTTTTTAGGGCCTCTTGCCAGATGTCGGGCGACAAGAGCGCCTGGACTTCGCTCCATGAAAAAAGGCCCCGCCGGGCCAGGTAAGCGCTGGCGGGCGACAGGGGACGGCCCAAGGCATCTTGCACTCTGGCTCCGCGATGGCGGTTCGGTAATAGCCCAATCGCCATCCGTGCTACCGCCGCGCCGCCTGGCACCGACTGGGCACGCTGGAGTGACCGCATCATCTGGGGCACCCCCAAAAAGGTATTGGGATAACCGCCAAAAAGCTCGTCGCCGCCTAAGCCGGAAAGCGCCACCGTGAGACCAGCCTGGCGTGCTGTCTGCGAGACAAAGTAGGAATTTACGCCATCAATTGTGGGTTGATCCATCGCCCACAGAATACGATCTAACTCCTGCATCAGGTCGTTGGCGGTGATGACTCTTTCATAGTGCTCGGCACCCACGGCCTCGGCCATCGCTTTGGCATAATGGGCCTCGCTATAAGTAGCCTCCTCAAAAATCATGGAGCAGGTGCGGATCGTGCCAGTGGTGGCCTTGCGCATGAGGGCTACCACCGCACTTGAATCTAAACCGCCACTAAGGAAGGCCCCCAGCGGGACATCGCTGACCAGGCGAATCCGCACCGCCTCTTCCAAGAGGGCGCGCACCTGCTCCAGCGCGTCCTGATAGCTGATATTTTCCAAAACTTCGGTGGGTAGTGACCAGTAGGGCTTGATAATGGGGTCGCTGGCTCCTGCATCTAGAGGCAGCGTCAGGGTGTGGCCCGGTTCCAGGGCGGAAACACCCTCATAAATGGTCAGGGGATTGGGCACCGACCCCAGCATCAAATAGCCCACTAACCCGGCGGCGCTGATGTCGTGTCCAAGTGCATTGGAAGCGCGTAGGGTTTTTAACTCCGAAGCGAAGAGAAACAGGTCGGCCTGGCGGGTGTAGTACAGCGGCTTGATGCCCAGACGGTCCCGGGCTAAAAAGAGTTGGGGTGGGGCCGATTCCCTGGTATCCAGAATCGCAAAAGCGAACATCCCGCGTATCCGCTCGACGACTTTCTCGCCCCACGCCTCGTAACCGTGCAGGATGACCTCGGTGTCGCTTTGCGAGTGAAACTGGTAACCCAGTCGTTCTAGCTCAGGACGCAACTCCTGCGTATTGTAGATTTCCCCATTGTACACAATCCATACCGTCTGCGCGGCATTGCTCATCGGCATATGACCGGCGGGCGACAGATCGCGGATGGCTAAACGGCGGCTCGCTAACCCAACGCGGCCATTAGATGTAACGAAAATACCTTCGTCGTCTGGCCCGCGATGGCTCATGGCCTGCGCCATCAGTGAGAGTCGTTTATGAAAATCGGGGAGAACTGTCGAGGATTTTAAAAGGCAGATGCCAGCGATACCGCACATAAAAAGTTCTTAAATATTTGCTGCGAGATCTAAAGCAACCCTTTAAGAATAGGCCAGGTGAGCAATAGGGCCGGACTCAACGCTTTTAATTGCCCTGATTTTATCATGCCATTTCATAAACTATCAGGGTGCCATCTGCTGGACAGGATGGGACGTTTGAGTGTCAATACGGTGGCCGTTCAAGCGCTGCATAGGTGGAGCAGGTGGAGCAGAGTGCGCTGTAAAGTCGTGTGGTGGCTCACTTTCGGTCTTACTCTGGGGTTTACTATCAGGTGAGAAGTCGGGCACCATACGCTGTATCAGGGCAACGACTTCGGCATCGTGACCGCACTCACTGGCCGCTATAAGCTCTGCAATAGAACGTTGCAAGGACGCTAACTCAACGACTGGCGCGGGGGCTAAAAAGAAGTGGCCTTTTTTCTCTACGCTCTTGGATTCCAGAGAGGTCAACAACTCCTCTTGCATCTTTTCCCCTGGTCGCCGACCAATAACACGAATTGGAATGTCCTGGTTGGGCACCAGCCCTGCCAGACGAATCAAGTCATGAGCTAAATCCAGAATCCGCACCGGGCGGCCCATGTCTAAGACGAATACTTCGCCTTTGCCCCCAATAGCCCCAGCCTGGAGAATCAATTGCACGGCCTCCGGTATCGTCATAAAATAACGAACCATGTCCGGGTCGGTGACCGTGACCGCTTGGCCCCGCAGAATCTGTCGTGTCATGGTGGGCACGACGCTGCCTCGGCTACCTAAGACGTTGCCAAAGCGCACGGCCACCATATTAGTGCCGCTCTGAGTGGCATAGCCACGCACAATCATTTCACCCAACCGTTTGGTCGCTCCCATCACACTTGAAGGATCAACGGCTTTGTCGGTGGAGACCATGACCATGTGCTCCACCCGGTATTCCACTGCCATTTCTACTACGTTCAGCGTCCCTAATACATTGTTCTTCACCGCTTCACAGGGATACTGCTCCATTAACGGCACATGCTTGTGCGCCGCAGCATGAAAAATAACCTGTGGATGATACACCTCAAACACCTTCTGTAAGGCTCGGCGGTCTCGCACATCGCAAATAACGGGAATTAGTTCGCAGGGTGCCCCCAGATCCGCTAACTCCTGCATCATTTCAAAAACGCTATTCTCACCACGTCCCAGCACGATCAGGCGACCGGCATTGGCACGTAGCGCCTGGCGGCATAATTCCCCCCCAATCGAGCCGCCACCCCCGGTCACTAGGACAGTCCTACCGCTGAGGTAGCCACTAATGGATTCTCGATCCAGGTTAACTTCAGGGCGCGGCAATAAATCTTCCATCCGCACTTCACGCAACGATTTGTAGTCGGCCTTAGCCCTGATAATTTGTTGCAGGGGCGGCAAAATGCGAATTGGAACTCGGCTGGGTTCAACGGTCAGGAGTAATTCCCGCAATCGTTCGGGGGGGAGCGATGGCATGGCAACCACAATTTCTTGAACTTCATAATTGGCTACCAATTGGGGCAGGTCACTGAGTTTGCCCAAAACAGGCAGCCCGCGCACGCGCCGACCTTGCTGCCGTGGATCATCATCAGCAAAGCCTACAATGTGATACTCATTGATGGATTCCTGAATTTGGTAGGCCAGTGCCCGCCCGGTCGCGCCTGCCCCGACAATTAAGATGCGGCGTCCCTGGCCCGGAAAATTGGTGCTGGCCACAGCACGCACGGTGATGCGCGCCCCGCATAAAAGCAGGAGATAAAAAGCGGCTTCGACGATGAAAAGAGACTCGGGACGCACCAACTGGTGCAAGGTAAAGGGCGGCGGCAAAATATAAAAAATAGCAGCCATGAGCAAAGGCCCCAAAGCGGCTGTGAAAGCTAACCAGAGCACTTCATAGCGTGAAACATGGAGCCATGACGTGCGATGCAGGCGCAGCGTTGCGTAGATGATGAGGCGGGCGCAGACCACAACCGACACGTAAGGGAGGGGGCTGCCCGGCGCTCGAACCTGGCTGAAGCAGATCCCCCAGGCCCATAACGCGGCAGCGATAATCAATCCGAGGTCAGCCAGGAACTTTACCAGATCAGGTGCGGGAAACCCCAACACGAAGTTGATCAAGTTGCGCGCTGGCACCGGCATCAGACCCGCGGCCTTGATGGGTGGGGTAACGGATGGGCGACTCATAAACGTGCTTTCGGTTTTGTGTCAGTCGCGGTCGCAGACGGCGCCGTCTGGCCTTCTTCTGAAGCATCGAAGTAGCTCTTGTAATATTTGTAGTAGGAAGACCTGTAGTAGCCACCATAATAACCATACTCGCCACCAAACCCAGCCGTCAGTTTGTTCAAAACGCAGCCCAGGATGCGAGTGCCCGTTTGGGCCAATAATTGAGCCGTGCGTGCTACAGCGTGTTGGTTGGCCTCGCGGCAAGAAATGATGAGCAAGGCTGCATCAACTTTGGTGGCAATAACTTGGGCATCAGATATAGCGAGGGCGGGCGGGGTGTCTATAATCACAAAGTCCGCCTGTTGCATGATTTGGTTGAGACAGGCTTGACTCGCCTGGGAGTTCAAAAGTTCTGGTGGATTTGGTGGAATTGGCCCACTGGTCAGGACTTGAAGCCCCGGCACAGAGGTATCTTGTAGGGCCTCGGACAGGGAGGCTGACCCTGCTAACACACTGGTGAAGCCAATGCGGTTCGATAGCCCGAAGAGATTATGGAGTGAAGGACGGCGCAGGTCGCAATCAACGAGAACCACCCGCTTGCCATCCATTGCCATAACCACTGCCAAATTGACACAAGTACTCGACTTACCTTCATTGGGCTGGCTGCTGGTCAACATCAAAGACCGGATGGGCTGGTCAACCGCCGCAAAAGAGATATTATTGCGCAACATCCGATAGCTTTCCAGCAAAGGCGAGTTTTGGTGCGTATCGGTGAGCAAGCTTTGCCTGGTGTTATCTTCAAAGAAGGGCACAAAAGCAAGGGCTGGGCGTTTGGTCACTCTTTCCGCAATCTCTTCGGAAACTACGCGGTCATCTAAACGCTCCACCAACAGGGCTAAGGCGATGGCCAAGATCAAACCGAGAATAACCGACAGCTTAATGTTTTGCGTGCGATTCGGTCTGACAGGTGCCCCCGGCGGCGTGGCGGGAGTGAGCATACGGACATTAGCCACCGCCATATTTTGGCTAATGCGTAACGTCTCGAACCGCTCACGCAGCATTTGATAAGTCTGCTGCTGGCTGGCCACGTCGGTAGTCAATTGGCCCAGGTTGTATTCATGTTGAGGTAACTGGGCCAACTGCGCTTGCGCACCGGCCAGGGCCGCACGTAAAGCCTGGGCACGAGCTTGCTGTGCCCAGAGCTGGCCTTGCAAGGTTGCAATACTCTGCACCACAACTAAGCGCACTGGATTAGGCGTCCGCTGCCAGCCACTGATTTCAGTTTGTGCCTCCCGTTGGAGTTGGCTACGAATACCAGCGATTTGCCCTTCAATGCTTTTGACCTCAGGGCTTTGACGCGTGTACTCCTGGATCGCGGTCAGGCGATCAAATTCCAACTTTGTCAGTTGCTGATCCATTAAGAGAACCGCGGGCCGGCGCACAATGGCACTAGGGACTGTCTCACTAGGAGCCATCCCAGCAGCTTCGGCACGCAATTCCCCTAACTGGGCGGCAGTGGCAGTATATTCGGTCTGAGCTGTACGCAGATCATCCTGAATAATGCCAACTTCTTTAATTCTGGCTTCTGACTCAGCCTGAAGATCTACTGTGTTATGGGCTTGCTTATAGCGTTGTAAGTTAGCTCGCGCCTTGTTGAGTCTGTCCAACACCTTAGCCAGTTGTCCCTGCACATAGTTAGTGGCGCTCCGCAACTGCTCCTGATTCTGACTTTTATTCTGCTGGATATACGCATCACAAACTGCATTAGCGAAGGCCGAGGCCGCATGAGGTGTATAGGTTTCCACGGAAATGGCGAGCACATCCGTGCCACGCACCGGCGCGACGCTAAAATTTAAATATTGGGCTATGGTAGCGGCATCGGCTGGATTGAGATGATGTATGGCTTGTTGCACGACTGGCCCACTATTAAAAATCTGGATCTGGGTTTCAAGTGAGCGGCCCCGATTGGCCTCGACAATGTCCGAAATGGCGGGTAGGTCACTCTGGCTACTGTTGCGGGTTGAAGGATTAACTAAGACAGTCGCCGAGGCCGCATAAATATGCTTTAAAGTTGAGGTGTATAGCACCCCCGCGATCACCACCACCAGTAATGTCAAAGCGATCAGAATGCGGCGGCGGATTAGAACGCCCAGTAATTGTCGAACATCTATCCCCCCAGCGTCACTGCCATCATCTGGCAGCGAGGTTGGCAGCAGGTCGGCTGGCAGATAGACCGGAGTTGGGTAGCTACCTACACCATTACTGGCCCGACCATTAGCTGAATGCGTGGCATGAAGCCCGTCCGCGCCGTTGCCCGCAGGTGGAGCTGGGGCCCCGGCAAGGGAGGCATCGAAAGGAGTTCCAGAATCGTAGGGGGTATTAGGTTTCACGGAGATGATGAAAGGCGGACTCTGCCTGGGAGTCCAATTCGATTGACAAGAACGTAAGCAAAATGATGTGCCGGGGCAAGTTAAATAACAGTTTGATGAATGACGTTACTTGCCTATTCAGTTTAACTCATATCGGCTTACTATGATAGGGTAAGCCGATATGAGAAAGGAAGGTTGATTCCAATGTTTTAGTAAGATTTATAGCATACCACACAAAGGTGTGCCAGCAATTACTTCAGCTAACAAAATTGGCCTTGGCTCGTTCTAATAGGATGGAAATTGTCTTTGCTATCTGGTCTGGCAAGAACCATTATAAACTTAATTGTGCCGAAATAGGGAGCCAAATATCCCTAAGGTGCCGAGGACACTGGTAATTGCACTCAGCGATGAACCACTTTGATTGCCCTGGGGCACATAGACTACATCCCCATCTTGAAGCGTGATATTGACTGCCATCTGACCATTATACACTTTATCTAAAGAGACAACGCGCTGATCAATACCAGTGGGGCTTTGGCGCATCACAGCAACTTGATGAAGCTTAGCGCGGTCTTTAGGGCCACCAGTTGCAATCAAGGCTTCACCTAAAGTCAGCTTTCCATTCTCAGGAATGGCGACATAGCCGGGTTGGTTGACCGCATTCATAACCAGTACCCGCGCTGTATTCTTGGGCACTACCACATAGTCACCCTCTTGAAGTGGTAAATTGGGCTTTTGCCCATTGTTCATAAGAGCATTAACAATTTGGGTGGTGCCATCGCGTTCCACCACGTTAATGTGCGCCAATGAGGCTTGAGGTGTGGGGCCTCCCGCGCGGGCGATTAACTCTGGCACACTGTCGCCCTCTTTTAGCTCATACATGCCGGGTGTTTTTACTTCGCCACTGATAAAAACGACGTTAGACTTAGCCGTTGAGACGGTAATAAGATCGCCTTCCTGCACAGATTCATTCTGCCTCGGATCACGTTGCTCTAACAAAGCGACAGGATCAACATCTACGGTTTTTGATTGCCCATTGGCAATTGTTCGGGTGATCGTAATATGGGCTGCTTCTGGTTTGATGTTCAGTCCTCCGGCTTGAGCGAGGATGTCAGCGAGATGGGGCGATGCGCCTTGTTCTACATTTAAAGTGCCCGGCTTAGTCACTGCCCCTAAAACAGTTACGCCTTTAGATTCTGGCACCGAGACAATATCGCCTGGGGCCAGTTGGACATTACCTGCTCCGTCCCCACGGACGAGGATTTTATATAAGTCCACTGGCTCTGCTGAACCGTCAGCGTGTCTGATACTGGCCCGCGTGAGGGAGGCTTGAGGTGTGGGGCCTCCCGCCGCAGTTAAAGCATCCGCTACTCGCATGGTGGTGCCATCCGGGATGTCATAGTAACCCGCCTTTTGCACGGCTCCAATCACAGAAATCCTAGCTTGAGATTCTGGAACTGTCACCATATCACCGGCTTGCAGAGCAAGATCGCCCGCCTGCTGACCTAATACCATGACCTTATAAAGGTCAACCGGCACGACACTGCCATCCAGATGTTTAACCGTCACTTTGGACAACGCCGCTTTCGGGGCAGCGCCGCCCGCGATGGCTAATGCTTCGACCACCCCAGTGCCAGGGGGCACATCGTAGGTGCCCGACTTAATAACTTGGCCTGTGACAGTGATAGAAAGTGAGCGCACGGTAAACCGCACAGTGTCACCAGGCTGAAGGGCTACATTTTCTGGCTGATTGCTATTAGTGAGAATAGCCGCTAAATTGAGGGGGATAGGATTACGATTGGCACGACTCAAAATGGCTTCGGTTAGCTCAGGGCGAGCAATTAAGCCCCCGGATATGGCCAAGACTTCTGAAACCCGCCAGCCGGGTTGAAAAGCATAGACGCCTGGTTTAGCTACGGCTCCTAAAACGAAGACTTGCCGAGGCCGCGCCTCACGCAGCGTCACTGTCACTTCAGGCCGCACCAGTCTAACCCGCAACAAGGTAGTGATCTGGTTGGCCACTTGCTCAACCGTTTTGCCTGTCACCTGTACCCTGCCTGCCACTGGCACATAAATCCCACCATTGGAAGTCACTGTTACTTGTTCTGCACTCATTTCCGGGTGCCGCAGCACAATAACCGTTAGGACATCCCCCGGCCCCAGTTGGTAATTTTGTGTCTGAGCAACACTGGCTGCTGGGAAAAAAATGACACAGGCCAAAAGCATGGCTAGGCCATGACAAACCATAAGATAGAAATAGGGAGTTTGTTTAACGCGAGAAACCTGCATACAACCTCTAGAAACAAATTGGAACGACGTGACTCAGGAAGCAAGGCAAACTGAGCACGGACTAACAAGTATACCCTAATTAGCCACTTATTTAAATAACCGTGGTTTGGATCGTCTTTTCCTACGTCCAGAGCCGTTTTAAAGACCACAACTTACGGCTTTTTGTTCCCCCAGATTCGATGAGTAAGGGAGATATTGACTCACCATTCAATACAGCTCGTGGATTATCTATTAAAATGCGCTGGGCTATTGTATCTCCTGTTGCCTTTTGGACTAATGACGTGACTTCAGCGGGTAATACACTTTTCATAGAATGGGCATCGGAGGCGATCAGGCCCACCATACCAGCCTCAAGCAAGTCATAACTACATTGCTTGGTCCTGCGATCATCGGCCCCCATCAGGCTGCGCGCTGTAAGCTGGAGCAATGCTCCCCGCTCCACGACATTACGCAAAGTGTTAATATCCTTCTGCACATCTGGCAATCGCTCAGGATGAGCGATGATGGGGGTATTCCCGGTCAAAGAAATCTCGTAGAGTAGTTGATCGGCGTAGCGCGGCCAACAACCAAAGGTGGATTCAACCAAGACATAGCGGCCTTGGCCCCCGACTGTCAACCACGGCTCCTGAGTGATCTGCTTCGCTAAATCGGGGGAAGTTAGTGTAAGCTCGGCTCCTGCTATCAGGGTAATGTCAATGCCATGCGAGCGCATCTCCTGTTCCAGATGAGCCGTCGCTGCTGGAATATCGCGTCCAGGACGTTCCACAACAGAACTTAATGGCCGCCCTACATGAGGTGTGACTAAGATGGCTTTAAGACCGGACGCAACGGCTTTGGTTGCCATCTGAAGAGATTCTTCTAAGGTACGTGGCCCATCGTCCCAAGCCGGAAGTAAATGACAGTGCAAATCGGCTTCAGGCAGTAAGCTCTTTTCGGTTGAATCCATGAAATGGCGATCATGCTCTGGCATACGGCGATTGGTGCTTGAGAATCCCTCCATTATACGATTTGGGGAGGGACGGGGTTGCTTACTGTTTTGAAGCGGATTCAACCAGTGATATTAAGTGGCTGTACAATAGAAAAGAGCCGATTGCTCGACTCTTTTCTATTGCAACGCTGCAAATTATGTGGCCCGTTGACTACAGTGTTGGAAGAGCAAATTAGCGACTAACCAGTAGTGCCACCGGGGCTACCAGTCTTGGACTTACCGCAGACCTTCAGTCTGTTCTTTTCTTCTTTCGTCCAAGGGTCATCATCTCTTGTGCTCGGATTACCATCTTCGTCACAGGTAAAGACAGCATCGCTCTCTGCATCCCGACACTTCTTGGGATCTCGCACCGCAATACTGGCGGCAACCTGGGTAACGGTGGGTGCCGTTGGGCCACTAAGCACCTTAATGAAGGGGCCTAATAGATCCACGACGGCTTGGGCATTTGACAACGTAACATCACCAGTTTGGGCATCGAATCCGGCTGTTGCTGCCAGAGTAAACTCGTAATGCACATGCCCGTCATACGGATTCCGGTTGACAATAACACTCGTCACACGCCCGCTGTTGGGGAGATTATCGGTTTGAGCCTGGGTGCTTGGCACCTGGCGCACTTCAGAAGCACCTGGAACAACAAACAGCACAGAATTAAAGCCAAACGTGCCATCCGCGTGCTGGAAGACAGGAGAAGTGAAAGTCTGATTACCGACCTTCAAGGTGGCATTGAAGATACGGTCTCCGACTCTAACGACAGGGAGCGAAACGAACTTCTGATTGCCAGCCGCATCCGTTTGAACAACCGTTTCCTTGGCATTGATCAAAGTCTGGATGTAAGTGTTCAGGGTCGCCTGGGTGAAACCTGCCTGTTTAGCGGTGCGTAGCGTAACGCCAGTGGGGGCTCCATCGGGGCCAAGCGTGAACTTCGGTATGATTAAAGTATCCAGAGTTAGAGCAGCCGCCAATCGTTGCGCCACGTTTTGGATGGGAGTACCGACTTGGGTGCCCAGCGTGTCTGGAACACCAAACTGATTCTGAAATGCGGACGCTGCTTGTTGCCCCGTTAAGGGTATGATGTTGGCCAGGGGTGGTAGTCCCGGGGTTGTGCCGCCACCACCGCCACTAGGTGGACGAATCCCCGTCCCGGTGCCGCCGCCGCCGCAACCAGCCAGAAAGCCACTGGCCGAGCCGAGGGCAATGGCCCCGCTCGCCAGCATGGTCAATCTTGTCAAAAACTTTCTACGTGTGGCCTGTACCTCTTTCTGCATATAATCTCTCCTTATGGTGTCTGGCTAACGACTAATATACCTTGTTGAAATACCATCCACTTATGGCTTAATGGCACCGCGTTTACCCGCCCACGGCGCATCGGTTCTATTATGCATGATATGTCAACCAAATTCAACCTCTATTGTCAACTTTAATGATTACTTAATTCAACGCTTGGTGCGGGGGCTGTCTCTATTACGTTATCGAAGGGCCGGATCTGCCGTAAATCGGATAAAGAATGGAGCAGATAAGGGCGGTTAAGCTTATCGCGGTCTAACAAAGATTGCGAGGCTTCTCCTCCCACTGCCAACTCGTTGCCGATGGCATTGGCAACGCTAACGAAGTTGGAATTATTGCCCGAAGTAATGCCGCTACGCTGGCTATAATCAAAATAATCGGGGGGTCTTAGCCGCAGCGTCGAAGGTCGGCTCGATAAGTAGGAAGGCCCTAAGGGAATGCCAAGCCTTACCAAGCCAGCGCGCCCGCTATTGGTGCCACGTAATTCAAAACCCACCTCAGTGTCGCCGAAACGTCGCAAGAGTTCAGCCGTCACGCCCTTATCGCCTTCCAGATAGCGACCGCCTGAGAGACGCGCTGTGAGGTCAAGACCTGGCAGATAGTAGCGAGCTTCGCCGAGATAAGTTGCCTTCTGGTCGCCCTCGTTATCGGTGCGCTTCAAGAACCCAACTGCTGTTCTCAGGCTGAGGCGACTATTCTCTGGAGTGAGTAAAGCCTCTGCCAGCACCCCATTGCGATTGGCTGGAAACTGGCCTGCTGCAATACGGGATACTAATGTACTACCGAGTTTAGCGGCATAGTTAAGCGCTAAGCGATCATAGGTTGTGCGCGCACCGCGTAACGGGCCAGCCACGGGAATGAAACCCCGTGCATCCAAGCCTACGCCCCGAGTTATGGGTAGATTAAGTTCTGGTTGCAAGTTAAAACCCAAGCCCAAAATATAATTTTCTGTCGCCAATGATGTCGTGAGGCCCGGACGCAAGAGCACATCAGCATGGCCATAACTGCTGGCTCCTCTGCTGCTATCGGCTAACACCCGTTCCACCGGTTCAGCGTCTACTTTATAAAGGGCTTGAAAGCTGGAGCTAAAATTTTTCTCATTGAGATGACCATCCATAAAGCCCAGATAATCGTTCAACGGAGTGGAAACCCGCATAATAGGAATGGCAGAACGCTTGATAACGATGCTTAGGCGATCTACTGGTGCAGGCGCGTAAGCGGCAGCGGTCGCCAAGACATTGGCTAAAGCATCCACTTCATTATGTGGGAAGCTACGATTTTCATAGGAAACTTCTAAACTTGTCCCTGCCACATTCCCCACGCTGGAAGGGTTAACCGGTCCTGTCTGATGCGAGGCGGCCAATTGCAGCACGCGCACCGTAACATTTTCCAAGCCAAATGAGATCAACCGTTTTTGAACCGACTGAACAGCTTGGTCGCTGCTGAGTTGTAGGCCAGGGCGGGGCAGTTCAACGGTGGGTGGCGAGCCATGACGGTTATTCAGCAGCACCTGGAGGCTCACCATCGAAGTCCAGCGGCCTTCGAGATGCTGCGCCCCCACCTGCACGCGGTCGCGCCATAGATTGGCGCGCACGCCATAATTGACATCGCGCGAATCGTGTTCGATGATCGCCGCCACATGCTTGGCCAGTCCGACTTCAACGCCGCCATAGGGCTTGATTTTCGTGCCGCTTTGATGCTGCACGCCAGCCGTCACGTTAAGCCGATTACGTAGTATATTTTTGCTGGCGGCGGCGTACAACGTGGCTGGCCCCTTTTTACCGGCATTACCCTGTGTCTTTTTGAGTTCGGCCACGCCCACGGCCACTGCAGGGCGATTAGAGGCTTCCGGTAGAATCTGCACCTTCACGTTTGCCGTTATATCCCTGCCCTGGCGGTCATTGCCCACCGTTGCGCCGATTTCAACGTGCGGCAAGAAACCGATGCTGGTCGCATAAGTGGTGGTGTTGCCCAATCGCTTCAAATCGGGGCTTTTATTGTAACTGAAACTGCTAATGCGCACTTGACCATCGGCGGTCACATTGGCCGATGGCATACGGATAAGCCCGGTTGCACCACTGCGCGAAAGAGTAGTGCCAGCCGAGGCCCTGACAACCGGTGTGGCAATGCGCGTCCTGGGCAAGTTGCCCCCTTCTTTAACGGCAAAAACATCCGTCTCATGAGGCGCAGAGAGGCGCGGGGCAGTAGTCACAGCATTTGGGGTCTGAGTCATGCTGCCTGTTGCTGGCGGAGAGATGGTACCCGGTGGGAGGGTTGTCCCCGCTGGTGAGCCGTTAGATAGTGTGGGGGCAGTTCCCACTGCACCTGTGCTGGAACCTCCCGTGCCCACCCCGGTGGGTGGAATAGGGCTATTCGGTGTCAGGGGAGCAATAGGAGGCGGGTTACTGCCAGGCGTGACGGTAGGAAAGGTAAGTTCGGCATTATAAGCCCATGCCACATCCCCCGGCTGCACCGACTCGCCGGGCTTGAGTTGCAGCAGGGAAGCAGAAACTGGCCGATAAGATTGGAATTGTAAGGTGGCGATTGGCTCACCCTGCCGAACTACAGTGAGCTTGTCGCCAGGGTGTAATTGCCGGTTGCCTGGTGGCAAGAGAAAAGTGACAATATTACCTTCAACTCCAGTAATACTGAGGGGATAGGGAGTGCTGGCATAACTTGGTGCAAGAGGCACTGCATCGGCTGGCCCCGGCGTAAGTAGAGTTCCTCGGGCGCTATTAGGCTCAACACTTACTAAACGCATTTGGCCGATTATCTTATCCTCGGTGTTGAAGAGGTTCAGGATCATACCAACCTTCAGTTGATCGTGCCAACCGCCCAACAAAGAAATCGTAGTCCCATCCACTGTAGTAACTGGCACCCTTATTTCTATAGTAGCGTGCGGCAAAGGAGCAGCCAGCACATTACATGGGACTATAGCATTAAGCCACAGCCATAAAACAGCTAACGAAAAATAAACCGAAAGAGTGCTGAGTGACATCTTAAATTGCATTGTGGAACTTGTGGTTAACCCAAGCGCGGGTTGAGAATTATAATTTGGCATTCTAAACATTCTAGACTCTTTAGACATTGTATATAGGATACAGCATAAATATATGTTAACTCAACGTGCTACCCACCCCGGCGATTGCTTCGCGGCTCAGTGCCGTTAGCAACCAAGAGCAAGGGGACATCAATAGAGCAAGCGGGGACATCAACGCAAGCGGCGTTAATGGCAACGCGCCTTTGGTTGTTATCAACGCGGCGTCCGTTGATGTCCCCGCGCCTTTGGTTGCTGGCAATGCGGCATCCGTTGCTATCTATGCGCCTTTGGTTGTGGTCCGGCTTGTCTCAGGGTCGTGACTTTAGCCTCCGGGCCAATAGGTAGTAAGTTGAGTTATGTTGAGTACAGGGGTGCCCTTGGTCAGCAGAAGTAGTGAATAGTTTTAGTAGGCAGAACAGGCAGCTAGGAAAGCAAGGGGAAAGTGAAGTGTTGGTAGCCTCGTGAGGTGGCGCGGGTGCAAGTTGAGGTTAGGATATAGTGTAATGTATGGTTGGCTTCAAAGATTCTAACTTTCCTGATAGAAGATTGTTCAATGGGTGATAGTCAGTAAATGGATAAACAAAAATCGTCCTCTCGATGGGGAAGTGCGTCTTCTTCAGCCAACGAGCGCAGGCAAGAACTGCTGAGAGGGTTTGTCATTGGCATACTATCCTGGTTAGCTGCTACACAACTGGGCGCAGGAGCATTGCCAGGATTGAAGTGGTTGGAGGACAGTCCCTGGGGTATTCCCCTCATGGGGATGGTTGGAGCGATACTTTCGTTAACAGGAGCCAGGAGAGTGCTGTGGGTGGGTAGTGCTGGTCTCTGCTGTTTGGCCATAGTCGTTGGCAGCACGCCAGTGGCGATGCCCCTGGCGCGTGGCCTCGTGCGTAATGACAGGTTACAGCCAGCAGATGCCGTTTATGTGCTGGGTTCAGGCTTGCTGTCCGATGGCAAGCTGCCAGATAATTTTCAAATGCGCGTTTTTCATGCTTATGAGATTCTGGAACAAGGTTATGCGCCGCGCCTGCTGATTCCCCGGTTGTTTGGTCCCGCGCCCTCGGCTGTGCCGGAGATCCGACGCCAGATGAAGTTGTTGCGGCTGACACAAACATTAGAAGAAATTGGACCAGTCGCTAGCACATTTGAGGAAGCAACGCTGATTGAGAAGATAATGCGCCAACACCATTGGCAACGCATCATTTTGGTGAGTAGCCCGACGCACATGCGACGCGTGAGGGCGGTCTTTGAGAAAGCTGGAGTGCCACTGCTCTGTTCCCCCTGCACGGAAGGCAGTTTCGACTTGAATTCATCTGGAAGTCCGGATGGACGATTCGCGGCCTTTCGCAGTTGGATCCATGAAGTTATAGGCTATAAGGTGTATCAGTTGCGAGGCAGAATCTAAATGTGAGAGCTTAAAGTAGGATGACTTTAGGTTAAAGACAAGATAACATAGATAGGTGGTTTGTTAAAAAGAATTTCTAAGAAGTTGATGCTATGTTATTTCCTGTAATTCTCAGTGGCGGCAGTGGCTCCCGCTTATGGCCCATCTCGCGCAGCAGTTTGCCCAAACAATTATTGCCATTAACTTCGGAGCGTAGCCTATTGCAAGAGACACTGCTGCGTTTGGAAGGACTAAAAGACAGCGGTAAACCCGTTATCGTCTGCAATCAGGAGCAGCGATTCGTCGTAGCACAACAGCTCCAGGAAATCAATATTGCAGCCCCCACCATCATGTTAGAGCCAGCGGGCCGCAACACGGCACCGGCAGTTGCGGCAGTCGCCCTGCACCTCTTAAACCAAGAAGACGATGCTTTGATGCTGGTATTACCTGCCGATCATGTGATCAGAGATATTGCGGCCTATCATGCAGCCATTCAAAAGGCCCGGCGGTTGGCTCACGATGGCTATCTGGTCACCTTTGGTATTGTCCCCGATGCCCCCGAAACTGGCTACGGCTATATTCAGCGCGGCCAGCCATTAGAAGAGAATTCATCCGATACAGTAGATGAGACGCAAATATCTGGGCTAACTGGTTATAAAGTGGAACGCTTTGTGGAGAAACCAGATTCCGCGACCGCCCAGAAATATGTGCAATCCCGTGATTTTTGGTGGAACAGTGGCATGTTTCTATTGAGTGCCAAGACCTATCTCGAAGAGCTTGAACGGTTGCATCCTGAAGTGGTGGCGGCCTGTCGTGAGGCAGTACAACAGGCTTATCATGATCTGGACTTTTATCGGCTGGCAGAAAAAGCTTTTGTCACCTGTCCCAGTATTTCTATTGATTATGCCGTCATGGAAAAAACGGTCAAGGCCGCCGTGATTCCTGTTAACATGGGGTGGAGTGACCTGGGTTCTTGGTCATCCCTGTGGGAGTTTCATGAGAAAGATGAAGCGGGTAATGTTACTCAGGGCGAAGTCATACTCCACGAAACTACCAACTGTTATGTCCACGCGGAGCGGCGTTTGGTCGCGGCAGTAGGGGTTGAGGATCTCGTGGTAGTAGAAACTGCAGATGCCGTTTTGGTGGTTCATAAAGATCATACACAGGATGTCAAGGTAGTAGTAGAACGTCTCAAAAGCCAGGGGCGTAGTGAGCATGAAACTCATCGCCGCGTCTATCGCCCCTGGGGTAGTTATGAAGGCATGGATCGTGGGGAACGGTTTCAGGTTAAACGCATCACGGTTAATCCTGGTGCCAAGTTATCTTTGCAGATGCATCACCATCGTTCGGAGCATTGGGTCGTGGTTAGTGGCACTGCGGAAGTCACCATTGGCGATAAGGTGCATTTGGTTGCAGAGAACGAATCCGTTTATGTGCCACTGGGCACGAGCCACCGGCTGCACAATCCAGGGCGTATTCCCTTGCATCTGATTGAGGTGCAATCTGGCCCCTATTTAGGGGAAGATGATATCGTCCGTGCTGAGGACATTTATGGGCGGTTACAAACAGGGTAAGTCTCGCGGGCTCGCTTCAACAAAGTTGTTTGAACAATAGGACAGTCAATAGATTTACAAGAGATTTACTATGGAGAAGTTGAAGATGGATTGGTCTAGAAAACGTGTGGTAGTTACGGGCGGTGCGGGATTTCTCGGAGCCACTGTGGTGCAAAGACTCTACGAGCGTGGCTGTAGCGAAATCGTGGTGCCGCGCTCGAAAGAGTATGACTTGCGCGAGCGCGACGGCATCCTAAGCCTTTATCGCGCCACCCGACCGGAAATCATTATTCATCTGGCTGCGGTAGTGGGGGGGATTGGCGCTAACCGTGCCAATCCAGGTCGTTTTTTTTATGATAATGCGATTATGGGGCTTCAACTCATGGAATTAGCGCGGCAGTTTGAGGTCGCCAAGTTCACCGCGGTAGGGACTATTTGTGCCTATCCGAAGTTAGCTTCAATCCCCTTTAAAGAGGACGAATTATGGGACGGCTACCCGGAAGAAACTAACGCTCCCTATGGATTGGCGAAGAAAATGATGCTTGTCCAAGCCCAGGCGTATCGGGCGCAATATGGCTTCAATGCGATTTACTTGCTCCCAGTTAATCTGTATGGCCCGCGTGATAATTTCGACTTAAATACTTCTCATGTGATTCCGGCGCTGATCCGTAAATGCCTGGAAGCTAAGCAGGCTGGCCATAAGGAGGTTGTGCTGTGGGGCGATGGGTCTCCAACACGCGAGTTCCTTTATGTAGAGGATGCCGCTGAAGGTATTATTTTGGCCACCGAACGCTATGAAGGAGACTTGCCTGTCAACTTGGGCACCGGGCGTGAGATAGCCATTCGGGACCTGGCCGAAATGATTGCGTCGGAAGTTGGTTTCACTGGGAAAATCGTGTGGGATGCTACTAAGCCCAATGGCCAACCTCGCCGTTGCCTCGACACGACGCGGGCTGAAGAGTGCTTTGGTTTTCGCGCCCAAACGGATTTCCAAGAGGGTCTACGCCGTACCATAGATTGGTATCAAAGTACCCATTCAGTAGCCGAATCGCCAACCACTACCGCAGCCTGAGGATGACGATGGAATGGCATCATTTAACACTATCGTTTGGAATTGAGCATTAGCTTATGGCGGGGATTTTTAAAGCGTACGATATCCGGGGCATTGTGAACGAGGTCTTAACCCCTGAGTTAGCCTATCTCATCGGCCGGGGCTTAGGCCAAGAAGTCTTTCAACAGCAGGGGCCAATTGTGGTCAGCCGCGACATGCGCCTATACTCGCCTGCTTTGAGTGCAGAACTAATCCGTGGCTTGATGGAAGCTGGCTGCGATGTCATAGATATTGGTTTGGCCGCCACTCCGATGAATTACTGGGCCAATGTGCATTATAAGGCACAAGGCAGTGTAACCGTGACGGCCTCCCATAACGGCCCGGAATATAACGGTTTTAAGGTCAGTGGCCCAGAGGCAATGCCCCTAGATTATTTGACGGGCTTGGATAAAGTAGAAGGCTTTGTATTGCGGGCCCAAATGAATAAGAGCCATGCGGCTTTAGCCACCGTGCCGACACCAGGAACCAGTCAGAACGTCGAGAATGCTTTGACTGACTACCTGGACTTTATGGATAACTTTGTGTCTCCAGTTACTCATCGGTTAAAAATAGGAGTCGATACAGCTAATGGGATGGGCGGCTTTTTTCTGCCAGATTTCTTTGCCCGCCATGAGGCACTAGAACCAGTGCCACTATACTGGGAGTTAGATGGTGCTTTTCCCAACCATGAAGCGGATCCGCTAAAGGCCGAGAATTTACGTGACGTGCAGCAGTTAGTCAAAGACCATCAGTGTGATTTTGGTGTAGCTTTTGATGGTGATGCCGACCGCTGTATGTTCGTGGATGAGATGGGTGAGAGCATTTCGAGTGATCTAATCACCGCTCTGATTGCCGAAGCGGTGCTGGCCCAAAAACCTGGAAGTCCTATCCTGTATGACTTGCGTAGCTCTAAAGTGGTGCCTGAATGGATTGAACAGCATGGGGGACTACCGGTGCGCGGGCGGGTGGGGCACTCTTTTATGAAGCGGTTACTTAAGGAGAAAGGTGCTCCTTTTGGCGGCGAGTTGTCTGGCCATTATTACTTCAGGGATTGCTTTTATACGGACTCCGGTTTGATGGCAATGATTCAGGTCATCAATATTTGCCACGAGCGTCAGCAAACTTTGTCACAACTCGTTGCGCCGTTGCGCCGTTACAGCTCGACGGGCGAATTGAATTTTCGGGTGCCCGATGTCACGGCGGTGCTCCAACGGGTGGAAGATAACTACCAGAAGCGTGGAGCAAAGACGGATCATATGGACGGTCTAACGGTTGAGATGGAAGATTGGTGGTTTAACCTGCGGGCTAGTAATACTGAACCATTGTTGCGCTTAAACCTGGAAGCGGCCTCTACCTCAGAGCGCGATGCTCATTTAAATGCACTTAAACAGTTTATTCAGGAAGCGTCCTAAAGTGAAGTCAGAACACGCTGAGGGCAATGATCTTGGTTTGAGGGAATGCAATTTAGTCGTCTTTTAGTCTTATGCCCAATGCACTTATTACTGGGATTACTGGTCAGGACGGAGCGTATCTTACTCAACTTCTCCTTAAAAAGAACTATCGAGTTATCGGCACAGTACGATCCGCTAGCGATCATGAACACAACACTTTAACGGCCCTTAAACTCCAGGATCAAGTGCAACTCATTGAGGCTGACTTTATGGATATGCGCTCCTTAGCGAGGGCTGTAGAGTTAGCGGCTCCTGATGAGATTTACCATTTGGCGGCCCAAACTTCTGTGGCTGCTTCCTGGGAACGGCCCGTGGAAACCGGCGAGATTACTGCTTTGGGCACTGCCCGCCTGGTTCAGGTTTGGCGCGAAGTCAAGCCAGGAGCGCGGTTTTTTCAGGCTGCTTCGTCCGAGATGTATGGCAAAGTAGCGGAATCGCCGCAGACCGAGGCCACTCCTTTTCATCCACAGAGTCCCTATGGGGCGGCGAAACTTTATGCCTACTGGATCATCGTGGGGTGTCGTGAGATTCATGCCGCCCATGCCAGTTGTGGTATTCTCTTTAATCATGAGTCGCCATTGCGTCCGAGTAACTTTGTGACGCGCAAGGTCACTCAAGCTGTCGCCCGTATCAAGCAGGGTTTGCAAAATGAATTAATCATGGGCAATCTCGACGTGCAGCGCGATTGGGGTTTCGCCGGTGATTACGTCCGGGCAATGTGGCACATTATGCAGCAAGGTGAGCCAGATGATTATGTTATTGCGACTGGTAAAGTGCATTCTCTGCGCGAGTTTGTAGACTTAGCTTTCAAATGTGTCGGACTGAATTATCAAGACTACGTGCGGACCGATCCAGCTTTTTTTCGTCCCGCTGACCCCGTAGCTTTAGTTGGCAATCCCAGCAAGCTGGCAAGCCGTACTGGGTGGGAGCCGCGTGTAAACTTAGAGCAAATCGTCGCTCTGATGGTCGAAGCGGATATAAAACGCGTTTTAAAACAAGAAGAATTAATAGACTATACAGTGGAGGATTAATCTTGGCGAAGACAGCATTAATTACGGGCATAACCGGGCAAGATGGCAGTTATCTGGCAGAGCTTTTAAGAACTAAAGGCTATTCCGTGCATGGCATTGTGCGCCGTGCCTCTACTTATAATACAGAGCGCATTGACCATCTCTTTGCCGATGATGCTGTAACTCAACCCATTTTACATTATGGCGATTTGAGTGACGGTTCTGGATTGCGTCGTATTATTGAGCAGGTGCAACCTGATGAAGTTTATAATCTGGGTGCCCAATCCCATGTGCGGGTTTCTTTTGATCAAGCCGAATACACGGCAGATGTGACTGGGCTTGGTGTTTTGCGTTTACTCGAAGCCATCCGCGATTACAGTCAGCGCATAGGGCAGCCAATGCGCTTCTACCAGGCCAGCAGTTCGGAAATTTTCGGAGCCGCCAAACCACCCCAGTCCATCAATACGCCCTTTCATCCGCGTAGTCCTTATGCAGTAGCGAAGATGTATGCTTTTTGGCAAACCGTTAATCACCGCGAGTCCTATGGGATGTATGCCTGCAATGGCCTTTTATTTAACCATGAAAGTCCGCGACGCGGAGAAACTTTTGTCACTCGCAAGATTACGCGAGCGGTCGGGCGGATCAAAGTCGGCCTGCAAAAGCAGCTTTTGTTAGGCAACCTGGATGCTAAACGTGACTGGGGCCATGCCCAAGATTATGTTGAGGCGATGTATTTGATGCTTCAACAAGATGCTCCCGGCGATTATGTGATTGCCACCGGTGAAGCGTACTCCGTGCGCGAGTTTGCCGAGCGTGCTTTTGCTCTCGTAGACCTGGATTATCGGGATTTTGTGCAAACTGATCCACGCTTTTTTCGTCCCGCCGAAGTCGATTATCTTTTAGGCGATCCTACAGAGACGAATAGACTCTTAAACTGGCACCCCAAAATTGGCTTCGATCAACTCGTGCGCGAAATGGTGGAAGCTGATTTAGAATTAGCACGCCAGGAGCGGACACTGCTCGATGCCAACCACTTAGTCGGATTAAAGGGCATTGGCAACGAATGAGCAAGAACGAGGAAGCAACTCAGACGGCGGCAACGAGCTTTTCCAAAAATTCTTCATTCATACGGTCTTGTATAACCGTTGCCATGCTGATAAGCTGACTGCTGTTACCTTACACCCTTTACCCCATAGTTTAGGCTCTTGGCAATGGCAATAGATTTGCACAGGATAAATCGCCCTTCATGCGGCAGTCAGCGCATTTCAGGGGGACTCTTAAGGTTAACACGGAGGCCGATATGCCAACGCCATCATCGCCGTCTGCTTTACCTGTAGCACGTCGAGAACAACTCTTAGTTGTGCCAGTTGCTGATGAAACCTTAGTCCAAGATTTAGCCAACCATCAAGCTCATTGTCTTAATCCGTTAGTTGCTTCCGTCTGGGAACACTGTGATGGCAAAACCGCCATCCGTGATATTGCCCAGCAGGTCACGCAAGAGCATTTGACTCCGGTAGATGAAAAGATGGTGTGGCTGGCCCTCCATGAGTTGGGTAAAATCGGCTTGTTGCAACAACGCTTGGTGCGCCCCGCTGATCAATATCTCTCGCGGCGTGACTTTATGCGCGCGACCGGAGCCTTAGCTGCCACCGCCTTGGTCACTTCTATTTTTGTGCCAGCAGCCCACGCGCAAGCGAGTTGCGGGGGACAAGGTGCCCCTTGTACGATAGCGTCAGGGCAACCATCATTTTCCCAAGGCACTTGTTGCACCCAATCCCCATCACTTATCTGTAATGGCACTCCTGGAGGTGCTGCGGGTGTCTGCCAATTATCTTAAGTAGTCAAGGACTCATTCAAGGGGCATCCATGCTGATGTGTGGGTGTCCCTTGAATGAGTAAACGCTTACGCTGCCAAGCGTGCTGTCACTGTCCATCTCAACACTTGTTCACCGCGCCTCCAGTTTGATAGCAGGTGGTAGTGGGCAAAGAATCAAGGAGTCAGGCAGGGATAGAGAAGGTGATGAGTGCCAATCGAGGAGCCATCAGGTTAAGCAGTGTCAGCTCTAATGGGCAAGAGTGGGGACGCCACTAATTCCTGGGCCAAGTTGTGAATGTTTGGTGCAAGTGGTAGCTTCTGCATATCTCATCTACCAGACATAGCCGCCGCTCGCAATGTTTTAGAGGCTTGTTCTATGACACCCCTAGTATGGTAACAGCGTAAGGCAGACAAATTCTCTACACTCTATCGATGTCTTTATAGGCAAAATCGCCCCTAAAGTCGCTTTGCCCCAAATCATAAAGCCAATAGTGTTCTAACCGAGTAGTAGTTTAGGGTAGAGTCGTTTGAGTTTGCAGCGTGCCTCCTGCACTCCAAAGCGCCATTCTACCCGCACCTTAACTGCACTACGTCGCTGCTGCCAAGCTTCAACTAGTGCCTAGAGAGGGTGCTGCGTTTCCATGCGCTCCTGGAGACACTGCCGCGCTAACACACTCAACTCGATCTCGGCCATATTGAGCCAAGGACTAAATTTGAGGGTGTAGTGCCACTCACTGCGCTGTGCCAAGGGTTGCGCTTCGTGGGGCGCAAACGCCTGATACAAACTCCATGTGTATTGAGATTACCCTGCACTAACATAATCTTTTACACCGCCGGATATTTCTCATCACACAAGTAACGCACCACATCGGCATAATCCCATCTTGTGCGTCGCGCTTTGACCCACACTTCACGCCACGAGACTAACGGCTCACACAATAGGGCATAGGTCCCACAGCGCTCATACTCATTGTCGAACCGCTTTCTTGTCCCGGCAGTAGGGGTAACGGCGCGCACTGCACCTAAGATTTGTTTGGCGGCTTCATCCAGACACACCACAGGCCGCTGCTCATCAATAAGGTCGTTCATAAACTTCCAGCACACAATTAGCTTGTATTCTTTTGATTTAAAGAGGAAATGCGAAGCATTCAATATGCCTGTCCAAGTCAAACTCATGGAGACATAGAGCGTGTTATGAACTTAATGGAACAGATTAGTGAGCATAAGGCAAACGAAAGCCAGCAGATGGAGTGCCTTGACGGTTTCCGGCAAGCGTTCGTAGTCTTTGGCCAAGCGCCTAAAGCGAGTGGCCCAGGCAAAACTGCGCTCGACCACCCATCTTTTGGGCAACAGCACAAAACCGCGCATGGCTTCGGGCGATTTCACCACTTCCAAGCGCACATCGTAAACGCCTGCTTCTTTTTCTGGCTCAGTGCCACTATAGCCCGCATCCACAAAAGCGACTTGCACGGTGTGCCCAGTCACTTCCTGCACCGCATCACACAATGCCTCCACTTGGGTACGATCATTTTCATTAGCCGGTGTCACGCACAGGGCCAGCAAGTGGCCCAGGGTGTCTACGGCAGCATGAATCTTGGTGCCGCGCTGCTTTTTATGACCATTGCAGCCTGCGCGATGACCACTTTCGGGGGTGCTTTGCAGGGTGCGTGAGTCAAAGATGGTGGCGCTGGGTTGGGGGTTGCGGCCTTGGGTTTGGCGCAGCAAGGCGCGCAGATCATGAGCGATGGCTTCAAACACTTGAGCATTGATCCACCGTTGGGTCTGCTGGTAGACCGCCTCCCAAGGGGGGAAGTCGCCCGGCAGATAACGCCACGGAGCACCGCTGCGCACCAACCAGCGCAAAGCATTGAAGACTTCGCGCATCTCGTGCTTGCGCTGGGGCGCAGCAGGCGTCATCAACGTCAAATAGGGCATGACGAATTCCCATTCCTCATGGCTCACATCGCTCGGATAGTGCTTGCGGTTCATAGCCGCAAAGTTTATATAAGAAGTTCATAACACGCTCTCAGTCATTGCCAACTTTAGCTGTAGCTATAGCAATTTGCTCGCCTCAATAATTCAAGTCGTAAGAACCTGCTATACACCCATATTTAATGGCTACCCACGACATAGCAATACAGAGTGTTCCTGCCTCGTATCGGTCTAAGCGACGAATCGGGAGAGAAACTCTGATCGCACTTTGTATGGCTGTCGTGGCTTTATGGCTACGCTATGCCGCGCCCAGTGCCAGCCGTGTTTTAGAAGGTGTGGAATTACGCTCGCGGGATGCGCGCTTTTGGATTCGTGGCCCGCGCCGAGCTCAAAGCATTAGTGAGCAGGTTGCCATTATCGCCATAGACGATGCGGCCACACAAAAGTTCGGCCACCCCCTGCCGCGTGCTGTCCACGCTCAACTGGTGGAGCAACTGCGTCAGGCCAGAGCCAGTGCCATTATTTTTGATGTGATATTTGCCGATAAAGGCCAGCGCCCCGCTGACGATCAGAAATTTGCGGCAGCTTGTCGTCAGGCCCATAATGTCTTCTTACCATTTGATGACAACTCATCTCGTGCCACGCCACCCGATGTATTGCAAAAGTTAGAAAACAAGCTCAGTTACCCATTGGCGCTGCCTCCAACTGCACAAACCCTGCACTTACAGCCTCCGATTCCTCCCTTATTTGAAGCAATGCGTGGCGGTGGGCATGTAGCCACCGCAGCCGATGTGGATAATGTCTTCCGCTCAGCTATTGTGCTTCTGGAAGCCAAAGCGGTCTACCCGCACCTGGCATTAGATGCCGTCCGCACCAAGTGGGGCGTTGCAGCCAATGAGGTGAAGTTGCGCGGCGAATTCCTGGAGGTTGGCTCGCATCGCATCGGCCCGTTACAGCAGCGTCCGCTCTCTCGCTCATTTCAAGGGCAGCAAGTCGGTCAAGTTGTGGAGCAGCGTACTGGAACTGGTTGGCTGGTGCCGTTGAATTTCGCAGGCGGGCATGAGGTCATGCAGGCCATCACCATTCCCTATCTGGATGTCCTGGCCGGACGCGCTAATGATCGCATCAAAGACCACATTGTGATTGTGGGAGAAACGGCCACCGGTACGCCCGACCTGCGACCCAGTCCCTTTGATGCCATCTCGCGGGAGTTTTTTCTGGGCGTTGAAACCAATGCCACTCTTATTGCCAATCTGCTCAATAACGATTTTCTGCGCCTGGCCCCCCTCTCATGGGCGATAAGTGCCACGATTTTAATGGGCTTGGTGGCTGGCCTAGCAGCGACTCAATTACGCCCAGGCTATGCCTTGCTATCAATCTTAGGAGCAGCTTTAGCCTACAGTCTCCTGGCGATGCTAACGTTTGCCACAGCTAATTTCGTTCTGGAAATGGCTGGGCCTATGCTCTCAGTTGTACTGAGCTTTGGCAGCTTAACGGTTTACCGTTTGATTTTCGTGGAGCGAGAAGCGCGGGAGTATGCCGTAGCCCTCCAAGAATCGCAAACTCTGCTGGGACAATATGTTAACGAGCGCATTGCTCAGGAGCTACGGGATAACCCCACCGCACGTGCTGAAATGCTTATTGGCTCGCGTAAGGAGGTGACCGTTATCTTCAGTGACATTCGCAGCTTTACGGCATGGGCTGAGCGCCATAGTCCCGAAGAGGTCAAAGCCCGCCTGGATGAATATTTTCCTATCATGTGCGAGATCGTGAGCGACGATTATGAAGGTTATATTGATAAATTTGTTGGCGATTCATTGATGGGCGTGTGGAACGTGATCTATGAACAGCCCGACCACGCCGAGCGGGCGGTTCGAGCCGCGCTTTCCATGCAGCGTGCTTTAGGAATGCTCAATGATGGTTGGCGACGGCAAAAGCAGGAAGAGTTTCATGTTGGTATCGGCATTGCCACCGGTTCCGCTATCTGGGGTTCTTTCGGTTCTTCTCAGCACAAATTAATGCCGACCGTCTTAGGCGACACGGTCAATTACGCTGCTCGCTTAGAAGCTATTACCAAAGAAACTGGTAGCGCCATCGTTATTTCTGAGAACACCTACCTTGCTGTTAAAGATCGTTTTGAAACGAGGTCGTTGGGGGTTATCCCCATTCGCGGCAAGAGTGAGCTTCAAGAAATCTATACAGTGCTCTAGCCTTGAAGGGCACTCCATTAACTGAAACCGAGATAATTAAAAGAGGTGGTAATTAGCTAAAATTTAGGTTCCGCGCAGATATAGCACTTAAATTGGCTGCCTTGCAAACGAATTATATGAGTTCAAGGATTTTAATTTTTATTAAAAAATTATTAAAAACCGGTTTAGTCTTTAGTGTGGTGGGGAATACTGTAAGTATCCGTTTAGTAAAGCAGTCAATTTCCTAAAGGAGTATCCGTATGTCCCTCAGATCATGCTGGGCTTTCCCCAAGAGGAAGCCGAAAAAGGGTTTTACCCTGATCGAACTATTAGTGGTCATAGCTATTATTGCAATTCTGGCCGCTATTCTGTTCCCCGTCTTTGCCAAAGCCCGCGAGAACGCCCGCCGCGCTTCCTGCCAGAACAACCTCAAGCAAATCGGCTTGGGCCTGATGCAGTATTCCCAGGACTTTGACGAGACTTATACGGGTATGTATCAGAATCGTTCCTGCGGGCGTATCAGCTATGCCGAGATGATCTACCCTTACATTAAGAGCAATCAGGTGTTTCGCTGTCCTTCGATGGGTAAGGGTAAACTGTTAACCAATTCAGCAGGCACCCAGATCAATAGCGCCTGCAATCCTGATTTCATCGGGACGGCTGGCATTTCGTATGGTTACAATGGCATTTGTAGCAATCCTGGCACACAACCTTATGTGGGTTTAGGAAGCGGGGGTTGCGATAGTGGTGCGCCTACGGTGTCGGATGCTACGGCACCGTCAGAAACCATTGTGTTAGCCGAAGGTAATGCACAAGGCAATGGTAATGGCACGAATGCCAATGAATACAACATCTGGGATGGTCGGGGTGTGACGGTGAGTCCCAACGTCTATACCCGCACTAATGGCACGACCGATACCTGGCCGACTACGTTGGCCACCACCCAAAACGGCGTCAATGTGGCCTTTCCTAATCCGCTGCACATAGAGACCACCAACTTGTTGTATTATGATGGACACGTAAAAGCCAAAAGATTCACTGCTGCCAGCGAGTGGTATATCACTAAATAGCCTCCCAGGGCTTGGGGGTCGTCCCCTCAGATCATAAGAAAGAGGACTGCTTTAAGTAAAGCAGTCCTCTTTCTTATTGTCTCTCGAAATTTATTGCCTGTGGATCAAGTGCAGGACTGAACTTCTATGAGTTCAATGATGTGGGAAAGGTTGGTTGTGTATCATGCCTCTCGCCTCATTGATGGCAATTATCTGTTGAGTTGAGACCTCCTTAAGAAGAGTGGTTATGCCGGAGGGCCAGTGGCTAATAATGGATTTGGATTTCTGCTATGGCAGTCTGAGGAATGACAGTTAAACAACTAAATAATAGTTCGTTTTATAACGAATTAGTGTGTTCTAAAGACATTATTCTGAACTGCTGTTTAGAATCGCCACTGTAAGGGTATATATTATAGAGGTATATAAGGTAGCTGTGCAATAATTATACATACAAATTAATTAAGTTTTAATTACTTTTTAATAACCTGCTGGTATTCTAAATGCACAGTCTTGTAGAAGCATAATTTATAATTTGTCAAGTTAAGGGCTGTGAAAGGGAGTGTCAAAATGTTAGTAAGAACTGGTCGCCCCAGGGCGACCGCCGTACGATCAGGAAATACCTCAAAGGGTTTTACTCTGATTGAACTTTTAGTGGTTATAGCCATCATAGCTATCCTCGCCGCTATTTTGTTCCCCGTCTTTGCCAAAGCCCGTGAGAACGCCCGCCGCGCTTCCTGCCAGAATAACCTCAAGCAAATTGGCTTGGGTCTGATGCAGTATTCCCAGGACAACGACGAGAGCTATACTGGCATGTATCAGAATCGTTCCTGTGGACGCACTAGCTATGCTGAGATGATCTTTCCTTACATCAAGAGCAATCAAGTGTTCGTATGCCCTTCAATGGGTAAGGGCAAGCTGTTAACCAATTCAGCAGGCACCCAAATCAATAGCGCCTGCAACCCTGATTTCATTGGGATGGCTGGCATTTCCTATGGCTACAATGGCATCTGTAGCAATCCTGGCACTCAGCCTTACGTGGGTTTAGGGAGTGGTGGCTGCGATAGCGGTGCGCCTACGGTTTCGGATGCTACAGCCCCATCAGAAACCATTGTGTTAGCCGAAGGTAACGCGCAAGGTAATGGTAATGGCACTAACCCTAATGAATACAACATTTGGGATGGGCGCGGTGTGACAGTGAGTCCGAATACTTATACTCGCACTAACGGCACAACCGATACCTGGCCCACCACACCAGCGAATACTGGCAATGGTGTCAGCGTGTCATTCCCCAACCCGTTGCACATAGAGACCACCAACCTGCTGTATTATGATGGACACGTAAAAGCCAAGAAGCTCACTGCTGCCAGCGAGTGGTATATCACCAAATAACCTTCCAAGACGGGTCTGTCAGATTCCCATCGCTAAAATAAGGAGTGCTTCAATTGAAGCACTCCTTATTTTATTGACGCTCTAAACTTATTGCCTGTGGATCAAGTGCAGCACTGAACTTCTATGAATTCAATGATGTGGGAAAGGTTGGCTTCGTATGACGCCTTTCGCCTCATTGATGGTAATTATCTGTTGGCTTGGGATTTCCTTGAGCGAAGTAGTTGCCCCAGAGGGCCAATGAATAGTAATAGATTGAGCCTTGCGCTCCTGGCCCAGACCTAAAGTAATGGGCAGTTCACTCTGGGAACAGTAGGAGGAGCCGCTGCGCACGGTGCGGCGCAGGGTTGCGGAACCGACTTGAGCCTCGACCTGGGCACCAATAGCACTGCGGTTACTTTTGGTGCCCTGGAGTATGAGGCGAATGGAATTATGCTTATTGCCCCCATCATTCCGTAATAGAGTCGCTGGATAGCCGCAAGTGGAAATCGCTACATCAAGGTCGCCGTCCAAATCTATATCGGCATAGGCCAGGCCGCGTGCCACCGTTTTATGGCTCATGGCGGCCCCACTTTCCAGGCCGACCTCTCTGAATTTTACTCCTACCTCATTGTGAAATAACAAAGGCCGCTCGGCATACTCAATGCCGTGATTGACTTTACCAATATTGTCATCAATGTGGCCATTGGCAATGAAAATATCAGGCCAGCCGTCGTTATCATAATCCATAAAGGAGCAACCAAAAGTCAGAAACTTATCACTGGTTTCACCTATCCCGCTCCGTACAGCGATGTCTGTAAAAGTTCCCCCCTGGTTTTGGTAAAGCCCCAGCATTTGATGCGAAAAGTTACCGATAATGGCTGTCAGCCGCCCGCTATGGTCAATGTCCCCCACATCAACGCCCATGCCCGCCCGCGATTGACCCGTGGCATCGAAAGCGATGCCAACCTTAGCTGCTACCTCATTAAAAGTGCCATCTTTATTGTTGACATATAAAAAATTCGGCATCATGTCATTGGTAACTAACAAGTCGGGCCAACCATCGTTGTTATAATCACAGAGGGCCACCCCTAAACCCCTGCCCAGGAGCTTTTGAGGCCCGTAAGTCCGGTTAGTGTTCAACCCTTGAATTCCCGCTTTCGCGGAGACATCTAAGAACTTGCCGCCCCCCAAGTTATGGTAGAGATGGCTGGGTTCACCCGCATAAAAACGTGGCCCAATATAGCTTTTCGTGATCCCATCATAGGTGAAGTAAATATCAGTCGCGGGAGTCCACTGGATGTAGTGGCAAACAAAAAGATCGAGCAGGCCATCTTTGTCATAATCCACCCACGCGGCACTCGTGCTCCAGCCAGGACTCAGTAACCCGGCCTGTGCCGCTACATCGTGGAATTTACCCCCGCCGTCATTATGAAAGAGGTAGTTGCGACCATAACTGGTGACGTAAAGATCAGGTTTGCCATCATTGTCATAATCACCCACCGCCGCGCCCATGCCAAACATTTCAACATCTAAGCCACTGCCCTGGGTGACATCCGTAAAGGTGCCATTACCATTGTTGTGATAGAGGGCACCGGTTACATGCTGTTGAGGGTGGTTGGCCGGAATTTGGCGAGCCATAGTCGCCCCTGGATGGTGGCTGCGAAAACTCTTGAATTCGAGGGGACTCCATTTACTGTTCTTGTAAGCGTTAAGTTCAGCGTCCGTCCAATTACGACTGTTCACGAAGAAAATATCTTGATACCCATCACCGTCATAATCTATAAAAACGACACCGCTGCCAACGCTTTCGGGCATCAACTTTAGCCCGAAAGCGCCATTGGTGTGTTTAAACTTAATACCAGCGGTGGTGGTGATGTCGCTAAATTGTACCGGAATAGAAGGCACTGGCGTTGCTGTCTGTGGTACCAAAGTCGGCGCGTTAGAAGTGCCCGATTGGGAGGCACATCCTCCCAGGATAAATGCGCTGGAGAGAACTGCAAGTTGCAAGACAGATCGGATTTTTGGCTTTTTGTGTGTCATATATCAGAAAATCCAGGATTCTATTGAGGAACTTACCAGACAGAAATTATGTGCTTGATAGAAGTTTTGGGACTCACATTAAACAAACAGTATATTAAAGCAGCACAGTGGAGGTTCTATTAGCAGAAGCATTATTTAAAATGCTGTTTAGAATCATTGATATTGGGGTATATATAAGGTATATAGACGATAATTACGTAAACGAATTAATTAAGTTATAATTACTTGAGATTTGATTACTTGAGTTTTAATTACTTGAGTTTTAATTACTTTTTAATGACCTGCTGGTAAGGTAAATGAACAGCCTTTGTATTAGCACTATTTACAAATCATCAAATTAAGGGCTGTGAAAGGGAACGTGTCAAAATGTTAGTCAGAACTGGTCGCCAAAGAGCGACAGCCGTCCAGTCAGAGAACGTCGTAAAGGGTTTTACTCTGATTGAGCTTTTGGTAGTCATTGCAATAATTGCAATCTTGGCCGCCATCTTATTTCCTGTCTTTGCTAAAGCTCGTGAGAATGCTCGCCGGGCTTCATGCCAGAGCAACCTCAAGCAAATTGGCTTGGGCCTGATGCAGTATGTGCAGGATAATGATGAAGTTTATCCCCATACCTGCTGTAGCAATGTTGCCGCAGGCGTTTTAAACTGGTCCGCGGCGGCGCAGCCATACATCAAGAGTACCCAGGTATTCCAGTGCCCCAGCGATTCTGTCCGGTCTCGTGCCAGCAGCTATTTACAGAATAGCTGGTTCGACTATCGTGCATCAGCGGATATGGACTCGCCAGCAACGCTCTTTTGCGTGGTGGACGGTTACAGTGCGGGAGCTAACAGTGACATCAATGCGGACTACTCATTATGGACTGATGCTGGTCGGTTTGACAGCCCTAACAAGAGCTTACCCCGGCATATTGGCACCAACGTCGTTTTGTTTGGTGATGGTCATGTCAAATCGCTGCTGATGCCCACTGATTCTGCTGGCAATACTGCCAATATCACTAATGCTCTGCAAGCTCAGTATCCGTTTGGAACTTATGTCAACCCACTGCCGCAGACATCTGGTATGGGTAATCGCACCACCTGGAACAACGGAAGCTTCTAATTGAGCATAGATTGCTAAAGAAGTTATTAACAAAGTTATCCAAGCCAACACAGCCAGAGCTATTCAATAGCTCTGGCTGTGTTGGCTTGGATCGGGAATGGGGTCAGGAAGCGGCAATAATCATTCTTAATGAGACTGAAGTGGCTGTTGATGAATAATACCCTTATCTTCATTTACAATTATGGTTTGATTAGTGGCTAGGTGTTGCAATACAGTGCGCTTGCCGGAGGGCCAGATAATCTCAATGGAGTGAGCCTCTGTGGCTGCACCTAACCCTATGGTGAGAGGTAATTCGCTTTGGGAGAGATAAGATGAACTGCCCTTCACCATCCGCCGTATATGCTCAGTGGGTAGTTTTACGATGGTGCCGATAGCACTGCGATTGCTTTTTATCCCTTCTAAGATCAGGCGAATTGAATTATTCTTGTTCCCCCTATCATTGCGCAGCAGCAAAGGTGGCCCACCGTTTTGTGTCATTACCACATCAACATCGCCATCTAAGTCAATATCGGCACAGGCCGAACCGCGCGCCAAGAGCGGTTGCTGAAAAACTGTCCCACTTTGCAAGCCAATTTCCTCGTAACTCCCTTTGCCTTTGTTGTGAAATAAGAGGGGCCTCTCTTTATAGGTTACACCCGGTCGCACGCCTTCGATGTCCGGGTCTATATGGCCGTTGGCTGCCAGAATATCGGGCCAGCCATCGTTATCATAGTCCAGGAAAGTGCAACCAAAGGTCGAAAAGGTCTGGCTGGCTTTGCCTATGGCCGTTGCCGGTGAGATGTCATTAAAAAGACCATCGCCGCGATTATAAAAAAGGGCTATCATTTCGTTATCGAAATTCCCAATAACCATGCTGTCGCGGTTTGAGTGATCAATGTCTGCTACGTCAATGCCCATGCCAGAACGTATTTTTCCGTTATTGCTGTAAGCCGCACCTACAACCTGGCCAACCTCGGAAAAAGTCCCATTTTTGTTGTTCCTCAACACCCAGTTCGCTTCACTGTCATTTGATACTACCAGATCAGGCCAGCCGTCATTATTAAAATCGCAAATTACGACCCCCAGGGCTTTGCTGGGTATTTTCTCCTGGCGTTTGGTGAGAGGTGAAATGCGTTCGTGAATACCAGCTTGGGCTGATACATCTACAAATTTGGGCTGTTGAAGTGTCCCCTCGTTGTGATAAAGACGACTGGCTTCTCCCTGATAGAGATAGGGCGGTGAATAGCTTTTATCGCGGTGATTGATAGTGCCATAAATATCAGTGGCAGGTGTCCAGTGGACATAATGACAGACAAAAAGATCAAGCTTGCCATCCTTGTCGTAATCTATCCACGTCGCGCCTGTGCTCCAACCCCTATCTTGCACTCCGGCAGCAGCGGCAACCTCGCGGAACTTGCCACTCCCTTCATTATGGAAGAGATAATTGTGGCCGACCCCGGTCACGTAGAGGTCTGGCTTGCCGTCATTATCGTAATCCCCAACTGCGACACCCATGCCATACATCTCTACCTCTAATCCAGAACCTTTAGTTACATCCGTAAAGGTTCCATCGTGATTGTTGTGATAAAGCACGCAAGTAGTATGAACTGCTGGTGGCTGCGGTGGAATAAACCTATATTCGCGCGTTCCAGGGGGGTGGCGATTCTTGAAAACCGTGGATTCATCGGCTGTCCACTTGCCAGTTCGATAAGCTTCAACTTCAGGGTTTGTCCAGTTTCGTCCGTTCACAAAGAAGAGGTCGGGATAGCCATCCCCATCATAATCTATGAAGGCTACGCCGCTGCCCATCGTTTCTGGTAACAACTTGATCCCAAAGGCACCTGTATTATGGACGAACTTGATGCCTGCCTGTGCGGTAATATCCGTAAATTGAACCGGTGATTGAGCCGCAGTTTGGTTAGAAGTTATAGGGGCAACTGGAGATAATAAGGGAGTATGACGGCTATTAACGAACCGCACTACTACAACTCCGGCGCATACCAGAAAAGCAATAAGGGGAAGCACATACCTACGAGTCATAGTGCAGAGGGAGCCGCTAAGTAAAGTCCTAACAGTATCGGAGAGTTGAAAGCGATAGCAACGCGCAATCTAAAAGTTAGGACGGGCTACGACGTGGCGCGTTCGATTTACTGGCCGACCCTCTATTAACAGTATTACTTGAGTTGCGAGTGCTGGGTGCCCGTTCGCCCGTCTCCCGACTGGCACCGACGATGCGGCGACGGCGCATTCCTAAAATTTCGTCAATCTCACGCAGGGTCGCTTCAGCAAGTTTTTTACCAGAGGCAATAATGTTCTCATCCACCTGTTGCGGACGACTGGCCCCGATGATAACGCTGCTGACCATCGGCTGGCGCAGACACCAGGCAAGGGCCATTTGCGCGAGGGTTAATCCTTCGCGTTCTGCTAATGGCTTGAGAGCTTGCACTTTTTCTAACTGCGCATCATCGAGTTGGCCACGATTGAGGAATTGATTTTGACGCGCATCGCCAGCCCGTGTATCTTTAGGCGGCGGCTGGCCAGGCAGGTATTTGCCCGTGAGAATCCCTTGCGCCAGAGGGGAGTAAACAACCTGACCGATGCCCTCTTTAAGACAGAGAGGTAATACTTCTTTCTCAATGTCACGATTGAGCATATTGTAGACGGGCTGATTGCTAACAATGCGATCCAGATTTAGTTTGCCCGCCAGTTCAAGGGCATCCCCTATCTGGCTTGCGCTCCAGGCGCTGACCCCCACATACAGCACTTTGCCTTGTGTCACTAAGTCATCCAACGCCCGCAGGGTTTCCTCTAAGGGCACCTCCGCGTCGTAGCGGTGACACTGGTACAGGTCAATGTAATCAGTGCCCAGACGTTTCAGGGACAGATGGCATTGCTCAAAGATATGCTTGCGCGAAAGACCCCGGTCATTGGGGCCATCGCCCATCGGAAAGAAAACTTTCGTGGCCAGCACGTAAGAATCACGGCGCAGATTCTTTAATGCGGCCCCGACGATGCGCTCCGCATCGCCGCGCGCATAGACATTGGCCGTATCGAAAAAATTGATGCCGACATCATAAGCGTGGTGAATACAGTCCGTGGCGATGCGGTCGTCGGTGGCACCACCGTAAGTGAGCCACGAACCTAGTGCGACTTCGGAAACTTTAACCCCCGCATTGCCCAAGCGCCGATATTCCATTTCGTTCTCCTTCTTTAACTTTCAACACAAAGGACACAAAGAAGGCACAAAGGGCACAGAGGAAGAACGAGGATCGAGGATAGAAGATTGAGTATAGTCGGTGCCCAATTTCCCTTACGATCCTCTACTCTCAATCCTTACCTTTAAATCTTTTGTGTTCTTTGTGCCTTCTTTGTGTCCTTTGTGTTGAAAGTTACCTTAAAATTTAAGTTCTATCATTTGATGACAAAGCAGTTGCGGCACGGTGAAGCGTATGGCTCCCGGAGCATCCTGTGACCACTGTAAGGCTTCGCCCGCTGGCACCAGGCGCAAGGACTTCACCGTTTCAGGAACGCGCAAGCTGCATTCTACATTGTGGAGCGGGACTAAGTCTTCGATGATTTCTACGGCGCGTGCCATTTCGCCGTTGATGCCGCCGCGCAGCGAAGGGGTGGCATAGAGAAGATGCAGAATATAACGGGACTCTTGCGGCTGTAACATCAGACTGGCGCGGCCTGCTGCGGGTAAATTGGTTTCAACGGTTAAATCGCCTAACAGATAGGCAATCGCATCGCGCACCAGGTCACGATAGAGCGGTTGCCCATAACGGCGGTAGCGGGTGAAGATGTCATGGGCGAAATAAACGAACGCTTCGTTGCCGATAACGGCGGGAAACTCTTCGAGGGTGGCATCCGGGGTGTGTTGGTGACTGCAAAAATGCTCGAAGGTACGATTAAAGTAAGGCGCGGCTCGAGTTGCCAGTGTTTCATTATCGCCTCCGGTCGGGCGCACGTCCCAGGCTCCGCCGTGAATTACCAGGGGGCCGCGCACAGGGGCTGTGGGCAACTTAGCGCCAGGAATAATGTAGTCGGGATTCCACTCGCTACGCCCTTTGATTTCCAAACCTAAGTCGAGGGCAAAAGCATCACATGATTTCTTCATGCCGCTCGTGCCACTTAATAGCAGCTTGCCACCATTCTTAAAATACTCTTCAATTTTGCGCTCGAAATCACCACTCAGGGTCATTTGGTCGGGGAGGATAACCAGGCGATAAGGGGACAGGTCGCGGTCTAAATCCACCACATCAAATTGCACCTGGGTTTCCAACAGCATCCGGGATGCGCCTTCTTCGGCATCATAAAAACGGCCATGCCCGCCCCGGCAGCGGTCTAAAGCTTCGGGCGAAACAACTGCGACTTCGCTAACGGGTTTGACCTCGCGGCACCACGGTTCCTTAGCCTGCACTTCGCTATAGGCTGCGCCAACCAGGTTATAGGTATCCTCGTTCATGGCCCCATTGGGGTGTAATTGATCGCCTATGCTGCATTTACTGCCAAAGGCCAGCATAGCTGCGCACTCGTAACGGAGGGCATCAGCCCGCTTAAAGCCGCCAAACTCGCCCCATGTAGTGTGGAACTTGCCTGTCATGCCTAAGAAGTCATAGCCTGTGGTTGCGGCATACTTGGCGGAAATCGGGAAGTGGTCATAGCCCCAACCGCCAGTCGGTAGACTTTCCAGTTCTAAATGAGAGTTCCAGCGAATCAGGTCGGGCGCGCCTTTAGGAATATGGCCGCTATTATGAAACACACGAAGATCAGGATTGTTTTTACGACAGGCCGCTGTGGTGCGTTGATAATATTTTTGCAGCACGGTATCGGCATATTCATCAACTGCGGCATCATCGGTGGGATCGCAGCCGCCAGTTAACATCCCTTCCAGACACCACTTGCAATAACAGCGGCGGGCTGCAATGATGTCCAGAAAAATACCATCGCCGCCTGCAAACTTATCTATCACTTCTTCAATTTGAGCGCAGAGATAATCCAGGTAAGGAGTATTGAAGCAAAGTGCTTTAAAACCTGGTTGCAAAGGCGAGAAAGTATGGCCTTCTTTGCCTTTGACGCCCCATTCGGGATGCCGCTGGATCATGGCCTCATCGAGACCAGCGGAAATGTAGATAGGAGTCTTGACATCAATGGCGCGGCACGCCTCAATTTGCTGCGGCAGCAAATCGGTTGTGAGGTGTGGATGGCGCACACCGACTGCCGTATCATGATAGCTCAGGCCATGATGACATTTAGAGAAAACCGTCACTGAATCCACATGGCCTCGTTGCAGCATCTCCTGAAACTGCTGCGCATTAAAGCGGCTGCCGACGCCGGGAATCTTTTCGCTGGTGTGGAAGTCGAGATGGATTTGGCGAAAACGTAATTCAGCCACGTTTAGTCCCTTCTATAAATGTGAAATGGTTGAATGTTGTTATATTGTTCGCCAGTTTACAATAATTGTTCTGTGGGTAAGCTTGTATAAATGGCAGGATAAGCTAAATTTTGTATTGTTAAACAGGGCTAATATGTGGCATAATCAAAGTGTCACTTTTTGCCGCACAGAGTGTCGTAATCAGTGGCGTAAAAGCATTACCCCAAAGCAAAGGATAATCCTTATGAAACTGGCACGTAATTTAATGTTGATCCTGCCTCCGTTGCTCGCTGTCGGTTGCATTGCGGCCCAAAATGCAACTTCAGGAACCACTCAAACGGCTCAGGCGATGGAACCCATCACCCGCATGGCCGAAGCTGATCCCGCAGACCCCAAGACCGTACCTGACCCGGCAGACCCCAAGGCAGTGGAATTTTTCCAGACCAAGATTCAGCCGATCCTGACCCAGAACTGCATGGGCTGTCACAGTGACCAAAGGCATAAAGGCGGCCTCAGCTTGGCTTCGCGTGAGGCGATTATTAAGGGTGGTAACAGTGGGCCTGCGGCAGTGCCCGGTGACCCCGCCAAGAGCGTTATCGTCAAAGCGGTGAGCTATGCCGATGCCGATTTGAAGATGCCACCGCGCCATAAACTCAGCGACGAGCAGATCGCGGATATAACGCACTGGATTGAGCTTGGTGTGCCTTATGCCGCTGCCGATGCGCCTGCTCAAAAGTAAGCTTAAATACCAGGTGTTCTGCTGAGCCATAACGGAGACAGTGGCTTCTCGTAGTAGCTTCATTATCTGCAAAATAAGAGTCGGGAGACCTCACCAGTCTCTCGACTCTTTTGCGTCTCTGCTACACTGCGATTTATGCAAAGCCAAGGAGAAAAAACATGTATAAAGCCCTGAGTCCAGGTGCTATTGGTGTTAAGACTGCAAATTTACAGGAAGCCATTGCCGCTGCCCAAACTGGCGGTTTTGAAGGTGTGGAATTTAGTGTTCATGAGGTCGCTGGACTGGTGGAGGCGCAAGGTGCCGATTATGTCAAGGGCCTCTTTGCCGATGCGAAGCTTAAACCGGCTGGCTGGGGCTTACCCACCGACTGGCGTAGCTCCGAAGAGAACTGGCGTAAAGGATTGGATGAGTTGCCGCGTTTAGCTAAGGCCGCTGCTGCGATTGGCTGCCCGCGCACTATGACCTGGATTTTGCCTGGCTCCAATGACCGCCCGTATGAGGAGAATCGCCGTTTTCACATTGAGCGTTTCACGCCTATTGCGCAAATTCTGGCTGATAACGGCTGCCATCTGGGGTTAGAATTCATCGGCCCCAAGACTCTGCGGGACAGCCAGAAATATCCTTTCGTTTATAAGATGAATGATATGTTAGAGATGGGGCGGGAGATTGGCCCTAACGTTGGCCTGCTGCTCGACTGCTGGCACTGGTACACCTCAGAGGGCAACCTGGAAGAATTGAAAGCCTTGCGGCCTGAGCAAGTCGTCTATGTGCATGTCAACGATGCACCCGCTGGTGTTGACATTAACGAGCAAGTAGACAACGTGCGTGCGCTGCCGGGAGAAACGGGTGTCATTGACATCGCGGGTTTCCTCCAGGCTTTGCAGACCATCGGCTACGATGGCCCCGTCACACCAGAGCCATTCAAAAAAGAGTTAAACGACTTGCCTTCTGATGCAGCCCGTCTGGAAAAAGTCGGCGCAGCCATGAACGGCATTTTTCGTAAAGCTGGATTAGGCTGAGAAATGATTTTAGCCACGGAAGCACACGGAAGAACACGGAAGAAGAGAAGGAGTGACAAGGTGGGGAGTGACAGGGTGACACCAGCAGGTTATGGATACATTGTCCGACTAAACCCGATACCCTGAACCCCATACCCCATTTTCCGTGTTCTTCCGTGTGTTTCTGTGGCTAAATCCTAAATGAGAATATCATGGATAAAACACCGATCATTTTAGACACAGATATTGGCTCGGATATTGATGATGCTGTAGCTCTGGCGTATTTGCTCAAGCAACCGCGTTGCGAATTATTGGGAATTACGACTGTTACCGGAGAGCCAGAGAAGCGTGCTGCGCTGGCGAGCGCGATTTGTCACGCTGGGGGGCGCGATGAGGTGCCGATTCATGTAGGCACTGAGCCTCCTTTCTTAGTGGAACCGCGTCAGCAGAAAGCGGGGCAGTATGAAGCCTTATCGGATAAATGGCCGCATAAAGAGTTCTCGAAAGAAAATACTGCGCTTAACTTTCTGCGTGATACCATTCGGTCGCGTCCTGGCGAAATCACGTTGCTGACGATTGGGCCTTTAACCAATATCGCTTTGCTTTTTACCATTGACCCTGAATTACCAGCGTTACTTAAAGCGTTGGTGATGATGGGCGGGCGCTTTTTCTCGAAGCCAGGCGAAAGCTTGGTGGCGGAGTGGAATATTGTGTGTGATCCGCACGCGGCGGCTAAAGTGTTTATGTCGCCTGTGCCGCGTCTGGTGGCTGTAGGTTTAGATGTGACAACGCAATGTGTGATGGATGCGGACGAATGCCGCCAACGCTTTACGGCTGCGGGTGGGCCACTGGCTTCGGTGGCAGCAATGGCCGAAATCTGGTTTCGCCACGCTCCTCATATCACCTTCCATGACCCCTTGGCAGCGGCTCTCATTTTTGAACCAAGCCTGTGTAAGACAAAAGCGGCGCTCGTTGAAGTTGACCTCGTAAACCCATCAACTGTGGGGCACACTAACCCTGTCTATACCCAAGAGACAAAACCGCACGAACTGGCTGCCGCCGTGAATTCGCAGGCGTTCTTTGATCATTATTTTGCGGTAGTTGGCACTTAGCGGTTGGTAGTTAGGAAAAGAAGGAATTGCTTCATGTGGCGCAGTGCCAAGGTTGGTTTAGCTATTTTCGCTTTAGTGTTGGTTGGTCTGCTGTCAGTCCGCTTTCATCTTATCAGTCAAGGCACTGTGGCCGCTAATGAACTTGGTGCCAATGTCAATGTATTAACCCATCACAATAATAATGCGCGCACCGGCGCGAACCTCCAGGAAACAGTTCTTAATACTCGGAACGTCAATGCCAAACAATTTGGTAAGTTGTTCGAGCGAGCCGTAGATGGTGATATTTACGCTCAACCGCTTTATGTCTCACACTTAAACATTCCCGGCAAAGGCACGCGCAATGTGGTCTTCGTCGCCACTATGCATAACAGTGTCTATTGCTTCGATGCGGATGACCCCACGGCCAACCAACCCTACTGGCAGGTGAACTGTGGCCCTTCGGTTCCTGCTCGTTACATCGGCGGGGTGGAAATCAAACGGGAAGTCGGCATCACCAGCACGCCAGTTATTGATCTTAAGACCGGGACGCTTTATGCCGTAGCCCGGACCTGCGAACCGCAACTGAATCTTTATGTCGGGGCGCGACATGACTGGACCGTCAACCGTTTACACGCATTTGATATTGCTACGGGAAGCAAAAAAAGCGGCGACGGCATCTTGATCCAAGCCCAAGTGCCAGGCACAGGCCGGGGCAGTATTAATGGAGTAGTCCATCTTTTTCATAGTAACCAGTTGCAACGCGCAGGGCTGTTGCTATGCAATGGCGTGCTTTACCTGGGGTTCGGCGCACAACATAATGATGAAGGCACTTATCAGGGTTGGGTATTAGCTTATGATGCTGCCACCCTCAGACAAGTAGGCGTGTTTTGCAGCACGCCGGATGGTAATCAAGGTGGTATCTGGCAGTCGGGTAATGGTTTAGCGGCGGATGATAAGGGCAATATCTATGTCGTGGCCAGTAATGGGACGACCACAGTTACCCACGGGGGCCGTGATATTGGTTGTGGCATCCTCAGACTTCGTTTAGCATCGGGTCTGACTTCGGTCAGCACCAGTGAAGCGAATGGAGCGCATAATCGGCTGCACTTAGCGGACTGGTTCGCGCCCTACAACTATGAAGGCATCAATGAACATGATGTAGACCTTTGTAGCGGGACTTTATTAGTGCCTCATACCAACCTGTTAGTGGTCGGCTGCAAAGATCAAAATCTCTATGTCCTCAACCGCCAGCACTTAGGCTATTGGCATCGGGGTAATAATAGCAATATTGTGCAATGCTTCCGGGCCGATGAGAGCGCCACCCGCTCTTTAACTTTCTGGAACAGCCCAGAGACTGGCCCCACGCTGTATATCTGGAGTGAGATGGATTACTTGAAGGCTTTTAAGTTGGAGGGCGGCAAATTACAGACAACTCCGATTGCTCATAGTCCCATGCGCGGCGGGGATGGCATGTCAGGTGGGTTCTTATCGGTTTCAGCTAATGAAAACCAATCGGGAACGGGTATTGTCTGGGCTTCATTGCCCGCTTTTGGCGATCCCAATAAATATACAGTCCCCGGCGTGTTGCGTGCTTTCGATGCTTCCGATGTCAGTCACCAACTCTGGAGCAGCAAACAAAACGAGGCGCGAGACGATGTCGGTAACTTTGCCAAGTTCTGTCCGCCTACGGTGGCTAATGGCAAAGTTTATCTGGCCACTTTCTCTAAAAAGCTCGTTGTGTATGGGCTACTGTCGCATCAAGGCAACAGTTTTAACTTGTGAGGATTAGAACTATGCGCTGGAATGGGCTTCTCTTATGGTTGTTAATTTCACTGTGGGCGGCTAATGTTTATGCTGCGAATGATCCATCGTTCGATCCTGCCACTAATCCACCAACTCCTCAAACCTATTTACGATTAGCCAATCAAATTGAGGCACATTTGAAAACAGGGGTGTTGGCGGTTTGGTTTCCGCGTTGTATAGATAATGAGCATGGTGGCTTTTATCCCAACTTCCGTGAGAATTGGTCGCGTGGCCCGAACAATGACAAATTCCTGGTTTTTCAGGCGCGCATGACTTGGGTGACGGCGCAGATTGCCCAGCGTTACCCGGAACTATCTCCGCAATACCGGCAGTGGACGCTGCATGGTCTTGATTTTCTGGATAAAACGCTGTGGGATCAGCAGGACGGTGGCTTTTACTGGGGCTTGGATGAAAACGGGAAGATTAAGGCCGATTGGGGAACCGAAAAGCACGTTTATGGCATTGGCTTTGGTATTTACGCTGCGTCAGCAGTTTATGCGACAACGAAAGAGCCGCGCGCTTTGAATTTGGCGACACGGGCCTTTAACTGGCTCGATCAGCACGCGCACGATAACGTCAATGGTGGCTACTATGAAGCTCTGACCCGTGACGGCAAACCCATCTTAAAACCTAACCCGGCCACGCCGGACAAGAAGATGGATGGGATTGGCACCGAGTATGGACTTAAATCTATGAATAGCCATATTCATCTCCTGGAGGCGCTGACAGAACTTTATCGGGTGTGGCCCAACCCAGTACTAAAGCAACGCCTCCAGGAGATGTTCCTGATTGTGCGGGATAAGATTGCAGCCGAGCCAGGCTATTTAAATCTCTATTTCACGCCTGACTGGAAGCCAGTGCCGGATAACGATTCCTTCGGCCATGATGTGGAAACGGCATATCTTTTGTTAGAGGCGGCTACGGCCCTGGGCAAGCCCGATGATGCCAGAACCAGGACAGTGGCCCGGCATTTAGTAGATCACGCTTTACAATGGGGCTGGGATGAGACCTATGGCGGCTTCTATGATAAGGGGGCTGCTTCCGCTCCCGCCTCCGGGTTAGATAAAGTGTGGTGGACACAGGCCGAAGGCTTAAATGCCCTCTTATTGATGCACGAGAAGTTTGGTGGTCAAACGCCGCGCTACTTCCATGCCTTTCTGAAGCAATGGGATTTTATCTGGAAGCACCAGATTGATCATCGCTATGGCGAGTGGTATGAAACTGTGAGCCGTGAAGGAAACTCTAAACCGGGAGCCGACAAGGGCCAAATCTGGAAAGCGGCCTACCACAATGGACGCGCCCTGCTCAATGTATCAGAGCGACTGCGCATTTTAGCGCGTAGAGCAAAGTGAATAATGGGACGCAAAACTCCGTTACGCTATGCTACGCAGCGCAAACTCACGCTATTGAATAAAATAGCGTTTCAATGGCGCATGAAATTGGCGTAGCGAAGCTTAGCGTCCTATTAACATCAGAGAGTGAACTTATGCAATTAATGGTTTTTAGCAAACATCTGGTGGGATTGCCGCTCGACGAAGTGGCGCGTCGCTTAAAGGCGATGAATATAGATGCAATTGATTTGACGGTGCGGCCCGGCGGCCATGTCGAGCCAGAGCGGGTGGAGGATGAGTTGCCGCGTGCTGCGACAGTCTTAGGGCAGGGTGGGGTGCGCATTGGCATGATAACCACGGGAATTACCGATGCCCATGACCCACTTACCTCTAAAGTGCTGCGCACTGCCGCGCAACTGGGTATCCATTATTACAAGCTTGGCTATTACACCTATCAGGGCTTTGGTACCCTGCGCAAGCAGCGTCTCGACGTGTCAGCCAAACTCAGAGACTTAGCGACTTTGAATCGAGAAGTCGTCATACATGGCGGCTTTCACAATCACTCGGCCAATCTCTTTGGGGCTTCCCTCTGGGATGTGGCGCATGTGCTGCAAGATACCGACCCGGCGGTGCTGGGTGTCTATTTCGATGCGGCTCACGCCACCGTTGAAGGAGGTGGGCAAGGGTGGCTGATGGCGCTGGATTTAATCATTGACCGCATTACCATGCTGGCTGTAAAGGATTTTCAATGGGTCGAAGGCGCATTCTATGCGGGAGCGCGGCGCAACCGCCCCCAATGGTGTCCCCTCGCCGATGGCACCACACCCTGGCCCCAGGTGCTCCAGCACCTGCACTCCGCTGGCTTTCACGGCCCGGTTTCACTCCATAGCGAATACCAGGGCAAAGAGAGTTTTCAGGATTTAAGCGTGGATGAAGTCTTTGAGCAAACCGCCCTGGATGCTGATGTCTTTCGCTCTTGGATGAAAAAGTGATTTTTCGTAGGGGAAGGGGTGACCTTTAGGGGTGTGACGTAGGGGCGCGGCAAGCAGCGCCCGGCATGTGGCGATTGGAATCAGGGCGCGGCAAGCAGCGCCCCTACGCGGCCTCTCTTTTCCCCTCTCCTTTCTCCCCCTCTTCTTCCTGCTCTCCTGCTAAGAAATCTTCAAGAGTTTGCTTCGGGATAGCTGCCCATAATTTTGACGCTAACGGTGTGATCTTGTAGTTCTTTAAGAGCGGCTTTTAAGGATGGATCGTCGCGGTGAGCTTGGAGGTCAGCGAAGAAGCGATATTCCCAGGCTTGTTGGCGTGAAGGGCGCGATTGGATCATGGAGAGGTTGATGCCATGCCGCTGAAAGACGTTTAGCACCTCGACGAGAGCACCCGGTTTGTGGGGCACCTGAAAGGCCAGTGAGGTTTTATCGCGGCCCGATGGAGGGGTTGGAGGTGGTTCGGCGGCGATGACGAAGAAGCGGGTTTTATTGTTGGAGAGGTCTTCGATATTGCTCGCCACAATCTGCAAACCGTAGATGTTGGCGGCGATGGCCGAGCTAATGGCGGCGGCTCCCGGCTCCTGGGTTGCCATTTCCGCGCCCCGCGCCGTGCTGGTGACGGGCACTAAGGTAGCCCCTGGAAGATGGTTGGTCAGCCAGTTGCGGCACTGCCCCAGGGCATGTTCGTGGGAATAAATCGTGGTGATGCGGCCTAACTCGGTATTGCTGAGCAGGCAGTGGTGAATGGCGAGTTCAATTTCCGCTGAAATCGTGACCGGAGAGTTCGCCAGCAGGTCGAGGTTGGCCGAAACTATGCCCTGAATCGAGTTTTCTATCGCCAGCACACCATAATCGGCCCCTTCTTTATCGGTGTTGGAAGAACGTGCGCTACGCGCTACAACCGCACAGACTTCATCCGGCGTGCCACACGGCAGGGCGATAAAAGCCGAGCCGAAATACTGTACCGCTGCTTCCTGAGTATTGGTGCCGGATGGCCCCAGAAATGCTACCTTGGTGGGATGCTCGGCATTGCGGCAGGCAGAGATGATTTCGCGGTAAATCGCTGTCACGGCCACTGCGGGCAAGCGTCCCTGGGCCTGGGTATTGATGTCCCGCAGCCGTTCATAGATAATGCGTTCCCGTGATGGGTCATGAAGGGGCAATCCCATCGCTTCTTTGATGTGCCCGACCCTAACCGCACTCTCGACACGCTGATTCAAGAGGCGCAGGATTTCGGTATCAATGGCATCAATACGCTCACGTTCAGCCGCTAGGTTTTCTTGACTCATAATAAACTCATCATCATGGCAGATTCTTTATAGGGGGTGCTTGGAAATTAAGAGCACCTAACAAAATGAAAAAAACAATACAAAAGAGCAACAGCAGAGGCCCGTCATGTTGAGCGCAGCGAAACATCTCGTGCGTAAAAGTCCCCACTCACCAAGAGGCACAAGATGTTTCGCTGCGCTCAACATGACAGTTGGCTCTTGTGCCAGAGCTTGATTCATTTTGTTAGAGCCGTCTAATTTATTTTCAGTGTTGCGGTGCATTATTTCATGCTACTAAAGCGTGTGCAACGGGGAGCAGAGTTGAATTAGGGTGCCTCGTCGTGCAACTCCCCACTGCCGTCTTAGTTCTAATAGTTTAAGATTACTTAAAATGGCATCAGGATTGCGCCTAATGAACTTTTACAATCGGGGGCTGTCCTCTTCATATCAGCCTCCAATAACCTCAAAACCGCAGGCAAGGCTTGAAGTGAGCCGCCAAATCATGGATGATAACACAAGTTAAACATATTAAGGGAGTATTATGGCGACAGCAGGTTCGCTTAAAGACACGTTAAAAACAAGGATGGGTATTACTAACAGCGAATCCGCCGCGCGTCTGGAGGAAATCCCTGAAGACTTGATGACCAAATGCGATAACTGTGGCACGCTTTTGGTCACGAAGGACTGGTTGCGCGACTTGAAAGTCTGCTCGCGCTGTGGCTACCATGCCCGCTTATCGGCTCCCGAACGCATCGAGTTGCTGGTTGATCCTGACTCTTTCCAAGAATGGGACACGAGCCTCGCACCTCGTGACCCCTTACATTTCCCCGGTTATCAAGAAAAGCGCACCGCCGCTCAGGTCAAGACGCACCTGAAAGATTCCTGCGTGACGGGTGCTGCCACCCTGGAAGAACGCCCCATTGCTATTGGCGCGACGGACTTTCGTTTTATGGGCGGCTCGATGGGCAGTGTCTTTGGCGAAAAGGTGACGCGCTTGCTGGAGCGTGCCTTAGAGGAAAAGCGCCCGGCAATTATGGTCATTAGCACGGGTGGAGCACGGATGCAGGAAGGCTTGCTGAGCCTGATGCAGATGGCTAAAACTTCCGCCGCTGTAGCCCGCCTGCAAAATGCCGGGGTGCCCTACATTGTTGTTTTAACTGATCCTTCGACAGCGGGCGTCCAGGCCAGTTTTGCTTCGTTAGGTGATGTGATTATGGCCGAGCCAGGAGCCACTATCGGCTTTACTGGAGCGCGGGTCATTGAGCAGAATTTGAAGATACGTTTACCCAAAGATTTTCAATCCTCCGAGTTTCAGATGGAGCATGGCCAATTGGATTTAATTGTGCCCCGTGCCAAACTCAAGGAGACTATCACGCAGTTTCTAGGATTATTATTGGATTAACTCACCACAAAGACACAAAGAACAAGAAGGTAGGAAAATAGAGAATCGAGGATAGAAGATCGCAACAGTTGCGTTACTATTGCTATTCTCTATCCTCCATTTTCTGTTCTCAAACTCTTTGTGCCCTTTGTGTCTTTGTGGTGAACAAATAAAAGAAATATGCTTTCTCGCTGGCTACCTTTTGAAAAACCGCTGGTCGAAATTGAAGAACAAATCGAGGAATTAAAGCGTCTTGCAGCGCGTGAAAACCTTGATCTTTCCGACAAAGTCAGGCGATTGGAAGATCATAAGCGGGCTGTCATGGAGCAAATGTTCGCGGAACTGACTCCCTGGGAAAAAGTGCAGATGGCGCGTCATCCCAAGCGTCCGTATCCGCTCGACTATATTGGTGCGCTCTGCTCCGAGTGGTTGGAGTTGCACGGCGACCGCGCTTACGGCGATGATGGCGCGATTGTAGCCGGATTTGGCCGCTTCAGTGGACGCGCTGTAGCCATTGTGGGCAATCAAAAGGGACGTGACACCAAAGAGCGCCAGGAGCGCAATTTTGGTCAGGCTTCACCCGAAGGTCTGCGTAAGGCCGAGCGTGTGATGGAGTTGGCGGCCCGCTATGGCCGTCCCATTATTTCCCTCGTAGATACACCCGGCGCGGCTTGCTCCCCCGATGCCGAAGAACGGGGTATTTCCGAAGCCATTGCTCATAGCCAGCTCATTATGAGCCAGTTGCCAGTGCCAATTATCGTGGTGATTACAGGCGAAGGCTGCTCCGGCGGCGCGATTGCCACCGCACTCGGTGACCGGGTGCTAATGTTAGAGCATTCTTACTACTCCGTTATTTCCCCCGAAGGTTGCGCCTCGATTCTCTATCGTGACCCGGCCAAAGCTCCTGAATCGGCGGAAGCCCTCAACATCACTGCCGAAGATGCCCTGCGCCTGCATATTATTGAAGAGGTTATTCCTGAGCCATTAGGTGGCGCGCATCGTGACTTCGGCCTGATGTGTAAATCGCTCGGTGCCACCTTGGAACGGCACTTAGGTGAGCTTTCTCAAATCCCCGGCCCCCAACTCATTGAACAACGCTATGCCCGTTTCCGTCGCCTGGGAGATTTTGAGGAGCAGCCCTCTGTGGCTCATCCCGAACTCAACGGCAACGGCCCTAAAGAGGCAGCGAGTCAGTTAAACGGTTTGTAGCTTTACGATTCTGGATTGACAATAGCAAGAGGCTGCATCATCTGATGCAGCCTCTTGTCTTTTGATTGATTGGCCGTTCAATAAGATAGTGTAGTGCGCAGCGTCAGCAACAAAACTGAAACTCAACGGACATTTAGCTGAAACGGCAGCATGGTACGTTTAAATATGGAACTAAATATCGAAGTATGATGTTGCCTGCTATTGCCATTCGGTCTGCACGATTGTCTCTGTCAAGTTTTTGGCGGCAACTTTGCTGGTAAAGAGTCGCTATGTCTCAAATAACTCTCAATAACAGTCAGGGTATCAGTCTCGCCGCAGCAAATGGAAGCAACGGCAATGCGACCATAAGCGGTGTGTTAGATACCCGGCTGGATACTTATTATCAACAGATTAAGGCGGTGCTTCTCACCCGCCAGGACCCGGTCACGGGCCTTTTACCCGCCAGTACAGCGATCAATGCACACGGTAACTATACCGATGCCTGGGTGCGTGATAACGTCTATAGCATTCTTTGTGTCTGGGGTTTGGCTTTAGCTTACCGCAAAGTGGATACAGATCATGGACGCACCTTTGAACTCGAAGGCTGCGTGGTGAAACTGATGCGCGGGCTTTTATTTGCCATGATGCGCCAGGCCGATAAAGTCGAACGCTTCAAGCAGACACAATCACCTGGTGATGCCCTGCACGCGAAATATAGCACCACCACGGGCGGCACCGTGGTCGGCGATCACGAATGGGGTCACCTTCAGTTAGATGCCACTTCGCTCTGGCTGCTGATGCTGGGCCAGATGACGGCTTCGGGCTTAAACATCATCCTCACCATTGATGAAGTCAATTTCGTGCAAAATCTGGTTTATTACATTGGTCGTGCCTACCAGACTCCCGATTACGGTATCTGGGAGCGGGGTAATAAGATTAACAGTGGTCACCCAGAACTCAATGCCAGTTCGGTTGGCATGGCCAAAGCTGCGTTAGAAGCCCTCAATGGTCTTGATCTCTTTGGCGTGCGCGGCAGCCAGGCGTCGGTGTTGCATGTCCTCGCCGATGAAATTGCCCGCGCCCGCATCACCCTGCAATCTCTACTGCCCTGGGAATCCAGTTCTAAAGAAGTTGACGGTGCGTTGCTGAGCATCGTCGGGTATCCAGCATTTGCGGTGGAGGATGCCGATTTGGCAACCCTGACGCGCAATCGAGTCATTGAGCAGCTTGAGGGGCACTATGGCTGTAAGCGGTTCCTCCGCGATGGGCATCAAACGGCCATTGAAGACCATTCGCGCCTGCACTATGAGGCGTGGGAACTGAAACAGTTTGAAAATATCGAATCAGAATGGCCCCTTTTCTTCACTTACCTGTTGCTCGATTGCCTGTATCGTAACGACCAGGCAGGTGTGCAAAATTATTTAGCCAAGCTTGAGGCTGTGCTGGTAGAGCGCGACGGTTTGCAATTGCTGCCGGAACTTTATTATGTGCCATTAGAGAACATTGAAGCCGAGAAGCGCCAGCCACACAGCCAGACTCGTGTGCCCAATGACAACGTGCCCCTGGTGTGGGCGCAAAGCCTTTATTATTTAGGGCAAATGCTCCATGAGGGGCTATTAGAACTGAGTGATATTGACCCACTGGGTCGCCATCATCGCGTCGGCGAAAGACGCGAGCCGACGGTGCAGATAGCATTATTAGCCGAAGACGAAGCGTTGCGTTCTGACCTCGAAGGACACGGCATTGCCACCCAAACACCACAGCAGCTTGAGCCGATTCAGGTGCGGCATGGTGAGGAACTGGCACACGCTTATAACTACATTGGCCGCAATGATAAATTAGGTCTCACCGGTAGACCAATTCGGCGGCTACGCAGTTTGACCACTTCCAAAATGTTTCGCATTCGGGGTGAAACGATGGTCTTTCTGCCCTCGTTTCTGGATGCCCAGCAGTTTTACCTCACCCTGGACGAACATTTTCTAGTGGCGCAAATTGAAAGCGAGTTAGGCTATATTCGGCGACACTGGCGGCAACTGGGACGTCCAACCATGACGCTCTTGCTGACGCATACCATGTGGGAAACTGGGCGCGAGTCGCTGGTGCATTTAATCGGGGCCATGAAAGAAGGTTGGTGCGGCGGCACGGCGGTCAAGCTGGGTCAACTTAATCAACTTATGGGAACAGCGTGCCGCGAGCGCATTGATTTTTTGCATGACTTTGAATTCTCTCAATCGCCACTGCGCGATGCTGTGCCGCGTCACTATTATCTTGACGCTTCTCCTGAGCAGAGTCGTCCGCTCTCTCCCATCGAAGAATTTGAGATCGAACGCCAAACCGATGTAGCCGCCCTGTTGGAATTATTGAAGCAGTCGCACAATCTTTATGAGCAGGTCGAACTCCTTCAGGCTATTACCCGCCAGGTCGGATTAGAGTTTAATGTTGGTTGGGGCCGGGAAGCCGAGCCTGTCCCCGTGCAACAGTTATTGGATGAAGTGTATGATCGAGCGGCGCGGGGCGATGGTGATAGTCGTCCTTACTGGGCCATCCTACGCCGCGTCGCCGGTTTATCGTATAAGATTGACATGACCCTGGCGGATGCCGTGACGGATATTCTGGTGCGCCAGAAGCATATCGCGGTGGGCAAAGCTTACTTTGAAGATGCCCTCATCGTGCGGCCTTTATTGCCAGATGAAATAACAGATAAGATTCGCCAATTTGCGGGCAATGATGTGCGCGAGTTGGTGCTGACTCAGGAAATCATTATTTTCCTGGGGCTGCTTATTAAAAGCGAACCGCAACTTTTTACTCATTTACTGACCCTGCGCGTTGGCTATCTCATTTTATTGCTCACCACCGAACTGGCCGATGAACTGGATTTGCGCCAGGAAGATGCCTATGAGCAGCTTATGCAAATGAGTCCGTCTGCTATTCAGCAGCGGTTATGCGGTATTCTACAAGAGCAGGATAGTAAAGTGGCTTTGCTAAAGCAGCAGGAAACGTTGCGCGTGCGGGGCAGTGGGATTAGAAGGTTAGAGTCTGCCGATGAGTCAAGTGATTGGACGAACCGTGAGTTAGAACCTGTCGTGCCCAATGGCGGGTGGTTGCGAATGCGACAGCGCGAAGGTGCCCTTAACCGGGTGCCCGATGGCTTTTATGCGGGCGTGTGGCGGTTGCTACATCATTGTAGAGGCTTGGTCATCGGCGATAAACTGGAAAGGCGTAACCGGCTTGATAGTGGTCTCATCCTCTCGGAAATGACCGCCGGTGAGAAGAACTTCGCTGTCTGGATTGAACACCTGCTGAACAAAATCGAATTCCCGGAATATCGCCAACTCAACGTTGAAACGATAGTTGTGCTGGCTGGCGTCGTGGAGCGCAATCCTGATTTGCAGGTTGATGAATTTATCACGCTTGATGTGCTGATTGGCCATGCTGTGCGCCTTGCCTGGTTGGAAAAGTTTCCAGAACGCCTGGATAGCTATGATGAGGATAAGCCCGCCGCCTGGCGCGAATTTTATGAAACCCCGCCACGCACCTGTGCCCGCTACATCGTGAAAGCATTGGAATTCCTCGCCGGTTTCGCACCGCCGGAGCATGAGGAATTTGATTTAGCCACAGAACCACACGGAAGTGCACAGAAAAATGAGCTTGTTGTTTTGAGTGGCCCGGCGGTTGAAACCGCGTCTCCGGGCGTGCCGCCGACCGTCCCCCTGCGGGGACGGCAAGTGCATATTAAGTGTGCCGTCCCCGCAGGGGGACGGTCGGCGGCACGCCCGGAGCCGTGACTTTAGTCGCCGGGTGAAGGTGATTATTCATTGTGAGTAAGTTTATGGATTTAACAAAAGCTATTGGCTGGCCCCCGGTTGCTGAGACGGGCCTGAATCAGAAATTAGTTCAATATATCAACTGGAAACTGGCGGCCTTGGGTTGTCCTGCGGTGAACACGGGCGCGGACTCCATGCCCAGTGAAATGGCGACCGCATTCCTCTCGCACCATCAGGAAACAGATCGTCTTTTATCCGAATATCTATGCCCGGCAGACCATCGTATCCAGGCTTTTTTAGATCGCTATTTGCAGAATGTCAGTGCCCCGGTCAAGCTACCTCGCCGCACCTTTATTTTAGATCGTCACGGCGAAGCAAGGGCACTGTCACTGCCACCGGATCAAGATCACTTCGCCTCGAATATTATTAGCTCTTACCGTATCAAACAGGGTGTGCTGCATAATCCCAAAAGTGACCGCCGCACCACCCAGGGCATCTTCCATGTTGTGGAGGGTGGTTTGCCGGTGCCTGGCGATAAAATGGGTGTGCCCAAAGTCACCTTTGCCCATATGCTGCGCTTGGCGTTGACGCCACCTCATGATTTACTAAGTCTGCCTTTTACAGCTTCGCAAACCGAGCAAGCTGAGTGTTTTGTGTCGCTCCTATTACGTCCTGTCGTGTGCCCTGAAGTGCCAGGGTTTATTGCCGAAAAGTCAATGGAGATTCGCTTCTTCGCGCCCGGCACTCTCGTCAGCAACCTGGACTTTGTCGAAAGTATTTTTGGCAATGTGGGCGACCCTTACTTGCCCGAAAATGATGCGGCTTTAGATGTGGATCATTGGACAGGGCACACCGGTTGCGTCATCCTCGCTCCGCACTTAGTGACCGCTACCAAGAAGGCAGTTGGGTTGCCGCACTGGGATGAGGCGACTGAGCGACAGAGGCAAGATGGCATGTGCTGGCGGGATGAGGATGAACTGTACAATAAAGGGCAAGCTTTCAAGCTGACCTGCCGTGATACCTCTGGTGTAATGGTGACTATCATTGCCGATAACTACTTTGGTTATTGCAAGAAAGAAGTTAAGACGCAGATTAGCTATTCCGCCAACCTGTTCGGACTTTGTGAAGAAGAACACGCTGGTGGCGCTTTAGTCTTCCCCAGTTATGACCTGGGCGAAGAGTTTAGCGGTCATCTGCATGTGCCCCGCTTGGGCCATTCCTTTACTGAGTTCGTGTCCCGTTTTAGTGAAGTCATAGATGTCCAGCCAGAAGGCCATGCACTTGATAAAAAGTTTCCCGACATCATTTACGTGCCAGAAGATGTGCATTTCGATCTGCATCAGCAAACGGTTTGCTGGCCACATGAAGGTGGCGAGTCGTGCATTAAGCTCCTGCCGGGCAAGACTTATGTGCGTCCTTCCGGCTATAAAGTCCACATGGAAAAGCCTGCGGGTGGCCGCGCCTGGCGTCTCACGGGCACAGTGGCCGAAGGCACTTTTTGCCACAAACCCTGCACTGTTTCGGGTGGCGGTAAATCGGAAATCTCCAAGCCCATCACCGATGCCATTATTCAAGGCCCCGTTTTTGTGGCCGACTTCCAGAAGGACTTCGATCAGGTGGCGGAGCTTATTAACCGCGATTATTCAGATCGCTTCAATGAGAAGTTCAGGGCTGAGTTTGAAGGTTACAGCGACAGCCGCCCCATTTTAAGCTCCGAGCGTTCCTTAGGCTCAGTTATTAAATTGCTGACGCCCGCTTCCCGTGAATATACGGTTGAATATAACGACTGGCTGCGGTCTATTCCTCAATACATTAAAGAATTAGTTTTCGTGGTCAAACGCTTCTATAAGCCGGAGTGGGATGGTAACTGGCGCGAGCATTTTAGCGTGGATATTATCAATGGCACACCCGGCAATGAGCTTAAGTGTGATAATCGCAAATTGGTGTCTAACTTCCTGCGGGTTGGCTATGCTGCTGATGGCTCATGGCGCACTTTTGGTCTGCGTAAAGATTTTCATCCCGCCGCTAAGTTAGCGCGGGAAGATGATATTTCCGCCTCCACCGTGGTGCCATCGCATTTAGTGCGAGACTTGAATCCTCAATATAAAAATCTTGCAGTGAAGTTCATTGAAAACTGTGAGTATCGCTTGTTCCAACGACCTGACGATGCGATTCATCGCGGCTATGACAAGCAAACTGAGGCCGATTTTGCCCAACCCGGAAATTTCTTGTCCAACTATGAGCCATTAGCGGCGACTAAAGCCAAAGAACTCATCGAAGACTCCATAGGTTTTGACCAGTATACAGAACCATTGCAGCAACTCATCCGGGAAGTGGCTGAGACGGGTAGGCCATGCTATTTTGCTTCCACTGCGCATCCGCGTTTGGTGGATGGCAAGCCTTCTAAGAACCCGCGCTATCTTCAGACACGCCCCGATTTAGTTACGCCGCGTGATGCTTACCTGGCAGAGATGACAACGCGCATGTATCGCCGCATTGCCCCCGATAAACCCGTGCCGCTGCCAGTGAATGCGGTGTTGCCGGGCCACCGTAATAATCCACCTGATGATGAGGCAGGCGTCTGCCCACTGGCTGTTTATAATCCGATTCACTACATGGAATTGCCGGAGCTTTTCATGGAGTTTATTTGCAGCATGACGGGCAAATCGCCTTCAACAACTGGTGCAGGTTCGGAAGGCGCTCTAACCAAAGGCCCTTTTAATGCGCTGCCGCCAATTATTGATCTCAACAATGCGTTAGTCTCCTATCTTTTAACCGGCTATGAAGTCTTCATCACCGCAGCAGGTTATGTCGGCCCCCATGTGCGCGTGGATCATGATGTTAGCTTGCTCGTTCCTGAAGTATGGTGTCGCATGTCAGTCATGGAGCGTGACCCGAAATTTCTCATCCGTAATGGCTATTTAGAAAAGTGTGAAGACTTTGCGCATCAGGGGCAAAAGGTGCTGGCCAGTCGTCTTGGCTATCGTATCACATCGCGTTTCGTCAACACATATTTTGGGCGTGTCTTTAATCATCCCAATGTTATCTTTACGAAAGAAATGCTACGTCCTGAGTTACAAGACATAGATATTTTTGTAGATGGTATGGATAACATTATTGCAACACAAAAGCGCGTGGCGCAGCTTTATTTTGATGATGGCAGCGTCGAAGCCGCCTGCCCGCCCTTAAAAGCTCTCTTGCACATCATGTGCTATGACCACTATGAAGGTAAAGGCTTAGATCATCCTGATATTCGCGCTCTGTTTACCGTACAGAATCTACTCGCCAGCGATTGGTATGCCCAGTGTCTAACGAGCAAGCAGCAGCATGATGTGGAGCTATGGCAGAACCATGTGAACTATCTGGAAGCCTTCTTGTCCAAAGAAAATTACGCGCAAGAATCAACCCGTTTAGGTATTCTAGGCCGTCTCAACCAGGCGAAAGCCACCCTCGAATGTGTGAAGTCTCCAACTTACTTGCAAGCCTTTAGGGGCTTAGCAGCAAATACAGTTGAGTCACTGGCGGAGCGTTTTAAGTGAGTTCTTTGGTTAAGAAGAATTTGCTGTGTCCGTGCGAATCCCAATCGTGCAACTGTCCGGCTATGCGGTAACCTAATTTGAGATAAAATTGCGGAGCCTGATACTCCATTGTATCAACGAAGCCATATTTGCAGCCGCGCCTAACTGCTTCTGCCTCCGCCATTGCCATAAGCTGCGTTCCGATACCGCTCCGCCGGAACTCTTTCTGCACTGACATAATAGAACACTTGAGCCACAAAAACTGGGTTTCTGCAAAAAGGCCACCAATCACATGATGCCGTTGGTCAAAGACAAAGATGTCAAGCGGCCTCGCCTCATTTTCTGGCTTTTCATATTCAGTCCAGAAGACCGGATTAGCTATGCGGTTAAATTCTCGGAGTTCCCCGTTGATGGCTTCTCTTAATTCCTGAGTTGGTTCGTGGATGATCTCAAAGTGGTATTCGGTCGGGGCAATGCTCATAAGATGATAAATTTGCAATTTTGCGATGCCTGCTATGACGGTAAGCAGGTCTAAAGTGGATCAAGAAACTGCTGTCTTAACGGCAATATCACTTAATCCTAGAAACTATCTTTGCCCGTGTCCATTCAGCTTCCGGGATACGTGCCACATGACCGTCCAGAAACAGTACGTTGCGCAGATGGTCAGGGTCTGGAGCCGCTTGATAGACGATGATAATGTCGGCGGCTTTAGTGAAGTTTTCTATTACCTGATCGGAGAAGATTTTATTCCACACGTAGGGCGTTTGTGTTTCCGGTTGGTTCAGCACGTCAGCAGAATCCAGGTAGGGCAATAACTGCTTAGTTAACTCCTGGTTATCCAGCATTGGCGGTAACGCGCCCTCATGTTTGGCCGCATACTCATGCAACGCCGCGCCAATCTGCTGAAGGTTATTGAGCGATTCATTTTGCTCACCATTCATCATAAATAGTGCGCCGCCCCGCAGATAGGCTTTAGTCCCCTTTGGCGTTAATTGAGTGCTATGCTGGCCATCAGCATCCATCACGTAGATGGAAGCGGGGTCGCTTTCCCGCAAGGTCTTCATGAAAAAGATACGTTGCCCATCCGCCGACCACACAGGGGAGAACTCTATGGTTCCTTTCCCTTTGGTAAGCTGCACTCGATGCGATGTATCGGCGTTCATCACGAAAATGTGCGGTGCCTTATCATCGCCTTCAGCAAGATAGGCAATGCGCTGGCCGTCCGGCGACCACACTCCCATCGCGGCCACGCCCGACACCATCGGTTTTACATCCGTGCCATCAACATTCATAATATACATTTCCGGTGGCCCCGGTTTATCTACGATAGAGTAAAGAATCTGCTTGCCATCCGGTGACCAGGCGGGGATATAGCCACCACCGATCTTGTGGACATTACTGCCATCGGCATCCATGATGTAAAGAGCAGTTTTAGGACGGTGTTCCGCAGTCATTTGCATCGTGCCAAAGGCGATACGCTTACCATCCGGTGACCAAGCTGGGCACGCCGCTAACGTATTGAGTTGAGTGAGTTGTTTGCGTTGGGTGCCGTCAGCGTTCATCACATAAATCTCACCATGCGTTGCATCCGTCATGATGGTGAAAGCAATCTGTTTGCCATCGGGCGACCAGGCCGGGTCAATCTCCCGTAGCGAGGCCGCTTGAGGGTTATCGGCATTAATGAGGTGGCTCAAATTTACCGGCTCTGATCCATCAGGATTCATCATGAAGATGTGCGGTCTGGTGCTGCCTGCGCGACTGGCGAAAAATAGGACTTTATTGGAAGCTGCTGGCGGGGTCTGGCTATGGCCTGGCAGTGGCTGAAGTGATATGCAGAAGGCAGCAACCCAGCTATAGATTGCTTTAGCAGAGATTGGTTTAAACATAAGACCCCTATGGTTCTGTTTTGGTGACTCCTATCGGCTAAGGAGAAGCGTCTGGACTATTTTCCTATTCTACCTTCTGCCTGAAGATCGTCGCTATTAGCGCAAACGCTACAAGGAATAGCGCCTTCTTTTCGCGCCTCACGCAGTGTCATCGTTGAAGACTGGAGGTAAGTCTTATGCCGTTGAAGTTCAAGCAAAGGACAATCCTTACGCCAATGATACAGCTTTCGATGATACCAATAAAATCCAGGTTGCTGTAATATAGGGGTGTTGTAGAGAGCTGGCTGACTCTGGTTTGGGTGGCGGTAGCTCACAACTATGACCACTGCCCCTGCCTCCGGCAAGTGCGCGAAAGTGGTCTCGCCAAGTGTGCGAGTCTCAGACTTAGGAGCGGTAGATAGCATCTGCCCGGTTAGGGTGCAAGCACCCCAAAGTGTGAGCACAATAGACCCTAACGCAAGGCACGCTATGGCTCCATGACTGGTAGAACCGCAGGTTGTTTTCACTGTGGGCCGCATCAAGCCTCCTCTCTAACCACTTGGCTAATCACTCTCGCGCTTCTTGTTTCTGTTACTGCACAACCTTATAGATTTGCCTACACGAACTGAGTAGTGCCTGCTTAGATGTTTAAGCTGAGTAAGAAAGTTCGCGGTTCAATTTTGATAGCTCAACTTTATAGACGTTTGGGTTAGACGGCTTTGTCTATTCAGTACAGATACAACTCGCTTTACATAGTAACATATAATATATCGGATTACAATGTAGTGAAGTTTAATAGGTCGCATGAGTGTCAGCAAGGTTAGCCTGGGAGGAAAATTAATTTCGAGCCAAAGGAACCTAAGGAACCAATTAAAGGGAGTGACGTTTATATTGAGGCTGAACCGAACTGACACTTTTATATGTTAGTTGCTAAAAGCCGGAACCTTGGTTAAATGCGAGACGTAGTTAATAGAGCGAATATCAAATATTCCGCGATATTCCGCGAATCACTGGCATCCTCTTACTTTAACGCCGGGTCATGGCTAAAATAAATTTTCGATTAGGTCTTGCACTCTAACGCGAAACACGTTATATTTACTCTTTGCCACTGCTTGAAAAGTGGCTTGCACCTTGAAGAAAAGTTAGAGAAATTCTGGAACCTGCGAGTTACAGAGACGTATAATAAAGTGTTACACCGAGTTGTTGCAAAGCTACGAATCACTGGCGTCGTTAATCCCCTTCCTTGTTAGCGCCGGGTCATCGTCCAATCCCAACTAAAGTCGTTCTAATTAAACTCGATGCACGAAAGCCTTTATGGTCTTTCGTAACACTGTCGGCGGCTCTTCACCAACAGAGTAGCCCAATGGCGGCAATAATTGATCTGAGTCTATCCAGTAGATTCATATCAGTTACTGACGCGGGGGAGTCAAGAGACTCCGCTGGGTTTTGAAACTGAGCACCTTGAAAACTGCATAGAGAAGAAGACATCAGTTTAATGACAAGTGATTGTTAGAGGCTGATGTCTATAAATAGATGAATTGAGAAGAAGAACAATTCGTCGAGAATTCCAATTAGTGAGGAGTGAGAGGTGAGTAGTGAGTGGGCAACCACTCTACCAATCACCACTAACAACTCAGTAATGTGTGATGTTCTTTCCGAGCGCAAAGGTAAAGATAGGCTTTGTAAGAAGATAGAGAACCGAATCATGTCGAGAGACATGGTTTTATCATGCTCTGGATGCATGATTATGCGTAGTCAAGTAAGGAAGGGCACACGATGGATGCCTTGGCACTTAGAGCCGAAGAAGGGCGTAGCCAGCAACGAAACGCTCCGGTTAGTCGCTAGCAGACTCACCCGGAGATTCCCGAATGGGGCAACCCAACAGGAGTTAT
>JAFAZH010000056.1 GCA_019239895.1 Abditibacteriaceae bacterium | reverse complement strand
CACTATGGAGGCATCCGTCTGCACGGTGAACGTGCCGCTGTTGTTGATGGCCGCACTATTTTCCACATCGATGTTGCCGCCACCGCTCCAGGTGCCGGTGCCCGCATTGCTCAACACCCCGTTGTTGAGCACCTTGTCGGCGTTGCCGCTGATGTTGAGTTGACCTGCCCCCGCTGCCACGTTTATGGTTGGCACCGACGCAGTGCCGTCCCCAATCGTGCCACCCGTCCACGTAAAGGTGCCGCTCACACTCAACGTGTTACCACCAATGAGAGTGCCGGAACCGAGGGTGAAGTTGGTGAGGCTGCGGTCGCGGCCCAGGACCACGGTGTCACCGTTGTTTATGGTGGCGTCATCATCGGGGCCCGGCACCCCGGCAGCCGCACAGGGCGGCCCCCAGTTGCGCGCGTCGTCCCAGTTGGAGCTATCGCCACCACCCAAGCCAGCGGTGCAAGCTCCATTATTATTATTGTCAGGGCCGTAAGTGGCATTGCCTGTATAAGTGAAACTCGCGGCGTGCGCCACCGAGCAAGTCGCCAAAAGGAATAAGCACAGTGCGACCGGGACGAACCGGCCTGATAGCCATCTTGACATAGAATTGGTCTCCTTAGCTGCGGACGATGCCGGAGCCGGCATCTTCGAGAAGAAATGTAAAGAACTCAGAAATGAGATAGGTCAGCGTCAACACTTACAGAGGACAGAAGTCCAGAATTTGGCGTCTGAAATGCGGGGGCGGGGCCGCTCTGAGGAGGCAGCCTTTGACTCGATATAGACGCGAAAACTTCAGCGGTTGAACAGTCTGAAACAGGCCCGACAGCATGATTCATGACACATTCGGCACGCGATTTGATCCTTTACTAATTTCCAGTTCCAATACTTCCAACTTTTCTCATTATAGCGGGTCGGCTTTTGCTATCATGTCAAAATCATTTCAAAACTGGCTTATTCGCCCATCTTGATAAAATCTTGATATGAGAGCCAAAGCCAGTTACGGGTTTATGTGGCATTCTTTACGGCAACCTAAAAAACCGGTCGAGGGCAGCATTGAAACGAGCATCAAGACGAGGAATTACCGCTTGCTTAACTCAGTGGGTGCAACAGGATAAAGCCACAGCCGCCGCTTGTTCAAAGGACATCTGTTGTCCGGTAGTCCAGGCAGTATCAAAAGTGGCAGCGTCCAGAGCGGAATGGAGGCGTGCTACATAATGTTCATAGTCTGGCAAGAAGATGGGCAGCAAAGGAGAACCCAGTGCAGCCCTTAAAGCCTCAGAAGCTCCCAGGATTTGCGCTGCGTCGGTAGGTTTATTCTTTTCCGCTGCCAGATAAGCGACCGCTTCCAGCATAAAGGGCCGCATCCATTTATTGTCGGTTTCCAGAGCGACACGCGTGGCTTCGCCCAGTAACTCACTGGCATAAGACAACTCACCAGCGGCCCGTGCCAGGGTGCCTAAGCCCCATAAGGTTTTCCCAATCAGGTAACCATCGTGGACAGCACGAGCGATAGCGAGGCTGTCTTCCCAGGCCAGGCGTGCGCCTGCTTTATCCCCCAATCCGATATGGACAAAAGCTAAGAGGTCAAGCGTATGCGCTAAATTTAGGTTTTGGCCCAGGATGCGGATAATGGCCTGACATTCTTCCAGGATAGGCAGGGCGGGATTGTAATCGCCTTGACCGATATAAATGCCACCCAGCAGACGCAGATTTTCAGCAATCAAAGCCTGATCCTCTATTTGCCGACTGAGTTCAAGTGCCTCTTGGACACTGGTCAGAGCCGCCTCGGTTTTCCCTTCGTTCAATTCCATGTGCCCCAGGGTTTGCAAAGCGAGAGCGAGGTTATACCAATCCTGCTGTGAACGGCTCAGTTCAATAGTCTCATTCAAGTGGATGTGCGCTGCGGGGAAATCACCCACATAGAAGGCCAGGCGACCAGCCCCTAGCAATGCCTTGATGCGTAAAATTTGCATCGCCGCGTCTTGCAGAGAGTTCTTTTCCGGGATTTGGCCGTGCCGCTCTAAAGCCTGTTTCAACCAGGATCGCCCTTCTTCCAGGTGATTGTGAACCTGCCAGAACGGAGCCAGGCTGCCCGCTAAGGCAAGGGCTAATTCAGGCCGTTGCTCTAAAGCCCAGGCCAAAGCCGCGCGAAAATTATCAGCACTGGCGGCCACCCGCGCTAACCAGGACATCTGCTGCGGGCTATTGAAGGCATTCTCGGCTTGCTGGGCCAAATGTAGAAAATAGCGTGCGTGGCTTTCTTGCAGACTATACTTCTCATCAGCAGTAAGTTGTTCCCCCGCAAATTCGCGGAGGGGTTCGAGGAGACGAAAACGTATCTCAGCTAATTGATCATCCAGGCCGCTCTCTTCGGTGACTACCAGGGAAGCCCCACGCAATTGCGAGAGAAAATGGAGCGCCTCCGGTTCATCACAAATAGCCTGCGCTGCCTCCAGGCGAAAACCGCCGCGCAGCACCCACAGGCGCACCAGAAATTCCCTTAAGGCTGGGGGTAAAAGTCCATAGCTCCAGGCGATGGTGGTGCGTAAAGCTCGTTGGCGCTCCGGCCAATGCTTCTGTTCGCTCTGCAACAAATCTAGATAGGACGAGGCGTTTGCAGTCGCAACGGCAGTTGGTGCAGTCTCTACCGTGACGGCTTCTAAATGCGTAAGCATCTGCGCGGGCGAAAGAACTCCGGCACGGGCGGCAATGAGTTCAATCGCTAAAGGCAGCCCTTCCAGCCGCTGCATAAGACGCACGACAGGCACAACATTCTGGCGTGTAAGCTGAAAATCCGGGCGTATAGCTTGCGCCCGATCCAAGAACAGTTGAACGCTGGAGTAGGCAGCCACCACCTGTAGATTTTGGGACGCAGTCGGTAGCGTTTTATCTAACGGGCGTGTTTTATCCGGCTCTTTTGCATAAGCGTTCAGTCCATCGCCTATCTCTGCGGGTGGCGCAGGTAGGGGTGAGACAGGCCATTCCCGTTCACCAGATAGATCCAACTTTTGGCGGGACGTTAGGAGAATGGTGAATTGTGCCACCTGTTGCAACAACGTCTGGATCACGCTTGCGCCAGCAGGTAGTAACTGTTCAAAGTTATCTAAGACTAAAAGGCTCGGCCCTGCACCCAGGGCTGTAATAAGCTGTTGAAGTGCTGTGGCTGCCGGGTTGCGGGGAACATCAATGGCGTCTAATATCGCATTCAGAATTAATCGGGGATCGCTCAGGCTGTCTAAGGACACAAAAGAGACAACTCCTGTCCCCTCCTCACTCACCCGCCGCGCGACTTCAATAGAGAGTCGTGTTTTACCGCTACCGCCGGTTCCGGTCAACGTGACAATCCGCACGGCGGGGTCTATCACAAGCCTACAGAGATTTCCAACTTCCTCTTCCCGTCCAAAAAATCGCGTTAGTGGAATGGGTAGATTTGGACGACGTGTTAAGGGTGAATCTGGATGCGCGAGGTTAGCGGCGTCAGTGTCAGCCGAGTCCTGAATTTGTGCTGAGCCTCTTCTGAGGCTTTGATTGGCAGGCTGCTCCGTCCGATCAAGCTGCTCGTACAACCGCTGGAAATCGAGTTGTGTTCTTCCGCGGTTTGGGTCAATGCGCAGGCCGCGTTGCACGTATTCCAACGCCCGTTCTGTTTCTCCAGCCTTTTCCAGCCAGCTAACTAAAGTATCTAAAGCCTTGAAGAATAATACTTCCAGACGTTGTTCTTCGAGCGCAATCCAATCCTCGTAGTAGCCCGCTAACAACGGCCCTCGATAAAGCTCGACCGCGCGCATCAGGGCCTTTTGCGGATCAATCTTGTCGTGGCGGGCCTTGATGGAGAGTGGCTCCAATGCGATCTTCAGCAGGGTCTCGAATTCGCGGGCATCGGTTTCTACAGTCTGGGGATTCAAGCCCAACATACGGCGATTAGCCAGCATAACGCCGCCGCCATCAGCATCAGAAAGGTTAAAACCCGGTGGCTCCAATTGACGCCGCAGAGACGCCAGGGCCACGCGTAAATTATTGCGCCCCAATTCCGGCGCGCACTCTGGCCACAACAAATCCGCCAGCACTTCACGTGAGTGAATTTGTCCCGGATAGTACGCCAGATAAGCTAATAAGGCTCCCGCTTTTTGCGTGCGAAAACGAGTGATAATCTGTTCACCCCGGACAACACGCAGCCCGCCAAAAAGTTCAACTCGCCATAGCGATGTTAAAGATGTCATTGATACATATCAATTCTTAATGCTTATTGTTATTGAATAACACTAACTCTGGTACATTATTTCTGCATTTCTAACACTTCAAACATTAGCCTACTTAAATACTCTGAGCAATAAACTTGTCCAAACACTTATCGCTCAACCTTGAACAGGAAAAGAGGATAATCCCAACTGGGATTATCCTCTTTTCATCACGGCTCAACTCTAATAGTTATTACACATCGAAATACATCGAATATTCCCACGGATGGGGGCGCAAGCGGATGGCATCTACATCTACTTGCTTGAGCGCCAGATAATGCTCAATCAAGTCGCTGGTGAAGACATCTCCCTGCATTAAGAATTCGCTGTCGGCTTGAAGCGCACTCAGCACTTCGTCAAGCGAACCGGGGACAGTCGGAATGCCATGTCTCTCTTCCGGCTCCAACTCATACAGGTCTTTGTCTAAGGGATCGCCTGGATCAATCTTATTCTTGATACCATCGAGACCAGCCATCAACTGAGCGGCGAGACTCAGATAGATGTTGCCCGTTACGTCGGGGGTGCGGAACTCAATGCGCTTGGTCTTGGGACTCTTGGAATAGAGCGGGATACGCACAGCGGCGGAACGGTTACGCTGCGAGTAGAGCAGGTAAATGGGCGCTTCGTAGCCGGGCACCAAACGGTGATAAGAGTTGGTCGAGGCGTTAGTAAAGGCTAACAGGGCGGGCGCGTGCTTCAAGATACCGCCAATATACCAACGTGCGGTGTCGCTGAGTTGGGCGTAGCCATTGGCATCAAAGAACAGCGGCTGGTCGCCCTTCCACAACGATTGGTGGCAGTGCATACCCGTGCCGTTGTCGCCGAAGATGGGCTTGGGCATGAAGGTCGCGGTCAGGCCGTTCTGACGCGCCACGTTCTTCACGATATATTTGTGCAATTGGAGCTTGTCGGCCATTTCCACCAGGGTGTCGAAGGTGATGCCAATTTCGCCCTGACCGCCCGAAGCGACTTCATGGTGATGCACATCCACTTTAACGCCCGCTTTTTCCAGCGTCAGCACCATCTGGTTACGCACTTCCACTAAGGAATCGGAAGGCGGCACGGGGAAGTAGCCACCCTTGTTGCGCGGACGATAGCCCAGGTTAGCGATGCCATACTCATCTACGACATCGTTCTTGTTGTTCCACTCGCCCTCGGCGCTCTCCACGCGGTAGTGAGCATGATGACCATCACCCGCGCCAATCTGCCCGCCAAACGATACGCCACTGAACAGGAAGAACTCAGCTTCCGGGCCAAAGAAAGCTTTATCGGCGATGCCGGTGCTTTGCAGGTAGGTAATGGCTTTCTTGGCGACATAACGGGGGTCGCGGGAATAAGGCTGAAGCGTGAGAGGGTCGTAAACATCGGCTACGACGCTGAGGGTTGGCGTCTGCATCACCGGATCAATGATGGCCGTAGTCGGGTCGAGCTTTAACAGCATGTCGCTCTGGTCAATGGTCTGGAAGCCTTTGATGCTGCTGCCGTCAAAACCAATGCCGTCCTCGAAAACGTCTTCATCCAGGTTATACGCCGGAATGGTGGTGTGCTGCCATGCGCCCAAGAGGTCGGTGAACTTAATGTCCACCATGATAGCGCCTTCTTTTTTCATCAGTTCTAAAACTGATTTAGCAGTTGCTTTTGGATCTGCCATTACCTATATTCTCCCATTTTTATTGCGGATTTCAGATTGCGGATTGCGGATTAATTGAAGCCACTCAAGCTATTAGTCTTGCCCTAAGTCTGTGGGTATAAATGCTTAAGTGGGTCAGTTTGAACCACCACAATTAATCCGCAATCCGCAATCCGCAATCGTAAATCCCTAAAGTGCGTCTTCGTCACGGTCGCCGGTGCGGACGCGTATCACCTGGTCTATGGGGCGCACGAAGATTTTGCCATCGCCAATCTCCCCGGTGCGGGCGGCGCTGGCAATCGTCTCGATCACTTCGTCCACCTGCGATTCCTTGACAGCGACTTCGATTTTAACTTTGCTGAGTAAATCCACGGTATATTCGCTGCCACGATAACGCTCGACATGCCCCTTCTGGCGACCACAGCCGCGCACATCCGTGACCGTCATGCCGACCACGCCAATATCGGAGAGCGCACTTTTCACATCTTGTAATTTATGAGGCCGGATGACGGCTTCAATCAACTTCATAACTCTTCACTCCTCAATATAAACAACGTTGCGCCCGTCCTTAGTTTAGAAAACACGGCACTCATAAGACTTGAGCGTAGCTGATTTTAAAATAGCCATGTTTCGGATATGTTACATACAGGTAAAAATCGCGCAATGCCCAAGTTTCATCTTCGTTAAATAGGCGCAATTCAGCGTTTTTTGAGAACTCTATTCTCAAAAATTCTTTAAATCGAGCCTTAACCTTTATTTTCTTCGATCATCTTATAGCCGACGTTGCGCACCGTCTGAATCAGTTCATCGAACTGTGGCCCAATCTTAGCGCGCAAACGCCGGATATGCACGTCCACAGTGCGCGTACCACCTAAATACTCTTCACCCCACACATGGCGCAACAGAGCATCTCGACTAAAGACGCGCCCGCGATGGGTTAGCAAGAAGCGCAGCAACTCGAACTCTTTATAAGTCAGTTCCAATTGCTCACCGCGCACCCAGGCTTGATACGACCCCAGGTTCATCACCAAGGCCCCGGCCTTGATGGTATCTTTCGAGTCCACCTTGCTTAAACGCCAGAGCACAAAACGAATGCGGGTATTGAGTTCTTCAAACGAATCGCTCTTGACCAGAAAATCTTCGAGGCCAATCGCAAAGTCGAGGGTCACCGCATCCCGCGCATCCACAATCGCCACCACCGGAATATGCTTCAACTCTACATTGCCCTTGAGCGAGCGAACAGTGGAGGTAGCGTCCACCGGGGGCGACGTAAAATCCAGCAAGAGCAGGTCAGCACCTCGCTCTTGCAGTTGCTCTACAACGGGTTCTTCAGGGTCGGCCATCCAGGGCCGATAGCCCCAACCGACAAGTTGCAATCGCAACTCGCGGACGAACTTTCGGTCGGATGAGACTAAGGCTACGTTTATCATCGTCACGGCGATTATAACCCAACGTCCAGGGCGCGTCAAAACAAAATGGGGGTAGTAACAGAAAAGTAACACCTACGCAACAGGGCAGTAACACAATCAAGATAAATCGTTTAAATTGAGGGGGTTTGGCCCTCACCCCCGGCCCCTCTCCTATGCTCAGTTTCTTTTCAACACAAAGGACACAAAGGAGGCACAAAGAACACAGAGTTTGAAGATAGAAGATGGAGGATCGAGGATCGAGAATCGTAGCAGAAGCGCACCTCTCTATCCTCGATCCTCCATCTTCTATTCTCATCTTTTGTGTTCTTTGTGCCTCCTTTGTGTCCTTTGTGTTGAAAACCAAACAAAAAGCCAGAGCAATAGTCTTGCTCTGGCTTAGAACTAACCGACACCTAATTTAATCTGCTGCTTCCTCAATGGCATCACGGATGCGACGCTCGGTGATGTTGAGGTCGAGGCTGCTGCGATCCCGCACGATTTCGCGGCGGTATCGTTAACAGTGCTGAGGTCTTCCAGCAGGTCACGCAGGATTTCCTGTTGCTGCCGGGCACGGGTCACTTCGCGTGGTTCGCGCACGAGGTCACGCACCAGGGAATCCTCGGCCCGCGAAGCCACTAAAGGCTCCTTCTGGCTCTCAACGAAGACAAAAGTGCGACGGCCTGGCCCACGCTCTTCTTCGATGGGCATGACTGCCGAGACGCGATCAGAACGCACATATTTACCATATCCTAATGACACTAAAACGCCCGATTGAATACGCATTTCAAAGCTCTCCTTCTAAGGCTCTTATATCCTTTGTGCTTGACACTTTTAGAGACGCTCCACCGCTCTTCAGGTGCCCTAAAAGGGGGCCAATCTGTGATTAATTTAACCCCAAAATAAGTGCAAAAATTGGCTTACAGGTGCCGCCCCAGACAGCAAGAAACCGCCCGCAAAATCTACGGGCGGTTTATCTTAAAACTGAGGTTTTCTAAGCCCCAGTGAGAGCTTGCTTGCAAGCTTTCATATTACGTGTCAAGAAGAGAACTTAACGCTTTTTAGCAGCCTTGATAGCGGCGTGACGTTGTTCCTTCAAACGCTCTTCGCGGCGCTTGCGGCGACGCTTGATTTCCTGCTGTCGTGTCCGAGCCATAAACCTCCTTTGAACTAAGTTATTAACCAGAGCAGTTTGAGGATAGAAGATAGAGGATCAAGTTACCGCTGCTATTCTCGATCCTCTATCTTCTATCCTCGTCTAACTCTCACTATCCGCAATAATCTGCACCCATACGGTGCGTTCACGGGGGCCATCATACTCGCAGAAGAAGATGGCCTGCCAACGCCCTAATTGTAGTTTGCCATATTCAATGGGGAGGAGCTGCCCACACCCTGTCATCAGACTCTTGATATGCGCTGCCGAATTGCCCTCCGCATGGTGATAATCGCCTTTGAGTGGCACTAACTGTTCTAAAGCGGTCAGCGTATCCCGCACCACATCCGGGTCATAGCCTTCCTGCACGGAAATGCCAGCCGTCGTATGGGGTGCATGAATCAGGCACAAGCCCCGTTTAACTCCACTTTCGGCTACCAAACGGGTGACTTCCGCCGTGATATTAATCATGGCGCTACGCTCAACGGTAGATAAACGCAAAGTTTGCATCGCGTGTTATTTTAACATAGGCATTATGCTACAGACAGGCAGCGGTGTCAGTGCGGCTTAATTTTCAGCTACACTATGGGACAACATTCTTAATCTCGGCCTAACCCTCTCCGGTTATATTCATTCGGTTATATATCGTTTCAGGAGTAACATAGCTCATGTCTTCATCCTTGCGCACGTTGTTAGCAACCAGTCTCACTATCGGCTGCCTCAGTGTTTTTGGGCCAACCCTCTCCAGCGCGGTTAACCATCCGGGAGCAGAGAGCGATGGTTTCCGCCTGCACAATGGCTGGAGGATTACGCCCGCTGGTCGCCATGTTACTACCAGCGATATGCTCCTGGGTTGTGCGTTAAGCCCCAACAGCAAAACATTAGCGATGACCAGTGTGGGTTATGGCGAGCATCGTCTGAATCTGGTGGATACTGCTACTGGCCAAATCAAGCAATCACTGCCTCTGGGACGGGGTTGGAACGGCGTGGTGTGGGCCAATGATGGCAATGCCATTTATGTTTCGGGAGGTGCCTCGCCATACGTTCACGTTTTCCAACGGGGCATGAATAGTGAATTCCGCGCCGGGTTAGAACTGAGCCTACCCGACCTGGCGGCTGACGCTAAAACCGAACCGGGCAAAGGCCAGGCTTACGTCGCTGGTTTAGCCCTTTCCGCAGATGGCACCACCCTCTATGCTGCCAATATCGCTACCGATACAGTTTATGCAATTAATTTAGCCAATGGCGCTGTCAAAACCAAACATCAGTTAGAAAAAGAAGCGCGACCGTACTGTCTGCGCTTCGCTCCCGATCATTCTGTGCTGTACGTCACGCAATGGGCCAGGGGCACCATCGCGGCCCTTAATCCCCAAACCCTGGAACTGATCCGCACGCTAAAGACGGGCAGCCATCCTAACGATTTTCTTTTTGCCAGGGATGGTCGCATGTTTGTGTCCTGTGGCAATGAGGATGCTGTCACCGTCCTTAATCCAGCCACGGGCCAATCCACCGAGCGCATCGTGACCAGCTTGACGCCCCGTTCGCCCGCCGGAGCGACACCCGATGCTATAGCCTTAGCTCAGGATGGGAAGACGCTTTATGTCGCTAATGCGGATAACAACGCGGTCGCGGTGGTGGATGTCTCAACACCGGGCCGGAGTCATATCCGGGGTTTCATTCCCACGGGGTGGTATCCAACCGCCATCTGGGTCGCACCCGATGGCAGGCGTCTCTTTATCGGTAGTGGTAAAGGCTTCGGCACGCACCCCAACCCGGCGAATAAACCTCAGCCAAACCTGAATGTGCCAACGGGTTTTGAATATATCGGAAAAATGCTAACCGGGCTGATTTCGACGGTAGATATTCCCAACGAAGCACAACTATCCACCTACACCAAGCAGGTCTACGCTAATACGCCTTATACCGATGCCCTGATGGAGCGTGCCGCGAATGCACCGCCAGCGGGCACCAATCCTATTCCATCGCGTGTGGGTGACGCTTCGCCCATTAAATACATTCTCTATATCATCAAGGAAAACCGCACTTACGACCAGGTGTATGGGGACATTAAAGACGATAAAGGCCAACGTTTTGGCAATGGCGACCCTAACCTGACGCTCTTTGGCGAAGATGTCACCCCGAACCAGCATGAGTTAGCTCGCCAGTTCGTTCTCCTCGATAATATCTACTGCAACGGTGAAGTTTCCGCCGACGGGCACCCCTGGAGCACTGCCGCTTATGTCACCGATATGGTGCAACGGCATTGGACGGTCAGCTATGGCAAAAAAGGAGCTTTCCCGCTCTCGGAAGCGGGAGCCACGCCCCCCGCAGGCTTTATCTGGGATGTCTGCGCGAAGCACAACGTCACTTATCGCTCTTATGGCGAGCAAGTTGGAGCCGTAGGCCCGGACGCTCCGCCTGGCCCCCTGGCCAGCATTGATGGCATGACAGGATTACGAGGCCACGCCAGCAAAGCGTGGCGGCAGCATACCGGGCGCGACTACGAAAAGGCTGACGTTTTTATCAATGAGTTGAGAGAGTATGAGCGCATTAATGCTCTGCCCCATTTCATGGTGATGTCGCTGGGCGAAAACCATACCGAAGGCACGAAGCCAGGAGCTTTCACACCCAAAGCCAAAGTCGCCTCCAATGACCTGGGCGTCGGCAAAATTGTGGAGGCTTGCTCGCACAGCAAATATTGGAACCAGATGGCCATCTTCATCATCGAAGACGATGCCCAGAATGGCCCCGATCATGTAGACGCTCACCGCACCGCCGCCTTAGTGATTTCACCTTATATTCGCCGTCATACTCTTGATAACACCTTTTACACCACGACTTCCCTTCTGCGCACAATGGAGTTAATGCTTGGTCTGCCGCCTATGAGCCAGTATGACGCGGCTTCCACTCCACTCTATAAGTCCTTTACCAATCAGGCTGACTTCACCCCTTACACCGCTGTGCCAGAACGCATTGATATGAATGCACGCAATGCCACACTCGCTTACGGCGCAAAACAATCGCTGGCTCTAAATTTTACTGACTATGATGATCTGACCGTTGCCGATGAAGATACGCTTAATCGTGTGCTCTGGCACAGCATCAAAGGCGCAGCGGTGCCCTACCCTGGCACTGTCCACCGCCCGATTTTCGCTGATTCAGGCCATTCGCTCGTGACACCGCACGCTGCTGATGCAGATGATGAGAACGATAAAGTTCATCCAGTACCAATTGCCAACAAGCCAGCAACAATTCGTAAGGGTAAGCCAGATAAAGATGATTGAAGCAGCTAATAGAATTGAGTGCAAAGTAAGAAAACTTGAGTGCAAACAGAAGAGTTTGTCATGCTTCGCGCAACGAAGAATCTACTCTGCGGAGTTACAACGTTTTGATAACACTATCAGGAGACTGATACTAGATTCTTCACTGCGTGAAGCATGACAGTGGCTATAGGGCAACAGAAACCTTCCTATTTATGAGACTAACTCGATATAGCTTTCTTGGAACCCTCTTGTCCTAACACCGTTTGACAGACTAAGGTTGTCGGATGAACTCAGCACAGCTATGAAGCAATGGCGTAACTCCCTTTTCACAGTCCTGGCCCTCCTGGGCCTGATGGCCTCGGCTGTGCCATCGCTCGCCTGGGCCTGCCCGATGACGGGTCTTGTAGGAAGTGCCGATAGCGTCTGTCGCAAAGTCGGCGCTCATGCTGGCTGTTGTTGCCATTGCGCTATGCCCGGCAGCAAATGCTGTCAGCAGTTACCTGTTCCCCCCAGCGATACCAATAACAATAGTCGCCACGACACTGCGCTCTCTCATAGTGCTGTGGCACCTGGCGCTATCCTGCATTACCTGTCGCAAACCGCACAGACGACCTCAGTTGTAGGTACTCTGCCGCCACCAGCACTTTCCTTAGCACCCCAACTCAATTTCCTGGGTGAGCGATGGGTGCGGCCTCCTCTTTTAAAACCTCAACATGCGCCTCCTGCCGCGCAGGGACGCGCTCCGCCTGTCTCCTAACAAGTCGCTGCCTTAATGTCAATTCAACTTGTGGGGGTAGAGAATCTTGCCATGAGCAACTCTGCCTTACAAGGTTGTGTTGATACGACAACAGACTACTAAAACTGCTCTTTAGCACCTACTGAGGAGTCTATTTAGCACCCCTTGCAGCGCATTCACCCCACTATTCATCCGGTGCTGTTATTTGTCTGCTGTTTCGTAAACGGCGCGACAAATGACGCATCACGTCGGCTCACTTCGAGCCACAGCCCAAGTCACACCTATAATCAGGAGAAAATTCAAATGCGTAAATATATCAATATGGTGAGCCTGCTGGCCACCCTCGTCTTAGGCGTGGGCGTAGCGGCCCAGGCAGCGACCACCTGCTGCCCCAACAACCAGTGTGGCACTTGCTGCACCTCTTGCACCAAGTGCGGTAGCCACTGCTCGCCCAAGGCTTGCTGCAAGAAGTAGTTGCAGGGAGAGCCATTAAAAGGCAGACCCGCTGCTAATGATCTTTGCGAATCTAAAGACCCCCACCTCACCTCCCCCAGCGGGGGAGGAACCAGGCTCCCCTCCAACGGGAGGGGCTGGGGGAGGGTTCTCTACCATTAGGTCTTTAGATTCGCAAAGATCATTAGCAGCGGGTCTGCCTGTCCTCTCGACCATTAAGGAGCAATAACCATGAGAAGACACTTATCTATTAGGTGGTTGATTTGTCTTGCCAGCCTTGGCGTCTTCAACCTGTTGCACGCAGCACAGGCGGCGACCGCCATTGGCAAGCCAGCCCCCAACTTTGTTTTAAAGACCGTAGATGGACATCGCGTATCGTTGTCGCAGTTCAAAGGCAAGGTTGTGTTTGTGGATTTCTGGATGCCTAACTGTCCGCCTTGTGTGGTGGAGGCACCCCATCTCCAACAACTCCACAAGAAATACTACGCTAGGGGCTTGCGGCTCATTGGCGCAACCCAGAGCGATCCTCAACCAGCCACAGTGCGCGCTTTTATCCGTCAACAAGGCTTAACCTATCCCTTGGTGATGGATAAAGGGATGAAAGTCGCTGGCCAATACCAGGCGGAAACTCATCCTTATGGCGTGCTCATTGACCGTGCAGGCATTGTGCGCTACATCCACGAAGGCTTTTTGCAGGGCGAGGAAAAGCAACTGGAAGCCGCCATTCAAGCGGTGTTAGCCGGAAGAGCCGTTGTCAAGGCTAAGGAGTAAGCTGATGCACGCGCTAACCTCGCAAGGCCAGCGAGTCTTAACGATGGCAATCTTTGCCTTGGGTAGCAGTCTATCCATACCTTCAACAGCCTACGCTCATGAGCCGTTATGGGGTGAGACACCAGTAGTCTTTGGTTCGGGTCTGGTGCATCCTGAAATTCGCTTTGGCTTTATGGATGCGGGTAGCACCCAGAACGGCGGCGTTCGGGCACGCATGTTTGAACAGACTTACATGGTGCAGTATGCCCCCAAGCCCTCCATGAACCTCATCCTCGAAGCACCCTACCACAACAACGTGCGCCAACAGGTGGTCAATGGCCAGTTGCGGAGCGTGCCCTTCGTAGGATTAGGCGACATCACCCTAAATGCCAAGAGCCGTCTGCACGCTCGTCAGGCGGAAGGTCTCACCATTCAGCAAACGGCGATTTATGGCATTAAGCTGCCTACGGGCGAGAGCCATCGGCTTGATCCAGATGGCACACGGGCGGCCCCGCACGATCAGACGGGCACCAGTAAGCCTGGCTTGGTGCTGGGTTACACCGCCGACCGGGAAACGCTCAAAGATACCATCTGGGGTAGTGTCGAGTGGCGGCGTGAGTTTGGCAGCGGTTTTCGCATGGGCGATATGGCCGAGGTGAATGTATCCTATGGTCGCTGGCTGAAACAGGCAAATGAAGCGGCGCAACTGGGTGTGAACTTAGCTGTAGGGCTGCATGGAGAATGGCACATTGCCGATACGCTGGACGCAGGACAAGACGCCCATAATGGGCACCATATTATCGGCCTCCATATCACACCAATTTTCACCAAGGGCACGAGACAATTGCGGATTGGCCTCTTAGTGCCCTTAGCACGCCAGGGGCCACAAGACCATGTTGGTTATCGCTACGAAATTAGAACCGCTTTTGAGACGTTCTTTTAAATTGTTTTCACTAAGGAGGAAAGATTATGCAACTGATACGCAAATTGTCAGCGACAGGCGTGTTGTTAGCAACTGGGTTGCTGATGCTGCCTGCCCACTCCGATGCCAAGAAAGCCTGGCTGGGTGTCAAGGGCGCAACATGAGCGACATGAGGATTCAGCCTCAAAAAGGGGCTGGAACGCCTGGATGGTGTTCAAAACGCGAAGTTAATTCTTAAACCATCACACATGGATGTGGAATTTAAACCTGGTGTCTGGCCAGACGTGCCAAGAATGCTGCAAGTTATTAAAGCAGCAGGCTATACCCCCGTCCCCAAAGATGTGCGCCTCACGGTGAGTGGCACGCTCCACAAAAAAGATGATGGCTGGATATTAGAGGTGGACAACCTTAAACAACCGATGACTCTTATCTTAATAGTGGACAAAAACGACAGCCAGACTACCAATGCCATACAACAGCAAGAGGATAAGCCTGTAGTCGTTGAGGGATTCTGGCAAGCTAGAGCTAAGGCGGACAATAACTCTACGACTATCAGGGTCATGGCTCTAAACAGTCAGGGAACGGCAAAGTGATGGGACGCGCCGTTAGTAGCTTGTCCTATTAGTAAAAGAGCCGCGCTGCTGAACTACACGCAGCAGCGCGGCTCTTCTTTCTTTTTAACATCCGCGCGACAGGGGGTTAGGTTCGGGCCAGAAACTTTAAGGGCAACTTATGCCAGGCGGCGCGGGGGCTGTCCCGCCGATCTGGAAACCGGCTTTGACAATTTGATCCGTCGTGTACCACTTCACGTGCCCATCCACGAACACTATATCTGAACCATTAAAGTGACGGGTTGAAAATTTATTGGCTACGCTGATATTTAAATAACCATCGTCCGTAGAACTAATGGCCGTATTCGAGTCCGTAGCTTCCTCACCTAAGAGCATCCAGGAACTGGTATCTTGAAAGATCGCTAAAGGTTTGCCCGGACGGGGGCTGCCAGGGCCACCTGTCAAGTCACGCGCCACGCAGGAATTCAAGGCATAAGAATCCTGCTGCTCCATGTTATCCGTAGGGCATACATAAATCTGTGCATTCTTGGTGTAGGGGAACAAACTGCCCTTGCTGGCATCAAACGCTGCTGGCGTGGAACCACCCCCGAAGGTACTGTAAAACACCCAGCCACCCGGCTTATTCTCTGCCGCACTGCCATCCACTACATTCGGTAGCCGCTCATCACTGTCCTGCGCATATTGCATAAAAGCCATGCCCAGTTGCTTGAGATTACTCTGGCAGGAGGCACGCCGCGCATTTTCGCGGGCACGGGAGAAAGCCGGAAATAGAATGGAAGCGAGGATAGAGATTATAGCAATGACGACTAAAAGCTCAATAAGGGTAAAGCCTGCCGCCTGCCTCACTCGACTGTGGTCACTACGCTTATGATAGCAGGTAGAAAATAGAAAATGAGAAGTTATAGTCACCCCGCACCACCTCCTGCAAACAACTTGAGAATTATAAGGGTATTGGACAGCATTATCGCACTTTAACGGTTTGCCCGCAAATTTTCATGACAGTCATTGCAACTGTATAGGTAAAAGAAAAAACCACATAGACGCCGAGGGCACAGAGGAAACGAGGATGGAGAATAGAAGATTGCAATATAAGCTACTACTATCCTCTACGTTCTATTTCTTTTTCTCTGTGCCTCTGCGGTTTAATCTTAAGACAGAACAAGCCTTACTTTACGTCTCGATCCGTGCGGAAGGGTGAGGCTGGCAAGCCCTCTTTGTTGAAGAGATTAGCAACCGGATTCTCCGCCCAGGCATAGCGCACTGCCACCGGATTTGGCACCAGGGGCGAAGACACCGCTACCGTATTGCCTTCGATGCGGGCATCAGCCCATACAAATTTCTTATCAGCACCCGCGATAGAAAAGCCTTCCAATTTATTACCACCCTGAGCGACAAGTCCACCATCTACATGATCGAAGGTGAGATGAATGGTGTTGCCGTCTTTTTTCATGGAGCGGTAAATGGGGCCAGAATATTCGAGCTTCTGACCATAGGCGATAGCCAGGGCATTGAGGGCCAGGCGACGCCCTACTTCCTGCTTATTCTTGGGGTGAATATCTTTGGCTTCGCCAATGTCGGTCGTCACGGCAACACCGACTTTGGGCAGTGTTTGCGCCGTCATCAGTTGAGCCTCGCGCACGCCAGACCAGCCATCGTCACCCTGTTCCGGGTCAGGCTTGGTATCGGTGAAGTTAGCCAATTGCACAATAAAGAAAGGGAACTGCCCGACGCCAAAGCGTGAGCGCCAGTCGTTAATCATGGTAGGCAGGAGGGTGCGATATTGCAAGCCGCGTCCGCCGTTCGATTCGCCTTGATACCAGATAGCCCCCTTAATAGCAAAGGGAATCAGGGGTGCAATCATGCCATTATAAAGCACGGTGACATTGTTGGGGTTGTCATTCAAGTGTTGGGGCAGGGGGCCGGTTTTGTTGAGCGCGACCCCAACTTGATAAACCCAATCACCCGCCAGGGAAATGGGGGCAGGCGCATTGGCACCTGTCGCTTCTAAGCGCATATCCCCGGCTTTACCATAGAAGCCACCGGCGCCACCAGTATCTAAGACGCGCACGGCGATCACGTTATGCCCTGTATGCAAAACATTAGCGGGAATCTTATAATCACGCATTGGTTGCACACTATCCGTGGCTCCTACCGGGGTGCCATTGACCCAGGTTGTGTCACGGTCATCAATCGGGCCTAAGTGCAGCACCACATCTTTGCCATTCCAGGTGTCGTCCAGATCGAAATCTTTACGAAACCACACAATGCCATCAAAGTCCGGCAACCCCGCACCTTCCCAGGCTTGCGGCAAGTTCATGGTCTTCCAACCCGTCGTAGTTAACGCGGCCTCGGCCCAGCCCAGGCCATTAGCCGAACCGGGATCATTCTTTTGATACCAATCAGCCATCGCCTTATTAAAGTCCACTGGCCCATTCTTAGCGGCAGCCGCTGCCTGCTGTAAAGTGGCTACAGCCGGTTTAAAATCGGCCATTGTATTCAAAGCCTCGGCGCTTGTCCACGCCTCGGCCACAGTGCCGCCCCACGACGTATGAATCAGGCCAATCGGCACCTTGAGCTTTTGATAGAGGCCACGCCCAAAGAAATAGCTAACCGCAGAAAAACCGCCCCAACCGCCGTTGGCCACCGTTTGCGGATCGCACACCTGCCATTGGCTATTCACCAGGGGTTGCGGCTCAGTCTGAATGGACTTGGGCACCGTGTAGAGCCGGATCATCGGGTAATTGGCATTGGCTATTTCCTGCTGGGCATTGTTAACATTGGCGATGCCCATTTCCATGTTCGACTGCCCAGAGCAAATCCACACATCGCCGCTCATGACGTTATTTAATGTGGCTGTCTGTGGCCCGGATACGGTTACTGTATAAGGCCCACCAACAGGCAGTGGCCCGATTTTGGTCATCCATTTACCATCGGCCCCGGCCACCGTGGAAACGCTTCTCCCGCGTACGGCAACCGTGACTTTCTGGCCTGGTGTCGTCCAGCCCCAGATAGGATCGGGCATATCGCGCTGCAACACCATATTATCGGTAAACAGCCTGTGCAGAAACGGCTTGGCATTAGCATCCTGGGCGTGGCTGGCCCCTGGAGCTAAAACCACCAGCGAGCCAGTGAGCAAAAGCGTGCGGCACCAGGATGTTTTAGGCCATAGGGCTTTTTCTTTCTTACAATACACCTTCATTAAGTTCTCCTTCATCTCCAAAATTTGTAAAGAATTTATCAAGAGTCGTTATCGAAAAGGGGCTGTTGAAACTTTCGCGTAACATTTTTGTCCTATCAACAAAAGCCAATTCCTAAGGAGGTGAATTCCCTATGAAGAAAGTCTGGACTCTGTTAATGGGCATCGGCCTCGCGGCCATGTTAACCATGCCCGCAATGGCTGCCGAACTGCGCGCTCGCATTAAAACCGTCAATGCCGATCAAAACACCATCACCGTAACCAGCAGGCAGCAAGATCAGGACATCACGGTTAACGCTGATACCAAATACCTGAACCCTGACGGCAATGCCTTAGCCGATGGTATTAAAAGTGGCGACCTGAAGGCTGGCACTCGCGTGACCATCACCTACGATACCAAAGATGGTAAGAACGTCGCATCCCAAATTCAAATTCGCAAGCCTGGCCAAAGAAGGCAGGGCGCGCAAGGCAACGCACAGAAGTAGTAAGCTGTACCCACTTGCCTTTATTTTATAAAGCTTTAAACCCCGACTTCGGTCGGGGTTTTATTTTTGGTGCAATTCACCTCGGCCTTAGCAACCAACTTAATGCCAGTGGAACATCCACACGGCTCCTACTAAAAGTGGCAGCAGCAAGATGGGTACGATACAACCACACGGAATCACAATACAACCCACACGAGCGAGACTGCTGGGGCCTCTATCCATAGTTGACCTTTATTAATTAGCTCGACTTGCTACCCACCACCCCGTGAATGAATTCACGGGCTGCAAAACGAAGTCGCCCTGCGGCGACTGGAGCAGTCCGCCCCGCGGACTTGGTCTTGCAGCCGGTGGTTTTAACCACTGGCCTAAAGTCGCAAGTTCGGTTAATGATTCTTATTATCGCTCATAAGAAGAGCGTAGTATATCTTGCAGGGTTGTTTCGGGTATGGTGACGATGCTGCCATAACGGTGATCTTTGGGAAAGCTCATCTGCGCGGAAACATCTTCCCAGTTCTTTAAGTCTTTCGAGCGTGCAACTCCTGTAGATTGTTGTCCTACATGGCGGGTGAAATAGACATAATATTCATTATTCAGCCGCACCAGAGTGGGGTCTTCCACATCTTTGCCGATGGGTAAGGGTTCCGATTGTGTATCGTAAGGCCCTTCGAGGTTAGTCGCCGTGGTAACCCGAATCAGGCGTTTGTCTTCATCGCGGAAGATCAGGAAGTATTGCCCCCCAGCTTCGGCAATCGTGCCATCGGAGGTGCCATGTTCGGAGGTCAGCAATCGCTTCGGCTCACTAAACGTCTGAAAGTCTTTGGTGGTGACAGCATAGATGCGGTAGCCCCACATTTTGGCCTTGCCTTCATCTTGCACAATGGCACTAAAGCTAATCACGTATTGTCCCAACTTTTTATCGTAGAACAACTTCGGGAAGCGCACGTTTTTCATGCCACCCGCTAAGTCACCGCCCTTAACTGTAATCAACCGTTGCTCGCCCCAGTTCAGCGGGTCTTTAGAAGCAGCGTAGCCAAAGCCCTGCGCATTGCCCCCCGTTGACCAGATCATGTGCCAGAGGCCATCCGGCCCACGCAGGATATTATTGTGCTGCATGTTCTTGTCGCCGACTTCCGATTTCAGCCAGACTTTATCATGGGGAAACGTCAGCCACTCCTCCCCATTGCGACTGTAAGACCAGCGCAAGCCATCGCCCCATGTCCAGTTCGACACCATATAAACAGGCTTCGTCCAGCTACTAACTTGGTTAGAAGGCGAAAGTGGCGTGCCAACTTTCAGTAGCATGGCACCGTGGGGAGGCACGGTGGCCGAGAAGGTATCCTTAAATGAGCCTAAATCTTTGCGCTGCCAGACATCACGCACCGGCTGGGGGCCATTCAGTCCAAGGTCACCTATTTTGAAGGTAATATCTTGATTACGCGTCGTTTTATTAAACACTCCCGCCGCGATGGTGCCATCGAGCAGCGGTCGCGTCCACACTTCCCAATCACCCCATCCGGTACGATGCGTTGCCACATGACCCAGCGGGTCTTGATCTATGGCTATCACTTCATCGTTAGAAAGCAGCATGGACGTGATGGGGAAAAAGTTATTGGGGTCAAGCTGGCTCATGTCGCAACTCAAAATGAGAGGCGCGGCCAGCAGGCTCCAGAGCGTGACTTGTGTCATCTGCTCATTAGGCCGCAAGCGGGGGAACCGGGGCGTGGTGGGGTTCATCCGACCCAGCATCAGATAACCCGGATTGTTCCAATGCCCCGGCCCCGCATACTTAGCACGATCTCCCTGGTCAAAGCCAGCATTTTGGATGCTCTCCCATTTGTCCGAAACCTGCGTACTGGTTTGCCAGCTATTGGCCCCCACATCCGCGCCCCACTCCCACACCTTACCAAAACCATAGGGCGTCAGATCATAAAGGATGTCACGATTCACTTTATCCAAGGCGCTGCGCATCCGATTATAAGCATCCTTCATCACGTCAGCGGTTGTATCCTTTTTTGAGCCTCCCGCCTGGCACCAGTCGTATTTCAGATAGTCAATGCCACAACTGGCATAAAAGGCCGCATCTTTTTCCTCATGACCTGCGCTGCCTGCGTAGCCCGAACAGGTTTCTTCATTGGGCGATGAATAGATGCCCAACCGCAGTCCTTTGCTATGCACATAATCAGCGAGTGATTTTATATCGCCGAAGCGTTTGTTGGGGCCAATGTTGCCCTCGGCATCGCGGCGACCTTCCCAGCTATCGTCAATGATAATGTATTGGAAACCATGCCCGGCTAAACCAGTCTTGACGAGCCAATCCACCTGGTCTTTAATTTTCTCGGCGGTCACCGTGTCGCCATAAACATTCCAGGCGTTCCAGCCCAGGGGAGGCGTCAAGGCTAATTTATGCTCGCCGCAAATCAAGCCAAAAGTCTTCGTTGCTTTACCCGCTGGCCCCTTGACGGTAACACGTAAATCATAAGTCCCTGCCGCACTCACCGCGCCGGAAATAACCCCCGTTTTAGCATCCAGCTTTAAGCCTTTGGGCAATGCTTCGGCAGCATAAGTAAACGGCCCCTTGCCGGTGACGGGCACCAAAAACACAAAGGGACGATTGGGTGAGGCACCCATGACAAGCGGGCCGTGAATGGCTGGGTGTGGATCAACCGGGGGAGCCGGAGGCAATTTATAAGCGACCGCGCTGGTTGAAAAATCTACCGATTCGGGACGGTCTTTTTCATCGGGGTCAAGCAGAAGCAGCGCCCCCGCCCAGTCAACGTGTCCTGAGTCGTTCTTATTATCTACGCCATTAGCATCAACCACCATGCGGCGCACGGCGGTTAAATCAATGGATATAAAGCGCGGAGCCTCACCGCCCTGCATCGGGCCAGTATCCACGACCTTCTTACCATCTACTAAAATCGTAACGTCAATATTGCCTTTGCCATTGGTGTCATCGTCTACACCAACCATTGCCACAAACCGCGTAGCGACGCCTTTGAGATCAACCGTCATCTGATTACGGGTTTGTGCCCCAATGCCATGTGGATAGATGGTGCCTTTAAGTGTCAATGGCTTCCCATCCACTGACTTGCCAATGCGCGGCTCACCCCAGGGCACCGTCATATTATGCAAATCGAGGCTTTCCAACCAGATACCGTTATCTGGTGGATAAGTGCCCTGAAGCATCGCCATATCCTGCGCCGTGGGCTTACTGATGCCTATGGGTGAGGCTGGCGCGGCAACCGGGGCTGTGCTTTGGTCTTGGCTGAAGGCGGGGATGGTGCTAATAGATAAAGTCCCAACTATCAACGCTATCGAAGCCCGGCGAATAAATTCGCGGCTCAGGGCCTGTGGCCGAGTGTCCTCCTGCGAGGACACCAAGCGATTTTTATTTTTATGAAGAATAGAATGTTTATGAAATAGTGACCGAAACAGATTACGACACATTAGATTTCTCTTTTCTTGCTGCCGTCTTTTGAGCTTCTTGCTTGGGCATTTCTTTACCACCCGCCAACTTTAGCAATTGGGCCAGTTCACCTTGCCCTCTTTTATGCGCCCAATCGAGAGCGGTTTGACCGCTGCTATCTCTGGCGTTGACATCGGCCCCGCATTCCAGCAGATACTTCACAATGGGGGCGCTGCCTGAACCAGCCGCTTGCATTAAGGCCGTAAGACCATGCCCGGTGGTAGCTTCAATATCCGCGCCACGTTCCACCAGAAACTTCACCACTTCAAACCGGCCAGAGTAAGCCGCTTGCATCAGGGCGTTCAAGCCACTGCGCGTTTTGGATTCCATGTCCGCGCCACGAAAGACCAGTAGCTTAGCGACGGCAACGCTACCCGCATAGGCCGCGCCGATGAGCGGTGTATGCCCAATGGTATCTTTGGCGTTGATGTCCGCATCATGGTTCAACAGTAAGTCGGAAATGGGAGCACTGCCCGCATAAGCGGCCACTAATAAGGCCGTTGCACCTCGCCGTGCCCGTGCTTTGACATTAGCGCCTCGCTCCAACAATAAGCGCACGACGGGAATCTTGCCAGTCCCGGCAGCCTGCATCAGTGGGGTAAAGCCGCTCTTGGTCGCCGCATTGACATCGGCACCTTTATCCAGCAGTAAGCGCACAATATCAGGATTGCCCGTGCCAGATGCCACCATCAGAGCTGTGAAGTCTTCATTATCTTTGGCCGTCACATTAGCGCCGCGATTCACTAACAGTTGCACAATCGGCAGCTTGCCCGAATAGGCAGCCCCCATCAGCACCGTATGCCCCTTGGCATCTACGGCATTAATATCTGCGCCTTTATCTAACAGCAGAATCGCTGTGGTGGCGTGGCCGGAATAAGCAGCAATAGTTAAGGGGGTGAAGCCATCCTTGTCCTGAGCATTGACATTCGCCCCTTTATCCAGCAACAACTTGATGACATCCGCATTGGCCGCGGCTGCCGCCTGCATCAGTGGCGTCGAACCGTTAGCGTCTACCGCATTGACATTGGCCCCTTGCTGCAAAAGGGCCGCGACTTTTTTGGCGTCATCGGCTCCAATGGCTTCTACCAACGCTGCATTTAGCTTCTGCTGCGGGTCATTAGCTGTAGTTGACTGCTCTGCGACAGGTTTACTGGCAGCAGGCGCAGGCTTGGTAGCCGTGCGCTTTTCTGCCGCATTCACCGCGCCTGTCAGGTTAGCCGCTAAGAATAGAGTGAGGGCAAAGGTGTTTTTCAGCACAGGGTATTTCGGTTGAGACATTCGACCTATCATTGTTCTATGAAATATAGTTACCAGACTGGCTGGCCCTCACCCCGCCCTCACACTCCCAGATTAATATTGGGAGAGGGGAGGTCACACTCCTATGTTGCTCAGAATGCAAACGCAATATTCCAAAGAGCGTCAGACTCTCACAAGCAGGTTTGAGTTTGTGCGCCCCTCTACCAGTATTGGGAGAGGGGCCGAGGGTGAGGGCCATTCCGCCTGCCTCCAGCCACTAATGGTGCGGCACTTCGTCCTTCTCCATCTCTTCCTTATCTCCGGCTAAGGGATAGAAGAGGCGATCTTCAGGGATGAACTCTTTTTTCTGGCTGGGGCTTTCCCAGTAGACGCCAACAGAAGCGGGAGGGCCGCCACTCTCGAAGTAGTCCACGCGAATATCATACTGCTTGCCTGCTTCGAGTTTCACCTGGCCAGAATACTCCATGAGGGCGTGCAGCGTCCAGTCGTCAATGATGAGCTTATGGTTAATCCATACGCGCACACCGTCATCAGCAACAGCATAGATGGTGTAAGTTTCAGAATAGCGCGGCTCAATCTTCCCCGTCCAGCGGCACGACCAGTCGGCCCCGGCAGGCAGGCGCGGGCTGGGCGAGCTATCCGAACCCCAGAACAAATCCAGGTTGGGGTCGGCGCGCGTAAACTCGTATTGTTCAAAGTTACGACCCAGGAAATACTCACCTTTGAGACCAGAGCCATCACCAATTTCCGCATCACTGTCGGGCAAAGGCATCGGCGGCAGCGGGTTCTTGGAGCCTTCCTTGATGCCCCGGCTATTGCGCACCGGCTTCTGCTTGGTCTTCTTCACGATAACGCGCTGCGTTACTATTTGGTTTTCATCCACCAGCATCGCCACCGCCCGCTGCTCTGCGGTTTGTCGCGTGCGCACAGGCTTCTCTGAAGTTTCCGCCTGCTTGCCAGAGGCACCGTTCTTCTTGCCACTCGTGCCTTTCTTCTCCACCGTGGGAGCGCCGCCACGCGGCTGGGGATGGGCCACGCCCGACGAGCGCACATTGCGCGATTGCTCGGAAGGCGAGGGGGGATTAACCGCATCGGTTGCCGTTCCCAGTGGCACACTGGGCTGCTTCATAATGTCCATCGGAATCGTGCCCTGGTCGCTGGTGGAACCAATGTTCAACGCCACGACAGGCACATCCGATTGGCGCGGCTTGGGCTTGCCACCGGGAGCCATTGCCAGGCGACGCGGCTTGGCGATAGTAACCGCCTTAGCGCCTGGTTCCACTGGCTCTGTTTTAGGCGGCACTGATTTCGTGGTATGCGCCGTGGGTTTAGCGGTTGGCAGAGGCGGCATCAGCGCGGGAATAATAATCTTGGCGGTATGCGACGACGGCTTGACTTCATGGGGATCAAGCTCTTTGCCGGTTTCGGTGCCCACCGGAGGGAGTGGAGGTAATACTAACGCGCCGGGAATGCCCTTCTGCGCATCGTGATTATGCTCCGGCATATTGGGCGATACGCCAACCGCCGGGGTGAATCCTGTATCCGCCTGGTTGCCATCACCACCCGCTTCGCCATCGCCACTCACATCACCCTCACCGCCGACGCCTTCGCTATCCACAAAGCCGCCACCTTCCAGGCCACCATCGCCCTGCGCCATGAAAGCGTTGACATCCGCGCCGCCACCGCCGCCAGCAGCAGTACCCTGCTGGCCGTTCTGGTTTCCGTTCTGCTGCCCACCCTGCTGATCGCCACCTAACAAGCCGCCACCATTTGGCCCGGCAGGTTGATTCCCCCCGTTACCCTGCTGACCGCCACCGAGTAAACCGCCTTGTTGTCCCCCTTGTTGCGGACCATTGCCGCCATTGTTGGCCGCAGTATTACCTTGGCCGCCACCTAAGAGGCCACTCGTCTGTTGACCATTATTTTGTTGATTATCTTGAGGGCCACCTTGCCCACCACCAAGCAGACCTACCTGACCGCCTTGCTGGCCATTACCCTGCTGGTTGCCCGCAGGAGCATTACCCTGTCCAGCACCGAGTAGCCCAGCACCTTGCTGTCCCCCCTGCCGCCCTCCAGGTTGATTGTTACCTGGCTGTCCATTACCCTGCGGCGGTGTCGCCTGTCCAGCACCGAGGAGGCCGCCTTGTCCATTACCTTGAGCCGCTCCTTGATTACCGCGCTGTCCAGTGTCTGGCTGCCCACCCGGTTGACCATTAGCTTGAGGACTACCTTGGCCTGCCCCTAAAAGTCCACCTGGATTGCCCCCGTTGCCTGTTGGCCCACTCTGATTATTTTGACCAGCAGGTTGGCTGCCCTGCCCACCACCTAACAACCCACCCTGGTTGTTACCTTGTCCGGCATTTGGCTGACCCCCTTGGTTGCCTTGCCCTGGAGCATTCGGGTTGCCCGGTGTCCCGCCAGTACCAGCTTGGCCGCCATTCTGTGGCGCGGTGTTCGGCTGACCGTTGCCTTGGCCTGCGCCGAGTAAAGCACCTTGATTATTTGTCTGGCCTTGCCCAGTTGGTTGACCATTATTGGCTTGACCATTGTTCGACTGCCCATTACCGGATTGCGCATTGGTTGCAGCGACTCCGGGGTTAATGGGCTGACCACCGGTAGCAGGGTTAGCCTGTCCACTGCCTAATAAACCATTCTGCTGATTGCTGTTTTGTGGGTTGCCAGTGGGCTGACCATTATTCGGAGTAGTGGCATTAGCGGAGTTGCCAGCCGAGTTACCGCCAGCCTGCCCATTATTGGCCGGATTAACGGATGGGGCATTGACCCCTGAATGACCGCCAGCGGGAGTATTCGCAGCGCCGTTAGCCTGGCCTGTATTGTCTCCACCGCCAAGCACATTGCCAGGTTGGTTATTCTGCTGATTATTGCCCGCCGGGTTGCTACTTTGTCCACCTGCCCCAGTCGCGCCTGCATTGCTTGGTTGTCCGTTATTAGGCTGCCCGACGCCGGAGTTCGCCCCCTGTCCCCCGGTAGCAGTGTTGCCCTGTGCATCAGGCGCTACATTCCCTGTAGCAGCACCAGTTCCATTATTAGCTCCACCAGTTTGCGGGGGGCCGGGTTGAACGGGCACACCATTCGGCAAATCATTAGCAGGCTGCCCACCCTGACCTGTGCCGAGCAAAGGAGCATGTTGATCGTTCTGCGCCTCCTGAGTGTTACCGCCGGGCTGATTAGCCGGGGCTGTCGCCTGCGCCGAGGTGCTTTGCGCATTGCCTGTTTGATTCGTATTAGGTTGAGGGTTGCCTGCCTGCGCGTTAGGTGGCTGATTGGCCTGGGCTGGGTTAGGTTGTGCCTGGTTATTTTGAGTGCTGTTTGGCTGCGCGTTATGCTCTGGACTAGCAGGCAAAGGCGAGGCGTTCTGGGCCAGTAACACCCGATCTTCTTTCGCCTTCTTGACGACCTGAGCATACCGTTGCCAGGCCGGACTCCACGGCTTGTATTTGAAAGGCGAAGTTAAACCGGCGGGCAGTGCCGCGCCGCCTTCGGGATGTTCACGCGCCACACGCGGACGCCTGGGCTTAGGCCGTGCCGGCTGTTTTTGGTCTTTCTTTTCGCTATCCGTTGAACCTGCCTTGCTTAAATCGGTGGGTTTGGGGCGTTCGGTATCCTTGCGTGCCTGGAGAAACTTCTTTAACTGCTCCCGGCTTAAGCCCTTCATCTGCTTAAGATTCTGTTGATGCAGCAACTTACGTAGTTCTTCAATTTGCTCCGGTGTCAGCGGCTTCACGCCTGGCACAATCGGCAAGTTCGCAGGCATATTCAACTTCAAGTCTTTAGGCAGCACAAGCTTCTGATTAGGCCGCACCGTCCACATCTTGGCCACCTTGGGCATGATGTAATTAGAGGTCTGCGGTTTGGGTGCTTCTTTCTTGGCAGCTTCAGGAGAGTTTTTATCGTTGGATTTATCCTCTGGCGATTTCACCCCTGGCTCATCCTCGGCCCCCGGCTCATCTTTGCTCTTATCGTCGGGATCATTCGCCGCCAGGCGCACCGTCTTACCCTTGGCATCCGCTGCTTTGCTGGCTAACTGCGCCACCGTTTTCATCCCTGATGCTTTATCATTATCCTGCAAGGAGGGCACACCGGAATTATTTTTAGGTGCAGTTTTGCGCAAAGCCAACTTCTGTCCCGTGACTGGGGTGCGGTGAGCAGCATGACCCCTAAGAGCAGATGCCACTTGGCCCGCTTTGGCTCCGCTCATTGCTCCAGCACCGTTTTGGGAAGCTGACGTTGTGCTATGTTCACTTCCACCATGCCCAGCACTGGATTGACTGGACGCTGCACCGGATGATTGTCCACCCGCCGCGCTCTCAGCAGCAGAGCCTGTTCTGCCACTGAGGTTTTTCGCCAGACGCAAGCCACTTTTATGTCCGGTTCCTGTTTTATGCCCGGCTCCCCCACGATGGCTACCGGAGCCAGAGGTCGAACTTCCTCTCCCTGCTCCCCCGGCACTGGCAGACCGCTCGCCGGTTCCACCATGACCTGCCGCAGTTTCAGTTTCGCCACGAGAACCTGCTGCACCGCCGGATGATTGGCGTCCTGCACCAGATTGGCTGTTGTGTGATCGGCCTGACGGGGCTGTGCCTTTATGCCCGGCCTGACCAGAAGCAACTGCTTGGGCGGTCAGACGCTGTACCTTCTCGGCGTCGGTTTCAGAACTGGCCTTCCTATCTGTATTAGCCGTGGTTGGTTGAGGTGCTGTCTGTTGGGGGTGGGCCGCTAAACGATTCTTTGATTTAGCCCCATGCTGCGCTAAGGTGGGCTTAGGCGGCGTTGGTTTAACCACAGGTTGTGGCGGAGGTTTATAAACGCCCAGGCGCACCGGATGCAATTCCGCTTCAGGATTGGCCAGAGCTGCCGCCGCTGGCGACATAATACGACTGTAACCTAAGACTGCTACCACTATGCAGTTGATAACAAAGGAAGCGAGATAACAGTAAAAGAGTAACTTATCACGGAACATTGGCAGTGGCCTTTGAGGATGCAGCATTTGTAGCAGTTGAGGTAGCCGTTTTTAACGCCATACCGTTGGCGTCTACCGGTTCAGTGGCAATCAAAACTTGTAAAGGTTCACCATTGCGCGTCGGCACGCGGCGAATGGAATCAATGGTATCAATCAATGCCTGGGTCGTTTGGCTCTTAGACGGATTAACGATGACCACGGCTCCCGGATTGGCCGCTATATCTTGCGCCAGGGCATTGGATAAGTTAGCCGCCGCGACCTTCTGCTTGTTAATGTAATAATCGCCCCCGGTGGTGAGGGTCACCACCATCTTCGCGGGCGCTGCCGCTTTAGTCGCTCCACCTTTGCCTCCTGCGCCTTTCGTTTTGGGAGCACGATTAGTTGGCAGGGCCACATTAACGGCTTTCATCTTCACCATCGAAAGCGAGCTATACATAAAGAAGACCAGCAAGAAGAAGATGGCATCAATCATCGGTATGATCTCGATGCGTGCTTTCTTGGTGGGGGGACGCTGAATTCGCATAGAACAATAAGGGAACAGGTGCTAAATTGAAGACCTTTACGGTATCGCTACAACCCCATTTTAGCTGCTCGGTTCTGCGACGGGCGAACCTATATCCTTGGGTGTGGTGGCAATCATCACGGTGCCTGCATTGGCCTGCTTGACAATATCAAAAACGCGCACAAACTCGGCCAGGTGCTGTTGCTTGTCACAATTAATAATGACGGTAATCGCAGGATTGGCTTTAACTCTTTCGGCTACCATCGGCAGCAGTTCCGCCTCTTTGACCTGGTTTTCATCTACATAGACTTTGTTATCTTTGGAGATGCTCACGACGAGTTTTGACTTTTCTTCCGGCTTGGTGCCTGCGGTGCAGCTTTCCGGCAGATTCACCTTATGAGAGGACAGGCGCACCATCGAAAGGCTGGTCATCATGAAGAAGACCAGCAAGAAGAAGATGGCATCAATCATCGGTATGATCTCGATGCGCGCCTTCTTCATCTCCGTGCGCGGCACTCTCATGCGGCCCGCTCCTCCACTCGCTTGCCCTCAGCGCGATTCAGTTTCGGGATGTCCATCTCAGTCGGACTAACGCCATTAGGATTTGCTTCCGCCGCCCGTAGATTCGCCAGAATGTTGAGCAACTGGGTCGCCCGCACTTCCATTTCGGCAATGATCTCTTTTACTCGTTCGGTCAGGTAGTTGTAACCCGGCAAAGTGACAATCGCAATGGTTAAACCCGTCGCGGTAGCAATCAGGGCTTCACCCACGCCACCCGTAATAGCCGATGGATTACTCATGGAATTACCGACCACATGGAACGATTTAATCATACCCGTGATGGTGCCTAAGAGACCCATGAGGGGAGCCATTGTAATAACGGTGTCAAGGACACCTAATCGTTTATAGAGAATCGGAGTTTCCCGCATGGCCAACTCTTCCATTGCCCGTTCGATAGAGGCATTATCGAGGTGCCGGTTGCGAATGCCGCTGGCAATCAAGGAAGCCACCGGGCCAGAGGTTCTTTCGCACAAAGCTAAAGCATCATTCACCTTGCCCTGTGTCAGCAAGCGCCTAATCTCTTCCAGAAATTCCTCGTTATCGCCTGCTGCCCGTCGCAATGCAATAAAACGTTCGATCATGACAGCGACTGAAATAATAGCCAGAGCGAAAAGCGGCCACATGATCCAGCCGCCCTTAAGTAGAAAATTAATGCCTTCCGCGAACATTATGCGTGCTATGCCTCCAATAAATTAAAGACCCGGTCTTACTATCTTGTATTCAGTATTACCCGAATCGCAACAGGTTAATCTCTCTGGCTGCCTTGAGCATATGGCAAACCGGTTTAAGAACTTAAATGTTTAAGTCTTGTACTTCTGGCCCCTACGATAACAATGCACCTGGCGCGAGTAAATGCCGCACAGGTGCATCACGTTTTACTGCCCAATCATAGCAAAGGTATTCTGTCTGACAATGCTTAATCTATGAAGTTGCAGAATACAAGATTAAGGCGCGAATGCCGTTATTAAAGTCCTTGACATGAATTAGTGCGCAGAGTACAAGACTAACCTGCCTTTATAAGCTGGAGCAGCATGGCTCAAAGTCCTGGTTTCACCCTGGCGTGTTTCACGAAGGATCGTGGTATAAGGGTCGCCATTGTAACACACTTCAGCGAGGGTAATCGAGGCAGCAGAATCCTGCGTTATAAGCATAGGAGCAAGCTTACCAGCGGTTGTGGTATAACAGAGGCCACCCAATACTTCGGTTTTAGCACCACCCTTGGTCTCGATGAGGGTACCGCCGCGCTCGGTTTTCAAACCTAATACCCATAACGTGCCACCATCATTCACCACATGGGTGCCTTCATTCTCCACATTGAATTGCCGCGCCCAGATGTTTTGATGACCAAAGTGCCAATTGGTAAATGGGTTTGAGCAAACATCTTCCAGGAAGACATCACCCTTACCAGTCATGTTGCCACAGACGTTGATGCAGTGCTGGAGCACCAGCGTGCGAGAACTGGCGTTTTCGAGCGTTGGAGTTTTCGTGTAGCCGCTATCAATGTTTTCAAAGACCACCACCGGGGCCGTGCCATCTACGACTTTGAAAGCGGGCTTGTCCATCTGCGGCACGTCAATATAAGCCTTGCAGCCGACGATACGCCGCACCCTATTGCGAATGAGAATGGTGTCTTTGACCCGGTAGTTGCCACGCGGTAAATAGACGGTGGTCGCTCCTGAATCTATCGCCTGTTGAATGGCGGCAGTATCATCTTGGTTATCGTTCGCCACTGCACCAAAGCGCGTGGGCGAGACCCACTGGTTTAAGGCATCCCACGGCACGGTAGGAGTTTCACGAATGGGGAGGTTGAGACTTGTGGGTGAGGATGGAAAGAGACTGATAACGGGCTGGGAGATAAACTCCCGCACCCTCGGCCCGCCTACACCTTGTTGTTTATTGGTTCTGTTTTCAATGGCCTGTCCATAACCAGAGGTGCGCAAGTTACGCGCTAACATGGCACCTTCGTTAATCACTGCTGCCGTCAGCCGCGTGTCTGCCCCGCCCCGGCAGGTACAATCAATTAACGCAAGTAATCCGGCATGGTTATAAACAGCAGGCACGGTGTTGATACTTTGCAGGTCACGGATGCTCACTGATTGCCCATCATTGCGAAAACCATATTGATTTTGGTTCTCGACCACAACGTGCTCCATCGTCTCACTGTCCACCGAAGTAGCCGTATGAATACCAATATCAAAACCCTGCACCCGCACATTCTTAATCAGCAGGGGGCCATTTTCATCGGTGTAGGCTAAATCCAGTCCAGCCACGCCCTGGCCATCGCCCGAAACAATGCTAACATCACTCATAATGCCCTGGTTGTTGGCCATAAATTGAATGCCGCACACTCCTGGATTGTCCACACCTGTATCTACCGTTAAATTATGGATTTCATTGCCAAAGCGTTGGGCTGGAGCATGGCCTGTCCAGATGGGAGATTTGGGATGCTGCGGATCAGTGAAACCGGGGCAATTATCTTTCAATTTCAGCACCGTCCCGCGCTGGCTTTGCCCCTGCAAGATCGTGCGCTTCTCTTCGGCTCCGCCGCGCGTGCCATGTGGCCACTTAAGCGTATCGGAAACGAGATAAAGACCATTGGGCAGATAAATAATCGCGCCTTCGTTGGGATGGTCACTGAGTGCTTGCTGAATAGCAGCCGTATCATCCGTCACGTCGTCACCTTTGGCATGGTAGGGAGCTTGAGTGACATCAATTATCCCCGCATCGGTGGGAAAAACAATATTCTCTGCCCCGCGCAAAGCTTGACCCAAGGCTAAGCGAGGATGGTGGGGGCGCGCGTATTTTGCACTTGCTACCGGACTTGAGGTTCCAGCCGCAGCGATAGCGAGCATGGAGGTTAATATCAAAACACTCAACGTGCCAAAGACTACAGTTGTAATAAACCTGCTAGAGCTAAAGCGCGAGTTATTATTCATGAGGATTAAGCTTCTTCAACGACTGTCTCACGGTCTGGGTTAGAAAAGGCCACCAAATTCTAACCGCCAAGGACGCCAAGAGCGCCAAGGGGAAGAGGAGAAGGGGGAGAAAGGGAGACGGTAATGTAAGAGTAGTGTCATGTTGAGCGCAGCGAAACATCTACTCTGCGGAGCTATAGAGGACTTGTTCCACTCGAACTTTATCCGCACTCAAATTAGATTCTTCGCTGCGCTCAGAATGACAAACTCTACTGCTCTTCTGACTTTAACTTGCTCCCCTTCTCCCCCTCATCTTGGCGCTCTTGGCGTCCTTGGCGGTTAAATCTTAAGGTTTTAAATCAAAGCGCAGTACGGATAAGGGTGGCAGGTTTACATCTAAGCTATTACCGACAACGTGCTGCGAGGGTAACTGCCCAATGGTAAAACGGTCGGCGTTGCTGTACTCGTAAGGAATAATATCCTGGGCAGCAACTGGCGTGTTGAACTTTAAGGTCACTCGCGCAGCTTTGGAAGCTCGTTTATTGACTAATACAAAGGTCAACCGCCCGCTTTTGCTGTCTCTGGCAGCATGAACCGACACATCATCTGGCGCACTTACCGTGCTCGGCAAATAGTGATCGCCAAAAACCGTATGTTGTCCATCCGGGTTGCGAAACATCTTAAAGGCAAAATAGGGAGAGGTATTGGGGGCCGGGAAGAACCAGTAATAGGCGTGGTCTAAACCCTCGCGGGCAAAGATGCCTAATAGCTCGGCCTGAGCGACGCCACCGGATATATCGCCTTCGCCACCAAAGTTATATTCGCCTAATGCTGTGCCCATACCGGGGTTATTTTCCGCAATCCACTGCTTCATCAGGTGAATAATCTGAAGGTGTGCGCCGCGCTTCTTGCCTTCGGCATCATTGGCCATCCAGCTTGGTTCAGTCCAGGCCGGGTCCCATAAAACGCGGGTTTCCTGCACTCGTCCCTCCATCGTCTTAGGGTCATTGGGTTGGCCGCCATTAAAGATGCCAGTTTGCGGGTAAAAATGAAAATCCAGAATATCTACCAGGCTTTGCCCGGTTTGTTTCTCATATTGATTCAGTTGCCTGAGCCACCAGGGGGTAAAAAGCATATTACCATGCGCCGCACCATCCGGGGGATTATCCCATTTGCCCTTGCCCTGACCGATAAGCTGAGCATCTAAGCCGGAATGGAAATACTCCGTCCAGCCCCACGCTGTCGGGCCAGCGATTTTAACGCCAGGGTCAATTTTCTTGAGCAGACCCGCATAAGTCCGCGTGCGCTCCCACATTTCATCATAAGAGGTGCCCTGCGGATGCATTCCCCGGTGGGTAGCGTGCCAGATGCCTGGCTCATTATCTAGGGCGATATACTTCACTCCGCCCTGCCCTGCCGTGCCATAGCCCATCTTCTTAATCATAAACTCCAGCATCTGCGTTTGCTCGGCAGGCGACATGAGAACAGATGTATCATCAGGATGCGGCTCAATGTCTTTTAACACTGGCTTGCCATCTTTGTCTTTGAGCGGCTGGCCATCTGCGCCTTTGACATACTGCCGCCCATTACCGGCAAACCAGTGGGGGTCACCAGGTTGGCTCTTACCTGCCCAATCTTCCTGGTCAGGATACTTGCGAATATCAAACGCTACTGAAGTGCCATCTTTGGCTACCCGCCCCATCATCGGCATCGTCAGATAAGTTTCCAATCCCACTTTCTTGTTCTCGCCATGAAATGTTACCAACCAGTTCTTTTCAGGTGGGGTGGCTGTTCCGTCATTGGCAAAGAACCAATCAGCCCCCTTAGCGCCAAACCCCAGCTTCCAATTGACGGGAGTCGCCTCATTACCTCCGGCGCGTAAAATGGTCAGTCCCATCTCCTGGGCTGCTCTGCGGTCGCCCATCGCCGCGCCATAGATGTAAGGGCTGATGGGAGTTCCCGGCGCAGCCGTATCCACCTGAGCCGTGACGTTCGCCACCTCATTACCCAAGGGCGCAGGCTGACGCGTTACAGGCATGGCTGCCACTTCATTGTGCGAGCGCACCGGGCGATTATCAAAGGCTATTTCATCAAGGTAAATGCTGAAGTTGCGCGGGTCCGGCGACCAGGTGCTTACATTAAGCATCCATACTTTAGTGGCATTGAAATTAGAGTCCTGCTCGTATATGTCCTTGAGTGGTATTATGACTTCCTGCCAGCCACCATCCATGACATTTTGGTTGTAAGCAGTCAGGTCTGCCGCTTTAGTGGGCTTAGTGTTATCGCCTACTGAAACAAGCTGGACGGTAACTGTCTGCGGTTTGGACTGGCCATTAATTTTTACCCAAAAGGAGAGATTGTGGTAAGGTGTAACATCGGTTCCCGCATCTGCCGGAAACCAACCGAACCAGTTCCATCCGCTACCAATGAACCCACTTCCCTCGGCATGAAACCCCAACGCCACTTTACCGTTATGAGCTTCGCCCGTTTGAGGGCTAAAAGAGTTCGCTGGTTTTTCTGGATTGAGCCAACCCTTGCCTCCGGCTACCGTATCACCATCCCAGACAATTTTCTTATCCTGCGCTTGAGCCGGATGCAGCCACATCAAAGACACGGCATAACAGAGGACAGCAATCGCTGCGCACCGCAAATTTTGCGATAATTTCATAGCCACTCCGGGAGAGATGATAAAGCAAGCATCTTTAGGTGCCGCTAACCACAGATGAGTTCGATGGGTATTCTTAGGATAGCGAAAGTGCCTGGTCATGTTCCAGGTTACTCCTGGTCTTGGCATGAACCAGCCACTTGGCAAAGAAAGATTTGAAACTATAAGGTATAAGTTAGCCCCTAATTTGACTGGGATTGAGCTTTTGATTTCTGAGGCGCAGCGACTTTAATGGGAGTCGGTGATTTTTTGGCCTTAGGGCTTTTACAACTTGTTTGAGTCTGGGTAAGGGATGCCGCTTCAGTTGAGGTTAAAACATCGGTGGCAGAGGCATTTGACGAACTGGGCGCGGGCGGGCTTTTGCGCACTGTTTCCAGAAAACTGCGAAAACTAAGCATATCATCTAAACGCACGGCACCAATGGCTGCCAGGACTTGGTCATAGGCTTCGGCGGCGCGGCCCCCGGCTAGAATGAGAACTTCGTTGGGCACATAAGCGCGCAGTTTTTTCAATTCATCATGTAAGCGTATGTCATCGGACGGATAGACAATGCTCAGGGCAACCGCGCGCGCCCCGGTGTGCAGGGTCGCAGCGGCAATCTCTTCAACAGGCAGATTGGGGCCAAGATAAGTGACTTTCCAACCTTCGGCAGCCGCCGTTGTAGCAGCCATTAGCGCCCCGATTTCATGCAACTGGCCAGCGGGGGTTGTCACCAGCAGCACGGGAGCCGCCGCACCCGGATCGCCTCCGTGTAAGGTGCCCAGAAAAGTGCGAATAATGGCCGTAGCGAGATGTTCATGGGAAATGCGCAAGACGCCCTGCCGCCAGCAGTCGCCAATGCGCTTGAGCAATGGCACGGCCACTTGTTCCATCATGGCAACCGAACCAAGCGTTACAGAAGCGTGCGCTAAGAGCGATTCCAAGGTGCCAGTATCCAACTTCTCCACCGCTTCAGCGCATTTCTCGATGTATTCCGCCGCCGTGCATGACACTGGCGCTGCCCTATCCGATGCTGCCAGCTCGGCGCTAACTCTGGGCCAATCAGCCTGCTTTTGACTTTCCAGTAAGGCACCAGCCGCTTTATCGTCAGCCACTAACTCGGCCAGTTGGGGCGTCGGTAAGTTGGCGATCTGTCCAATGCTATGTCCCGCCTGGGTCGCCTGGCGCAACAGCAACAGCCGCTCAATCTCGGCATCTGTGTACAGGCGGCGAGCCGTCGCACTGCGTGCTGGTTCTACTGCTCGATAGCGTCTTTCCCACACGCGAATCACATGCGGTGAAAGGCCAGTACGCCGTGCGACCACCTTGATATTGTAACCGTGGTGCTTATATTCTGGGTCAGATGCTTTTTGCGTGTTGTCCATTAGGAGAAATTAGTCAACCGCCTGGGAGCAAATGCCAATAAAGAATTTAGTATTAACAGGGTCTCCTCATAAATCTGTTGCTACTCGTGTCACTATAAATTGGTTACTCAGAGGTATAATCAGCATACCAGATTCATGCTCAACATAGCAGAAATAAAATTCATCCAGCAAGCTACCCCCCTGCTTCTGCGTTTAATCTCTAAACTTTAACTCTCATCTTTAAATCTCGTGTTTAAACCTTGTGCGCAACCAGCGTGCCACATCACTTCAGCAGACCGTTAGTATTCTCTCCCTCACAGAGAGGCAGTAGCGCGCGAACGCGTCTCCTTTAAAAATCGGGGCCGAGTGCCTAGCTACAGATACCAAATGTCTGTGGTCAGGATAAGGCTGGAGTAAGGCCAGTAAGGACTCACGCCTGATGTGGCAACTCACCTGTCGTGGAGCGCCAGGCCGCAATCAAACGATCTTCATAATCGTCCTCGTCGCTGTTCGCTAATTTGTCTTTTGATTCCATCCAGGCTACGGTGCGCCGCACGCCTTCTTTCCAGGAAACGGTTTGCCCCTGATAATCGGTATCGCGCTTGATCTTGCTGTTATCGAAGATGGAGGGCCACTCAAAAATCTCATAAGTCCCACCCGCCATCTTGGGCGCGACTTGGCGCAGGGTTTCAGTCGGAATATAGACCGGCTCGAAAGTGCCGCCGACTACTTCGGCCACCTGTTCATGATACATATTCCAGGTCATCCATTCATCCCCAGTAATGTTATAAGCCTGGCCCAGACACTTCTGCGGATTCATGACGCCAATGAAGCCACGCGCCACATCATCTACATGACATGCTGCCCACAGTGAGTTGCCATCGCCCTGGACAATAATCGGCTTGCCTTTGCGCAAACGATCTATAAACGTATCGGCTGGCCCAAAAGAACGAATAATAGAGCCGCCCTCGCCATAAGAGTGCGAAGGCCGCATGATAGTTACGGGAAACCTGTTGGTTTCCCATTCTTGCAAGAGCATCTGCTCGCAGGCAATCTTATTCTTGCCGTAGCCGCCAAGGGAATGATACGTTTCAGTCTCAGTCGTTGGAATTTGGGTCACCGGCCCGGAATAGACACAAACCGTAGAACAGTGAATGAACTGCCCCACCCGCCCCTTAAAGGCACGTATGGCCGAGGCGGTATCATCGGGATGAAAGGCCACCATATCCACTGCCACGTCAAAGGTTTTATCCTCAAAGGTTTTCTCAAAGGTTGCGTAATCTTTGCGGTCGCCATGCATGGCTTGCGCGCCTGCGGGCAAGCGATTTTCGGACTTACCACGATTGAATAATGTGACCTGGTGACCTGCATCCAAAAGCTGCCGTGCGATAGCGGTAGAAATAAGACCCGTGCCGCCAATAAATAAAACGTGCATGATTTAATCCTTGTTCGTTATTTAATACAAGTAACTACTTTGTGCCAGGCGAATCAATTCGCGGCCACAACGACGCGAAGTCCGCCTGCGCGGACTCCTGGTAAAACCTAAAACTTATCCTCTGAGTGAGCCTGCGCAGGCAGGCTTTGCGCTGCTGTTGCCTTCGGTTTAACCGCCAGGCTATGCAGAAGTCACTTGTATTATTTATTTGATTAATTTCAGAGTCATCTCAATTATGACTCTCTGCTGCTGCTTTGGCTTGCTCCGTCAGCCATTTTTCGATTACGCTCACGACATATTGTTGCTCTGCCTCGCTTAACTCTTGACCCCGCGCAATGCCATGCCACTTTTCTAAACAACCCCGACAGCAGGTAGCGGTGGCGTGTTGGGCCAGAAAGACGGGATGACCACGCCACGGTGTTTGCTTGCCATCTTTAGCGGGCATAGCCGGAGCCAGGCGTTGCTGGATAAAATCCGCAGCATGTTCCAATACTACAGGCAAGCCTTTGGCTTGCAAATACTCCCATTCCTTACCCTGTAAGTGAAACCGGCTGCGGAACGATGACTGCCGCAAAGCGGCAAATACAGCCTCTAAATCCTGCATAACTCTTCCTACACAATCTCTGACCCCATAACTATAAATCACAGATGTAAGGGCTGCACTCCACTGTGTTTTACCCCGGTGCCATTACTGCTTCCATCTGTCCCATTCGCGGTAAACGCTGCGTGGGAATCGACATAACCATAAGAGGAAACCAGATGCGAAACTATGGGCGGTGATTCCCCAACATGGAAACCGCGGGCGCGTGCTTCGGCTTCCTGATCGGCCATCGTCGCTCTTTCGTGCTGGCGCAAATGCTCGGCCCACGATTCCACCACAAAAGTTTCAATGCAGCGACTGGGATCGGCTACATCATGGAATAAGCCCCAGCGAATCGCGCCATCGCGCCGTCGTATGGTGCGCACCTCACGCATTACTTCCGCAAAATCGTTGGCCTGCTCCGGGTTAATGCGATACTCCACTAATACAAGCACTGGCCCATGTTCTAAGGCTGGCTCATTCTCCACCAGCGGGTCTTCCCAGTGAGCGGACGGGGTCATATCTAATCCCTCGGCTATACCCAGGCGGAAGCGGGGCACTACGGCCAACCCTACAATCAACCCAATGGCCGCGCCATCGAGAGCCACCCGGATACCAAAGCGTTCCGCCATCGCGCCCCAGATCACGCTACCAATAGCCAATCCGCCTTGGAACACTAACAGGTAAATGGACAAAGCACGCGCTCGCACCCACGCGGGCACCGCAATCTGCGCCGACACATTGAGCGTAGACATGAGTGTCATCCAGGTACCACCAGCGATAAACATCACCGGGCACACAGCCAGGAACACCCGGATATAAGCAAGAGCAACCGAAACGATAGCAAACAAGACACAAGCCCCGGCCACCAGACGGTCAATAGAAATCCGGTGGCGCACTATAGGCAGGATATTCGCTCCGGTCACGGCACCAATGCCAAAGCACGCCAGCAAACCGCCATAACCGGCGGCGCTTAATTGGAGTTCATGCTTGGCTAAAAATGGCAGTAACCCCCACATGCCACTACCACAGAGGATAAAGACACCCGTACGCACTAAGACGGCATGAAGCGCGGGCGAGTGTCGCACATAACGACTGCCAGCCCGAATCGCTCCCAGCATACGTTCGGTGGGAGCTTCACTATCGCGGGGCTTGCGTCGCCAGAGATAGAGCACCACCATAATACCTAAAAATGAAATGGCATTCAGCAGAAACACGGCCCACGAGCCACCTGTCGCACCGACAATTAAACCACCTAAAGCCGGGCCAATAGCACGCGCCAGATTGAAACCCACGCCATTGAGGGCCACCGCGGGGGCCAACTCAGCCGGGGGCACTAACTCCGGCGTCATCGCTTGCCAGGCCGGGTTATTCATGGCCCCTGCAACGCCTAAGACAAAAGTGAGCACTAAAAGTACCCAGGGCGTCACCAGATGCAGCAAGGTAAGAATACCCAGCGCCGCCGCCGTAACTAACATCCAGCCCTGTGTCACGAGGAGCAAACGACGCCGGTCTATCAAATCAGCCAACGCCCCCGCCGGTAACGCCACCAGAAAGATAGGCAGGCTAGAAGCCGTTTGCATCAGGGAAATCATGATAGCCGAGGAGGTGAGTGAAGCCATCAGCCAGGCTGCGCCAACATCGTGCATAGTGGAGCCAACATTGGACGCTACCGACGCGATCCAAATACTGCGAAAAACAGCATGGCGCAGTGGAGTCCAGGCCGATTCGGTTTTTGGGTTATCTTGCTTGGCTGTAATCGGCGTTTCACTCTTCTCGACGTTCGTCACGCTTCCTCCTTCCCATAACCTTTTGGCATACCCTTTCTCTATATCCTCAGTGTAGAAACCCGGACTGTTGCAACAATTGCTCACTCAGCAGCAAAGATAGAACATAAAGCCCTGTCCTAACTTGCCCGTTGCGTGCCAGACTTAAAGTTACGTGTCATGAGGCTTGGTTAGGGGCGGGCGCAGCGCACAAACGCTCAATGCAGAATGTTGGAAAGTTACGCAGAATATTGCGTCTGCTGGCCTATGTCTACAGATAGACGTACACTTACTGACCATATCTCACAACTATTCACTGGAGAATTTCGATCATGAAAACCACCCTCGCCACGCTACTGGCCCTTTCTCTCACGACTATCAGTTACCCCTCATTGACACAGACGGCTCCGCCTACGGGCGCAATCAAACCGCTCAAAGTGTTACTCATCACGGGCGGCTGTTGCCACGATTACAAAAAGCAAAAGGACATACTGAAAGAGGGTCTCGAAAAGCGTGCCAACTTGATCGTTGATCAGGTTCATACCGATGATGGCAGCACCAAGCCACCATTAGCCATTCTCAACCATCCCGACTATGCTAAGGGTTATAATGTCGTAATCCATGACGAATGCGGAGCCGATATTAGCGACCCTGCTACTGTCGAAGGTGTGCTAAAGCCGCACCGCGATGGTATTCCCGCCGTGAATCTGCACTGTGCCATGCACTCTTACCGCATCGGCGATCCTAATACTCCCGTTGATCCCATCCAACCCGGCACGCCGCACTCCCTGTGGTTTGAATACCTCGGTCTGCAATCTGCGCACCACGGCGCACAGAAGCCCATCGCTATTAGCTTCTTCGGCACCACCAATCCCATCACCAAAGGCATGGAGAACTGGACAACCATTGGGGAGGAACTCTATAACAACGTCACCGTTTGGCCCGATACCACACCTCTCGCGCTGGGGAGGCAAGACGCTGGCGATAAGCGCGGCGAGAACAACAACGTCGTGGTCTGGACGCACCTCTACGGCCCTAAAAAGACACGCGTTTTTTCCACCACCATCGGCCACAATAACGAGACTGTCTCTGATGACCGCTATCTTAGCCTCGTCACACGCGGCCTACTCTGGGCTTGCGACAAGCTCAACGACGACGGCACGCCTAAAACGGGCTACGGGCCAGGTGGCAAATAAAATGTAAGACCACTCCATAAGCTTTGTGAATGAGGCTTTCTAACGCCTGGCTGCATCCAAACTCAAGAGGGGAGTCATGCTAAAAATTAGTGTTCTGATGATCACGTTGTGCGCGGTGATGGGAAGTAGCTGCTTTGCCTATACCCTTAATGTGCCGCAAAAGACAGCCTACACACAACTTAAAGAGGCCGATGGGTTTGCTCTTGGAGGCATAGGCGCTGCCGGAACCCTGTCCAGGTCAGAAATTGATCTGCATGTGCTGCTGGCGCATCCTCAATCTGCGCTGATACTACAAGACTTATGGAGAGAAGCCAAACTGGGAGGACAACTTTATGCCCTTTTGGGGTTAAGGTTCAGAGACAAAAAGACCTTTGACCAGAAAATTAGCCCCTATCTATCACGTCAGGATATGGTGCAGGTAGTGGCAGGTTGCACGATAATATCATTACCAGTGGGCCAGGTAGCCACCAGGATTCAACATGGCGATTATGATGATCAACTAAGACGAGGCAGCATCAGATATAAGAAAAGCCTGATCCCAAAAGTAAAACCTATGACTGCCAAGCAACACTAAGCTGCACTCCTATTACCCGTTGCTTTTAAACCGTTACAGTCCCCATAGAAAATAAAAGGCCCCGAACGTGCTTCGGGGCCTTTGCCATTGCATACTGCTCGGATGTGCTGCCATCAACTCATTTTACGGCAGGTGTGGACGCACAAGAGGCAAGCCTTTGTCATCAACGAATACATTCAGCACGGTGTAGTGCGAGGGAATTAACGTAGCGAAGGCATGGTTGGTCACTAAGAGATTCCCATGTTTATCGAACGCGCCATTAGCCGGTGAATCATACGGGAAAAGCGGATCATTGGTATTGTGCAGACGTGCTATTTGGGTACCGTTGGGGCCGAGGATTGAAATACCCGAATTAAAGGGCGCGGCGAGCATCACGTAGAGGGCGTCATCCCTACCAAACGCCATACCATCAGGCGCATCGCCGTTGTAGGCATGAAAGATTTTCAAGTCAGACGCTTGAGGGGCATTGACCAATGGCAACGTGTAGATTTTACCACCGAGAAAGTTACCGTATTGGTCTACCCCATCGGCAGTCACGGAGAAATAAACCTTCGTCTGGCTGGGGTTAATGCGAATCCCATTCGGGCCGAAAGGGGTAGCGAGTCGGCTATCCCGGAACCAAATTTGGTTCTGGCCGCCCCCGGCAGGAATACGCCAGATGGTGGCTTGAAAGGAATCCGTCACATAGGCATTGCCTGCTGCATCGAAAGCAATGTCGTTGGCCAGAGGTGGGGTGTCAACGGGGGTTGGCGAGCAGGCATCGGCAGGCGCGTTCGGGCCACAGGGCGGCAGGTCTGGAGTCGGTGGCGCGTAGATTTCTTGTTGTCCACTGTCCAGGTTGAGGCGCACGATACCCAATTGCAAATTGATGACATAAAGCCGCTCCTGGTCATCAAAGGCAATACAGGAATTGGCGTGGGGAAAATTAAGATTCTCCCCCTGGATGGTGTAGGTTCTTTCCAACTCACCAGTGCGCGTATCAAAAGCGAAAACTTTGGAGGGCGGCGTTCCTGCTGTCGCAAACGAGGCTGGCCCCGCCACATAAACCGTATGACCATTGACGGCAATGCCCTCTGGCAAGCCCGGTGGGTTCGGCACACTGGCTAACACTTGCACATCGCCCAGAGGCCGCTCCGGTTTGGGGTCAGCGTGCCCTGCCCTCTGACCCATAAAAATGACCGTTCCCAACGTCAAAGTTACGGCAGCAAACAACTTCGACAACGACTCGTTCCGTCTTTTCATTCTTTCTCCCCTTAATCGCAGCATTAAATTGCGTGCCTACACTATAACACAAAGTAAGCGAAATAAAAGAAGAATCTGCTTGGTCGTATAGAAATTTCTTCAGCAGTCAAGATACAAATTGCCAAGGTTCAAGGTGGCGGCACCCGGCGGGCAGCACAGCCAAGCTACTATTAGCATGAGCTTGTCACCGTTGGGAAGATGCCAAAAGTGATGCGGATGCCATCATCGGCAATTTCTACAAAGAAGCCTTCCGCTTGACCCCTTAATCCTCGGCTACGCTCAGGCCGCACTTAACCGTCTAGAAACTTGGTCGTTAGTTGAACCGTAACGGAGCTAAAAGTCGTCGGTTGCAGCGTTAGGTTGTGTGGCTATTGCATGGTCTACTCCGTCTTATGTCCTGAATTCCCGATACAACTGCGAGTGGAACTTCTTTACTATCTCGTTCACTGCGTCGCCTAATAGTTGATGAACATGCTCGATGTTCTTTGTATGGCTGTGCTGATCCTGTTGCTCTGTCAGTATGACGCGGAACGGTTCAGTGCTCTTATTGTTCCGAATGGCCTCACTGTTTATGTTGCGACCGTATTTATGGGTAAAGCCATGCTGCTCTATTAATCTCTCCATGTCAGATGACAATAGAGCTTCGATTAGCTCCTTCTTGATCGCATTCAGTTGTGGATCGGCCTGAAAGCGAGGCGATTCTACATGTAGTCTAATGTTTTGAGGATCATTGTCATGTGCCTCCCAATGAACCTCAAAAAATCACGATTGTCGTGGTAGCTACCCTTGTGCCTCAACCAGTGCCACCCTTCGATATAGCCTTGAACGTAAGCGTCACGTTTCGAGGCCGCAGACTGAAAGTGTAAGATGTGAGTCACCTTTTCATTCCTTTATACATGTATGGAGGTTCTATCATGACGCAAGAGAGCTATAGCAACAGTCTCCGACAAGTCCCGCATTATAGGAACGACTCTGCTTTGGAATGTTTGTAACCAGAGTGGTCAAGATTATCTGCCATAATACAGTTCATTTTCATCGTATGTAAGCGCGGGGCAAGGATTAACCGTAGCGAAGCCGGGCGCAGCCATGCAACTACTGATTATACGGTAGATTGCAGTTTAATAACACAAAGGGACCTATAAAAGAGCCTTTAAGGTGGACTAATCTGGAAAGTGTGATAGCCTGCTCCTGTAATGGTGTCCTTCACTTTTTGGCCCTTAGGCTGAGCAACCATAAGGAGAAGGTCACGTTGTCGGTAGTCCCTCGTTAGCAGGCTGTTGATTATATTGGCCGCGCCAGGCTGTGCATTGCCGGTGCAGCGGCCTGGAAGAAAAGGGTGCTGCCGCGTTGCTCGCTGACTTCGGCTCCCAATCGCTTATAAAACTGAATGCCTCGCGCATTGTTCACACTGGCTGTCCAGGCCATGTGGGTGCATTGATGATCCACAGCAATCTGTGCTAAACGGCGCATCAGTGCAGCACCCACCCCATGACTTCTCACCTGATCGCTGACAAATAAATCGTCCAGCCACAGATGGGGACGGCCTTGAAAGGAAGAGTAGCGGAAGTAATAAAGAGCAAAAGCCGCGACCGTGCCGCTCAATTCAGCGAATAAAACGCGGGCGAAAGGCGTTGCGCCGAAGAGAGTTTCGCGGATGGCTGCTTCCGAGGTGTGTAATGTGGCGTCGCATTTCATGCCAGCATCAAATGCTGCTTTTTGGCGAATGAACTCCAGGATAAGCGGGGCTTCGTCTTCGCTGGCAGCACGAACGATGATATGTTCTGTTCCCATGCTGGCCTTGATTATACCACCCGGTATCAACGCTTTATAGGTGCGTAGCATCTGGGTTAAAGCTATCAGTTATTGATCCAATTATCCACGGCACTGAATAAACGGGCAATGCTTTGGCTGGTGGTTTGTCCAGCCGTATCAATGACGATATGCGCGGTATTCCACGGTTCGTATTCACGCCTTACCACGTCTTTCCAGGTCGGCAATTTAAGGCCAACAATATCGGTTTGACGAGTTTCAACGCGGGCGCGATGCTCCTCCTGGTTGGAGCAGATGATTTCGATTTCGACAAAAGCGACTTGCGCATGAATTGCGACATCGCGCCAGGCATCACGGGTGATGCGCAGGGGGTTAACGGAATCTACCACAACGTTCATGCCCAGACGAAGGTTTTCGGCTGCGACTTTATAGGCCACGCTATAACCAACTGGCCCATCCACACGCAATCTATAATCTCTTATACCCTGTTCAATCGTATCAACCCGCAGATAAACAGCCTTGCCATGCGAGGCCAGAGCCGCAGCAAGGGTTGATTTTCCAGTTCCCGGCAAGCCGCCGAAAATGTAGAGCATAGAGTTATTAAGAATTGTAAGACAAGTAATTGAGCTAAGACCGTAAGGGAACAACCAAGCCCACCCACTGCATAAGGCGGAGCGGCGCACGAGTGGAGCCTAAAGAGCATCGCTTCAACAACTTGCCTTACTTATCCTTTGGATCGAGATTGGCTTGTTCAAAGTCCATGATATTAACAATTTAACTCACATTTATCTTGGGGAAAACCAATGAGATGAGAGTTAATAACTTTTGCTAGCAGTACAGTGATAACGAAACGACCCTACTTCGGCTACGCTTATTGCGCGTCCAGCCGTGTAAGAACTTTATCGTTTTGTAGCTACGTCCGCAGCTAACCACTTGAGCTTTTCGCTATTGCCCCCATTGTCTGAGGTTTATTTATGTCTGAGTGCCCACAGTTGGCGATTTGAGTGCTGGATAAGCGGGCTGCACATGGCTTACAATCACAACACAGGGCCTATTCGCAGCGGTTCTTGACAGCGCCTCTCCTCATGTCTAGCTGATTTTATAAAATAGAATAGTAAGGAGTTCTTGCTCAACCGCCATGCTCAACTTCATCTTCAAACCGCATCGTGCTAACTTGCGCGCGGGGACGCCCGACCCGCAGAAGCTTTTCGTCATGCTCAAGCTGATTCCCCAGCAAGAGGTCGCCCAGGGTCGCCCGCCCCTCGCCTTTGCTTTAGTCATTGATACGAGTGGCTCGATGCAGGAAGGCTCAAGCCCTAACACCGGGTCAAAATATAATCAGCAGATGCGCGACCTGGAACGAGCCACGCCTAACCAGGGCACAAAATTAGAATGGGCCATTCGCGCCGCCCATGCTCTCATAGATGATCCCCGGCTCCAGGACACCGACCATGTGACGGTGATTCACTTTGACGACAACGCGAAAACCCTCCTGCCGCTCACACCCCTGGCGCGCAAGCACGCCGCGCATGAGGCCGTGGAATCGTTGCGTCGCTGTTCTGGCGGCACACACATGGCCAAGGGCATTCGCAATGCGGTGCAAGAACTACGTGGGCTACCAGCGCATGTTGCCAAAAGAATGCTGCTGTTGACGGATGGCAAAACTTTCGACGAAGAAGAATGCCGGGTTTTAGCCGCGGAGTGCGCGCCGGATAACACGCCGGTTATCGCTATTGGCATTGGCGACGAATATAACGAACACCTGATGCGCCACGTCTCCGAGACCAGCCAGGGTCGCCCCTATCACCTGCACAACATGGCGCAACTGCGCGACATTCTGGATGTGGAAGTTGGCTCTTCGGTGCGCGAAGTCATCACTGATTTACGCGCGACTGTCTCGACCGTCAAGGGCATCACCCTCGATAGCTTCACGCGGGTTTATCCCAGTCTGGCTGACATTAACGTGGAAGAAGCACCCCACCACTTAGGGAACATCGCCGCAGGCGATTACACCGTTTTCGTCTTAGAGTTCACCGCCGCGGGCTTGTCACGTCCCGCCAGTCGCGTGCGGCTTACGCAGGTTGGTCTCACTGGCCATGTGCCCGGCTTCCAGCGACGCGATGAGTTGCCGCCACAAGACCTCTTCGTGACCTTTACACCCGATGAAAATTCCGTTGCCACAGTGGAAACCGAAGTCTTGAGTTACGTGCAACAACGCAACGTGGATCGCATGGTGCAAGATGCCATGACCCAGGCCGCCACCGATGCTCCGCTGGCGCGTCAAACTTTGCAAGCCGCCAAGGGCGTGACGCACCGCATTGGCAACACCCCCATGACCCGTTTAATTGATAACGCCCTGGATGAACTCGACAGAACCGGCACCATTTCGTCCGGGATGCGCAAAACCGTTTCTCTGGGCGGTCGCACCCGCACGATTCGCATTGAGCCAACCTCTAAAAATGAGGGTGTGCCTTCGGAGCATGAGATTCGTAAATTGACGGGAGCTTGAAGCTACAAAGATTGATATTGGTTGGCTTTACAACCATAACTGAAATCCGGCTATCTTAAGCCTGTCATTCTGAGCGCAGCGAAGAATCTACTTTGCGTGTCTTTAGAGTAATAGCAAAAGTCTATGAACACCGGTAGTAGATTCTTCACTGCGCTCAGAATGACAAAGTGTTACTATTCAAGACTTACGAGGCACCCGTTCGTTCGCGGGCGGCTACTGTTAACTATTCTCTTTCCGTGTTCTTCCGTGTGGTTCTGTGGCTAATGAATCTGCCGAATTGTTAAACTAACCTTTTAATGTTGTAAGCCGAAGGGTCACATCATGTTCTGCCCCATCTGCAATGTGCAAAATCCCATAGGAGCCGATGCTTGCCAGTCCTGTGGCACAGCTTTAACGGCCAACGCGTCCGATGGCACCTCCGATGCCTTGACATCCGGCACGGGTCTGCAAGATGGCATGTTTGTGATTACCAAAATGCTGGGGCAAGGTGGCTTTGGCATCACTTACCTGAGCGTGGATACGCGCCTGCGTCGCTCCGTCGCCATTAAAGAATTCTTCCCTTTTGGCAGTCGGCGGGACGGCAACACCATTGTCCCCGCCAAGACGCTTAGTGCTGAAGCCTTTCAGAGTGCGCGCACCCATTTTCTCGATGAAGCCCGCGTTTTAGCGCGTTTTCAGCACCCCAACATCGTCCACGTCCATTCCTTCTTTGAGGAGAATGGCACGGTTTACATGGTGATGGAATTCTTGCATGGCAAGACCCTCCAGGAACTGGTCGAGACGCAAGGGGTGTTACCCGAAGCCGTAGCTGTCAATGCCGTGCAAAGAGTCGGTTCCGCTCTTGAAACCTTGCATAACGCTGGTTTATTGCACCGTGATATTAAGCCGGATAACGTAATTGTCACAGATGTGGGCCGGGTTGTGCTATTCGATTTTGGCACCACTCGCACCTTTACCGCCGATAAAACCAAACGCATGACTTCGATGGTGACGCCTGGCTATGCCCCTCTTGAACAATATGGGCAGCAAGCCCGCTTTGGCGCTTTTACCGATATTTATGCCCTAGGCGCGACGATGTATCACCTACTGACCGGGCAGCCACCCGTGCAGGCCACTGACCGCGCGGCAGGTGTGGAGCTTCAGTCACCACATCAGGTGCGTCCCGAAATCAGCGAGAAAGTCAGCGATGCCGTGATGTGGGCTTTGGAAGTAAAAGTAGACCAACGCCCTCAAACAGTGCGTGATTTTCTCTGGGCCTTAGACACTGGAGCCGTGCCTCTCGCTTTAGTGAGCGATGCCGCCGCTGGTTCTTTATCCATAGCCTCGCAGCAACCCGGCCAGAAGTTCGCGGGCGATACCCTCGCCTGGCCCCAGCAATGCGCCTGCTGTGGCGGCCCCAGCGATTCCGCCCTGCCCGTGATTTATTTATCACAGGGCAAAGTCACTAAAGATACACGAGGTTGGCTGGTGCCCTATTGCTCCGACTGCGTACAGCATGTGGAAGCCGCCCGCACGGGTTTCTTCTCTTTTCTGTTTAATGGGAGCATGGTCAAATATCTCATCCTCTGCTTTGTTGCCATTTTTGGCGGTTGTTTCTCCATTGGCATATCGCTTTGGATCGCTTTAGTGCTTTGGGCCTTTGTTTCTTCTGGCATCGCATTCCAACAGAAGCGCAAAGCCGCCGAAGCCAAGCTTAAGCCCTCTTGCTGTGATGCGGCCCCAGCCGTCACTTGCATTGGCGTGAAGCACGGACGCCGCACAGCTTATACGCTTCACTTCAAAAACTCTCATTATGAGACAGTGTTCAAAGGCTTGAATGCACCCAAAGTTCAGTGACTGGTGATGTTAAGCAAACACTTCACCAACCCGCTACTTCAGCAGCGCGTCTGCGTAAGACCAGTTCGTAAATTTTGATAAGCTCCACCTAACACCATGCTTTGCCCGTTTTGCAATTCTCAAAATACCGTGACTGCTAAAGTCTGCTATACCTGTGGCTCGCCACTGCCCCAGTCCGTACCCGCTCCTGCCCATACCGGGGCGCAAGCACACCCACAGGCAACGGCACATCCACCCTTAAGAACAGCCAATTCAGGCCCCACGGTAAATGGTTTCACTTCACCCATCGCTCATCCTGTCTCTCCTCTCTCTCATGCAATGAGAGAGGGGACGGGGGTGAGGGCCAAAGTGCCCACCCTCAAGTCAAAACTATGCTGTCATGAAAAGCCAGTTACGGCTCTAACCTTTGCGACGGATTCAATCTTATTTAGCGGCAGTGCCGATGGCACAGTGCGCCGATGGAACCTGGAAACGAACCAGCCGGGTGCTACCTTCAAGCCCAAGGCAAAAACGGCAGTACCCGTCACTACCATTGCTCTCTCTCCCGATGGGCACACGCTCGTTAGCGGTCACGAAGATGGACAACTACACCTGTGGAATGTGCATGGCGGCCCTGCTTCTTGCAAGTTAGCTGGACATCTCAGCAAAGTCAGCGCCCTGATGTTTATGACCGAGGGGCAAAGAATCATCAGCGGCAGCAGCGATGGCACAGTGGTGCAGTGGAGTGCCGACACCGGCAAGCGCATCAAAACTCTGGCATCTGGAAGCGAAGGTATCACCGCACTGGCCCTGGCACCCGATAATACTCTGTTAGCTATTGCCACTGATAACGGCGTAATTCAGGTCTTGAACCTGCGCACCGAAGCGGTGGACTGGGAGCAAAACGCCCATGAGTTCTGGGCCGCTTCCCTCGCCTTTTCACCCAATAGCAATGCCTTGGTGAGTGGCGGCTACGATCAGATGGTGCGGGTCTGGGCGGCTCAAACAGGGTTCAAAGTGCAAGCCATGCGCGGCCATAGCGGATGCATCGGCACCGTCGCCTACGAACCAATTGCTTCTAACCTTCAGCACAAGAGTTCAGGTCGCCTCATCGCCAGCGGCAGTTATGACGGCTCAGTGCGTTTGTGGGATTCCTGGACAGGCGAATTAGCCCACACCTTAGCCGATCATGGCACTACGGTAGCCAGTGTCGCCTTCGCCCCGGTGGGCAACACCTTAGCCACCACCGCCCGCGAAGAAATCTGGCTCTGGGGCCTCTAAATCCGACATTGAGTAGTCGCACACCACGCGGCAAACCCTCTTGCGCCTAGTGACACGCCCCTACCGTTATGCGAAAATAGTAATTTATCTTCTGCGGCTCATCAGGGCATTGCTTTAATGACTTCTGATACAGCATTTTGCCACCCTAACGGGGTAGATTAACTATGCTTTGCCCTATCTGCAACTCTCATAACTCTGCTAGTTCCCCCGTTTGTATCTCGTGTGGCACTCCTCTGAGCGATGGTGCCTCTTTAGCGCCTCTCAGTTTAGCGGCGGGGACAGGGCTGCAAGGCGGCGCTTACCTCATACAGCATGTCTTGGGACAAGGCGGCTTCGGCATTACTTATCTGGGCCATGATGTGCGGTTGAGACGGCCTGTGGCGATTAAGGAATTCTTCCCGACTGGGTGCTTGCGCCAGAACGAGCGGGTGCAGCCAAGCCGCACCATAGCACCCACTCAATATGAAACCATTAAGCATCGCTTTCTGGAGGAGGCGCGCACTCTCGCCCAGTTTCATCATCCTGGCATCGTAGATGTTTATACCTGCTTTGAAGAGAACGACACCGCTTATATGGTGATGGAGTTTCTGCATGGCAAGACTCTCTTGCATTTACTTGAAGAGCGGAGCGAGCATCTGAATGAAGCTGAAGCCGTTGGTTATATCGAAAAAGTTGCCGAAGCGTTGCAAGTCGTGCATCAGGCCGGGCTGCTGCATCGAGACCTCAAGCCCGACAACATTATGGTATGTCAGGATGGGCGCGTGGTCTTGATTGATTTCGGCACCGCGAAGGAATATGTAGCAGGCAAGACACAAAATCACTCTATCATTGTCACTCCCGGCTATGCTCCTTTAGAACAATATGCCCAGCGTGCCCAACGCGGCACTTACACTGATATTTATGCCTTAGCCGCGACCCTGTATCACCTCTTAACGGGTGAACTGCCCATTGCTGCTTCCGACCGCGCAATGGGTGTTGAATTAACCCCGGTGCAACAACTGAATCCCCAGGTAAGTCTTGCCGTAGCCACAGCCGTGCAGACAGGACTGGCCACTGAAATCGCCGAACGTCCCCAAAATGTGCAAGAGTTTTTACTGCTATTAAATAGGGAAGCTATCGAGGTCGCTACAAAAACAGCTCTCCTTAATACAGACATAAATCAGTTCTTGCCTTATGTAAGCAAACCGGTTACGCAATCCTCGTCCACACCCAACTCTCAAGGTTCTATGCCACGCCAAACAGCCAATGGCAATAATCAAAAAGAGCCAAGCCTTGACTTCCTGTCTTACATACGCCTCAATGAAGCTCTATCACCATCGGCCATAGCTATTCCACAGCAGCCAACGGGAGATTCCTCACCATCGAACTCGGCTTCACAAGTTACACCCGCTTATAGCCCGGCACCGCCAACACAGACTACAGGTTCCAACTCGATAAAATCGCAGAACCAGGCAAATGCGTCAATACAGTTGGGAATTGGCATAGCATTACTGAGCTTTGCCGTCTTGGTGCTACTTTGTTGGTTTGTATCCGATGCTAAATATTACCAGACATATAGTAATCCTTACCAAACTCATACGTACATTGGTGGCCGTGAAATATTTCCCGGAGACCCATATTATGAATTGATGAGGCAGGCTACCCAAAACAACACAGTAGCTTCCACAGCAACACATTCAACAGTACAAAATTCAACGGTCAAGCTGCACTGGCTACCATTGGCAGGCTCCGGCCATAGGCTTGATCAAGATGTTATTTCAGCCGATGGCAAGATGTTAGCGAGTTGGTTTCAAGATTATTTTAGAAGTAAGAGATATGATTCAGGGCAACAACCAGAAAAGTTGTGGGATATTCACATCTGGAATTTACCAAGTGGAAAGATAAAACGTATACTCTCTGGCCCCTCGGTTCCTATCCGCGCTATGGCTTTTTCTTCACAGAGTAATCTCTTAGCGAGTACAAGCGGGCAACCATTTCTCCAACTGTGGAATGTGAAAACGGGGCAAGAACAACCTTCCATAATATTAACTTCTGGTATTGCATCCTCATTGGCAATTTCTCCCAATGGACAAATTCTGGCCTGTGGCAAAGACAGGGGAAATGTGGTTGAGCTATGGAACCTGAAAACAAGAACTCTATTGCACGCGTTACCAAAAGCAGATACAGCAATTAGCAGCACACCTCCAACTTACGCAGATGTTAACGACCTTAACACGCCTCACCTTGCCTTCTCTCCAAACGGCAAATGGTTGGCCAGTGGCGACAGAGCTGGTTTGATAAATATGTGGGACGTACAAACAGGTGCTGCATTGCACGGCTTTCACGTACCCGGAGGTCAAGCGCGTTCCCTTGCTTTCTCCCCCGACAACCGGATTCTTGCCGGTTGTACTTGGCACGGAGAGCTATGGCTTTGGAACACACAGGATTGTACATTACTGAACCACATACCTCATGCCGCGTATGCCCTTACTTTTTCACCAGACGGCCAGACGTTAGCCGGAGCTTGCGAGGATAAAATAGTCAGCGATCCGCTCAAGGTTCAACTGTGGAATGTTAGGACCGGCCTGCCCCAAAGAAGTCTGTATTGGAGTGATGTATCTAAATTTCTGCCCTATGATACCTCTGATACTCCCGTATCTGCTTTGCACTTCTCCCCTAATGGTCAAGCAATCCAAGTCGTGTTTATGCAGCACTCTCCCTTAGTGTGGAGCCTCCAATAGTCATTGTGGAGCCTCCAATAGTCATTGTCGTTTAAAGAATAGACTTAGCATAATGATTTGTCCTATATGTGCGGCAGAGAATTCTAATCATGCCACTGTCTGCGTTGTCTGCGCTACACCACTCCACAGCAATAACCTCAATGGCCTGCGTATCAAGGGTGATGCGCCCAGCGATACTCTGGCACCTGGCACAGCCTTACAGGATGGTGCATTTATCACGCGCCAGGTGCTGGGCATTGGCGGCTTTGGCATTACCTACCTGGCGGGGGATGCGCGGCTGCGTCGCCCGGTAGCGATTAAAGAATTTTTCCCTTATGGCTCCAAGCGCATCGCTAAAGCGGTGCAGCCACCCAGTGCCATTGCGCCCCAAGATTATTTAGGGGCGCGGCAGCGTTTTCTGGATGAGGCGCAGATTCTGGCTCAATTTCGTCATGCGGGCATCGTAGACGTTTACACACTTTTTGAAGAGAACAACACCGCCTATATGGTGATGGAATTTCTTCAGGGCAAAACTCTTCTCCAATTGGTGGAGGAACGCGGCGCGTTACCCGAAGCGGAAGCTGTTGAATATATCCGGCAAGCGGCGTTAGCCCTGCACGAAGTGCATGATGGCGGTTTGCTACACCGCGATATAAAACCAGAGAATATCTTCGTCACCAATAATAAGCGAGTTGTCCTCATTGACTTTGGCACCGCGCGTGAATTCACAGTGGGCAAAACGCGGCAGATGACTGTTACCCTCACGCCCGGTTATGCGCCTCTTGAGCAATATGCCCAACGTGCCCAGCGTGGCCCTTTTACCGACATCTATGCGTTAGCGGCCACCCTCTATCATCTGCTGACGGGGGAAGCCCCGGCACCAGCTACCGACCGGGCAGTCGGAGTGGAATTAACAGCGATACGACAGTTGAACCTTCAAGTTAGCGCCCCTCTCGCCAAAGCTGTTGAGGCTGGGTTGACGATGGAAGTTAAAAGCCGTCCGCAAAGTGCCGAGGAATTTCTTCATTGGCTCACCTCCGATAATTCCACTATCGCGCACAACCTTACTACCACCAGCAGTATCCCGGTTGCCACGCCGCCTGCTGATGTCTCGTTACCCACTCCTGCTCTCAACACAAAGTGGCAAGGGGCTACTACGCCCCAGCCGCCCCAGTTAGTGTCTTTTGCCACGCTCCAGAATCACACCCATAAAGTCGCTACGGTGGCCTTTTCGCCAACGGGCACGACGCTCGCCAGCGGCGGGCATGACATGATGGTGAAGTTGTGGGACCCGCGCACGGGCACGCTGCTCTCTACCCTTAATGCACATGGCCGCCGCGTCACGGCGGTGGCTTTTGCGCCCAACGGCCTCACTCTGGCCAGCGGCAGCTACGATGGCTCAGTGCGTCTCTGGAATCCCTGGACGCGCACCTGCCTCGCCACCCTGCACCGCTCGCTATTGCAAGTCTTGATGGGCAATGACAACTGGGTAACAGCCCTGGCTTTTTCACCTGATAGCAAGATGTTGGTTTGTGGCAGCGGTAACTATCATGGCACGCCACACTTAGCGAACCATTTTCGAGCCGGGGATGCCACCCTGTGGGATGTGCAACGCGGCAGTGTATTACATACCATGCAGGGGCATGATGGCTGGGTCAACTCAGTCGCCTTTTCGCCGGTAAATTCAACCTTAGCCATCGCCAGCGTTGAATCGTTTGTCAAGCTCTGGGATGCTGCGACAGGCCAACTCGTCAAGCAGCTACCGAGTCACGGCCACGACCGCTGGGTCGCCTGCGTCGCGTTCTCACCAGATGGTCGCATTTTGGCCACTGGCGGCGAAGATTCCAACGTGAGCCTGTGGAATGTTGAGACTGGCATTTGCCTGTTTAATCTTGCGGGGCACAGCTATGGCGTCACCTCGGTTGCCTTTTCTCCCGATGGCAAGCTCATCGCCAGTGGTAGTTATGACCGTACCATTCGCCTCTGGGACACCCAAACAGGTCTCTTAATTCACACTTTAGAAGAGCATACCGACGCCGTAACTGCGGTCGCTTTTTCACCCACAGATCGCATTTTTGCCAGCGCCAGTGCAGATACGACAATTCGGCTCTGGGAAATTCCCTGAGTCGCCCCAGATGATCTAAAACGCATAAACTATAATCCAAATAGAAAACGGTGGCGAACTTAAAATTATTGCAATGCATCTAACGAGTGCAGTGGCTCTATAACTCAACAGCCACTTCGCCTTTTAGCTCTTCAAATGCTATGTCCTCATTGCTCAACTTCTAATATTTCCAAAGCCCTTGCTTGTCGCTCGTGTGGAGCCTCCCTGCATGATGCACCCAAGACAGTAGGGCCGCTGCACTTACTTGTGGGCACCAAACTGCAAGGTGGCAATTTCTCCATTGGCAAGCTCGTGCAACAAGACGACATGGGCTTTACCTACATGGGCAGCGATTCGCGGGTGCATCGCTTAGTGGGTGTCAAAGAGCTATTCCCTGTGGGAAGTTCGCGGCGTGAGAAAGCTGTTATTGCGGCTGCATCTGCGCTCTCTGCTTACAACGCCGCTAAACGCCAATTTCTCCAGGATGCCCAAACCTTCCTGGAACTGCGCCACCCTCATCTGCACCGTGCTCTCGCCGCTTTTGAAGAGCACAACTCGGTTTACTTTATTGTCGAATCCACACCCGGTAAAAGCTTAGCGGTTCTACTGCAAGAGCGCGGTAGTCCCTTAAACGAAACTGAAGCATTGACTTACATTGAGAAGGTCGGTGCCGCCTTAGCCACTGCGCACGGGGCTGGGCTTCTGCACAGTGATCTCAGGCCAGAACACGTACTCATCAGTGCCGATAAACAACCCATTTTAACTAACTTTCAATTGGGGAGTAAAGCGTTGCATGGTTTACTCAACGGTCATAGCACTTCATCCAGCACAAAACTTATATCGCGCTATGCCGCGCCAGAGCATTACACCCCAGGGGCACAAATCTCGGCCAGCACAGACGTTTATGGCTTAGCGGCAATGCTCTATCACATGCTAACGGGCAACCCTCCTATAGCCGCCACCGCGAGGGCCAAAGGTGTGGCATTGAAAGCAATTAAAGCGTTAAACCCGCAGATTTCCGCAACAGTGGCCCAGAGCGTAATGGCAGCCCTATCTTTAGATGCCCTGCAACGCCCCCAAAGCATAACCGTCTTCCTGCAACAACTGAAAGCTGCTCCCGCTAACCACCAGAAGCCCACCGCCGGTTTCACTCTGGCACCAGTTGCTCCGCTGCCATCCCACGCACCCGCCGTTGCACCAGCCCCCACCTTGCTGCCCCACGACCTATTGCTACGCACCACACCTGCCCCATCGGTAACTGTCACCATCATTCCGCCCAAGCAGGACGCACCACTGAGGGCCACTGTATCGGCTTTTCATCCCACATCAGCAACCGTTTCTAAACTCACCGGGCACGCTGGTCGCGTGTCCTCTGTTGCTTTTTCGCCAGTAGGGAACCTGTTAGCCAGTGCGGGGGAAGATGGCGCTGTTCTCATTCGAGATGCGCGCGGTGGAGCATTGCAACGCAGTCTAACTGAAGCTCTCCCGCAAACTTTAGTGGGGGTGGTTAGTGAAGCTCGCCCCCGCTCACTCAATGACACTTTATCCTTAGCCCAAACGGTGCGCCATAGCGTCCAGAGCAGTTTGCAAGGACAAGTTAAGCGCGTCTCTGCCGTGTCTTTCTCGCCCGATGGACGCACTCTCGCCTGTGGCAATGAGGATAGTGTTATCACTCTCTGGAATGCTCAAACGGGCAAGCTTCAACGCACCCTAAAAGAGCATTTTGGACGCGTCACCGCCGTCGCCTTTGGCCCCAATGGAGATGTCCTCGCCAGCGCCAGCAGTGACGGCAGCGCCATCCTGTGGGATGTGATGCAGGGCAAACCTTTGCAAGCCTGGACGGATCATGGCGCAGGGGTATCGTCAGTCGCTTTCTCACCCGATGGGCGAATGCTGGCGACAGGCAGCCAGGATAACGGTGTCTTGCTCTGGGACATCCACACCAGAAAAATCCTGAATGCCCTGACTGCCCAGGAACATGAAGTCACAGCCCTGGCCTTCTCACCTGATAGTCGCCTGATAGCCAGCGGCAGCTACGACAAAACCGTGCTGCTGTGGGACATTTCGGACATTTCAATGGACAGGCCACTCTGGACTCTCACTGGTCATACTGGTGGTGTAACTTCTGTCACTTTTTCACCGGACAGCCATATTCTCGCCAGTGGCAGCTATGACAAAACCGTGCGTTTGTGGGATGCGCTCACGGGCCAACCTATCATCACCCTGAGCGACCACTGGGGCAGCGTCAACTCGGTTGCCTTCGCCCCCGATGGCAAGACACTCGCCAGTGGCAGCCTGCAAGAAGTGTGGTTGTGGGCTTTGAGTTAATGCAGATGGAGAAGAAATGGATTAATGTTTAACCACCTGTGACCAGGCTACCCGATAAATCCCCAGTGGGGTTTGACTATACAGATAACGCGCAGTGCCTAAAATTTTTCCTCTACCTCTATTAACGTCGGTCATAGCCCAGGGTAGTTTGCCAACAGCTTGCCATCCGTTATTCTGCCATTCAAAAAGATCGTCATCCTTAGCCCCACTGTATATATGTCCCCAATCATAACCGCTTTTGATGCCATAAAGTTTTGGGGTTGCATAGATGGGCCGGATGCCGGTATCAATGATGATTTCCTGCCATTGGTCACGAGGAGGATCATAGATGCGCAACAAGGCTTTGCTTGATCTTGAGGCCGACCGTATTCCATAACCTGGGCCACCAAAGAATTCTTCCGGCCCAACTAATTCAAACTGGAAGGCGGTCTGGCCCGTAGGGAGTCTAAATTCTCCAAGTAACCCACCTATGGTAAAGGATTGTCCAACTTTATACACCTTTTTTGGATCAGGAAAATTCTTATGCCAGGAATCTACGCTTTCTAATTTTCCTGTTACTGTATCCAGGCGTAGAAAATCCCTATTAACCTGGAAAAAATCTTGCCATGAAATAGCATTCGCTTGCCAAAAATAAAAGCTGTTAGGTGCCGTGATAGCTTGAATTGCTGCCAGGTTATCAGGCAGGTTCTTTATGGCTAGTAGTTGCGTCAAGTCGGAGGTTAGAATCACCAGTTGACGCGGATTATGAAATTGTAATCCAACGCTGTTATAACTCCCTAATAGAGACGGCGTATAAGCGTTCTGCCGCAAGATCTGACGCATCACCGCCAACTTTTTACCAGGGCTGAGTCTCAGCAAATTGCTTCCATAAATCATATAAAGGGTATTTAGCGAGGCCAGAACTATGGGGCCACGATAAAGTCCCTCATCGGGTAGGTTGTATCTTTTCGCGGTTCCTTTGTCTTCCACTTCTGTTAGCGAAGAATTTGGTGTGGTTAACCAGACTTGCTGATCACCTGAAGCCGCCAGATTAAAATAAGGAGCTACCCTGAAGGGAAAGCTTTGGTCAGGATCATATAGAGGATTGATTGGGGTATACCAACGCGCCATATAAGAAGGCTGCGCCGGGTGTGGAGGTAAGTTTGTTGGCGACGGAGAAACTGGCTTAAAGTTTTGGATCGAGTAAATTTGCGGCGGCAACTGCGGAGGCAACGCACGAGAAAAGACCCATAAATACTTTTCGTCTAACATCAAATAACTATATTCAGGAAACATCGGGTGGGTGGGAGTAGAAACGCGTAGGCTTTTCTTATTAAGTCGCTGGACATCTTTATGATCACACCAGAGAATTTGATCCGGTAAGTTAACAAAAGAATATCCCTCCTTAATATCAACCAGAGATGTAACTTTCCAGGTGGCACGATCCAGTCGGACAATTTGCGTTGTGCCTAAAAGGTGTGGCGCATCATCGGCACCAGCGAGTTGGACTTCATGGTTGTCTAATGCCAACCAGATAGTATTGGCTTCGACTGAAACCCATTCAACTTCCCACTCCCTTGCATCACGGCCAGTTAATTCAGAAGGCTTTTGATACCACTCATCAATGAGATTAGAGGCTTGGATACGACGCTTTTCTTGCCCTTCCATGTTGTATTCTACGAGTTCCGTATCACCGAACTTACCATCCAAGCACCAGAAACTTTGTGGCTCGATGGCTACACAATAACGTTTTACGCTCGCTAACCTCCTGGCCACTGTCAGGTCTGGTCTTAGCCCAAGCAAGCCGCGTTCTTTTTCTTCAACCCAGAGCAATCCTGCCATCTCCTTAATAGGGCGAACATCATGTTGATAAAGATTCGGAAGAATGCGCCAGCGCGTTTTGCCAACTGAAACCAACATACCCCAGGGTGTTCCGGCTAAGGTGTAGCCGCTCCATGCGACACGATTAGAACTGTAAGGAGGAGGAAAAGCCAGATACTCGCCAGTGTCGGATGGTGCAGACTGCCAGGCTAGAGCCTTCCGATGTAGAGCCAGCTTAATGATTCGTGCTGGTAATAGACCAACCTTCTCATCCTGTGCTCCACATCGGCAAAAATTCAGTAGTAATGCAATAACAAGGGGTATCAGACTATCTAATTTCCAACGCAGGTGCATTTTTCTCATACTTACCCCCACATCTCAGTTAAACTCAGTTTGCGGTAACACCAACTTTCCTATGGCGCATCATTAAATTCAAGATCTGAAATCAGCAGTCTCTTGGGTCTGCAAAATGAAAGTTAAACGCTCAACCAGAGTTGTTCTGCGCCAACTTAATCAATAGCGAATTCCGGCCTGTGGGGATCGGTCATATTTATTGCTTACTCGTTAGCAAAGTTAGTTTTTTGCGCCGTGTTGTAGAGCGCATCCGGCAACTGGTTATTGGTTGTCAGGTCATGAAGAGTGTAACTCCAGAGGGTGCTAACGGCATTTAAGTCTTGGCTCGTGGCTGAAGCATCAGGGGCTTTATTGCTGGGAGATAGACTGCCAAATGTCCACTTATCGCCCCATTCCACGCCTTGCTGCGGGTGGGGTGGCTTCCACCAGAACCATTGTGGCGTAGGTAAACGGCCTTTGTTCATCTGCTGGGGGCTAACCATTCCTGCGCTTAAAAAGTTCATCTGGCTCCACGCCCAGCCGTTATCAGTGAAGGTTGGAGTTGCCGCAGGAATGAGGGTTTCTAACTTAGGCGGGAATTCACGCCAGGTGGCCATGACACGGCTGATGTAATTATCCGGCGCGTTCACCTTGGGGTCACTTTGTACATAATCAGCTTGTGCCTTGGCGACATCATCCCCCAGAACAGCCACCCGCGCTAAATAAACCTGGTAGTTTTTCTTTAGCTCTTCTGGCTTCGCAATAGCTGTAATGCGTTTAGGCAGTTCACGGGCATAGTGTTGATGGAAACGCCACGTATCCACATCATCAAAGCGCACATAGAAGTTGTTCCACTGGTTCTCGCCGCCAGATGTCGTGCGAAAGCCACCCGGCTGCCATGCCGCATTGGTGCCCCACAAATTGGTCGGCGTTTCGGTCGAGAGTTCCAGACCCGTGTGCCAGGGTTCAAACTGCTCGCGCCATTTGGTGAACGCGCCTTCTTTAACCACATGATGCACCAGTTCTCGCGCATACCAGTAGACGGCAGCACTGTAGGTATCTTTATCACCGACCGCATAGGCCAACCGCGCCAAACCCAGCATCGGCGGGGCTTCATCGCCCATCTCGGCAATAGCCGAGCGCCCCACGCCCAGCCAACTCATCGTCACCGGCAACGTGTTTAAGCTGATAATGATGCCCCATTTATCCGCAATGGTCTGATAATCGCCAGTATTATAAGCATAGACATAAGCATCCCAGATCATATCGGTGCCAAGCTTGCCGCTATCACCCCAATCGGCTGACCCCCAGTTGCCAATGCCGGGGCCATCAATATAGCGGCGGGTGAGGACGCCATTGCGCTCATCCATTTTGTAGCGGGTTGGGTCAAGCAACGTATGCAACACCCGCGCTTGCAGCCAACTCTTGTGGTCTTGGCGTAAGGTGCCAGTGGTATAGCCAGTGGCATATGCCGGTTCGCGTAAATCGCCGCTTTGCATATACCAGACAAAGTTTTCATCACGCCAATCCCACATCTGCACTTCCGCCGCGTCACTGCTGTTATTGGCTGCCCAATTCAACAGTTGGGCCTGGGCGCGACGCGCTGGCGTATTCGCGTCGGCAGGTTGGTTTAAGTTCGGGTCTGCGGTCTGCATCCAATACGGCCCGATGTTGAAGCTGTAACGCACTTCATTCGAGCCTTCCACCGCACTGTAAGGCCCAAAGAGCGTAGGATACTGGCAATCAAGTAGCTTCTTTTCAATGGTCATGGGATAGCCCCCCTGTTGAGCTACAGCCAGGGTAGGACTCAAGGGAGCCAGCGTGATCGGGACTGTATTCCAATCTGTTTTTATATTGATGTAGTCATATTGATCGCGCACATGCACCATACCGGCGGCATGGTCAATCGAGTAGGTCTCATGCACATTAGAGGGAAAGCGCGTTAACGCCTTCGCCCACCAATTACAACGTGCCGTGACATAAGACGGTAGCGACTGCTCCCAATTCCACGTATGTAACTTCGGCCAGGCGGCAGGCAGACGAAACATTTCTGGCTGCTTTTGCCACGCGCTTTGTTGCGGCAGTTTGGCATAACCATAAAGCGGCATGGAAGCGATATAGTCTGCACTATTGGTGAAGAAGAGGTTCACTCCCTGCTCATTTAGCTTCAGGCTCGTTGGGCGATGTTGCAGGAGCACAAAATACGGCACATCCCAGGTTTGCCAACCATCGCTGCCAGCCCACCAGACGAGAAGCCACGGTTGAGTCATAGCCCGCAAATCAAGTGCATTCAAAGCAGTACCAACTTTAAGCACACGAGTGCCCTGCGCGGTGGCAAAAGCTAAGTGTGATGGCCCATCTAAACCAACGCGGCGTGTATCACCAAACAGAGTTAACTGGCGATCCGTGCTCTTCAATAACCAGGCTGGACTCAGTTGCGTCGTCAGCACACTTAGTTCGCTGCCGGGCGGACGATCTTCGCTAAAACCACTGCCCTGGCGTAAAAGTTCCATAAGGCTTGGAGGCTTTACTGGGACATCGCCCGGACGAGCGTGCCGGGGCTGCACCGGAAATAGCGGCACTAAACTTAAACCATTATCGGCGGTGCTCACTTCAACCTGCGCCTTATTATCCGGCCCGGTGGCGGCACGACGCACAGGCACACTAAACCACTTGCGATGCGCCGCCCAGTGGCGAAAACCCTCTGCCACATCCAAGGCATTGATAACCGAAACTTTCTCTTGCTGCGTTGTCGTTTCGTTACCAGTCTCAGCGCGATATTCGAGGGTATAAAAGCCCAATAAATAGAGCGGGAGCTTAACCGGGATTTCTTTTAACTGTCCTGGTTCCAGGACAACAGTTCCCAAACTGATGGGAGCAACTTGCACAAGGGCAAGATTCCGTTCAAGGGGCCGGGCGTTGAGATGAAAGCTACGCGGCACAGTGCCCAGATTCGCTATTCGCAAAAACAGCGGGGGCAAAATGCCATCACGGGTGCTAATGGTTTTAGGTTGCAAATCGGTGTAGAGCCACTGCTTATCATCGGGCGTATAAGATAGATGAATAGGCCCGACTTCAAGCGTCGGTTTGCCGGGACTTTCGCCACCATGCAGGCGGAAACCACGAAAGCGGAATGGTGGTCGCACCTCAGACTTAAAGAAGCCCACCCTCCAGGACCAGCCATGTTTCAGGGCAGGAGTTGAATAGGTGGTGTCCTCTTTAATCGCCCATAATGTGTTGCCCGCGCCGCCCCAACCATGCTCGTCCTGAAACAGTGCTTCGTGACGCGTGGGGCCATGCTCCGTCTTGTGGATAAACGCGGTTATATCTCCCGCATTCGGCGGCAAGTTAATCTGCGTTAAAACCGCTTGCCCTTCACCCGGCCCCGGTAAAGTGATGCGGGTTAAGGGTTCACCATTAGGAGCCTGGCCCACATTATGTTGTAGGCTTGCACCACCGGATAAAGCCCATCGTTCATTCTCCCAATTCGATAAAATCAATTCGCGTTGTGGCGGCACCGAAGCTGTTAGTTGCGCTGAGGATAGTGGTCTACTCCATAAGGCCATCAGCCAGCCCACCAGGAACATCGTTGGCAGGGCTATGTTCTTTCTATTGACAATGCTTGATAAGTTGGCCTGATGACATGCCATAACTGCTTTCTCGCTTTTATTAAGATGAAGTCTTACCACTCAAATGTTACAACTATTGCCTCTATTAACCAGGCATTAACTGGTGTCCGGTGCGGCCCTGCCAGCCATCAATAATGAGCCAGAAGAGCATCATCGCAATATCTCCTAAAGCCAGTCCCAGAAAGGCGGGCACCATTTTACGATAAGTGTCGGTGCCACCAAAGCGGGTGATGAGCACTTTACACAACCAACCCAGAAAAATCGAGAACCAGACGCGATGCAGGGGAGCCGTCAGGCACATTAAGAAACCGATGGGGTGTAAGGGAAACCACATCCAGCGGCTGCGCGCCAACATAATGCCATAAGTCGTCAACATGCCTAAACCAAGCCACAGCCAATTTGTCCAGCTCACATCACGCGCCCCATTGATAAATTGCACGGAGTTAACCGCTGGTTGCTGCGCTCCGACCACAGCAAACCATTGGTTTAATTGTAGACCGCCACTTTCATAACCCATACGCACGCGCATCCACAGGCCCATCGTTAAGGTGATGCCAGTGACAGCAGCAATGAGGGCCAGTAATGGCCTGGCGGCGATTTTATGGTCATAGGCCAGCTTAAAGCTTTGCAGGAAAGATGGCATCAGGAAGGCGCGCATATCCGTAATAATAGCACCCTGTAAAAAAGTGCCGGGCACAATACTTTCAGGCGACAACCACTTGCCTGGCCCGGAGTTAGTCAATTGAGCGATGGTGCCCAGCGGCGTCCAGCCCTGTTGCGCATAATAGAGGCCACCCTCGACCACCACTCGCGTTAAAGAGAGGGCAATGATGAGGTAGCTCAGCCACAACACGATTGCTACATCCAGGCGCATTCCGGCAGCCACACTCCACGCGAGGATAAAGGCAAAAGCCAGAATGAATCCCCAGAAGGCGACAGGATAAGAAAGGGCTTCTTGCTGTTCATTCTCCCCAGCCTGTTCACGACGAAAAGCACGCCGCACAATGTGTCGAAAGTGCTCGCGCCCCGTCCACAGCACAACCCCCACATAGGCTAAGTAGCAACCCACCTGCTGATACCCCGTGAACGATTTGGCATCGCCCGTGTGACCAATCGCATTGGGCAGCGTGCTGGGCAGAAATCCTAAATAATAGGCCACAATCAGTTGAGCCTTAATCAGCCAGTTAAAGAACCAGAGCGAGAACGAGACTTCTGAAGTCAGCAGGTAAGTGATGCCCACTAACATCGGTAAAGTGCGGATGAGAGTTGGGCTAATCTGGTTCCAGGGCGCTTCGGTAAAGAGCGGGCCAGTGTTAATATCCAGGGGCACTGGCGGCACGTCAGGATAATAGACATTAAGCCCAGTCAACAACGAAATAAACACGGCAATGCCAAAGCCAATCCACATTAAGGGGTTGCGAAAGAAACGACCAAGCACACCATATTGATCTGGCCGGTCTACATCTTCAGTTAGCTCTAAAGGCAGACGCAACAAGGGGAAGGCCAGAGCTTCATGCTCGGCCCATTGAGCGCGCAGCATGACACTCAGACAAGCCAGCATCGTATAAAGCGCGCAGATGAAGAGACCCCAGGCGAACAGGGGAATTATCCAGGCACTCCAGGGAATGGCATGACCCTTTACCAGCGCCGTGTACCACGGCTCTACTACGCTGCGACTAGAGGGGCCATATTGACCATGATCGGATAAGGCAGGAGTGAACCACGGCTTGAGATAGCGGGGTAGAAACTCTAACCACTTATTCTCGCGCGTAGCATAGTAGAAAGGGCCAATCAGGTTCGAGACAAAGAAATTTTCGGCCCCGTGTCCGGGCACCAGGCAGGAAAAAAGGCAAGCGATATAGACGGTCAAAATTTCGTTGCGCGAGAAGGCTAAACCACGCGCTATGAGCTTAAGTATTGGATTAACAACGAGCAGCAACACTAAGAGGACAGCGACGGCACCCGGTGGCAGATGCACCGAAGCGAGATAAGTATTGTTCAGCTTAATATCAATAACGGGAATGATGTAGCCAAACAAGAAGGCTAAGGCAAGACTAAGCAGTACAACACGCGGCGTGACACCACGCTCTGTTTTGCCTGCGACTGGAGATTCCAGAATGGCAGCCGTAGGTGTTACTAAAGCACGAGGTGTAAGCTCAGCAGCGTTACTGTTTATGTTCCTCATCCCGCTTCAACAGAGCCATAAAAGTATAGGGATCAACTACCGCTATATCATCGCGGCCTGCCTGGACGTTAGCCATCACTTCAGCATACCAGGAGGGGCGTTTTAAAATGGCGCGAAAAATATGAAAGGATGGTGCGGGGCCATCCAAACGATGCAGAATTTGTTGGGCTGCTTTTTGTGGCGAGCTATCTAAATCATCGCTCATGCGGATGAGGGGCATTCCATTATGCAGACTACGCTCCGGCACTTTCTGCGCGACCGTCCCCAACGGTGAAAACCGGGCATAAGCATTCAACACATTATTTGGCATCGGCGGCGCATTGCCATCTATCACAAACCCGGTGATGCCCAGGCCAAATTGCGAATACCAGCGACGGCAGTGCGCCTCCCACAACGCCGTCGCCGAAGGTAAACCATTAGGGCGAGGGGACTCTAACAAAGACGGGTTCACATAACCCGCGCCGCTGTCACCCGCCATAAAAACATCATTGGCGCTACGTGTCTGGCGCGTGTACCAGAAGGCTGCCGGAAACCGCTCCGCCAGGTTTGGATTAAAAGCCCAGCCCATCGGCACTGCGCCACGTTTCGGGTCTTCCCAGATCGAGGGCAGCATCTGATACATCCAGGCCGCGGAATCGTAATCCCCCACATAGAACGTGACATAGTGCTTCGCCGCCACACCTTGCGCTGTTGTATAATCAGCCAGATTCAAAGCGTGTTCCGTTGGATATTGGGGCAACGGCTGATGCGCGAAAAAGGAAGCGTTCGCCATTGCGCCTAAGCCCAGGGCATCGGCATCCAGATAACAATTATAGGCAGTCAAGATTTCCGAGAATTTCCATTCCGTCGCCACACCCCCATGCTTGCCACCAACCGCATCGGTGTATTTAAAAGCCCACGGGGTAAAGCCGCCAACATGTGTCAACTGCTGCCCCGCGTTGCGCCGTGCTACCGCCGCAAGCATCAGCTTTAGAGTGGCGAGGTCAGTGCCTATCGGTTGTGCAGGGTCATCGGTAGCAGGCTCATCCTCCCACGGCGAGAGGTCAAAGAAAAAAGCACCCCGTGCCACAAAATAATCATGATTAGTGAGAGTGTGGTTCCAGAAGATGGATGCGTGGGGATTACGCAACCAGGCAGCGTCTATATAATAAGCCAATGCCTGAGTATTAACATGTCCGGTTTCAATATAGCGCGCAATGGCCCAACGATAAGCATCATTTTTAGCACTGCCCGTTGAAGGTTGGTTAATATCGGGAATCACGCCCTTGCCAGTAAAGAGCGGTGATCCATCTTGATGCACCAGCCACACTTTCACGGGCAAGCCTAGCATTTGCAAATGCCGAAAGAGTGAATCGGGACGCGCATCATAGCGCACGGCAATCAGGTTATCCACACCAGCAATAGTGGACGCTAAACAGGAAGTCGCAGGGACATTACCATCATAAACTACTAAGCCCTGCACAAACTGCTGAAACCGCCGCACCAGACTATCGAAATCAGACACCACTTCCACTGGACGCTTTTCCAACCATGCCCCTGGCGCTTGCAAGTGGGCCAGCCACCAATCATCTACCGAGATATTGCCACCTTCGGGATTAGAAATCGCCCGCAGGTACAGGCGCGGCGCATCTCGATTGACAATGCCCTGCAAAGTAGCCACCGCATGAACCTCATCCCAGGCATCAGCCGTGCGGGTAGGATGAGCCGCCCAGCTTTGCGTATAAGTCAGGTCAAAAAAGCTGATTGGGCTTGGCATTGCAACCTTACGAATTATCGCCTGATTCTGGGCGTGCGCCAGTTGAAAGTTCAGCGAGACGAGACAAAATAGCAGCAACAGAACACGAGCATTCATAGAGGGCTTTCTTCGCATCCATTAATTTGTAATTAGTGTTCTATCACAACCAGATTCATAAATAAAACACGCCGTGATGCAATCTGCATCACGGCGCGTTATCAATGTACCTTTTCCGTTACCCCTCTTATCGGAAGACACCGTAAATGTTATTCGTTAGGCGGTAGTGGTCTGCCCATACGAAAGCTGGATAGTTTGCGTCCGTCGGCAGCTATTACTGTGGCATAATTTCTTTGAATCTCATCTGGCCCCAGATTTTGCTTAGGTCTAGGTGATTCTACATGCAGAGTGCTTCCTTCCATTCGCTTTAAGACCTCAGCCACCCCGGAATAGATGCTTACGATTCTCAATGCGACGGGCACTTCACTGGCTTGCCGAATTCTACCAATAAGATCATTTGGCAATGCAGAGACTTTAAAACCCACTGGTGAATATAGTTCGGTTTTGTCTGCCTGCTGCATAATTGCATTCGCCAGTTCCTGCTGCTGTTGGCAACGCTTCTCAAAGCCTTTCCGGGAGAGCGAATGCTGGAACCAACCTTGGTTGCCGAGTTGCAAGACACCCCGCTCAAACCGCGATAATTTGGCTTGCGTCAAAAGGTATCCGGTGTCATTCTTGACCCAGGTGGTGCCATACAACCTGTCCAGTGCATCCATCAGGGTCGCTAACGGCATGGCCTTGACCTGGGCGGTGATAAAACGACCCTGCAATGTCTTTGGCTCCGCTTTGAGCGATACCCCCGTCTGTTGCTGTAAGTCCGCTATCAAAGTTTCCAATAGCTGATTCTTAATGGCAAAGGAAACCTTAACTTGAAGTGCAGCCTCCTGCGATAACATCACTGGTTGTTGGTCTTTAACCAACGGCTTAAATAGGGTATTGGCAGGCTTAAATGACGTATCGGCAGGTTTAGCCGAGGCGTTAACCTGCGGGGTAGCCAGCACAGGCTTTTGGGCTGTGGGCAGGCTCCCTGGTTTTATTGTCACGTTGGGGGTCGTGCCTTTCCCGTTACCCTCAGCATCGTTTAGTATTGCAATTGATCGAGAGGAACCCCCGTCTTTGCCCTCATAACCCGCCATTAATAATTGCAGATGGTCGCCGCGCTCTTGAGGCGGTGAAACCCAGAGCCGCGCCTGTTGCCAGAATTCATCAGTCAACCAGGATTCCCAATGCCCCAGGCTGCGCGAACCGAATATTTGGCTTGCGGTCGCCGCAATGATGGGAGACCGCAGTTCAGGTGGTAAATCAGCGAGCTTAATGTCTTTGGAGAAGCCAGGGGCACGCCCATTCCATCCATAGGTACGCTGGAAGTAAGTCGTGAGTGCCCTATCCATAGCAAAAGTATCTGGTGTCTGCTGGCTGGCATTATGCACGACTCTGGCTTCTAGGGAATCTTCATCTATGGCTGCTTTGGCCAGGGCAACTACATCCGGCTCATGCCATAGCAGCATAGTTTGAGGATCATAGGTTAAAGCCGTCAGGTGCCGTTCCTGGGCAAAGTCTAAGAGGAGCTTAATAAAAACTTCTTGCTCATCACTGGTAATTAGTGGATCAGTCGTAGGAAAGGCAGAAGAGTCGGCGATGATATTAGCATCGGCGGCCTGGGCTAACGCCAGAATATAATCATCTGTGGTAGCCGCTTGCACTTGCAGATGGACATCTTTACCACGGAGATTGCCGGGTATATCATTCGGGTTCAATACTCTCAGTTCAGGCCGAGAGAGAGCAGGCGGCGCGTCCTGAACCGCATCTTGACCATAACCTCTTGACATCAAACTTTGCCATGCACAGAGGGTGAGTAGCAGCAGGAACGGTTTTCTCATTGCGGTCGCCTCACTATATCGAATATTTCCCCGACAATTATTGACAGGCAGTGACAGGTGGGGACGGGGAATTACTTCCAGCTTAATCTCTTGGCAGGAAAAAGTCAAGCGGAGATTATTATAGGAAGCAAGAGAATGTTTAAGAGCAGAAATATCGGGTAAGATTAAGAACAACTGAAAGGAGAATGATGAAGAGATTTGCGTTTGTTGTTGCCTTGTTATCAAGTCTGCTCCTCGGCGGCTGCTCCCATGAAAGCACCGTTGTCCAGGACAATGGCCCGCCTCCCGGCGGTGCGCCGCCAGGGGCGACGCCCGCTGCGGGGGGTGCTGCGCCAGCACCGCCTGGCGGTGCGCCATCTGAGGGTGCGCCTCCCGGCGGTGCCCCTGCCGGTGGTGCGCCTGCTGGTGGTGCGCCACCTGGCGGTTCGCCATCCGGTGGTGCCCCACCTGGAGGTGCGCCTCCACCTTGATAAAACAAACCGCCGTGATGCAATCTGCATCACGGCGGTTCTTTTTACTTTTACTGGCCCTTTATGAATGGCTTAGTTGTTACCGTCCTGGCTGTAGGTAACCTTAGCGTTAGGTGGAATTAGCCCAAAGTCGGTTCTGGCAATCCATTTCACATGCCCATCCGCATAACCAATATTATAGCCATCAAAGTGCGGCCCGTTCTGACCAGTGGGGGAAGCTATGGCCCTCTCACCAGGAATGCCCCCAAAACTAGTTCCAGTCGTGCCAGCAGAAGAATTTTTGCCCCAGTTATAATCTACCGGGACAGGACGGAGATAGCAAATATCGTAAGCTGTCCCCGAGCCTGTATCACGCATCAGATCTGTCATGGCGGGCGCGGCAATAGCCGCCAGAGGTTTACCGTTTAACATTCCGCTCAGGTGAAAGGCAACACGATTGGGAATTTGCGCGGGTGCTGCATTATTATTGAGTATTGAAGAGGGACAGCGCCAGATTTGCTCGCTTTTGATATAAGGGTGCAATTCATCTGCGTAAGTTCGTCCCGCGGGGTTTCCCATTGGTAATCCTCCGGGTGCTGCTCCTCCAACACTGCCCCCAACAGGCATAGCATCTGCAGACTGATAATAAAAGTACTCGTCATTATCTTGTATATACTGTATGACGCCCAGCGCGACCTGCTTCATACCGCTCTGACAACTGGCGCGGCGTGCATTTTCACGGGCCTTGGCAAACACGGGAAAGAGGATTGACGCCAGAATTGCTATGATCGCTATAACAACCAAAAGCTCAATCAGCGTGAAACCTTTTTTTAGAACTTTGCTGCGAGACATTATTACCATAAATAGCTCCTCAAACTGAAAACATGCTTCCTGAGAGTAGGAATAGAATCATTATACCCTTTTTCTGCTAAATCTAAACACTTTCTAAACATTTAATTTTAGCGTCGAATTATGATGGATATTCCATCTGGCGAATTAGGGAACTGAAGCCGCAAGATTCCATTGACATAATCATAGTCAGCAGGTGCAACCGGTTTACCATCGGCTTCTACGGTTTTAGGGGCACGCGGCAAGGCGATGCAGATTACCGCTTGAGTGGCGGCAATGCCATCGGTGTGAAAGCTCATTTCACGGCGCGTGACTTTTACATCCCGCACACGGCAAGCGGCGGCAATGATATGGGGCTGACGGTCACGAAAGGCATCAACATCAACCATCAAGAGGCGTTGATTTGGCGTGACGGGCACTTGCGTCAGAACGGCTAAGTTGGCATCGAAAAGGTTGATGAAGTGGCCGTGTAAGATTGGCGAAGGTGCGCCATCTACTGATTCATCTAATCCGGCAGCTACCACGTAGGGGCCACGCCGCAGCACCAGGGCATTAGCCGCCTGCCACGGCATCTTGATGGCTGTCGCCGCCTGCTGCACCAGGGCGCGCACCTGAGTGGCTCCATCGGGCCGATAGGTCATGGCGGCGGGAGAGAGCATCGCCCGCAGCACGACGCCTTTACCAACGGGAAACGTCCCGGTAGCGTTTTGAGCTAAGCCAAGAGTTTCGAGTAAATGCTGGAGTGGTGTCTGATAAGCTAAGGGAGCCTTGTTCCACCAATCATGCACGCTGTTGTAAGGGTCTTTATCGGTATCAATAATAACCAGGGCACCACCATTGCGCACCCATTGGGCTAAGGCGCGATGAAACTCCGGAGTGGGTGGCTTTTGGCCCTCATAGGTGAGTAGCAACACGCGATAGTTCTGCAAAAAGCCTGGCTTCGTGGCGCTTTCAATTTGCACTGGCTCAACTGGCACCCCATGCTTGAGGAGGGGCATCGCTAAACCATAGAAAGAGCCAAGATGCGGATCAGAAGGCGTCGGCTCGCCGCGCTGGAACATCATGGTGTCGGAGACCAGCACGCCCACGCCACGGGTGCCACTCCACTCCCAGCGCACGGCGTTAGAGGGTTGCTTCATGTCTCCTAACGCGCTGATGACCGATTGCAAAACCGTTTCGTAGTCGTGAGGAATCGGCTCTTTTTGCACAGCTTCGCCCGGCTTGCGCTGCGATACATCTTTAATGGGATAGGTACCATTAAAAATGCGGTCGGGCCAGGGCATGATTTCATAGCGCGAGACTTCCGGCTGCAAGAGAGATGCAACAAGGGTGTTCTGCCAGTTCATGCGGTAGTCGGTCCATGAATGGTTGGGGTTATCTTCAACCGGATCATTCAAATACCAGACGCGTCGCCCCGAAGCCCGCGCCAGGTTCTGCATCGCACCGTATTCTAAAAAGGCAGTCTCGAAAGTGCGCTCTTTTTCCCGTCCTTCATAAACATTGGGCGTGCGTGCTGTGCCTGTCCACACCTGGGCGATGTAGCCATCACACCCCACATCCAGGAGTGATGATTCCGGGCTGACGATGCCCCAATGAGCATAATTGATCAGCGAGTGGGTGGGCACATAGCACGCGATCTGGCGACCTGTCTGCTGACTGTATTGATGGACAAAGTCAAAGACCTGCGACAGGGCGCGGCGATAAAGATAATATTTCAATTTGGAAGCGCGATACTGGGCATCGGGTGAGGAATAGAGCGGCTGCCACTCGTCGCCATAATATGCCTTCCACTCGCTCTTGAAGTGAGGTTCATAGCCGCTACGCACCCAGAACTCCGGTTCTTCAAGATAAATGGCCTGTGCCCCGGCATCTAAGGCACGTTTAACGCCCACCGATAGAAAGCGGCCATAGGCTTCGCCCGGTGACATATAATAGACATCGCGGCCGTGACCGACTTTGTTTCCATTTCTATCCGTCTGCGCTTCGTCTTCATGGTTGATGCCATCGAAGCGGCCATACAGGTAATCCTGATACTCACCCCAGGAAGCTCCTGTCATCACTTCCACGCGATAGCCATGCTGTCGCCAGGTTTCCAGGCGTTCTGGCAATGTTTTATCAATGCCATAGACCATCGCCACATCCGCGTTCAAATGCGTGCGCGGCGACCAGGGCGCGAACGATTGAAAAGACAGCCTTTCTTCTTTGATGCGCTCATCGGTAACAGCCACATCAGCCTTAGCTCTGAACGAGCCAAGCAGGAGAGGAACGAGTAAAGTCATTGCTAAGAAGTTTTTCATAATGGGTTTGTAATATTTAATCAAGTTGCTATTTACGAGATTGCCATTTCGAGCGAAAAGACCAAAGGGAATGGAGTCGAGAAATCTTGCTGTTGGATATTGTAGATACCATTAAAGATTCCTCGACTTCGCTGCGCTCCGCTCGGAATGACAAGCTATTACTCATTAGTGGCAAGTTGATTCATTCAGAGTATTTAACACCGTAGCATAAAACCGGTGCTCTGACTATATGCTATTTTAATTGCAACCTAACCCCCGGCCCCCTTCCCGCAGCGGGAAGGGGGCCGGGGGTTAGGTTGAACAACTGAATCCCTATCCGATAAACAGTTAAATAAAATTCTCACGCTAATAACTTTTTAATAACTGATGATTATCATTAAATGACAACATTGCTCAAAGTCAGCTTGGCCGTAAAAATAAATCCAACATTATCAAAGGGATCACCAAAATGAGGTTTACCAAAGCCGTGCGAAATCTATTGTTCCTGTGCCCGGCCTTAATCTGTGCAGGTTGCAATCAAGGAGGGGGATCAGCTACAACAGACGGCACCGCCAAAGGGAGTAGCGTGGCCCAGCTTGATCCGAAAGACCCCAAGGCGGTCGAGTTTTACCAGACAAAAATTCAACCAATATTAAGCCAATCTTGCAACGGCTGTCATGGCGCGGAACGGCATAAAGCTGATTTGCGCCTGGATTCACGGGATGCCATTCTCAAAGGTGGCAAGACCGGGCCAGCCGTAGTCCCGGGTGACCCGGCCAACAGCCTGCTGATTAAAGCGGTGAGTTATTCAGACCCCAATTTGAAGATGCCACCACGCAATAAGCTCAGCGACCAACAGGTTGCCGACCTAAAGCACTGGGTCGAGTTAGGCGTGCCCTTTAGCGGATAAAGTTAAACGGCTCTAAAAATTTATTCAAGCTATGTCGCAGGAGCTAAGTGTCATGTTGAGCGCAGCGAAACATCTCGTGCTTATGAGCCTCTCGCTAAGTATTAGGCATGAGATGTTTCGCTGCGCTCAACATGACGGGCCGCTTAGGTTGCTCTCTTCCCTTTCTATATGATTTCTAAGGCGCAGCCGCGACTGCGCCCAGTTTTAGCTGCGGCATCGCATAGCAGTAAGCGGTATAACGCATTTCACTCCAGGCCAGTTCAGGAATAGGTTGACCTGGAAAAAGCGGAAGGTTCACTGGCGTGAATTTCACCCGCACACGAATGGCTGAGCGGCCTTCGGTTAAACTGCGCGGGATCATAAATTCATCGTCGCGGAAGCGGCGATTCGATGTCTGAACATTATGCTGCGCCGCACCTAATTCGTCACGCGGATTTGAATAAACACAGGTATTTGACCCGGCTAAATACCAGATGCCCGCCAGTTGCCAGGCGGCTGGCGAGTTACTGGCCCCGGCATCAGCGACATAAAATTCGGCGCGTTGGTTCGGATAGCTATAGTCAAGCTTACGCCGCAGCAAGACCCCCAAATTATTGCGCACGAGGCGCAGCGTGAATTCTGAGGTGCCCTCGGTGGTGCGGCCCCGGTCAGGCGCTGCCGGATAAACTTCCTTGCCGTTGAGCGTATCCACGCCCCACTCATAACGCGAAGTCAGATTGTAAGGAGGTGAAGCCTGGGGCGAAAGATACTGATGCTCCTTCTCGCTAACGGGGCTGCCAATATCCAATTCATCAGTTTTCAAAAGCGTCGGACTGGGCACGCCGTACCAGTAAGTCACGGTTTCATAATGTTCTGTAGATTGGTTCTCGCCGCCATGCTCTAAGTGAATGACGGCATGATTGCCAAAGGGCATCAGATCGGCGAGCAGGAAGCGGTAGGCGGATTCGATTTTATCTTCGTCGTTTTTAGCTGCTTCGGGTCGCGTTGCGCCCGTCGGATGCCCGGCAAAAGGCAGGGTCATATTCTGTCCGCCCCAGTAGTCACCACCCCCACCCCACTCTTCAGTACCGGTGCCCTGGGCCTGCGGCGTGAGGCTGTCATCAAAGAAAAAGCGCGGGTCGCCTTCGAGGGTGCCTAAGACAGCACGATGTGAGAAAATCCACGAAGTGCCGATAAAGTTGCCTGACCAGTCGCCGCCACCTTCGGTTTCGCGGGTATCCAGTAAAACCAAATCGCGCCCAGCCTCTGGCGTCGGGAAGTCTTTATAGGTGGCGTGAAAATAAGTCACATAATTAATAGGTTCGGTTAATGGCGCATAGCGCACGCTCCATTGCACCCCTTCGACTGCCGCGTCACCACCCACTAACTCAATCTGGGCCGAACGAAAGAAGGGCATGGGGAAGTAGCACCCCAGGTGAATGCCTGCATCATCGAACCGCACATGGGTGGCGAAGGCTTTGACCAGATATTCGCGCCCATCGCGGTTATACAACGACCCTGCGCCATAGAAGAGTGCAACCGGAGCGTCTACAGACGGAGTGGGACGGCCATCCCAGGTAATGCGCAGATGGGCCTGAGAAAAATCCTCGCTTTTATCACGCGGGATAGTGAATTCCAGGGCACGAACGGTAGCAGGCGCAGCATTAAGGTCGAGAACTGTTACGGCAGCTTTAGCTGGAATGGTTAGTGTCCCGGTTTGCTGGCGCACCCCGATTTTATCTCCTTCGAGCGTGCCCGCTTGGGGAGCAATATCTGTCCCGCTACGGTTGATTAAATCTAACACACCGTTATCTGGCGGGGTTTGCCCATTCCATGCTTGAATGGGCTGTGATAGCTTCGCGCCTGGCATATATTGGTGATAAATGTAATAACCTGTCCCATAATGCGTGCGCTCATAAGCCATCTGCAAGGAACGTTCAAAAGCAATTGGCACCCACAATAAATCCGCGCCTTTGGTAATGTCCCATGTCCAGGCTAAAGGGTTAGGAAACAAGTTCTGCGGTAAAAACGTCGAGCCGGGAATGGGGTGATTGGGGTCAGCGGTACTGCTTTCCTGCACCACATGGTCAGTGCCATCTACATCATAATGCCACGGGCTACCGTGCCAGTGGTTATAGCGCGCGAAGTAGAGCACACCCGGCCCCGCCACATCCAACGTGACATTGGCGGTATCGCCTAACTGATAAAGAAAATGACTGGCATCCGCACCTTCATTGCCACCTCGCCTATCATAAGTGCTGCGCATATATGCCCGCACCCCAATGCGCTGCTCCGGCCAATGCTCCCACATCCGATAAGCATCTAAGCCAACGGGAATAACTGGCGGCTCGGTAGCAACTGGCGCAGCCCGAATAACCGACGGCAACAGAACCAGCAGCAAACCCATCAACCAACTATACCGATTTAGTAATTTTGTTTGCAATGACATTCCTTACTAGCCGCTTTGATTAGCTCAAGCATAAAAGTCAAAAGATAGAGTAAGAGCTTGTCATTCTGAGCATAGCGAAGAATCTACTTTCAGTCTCCATACAGTGTGGCTAATTTCCTGTAAAAGCGTTTACTAACGTTCTAAGAACGCTCTTACAGGATTCTTCGCTGCGCGAAGCATGACAGACTACCACTCTATCTTTTGCGTCTTTTGTGCTTCTTTGCGGCTATCACTTTGCCCCTTCAGCGATACGGTCGCACAGTTGCATGGTTTTTACGGCATCTGCCAAGTGAGTAATTGGTTGCTGTTCCGCACGCACACATTCGATGAAGTGAATGTTCTCATCCCGATAGCCATAAGTGATGCGCGGGTCGCGGGTGCCAGTCAGGAATTGGTCGTCGAGAATGCGCGCTTCCCGCGATTCAGCCCAATACATCTCCACCTGTTCAGGGGCACGAATATAACAGGAGATATTGCGGCCATGCAACTCAAATCGCTCGTAACGATTGCCACCAGTGCGATTGGCGGTGAGAATCCCCGACGCGCCGCTATCAAAGCGCAGCAAGGCATTGTAGAAGTTATAGGAGTTTTCCCACTCTTCATAACGGTGTTCCACCTGGCTCACGACTTCGGTCGCTTCGCCACAGAAGTCGCGCATCAAATCTACCACATGGATGACATCGGAGTGCAGGATGCTCATGTTATCGTATGGCCCGTGCCCTAACATGTTCTTATGAAATTCGGCCATGACTAAAGAAGGGGCGCTCTGTTGAAAGACGGCACATTTCGCCTTGACCACTACATTAGCAAAGCGCCGATTAAAGCCCACCGCTGTAAGGCACCCATGCTTAGCGGCAGCTTCGGCCATTTCAATGGTTTCTTCGGTGCGGACTCCAGGCGGCTTCTCCATAAACACATGCTTACCTGCCGCCAGGCAATCGAGCGCAATGGCTTTTAAGGGCGCGGGCGGCATGATGATATAGCAAGCCTCGAACTCTTCTTGTTCAAGCATCGTTCGATAATCGGAGTAACGCTTCTCCACCTCATATCTATCAGCAGTAGTGGCAAGGCGTCTGGCATCCAGGTCGCAGATGGCAACGATGCGGGCGCCTTTCATTTCAGTTACGCTAGGGTAATGCTGCTGATTGGCTAAAGCACCTGCTCCTATAAAAGCCACGCGGACTTCAAGCATAAATCATCCTCGTCTAAACAATGTGGCGGCCAGACGACTAAGCCATCGCCGAAATTTATGGTATGAATGTAAGAATAGAGAGTTTGGTGTCTCTGTTAAGACACAATGTATATCAAATCTACAAACATTTTGCACACTAAGAAGTCTCTTGGGCTGCTTTGTCGCTTTAATAGCCAGATAACTATCATGACTATCAAGATAAAGCACACTCAGAATGCGGGGCCAATGTGCTAATTATCGGGTTAATATCGGGCACCTCAGTGGACGCCATTGATGCGGCTTTAGTGGAAATCACCCACAGCGATAAAACTTTACAACTCACCCTGCACAACTTTCTTATGCACCCTTTTGAGGGGGGAGTGCAAGGCCGGGTGCGGGCATTGATGCCGCCACACACGGGATCAACTGCGGCGGTCTGTGAAACCAATATGCTGTTGGGTGAGGCTTTCGCTGCGGCAGCAATGGCAGTGGCAGCCCAGGCGAATGTGCCGCTGGAAAAGATTGATCTTATTGCCTCGCATGGCCAAACGGTTTACCACCAAGTTGTGCCCGGTGCGGTGCGTTCCAGCTTACAAATCGGTGCAGCGGCAGTCATCGCCGAACGCACTGGCTGCACAGTGGTAGCCGATTTCCGTCTTCGGGACATGGCTGTTGGCGGGGAAGGTGCGCCCCTGGTGCCTTATCTCGATACGCTTTTGCTCCGCGATAAAGAGAAATATCGCGCCGTTCAAAATATTGGCGGCATTGGTAATGTGACTTACCTCCCGCCTGCCTCGGCAACTAACCAGGCTGTTATAGCTTTTGATACGGGGCCGGGCAATGTGTTAATGGATGAAGCGGTGCGCCTACTCACAGGTGGCACGCAAACCTTTGATGAAGATGGGCGGATGAGTGGAGCCGGGAAAGTGGATGAAGTATTACTGAACCAATGGATGCAGCACCCCTTCTTTAGCCTTAAACCTCCTAAATCAACCGGACGTGAGCAGTGGGGGCCAGGGGAAGCAGCTCAGTATATCCAACAGGCGAAACAGCAAGGGCTGGACGCTAACGATATAGTGGCAACCCTGACAGCTTTCACAGCACGCAGCATCGCGGCAGCATATCGCCAGTACTTAGGGCAGATAAACGAAGTCTTGGTCAGTGGCGGCGGAGCACGCAACCCAGTGCTCTTACGCTTGTTGCAGGCAGAACTACACGGGTCAACCGTGCTTACCTTAGATGCTCAAGGCTTAAACCCTGATGCCAAGGAAGCTGTAGCCTTTGCGCTGATGGGTTATGCCACCGTGCATGGTTGGCCCAGCAATGTGCCAGCGGCCACTGGCGCTGCGCAGGCTGTAGTGCTGGGTCATATCACCCCCGGCGCTAATTACCGCACATTGTTGACTCAGGTCATCCAGGCAGAAGTCACACCGCCATCCCGGATGCAGCTTGTCGAATTTAATAGCAAAAATACGGATGGTTAATGCTCCCACTTTAGGTAATACCGGGGTAAGCTTAATGCTGTTACTTGTCTTTAAGGCTTGAGGTTAAGCGGCCTCTATTCTGCTCTATGCCTTGGAGCTAAGGGAGCCACCTATGCAAGAGCGTCGCGTTATCGGGCAGGCTTACGAAGAGGCTAAACTAAAGTGGCCTCAAGGCGCGGATTATCGTTATACGCGCCAGGGCCACGAGTTGCGTCTTTTTCTCTACCGACCGACACAGGCAGAAATCGAGTCCGTCAGTGTGGGCAGGGCTGAATTGGCTCTGACGGTAGAAAAGTCAGTGCTTTTCTTGCTTTATCGCTTTGCTCCGCATGTACCCTGGGGCGGCGCACCCTACACCTGGTGGTCTTTGACAGCAGATGAGCAACCGCGTGTGCTGCCTGCTCTCACCCCCGATACACGCACGCCCCTGCAAGTACATGTGGTGGATGCGGCCACCGGCATTTTCCGCGCCGTGCGCACCATTAATCTATCGCCTGTCTTCACCAATGCTCTCGAACTGGCGCTCCGCACCCATTTGGTTCAAGCACAGCAGGGAAATAGCCTCACAGAAAATGAGTATAAAGAGCGCATTGCGGACATCCACCAGACTTACCCGCACCCGGAACTTATGCTGCCCAATGCCATAGCGACTTACCAAAGTGGTCAATAGAGAAACGAGTGATGCAATCTACCGGACGCCGTCGTGACGGCTTTACGCTGGTTGAGGTTCTCGTAGTAGCAGCGATACTGGCTTTACTGGCGGGTATCCTCTTACCAGTATTAGCGGGGGCACGAGAGCAAGCGCGTAAAGCCGCCTGCCAGAGCAATCTCCATCAAATAGGTCTATCTATGCTGCAATATGAGCAGGATCATGATGAAATGAATCCCTTTGACGGTGCCGCTTGCATTGCCGGAGCCAACGGCTCCAGTGGAGACCCATTTCAGCGTGCCGATGGCTGGGTGAGTGAAATTATGCCTTATGCCAGAACGCAAGAGGTTTTTCAATGTCCCAGCGCATCAGAACACAGGCCAAATCAATCTACTTTGGGCCTCACCTACTGGCTCAATGGCCCCTTGTTCTGCCAATCCGCAATGCCCGCAAAAAGCGTCCCTATTACGGCCATTCGCGGCCCATCGCGTGTCGTGGTAGCCTTCGATGATTTGGGAGGCGAAGGCCGCGAGCAAATGCTTTATCGCCTCTTCTGGAATGGCGTTAACTGGACGGATAACGGCGACTTCACTACCTATCAAGCCTCGTTGCAGCCACACAATAATATAGTAAATGTGCTGTGGGCGGATGGGCATGTCAAACCGATTACCAAAGGCACCCTCAAAAACACTGTGCTGAGCATGAGCGTCTGGCCGTGAAACTTATGAGGTTGTAATCAGATAGGACGCAAAGCTTCGCTACGCTATGCTGCGCAGCATAGCGTAGCGAAGCTTTGCGTCCTATCTGTCGAACTTGCAACTTAATGCGCCTGGCGCAGTGCCCTCAAGGTGGAGGCGACCACTCTTTGCACGGCTGCACTTAACAATTGATTATCGGTGGCAGTTCCAGCCCTGTCCGGTGTGGTTTCGGTGATGTAGAACGTATCCATCACCGCACCAGTCCCCGCTTGAAGTTGCTGTACTTCAGCCTGCACGGTGGCCGACTTACCGTGATGCAACTGTACATCAGTGACACGACCTAAGAGCACACTGCCCGCCCCCACCGCAGCGGCCAAGCGATTCTGGGTGGCGGCTCTGTAAGGCGGACGCAGCAGAGCTTGTGCGGCGGTATCCGTTCCTATCGCCTGCGCCACCTGTTTACGAGTGCGTATATCAAAGTTGGCTCTTTGGAGGGTAGTAGCCAGAGTGTCAGAAATTTGATGCCCTAAAGCAGGGTCTAGACCAGACGCCACACTGAAATCAAACACGGCGATGGGGCCATTGGCGACTGGGCGCTGCATCAAGGGAATGGGAGTGGGTGTTGGCAGTATCGGTCTGGGCGTTGGCATTGGGGTGGGTGTAGCCGTTGCCGCCGTGCCCGTTGTAATGCGGGGCGACCCAGGAGGCGCCGAACCCACAGGTAGACCCGCTGCCGTAGCGGGCTGCGTGCCTGTGGCCGGGGCAGTAGCCGTAGCGACCCCACCCGTTGGCGTGGTGCATTTACCGGCAGCACCAGCACGAAAAATACCCTGAATCTCGGCTGGGGTAAGGGCACGCCGATAGACACTGATTTCATCCATTAGCCCAACGTAACGCTGCCCCTGCCCCAGACCAGCCGGACGATAACCGAGATAGAGATCAAACCCGCCCGTCTGTGGTCTAAATTGCCCTAAATTCTGGTTGGCTACAATTTCTCCATTGCGGTAAATTCTGCCCACGCCCGAAGCCCGATCATAGGTCAATGCCACATGCTGAAAAGTATTGGTAGCCAGAACTCCCGCCGGGCTTTTAATGTAATGGGCTATACCACCAGTATCCATCAAATTGGCCCATAATTCGCCGTTTTGTTCATAAGTCCACATATGCACGCCGAAGGTCGTGCCATTATTCCACTCGAAAATAGGATGACCCGGCGCGACATCCGCCGGATTAAGCCAGGCTTCCACAGTAAAGCCTGTAGCTCCAACCGGACGGTCGGCAATCGGCAGCTTGACGCCATTATGGTTGCCCTGGAAGTTAAAGGCTTGGCCAACCTCCCCGGCTCCGAAGGTGATAGTATTGTCCATGACCGCATTAGTCTTATAAACCAATTCGTTCACTACGCCGTTGCCGGGCCACCAGCCCGTCATACCTGCTGGAGCAGGCGCACATGCCTGGTCTTGCGCTCGACCGACAAAAGCACCGGCTGCCGCCAACCCAAAAACCGCGCCAACACCCCAATACCTCAAACTTTGTCGCCTCATGTTGCTATCCTCTCTCCGTGTGATCTAAAAAAGATGACTAAAACCAATAACCAATGCTTCTATACAACCTAAAAACTTAACTGTTTCAGGTCAATTACATCGGCTTTAAGACACCGCGTTTAAGTGGTCGTTGCGCCTTACCTGGAATCTTGTCTTAGTTCTCAGTGCCAACTTTATACCGTTTTGCCACGCAATTTTTGAGATTTTTAGAAAACCGTCTTGACAATTAATAAAACAATCTCTATAATTTATTCAAAGTCTACTCAACAAGTAGACAATTATGCTGATAGCGCAGGATTAAAAAGTAGTTAAGAGAATCAGATCGGCTAAATTGCTATATCTCTCAACCTATTCTTGTTTAATGCTACTCAAGCCATAGATTAAAGATTCGTTGAACATGTTACTCTCTGCCCACTTGTGTTGTCAGGCTCTTCTCTGCGCGATGTGTTGTCGCGCCGCCTGCACGCTCGTGTCCACTGGCTGCACCTCAAGCTGTAGGTGGCCGGCAATGTGGCAGATGAGAACGCTTCAGCACTGTTAATCTTCTTCTCATCACTTCCACGTTGACCGGCTTCTTAACCCAGGTACTCTGCCTCCTGTGGCGAGTGCCAGCTTTTTAGCCCAACCCGTTTAACAACCTATAACAGTAAGTCCGACAATTTAGAGATTTAGAATTCACCGTTGCGGCATTTTTAAGCTGTCCCATCGGGAAGTCCATCTCGCAACGGCAGTTTCAAAGCGAGGGCGAAAAATCGAATCGCCCCAAAGGAGAAAATAGTGTTTAATCGTAGTTATAGCAAGCCTAATAAACAGAGCTTGCCCCAATCGAGGAGCCAGCAAATCAACCAAAGAAAACAAGGTTTCACGCTGATTGAGCTGCTTGTTGTCATCGCCATCATAGCAATTCTGGCGGCGATTCTGTTCCCCGTCTTTTCTCAGGCCCGTGAAAAGGCGCGTCAGGCCAGTTGCTTGTCGAACGTGAAGCAGATTGGTCTGGGTTTTGTGCAATACATCCAGGACAATGATGAACATCTGCCCGCGACAGTAACCGAACGCCAGGCTCCGACTGGCACCCCCGACACCGCAGTCGGAAAAGCCCCTTTCTCGATTCAGGCGAAACTCGACCCCTACATCAAGAGTGGCAAAGTTTGGGCGTGCCCTTCTTCGGCCACCGACTGGGGCACCGTCGGCCCCGGCAACTGGTATCCGGGTGATTATGGCTTTCAACTCAATGAACAATATGTAGCCAATGGCGCGAGCCAGCAGTCATGGTATCAGTCGAACCCCGACTTTGGGTTTAACGAGAAGACGCCCTTGGCAGTGTTCAACTATCCAGATCGTTTCATTATTCTGGCCGATGCCGGGCGTGGTGATGGCACCGCTTCGCGGGGCGGCTTGTATCCCTTCAATAACATCTTCCCTGGCGCGATACCCTATGTGACAACTCAGTCTGGCGCATTGGTGCGTCACCAGGGCGGCTTAGTCGTTGGCTTCTTAGATGGTCACGCTAAATGGCAGCGACCCGACAGTATCTGGAAAGACATCAACAACAATGAGTGGCGACGTAACCCTTCGCCCTAAGCCCTTGCTGATTTTTTAATCACCTTAAATCCAGCCTCGTAAAATAGAGCAGGCGCAAGAGAAATACTCTTGCGCCTGCGGTATTTTGGCAGATGTTAAGTCTGCCCTCTCACTTGGTCATTTGAGCTTATAACGAGCCGCCATCCAGTAAGCGCGAATCGCGCTGGCCTGGTCAATCAGGCGCACTGTGGTTAGAGTATCCTTAACGGGTGTATCCCACTGCTTGCTGTAGTAACCATGCGGATCTCGCCCATTCTCGTGCAAGAACTTCAACGCACGCCCGACTACATCTTTCCAATGTGGATCATGATCGCGGTCATAGACGTACAAAAACGACTCAGACAGCAGATGCGCAAATTGAGACCCATCGCGGATAGCACCTGTATCCGCATGAACCCAGTGTGCTTCGGCTGCCCTGGCGATACGTTGGGCTTCCCTCAGATATTTCTTATCATGCGTTATGGCATGGAACAGACAATTGGTGCGAATCATGAGGGCCGAATTATACGACCACTTAGTCTGCTCCACTTCGCCATCTAAACGCTGATTATCAAAGAACAGCCCATCTTTATCTTGCAAATGGGTGTTCGTCCACGTATAGAGGCGCTGCGCGGTGGCCAGATATTCTGGTTTGTGGGTTAGCTGATAGAGGCGTAAGGCTCCGGCGGCAGATGGTGCATTAGAGCAAGTGTTCTTGGAACTTTTCTCATTTTCCTTCCAAAAAATACCGCCGCCCAGTTGGTTATCTTCGCCACTGTCCACAAAACGAAACGTCTTTTCCGCCCAATGGAGGTATTGCGGCTGCCTGGTGGTTTGATAAGCGTCCGCCAAATCTAAAACAATCCAGGCGTTATCATCGTAGTAACGGTCGGAGGGTTTAGGGGCAGGCAAGACATCGTAGCCGCCGATACCGTGGGCATTCGTCCAGTAGACTTGCAACGCCTGCGCATAGCGGGCTAACTGCGGAGCATAGGTTTTGCGATCCACTTCGGTCGCCGCGACCAGGGCCGACAACTGCACCCCACAACCCCACATAAAAGCCGGGGTAGTCGGCTTTGGCCCGGCAGGTTTGGCCTCATCCGCGTACAAATTACGCTGTGGTATCCAGAACAAATTATTAGTCTCGGCCAGAGTTTGTGCGCCCCACTGAGCAAAGGCGGAACGGGACTTGGCTTGAGCCGAATAGCTTTGCAAGGTGGCTAAACAGGCAAGCAAAACAAAAAAGATGAGCTTTTTCAAAGTTTTATTGACCTTTGTTGATGATTCCCAGATAGATAACACCTAGTTGCGCTGCTATTTTGATCTCATGGGTTAAGTAAGTGCTTATGTGTAATATATGGCTGTCCCGAATGCACTATGGTGGGATAACCGTTTCTCCATTCTAGATGCGCTATATCTGCTTTGTATAACACGCAGTATTTCAGAAAGGCTTCTTCGTGAACGGACGAAACTTTTTCTCCAATTATGATCCCTTCTAGTGCATCGTGAAATTCTAAAGGAAGAGGTTGAGGATTATCATCCAAATACACCCACCGGAATTCTTCTTCATTGCTCCAATCTTTTAGTTTCGTGAAAAATAACTCGGACATCCAACGACGGAGATGATTATTGACTTCAATCGTAAACCTTGGATCAGATTGAAGATTTGAGATATTAGCAAAGCCTGTTAAATCAATACAGAAAGGGTGATGCCCCATCCGTAAGATAATGCCATCGTCAGAATAAATTACAGTCCCAGAAAAAGTCCTGTCAGGTTCAACTTGTTTGCAAAAGGCCACATTTAGCTTCTCAATGCTGAACATTAAACATACTCCATTATGTCCATTCGCATAATGATGCCACATGCTAGGTCTCGCAAACCCCCTATCTAATAATCCGTCTGGCTGCCACTTATCAACCGCAGTTTCCCTGTCCTTACTAAAGCAAGCCATTTTCACATTCTGTTTCAGAATATTTGATACATTCTCCGAGAGAGCATCCCAATCTTTAGGTTCTAAATCAAACGATGGCTTAATCATCGTAGCAATTGTCCAACTCTTATTTTCTCGTGGGTCATTCATTGCGGCAAATGAGTTAAGTCTTAGAGTTCCATCTCTCAATATGTAATTCAAGGCTGTATCAACCCTGGTGTAGTGATACACATATAAATCTGATGAGGGAAGTGGATTAATGAATTTCATCATAACTTGTAGAAGAGAATGCACTGTGCACTGTAACTTATCACTCGTCACCGTTACCTTCTAAACTACGAACAGTTGGCTAAACACGGTGCTACTTAGTTTTCACCGCACCATAAGACATACCCTTCTGCTCTTCGGTGCGATCTGTGGCGGGTGGCGGTTGCGGGGTGAAGGCCGAAATTTCGGCCCGCCATTCGGGGGTCATCTCTAAATCCGCTGCGGCCAATGATGGCTCTAACTGCTCCACGTTACGGGCACCAATGATCGGCGCTGTGATGGCCGGGTGCGACATCACCCAGGCCACCGCGAGAGTTGCCGGATGAATACCCTTCTCTTGAGCATAAGCTGTAAACCGCTCGGCGTTTTCCAGATAACTCGCGTCACCATAGCGCACTTTATACATGGCGTTCTCGACTAGGCGGCCACTTTCCGGGCGGCTCTCTTTGCTATATTTGCCCGATAGCAAGCCGCCACCTAATGGGCTATAGGAGATCACGCCAATCTTTTCGGAAAGGGCCAGGGGCAGAATCTCCACCTCGGCCTGGCGCTTCACCAGACTATACATTGGCTGAATACATTCAAAACGCGCTAAGTGTTCTTGCGCCGCAATCCCCTGTGCTTTGGCGATTTGCCACGCCGCCCAGTTGCTCACCGCCGGATACAGGATTTTTCCGGCAGTCACTAAATCATCCAGGGCACGCAATGACTCTTCCATTGGCGTATAGGGGTCAAAGGAGTGTAGAAAATAAACATCGAGCCGATCTGTGCCCAGCCGCTTTAAGCTGGCTTCCACCGACAGCATAATATGGCGACGCGAAGTGCCCCGCGCATTGAGGTCTTCCCCCACGGGAAAGTTAACCTTCGAGGTCAGCACGATGTTATCGCGTTCCCCCGCAATCAGGCGACCCAGAATCTCTTCGGAACGCCCACCTGTGTACACATTAGCGGTATCAAAAAAGTTGATACCTGCCTCCCGGCAACGCTTAAACATAGCAGCAGAAGTTGGCTCATCAGCATCGCCACCAAACGACATGGTGCCAAAGCACAGGCTTGAAACATGCACACCTGTGCGGCCCAAAATACGATATTCCATCCGGGATTTATCTCCTCTTAAGGTTGTGAATTAGTTTGTGCTGAACTTAAGTCTCCAAATTATCAACGCTATCATGAGCAGCCTGCACTGGCCCCTCGCTTTTAGCCTCAATAGCAACTTCAGCAGGGATTGCAGAAGGTAAAGTCGCCATATCACCAACAGTATGGCGGAGGCGTTGCTTTAAAGCTTGCAGTTTAGTCTCATCGAAAGCTTCATCTTCCAGCGCGGCCACTTTGTCTAGCGCCTCAGTGAAGCGTGGCTCTATATCTTTCATCTGGCGCATCCGCCACACCGAAAGGGCAAAGCAACTAATCGCCTCGCGCTTCTTGTGTTCTGCTGCGCTTTTAGGAGGTTGATCGAGGTCTTTCCAGGAGACGCCAACCGCAGCGGCAAACTCACGGACGTAGCTAATAAGCTGTTGCACTTCTTCCGTCGAATGAGCCTTGGCCCAGGTTTGGAACTCTACAGCGGCAATTGATCCGCTTTGAGGCTGCTCCCAATTCTCGTGAATAGACATTGCAGCCAGTTTGCCTATCCCCTTCAATCCTTCCTCGCTCAACACCATGAGACCTCCTCTATTGCCTGCATCACTTTATAAAATATCTTTGTAATACTCGGCGGCAGCTTCCCAATCTACCGTCTGGTCAAGTTCTTTGCCTAACTTTTCATAGAGGCGACGGCGCGACTTTTTATCATCTATCGCAATAAGCGCCGCAATCGCCAGCACTTCTTCAGCGACCTCATAGGGCACCACCACCACGCCATCCCAATCACAGCCGACTATATCATTCGGACGCACCAAGACACCACCGCACCCTACGGGCACCTGGACATCCACCAGTTGCACGCGTCCCGGAATGATGGGGCGTCCGATGCCAGCACAGGCCACAGGGGTTTGCTGCATTACCACTTCATCGGTATCACGGCACTGGCCTTCGGTGACGATGCCAACCGCGCCCCGCGCCTGCATATCCATGCTGTTGTTAGAACCCCACCAGCCCGTCTCGCGTGCCCCACCCGTGGAAGTTACAATCACACAACCCGGCTTGATATGCTCATCGAGACTCGCGCCAAAGCCACCCATCTCAGCCCACATGCTATGCGAGCGACGGGCCTCTTCCCGCGACAAAACGGGCATCCGCTGATTAGAGGGCACAACCCGCATCGTCACCGCAGGCCCCCAGAACTTCATGCCCATCCAGCGGGGTCGAATTGCCGTATCAAGCAGAGTTAAATCGGCGCGACCCACAGCATCCAGACCATCTACCACATCGGTTACCCGCAAATACTTAGCAAAGCGCGGTGCTAATGCATAAACATCTACATCCGTCACAGCAATTCTCCTTTGGCATGAAGTTCGTTATTGATTAAAAGTATGCTTGAGCCTTAATGCAATTATACGCCTTCCAGGATGAGTCATGCGCCACTCTCAACCGGCTGTGGAGCCGCCGCCTGCCGGTAGATTTCGTACAGCATAATACCCGTAGCCACCGCTAAATTGAGTGAGTCGCTCCGGCCCACCATTGGAATCTTGACCATAACATCACATAACGCCTGCTGCTCTGCCGAAAGTCCTTTTCTTTCGCCTCCCATAAAAAGCACAACCGGAGCAGGATAGGCAATAGCATGATATTCAGTCGCTCCATGAGGCGAAGTGCCCACTAACAGACATTGATGCCGGTGCTTCCATGCCATAAAAGTTTTGAGAGAAGCTCGCACGAAGCGTTGTGCGAATATCGCGCCCATTGTGGCGCGCACGGTGGCTGGATCATAAGCATCTATGCCATTGCCAATTAAGATAACCCCGGCAGCGCCAACCGCATCACTGGTGCGTAGCATCGTGCCTAAATTTCCAGGTGACTGGATTGTTTCAAGCGCGAGCCAGCAGAGGTCTTGGGCGGGCACAAGCGGGGCTAAAGGCTCCCACTTCTGGCGCACTACTGCTCCGATGCCTTGTGGCTCATCATTGAGGGCCAAGCTGGATAACACATCAGGCGTGACTTCGAGGCAAGGTACCCCGGCGCGTCGTTGTTGATGCACTATCCTTTGCCCCAGGGGATGCTTCAGCAGGGGTGGGGCGCAAACAATGGCCTCAAGGGGAGCACGGCTTTCAATGGCCTGTGCCACAAAGCGGATGCCTTCAATGTAAAAGAGGCCCGTGCGCTCTCGCTCGGCGCGTAAATGCAGGCTACGAATTAAGCGGATACTGGGGTGATTACGGCTGGAGATGACCTCCTTTCGACTGTTGGAAATAAACCTGTGCATGGGACAATATGAGACGAGCCGAAATCTCTAAATACCAGGCTCTTATGGAGTCTCCGCCAAGAGTGGCGGGCAAAACAAAACCGCCCCTGCCGGAAAAGACAAAGGCGGCTCTGAATGTTTTGGAGTGGAACAGAATGATTAAAGAAATGTCGCTAAAAGAAGCTACTCTCGCCACCACTGATGCAGCGCAGAGAATTTGCACCTCATCGGTTGAGGTGTGTTCAATTATGCTTATGAGTGAGCGAATATCATTCATTATCTCCTGTAAATGAGCTAATTTAGTGATGTTTAGTTCTAAGTAGCAATATAATCCGCCTCCTGTGAACTGTCAATTATCTCTCTTTGCTCTTGCCACTGCCTTGCGCATTTTCTCTTGCTGAGATAAACGCGTTATTAGGGGAGAATTGAAGCGCAAGGAGATTGAATTTTATGTCGCGCCCTTTGGAAGATTACGCCGCTGAGTTACACACTCAGGGTTATACAATTATAGAAGGTGTGCTGAATCGCTCACAAACCGATGCCGCTATTGCCGCTCTCGACGAGATTTTTGAACGCGAGAAAGAAATTGGCCCGCAACGACACTGGCATACCGACGTGCATCAGGTGGCTTATATGCTACCGCAAAAGCATCCCTTATTTCGGTCATTTGCTTTCGATACGCAAGTGTTGCCCTTAATGCAGCTTATATTAGGCAAGGACTGTGTGCTGGGCAGTTTGAATGGACTCTCCATGACACCGGGCGGAGGGGGTCAGAACTTGCATCTTGACCAGAGCGAGACTGTGCCCGGCACCGTGCTGTACATCAACGCTCTCCATACCCTCGACGATTTTACTAAAGCCAATGGCGCCACCAGGGTCGTACCCTGTAGCCAGGATCGTCCCTTTCCCAGAGGACAGGAGCGGGAAGAAATTGAAAAGGAAGCGGTGTATCTGGAAGCCCCGGCAGGCAGTCTTATTGCCTTTAACGGTGGCCTGTGGCACGCAGGCAGTCGCAATACCACCGATAAACCGCGCCGGGCTATCCATGCCTTTTTCCATCGCCCGTGGGTGCGTCCTCAATGGGATTACCCGCGCAGCCTCTCCCCCGAAGTGGTTGCTGAATTAACGCCCGAACAGAAACGACTCTTCGGCTTTCACGCTCGCCCACAGTGGTATGACTACGAGAGCGATATGGTCAGACATGACTGAGGATCGAAGATTGAGGATAGAGAAGCGCAGCAGACGATTTCTATCCTCGATCTTCAAAATTACTTCGCGTAGCGACCGACGCCAGCTTTTTCGTAGATGAGATTGAGGGAGCGCACCACTTTGCGCTGATCTTCGGCGGTAACAAGGGGTTCTCGGTTTTCGCGCACGGCCATAATGAAGTCGCGGATATTCGCTTCATGGCTATTGGAAGAAAGGGCTAAGGGATCACTGGCGGTGTTGCTCCCCGTGTCGTTACGGGCGTTATCTCCCGTGCCTTCTTCGACAAAAGGTTCTTTGGTTTTGAAGTAGGTCAGATTATCACCCGTGAAAGACGCGCTGCCTTCGGTGCCACAGATTAAGACCCGTTGATCCAGGCCATCATAAGCGAGGGTCGTGCCCGTAATGGTGCCCAATGCACCATTATTGAGGCGAATTGTGGCAACGGCTAAGGTCTCGGCTTCGATGTTGCGGTCGCGGCTTTCGCAGGTGGCGCTGATTACTTCTTCAATATCGCCGCCCAACCAGATTAAGCGGTCAATCATGTGCGGCGATTGGTTTGACAAGACGCCGCCATCCAATTCCCAAGTGCCACGCCAATCGCCGCTGTCATAATAACTCTGGGCGCGATACCAGGGCGTTTCGCAGTGGACAAACACAATATCGCCAAAGTAGCCGCCTTCGACAGCACGCTTGACTTTCATCGGCCCCGGCGCAAAACGCTGCTGAAAAATGCCGCCCAATACTACTTTGTTCTCGCGGGCGGCGGCAATAGCTTCGTCTACTTTTTCAACTTTCACGTCCATCGGCTTCTCGCACAGCACATGACGGCCACTGCGCGCAATATCAACGCAGTTCTGGCCATGCATTCCACTAGGCGTTGTCACCGTAACCACATCAATATCATCACGGGCCAGCAAGCTTTCAAGGGAATCATGCATGGCCAGATTCCACTTTTGCCCAAACTTCTCGCGCCGCCCAGCATCAGTTTCCGCCCCGGCAACTAACTGAGCTAATCCATCTTTTTCTAAATTACGCAAACAATCGGCGTGCAGCCCGGCAATACCGCCACAGCCGACAATTCCAAAACGCAACGGTTGCATCTATTCTCCTTATTTTGGGTGGAACCACGAATGCACACAAATAGACACGAATGATTTAGATGCTGGATGCTGGTTACAAGATACTGGATGCTCAATCCTTGACCCTTGATCTTCTATCCTCCATCCTCTTTTTTATTCGTGTCTATTCGTGTGCATTCGTGGTTCCAAATTCTACTTTTTACACAACGGCAGCATACTTTCATACATTAGCTTGGCTGCTTTAGAGGGAGACATGGCCCACAGCTTATCATTGAACATCTCGATAGAGAAGTAGCCCTTGTAGCCATGCTTTTCGATTTGGTTGAAGATAGCTTTTAAATCGAGATGGCCTTTGCCTGGCAACTCGCGGTCGCTGTTGCAGTTGGAAAGCTCACCGGGTTTATCGCGCATATCGTTCACATGCACATGCTTGATATAGGCGACGTTCTCGGCGTTAATCTGGTCGAACTTGGTGGGCGTGCAGTGATAGTGCGCCGGGTCGAACAGCACCCCTACGTTATTGGCACGCGAGCGACGCGCAATTTCCGCTGCGGTGCGCAGTGATTTAACTACGGGTGACCAATTGAATTCAATACAGAGATTAACGCCTGTGCCTTTGATGCTCTTAGCGACCTGGCCGAAGACTTTAGCCATTTCGCCAAGCGGATGCTCAATGGTTCCCACATCACTGGGGCCATCGGTGCCTACCACTAAATTGGTGCCACCCAGTTCGGCTAAGAGGCGAGCATTTTCGAGGATGAGTTGGTGATTACGCTCCCGCTGTTCGGCTGGCGAGAAGCATTCTAACCCTGTTTCAAATCCACCAATACATTGCAACTTATGTGTATCCAACAAGCGGCGCAGGGCTTCAATACCGTGCTGCGCCACATACTCATGTACTGGCCCTAAAACAAATTCGACGTTGGTAAATCCCGCTGCTGCATAAGCCGCCAGGGTTTCTTCTAAGCCGCCCCGTGTTGAGACGGAATTAATAGCCAGTTGTGATTTTTTCATTTTAACCTCTCCCCTGTCCCCTCTCCGATGCGGCGAGGGGAACACAGGCGTACTCTATCGTAACACCTCAAAGTGAACAGTTATCCTTTGACTCCCCTTCCTGTTTCGGGAAGGGGACGGGGGTTAGGTGATCTTCTCAAAGCGAAACAGTCGCTTGCCCCGTTCGGAAAGTCCTTCGTAAGCCCCGGCGGAAATAGCAATGGATGGATAATGGGTTTTTAGCCAATGGCGGGAGTAGATGAGAGCCATATTGGGTCGCGCCTCATCCGAGCGATTGGGTGTACCGCGATGCCACATCCGCATATCACGAATCAAGAGCGAGCCAGCGGGCATTAGCACCGTCTCTGAGTGCATTAAAGGCGCAAGTTCCTGGATATTCATCGCACCCGGCATCAGGTGCGTGCCGCCAGGCCAGATTTCGACCGGGCCGTTATCCTCGCGGAAGTCCACAAGGGGAATATTCACCACAATGCTATACGCCGGTAAAGCCAAAGACGTTTCGGGAAAGAGCAGGTGAATGTCAGAATGCACCTTTTGATAATCGGAACCTGGCAGTGGCGTGTCGGAGGCAAAGTAATGACAGACCGCATCTTGCCCTAACATTTCATCAATGACGGCTAAAGCTAATGGGTTGGTGATAACGGCCTCATGGTTAAAAGGGTCTCGAAACGGCAGGTGCATCTGATAGCGGTTATTGCCACGATTGGAATCGGTGCGCGCTCGATGCTCTTCAAAAACTTGCATAAATTCCTGATGCAAGCCTGCCACTAAATCTTTTGGCAACACCTCTTCAAACACCACATAGCCATTAACCTTCATGCATTGGAGAGCCAATTGTAATGTTTCAGGATTCAGAGCTTGAGTTTCTATTTCCTGTGGAGACAATTTCATAACGACTTTAATCCTTTAATGCGATTATAGGGCCAACATTTATTTAGCGGGCGGAAAGCGTAGCGAGCAGGGCCACCAACAGTCGCCAGATGGAAGCGACCGTGGAAATATAAACATGCTCTTCAGGGGTGTGCGCGCCGCGAATCGTGGGGCCAAAAGAGATGGCCTCCATGCCCGGTATTTTAGACACAATTACGCCGCACTCTAAGCCAGCATGAACGACTTGCACTTGCGGAGCTTTGCGGAATATCTGCCGATACACTTCATCGGTCACTTGTAGCAAACGCGAATTGGCGACTGGTTCCCAACCGGGATAGCCATCGCGCACTTCCACTTCGGCCCCGGCGTTGCGACCATTGGAGGCAATGCGATTTTGCACCTTTTGCAACTCTTCCGCCAGAAAGCTACGACTGCTGGTGGCTATTTCAATCTGGCCTTCTCTCGTTTCTACCACTGCAAGGTTCGTCGAGGTTTCCACCTTGCCGGGGAACACCTGGCTCATATTTATAACGCCATGCGGCAGATCATCCAGCAAATTCAGTAAGCGGTTGAAATCGCGGCGGGTTATGACTTCATTGGGCGTTGTCATCTCGCGCACCGTTAAAGCCAAATCCGGCTCATCGTCACCCCATTGATTGCGCATGGCTCTGGCGACTTCCGGGATGATCCTTTCTAACATCGCTAGGGATTCACGCCCAACTGCGAGGCGTGCCCACGCATCCCGGGGGATGGCATTATGGGCGCTGCCGCCATGAATGGCCGCCAGGCCAAAGTCATCGCCACTATCTTGAATATAAAGCAAGGCTCCCATTAGTAGCTTAATGGCATTGGCTAAATGCTCGTGAATCTGCACGCCGCTATGTCCGCCGCGTAAACCGGAAACTACGACTTCACGCCCCACCCAGCCGGGCGGAGTGGGTTCAAAGGTTACAGGCAAGTGCAACACCGTGCCCGCGCCACCGGCACAACCAATGGTCAGTTCATCCGGGTCTTCACTGTCCAGATTAATCAACATACGTGATGTCACGAGCGATGGATCAAGCGCCATCGCCCCATGCAAACCAGTCTCTTCATCAACCGTAAAAAGCAATTCTAAGGGGCCATGCTCCAGGCCAGGCTGCGTTAATAGAGCCAGCGCCGCGGCTGCGCCAATACCATTATCTGCACCCAAGGTGGTGCCACTGGCGAGGATGCGGTCGCCTTCACGCTGGGGTCGAATTGGGTCAGTCGCAAAGTCATGCACCACATCGGGCCGCTTCTCGCAAACCATGTCCAGGTGCGCCTGGATTGCGACAGTGGGGGCATTTTCTCTTCCCATCGTCGCAGGCACTCGCACCACCATATTGCCGCGCTCATCTTCGTTCGAGGTCGCGCCAAACTCCTGCGCCACTTGCTGCACATAAGCGCGTGCCGCTGCCTCTGCGCCAGAGGGACGGGGGATATGATTTAAGGCATCGAAATGCCGCCACAGTTCCTGGGGTTCTAACCCATTATAAGCGTCACTATAAGTCATGGTAAGCTATTCCGATTTCAGTTGCTAAGGGTGCCGGAGCTATAAAAGCCCCGGCAGGAAGGCCGTTGGCCGAGCGTCCTTTGGACGCCACAAGGATACAGTTTTGATGGATGTTCCGTCCGGGAGGACGGTTGGCTTTAGCCTTCCTGCCGGGGCTTTTATAGCTCCGGCACCCTTAGCAACTTGCGTTAACTATTCGCAGTGTAATACCCACGGCAGAATATGGCAGCATCTTGTGGCTTGTTGATGGCATTATAAAGCGTGGTCTTTACCATTAACATCCAGGTGGCCAAAGCAGTGGTCGCCGTTGAGGAACTCAATGCGTCCATTAAAATAGCGCACTTTTATCTGGCCTTTGCCATCCAACTCAACACAGGCACCTTCGTTCAAACGAATGTTATTTTGGTGTGTATTAATGCCAACACCAAATTTGCCAGGCATATCCATTCCCGTGTCGCCCTGCCCGTTGAGGCCAATGCCCTTTTGAAAGTGCCCCTCGCCATCGTGAATCTGGATGCCATATTGCATCGGCGTGGGGCCTTTGACAGCCTGAATATTCACACCGATAACCTGCGTCGCTTCGGCCCCTGCATAATCATTGCTCATTTCTACATTAACACCCAGAGCCACGGCGCGGCTATGATTAAACACTTCGGAGTGCAGGCCACTCGACCAACCAGGGCCGTGTTTATGCAAGCGCGAGCAAACCACACAGGCATCACCAACTTCATGATGGGTCTCCAGGCTGGCATAGAGTGTCCAGGGATAAGAGTTCCTGCCCTTCTCCTGATGAACCAGCGATAGCACTTCATGCGTCATAGCTCGTCCGTTGCTCTCATCGCCGCGTTCAAACAATACCATCGTATCAAGTGGCTGAACCGGAGGGTTGCCCTGCCGCATGTGCCGCTTCAGGGTTTGGTCGTTCTCCCCCGGTGGGGTCTTCACTTCATTATCCGCCGCTATTGATTTGCCTGTAAGACCAGCAAAAAGAGACAATAACCCCTGTCCCAGAAAACGCCTGCGCCCCCGTGTGCCGTTACTCTGCTTCCGATCATTCATGCTTTGACTTCCTTTGTTAGACCAACGAATTTATTCGTCCACTCATCTTCAATAATTCTTCAATCAATGATACCCTAATGCGGGGTGATTGAATTGAAGATCAGCAAAATGGAATTATTCAAGGTGCCACCACGCTGGCTTTTTCTCAAAGTCACGACAGATGATGGCATCGTCGGTTGGGGCGAGCCTATTGTCGAGGGTCGTGCGGACACAGTGCGCATGGCAGTGGAAGAGATGAGCGAGTATCTCATCGGCAAAGAGGCGGCCCACATTGAAGATTTATGGCAGGTGCTCTATCGCGGCGGCTTCTATCGTGGTGGCCCGGTCTTGATGAGCGCCATTTCCGGCATAGACCAGGCCCTGTGGGACATTAAAGGCAAGCATCTAGGCGTGCCAATCTATGAACTGCTGGGTGGCCCAGTGCGCGATAAGATGCGCGTCTATGCCTGGATTGGTGGCGATAAGCCAGCCGAAGTCGCCGCTGGTGCCAGAGAAAAGATAGCGCAGGGCTACACTGCCCTCAAGATGAACGGCACCGCCGATATGGAATGGATTGATTCGGCCCAGAAAGTCGAAGAAGCGGTAGCACGCCTGGCTTCCGTACGGGAAGCGGTTGGCTCTGCCGTTGGTATCGGCGTGGACTTGCATGGTCGCGTTCACAAGGGCATGGCGAAGATTATCATGAAGGAGATGGAACCTTTCAAGCCTCTCTTTATCGAAGAACCGGTTTTACCGGAAAACAACGAAGCCCTGTTGGAAATATCTCGCCACAGCAGCATTCCCATCGCCACGGGTGAGCGGATGTTTACGCGCTGGGATTTCAAGAGTCTCTTAGCCAGTGGTGCCGTAGATATTGTGCAGCCGGATGTGAGCCACACCGGGGGTATCTGGGAACTGCGCAAAATTGCGTCAATGGCCGAAGCCTATGACGTGGCCGTTGCACCCCACTGTCCGCTTGGCCCCATTACCCTGGCCTCTTCACTGCAAGTGGACTTTTGCACGCCCAACGCCTTTATTCAAGAGCAAAGCTTAGGCATTCATTACAACCAAGGCTCTGACCTATTGGATTACCTTGTTGATCCGGGCGTGTTCAAATACCAGGATGGCTTTGTGCCTCGCCTCACCGCGCCTGGTCTTGGCATTGAAATTGATGAAGCCAAAGTACGAGAGATGGCGGCCATTGGCCATAACTGGCGCAACCCGGTCTGGCGCAATGCGGATGGGTCGGTAACAGAATGGTAGGAGTTGACCTAACCCCCCTCCCCCATCCCGGCACGGGAAGGGGTGTCAAAGGATAAGCGAGAGAGTGATCCTTTGACACCCCTTCCCGTTTCGGAGAGGGTACAAGGGAGAGGTCGTAATCATGCAAAGTGAACTGCTACAACAGTTAAGACAACATAAAATTGTAGCCATTGTGCGAGGGGTGAGGGCCGATTTAGCAGATCGAGCGGTGCAAGCTCTAGCCGACGGCGGGATTCGCCTTATTGAAGTGACGATGAACACGGAAAGCGCATTGGAAATGATTCCGCGCTGGAAAGAACGCTTCGCAGGCCAACTGCGCATTGGGGCCGGGACGGTGCTGGATGTGCCGATGGCACAAGCGGCAATCTCAGCAGGAGCGGAGTTCATTATTTCACCAGGGCTGAATGATGCGGTCGTGCGCTACGCCGTGGAGCAAGGCATTGAGATTTGGCCTGGCACCATGACTCCGACGGAAATTACACGGGCTTGGCAACTGGGGGCCTCGGCGGTTAAGGTGTTCCCGCTGGGTACGCTGGGCACCCAGTATTTAAAAGATTTACGTGCGCCCCTGGGCCACATTCCGATCATCGCGGTCGGTGGTATCACCCTGGATAATATCCATGACTTCTTGCAGAACGGGGCCATCGCTGCCGGATTAGGGAGTAATTTAGTGGACAATAAGCTGATTGAGGCGCAGCGTTTCGATGAGTTGGCGGAACTGGCGCGTCGCTATGTGGCCGCCGTGCAGGGAGAGGAAAGAGCCTCATCATGAGAGTCCAACGACCAGAACGAAGACGTTCCACTCAGCAGCAACGACGCGAGCGACGCCGCAATAGTTTGCCTTCCACCGCGCCCTGCGATGTGGTGACAATCGGCGAAACGATGGTGCTGCTTCAGCCACTCACCGAAAGCGCATTGCCTTATGCGCCTCTGTTCACGCGCTCTATCGCTGGGGCTGAATCGAATCTGGCAATTGCTCTCGCCCGAATCGGCAAAAAAGTGCGCTGGATTAGCCGCTTAGGGCATGATCCCTTTGGGGATATTATTGTCTCTACCTTGGCCGGAGAAGGCATTGATACTTCGTTTGTGGTGCGCGATGAGACAGCTCCCACCGCCGTCTTTTTCCGCGAACTCAAAGCTTTCGGTGACCCACACGTTTATTACTATCGCCGTGACTCCGCCGCCAGTCGCTTAACAGCAGACGAGGTGCGGCCAGAATGGTTAGCCGGAGCGCGTCTGCTGCATGTGACAGGCATTACTCCCGCATTAGGAGTACACACCTTAGAAGCCATCACTTACGCTATGCAACTGGCCCGCGAGCAAGGGCTGATTGTCTCTTTCGACCCGAACCTGCGCCGCAAGCTGTGGGATGAAGCCACAGCCCGTCGTGCCCTGCTCTCTTTAGTTCCGCTCTGTGATATTTTTCTGCCCGGTATAGAGGAAGCCGAGTTCCTCTTAGGCCCGCAACCTCCCGAAGATTATGGTGCGGCTTTCCTGGCAATGGGGCCGTGTGTCGTGGCTCTCAAAACCGGCAAAGATGGCGCACTAGGCTTTGTGAAGCGCCATTCGGACACTTTCGTGGAGCAATACTCCCTGCACGCTCCGCCTTATCCGGTTTCCCAAATTGTAGACCCCATTGGTGCAGGCGATGCGTTCGCGGCGGGTTTTCTTTCGGTCTGGTTAGATCAACCACCCGCTACTAACCGAGAACTGGCCCTTTCCAGGGATGTTTTAGAAAAAGCCTTAACCCGCGCTAATCTGTTAGGGGCACTCGCCACCCAATCACGCGGTGACTGGGAGAACTTGCCTCACTTGGCCGAGTTAGAGCATTTGGAACAGGGCAAGCAAGACGTGACTCGCTGAATTAAACACAAAGCACACAAAGAAAACACAGAGAGCACAAAAGACTTTAATCCCTTTGTGCTCTCTGTGTTTTCTTTGTGTGCTTTGTGTTTAAAGGTCTTACTCTACAGGCGCATTGAGTTCTTGCAGCAAATTTGTGGCGGCTTGGCAGGCGGCGTGGAAGCTATCGGCGGGCGACATTTTGGAATACTCCTGGTTCGCTACTCCACTGGGGCCAGTGGCGGCGACTGCACCGGAATGGGTCAGGTGCGGTTCCACGGTGAGCGGGCCATGCCAGCCACGTTGGAGGGCATCGGCTAAAATCTCTCGCACGGAGCCGGTGCCCTGTCCCACTGGCACATGCTGATGGTCTTTGCTGTCTTTGAGGTGGATTCCATCCGTCAGATCGCGCAGTTGCTGCCAGTTCTCCCACACATTCTCGTCGCTCTGGTTGTAGTTATCGAAATCAAAGATGAGGCGAAAGGTGCCCTCTGGCCCAGTGCGTAACGCCTTGGCGATAGATAGAACATCTTTGCAATAATCACCAAAAATATGCCGCTCGTTCTCGTGATAGAGAACAAGACCACGTTGCTCCGCCAAGTCACGCAGTTGGCCTAAGCGGTTTAAGCTTTCTTGTTGCCATTCCTCATGCGGACGACCTTCCTTATTGTAATAGCTAAAGATACGCACTGCATTGCAGCCTAGAATGGGAGCCAGATCACCCAGATGATTTAACTTGTCCAGATCAGCACTCATATCATCGGCGATGTCAATCTTACCAATGGGCGAGCCATACATACCGACTTTAATTCCAACAGCATCCAACTTTTGCTTTACCTCACGAGCATGGTCTAAAGGCAATGTGGTGATGTTAAAGCCATCTATGCCGCGAATATCTATATAATGGAGTCCGGCCCGCTTTAATGCTTCAATTTGCTCTTCCACCGTCCCGCCTGCTTCATCGGCGAACGCGCTGAGTAACCACTTCATTATCTCACTCCTTGTGCTTTTGGCGCTCTATTGACAAGGCTTACGAAATGAGCGACCCGCGTTCAATATACCACTGATGCTGTTGGCTTGGCACCTATGCATCAATCCTGGGGATCAGTTTCAGATGGGTGGTAGGACGGGGGATCAATGGAAGCTAAGCGCGATTCACCGCCGCTATCGGCTGCAATTTGCTTGAGCAACTCAGAGGCTTCAAAACTTTGGTCGGTGCCGTCAGGGTTACGGCCCATCAGACCCACTGTAAAGATGCGTGCCCCGCCAGTATTCATTTTGCGCACCAAGCGAGCGAGTTTCTTGAAGTCGGTCTCCCCGTAGGTTGGTACGCCATCAGTGACAACCACCACGACATTAACGCCGCGCATAGAGAGCGCACCTTTAATGGCGCGTTCTAAATTCGTCCCCTTATCCAGTTGCAACCAATCCACAAATTGCCGACCTTGGGCGATATTAGCAGGTGTGGCAGGCAACAAATTTTTGCTAAAGACTTTGGTCTTGCCATAGAACGCGATAATGCTAAAGGATTCCTGCGGCTGCAAGGTACCTAAAGCCTCATTAAGCTCCTGCTTGGCACGCGCTAAACGGGGCACCATGCTCTTGGAAACATCAATCACATAAACGATATGACGCGGCGAACTGCCAGTTCCGCCGGGGCCAGCGAAGAGGCCACTTCCTCCACCGCCCCCTCCTCCACCGCCGCCACCCCCACCGCCTCCGCCGCCACCTCCCCCACCACTACCCGCGCCGTCGCCTCCGCCCTGTCCTGCACCGTTACCACCGCCAGTACCAGAACCATTGCCGCTCCCATGACCGCTTCCATTACTCGACCCCGTGCCGCTGCCGTTACCGCTGCCTTCCCCGCTTCCATTACCACTGCCCGCGCCGCTGCCAGTGCCACTACCCGAACCACTGCCTGCTCCGCTTCCATCCCCGCTACCGGCTCCACTGCCGTTTCCAGAGCCAGTACCACTCCCATTACCGGCACCTTGTCCGCTACCATTCCCGGAACCTGTGCCACTACCGCTACCCGTGCCCTTTCCGCTACCCTGACCAGCCCCCGTGCCAGACCCGCTGCCCACGCCTTTACCTGTGCCAGCACCACTCCCTGTCCCGGCTCCCTTACCGGCACCTTCTCCAGCTCCTTCTCCCGTGCCTGCGCCATTCTGGACACTCTTAACAGGCTCAGTATGCATCGGGGCGGTGTTAAATTTCGGTGCCGTTTTAAGGGCAGGTTTAGGAAAAATCGTATGGGCAATCTCTGGTGCAGGCGCAGCTTCCACAGCTCTGGTTTGCGGTGCCACAGGCGCAGGCACTTTGGTTATCACATGGCCCGGCGCAAATGGATTTACCGCCAAGCGGTGCATTGGTTGCGGTGGCGGCAATGTCTCGACTGGTCTGGGCTTGGGCTGCGGTTTAGTTACTACAGGTTTAGGAATAGTCGGTTTAGGTTTGGGGGCTTGCGGTGGCGTGGCCTGTGGCCTGGGTGGTGTTCGTCTTGGTTTGGGCGGTATGGGAACAAGACTGACTTCATGATGAGGATGTTCAACAGACGGCACGACTCTATGCTGGCGCGGCGGCGTTAGGGCTTCCGCAATGCGCAACCGTTTAGGGGAGTTTCTTTTCTTGGCTGGGTGTTTTGGTGAGTCGGGGAGGAGATACGTCACCAGCAGCGGCTGGCGTTGTGGGGCGGCAACCTGCCAATAGGGACGAGCTAAAAGGATGGCCCCTAAGTGAAAAAGGGCTGATACAGCGAGGAACAAGTAGAGCCAATAGGGTCTACTGATCGCGGCAGATTGTTTAGGTTGCGGCTTAGCTTCCATCCCCCTATCAGACGGTCAGCCAGAGATGGGAGTTCTCTACTGTTTGATGAAGGAAAAGGCAAAATTAAAAGAAATAGGAAGGCATGAAGCTAAGAGTGCCTAAAATGACAATCCAGCAAAGAAGAGTTTGTCATTCTGAGCACAGCGAAGAATCTACTTTGCGGAGCTATAGAGCACTCATTAAAACGACATGGTTTAGCTCAGATTCCCAAGAGGCGCAGAGTAGATTCTTCGCTGCGCTCAGAATGACACTTGGTAAAGCCATAGAGAGTCCATTTATTTAGATGCTCTAAGTAGTTTCGGGGTTTTACCTTTTGCCTTCAATTCAAACCTGCACATCTTCAACATTCTCAATATCCGTGACACGACGCCCATTCTTAAGAAATCGTTCGGAGCGGCCTCGTGGCTGCCCATCCGTATTGAGCAGGAGTTCAGAGGAATACTGCGCCAGATAGCTGCGGCGCATTTTGTCGGTGGTGTTATAGCCACTGCGGTGTAGAGTCACGCTGGAAAATATAGCAATGCTGCCTGCGGGCACAATCACAGGCACGCCCGGATCATCGCCGGAGTAGCCAATCAGGTCGTTGCTGCCTTCTTCCTGCACATGCTCAAAGACTTCACGCCCGCCAGCCCGCGAATAGGGCAGCACGTAAATGGTACCGTTGGCTTCGCTCATATCATCCAGGGCGCACCAACAACTCAGATATGGTTTATGCGGCGCATTGACATAACCGGAATCCTGGTGCCAGCCAAACTTCATGCCCTGTTCAGCCGCTTTGACCACATATTGTTCATAGAATAGCCACACATCCGGCCCCAGTGCGGCACGGGCAATATCCGCCATCAAGTCGCTAAAAAGAAACTCCAATAAGCGTGGCTCTTCCAGGGACGGTTGGGTAATAAAATAGCGGTTATTGCGCCGGTTCAACCCTAATACTTCCACTCCTTGCTGCTCCATCTCTTCATCCACGAGATCAATAAACTGCTGGCACGCCTCCTGGAGCAGTTGCAGATGGTCATCCGGTATGACGCGCTCCAGGATAAAATAGCCTTCCTCTTGATATTGTTGCTTTTGTGCATCCGTGATGATGGAGGTTGTGTTCATAATGGTTTAGCCGGGCCTGTAAAAGACCCGGCAGGAGGGCTAAAGCCAGCCGTCCTTTGGACGGTACATGGCCAGGGCACGATGAATCATGCCCCTACGAAATTATGTGGCGTCCAACGGACGCTTGGCGGCTTGTCCAACTTCCTGCCGGGTCTTTTATAGGCCCGGCTATTAAATCCGCCACGACCCGCGATAAGGCGGATTCAGCCAGCGATTAGCTTCCGCATCGCCGATAAACTCCTGCTTGGTTGCATCCCACTGCAATTTGCGACCCAGAATATAAGAAATATTAGCGATAATAGCCAGGCTCACGACCCGATGGCCAATTTCTACGTTCATCACAGGTTTCTGGCGGGAGCGAATACAATCTACCCAGTTCTGGAAGTGGTCGGTGCTGCGGTAAACATGGATGCCATCTGCCGGGGTTTGGTATTGCTTGACCTTCATTTCCACGTCTTGGCCGCTGTCACCACCAAGAAAAATCAGGTTATCCCGGTCGCCATAGAACTTCGCGCCCCAGTCAATATCAGCCGAGCCGGGGAACTTATAACGCGCCCCCGGTTGGCTCCAGGTCAGCGTCCAATCGGGATTTTTGAATTCCCATTTCACATCCATTGTGGTCGGCACGTCCCACGGGATGCCAAAGGTGCGCTGGCCTGTCGCTTCAACACTGACTGGCCCAATGTTATCGGCATTCATGCACCAACTGACAATGCTCAAAATGTGGTTGCCCCGATCCCGGATAAAGCCGCCGCCTAAATCCATAACCCAGCGAAAGTTAAAATGCACAATATCGGGGTTATAAGGCCGCCAGGCGGCTGGCCCCAACCACAAGTCCCAGTCGAGTTCCGGTGGCGGCGTTTTCTGTTGTAAGGTGCCCCCAGTGTAATTAACTGCGTGCCAGACCTCCACTTGATTCACCCGGCCAAGCTGTCCATTGCGAATGAACTCGGCAGTGGCCCGTCCGAAGGGATGCGAGCGGCCTTGCGCACCAATCTGCACGACGCGGCCATAGCGTTGGCTGGCTTTAATCATCTGCTGACCCTCGTGGATGGTGCGGCAGGTGGGCTTCTCGGAATAAACATCTTTGCCCGCTTGACAGGCATTGACCGTCATCAACCCGTGCCAGTGATCCGGTGCGCCAATCATGACGGCATCCACATCATTGCGCTCTAAGATGTCCCGGTAGTCCTTGGAAGTAAAAGGATTGCCCTTGACTTTCTTAGCGGCATCCGCGAGGTGATTAGCGTCCACATCACACAGCGCCACCACCTGGGTATCGCGTGACCCATTGGCGGCATTCAGCAAGTCAGTACCACGTCCGCCAATGCCAATGTTGCCAATGCTGATGCGGTCATTGGCACCGGGGCGTCCTCCTTGAGCTAACACGCCCTCCGGTATGATATAGGGCATGGCGATACTGGCCACAGCGGATGCTTTCAGAAAACCACGACGCGAGAACTTCGTGGCATTGGAGCCTAGCTTTTGCGACTTTGGCTTTTTAGCGTCTGTCATTGACTTTCCTTTCTGCCGGGATAGAGAGGGCAGATAGTTGATGATTATTTCGGGGAGCAGCTAAAGTCTAAACGGAGCCAACCCCAACGGCAACCGTGACATACGAGTTTAGTGATATATTTTGGTAAGCCTACTATTTTGACCTAACCCCCCGTCCCCCTTCCCGATTCGGGAAGGGGGTGTCAGAGGATGGCCTTCGGGTGAAGTATAAGTTTCACAATAGAGTCATCCTTTGTTCCCCTCGCCGTTTCGGAGAGGGGACAGGGGAGAGGTTAAATCACCAAAAGGAGCCGCTGTGACGAATTTTCTGCAAAACCTCACTCACATCTGTCGTCGCAAAACAGGACGTTTTTCTTCCTGGGACACCACTGGGCGCAATGCCGATGCCTGGACTATTGAGCCAGGCGAGACGAAGGTGCTGGCTGACATCACCGGGCCGGGCTGCGTCACCCATATCTGGATGACTCAGGGCAATCACTACCGCGAATGCTTGTTAAAAATCACCTGGGACAATGCCGTGTATCCCAGCATCCTCTGTCCTCTTGGTGACTTTTTCGGTTTAGGTCATGGTATCGTCAACTCTTATCAGTCCCTTATCTTCTCCGCTTCTACCAGTCAGAACAACACTTTTAATCATGGCTGTGCCCTGAATTGCTATTTACCCATGCCGTTTAGAACTGGTGCCAGAGTGGAGATGGTCAACGAAAGCCAGGAGAGGCATGGCCAGTATTTCTATATTGATTATGAAACTCACGATGAACCCTGGGCAGAAGAAACCGGATACTTGCACGCAGAGTTCCGCCGCGAAAATCCCTTTGGTGGTTGGGGGCCAGAAATTGGAGTTAATACCCCCGAATCCAATATTATCAATACAGAACGCTTAGCCTGGGACAACAACTATGTGATTCTGGAAACGCGGGGACGAGGACATTACATCGGCTGCAATCTCAATGTTACCAATTTCTCCGGCACCTGGTGGGGCGAGGGCGACGACATGATCTGGGTAGATGGTTATAAATGGCCGCCCGACCTGCACGGCACGGGCAGCGAAGATTATCTCAACCAAGCCTGGGGAATGCAGCCGAATGCGTTTCTGCGCAATGGCTCTTCCATCCATGAATCACACACCAATGGCTATCAAACCAGTTACGTGCATCACATCGAGAACCCGGTGCGCTTTGAGCAAGAAGTTAAAGTCACTATCGAGCATGGACATGGCAACCACCTCTGTAACGAGATGAGCAGCGTAGCCTACTGGTATGCCGCCCAACCGACTCGCGTCGCCAAGGTGCCACCCGTTGCCAAGCGGATGCCCGTGCTGCGCGATAATCAGGGCCACTGGCTGCGCGACAAGAAAAATCAGGTGACTTCACGCACTGTACAGCCCAATCAGGAAATGCAAAAACTTAAAGAGCAATGGCAGCGCAAACACACTTAAGCAGTGGTTGAAACTATCAGACACGATGCAGCAGAGACTCGCTTCTTATAGAGGTGGGTGTCTCTCAAATTTTCAGTTGTCCAATCTCGGAATAGATTCTGCAAGGGAAACACCTCAAAGACGTAGAGAAGGCCCTGACAGAATTATGTTTAAGACCAAAAACAAATCAACTACCTCTGAACATACTAAAACTTTAGCCAGTAATATTCGCGCTGTAGCCCACCCATTAAATGGCACTGCAAAAGATTATGATCCACTTTTGGAACTCATTGGAGATGCCCGCTTTGTACTCTTAGGCGAAGCATCACACGGCACACATGAGTTCTACCAAGCACGAGCGGAGATTACCCGGCGTCTGATTCAGGAAAAGGGATTCACGGCAGTTGCCGTGGAAGCTGACTGGCCAGATGCTCAACGGGTGAACCGTTATGTGCGCGGCGAAAGCTCCGATGATGAGGCAGGCGCGGCGCTGGCTGGCTTTAAGCGTTTTCCCTCCTGGATGTGGCGCAATTCGGTGGTGCTTGATTTCGTGGGCTGGATGCGCAGCCATAACGATGGACTTGCCAGCGACACCGCGAAGGTCGGGTTTTACGGGCTTGATCTTTATAGCCTCTATGCTTCCATTGAAGCGGTTATTGAGTATCTCGACAAGGTTGATCCAGAAGCAGCCAGTCGGGCGCGGCAGCGTTATAGCTGCTTTGAAGATTATCACGAAGATACGCAGGCTTATGGCTATGCTTCCAGCATTGGCTTGAATAAATCATGTGAAGGCGCAGTTGTTGAACAGTTGTTAGATGTGCAACGCCACCTTCATGAATACGCGCACCGCGATGGTGTTGAAGCCGAGGACGACGCTTTTTTCGCGGAGCAAAATGCGCGTTTAATCAAAGATGCCGAAGAGTATTACCGCTCCATGTTTCATGGCCGCGCTTCTTCGTGGAATCTGCGCGATACCCACATGGCGGATACCCTTGAGGCCCTCGTGTCTTATTTGGGGCGGCACGGGGGAACTCCCAAAGTCGTCATCTGGGCACACAACTCGCATTTAGGAGATGCCCGCGCCACTGAAATGGGGCGCAATGGAGAACTGAATGTCGGCCAACTGGTGCGTCAGCGTTATGATGGACAAGCCGTGTTAGTCGGCTTTAGCACCTACACGGGCACGGTTACGGCGGCTTCCGATTGGGACAAACCCTGCGAACGCAAGCGGGTGCGTCCTGCCTTAGACGACAGTTATGAGGCCCTTTTCCATGAGGTTGGAGTACCTCGTTTTTTGCTGCCGTTGCGTGAGGTGCCAGCGCATTCCCAAAGCGAACAATTCAAGGCTGTCATACAGGGTTTACAAGAGGCGAGGTTAGAACGCGCTATTGGCGTCATTTACCGGCCAGATACCGAGCGGCAAAGCCATTACTTCCATGCCTGGCTACCCGATCAATTCGACGCGATGCTGCATTTCGACGAAACCCGTGCTGTAGAACCCCTGGAACGCACTTCACGCTGGGAAGGAGAAGTCCCAGAAACATTCCCCAGTGGCGTCTGAGGCAGGGCCATTAGTTGGGTTGATAAGTAATCAGCGGAGGGTATACGTCAGCATTTGGGTGTGATTGCAGTGGGGACACATCATAACCCGCTCTCCAGCAGCGTTCAAGCGGTCGAAGCGATGCCCCGGCCCCATATAGCTACAAGAGTCACACGTCACCCAATCCGAGGGTAGGGTAGATTGAATACTCTGACTGGGGTTTTGTTGCAGCGCTGCTTGCAGTGTATCCTGCTCAGCCCTGGCATCATAACGATAGGCACGACGTAAAAGCGTTAAGCACCGCGCCAGCAACAGGTCATCATCAATTGGCCGAATTAGGAAATCATCTGCGCCGATTTTCAAAGCGTGTAACTGGTCTTCCTTCCGTTTACGGAGGGATACAATGATAATGGGGACTGTACTCTGCTCTCGAATCTTAGGGCATAACACGAAACCGCCTAAGTCGGGTAAGCCCAGGTTCAGTAGCACAAGGTGCGGCTGAGTCTGCTCAAACGCCTGCCAACCGGTATTAGCGTCTGTTGCATAACGGCAATCGAGTTTGGCCCTACTGAGATTCTGGAGAATGGCCTGAGCAGAATCCTTATCCTCTTCAACTAAGAGAATGCGATATGGGCCGGATTCACCGTTTTGAGTGCCTGGAGCCATTACACCCCTTGATATTGCAACTTATACCCTGGTGTGGAGTTAACATCTATCATCAATAGCGCATCATTTTGGCCGGTGAACTTTAACAAGTCATACCAATGTCTGCAACTTACGCTCCTGTCTTAATGGAATTGTTTACGGGGTAGTATTTTGGCTCTTACTTCTATTATGCCCCACAACTCTCTTCTTTAAGCAGAATGTGGAAGGGGGCAGGCCAGGAATAAAACTTACAGCGTCAATGTGAAACCGGAGTTTTCTACAGCCTTTTGGTACAAGTCTTCATCAACTTCAATGCCAAACCCCGGTTGCGCCGGGACATGAACGCGACCATTACGCACTTTATAGCCTGAAGTATCAAGACCTGGCGTGGTGGCAGCATCAAATTCTACATAGGTAAAGCCGCGAATCGCCCCGGCCAAATGGCAAGCGGCGTAGTTGCCATAGTGTCCACCATAATGGTGTGGGGCCGAGCGCACTTTCCACTTATCCAGTTGTTTACCCAGGCTCAACCAGCGCGTGAAGCCATGACCAAAGATGTCATATTGGATAACATCCACCAGCCCTTCCTGCGCCCAACGTAATAAGTCGGGGGCTGCCGCGCCTTCGCCATCGGCAATGAGAGTTGGTAACTGCCGGGCATCTAACCATGCTTGCAGGTCACGATAAAGCACCGCGTCTTCATGGAAGGCTTCTTCAATCCAGAAGATGCTGCAATCGGCGGTCTCCTCTAAGACTCGCTTGGTGAGATTCAAGTTATAGCCATTATTAGCATCCAGCATCAGCGGCGCATCCGGGCCAACGGCCTCATGCACAGCGCGTACCACCGCGATGTCGCGTTGAGTGCCTGCCTCCAGTGGTAGATGCCGCGCACCCCTACCCACTTTTATCTTGAAAGCCCGATGTCCACTTGCATAACCCTCACGCGCTTCGGTAGCTAATAGAGCCGCCGCTTCAGCTTCTGAGGCAAGGTGCAAGTCATCAAAATACAGCGATGTATCATAGCAGGGTGCGCTGTAACTCTGGGTGTCGTAAACACCCTGCAAGTCACATCCATTCATCACCGCTGCCAGAGCATAAACCGGCTGGCCGGCCCGTTTACCCATTAAATCCCAGAGTGGATAATCCAGCCACCGCCACGCCTCAGCCACCCCATGTGCAGAAGAGAAAAGATCATCAAGGGCCACTCCTAATGCCATCTGAGCGCGTTCGGGAGTCAGCCAGCACATCCCCAGTCCGCTTGAGCCATCATCAGTGGTTAAACGCGCCAGCGGCACCCGCACCTTTTGGCCATGTTCCCCTAAACGCGCATTACTACCCGCATTGCGTGGTCGTTGCCCTTCTAAAACGCCCCACTCAATACGCGCCAGGCGTGGATTATCCATGCAAATATTTCCTTACAATTAAGGTTGTCCTGCTGAACAAGGCGAAGCGTCTACTCTTACGGAGTTATAGCCTCACGGGCTTAGCTAATGAATTTAAGAGCGGAGCAGGAATGGATTTAAATGGCTCAGATGGTAGAATATTATACCGTTTCCCTTGTGACTTGCGTTAGAATTGTGGCATAAAGACAATTTGAGGGCCAATCTATTGCGTAAACAAGCTTAGCTGGTCGCAAACACACCGAGGTTGATAATTTTGGATGATGCACTACTGCACAAAGCAAGAATACTAATCGTGGACGATGAGGCCAGCCACAGTGATCTTCTGTCCGATGTGCTCCACATCAATGGCTATGCCAACATTCAGAGCCTCTGCGACCCACGTGGCGTCTTAGCATTAATGCTGGAATGGCAGCCTGATCTTATCGTCTTAGATTTGAATATGCCCTACTTGGACGGCTTCCAGGTCTTGGAACTTATCTCCTCGGTGCAAGGCGAAGGCGATTACCTGCCCATCTTGGTCAACACAGCGGACGACACCACCGAGGCACGTCAGAAAGCTCTGTCGGGGGGCGCGATGGATTTCTTAAAGAAACCCTTCTTTGCCCCGGAGATATGCCTGCGCATCACCAACCTCCTGCGTGTGCGCTTACAGTATCGCCAGATACTGGATCGCAATCGTGTTCTGGAAGAAGAAGTGCAGCATCGCACCCAGGAACTGGAAGGTTATCAACTGGAACTGCGCGAGGCTCAACTGGAAACCATTGAGCGTTTAGCCAAAGCGGCAGAGCATCATGACAATGAAACGGCTCAACACACCCAGCGCGTCGCCTTACATTGCTGTATGATTGGTGAGTGCTTAGGCATTGAAGAAACCGAAGCAAACCTCTTGCGCAAAGCCGCGCCGTTACATGATGTTGGCAAGATTGGCATTCCCGATAGTATTTTGCTTAAACCGGGCGTATTTACGAGTGCCGAACGCAAAATCATCCAGCGCCATTGCGTGATCGGCGCTGATCTACTCTCCGGGGGGCATTCGGATTTATTAAAGATCGCAGAAGATATTGCCCTCACCCATCACGAAAAATGGGATGGTTCGGGTTATCCCCACGGGTTATCGGGTCAAGATATTCCAGTACATGGGCGCATCTTAGCCGTGGCCGATGTCTTCGATGCCCTCACGCACGCTCGTCCTTATAAGAATGCGTGGTCTGTAGAGGATGCCGTAACTGAAATCAAAAAACAGAGCGGCCGCCACTTCGACCCTGATATTGTGGAAGCTTTTTTGTCGCTGCCCCATCAAGAGCTTTTATAGTTTTGCCTGCTATGACAACGGTTGCGGTCTAAAATTCGCACCTGAATCAGCATCGGTCAATCAGTTTAAAACGAGGAAGTTAAGAGGATAAGCCATGTCGGAAATATCTAAAAAAGTCTTGGTCGTTGATGATGAAGAAGCCATTTGCCGCGCTCTACAACTCTTTTTAGAGCAAAAAGGTTTTGAGGTGGCTCTGGCTCACACCGGAATGGCAGCTCTCAGCCATGTAGCCACCACGCTACCCGACCTCATCTTACTGGATGTCATGATGCCCGGTATGGATGGCCTTCAGGTCTTGCAACGGTTAAAGGAAGATGAACGCACAAAATCCATTCCCGTGGTTATTCTCAGTGCGGCTGCCGAGCTGCAAGACCTGCAAAAAGGCTGGGACAAGGGAACGGACGTGTATCTCACCAAACCGATTCAAATGGATCAGTTAGCCAGTATGGTAGAATGTATCCTCAACCCGTAAATTTGCACCACAGGTTGACTCGACAGATTCTTTTATGGCTAAACCAGACCAGCGTGCAAAAACCGGACGGCGCAAATCCGATTGGCTGATTCCTCTGCTGGGTCTGGTTCTCATCTCGCTGGCCGCTTGTTGGGCTATCTACAACTATGTTCAGATGCAAGAAGCCGAAAAACTCAACAAAACCCTCCAAACTGTAGTTGTCGAACATGCTCGCTTGAAGAAGATTTACGAGCGCCAAACTCCTAAAACTGCTATCCCTTAAAGATGCAGCAATAACGCCTACTTGACTTGTGGTATTATTGGATACTAAAGAATAGTAGAGCGTGGCCGGGCCGCCTTGCATCACGCTCACATTGAGGTCATCTCTGTTGATGGAGGCAGCTCATGCTCAGGCTTATCGTCGGAATCATACTCGCCTTTTGGTTGTTGGGTCTCCTGCTAAGGTTTCTCGGCTTCTTCGTCCATCTGGCCTTTGGACTTTTCCACATCTTAGTCGTTATTGCCATTATTCTTTTCGTTATTGATCTGTTAATGGGTGCCCGCAACAAAGTTTAATTTGTGCTCAACTGTTAACTATGCTTCACGATTATCCAATCGCTTCTTCAGAAAGTAGTTAGAGTGGCCTTCGGGATAATCTTCCAAGGTGCCAAAGATGGTGTAGCCCTGCTTCTGATAGAAAGGCAAGGCTTGAAAGCTAAAGGTATCGAGATAAGCATGGTGACAGCCCCGGCTGATAGCTTCCTTTTCTGCTGCTCCCAATAACGTGGTGCCCCAACCCTGGCCACGCACTTCTGGTCGTAGCACAAGGTTGGTAATATGCAGCCAGCCGCGACTGGTTGAGCCTTGCACTCCACCTATGACCTCACCCTGCTCATTCCTTAAGAAGATAGTGAGCTTGCGGTAATTGCTTTCGCCAACCTGGGAGACGTTATACTCGCGGAGGACATCAAATATCTCCATCTCATGGTCGGCTGGATTGTCCTCGTGCGTCAGATTATATGACTCCATTGCTTTTATATTGAGAGAATATGGTTCACACAGCACACTCTATCCAGGCAGCTTAATTGCCTTGTTCCTGGCTAAGTAGCAAAAGCGAATGGTATGTTATAGTGTGGTTATAAATGCGGAGGACTCAACCGTGGCTTCCTGGTATAACTCACTCTTTTTCTGTATTCTGCTCAGCGTTTGTTGCTGTCCACCCGTGGGTATTATCCTGTTCTGGACGAACCCCAATTACAGTCGTGACATTAAGATTGTCTTCACCATTGTCTTTATCGTGTGGATGCTGGGATCGGGCGGGACTGTTGTGAACAACTACCACAATGGCACTCAGTTCACGTCTGTGCAGCACCACCGCTGATAATAAACGCCACTATTTATACAGTCGTTTAGAGGAACCGCTAATTTGCGAGCTATTTTTTGGCGGCTCTTTTAGCCTGACGCTCCGCTTTTTGGCGGGCTAAAGCTTCTTTTTTTTCTCTGGCTTGCGCCTGGCGAGCTAACCCACCTTTGCGTGCAATCTCGCTGCGCTCTTCTGACGAGAGGTTCTCAGCACGAGCTTGTCCCCCTTTGCTCGAACCAATCGCACTCATAATGCTGGCAGCCTCTTGTCGCTCTCGTTTTTTGCTGTCGCCACGCTTGAGCACGCTCGCCGCTTCTTTAATCTGCTTTTTCGTTATCCGCGCCATGCTTCCCCCTTCCTTAATCATGATTAAAGCTTGATGCCGTTTAGTCTCAAGTCGTGAACATTAACGACCAAGCTTTTCCCTGCATAGTGCAAGGCAGAGACCAACTTCCGTTAGCGACTCACAGAGTATTTCACAGAGCGTAACTCAAGTGTCTATTTGCTGCGGCAAAGTTGGCTTAAGGCAATCGCGGCAAACCGCGCCATCTGCACCCTTTACAGGCGACACAGCAATACACTTCCGGCAAAGCACACGGTTACAGACGTGACAGAGAATCGCCGAACCAGGGCGATACTGGGGGTCTATCTGACTTCCACACCGCTCACAACTCCAGGGCATAATCATAGCACTTAAATCTCTTCGCACAGGAAGATAAACTGAGCTTAGAACTTGCCACTAATATAGTTCTCAAGAGTAAGAGGATTACTGTGACGACACATGAAGTAACCGTACATTCCGGGCCACAACCTCAACCCAGTAGCACACTGGACAGCGAAGCTAACAGTCTTTTTGAAGCGGTGGGTGGTGCGCCGACTTTCGAGCGCATTGTGGAGCGTTTTTATGAAGGTGTAGCGACAGACCCCGTTTTGCGCCCAATGTATCCCGCCGATTTGACCGCAGGCAAGCGCCACCTCGCGCTTTTCCTCATGCAATACTTCGGTGGGCCAACCACTTATTCTCAAGAACGCGGCCATCCGCGACTGCGAATGCGCCATGTTCCTTTCACTATTGGGCAGGCCGAGCGCGATGCCTGGATGCAGCACATGACAACCGCCGTGGATGCCGAAAACTTCCCCGAACCCGTTCACAGTGCCTTTATGGAATATTTTAACCGCGCCGCAACCTTTCTGATCAATCAGTAATTGGAACCACGAATAAACGCGAATAGGTTGAAGATCGAGAATAGAGGATCGAAGATCGCCCGCTCTACCCATAACCGCTTCGATCCTCGATCTTCCATCTTCTATCCTCAAAATTCATTCGCGTTTATTCGTGTCCATTCGTGGTTAACTCCCCTGCCTTTAACCAATACCACTGTGCTGCAACTATGACGAGCGTGACGCTCATGCAGACCGGGAAATAGGCTTCCGGGTAATGGAAGAGGCGCATACTGGATTCACTAATTAGCATCCCCAAGATATTACCAATCCCTACCATCGCTTCATTGATGCCGACGTTGCGCGAACTGCGCACATCGTTGCTCACATAATAAACACACGAAAAGTAGATAAAGCCATACAGCGCACCCAAAACCAGCACAATAAAAAGCGAAGTGATAAAGTTAGGGGCCATCCACAACAGGGCGAGAAATCCAATAATCAGCAGTTGGACGATTATCAACGGTCGCGCCCGGTAGAGCCAATGCCGGAGCCACTGGGCGCGATAGCCGCTGATTGCCTGGGCTAGAAAAAGGGTAAATAACAAAAACCCGGCCACCCATGCGGGGCTGCCACTTTCGGCATGGAACTTAGGGATAAAAGTGGTGAGCGGGCGCTGGCTAAAATTCGCACTCACGCAAAGTGACCAGCCAATAGCGACATAGCGACTGTCCACACGCGGCGCACGAGGATTAACCGCCGGGTCTATCTCTTCCACCGTGGCATCAGCCGAAGCATGTTCCTCATCACGCGTCTGGTGGGTCAAGACCAGATAGAGAATGCTCAAGCAAGCCAGGGTCGTGAAGGCACTTAAAGCGAAGGGGCCACCTACATCTTTCAAGATTCCACCCAGCAAGAACCCACAAGCAATGCCGCTGCTCCACGAGATCGTATAGCGGGCCAGGGTCAGCCCCAATGAACCTGCGGGAGCCTCACCTCGCATAAATGTTTGAAAGCTATTAAAGGCAGCGGCGACCGTTACCCCATAGGCCGAGAAGATAATAATCGTCGGCCAAAAACTGGTGGTAAAAAAGAGCGGCACCGCCAGCACCATCAGCACTGTAATCGAAGCAATCAAAATCGGTCTGGAATTACCACGATGCAGCCGTCGCCCCAGCCATAAGCAAGCTACCAAAAAGCAGGCGCTATAACTCACCATGAACCACGACGTTTGCAGATTGCTGACATGCATTTCCCTTCCCGCAGCATCGGCCAGACGCAGCATAACCAGAAAAGTTATGAGGTCAATCAGGAAGGGGAATATGTAAATCTTCATTTAGGATTTAGCCACGGAACCACACAGAAGAACACGGAAAGAAGATGGGAAAAGTAGACGAAGTTAGCAAGATGAGGAATACGAAAACTAACGAACCTGGAGCGTGAGCGACGGGCTAGACTGATAGTCCCCAGTAACTCTTACGCTAGCCCGTCGCTTACGCTCCGGGTTCGCTACGCGCCTCTTGTCCCACTCTCTTCTTCACCTCTTACACCCGAACCCTGAACCCTATACCCTAAATTCCGTGTGCTTCCGTGGCTAATTAAAATTCTTAGCTATATGCTCGGCACTACGGAAAGCTAAGGCCATGATGGTCAAGACCGGGTTAAAGCCACCATTAGTGACATGGAGCGATCCATCTATGACGAAGAGGTTGTCATGGGCATGGACGCGGCCACATTGGTCGGTGACAGATGTTTGGGGGTCATGTCCCATGCGACAAGTGCCCGCCTGATGTTGGCCACCACTCAGCCCTATCCCGCGTGGCTGGCTCCAGACTTTATAACACCCACTGGCGCGTAGCCACTCTTCGGCACGATGGCGCATAAACTCCGAGGTTGCAACCGTCGCCTGATGCGTGGTGCCACTAAGCCGCACCACCGGAATGCCCCACTTATCACGCACCTGGGGATCAATCGTGACACGCCCATGCGGGCTGGGAATCTCCTGCACTGGTCCTTTGACATGCAGCAGCCGTGTATAGTTTTCGCGCATATATTGCTTATTGGCGGCACCCCAGCGCGGCAAATCGGGAGGAAGCGAGGTATACCAGAAATCAATTGGAGGCTTGATAAAATCATCGCACAACATGCCACCGCCGATGATGCCGCTATTCCCATGATTGAACTGATTGGTGGCGCAAGTGACGCCTGGCCCCACTCCATTATAAACGTTTTCTTCGGTGAGGCCAGAGGCACCCGGATAGTAATGCCCCTGAAGGTGCCGCCCGACCTGATCGCTTTCATTGCCCAAGCCATGCGGATGCTGGGCCGAATGCGAGTTCAACAGCAAGCGGGCCGATTCGATAGCCCCGGAAGAGACAATCACCACTTTAGCCCGTGCGCTTTCGTGCCGGGCGCTGCCATTCTCTTCGACAAAATAGGAGACGCCGCACACTTTGCCCCGAGCATCCGTTTCAATACGCTCAGTCATTGCGCCCGTTACCATTTGGCAGTGACCAGTAGCTAAAGCGAGGGGTATCAAGGTGTTGTGCGTGCCGTTTTTCGCATCAGTCGGGCAAGCATAGCCAACACACCATTTACAGGCGATACACGCTGCACGCCCACCATACGGCACTGTATTGATGAGCAAGGGAGCCGCAAAAGTGCGCCAGCCTAATTGCTGTGCGCCACGCTTGAGAGCCTGAGTTTGTGGCCCTGGCACGACCGGAGGCATTGGGTAAGCGGCATCGGGCGCAGTCTCGCCCCAGAGCGTATCATTTTGCCCGGCCACGCCAAGCTCTCGTTCAGCCCGTTCATAGTATGGCTTCAAGTCTTCATAAGTAATGGGCCAATCAGCCAGTGAGCTACCTTCTGGCACCCCATAGAGACTGGCCATCTGGAAGTCTTGCGGCATAAAACGCCACGCCTGCGCACCATAAACCCGTGTGCCGCCACCGACGCACGCCGCGTTGTTATGATAGCCGCCTTCATGCGGGCGCACCACGCGCTCATTGCCATTTGGCTCCACGACCACACGCGGATTGCCTTCAATCTCCGGCCCGGCATTGTGCCCATAAAGCGAAAGCCGCTGTGATCGAATATCATCACGCGGCACATCTTCAAAGCGCAGACTCGGCCCACGTTCGAGCAGCAACACATGCCACCCCGCCTCAGCCAATACTCCCGCCACAATGCCACCCGCCGCACCCGCACCGACAATTATCGCATCATACTGTTGCATATATTTTAAGTAGGTGGTAGATGGTAGGCAGCATGTAGGGGTTGTCGCCTACTGAGGCCATATGCCTATCTACTCTCTACCACCTACTACCTACCTCCTACTTTCAAACCCAGTCATTTGCCACGAGACAGCATCTCGATTGCCGCCATTGAGGGGAGCGCCATAATAGCCCTGCATGGTATGCTCAACCAAAAGCCGGAAGAACTTACCAGGTGCTATGGGCCACACGGTGACGACAGCGCCCTGCTCCACATCCTGCAAAAACGCATCTTGCTGCGGAGCAGTCAGTTCCCCAAACCCATTGCCATAGCGTGCCTTAGCCTCTTGTTCCAGGGCGTCTAAGCCATTGGCATAAGCCTCCACCAAGTGCTTCAAATCACCTTCAAAGTGACGCGCCAAATACTCCCCAACACCGGCATCCCAGGCATTGGGATATTCATCAACAGGGATGAGTCTATTAACAACCGCTTGGAGGGTTGCTTGCTGTAGATTAGTGAGTTGCACAGGCACAAGTTTGCCAGAGACAACGAACTTGTGCGATGGGTTCAATTATTCATGATAGCCAAAGTAGCTGCGTTCTTTGATGGTGTGGGCGACTTCCGGGGGTACCATTGTTTCCCAGGAGGGGTCATTGTCGCGGATTTTGGCGAGGACATCGCGTGACCAGATGTCGAGGTAATCTTTGTTGTAGAAATCTATGGACTCGATGTTGCCATTCTCCACCAGATGCTCATAGAGGTTGTGCAGGTGGGGCGCGACTTTGAGTTTTTGCACATTCACCAGTTGACCCGTGATTTTATCTTTTTGAGGGTAGATATAAAGCTTGGTATCGTGCTTGAAGAGGCGACCAAACGATTCCAGAATGCCGCCTTCAAGATGGTCGTAATATTTTTCATCAAACAGTTCGCGCAGGCTGGGGATGCCCATTGTAATACCAATCATCTTGGTCGTATGCAGCCGCAGGTAAGCCGCCAGGCGATAGTACTCCGAGTAATTGGAAATCAGCACGGTCGCACCCGAAGCGGCTAAAATATCGGCCCGCGCCAGGAAGTCGCTGTAGTCGATCTCACCCGTAGCCAACAGGTTGCTCATGGTGATCTCGGTCAAGGCAATGACGTTATCCGCTTCTACCGCCTCCTCATGGATGAACTGGTTGCGGGCACATTCCAGCATATCGAGATTCACATAAGTCACCGGGCGGAAGCTGCCCCGCTCCACTAGGATATGCTTCTTGTGCAGCACTTCCGAAGGCTGTAAAATCTCGCCGTCGGCAGCGAACATGGCGGCGTTACTCAGCCCCAATTGCACCAGTTTAAGGCTCATCAAGCGATGGTCAATGTCGGGAAACTCCGGGCCGGAGAACTTAATCATGTCTATCTCGATGCGCTCCGTGGAGAGGCTATCGAGCAGGGATTCCATCAACAGGTCGGGCGAGCGGTGCAGGAAGAAAGCGGCATGAATCAGGTTCACGCCAATGATGCCTAATGCCGCTTGCTGCAAGACGTTATCTTTATCCAGCATTCGCACATGTACCACAATCTGGCTCGGCTCGCCATGCGGCTGAGTTTGAAACTTGACACCCATCCAGCCGTGACATTCGTTAGTGCCCTTAAAGCTCCGCGCCACCACTGTATCAGCGAAGACAAAAAATTCTGTATTGGCCCCGCGCTTGGCATCCAGCCGTTCTAAAGTCAGATTGAATTCATAGTCCAGCATGGATTGAAGCCGCTGCCGCGACACATAACGATCTGAGGGACCATAGATGGCATCACTCACCATCATGTCATAGGCCGAAATGCTCTTGGCAATGGTGCCTGATGCACCCCCCACCTGGAAGAACCAACGCACCACTTCCTGCCCCGCACCGATCTCCGCGAATGCGCCATACTTGCGCTCATCCAGGTTAATCTCTAATGCTTTCTGTTGTGTCCCAACATTTTCTCTATCCATACGAATGCCTCGTTAATGTTTAGCTTTGCTCTTGCAACTGAGTCATTTATTTGTGCTTACAGCATTATTGCCGAATACAGCAAAAGCATATCTCAACGGCGTAACAGGCATGTTACTGCGGAGTTAAGAACATATTGTGAGACTTAAAACAGTCTTCAACCATTATCCCAAAGCTCATGCTGCCCGCATAATTAGTGTAAGAACAGTGTTGTCGCTATGGCAAACACAACGCCCCCTATCAGAACTGATAGGGGGCGTCGCTGAAATGGTTCTGGAAACGGCCTGAAAAGGGGCTAAAGCCGTTACCTCTGATATTACGGCGCTCCTGGCGTTGCGCGGTGTGGTCGAAGTGCTGGGCACGCTCGTGGTAAACGGGCATATTGGACATGGGCGCTTTGCCGAGAACGAAGGCAAAGGCGCACCTGGCCATAGTGGTAAAATCCAGTAACCTAAGAGTTCAGGTAAACAGCTCGCCTTTAAATTGAGGGGAGCTGTTTATTTTTTGTCTAATCCTCTAAATTTGGCTTTAGTGGGCAACATCGGCATCTAATCTGCGAATAAGGCTGACTGATACAGTTATAAGTCAATTATGGGACGAGTGTGGCATTACATAAATATGTCCACTCAACAATCTAAAGGGGAGGATTCAAATGTTACAAGCTAAACAAGAAAAGTCATTGGGTGAACTTTTTTCTGATCTCAGTCAAGGACTGAGCAACCTGATGCGTCAGGAAGTGCAACTGGCGAAAACCGAGATTACGCAGAAAGTAGCCAGTGCTGGCAAGAATATCGGTTTTTTGGTCGCCGCCGGTGTTTTGGCCTTTGTGGGCTTTGAGGCACTCATCGCTGCCGCCATTATCGCTTTAGCCCTAGTGCTGGCTCCGTGGTTAGCGGCGGTCATTGTGGGCTTAGCTCTGATGATTGTCAGTGGCATCCTGGCCTTTGTTGGTATATCTTCATTCAAGAAGACCAACATGGCACCGCAAGAGACGATTGAAACTCTTAAGGAGGACGCGCAATGGGCGAAGGCACAGATGAGATAAAGTCAAGTGATGAACTGATGGCTGTCCCGGACGACACCAGTTCCCCGGTTTCTGTCCAGAAGGGCGACCAAACCCAGGACGTGGTGGAGTTGCGCCGCAACATCGAAGAGACACGCGAAGACCTGAGCCAGACCATTGATGCCCTTCAGGAACGGCTCGACCCCAATGCCATTAAGCAAAAAGTGACTGATGCCACCATCGGCAAAGCTGAAGAACTAGCTCACACCGCCACCGAGAAAATTCAAGCTGTGGCTGGCCCGGCAGCGGATAAAGCAAAAGCCGCGACTTCTGTGGCTAAAGATAAAGGTGCGCCGCTCATCAAGCTGATTAAACGGTATCCGTTACCCAGTGTACTCGCGGCCCTGGCTTTCATCCTCCTGGTATCACGCTGGATTGCCAGTCGTTCAAACACAGTGACCGTGGACGAAATCTATTTGGATGATTAAACGAGCCGCCCTCACATTCTATAATTGACAGGTGGGGCGAAGGGAGTGCTAACTCGCGCTTCGTGTAAAAATTGACGAACCGCAGAGACGCAGAGGTCGCAGAGAAACGGAACATCTTTAATTCTCTGTGTCCTCCGCGTCTCTGCGGTTTTACTATCTGGCCTCTTCCTCGAAAGCCATAAATTACCCTATAATCCATAATCGAAGCTTAAAATATGGATGATACCCCCGTTTTGCCACAAGAATCAGCCACATCCATTGGCTTATCTGATACCACAGCGTCCAGCGATTACACACGTTTAGTCCCTGTTCTGGTTGGCATTGTTCTCCTCACAAGCTGCTTTTATGGCTTAAATGCGGCTGGCATTTTCGATAGAGATGAAGGTCTCTATACTACCGCCGCAAGGCAAATGGTGGAATATGGCGACTGGATGGTGCCCCGCATCGGCCCCGATGTACGCTTTGCCAAGCCACCGTTGATTTACTGGCTCATCGCCCCCTCAATTTCTGTGTTGGGCGCGACTCCCTTTGCCGCGCGTTTGCCCTCGGCCATTTGCGCCGCTCTCACGGCCCTGGCCTTGTGGTGGTGGGCCAAGCGTCAGGGGGCTGACCGCGTTGGCTGGCTGGCGGCTCTGATCTATCCGCTTTGCCTCTTCACAATAGGAGCGGCACGCCAGGCCACCACTGATAGCTTATTGACCCTGTGCCTGACGCTAACCGCCATTGGCTGGATCGAGGGTTATCGCCGTGATAGTCGCAGTTACCTTTTGATGGCCGGAGCCGCGGCGCTTTCAACCTTGGCGAAGGGAGCGATTGGCATTGTGTTTCCGGGTGCGGCTTTTGTGCTCTGGCTTTTGCTGCGCCGCGATGCCGCTGCTTTGCGTCGTATGCCCTGGGCCATGAGCATCGCGCTTTATCTCCTTATTGTTGTCCCGTGGCACTTGGTGATGTGGCGTGTCACCGGGCCAACTTTTTTCCGTGAGTATTTCCTGCACAACCATGTGCAACGCTTCACCGGTGAAGCGTGGGGCCATGTTCAGCCGTTCTGGTTCTACCTGCCTGTCTTAATTGTCGGGATGTTCCCCTGGAGCGCATTTTTGCCCTTAGCATGGTGGCAAAGTTTCCGTTTACGCGCTAACCCGCGTGAAGAACTCAATTGCGCCTGGGCGATGTGGGCCTTCTGGGCCTTAATTATTGTGGGCTTCTTTTCCATCAGCAAATCGAAACTGCCCAGCTATATATTGCCTGCGACTCCGGCCCTGGCCCTTCTCATCGCAGCCCGCATAGATGCGCTGTGGGAAAGTAGCGCCAGTGGTAAAACCTGGGAAGCGGCCATTGCCGGTGTGCTTGGTATCGTTTTAGGATTAGCTGGCATTGCTGTGTTCTTCGTGCATCAGAAATTGCAAGCTCAGCCCGGCAGCATCCGGTTGAGCAAGCACTCACCCGAAAAAGCTTTAGAACTACTCACCCTCTTTACCCCATTTGCATTAGCTCTGGGAGTCATCTTCTTAATTGGCACAGTTGTTATGCTGGCGCGTTGGAAATTTGCGTCCCAGGTGGTCGGGGCTGCGGTGTTGATGAACCTGTTAGTAGTTATCGCCGCAGGCAGCTTAGGTTTGCCAGTGTGGGGGGCTTATGACATTGCACCATTACATGACTTAGGGAGGCGCACCTTACCAGCATTAGATCGTGGTGAACCAGTGGTAATTTACAACCTGACTCCCCGTCGCACCAGCTTACGGTTCGTCTTGGGTCACACAGCCTTGGTGACAGAGACCGAAGACCCCAAACAAGTGCAACAAGTCCTGCAACCCGCTGGGAGAGGTTACATTTTGACCACCAACAAAGCTGTCCCGCCTCCCCTACCCGTCGCTATCCGCCAAGAAGCCACTGCCAGAGACTGGGTCTTGTGGCACTATGGCACAACTTCTTAACTGCCTCTGATTCGTCGCTGGTACTTGTGCAACCTCTCACACAACTCTTTGCCCCGATTCGGTTCGCTACCGCACATTGTAAGGCAGGGGAGGTATTACATTTGCAAACCTCTTAAACGATTCCAAAGTCTCACTGCATCTAAGGGGTAAGAAATGGTAAGCGCACCGATGGCACATAAGGCACCGGCGAATTATACGCCAGATAATATCACAGGCAAGGCGGCTGTCGTAACGGGTGGCACCAGCGGGATTGGACGAGCCGTAGCCCAACTTTTAGCAGAGCGCGGCGCTCGCGTTCTCATTTTCGGGCGGCATGAAGAAGAGTTACAGGCAGCCCTAACCGAAATCCAGACAACAGGCGGCGAAGTGCATGGCATCACGGCAGATACTTCGCGCCAGGAAGATGTGCAAAGGGTTTTTCAGGAAGCTGACCAAAGGCTGGGCGGCGTGGATATTCTGGTCAACAATGCGGCTTTAGCGGGAGGTAGTATTACTCAGGTGGGCTACCAAGAAATCCAACAAACCGTCACAGTTAATGTTATCGGCTACCTTTCCTGCGCTTACGAAGCCTTGCAACGGATGCAAAAGCAAGGCTCTGGACACATCGTTAATATCGGCTCGATGAGCGCGGATTTACGCGAAGAAGATAGTGACATCTATGTTGCTACTAAAGCCGCCATTCAAGGCTTTTCGGAATCATTTCGCAAATCGGCTAATAAAGGCGGGATCAAAGTCTCGCTCGTTGAGCTGGGCCTTGTAGCAACCCCAATGGCTGCCGACTCTGAAGAGGAAGCCCAAGAGAAACTGGAAAAGCAAGAGATGCTCCTGCCGGAAGACATCGCCGAGTGCGTGCATTATTGCCTGACCCAGCCCGCCCGTTGCGATGTGGTAGCCGTGCAAATCCGACCATTATATCAAACTATTTGATGGGCCGCAAAACTGTGTTAAAGCAACGCTTCGCGGCGCGAGGTTACGCTATTGGTGGAGAAGAGCATCTTCCAGTGAACGATAGAGTAATCCTTGTTCCCTTCGCCGTTTATTAAGCTGGGATTGAGAGGACGGGAAGAGGTTGCTACTGCTTCAGCACCAAGTAATATAAGCTCCCCATTGAGTTGATCACTCCGGCACGCTCTCCCGCTTGTGTGCCAGTCCCCATAAACACATCTACTCGTCCGGCTCCTTTGATGGCACTACCAGCATCCTGATCTAAAACATAGCGATTTAACAAAGTTGTCTCTAACACGCGCTGAGCATAAGGGTTGGTGATTCGCATCTGGGCGAAGGCTAAAGCCCCAGGCGGCATGAGAGAATTATCAGTGGCAATGGAATGTTCCCCTATGAGTGGCAGGCCCAAACTGCCCACTGGTGGGGCACCATGCGTTTCACGAAAAAAGACAAAGCGCGGGTTGCGCGGCATATAACGGCTTAAATCTTGAGGGTTGTCCCGAAAATACTGGATGAGAGCTTGCTGGGTTAGCTCTTCAAAGCGGATTTTGCCATCATTAACGAGCGCCATTGCGATACTTTGATAGGGATAGCCGTTAGTGCCCGCACTGGCTACCGTTATAATCTTGCCATCTCTCAATCTCAAACGGGCCGAACCTTCTACCTGCACCAGGTAAGCCTCTAAACGGTCACGGAGCCAGACCACCTCCGCACCTCGCAAGAAACTGGCGGGATGCAGCCCATCTGCACCCTCTAACGCCAAGCGCGGCAGAGCGGTTCCGTGTGACATCCGGTAGAGGGGGTAGCGATAAACCGCATTTGGCATGCGGCTCGCTTCATAGAGCGGTTCATAATAGCCAGTAAAATGAACTGTTCCCATATTATCACTACCAGCAGCCTGATAGCATACAAACTCGCGGCGTAGCGCCGCTTCTAAGGTAGCCGATGAACGTGCTGTGCTAAGCAGAGTGCGAAAGCGTCTGAGGCTGCGATAGACCCGCTGGCGGGTCAGGCCCGTCACCTGATATTGCCGGGCATACGCTGCCCCGGCACGACTCGTTGCCAAATAGCGCAGGCTCAGGTCAATCGTTCTTAAAACTGCCTGCCGATTATCTACCCGGCTTATTGCTTGCCACGGCACATTTGAAGTTAGAACCAGAGAATGCGGTAATTGCGATGAACTCGCTGATGATGTAATACCAAACTTAATTTGATTAAGGCTGCTTAGTGGGATTGTCAGGAGAGCAATAATAAGAGTACGCTGCTTCATAAACATATTCATGGTTCCGGCGATATTTATTTGTAATGCACCTATTGTCTGCTTCAGTAATTGCTCACCTAGACCTGTCATCAAGGTGGCAGGCAACCTTATCGCTCTAAGAACCGTCAAACCAACAACAAAGTGACCTAGCACAGAAGATAGTTTTCTTTTTGTAGAGGTTAAAGCCGCGTGTGCAATCGCGGGTATTTATCGCTGCTGAGCATCACTCCGGCATTACCATCTTGACAAGTGGTTAATTAATTGCGACACACCAGTAGTTAGATCACATTTCCGGTTGTTTTAAGTGTACATTATGAAATTGAATTCAATTTATCAGGCTGTAGTTCAGACACGATTATTCCCCACAGCTAAGGTCTGCCGCCAGGGACAAATGCTAAAACCACTCATGGGTGTGTTCGTCTTGGCGATGATGCTGCTGGCGGTGGGGCCGAGTCAAGCGCAGACTACGGTATTCGACGATGAGTTCAACGGCCCCATTAACACGAGTGTCTGGAATATCCATGACGACTCCTGGAATCTTCAGCGCACCCATTTTGGCAAAGTTCCTACTATCGTGACTGAAAATGGGACGACCTTCGCTCGTTTTGGGTTAGATACCTACAATCCGGCCCATGCAGGCACCAACCTTTTGGGCACGGAAATGTGGAGTAATCAGCAGTTCACGATGGGGCCAGGCACGGAATTCGAGACGCGCATTCGCGGCACCAACATCCCGCGTGGGGTCGTCTATTCGTTTTTCACCTATAAGCAGCGTAATTTTGGCACCGATCCCGACCAGGAAGAAATTGATAATGAATTTCTGGGCAATCAGGCCACAAACCAATTCTGGCTGAATATCTGGAATAATGGCAGTAGTTGGAGCACCAACCCGACTGTCTCAGGCGTGGACAGTACCACCTGGAATACCTATAAGATACGTTGGCTCAATGATCGCGTCGAATGGTGGATCAATAACACTCTAGTCCGCACGGAAACGAACCTGATGCCAGACGATTATATGAGCGTCTGCTATAATATCTGGGCCGCCGATAGTGGTTGGAGCACCGCTTATGATAGCAACCTGCCCGCTTCAAACAGCGCCGCTGCCAATACCACTTACTACTTTGATGTGGATTATATCCGTGTGCGCACCATTGCCCCCACGGGCACTGGCGTTACTGGCAACGGCACGGGCTTGTCCGGGGTGTATTTCAATAATACGACACTCACCAATCCTACATTGACCAAACAGGCATATCGTATTGATTACAACTGGGGTAGTGGCTCACCTGACCCCAGCATTGGCCCAGATAACTGGAGTGCCCGGTGGAGCGGCCAAGTGCAGGCGCAATATACCGAGCCTTATACGTTCTATGCTAATACGGATGATGGCGTGCGGCTGTATGTCAATAACCAACTCATTATTAACAACTGGCAAGCCGGATCCACCACAACGACAGGCACCATCAACTTAACAGCAGGCCAGTGGTATGACTTCCGCATGGAGTATTTTGATGGCACTGGCAATGCCCAGGCACAGCTTTATTGGAGTAGTCCCTCCACGCCTAAGCAACTTGTGCCGACTACGCAGCTTTCACCGTATGCTGCCACGCCCGTTTTGAGTGTTCCGGCAGGGACTTACTACACCCCACAGACGATAACTGTCAGCGACGCGACGCCCGGAGCCGATATTCATTACACGCTGGATGGCACAGACCCCACGCGCAGCAGCCCACAAATCGCCTCAGGAGCCACTTTAACTTTTAATAACAGCACTACCTTGAAAGTGGCAGCCTGGCACGATGGTTACTTTACCAGCCCCATCAATATGGCGGTTTATACGATTGTTAGTGATCCTATTCCACCTACAGTTTCCGTCACCGCTCCCATCGCCACCTACAGCTATACCTCGCTGCCCCAGGCGACTGGAACCGCGAGTGATAGTGGCAGTGGTGTCCAAAGCGTCACCGGGCGGCTGTTCCGGTTCTCCGATAATACCTACTGGAATGGCTCCGCCTGGACTGCGACGGCCACGGAACTGCCGGGAACGGGTACCACCAACTGGGCGGTCAAACTTCCGATACTGCCCGATGGCCACTATACGTTCCGCGCCACTGTCCGAGACGCGGCTGGCAACTCAACACAATCGAGTGTGGCCGATTTTTACATTGATACTGTTGCCCCTTCTATCACGATAACGACGCCCACTGCTGCCAGCTTTAACAATCTGCCACAAGCTGCGGGGACTGCGGTAGATACCGGACCAGGCGTGGCTCAGGTTACAGGGAGGCTCTTCCGTTACAGTGACAATACCTACTGGAACGGCTCCGCCTGGACTGCAACTGCCGCAGAAGTAGTCGCCACAGGCACGAATAACTGGACGTTGCCATTGCCGCCGCTGGCCGATGGCAAGTATTCATTCCGCGCTTCAGCCAGTGACTATGTGGGTAACAAGGCGTCCACCACACCCTTTGACTTTTTCATTGACACCACCCCACCGACTGCTTCAGTCACCACTCCCCCCTTAAATGCTAGCTATCGCAGCCTCGCTCAGGCGGCAGGCACCGCTGGCGATGCTTTCAGTGGTGTGGCTCAGGTGCGCGGACGCCTCTACCGTTATGCCGATGGCGCTTTCTGGAACGGCTCTGGTTGGGTTCCCACTGACACGGATTCCCCCGCGCAAGGCACGGCTAACTGGACATTCAATCTGCCTGCCTTAGCCGACGGCAAATACTCATTCCGTGCGGCGGCAATAGATAATGCCGGAAACATCGGCTATTCGGGGGCCAACGACTTCTTCATTGATAATGTCCCGCCCTCACTGGCCGTCTCCCTACCAACCGCCAATACTCTTTACGCCAGTGGGTTTACGGCGACTGGCACGGCAAGCGATGTAGTGCCGGGCGTGCAACAGGTTAATTGCCAGTTATTGCGCTACGCCGATAACACCTACTGGAATGGTTCCGGCTGGGCTGCCACGCCCACCAACCTGGCAGCCAGTGGCACGACGAGTTGGTCTTTGAGTTTGCCGCCCTTGAGCGATGGCAAATACTCGCTGATTACTTCGGCCACTGACCTCGTGGGCAATACCTCCGCGCCGGTAGCCACCAGTTTCACCATAGATGCCACACCGCCGACAGTGGCCTTTAGCACACCAGCTAATGGTTCAACAGTGACGAGCTTGCCTTACATCGCGGGCACGGCACAGGATAACCTCAGTGGTTTGAATAACATTGTGCTGACCATTAAGCGCAATAGCGACGGGTTATTCTGGACCGGTTCGGCCTGGAGTAGCAGCACACTCTACTTGCCAGCCTCACTTTCGAGTTTCACCAACAATGCAAACTGGGCCTTGCGTGACAACTTGCCAGGGGCTAAAGATTTACCCAGCGGTGCTTATACCCTAACTGCTTATGCGGCTGACGCGACGGGGGCCGGTGGCGCAACGGGCAATGGTCGGGGCGTTGCTGCCGTAACCATCAACGTGCAAAGCGCCTTACCCACTCCCACCCCGACTTTACCACCGGACAAGACAGCACCTACCGTGTCATTCACTTCACCCACACAGGGCGCAGTGGTCTCGAACTTAACTGCTGTCGTAGGACGGGCTGCGGATACAGGTGGCAGTAACCTCAAAAAGGTGGACTTAATCATTCAGCGGCGCAGTGATCGCAAATATTGGAGCGGCTCCGCCTGGAGTACTGCCGCCACGCGTCTGACAACTGTTGTCAGTTATCCCAGTTGGTCACGCCGCAGCGGTTTGCCAACGGGCGCAAATCTAGTGGCTGGACAGTACATCTTGCAGGCAGTAGCGACTGACTGGGCACTGAATCAGCGTAATGCTTTAATTACGATTACGATTGGTCAACCCGCTCCCTTGGCCGTTAAATTCACTTCTCCCTTAGCCGGGGCGACACTGACGAGTTTGCCTTACGCGGCAGGCCAGGCCAGTGGCGGCGATGGCATCGCACGAGTGACCCTGGCGATTCAGCGGCGCAGCGACGGGCGCTATTGGAACGGCACGGACTGGGGGACGGCTGTTGCCACCATTCCAACAACTTTAAGCCTGACTTCCTGGGTACGCCGCACCGGATTGCCCAGTGGCGCGAACCTGCCCGCAGGTCAATATACGTTGCAGGCCACCGCTTACAGCCATGTTGGTAGTAAATTAAGCAGTTCAGTTGACGTTACCATCAAGCCGCTACCTGTGGCGGGCACCACAACGGGTACTTCCGCAGGGGCCGTTGCAGAACCGTTATCAGGAGTGCAGGCTTCAACCGCCTCCGCCAGTGCGCTGTCTCAAAGTGTGAAGTTAAGCTTTACTGCGGCCCTGAATGCGGCCTTGGCCTCGGATGCGGCCCATTATCAGGTCGAAGTCAATGGCCACGCTGTTACAGTGGAGAGCGCCGCTTATATTGGCACCACTCATAGCGTGTCGTTGGGTCTGCCAGATGGTTCGTTAGTAGCCGGAGACCAGATTACTATTAGCTGGCAAGGCTTAAAGGATGCCAATGGCAAACTTGTGGCAGCAAATACCCTGGAGGCTGTGGCTCGATAACACAAAGATTCTCAAACAGGTAATGGCTTTATCCCAATAAAGCTGAGTCTTAGCAAATTGAAGTCGAGGAATCTTAAGTGAGACGGAGCTTTACCAAAGATTCCTCGACTTCTCTGCGTTCTGGATGAAGTGATGTGTGGGATCGGACTGCACCGGATCAAATGTGGTGAACGCTTAGCCTGCCGTACCGTCAGTTAGATAGCACTTTCTTGGTTAAGAATTTGCATTGTTGGAGTAATTCGCATGTTAAAACAAGCTTTTAAAATTCAATTCGCGTCGGTAATCCGGTTGAGCCTGCTGGTTATGGCCGTGGCATCATTCGGCAGGGGACAAAGCGCACGCGGCGATGTATACAAGCCAGAGATTTATAAGCTGGCACCCGGCGATGTAGTGATGGTGACAGTGCAGCGCCACCCGGAAATGAGCGTGGAAAATGCCACGGTGAACAGTGCTGGCAAATTAAAAGTGCCGGAAGTCGGCGAGATTTATGTAACAGGCAAGACCCTGGATCAAACTGCCAAGCAGATTGCCAAAGCCCTTGATGACCAGTTGGTGCGTCCCGAAGTCAATGTTTCATTGAAACAGGGTCGCCCTCTACAGGTTTCGATTCTGGGTGCGGTTGCCAAGCCTGGCGTCTATCAGGCGGCTCCGGGTTGGCGTGTTACTGAAGCCATCGGGGTAGCCGGTGGTTTAGCCATTCGACCCGAAATAGCCAGCGCCACCCTCACACGCGGCAATAACCTGGGTGTTCCCTTAGATTTGCAGCAAATCTTCCGTGAGAACCATCTGCCCGGTGGCAGACCAAAGAATTCCAGCGTCAACCTGCTTTTGCAGCCAGGTGATGTGATAAATATTTTCTCACGCGCCAGTCAGGTTAGTGTCAATGGCGCAGTGCAACGGCCTGGTTTGTATGAAGTACCAGAAGGCGACGGAGTGGTTGAGGCCATCGCTCTCGCCGGAGGAGCAGCACCTAAAGCTGCCCTTTCTAAAACACGCATCACCCATCCCGACGGCACTTCGGTGACAGCAGACTTACTTAAAGCAATGGTCGGCGGTGACCAAACCAGTAACCTGAAAGTCAGCACAGGTGATTTAATCCTTGTGCCAGAATCGAAAGATCGCGTTACGGTGCGCGGCGCAGTCGCAAAACCAGGCTACTATGATATTGAAGACGGCACCACCCTACGCGTCACGCAGGCTTTAGATTTAGCAGGCGGAGCCACCCCCAAAGCCGCCCTGACCAAAGCCGCCATTGAACATGCCGACGGCACGACAACTCCCATCAATCTTTACCCGGTGATGTTCCAGGGGCAGCGCGACGGAGATTTAAACCTAAATCCTGGTGATATTGTCACTATTCCCGACCAACGTGGCATTGTGGTGTTAGGCGAGGTCAAGACTCCCGGCACTTACAATGTGGAGCAAGGCACTTCACCACACTTAGCTGACGTGCTGGCATTAGCTGGCGGCTTAGCGCCAACGGTCAAAGCGGATGCCGCGCGCATCAGCGTAACGCATAACTCACCCAATGGCCCAGCCCAAACCGTAAGTATTGACCCGGCCAAGCTGTATGCCCATGATCCCAGCCAGAATGAAAGCGTACAGGATGGCGACCTCGTTACGGTCTCGGCCATTCGGCCTCATACCGTTGTCGTCAGTGGGGAAGTCAAGACTCCAGGATCGTATGAGTTAAATGAGGGCAGTGGTTTAGCGGAACTGATTGCACGCGCGGGTGGCCCGACCGAAGATGCCGCACTTAAGCGTGTCTCGGTGCGCCACGTTGACAACAACACCGTTACAGTTGATGCTTCTTTAGCGGTGCGCGAGGGGGCGCAGAACTTAAACTTCCCATTGCAAGAGGGCGATTTCATCGTGGTGCCCAAAAATACGGCGCATGTCACTGTCCTCCCCGCGGTCAATAAACCTGGTATCGTTATAATTCCTGAAAATGAGCCTTTCACTGTCGGCAAAGCTTTATCACTGGCTGGTGGCCCCAAAGATCGTGCCCGGCTCAAAGAAGTTGGTATTTTCCGGCATACTGCCACTGGCGTGCAGCATACTATCTTTGCAGTAGATCAAGTCTATAATGGCCAATTAGCTCTCGACCAACGGCTCCAGGATGGCGATGTACTGTATGTGCCGGAAGGTAAGCAGACAAATTCATCCTGGAATACCATCACCAATGCGATTGGCAGCTTAGGCGTATTAGCCGCCCTTGTTCCGTAATAGCTCTATAAAAGGCAGATCACTGGTAGCTGTTAGCTAAACCCGAATAGCATAAAACTACGCATAACTTCATAAGTTCAGTTAAATTTATGTGTAGTTGTCAGTAAATTTCTGCTTCGCATCATCGCCAGGGAGAACGACAGTGAGCGATCAATCTTTTTCAAATTTCAATCAGCCGGAGGATAGACCCCGCCAACTGCCCACGACTCCTATCGCGGGCAGCATCGTGCGGAGTCGTCCACAACGGCTTAACTATGCCACTAACGAGGTGCCCCTGACGCTGTGGCCCGCGCCGGAGCAGCGCACCAACACTTTCGATGTCGGGCAGATTATCGCTATGCTGCGCCGCCATCGCAAGCTGTTGCTCACCACTTTTGGCTCTGTATTAGGTTTAAGCATCCTCTTTCTACTGCTGGCACCACGCATCTATCAATCCACGGCTACTCTGCAAGCCCTCAATTCTAACCGGGATGGGGGCGGCAATGATGCTCTGGCCGTCGTTTCAGATATGACAGCGAATCAGGGGCGCACGGCGCAAACGCAGGTGGAAATTCTCAAGCATGATCTCATCAAAGAAAGTGCCTTGCGGCGGTTGCCCGCCGAAGAGCGCACCATCGCTAATAAGGGTTCCTCTACGCTTGTGGAACCAGTTGGCACAACCGACTTAATTGAAGTTTCGGCTCTGGCGCGTAGCCCCCAAGTTGCCACCGACTTAGCCAATGCGATCTGCGATGAGTACATTCAACTCAGCACCAATAAGAACCAACAGAGCAGTCATGGCGCGACGCAATACGTCGAAACCCAGTTAAAAACAGTGCGGGCCCGTTTGGATAAGGCGCAAAATGCTTTAAAACAGTTTAAGCAGCAAACGGGCGTTTTTGATTTGCCCAAAGAATCGGCGAATCTGGTGGATCAACTGGGCCGCGTTCAATCCGAGTGGCAACAAGCCAAGGCCCAAAAAGAAACCGATGTGGCGCAATTAAACGCCCTTAAAGCCGAAGTCGCTCGGATGCAACCATCCAGCATAGTGCCCACTGGCATTGTGCGCCGTCCAGCAGTGGAGACCATGAAATCGGAGTTGACCAAGCTCCAATTAGACCGCATCGCCAAGCTACGCGAATATAAGCCGCAGAGTCGTGTTATCAAAGACTTGGATGCCCAGATCGCTGGTATTCAGCAGCAATTGACGGGTCAGGCGCAAACCGAAGTGCAAGGCTGGAAGGTCGAGGCGAATCCGGTGCGCGCCGGGGCCGTGCAAGAGATTGCCCGCCTTCAGCAACAAATATGGGCCTTAGAAGCCCAGGGCCACGCCGATAAAAATGCTTCCCTCCAAATGAAAGCTGAACTTGCCAAGATGCCGGAGCGTGAGCATCGTTTGGGGCAACTCACAATGGACAGCACGGCCCTGGAACAGACTTATAATACTCTCAACCAAAAGCTACAAACCCTGCGTATCACAGAAAAAGCCCACGTTGCCAATGCGCAGTTAATGTTTCCCGCTAACCCCACTGAGGCTTATTTAGTCAGCCCGAAATTTAGTCGGGTGTTAATTATGGGCGTAATGGGGGGGCTAATTTTAGCTCTTGGTTTAATGGGCTTGTTAGAGTGGTTGGACGATCACGTTCATTCCGAAGAAGAGGCCACCCAACTTTGCCAGTTGCCTGTCTTAGCGCAAGTGCCCTATATTGAGGAGAAAGCATACCAAAGCCTCTATAGCCAGAATGATGCTCCCTCACCACTCCTTGAAAGCTTTCAGATGTTGCGCACCAACATTGATTTTTCAGAGATTGATGCGCCGATTCAATCCATCGTTGTCACCAGCAGCCTGCCGCATGAGGGCAAATCTATGACGGCTTTGAATTTGGCGGTGGCCACTGCGCTCAGTGGCGAAAAGGTTATTTTAGTAGATTGCGACCTGCGCCGCCCTTCGCTGCATCGTTTGTTGGGGATACCCAATAATATCGGTTTCAGCAACGTGGTGATGGGCACGCACTCCTTGCGTGAAGCGATTCAAGATACACGCATCCCCGGCTTGCAGGTGATTACTGGGGGCACGATTCCGCCCAACCCCTTCAAGCTGCTAAAGTCTAAAGCCGCCAAGTCTTGTCTGCAACAGATTAGTGAGTTAGCCGATTTCGTGGTGATTGACACGCCGCCGGTGCTGGTTATGGCCGATGCTCAGGTTGCCGCCTCTTTAGCCGACGCTTCGCTGCTCGTTATCTCCTCCAAAGATGCGCGGCGCAAGGAAGCTGTGCGCACCAGTACCGTCTTGGCCCAAACCGGAACTGAAGTGCTGGGTATTGTGCTGAACAAAATGGATGAGCAAGCGACAGGCTATTACCAATATCGTTATTTCTCGCATTATCTGACCCCGCAGCTTCCAGGCCAGCAGCGCAATGGGTTGTTGGATGGACACCGCGATGGACAACTGGCAGCGGCCCAGGCAGACGAATTGTAGCCCTCTCTGTTCAACACAAAGGACACAAACTAGTCACAAAGACACAAAGGGAATTTAAGAGGTAAGATCGAAGAGTTCTTCTGTAACTCTGTTTTGTGTTCTCTGTGTAACCTTTGTGTCCTTTGTGTTGAACAGGAAATAAGTGAGGGCGGAACCGCAGTAACATGGCAACTGACATTATCTTAGAAGATGGCGCATTAGCTCCCGCAGCACCTCCACAACGCACGCGGCTACGCCGGGCGACAGCCAATAAATTGCCGAGCCAAGGGTGGGTCTCGCAGCGCATCTTGGAGAAAAATGGGCATACCTTAACTTATGTTGGTCTTGTCTGTTTTACAATTCTTATCTACTCCAAGCCACAAGACCTCTTACACTTTGAGACGAATCCCAACCTAGCTTTCTTGTTTGCCGCCATTACTCTTCTGCTCTACATCCCAACCCAACTCCGTCTTGAGGGGCGCTTATCTGCGCGGCCACGCGAGCTTAACATTCTGTTAGCCTTCACTGCGTTAGCCTTGCTTTCTTTCCCTTTAGCCGTGAGCCGCAGTTCGGCCTGGACTGAGTTCAATGATATGTTTCTGAAAGCTGTGCTGATGTTCATTGTGATCATCAACGTAGTGCGCACCGAACAACGGCTTAAAGGGCTGCTCTACTTGGCACTGGCTATCGCTTTCATTTCCGGTGCCAGTGCCCTCAACAATCATCGGGTGGGCATTGGCCTGCTCGAAGGCTATCGGGCGACGGGTATGCTGACTGGTGTCTTGTATGACCCCAACGACATGTCACTCTACTTAGTGATGGTGGTACCCATTGCGGCAGCCCTGGCAATGGGCACGAAAAGCCTGCCCCTCAAGCTCTTTTACGGTTTGTGTATCCTGACCATGATTGGTGGCATTATCGTCACTTATTCACGCGGTGGTTTCTTAGGTCTGGTTGGCGTAGTTGGGGTGTTTGCCTGGAAGTCAGCCCGCCGCCAGCCAGTCGCCGTCGTTCTGGGATTAGTTGCCTTTATTGGATTTATCGTATTAGCACCAGGTAATTATGTCGGGCGTATCGCTTCCATTACGAATCCTAATCTTGATGTCGCAGGCTCGGCGGACGAACGCAAAGAACTGCTCAATCTCTCCATTCAGACTACGCTGCATCACCCGATCTTTGGTGTCGGTTTTGGCAACTTCCCCAATGTCTCCTTTCGAGAAAAACCCTCCCACAACGCCTACACTCAGGTCTCTTCGGAAATGGGTGTCTTTGCTCTCATGGTTTATGTGCTCTTCATGATTGTGCCAATTCTTAATTTGAAGAAAATTGAGAAAGAAACTTTTGGTGTTCCGGGTTATGAGCGATTCTATGCTTTGGCCGTAGGTTTGCAGGCAAGTTTAGTCGGTTACATGGTGAGTAGTTTCTTTCTTTCTGTGGCCTATTACTGGTTTCTTTATTACTTTGTGGCCTACGCCGTGTGTCTACGTCGCATTTATGAAACCGGCCCTGGCAGAGTGGTGGGGCACGTTACTCTAACACCGGCAATGGGCGCACCAGAAGGCATTGATGAGATACCAAACGCCACACCAGACCTACCCTCCACACCCGCTTTGAGGATAGTCTCTTAGCACTTCCGGCAGGTAGAATCTATGAGTGAGCAGAAGAGTTTGTCATGCTCCGCTATGCTCAACATGACAGGGCGCGATTAAGTGAGCGAATTATTCTATTAGCTAAACTTTGTATTTGGCAAATAATTTATAGTTCATTAAAGGGTTCGGCTTAAGATTAGTTATTTTCGTTACTGGTAGCAGAGGACTTGCAGTTAGTATGAGCGTTCGATTAGGTGCAGAAATTTTATTCTGGGGGAGCATTGGAGCCTTTATTTATACCTATCTGGGTTATCCTTTGCTGCTCGCTCTCGTCAGCCGCATTCGGCCTCGTGGCGTGCAACGTGCCAGCACAGACGATAATTGGACGCCGACGGTCAGCATCATTATTACCGCCTATAACGAAGAGCGTGACCTGCCTGCCAAGCTCGAAAATACCCTGCAACTTGATTACCCACGCGATAAATTAGAATTAATTGTGGCCTCGGATTGTTCCGCTGATCGCACAGATGCTATTGTGCGCGACTTCGCGGCTCGCGTTGGCGATTCGTTCCAGGTGCGACTGCATCGCCAGGTCGAACGCCTGGGCAAAACAGCGGCGCAGAATGCGGCGGTGGAATTAGCCAAAGGCGATATTATTCTCTTTTCCGATGCCACTACGCTCTATCAACCGAATGTGCTGCGCGTCATGGTGCGCGACTTTGCCGATGCCAGTGTCGGGTGCGTGGCGGGGCGATTGCTTTATGTTGATCCGGCTCAATCTAACGTGGGCCAGGGCGCGAAATCTTACTGGGGCTATGAGACATTTCTTAAAGAGTGTGAAAGTAAGATTGGCTCCCTGATTGGCGTTTCGGGTTGCCTCTATGCTGTGCGCCGCTCGGCTTATGTACCGCTGCCCAATGAAGCGTGCAGCGATTTCATCATTGCTACTATAATGGTCGAGCAAAAGCTGCGGGCTATCTATGAGCCGGAAGCTATCTGCACGGAAGAAACCAACCAGCGCACCAAGAAAGAACTTCAGATGCGGGTGCGCATTATTACTCAGACATTCTCCGATCTGTGGCGGCACCGCGCCATGCTGAACCCGTTGCGTAGTGGGTTCTATGCCGTCCAATTGCTCTCGCATAAAGTCTTGCGCTATCTGGTGCCAGTCTTTATGATCCTCATTCTGTTAGCTTCGATTCCCCTGGCTTTGCATTCAGCGTTCTACGCCCTGGTTTTAGGTTTACAGGTTTGCTTCTATCTTATGGCCACTGCTGGGTGGCTGCTGGAAAAAGTAGGGAAGCGAAATCCGCTGCTGGCACTACCTCAATATTTTGTCTTAGCAAATCTGGCTTCTTTAATTGCTTTTGGAAAGTTTCTCAGCGGTGAGCGTTATGCGCGTTGGGATACGGCTCGTGAACCTATTATTAATCCCGCTCTTACCCCAGCACCCGGCACCTTAACGGCCAGTCCCGCTACCACAACTGCAATCGCTCACACTGGGGAGACTTCCGATGGCGCATAACTCCGCAGCGCAAGGCGCCAACCCGCAGATTCCCATTTCGCACTTTCTGGCCGCGCAACCCCCAGACCGTTTCGGCACTCGTCTCCCCCTTCCCGGCCCGGTGCTTTATTTTGCGCCTAAAGAGTGTTGGCCGCCCAGCACCGGTGCCCAACTGCGCAACTTTTATCTATCGCGCGAGTTGTCTCTTAGCGCGCACGTCACCTATCTGGGCTTTGCCGATGGCAAGAAAGAAATGTCCGATACGGCTAAGATTTATGGCCCTGCCTTGAATAAACATGGACGCCTTATCACCGTGCCTTTAGAGCGCGGCTACACTCCGCTTAAGATTATGAAGGGAGCTGTAGGCCGCACCCCCTTGCCCGTCCTTAATTACACCACCCGGCAGATGACGGAAGTATTGGAGCAACTGCTGCAAGAACAAGATTTTGCGATTGTGCAGGTTGAGGGCATCCATCTCGCGGATTACCTGCCCATTATTCGGGCAGCCCGCAGCAAGCCCCTGGTCGTTTGCGATTGGCACAATGTGGAATCGGAATTAATGTGGCGCTACAGCGAACACGCCCCGGTTGCACGCCGCATTTATGCCCGTACCACAGCTAAGCGTATGGAGCAGATGGAACATCGTATCATCCGCGAGTTCGATGCTCATCTGGTTTGCACCGAACGGGATCGCCAGCACCTATTACAGATTGCGCCGAAAGCTCCCGTGTTTGTCATTGAAAACGGGGTTAATGTCGAGTACTTCAGCAATAAAAGACCCCCTATTGCCCCTAACTTGAATGGCAACGCCAATAGCAATCAGGCTGCACCTGCAAGTCAAGACGAGCAAGCTGCGACGGTATCGCCTCCAAAGAACCGGCTGGTTTTTAGCGGCTCAATGGACTATCATGCTAACATTGATGCCGTCACTTATTTTGCGCGCGAGGTGTGGCCGAGCGTCTGGGCCAAACGAACCGATCTCATTTTTACCATTGTGGGGCGCAGTCCCTCCGAGGAAGTGCAGGCGTTGGCCTCTATACCGGGCATTGAAGTCACCGGGCGCGTGCAGGATGTGCGACCCTTTTATCGAGAAGCCATTGCTGCCGTTGTGCCATTGCGCATTGGCGGCGGCTCGCGCCTTAAAATATTGGAAGCAATGGCGGCTGGTTTACCCGTCGTTTCGACCAAGCTGGGCGCTGAAGGCTTGGCGATAACCAGTGGTGAAGACATTATTATCGCCACGACAGCCGAAGATTTCTCACACGCGATTCTGGAAATCTGTGATAATGAAGCCAGGCGGCAAAAGCTGGTCGAAAACGCACGCCGCTTAATGTTAGCCCGCTATGATTGGCCAGCTATCGGCGCGATGCTGCTCGATGTTTATTTTGGTCTGCTGAATCGTTCTTCTATCCCGCATGAATCTCCCCCACCCGACCTTGAGGCCGCTGCACCACGCTGACGAGGGGAGCGTGCCGAATCATCGTTGGCAACAATGGGGACGCACATATGCAGCCGTCGCAGCGGCTTACGTATTGCTGACAGCTTGCACCGATGCCTTCTTCTTCGGAGATACTGCCGACTATACGGTTTCCATCTTAACTGGTCAGGAGTTCTGGGACTTCGGCCATCTGCTCTGGCGACCCCTCGGCTGGCTCTGCTACCATCTCTTTGGCAGTTTCACCCGCCCCATTGCAGGGCCATACGAACGTCCTAATATCACGCTCATTCTGCTACTGCTCAATTGGTTGGCGGGGTTAGGTAGCGTTCTCCTGCTGTATAATTTAATAACCCGCGTCTGTGCATCCCGCTGGGTTGCCTATGCTGTTACTCTCTTTTTTATTTGCTCACAGGCATTTCTCAACTTCACGCAGACTGGTAGTTCTTACATTGTCGCTTTGTTTTTTTTGCTCCTGGGCTTTTACTTACTTGTTTGCAGTGGACAACAAGCAGAACACGCCTTAGGCTTGAGTGTAGGCGCGGGTATCGCGCTGGCCGGGGCCGTCTGCTTCTGGCTGCCTTACATTTTTGCTATTCCCGCCGCCTTAGCAACTCCGCTCTTTTTTTATAGCTTTAGCCGCACCCAATGGAGGCCAGTTACCTTAGCCACCATTAGTCTTATTTTGACAACGGCCACTGCTTATTTGATAGTGATCTTCTTACTCAGGTTGCATAGCTTGGCCGATATACGCACCTGGATGGCGGCCTCTTCCCACGGCATAACGGCTGCTAAAGGGCCGTTGCGCATGATATTTGGGTTTGCTCGTTCATTCATCAACATGGGCAATGATGGTGTGCTTTTTAAACGTTTCGTGCTGCATGATCCACTAAACCCAGTGCCGCTGCAAAGCCTGGTGCGCTTGAGCTTATGGAAACTGGTGCTGTTTTATGTTTTTTTAGGCTCTCTTGTCTTGTCCTTATTGCATTCAGCACGCGGCAAGCAACTGCTGAAATTCTTTGCGCTCAATGCTGGCCTGGTGATTATCTTTGCGATTGCCTGGCAGGGCGGCGATATGGAGCGTTACCTCGCTCTGTATCCAACACTTTTCCTTGTCTTGGGTTACTCTCTGGATAACCGTCAAGCACCGAACTGGTTTAAGGGGGTAGCCCTGTTATTTATGGCAGTAGCAACCTTAACCAATCTTAGTGTTATGGCCAAGCCAGTCTTAAAGCAGCAGGAAAAGGCTACCGAAGCAAGAATTTGGCCCTTACAGCCCCTGGTGCGCTCCATTAACCTGGTCTATGTTATACACGCCCAGGATGAGTTATTTAATTTTAGTCGCAGCTATCCATTTAACCCACTCAATAGCGCGAGTCATATTCATATTCGAGCCTTAGTGGAAAGCAGCACCGACACTGTTGCCCAGTGGCGGGGGAACTTTGCAGTTAGTGTGTTGGCCGTCTGGCAACGTGGCGGCAATATCTGGATTTCCAAACGATTATTGACTCCCCGACCACGCCCGGAATGGAACTGGGTTGAAGGCAACGATAAAGAAGTCTCCTGGAAAGATTTATATTTTTTCTTTTCCAGGCTCGATAAAAGTGAAGCTGTAGGCGGGGCCGATGGCTTTGTCTTAGTGCCTGCTTCACCTCATAATCAACAGCTTTTACGCCCCTTAGCCCATGTCAAAGGACTTAAAGCACCGTACATTTAAGCGGCCAGCATCTCGCGGATAGTGCTCTGAGTAGTGTCATTCCAAGCAAAGCGCAGTTGAGGCATCTTTGTGAGTGCATTTAAAGGCGGGATTTCTCGACTGCACACCCGCTGGTCGGTGCGTAAGTAATGACAATCCCTCTTGGGCCAACTTGCTTAGCTAAAAGTCACAAGGAATGCTCTGTGTAAGCCTTAACGAATCCACCGCCTACTTTAGCAACGGGCTGCTGATTCGTCACAGACTCAATGACTTTCGCCAGGCTTTCCACCCGACGCTCATAACTGCATTCGCGCAGCAGGTCGCCATAGTCAATCTCGGCGCTACTCCCCTGCTCATATTCTTGCCAGTATTGTGTTAAGGCATTCGCCATATCTTCCGCCGTTTGCACAATTGAACAACCGGGCCTACCCCGGATTAAATCAGCGGAAGCACCATCGGCTTCGGTGCTGGCTAAAATACGCCGTTCGACGGCTAAATACTCATACAGCTTGCCAGGTATTTGCAATGGTTGGTCGTTAGCTAATAGTAGGAGGATGTAATCCTCGCGCATCAATTCTGTCACCCGATCCCGTGAGACTGGCGGACATAAGGTGACGATAGATTCAAGCTTTAAGCGTTCAACATGGTACGGCGTGCTGCCAAACTCCGGCCCCATGAACCGCACTGCGACCTCTGCCGGATTGATCTTCGAGCGATCCAGCCAGAGCCGTAAACCCTCCAGGAATGCCTGGGCACTCCGAGTGCTATAAACGCTGCCATAATGTCCCACCCGAAATTGCGCTGGCTTATCCAGGGCTGGCTTATTAGCACGCGGCTTGAGCTTGGCCCCATTGGGGATGGTGACCGCTTTGTTAGCGATAGAGGGAACGGTTTTGACCATGTATTCGCGCAAGCGTTCAGTATTCATCACTACGGCATCGGCCTGACTGGAATACCGCAAAAAGAGCCGATGGTAGAGATCATCCAAAGTCTTGGAATGCACTTCGTCTATGTCCTTAAACCAGGGATCACGCAAGTCCATAATCCAGGGCAACTTGTAGCGCAGTGATAAGTCATAGGCCAGAAAGTGAGCAACGCGGGGCGGCGAGGTGGAAATAATGGCATCAAACTTCGTTTGTCGCAACATCTTTTCGGCGGCTTCATGGGCCGGTTTATACCATCCGGCCAGGTTATCCGGAAAAAAGACCCAGGACATAAACCAGCGTTGCCGCCAGGGAATCTGGTCTATAGCCGATGCTCCACCACTGGCTCCATTTTTTGATATAGCAGGCGCGGCCCCATTAGAATGATTAGCCGAACCACCTTTTAATTTCGTCTTGAGTGCGGCGGCCAGCTTAATCAGGCGTCTCCGCTTTGTGGGATAAACTGCGGTACGCACTATATGATCGGCAGGAATATCATCAGTGGTCAGGCGGTCGTCACGCAATTCGGCAAACTGGGGCTGTACCGTCAGCACCCACGTCTCGATGCCGTGTTCAGGCAGTAGCCGCGCAAATTGGTAGGGCCGCACGGCACCAATCGCGGCGTCTGGCGGAAAATGGTAGGAAATTAACAGAACACGCATGTATTTATTGCCGCATGACCATGTAGACAAACCTTACCGAAGGCTCTAATGGCTTTCACTCACAATTAATTCTAACCCGGATAATCCAGCCCTTATCACCAAACTATGGTCTCCAGGCAGACCCGTCGTGGACAAAAGATTGCAAGACTCATACCTGAGCTAACGCGCAATTATGCAATAACCTATTTTTAAGTAAGAATTATTGAACCTAATCGTTAGGCAGAGCAGCAACTAAGGGCGTTCATGGCAAACATCAAGCTTTTATCAATTATTGAGGCCACCACGGTAACTGGCCCAGCGAAGGTCTTATTAGAGTTCTATCAGAGCGCGCGTCACACCTCTGACGCTACGCCAGGTGCGCCACAGGTAGATGCTTCTATCATCACCTTCAACCGGGGCCGCCCTAACGCAGCAGCCATTGATGCTAAGGCTCCTAATCATTTCGTAGCAGTAGCCCGCGATGCGGGTTTGCATGTTGATGTGGTGCCTGAACGCTTTCGCTTCGACACCCGTGTGATTGCCAACCTGCGCCAGATTGTGGAAAGTTTTCAGCCCGATATTATCGAATCGCATCATGTAAAATCGCACTTTCTGGTGCGGATGTCGGGTTTATGGCGGCAGCGTCCGTGGGTCGCCTATCATCACGGCTACACCATGACCGATCTCAAGATGCACGCCTATAACCAGCTTGATCGTTGGTCCTTACAGGCCGCCAATCGCATTATTACCGTCAGCCGTGCTTCAGCACGGGGTTTGGAAAGCATGGGAGTGCCTTCTACCCGCATTCGTGCCCTACATAATGCGATCAGCCCCGGCTGGAATGAGGGCATTAGCCAGGAAGATGTGCAAGCCTTGAAAAATCGCCTGGAAATTAAAGAAGGCGAGCGTATCATATTGTCCGTCGGGCGTCTCTCCAAGGAAAAGGCGCAGGTTGATCTGGTTACAGCCCTGGGGCATCTCAAGCAACGCTACAGTGACTTGAATGTGAAACTGGTTTTAGTCGGTGATGGCCCGGAAAGGCAGCTAATCGAAAGCACGGCTACTTCCCTTGGAGTGAGGGAGCGGGTGGTTTTCGCGGGACAGGTTAACGATGTACGGGCTTTCTATGCTCTGGCCGATATTAAGGTCTTGCCTTCCTTGACCGAAGGCTCACCCATCGCCTTATTGGAAGCCATGTCAGCCGGAGTGCCCATTGTGGCGACTAAAGTCGGAGGCATACCCGAAATGGTGGCGCACAATGAGAGTGCCTTATTAGTGGCCCCCCGCGACACCACAGCATTGGCACACGCGATAGCTCTTGTGCTAAAAGATAAGCCCTTAACCGATAAGCTTGTGACGCAGGCGCGGCAGACTGTTCTCACGCACCACACACCGGAATCAAATTTGCGTTCTCGCCTGGAGATTTACCGCGAACTGGTGCCAGGCGCAGTGGCTACGGGCGTCTAACCACCGTTTCCCGAGGGTCTGAAGCCATTAAGAATTTACTTTTTACTTTATATCTCCATTCAGGATATGTCGGATTACGCGATTTTCTCTTGGGCCGTTTAGGACGAGCGCGAGCGGTGGTGCTTTGCTATCACCGCATCGGCGGCTGTGATGTCCTGACCAAACCCACAGAAGAGTTCCGCCACGACCTGGAATATTTAAAGCAACATTATGAGTGCATTACACTTTTCGACTTGTGCGAGCGTCTGCGCCAAAACATCCCTTTAAAGCGGCGGGTGGCCGTTGTAACTTTTGACGATGGCTATCGGGATAACTACACAGAAGCGGTTCCCGTGCTTCAATCACTGGGAGTTCCGGCTACTTTTTTTGTTTCGACTGGTTTTATGAGCACAGAGCGCGTTTTCCCCCATGACCTGGAGTTAGCAGAGCGTAACGGCGCAGCGCCCGCCAGTGTCGCAGGCCGCTTCCCAAAACTGACCTGGGATGACCTGCGTGCCATGCAAGAGGCTGGCTTTGAAATCGGCTCGCACACCGTAGAGCACACCAGCCTAGGCCAGAGTGACGAGGCCACCGTCAAACGAGAGTTACAGGATTCGCTGGCTACGCTCAAGCAGGAACTAGGGGAGCGGCCTCGCGCCTTTGCCTTTCCTTTTGGTAAACCGAGGGATATTTCAAGGCAAGCTCTCCAGGTGGTGCAACAAGCTGGTTATTATGCTGCCCTCTTCGCTTATGGGGGTATGAATACTCGCGGTTCAACTCCATTTGGCATTCAACGCATGGATGCTGGTAACGGCTTGCTGGGGTCGCTGGCCTGGCGTGCTCGTGTAGCGGGATTAGACCCGGATTATCTCAGGTTGAAAGCAAAGGGCATTAACATCGGAGCCTGATATTATGCACATTCTCCACGTCGTCGGGGCACGCCCCAATTTCATGAAGGTAGCACCCGTGATGGCAGCCCTGGCTAAACGCGATGGGGTGAATCAGACGCTTGTCCATACGGGCCAGCACTATGACGCTAACATGTCCGATATTTTCTGGCAAGAATTAGGGCTACCTCGGCCAGACGTGAATTTAGGCGTCGGCTCTGGCTCACACGCGGTACAAACGGCCCAGATCATGATTCATCTGGAGGAAGTCCTCCTGGCTCAGCGCCCCGACATAGTATTGGTATATGGCGACATTAACTCGACAGTAGCCGCTGCCATAGTATGCGCGAAGTTGCTCATTCCCATAGGCCATGTGGAAGCTGGGCTGCGTTCTTTTGACCGCACCATGCCCGAAGAAGTTAATCGTCTACTGACTGACCAAATTGCGGATTTGCTGTTTACACCTTCGTCAGATGGCAACGAAAACCTGCTGCGCGAGGGCATTGCTGCCGAAAAGATTTACCTCGTCGGTAACGTCATGATTGACACTTTAGTCCGCTTATTGCCCCAGGCCGAGACGGTGTGGCCGCAATTATTAGCTTCATTAGAGGGGCCGCCTCAAGGCTGGGAGCAAGGCGGCTATGCTCTGGTGACGCTGCATCGCCCTTCCAATGTGGATAACCCGGACGAGTTGAGACATATCATTGAAGCTTTAGGGGCCATAGCCAAGAAAGTTCCGGTTCTCTTTCCGATTCATCCGCGCACGCGCCAGCGACTGCAAAACTTTGGTCTTGATACTCAAGGCCCCAATTTTCATCTGACCGACCCCGTTGGTTATTTAGAGTTTTTGGCTTTGCAGCGCCATGCGACTCTTGTTATCACCGATTCGGGCGGCATTCAGGAAGAGACCACTTATTTAGGCGTGCCTTGCATCACGATGCGCAAGAACACCGAGCGCCCTGTCACCGTGACAATGGGCACCAACGTCCTGGTGGGGCAAGACAGTTCACGGCTGCAAGATGAAGTCTCGCGCATTTTAAACGGCGAATCCCGGAAGGGCCAAATTCCCCCGCTCTGGGATGGCAAAGCCAGCGAACGCATTGCCGATGTGCTCGCCAACTATATTGCTTAACATTGATTGGCAAACCGCATTAGCAGTCACTTAATCGTTGAGACAATAATGGACAAACAGCCTTATCCAACTGGAACAGAGGAAACTGTCTCTAGGGCAAGAACAAAGTAACACCCTACCCTTAACCGAGGTATCGCTCACTACTGAGTGAATCGAGGGAGACCGTACGGCACGGTAAACGCTCTTTAATACAATGTTTCGCTCCGCCAGTATCCCTATAGGGTATAGGGTCTTTTTGCGGATTCTCTCATAAACTGATAAAGTAACACTGCTACGGAAGGGGGCAGCCTACATCCAGCCCATAAGCCTAAGTCTTGCATTAATCTCGACAGCACGCATTAGGAAGTTTGGGAGGAGGGTCGGTTAGGGTTATCAAGGTTATATGGGTAAAAGTGAGCTTGTGGCTTCAATCCTGGCCAACCCAGCCTCTCGCCACATTTGGGCGCATACAGACATTAGGCGAGGGATGCTGCGGGTTCTGGCCTATCACCGTGTCTTAGACGACGACCCAGAAACTTTCCCTTTTGATGAAGCCCTGATTAGCGCCTCCAGCGAAGTGTTTCAGCAGCAGATGGAATTTGTGCGGCGCAATTTCGAGGTGCTATCTTTTGAAGATTTAGAGCATTGCCAGCGCGAGGGTCGTCCCTGGCCCAAGCGGTCGGTGATTATTACTTTCGATGATGGTTATCGAGATAATTATACGCACGCTTTTCCGATTCTTAAAGCCCTCAAATTACCCGCTGCCATTTTCATCTCGACTAGCTACATGGGCGACTGTACCAAGCTCTTCTGGTGGGATTTGGTAGCTTATTGCTTCAAGCACACCAAGCGTTCCGAAGTTGAATTCCCGCAGGTTCATCATCAACCGTTGCCATTGACTTCAGCACGAGACCGGCACCGGGCGATTCTGCGGATTCTGCGTTGGGCTAAACAAGTGCCCGATGAGGTTAAGAACCAATTCATAGATCAATTAGCTGCCTCGTTAGAGATTGAACTTCCCTCTGACATCGCAGCCGGGATGCATCTCACCTGGGAGCAGATTAAGGAGATGGCGGATGGGGGCATTGAATTTGGCAGTCACACAGTCACCCATCCGATCTTGGCCAATGTGAACGAGGCACAACTTGAAACAGAAATTTGTGAAAGTAAGAAGATAATTGAGCAGCATTTAGGCAAAGAGGTGCTGGTTATTTCGTATCCCGATGGCCGCAAACCGCACTATAATGAGCAGGTACAACAGCTTGCTAAGGCAGCAGGTTTTCACTTCGGCATCGCCTACGAAGAAGGGCCAGTCAGCGAAAAAAAGTGCGATTATTTTGCCATGCCACGCATTCATGTCGAGCAAGATCAAACGATGAGTCTGTTTCGCGCCAACCTGATGTTCCCCAAAATCATGATGATGAGAAAAAATAATATCCAGCATCATCGGTCAGAATTACATTCGTAATGAATAAGCCAAATAATTGCCCCTCTTCCTCACGCCGCAACGTCATGGAAGTAACGTGGTCGCTGGTGGCTGGTGGCTCAGAAGTCTATGCGTTTACAGTCGCCGCCAACTTACCCCGCGATAAATATCGCTGCTCGATGTGCGCCATAGATCAGGGTGGAGCCATTGAGGGAGAAGTCAGGCAGTCTGGTATCCCCTACAACATTATGCACCGTCGCCAGGGCTTGGACTTCCTCCTGATGTGGCGACTGTTTCGGCTGTTTCGCCGTAAGCGCATCCAAGTGCTGCACACGCACCACTTCAATCAACTCTTTTATAGTGTCCTGGCAGCTAAGCTGCTGGGCATCCGTATCATTCATACCGAGCACGATACGGAGATTCAAAAACGGCCTCGCTTAAAGCTGGCACTCAGGATTTTATCCCATTTCTGCTATCGCATGGTGGCAATAGGCAGTGATATTGCAAGCATGTATGAAGAGCAAATCGGCATTCCGGCTGCCAAGATCGAAACCGTGCGGGCTGGCGTGAATCTGGCGAAGTTTGATGAAGATAAGGCGACGGCTCGCCAGTCGCTGCGCTTAAAAGGGCAAGACCAGGTTGCGGTGATTGTGGCGCGGCTGTTTCCAGAGAAGAATCACCTGCTCTTGCTCCAGGCGTTTGCGGAAGTTGCACAACAGGTGAAAGCGGCTCACCTGCTCATTGTCGGCGAAGGCACAGAACAAGCATCCATTGAGGCGAAGATCAATCGCCTCAATTTGCAGAATAACGTGCAAATGCTGGGCGTGCGTCGTGATGTGGGCCGCATCTTAGCCGCAGCGGATGTGTTCGCACTCTCTTCTGACCGGGAGGGCCTGCCAATAGCCGTGTTGGAAGCAATGGCGGCAGGGCGTCCCGTGGTGGCAACTCGCGTGGGTGATTTACCTGAAGTGGTGCAGGATGGAGTCAATGGCTATCTCGTGCCGCCAGGCGATGCGGGTGCTTTGGCAGAGGCGCTGATTAAGCTGTTAAGCGATGATAGCCATGCTGCCGCGTTAGGCACGCAGGCACGGACTACGGCACAGCAATATAGCCTGGCTACGATGTTAGATAAATATGAGGCTCTTTTTGAAGGTTAAATAATCAAATAGAATCCTCCCAACCACCCCTTTGTTAAAGGGGAGGAGTCGCTCCGTCATTACCAGAATTATTTGGGAGCAACAATCGTAGGCGGGCACCAAAGCCCGCCTTTATAATGTCAGAGGCATTTTAAAAGTATGAAGCTATCAATAAGGTGGTGTTCGCGTGGCAATTAGTCCTGAGTTGCAGGGTGCTCAAGCAGAGACGGCGGGGCCAATGGCCTCGACATCCGTTGCGCCAGATCAGGTCTCGATTGCGACACCTGAGACACAATTAGTTGCATCCTCTGTAGAATCATCGCCTGCACCATCACGCCCTACTGAGTCACGGGTGGCACGCATCATCAAAAATGTCTTGATGAACTGGGTCGCTTATGCCGTTACCATTCTCACTAGCTTCTTTATGTCGCCTTTCCTGGTGGGGAATCTGCACGATTCGGTTTATGGGGTGTGGGTTCTTATCGGCTCTTTAGCCGGTTATCTTGGATTGCTGGATTTTGGTCTTACCCCGGCGATAGTTAAGCACATCGCGGAATATCGCGCGAAAAACGATCAAGCCGCCATTAATCGGCTCATCAGTGGCGGGCTAACGATTTTCAGCAGCTTAGGTCTGTTGGTGTTCGCCGTTAGTTTCCTTATTGCCCTGCGCTTTAATCATCTTTTCCATACACCTCTCACTGATCGCACGGCTTTTATTGTCGTGATGATTGCCGGGCTTAACCTCGCACTCACTTTTCCAGCCTCAGTCTTTGTGGGGGCGTTACGCGGTTATCAACGCTACGATATTGATGCCGCCATTACTTCCTGCACTATCTTGTTACAGAGTGCCTTAATAGTCGTGCTGATATTACATGGCTATGGCATCCTGGCCCTAGTCGGGCTAAAGTTTATCTTTGACATGGGGCGGCTTGGCTTCATTATCTATTATGTGCGCCGTATCAATCCTGATATTCGCATTACGCGGGGGCATCTCGATTGGCAAGAGATGCGTCGCTTATTTAGCTATAGTTCTTTCTTCTTTCTTATTATGGTCGGCAACCAGATCAATTTCTTAACCGACTCCATCGTGATTGCGGCTTTTCTCTCCACGGCCTTAGTGACAGCTTATTCCATTGCGAATCGCCTCGTCAGCTATCTACGCGAATTAGTGATTGAAATGACAGGCGTGTTGATGCCTGCGGTTTCCAGCCTGGATGCGGGTGAGGACAAATCTAAGGTGCAAGAACTTCATATCCTCAGCACGAAATACACCTTGCTCCTGTCGCTGCCACTTGCGGCTGTCTTCTTTATCCTGGGGGATGTCTTTATTGAGCGTTGGATGGGGTCGCGCTACGATATGACTGCGATGAGCGGCTTGCTTTTAAAAGTGCTGACCGTTGCTATCATTGCGCATTTGGTGGCAACGCCGACGGGCAGCGTGCTAACGGGGCTGGGCAAACATCAAGTGGTGGCACGTTTTAGCATTATGCAGGCATTGACTAATCTATTGCTAAGTCTCATCTTTATTAAATTTCTGAAAGGGCCAGAAAGTAGATTAATCGGTGTGGCCCTGGGCACCGCTGCCTCAATGGTCATCTTTACCCTCTTTGCCTTACCCATCTATATTCGGCAATACTTGAAAGTGCCATTAGCCCCCTATTTGCGGCAATCCATGTTATTGCCAGTGCTGATTCAGCCGCCTTATATTGCTTTACTTTTGCTCTTGAGGCACCTGGCTTTTCCCTCATCGCTGTGGATGTTCTTTGGTGAAATCGTTTTATCCCTTATACCTTATGGCATAATGGTGTTTGGGGTTGGCATGGGTCAAAGGGAACGAACCGCCTTTCTACGCCTTCTAAGTAAGTCGGGGCTAAAGTTTAGTAAGCAATCTTAATAAAAGAATTCTTAATAAATTTTCATTAAGATAATGGAAATGCGTATAAATGGCATGGTTCGTGCAAGACGGGTTAAGGCCGTATCGCTTCGGACAAGCTTTAAGCAGCGAACGTCCATGAAAAATGATAGATAATACGGACAATGATAAGAGAAGGAGGACACCTTGAACAGTTCATATCGTCGCAGTCTTTTAGGTGATATGCCCGACCACCAATTCGGTTCTGTACAAGTTTTAGAACGTGCGCCCCGCGAAGGTGGACGGATTGCCGAAGAATTAACGAGCCGTGCCCGCGAAAAAGGGCTCAAGGGCCTGGCGAAACTCCGCAAAAAGCAATACATTGCGTTGCCGCCACGTCGGATGCTCATCGTTGGCGCTAATGAGAAAGGGCAGACGTTGGCCAAGGAACTGACCGTCAATTTCCCGTCCGACTATGCCGTGATTGGCTTCGTGGATGACCAGATGAACGGTGCCGCCACCGAGCAGAGCCAAATCTTAGGTCGCCGCGCCGAGTTGGATCAGTTAGTGCATCACCATCAGATTGATGAGGTTGTCATCGCCGACTGCCTTACCGAAAACTTCGATGCTGACGGCCACTATATTGGTGGTGCTTACGAACATTCTGCGGAGATACCAAAGTCGGTAGCCTCGACTTTTAACCGAGCGACGAAACGGGCCTTTGACATTATCGTCTCTATGATTGCACTCATTATCGGCGCACCCATAGCGGCTTTAGTTGCCATCGGCACGAAGTTAACTTCGCCTGGCCCAATTTTCTATACCCAGGAACGGGTAGGACGCGGTGGCCGCATCTTCACCATCTACAAGCTGCGCAGTATGCACTTGGATGCAGAGCAAGGTGGCCCTATGCTTTCCCGGCGCGATGATGACCGCACGACCCCATTAGGCAAAATCCTGCGCGCCACGCACATGGACGAGTGGCCCCAGTTCTACAACGTCTTGATTGGGGACATGAGTATTGTTGGCCCACGCCCGGAGCGCATGTGCTTTGTGGAGAAGTACAACCGTTACATCCCGGCCTACCCACAGCGCCACATGGTGCGCCCTGGTATCACGGGACTGGCTCAGGTCAATGCGGGTTACTTAACCCATGCTTATGTAAAGTTACATTTCGATTTGGAATATATCTATAACCAGTCGCTCTGGCTCGATATATGGATTTTAGCCAAGACACCGTTCTCGATATTGAAGACGCTCCGCCGTAAGGAAATTTAGTCGCAAATATCATCAATGCAGACACCATCAAGGCTATAAGCGATCTATGAAAACTTCATACATCCTCCACCAAGCGGAGCATCTTTAAATCAGAGATGCTCCGCTTTGATTTTGGCCCTCACCATGCGGTTAGAGGTAAGACAGCACACCTTAATGGCACCCGTAGGGACGCTGCTTGCTGCGCCCACTATCGCCACAGTGCAGGGCGCAGCAAGCAGCGTCCCTACGTCTCGCCCCTACGTCGCGCCACCTGGCCTTGATAAGCCCCTACTCCACCCAACAAAACAAAGGCCACAAAAGATAGCAACAAGGTATAATGCATCGCCTCCTGGTCTCGGCCCGCTTGCACCGCTGCGTAAAGGGCCAACGGCAGAGTTTGCGTGCGGCCAGGGATAGAGCCAGCGACCATGAGAGTGGCACCGAACTCTCCCAATGCCCGCGCAAAGGCCAGCACCAAACCAGCGATAAGACCACGATATGAAAGGGGAATGATAACCGCTATCAAGAGTGTCAGGTTTCTAGCTCCCAGGGTTTGTCCAACTTCTAACAGTTCACGATCAATGGCGGCAAAAGCGGCTGTCGCGGTGCGGATAAAAAGGGGCAGTGCCATCACCGCTGCCGCCACTGCCGCGCCCTGCCAGGTGAAGAGGAGCCGAATACCAGCCACATCATTGAGCCAGCGGCCCCAAGCCGTGCCGCGCCCAAACATCAAAAGCAGGTAGAACCCGACGACCGTTGGCGGTAACACTAAGGGCAATGTCAGGAGAGTCTCGACCAAGAGCTTGCCGCGAAAGGGACGCCCATAGGCCAACCACCAGGCCCCTAGAATGCCTAACGGCGTCAGCAATACGGTGGCAGCACCCGCCACCTGCAAGGATAGCCAGAAAGGAGCGAGATCAATCAGGGCTTATCCTTTAGCGATGCACTTGGCTCTGCCGAGGCCACCCGTGCAATTTAGTCTGGATGGGTGTATGCTGAGCAGAGGGAGACGCTAACAGGCGTGTGGTAGCAAAGCCATAACGCAACAGGATGTGCTGCGCGGTAGAGCCTTGCAGAAAAGCCATAAACTGCCGCGCTGCCACAGCATGAGGCGCACCCGCAATAACCGCCGCTGGATAAAGAATGGGCTGGTGGTCTTTGCCCGGCACCGCCGTTTGCACCACGCGCACCTTTTGGCTTGCAATGCGAGCATCCGTGGCAAACACTAGGCCCGCATCTACATCACCATTAGCCACATAAGCCAGGGTTTGCCGCACATTTTCACCAAACACAGTTTTAGGTTGCACTAGGGGCCAGAGGCCATGTCGCGTCAGAGTTTCTTTGGCATAGCGGCCAGAGGGAACAGAATCCGGGTTGGAGATAGCAATACGGCGCACTGTCGCAGCTTTGAGGTCATTCCACCCTTTGAGTTTGCTCCCGCGTGGCGCAATTAGCACTAAACGATTTCCCACAAAATTCAGGCGAGTCTTTGGCTCTAACCGATTCGCCTTTTGGAGCGCGTCCATTTCTTTGGCCGAAGCCGAGGCAAAAACATCTACAGGTGCGCCCTGCTCAATTTGCTGTTGTAGTGGCCCGGACGCTGCAAAATTAAAACGCACGGTAGTTTGTGGATGAGCCTTCGTAAAAGCCGACCCGATTTCATTAAAAGCATCCGTGAGCGAAGACGCCGCAGAAACCAAAAGCTCATCGGCTCTGGCTGGAAACGGGCATAATATTAGGATCGCCAGGCATAAGAGAATGCCATACCTACATCTCATAATTCCAATAACCTCAATACTTTTATTCTACACAGAACTGTTCTTACTCACCCGGATAAGTCGGGATAGACGGTTGCGATCCCGGCTCGCGGAAGTTGCGCACCCGCAAATTGGACGGGTTCTGCCATTTCACATGCCCATCATAAAAGAGAGCATTTAAGCCACCATAGTGGCGCGTTGGATAGTGCGTCACAGCAGTGGTGCCGGTAAAGGGTATGAAGGGTGGCCGGGGTGGTGCGGTGACACGAGAATCGGAACAACCTGGGGAACGGCTATGATCCCATACGACCATGATTTCCGCTGGATGGTCTTGTACAAACGAGTCGCGGATGCCCATCGGGCTCCCCGTGCTATAGTTCATAGCATAGCCACATTGCCATGAATCATCGGAGGGGCACTTGAAAATTTGCAGGTTCTTAACGTAAGGAGCTAATAATCCATCTTTATACCCGGCACCCGGCGCTCCATCGGGCACCTGAGTTGGGTCATAAGGTGCCCACCAGACTTCATTGGGGCCAGTCGCTGGCGGATTGTTCGGCCCGGTGCCCGATGGCACCCCGGCAGCCGCACAGAAAGGATCCCCGGCGCGATCAGGACACATGCGATAATAAACATTTACACTGTCATAATCAGCGCGATACATGAATAGAGCCATGCCCATCTGTTTCAGGTTACTGGCACAAGCCGCAGAGCGTGCTTTCTCACGAGCCGAGGCGAATACGGGCAGAAGCATAGCTGCCAGAATTGCAATGATGACAATGACGACCAAAAGCTCAATCAGAGTGAACCCACGCTTACGCATTATAAACTTCCTCAATAGAAGATATGCGTGCCCTTCTGTTCTTAACTATAGAACGCGCAAGTATTTAAGTCAATATGCAAGTATATTTAACATAAGACTTAAGAGGAAAGGTAACCTGTGAAGAGTAGCAATGGCCTCAATAATCAACTGAAAGCAGTGCGGACGCGGTTAGGTCTAAGCCAGCAGGAACTTGCCGCGACAGCAGGTGTCACCCGTCAGACTGTGAGTGGCATTGAAGCTGGATTATATGCGCCTTCGGCAGCGGTCGCTTTGCGTCTGGCGCGAACTTTGGGCTGTCCAGTGGAAGAACTCTTCTGGATAGAGGGCGATTTCCCCACTGTGCAGGCCACATCCATCGCGTCTGCCACTCCCATTCAACACTCCGCCCAATCGTTGCGTGTGGCTTTAAGCCAAATCGGAGGCCGGTGGGTCGCCCGACCATTATTGGCAGATACAGCATTCCGCCATGAAATGATTCCCGCTGATGGACTGGCGACAGCAACTCAAGGCAAAGATACCCTCATGGTGCAATTGTTGGACGACGCGCAGAAATTAGCGCGCACTGTGGTCGTTGGGGGTTGCGCTCCGGCCCTCTCCCTCTGGACACGCTCAGCAGAAAGGTGGTATCCGGGCTTGCGCGTGCATTGGGCACACGCCAATAGTACCGCCGCTCTGCAAAGTCTGGCGCGGGGAGAATTGCACATTGCAGGTATTCATCTCCATGATCCCGTAACGGGTGATGACAACCTATCTTTTGTAAAAAAAATCATTCCTAAGCGTCCGGTTGTATTGATTAACTTTGGCGTCTGGGAAGAAGGGTTAATCGTGCAAGAGGGCAATCCAAAGCAGCTTTCTAAAGCCGCCGATTTAACACGTAAAAAAATTACTATAGTGAACCGCGAAGTCGGAGCAGGAGCACGCTTTTTATTGGATGTTCTCTTGAGTGAGGAAAGCATTGCACCAGCGGTTCTTAAAGGCTACAACCATGAAGTCCATAGTCATCAAGAAGTTGCTCAAGCCGTGCTGACCGGGCAAGCTGATGTGGGGGTGAGTACAGCAGCAGTAGCGACAGCCTATGGCCTATCATTCGTGCCACTGCGCCAGGTGCGCTACGATTTGGTCGTATTAGAAGAGTATTTCCAGCAAGAACCGGTGCAACAACTCTTAGGGACGCTCGATCACCGCTGGGTACGCTCGCAATTGCACGTCCTGGGAGGCTATGATACTTCTCGCACCGGAGAGATTATGACCCGCAATTGAGCTATCTGTTAATGGCCAGCATACCAGTCATAACCCTGTTCAGCCCAATAGTCGGCGGGGCGTTGATTGGTGAAGCTAATTTTGCCAATACGCTTAATATTCTTCACGCCATATTTCACCGGGATAGCTAAACGCAAAGGTGCGCCATGCTCTGGGGTGAGTGGCTCACCGTTTATTTCATAGCAAAGCAGCGTCTGCGGATGCAACGCGCTTTCCATCTCTAAGCCAACATAATAAGCCTTATCAGGCGTTTGCAGGCTGACGTAATTGGCCAAATCATTGGGTTTATGTTTGACATCGGGCGTTTCACCGCTCTGGGTGGCGGGTGGATATTTCTCCATAAAGTCAGCGAATCGTGCCCCGGCCCAATGCACAATAATACTCCAACCTTCGATACATTTTAATTCCGTCACCATCTCGACTTTAGGTAACGCTTTGATGTCTTTTAAAGTCAGCGTTCTGGTCGGCGCGTTTTTATCGGCTAAACCTTCCACCGTTAACTTCCAGGTATCGGGGTCGAAGTCCTCACCTAAACCGATGTCGCCGTTGGTGCGGGGGTCGGGATCGGCTTTAGCGACCGCAAAGTTGGGCACCAGACGTGCGGTTTTGAAATAATCGCGGGCCAGTTGCTCATTCGTCTCTAAGACACGACGAAACGGCCAAGGAATACCGTTATCAGGGCGACGGGTAATCAGCCATTGCCGGGTAGTGAAACCAGCACCGATGGCAACCGCTGCCCAGAGAAACGAGCGCCGCGACATCTGATGCATCTGTCCTTCAATCTCATCATCGCCCGCTTTAGCCATAACAGGAATGCCAGGAGTGGCTGCGATGGGCACGGGTGCGCTGGGGGCAGGTGCGGCTTCTGGAGTATGAGGTGGGGCAGCATTAGTGGCAGTGTGAACTGCTCCATCCTCTGCATCTTGAACAGGCATTGCCGCCCCACGCGATTTAGCCGCTCTACCCGCTTCAGTAGCATCAACTGGTTCTTTTATAGGCTCATTGGTTGTCATGCCTGTCCTCCTTCCATTACCACTTTATCGGGACGCACTGGGCCATCCATTGGGCTGTCTTCGGTGGGGGCAACTTCATAACCCGTTATCATGGCGCGGAAGTTATTCCACCCGGCTCGTATGACCTGGGTAACATGGACAAGGAAAAACGCCACATAACCCATTGTGAGCCAGAAATGAATGAAGCGTGCCGTGTTATAGCCGCTGACGCCGAAACTATCTGATATGCCATAGCCGCCGATAAGGTTCGTTAGCCAGGCAAATTGCGTTGGCTTATAGATGGCCAGACCCGTAATCAGCGAACCCGCTCCCATGAAAACGATGCTGGTGTAAGCGATCTGTTGTGCCCCATTAAATTTGCGGCGCGGCAGTGGTTGCTTGCGAATATGCAAGTCGTGCAACACCACCTGAATAGCTTCACGTAATGTATGGAGACCCGGCAGCAGGTAGCGCCACTCGCCCGAAAACGCGGTGTAGAGCACGTAAAGCAAGCCATTGATGGCAAAGAACCACATGAACATAAAGTGCCAGGCCATGCCTTCAGCCAAGCGAGCATCCAGGTTATATAGGGCGTGCCCTTTTTGCGTGGTGTCATCATAGCCCGGATGATAGAACCAGGCGGGGAAGAAATGGAAGAGCGTGTGCGAGCCAAAGCCAATGCGATAGATGTCATTGGCCCAGTAGATCAGGATGCCACTCCAGATCATAATCATCAGCACCGGAAAATTAATCCAGTGAAACCATCGAATAGCTAAGGGGTGCTTCTTTTCAAGACGTTTCATAAGCCTCGCCTGACCCTCAAGAATGCCGCCGTTACTGCATAAATCGGGCAGCGTTGCTCCTATTATAGCTTACAGGGTTCGCATTTCTGTTACGGGCGCATCACAAAAGTATCACGTTTGGGAATTTTGGGAGATTGTGCGGGGAATTCCATGAAAGCGCCAGGCGACTGAAGCCGCCTGGCACCTATTACTTCACAGACACTTACAGCTTCACTCAAACCTTGAGCGGCTTAGTTCGGCAGGTTTCTCTATCTTTCCATTGAAAGGGCGCAGGCGAAAACTAAATTCCATTCGCTCTGCCTGCAACAAGTAAGGTGGCAAAGGCCCCGGCCCACAGGATTGGGTGCCAATGCCATGCTGCTGGTAGTCTAAGCTTAGAATCACTTCATCCCAAAATTGAATCTCGTGCGGGTGTTTAGCCTTCGTCAAATCTTCGGGGGTGAAATGATGGGCACTCACATTTAAGAGTGGCATTCCCACCGCTAAGAGGCCAACACCCTGATCGTTGGTAAGAGTCGCCCAGCGCACATCAGTTTTATTGCCATTCTCTTGCGGCTTCAAGTAGGCATAGTAGTGTTCTTGCACACTGCCGGAATACACCCCCACAAAAGCCCCACTCTTGCGATCCGCATAGCTCTCACGGGGACCAAGACCATACCACGTAAAGGTAGAAAATTCAGCAGGTAGCACGGCTTGCATTCCGACACGCGGTAGATAGGGCAAACCCTCACGCGGCTCAATGACATTGTGGACGATGATGTCGCCACTGCCATAGACGCGGTATTCAGTCGTGCAGTGAAATGCTGGCTTGGCTCCCGGCGCACCAATCGCTATTACTGCTGTGATTGAGGCAACCTTACCATCACTCGATTCGCTCTTAACTTCCAACGTTTTAGGAATCAGGGTATGGAAACCAGCATTCCGCCATTGCTGTGCAATAGACTGGTCATTATCCGTTGGCGCACGCCAGAAGTTAAACTGCGGCCCCTGCTCAAAAAGTTCTACCCCTCCACAATTCAATTGAGAGATTTGCCCCTCTGCCTTGTCAAAAGCAAGCGAGAAATCCTGGCCCTGCACTTTGATTTCGTGCTTTGACTCATTCCACTGCACCGCAGGCAAATTAGCAACATTGACCTTTTGCCGGGGTGCCTCTGATGAAGGCAACTCAAACTGGACGCGCGCAATTTCGTGCCCCGCTTTGGCCCAGGGCGTACCCTCGCGCAGATAAAAGCCAATGTTCAGCCAGGTTTCGGCTCCCGGCACACCCTGCACCTTTTCAAAAGGTATCGTAAGAGTCGTTTCTTGCTGCGGCCCCACTTCAACCATAGGCAAGGTGCCGCTTTGCAGCGTTTGACCGTCGCGCACCACTTCCCACCGTCCCTCTAAATGAGAAAGAGAAAGGAAGGCGTAGTCATTACGAATTTTGAAAGTGCCTTTGGCTAAATCCAGTGGTTCGACTTTGACGGGCTGAATGAGATACTTGTAATCCCACAGGCCGGAATGTGGGTCGCGGTCAGGGTTGACGAGACCATCAGTGCAGAAGTTACCGTCGTGGGGATACTCGCCAAAGTCGCCGCCGTAAGCAAAGAACTCCGTGCCATCAGGAGTCTGCTGGCGGATGCCATGCTCCACCCACTCCCAAATAAAACCACCCTGTAGAAGTTCATGTTTATAGAAGGCATCCCAGTATTCCTTCAGGCCACCCGGCCCATTGCCCATCGCGTGGGCATATTCGCAGAGAATCAGGGGCCGATACTTTTCCGGGTCAGTCGCATAATTCTGAATACCTTCCACCGACATATACATCGGGCTGATAATATCTACCACGGGTTTCTCAAAAGCTTGCTCGTAATGCAGGGGGCGTGTCTTATCCACCTCACGCATCGCCGCTGCCATCGCCTCGAAGTTGCGGCCAAAACCCGATTCGTTGCCCATTGACCAGATAATAACGGCAGGATGGTTCTTGTCACGCTCCACCATCCGCACCCCACGATCTACAAAAGCTCCTTCCCAATCCGGGTTCTCGGCCAATTCGTGCATGTCCCCCGTTAAGCCAAAGCCGTGACACTCCACATCGGCTTCGTCTATCAAATAGAGTCCATACTGGTCGCATAAATCCAGCCATTTTGGATCGTTGGTATAGTGGCTGGTGCGCACAGCGTTGATGTTGAACTGCTTCATTAGGTGGATGTCGCGGAGCATACTCTCAACCGAAATCACGCGCCCGGTATCCGGGTCAAACTCATGCCGGTTGACACCCTTAATCATCAAGGGTGTGCCGTTGAGTTGCAACAGCTTGTCTTTAATTTCTACTTGTCGAAAACCGACATGGCTGCTGACGACTTCCGCCACCTGGTCGTTTTGATCCGCTAACGTGATGAGCAACTTATACAGATAAGGCGTCTCGGCTGACCATTTGTGAGGCCCTATGACCGAGGCTGTGAAGTTCAATATCACTTCTTGCTTTGCCTCAGCGACAACCGTCTGTTGCAGCGGCTCAACCAGCATTGGATTGCCATCAGCATCTACTAATTGTAGTGATACTTTCTGGTTGCCAGAGGTCACATCACCATAGTTTTGCAGTGATACGCGCACATCTAAAGTAGCATCTTGATACGCTTCATCAAACCACGTTTGTATGTAGTAATCGCGCACATGCACATCTGGTGTGGCGAAGAGATAAACATCACGAAAGATACCACTGAGCCACCACATATCCTGATCTTCCAGATAAGAGCCATCTGACCACTTAATCACCTGCACCGCTAGGGTGTTAGTGCCCGCCTGCAAATAAGGACGAATATTGAACTCTGCCGGAATGCGGCTGCCTTTGCTGAAACCTACGAACTGATTATTAATCCACACCGAAAAGCAGGAATCCACTCCCTCGAACACCAGGAAGACCTGGCCTTGCAGCCACTCCTGCGCCACTTCAAAATCATGACTATACAGCCCCACTGGATTCTCCTGCGGCACACGCGGTGGGTCTACCGTAAAGGGATAAATGACGTTGGTATAATGCGGGTGCCCATAGCCGTTTAATTCCCAGTGTCCAGGCACGGGAATGGTTTCCCAGTCCTGTGGCGCAGTGGTGGGAAAGTCCTCCGGTGCTTCATTTGGCGATGCATAATACTTGAATTTCCAGTTGCCGTTTAAGAGTTGAAAGCGGTTTGATTGCTCGCGTTTTCCAGACAGGGCAGTGGCCTGGTCTTGATAGGGCACGAGGGTAACATGGGACAGTTCACGGTTAATCTGTAAAAGCTGGGGGTTCTCCCAGTTGTTCTGTTGCATGGAATGGTTATCCTTCAAATTGGTATCTGGCATTATGTTTAGAATATCCTGATTTGATTTACGATAAGTCAATTAACCCGCCCCTAAAGGAGCGGGCTGAAGGGACGTAAGCCCCGTCAACGAGGCTACTAACTGATAACGAGATAAATAAGATGTCAGCCCGGTTCACCGGGCTTTTAGGTTCAGCCCGCTCCTTTAGGGGCGGGTTTCCTAATTTCTTAGACAATATCCCGTGCCGTTTCCTGCACAACAAAATCCACCACATCATTGAGTTGTCCATTGCGCTGATAAACCGCGTACTGACGCATGGCTCCATTTCCATGCTGCAAAGTTTCTTCTACCAATTGACTTATAGTTAAAAAGTCATCGGTTGCCTCTAATGAGGGACGCACAAATTGCATAAAACTCTCGATGATTTCGTGTGCTGGCCTGCTGCGGTTTGCATTTAAATCAATTAATTCACTGCTGAGTCCATAACGGGCCGCACGCCAGTGAGCGGCCCGCAGCAACTCCTGACGCACACGCGGGAATTCTTCATTGCGTTGAGCTTGCTCGTAACAGGTGAGCACCAGGGCACGCACTAAACCGGCTATCATAACGGCTTCGTCTACCGTCAGACAGACATCGGTGATACGGAACTCAATAGTGGAAACACGCTCTGGCAAGCGTACATCCCAGTAGATTTTAGAGGCGTCTTCCACACTGCCTGTTTCAACTAAGGCACGAATTAGCGCGTCATACTCAGCACGCGAGCCGAATAAATGGGGTGGCCCAGCCATCGGCCAGCGAGTCCATAATTCAGTGCGGAAACAGGCATACCCCGTATCATCGCCTAACCAGAACGGCGAATTGGCAGCTAAGGCCAATAAAGGAGTTAGCCACACGCGCACCCGATTCAATACCTCAAGCGCCGCCTCTTTGTCGTTCAAGCCGATATGCACATGACACCCAAAGATGACATTCTCACGCGCCAGTTGTTGATAGCCTGCTTCAATACCCAGGTAACGCTCTTTAGGCGTCACTTCTTGATCTTGCCAGTGGGAAAAAGGATGAGTGCCCGCCGCTCCAATCCTGCTGCCTACTGCTTCAGCGGCAGTGATGACTTCACGCCGCAAGCGGATCAACTGCTCGCGCACTTCACCCAACGTATGGCAGATTGGTGAAGCCGCTTCGATTTGCGAAAGATAAAGTTCCGGCTGCACTTCATCACCTAAAGCACGCCGTGCCTTGGGTAAGATACCCTCCTGAGCGGCCCGCAGCTTGCGCGTTACCGGATCAATAATCTGATACTCTTCTTCAACACCAATGGTAAAATTCTCAGACGACATAGTGAACGTGGGTCAACTCCAGGCACCTAAACAGCAAGGTATCGGCATGAAATGTGCGACATACTTTGTATACCTTCTAAGTTATCCTTAATTCGAGGTAGAAAGAGAAGTCTCGTCATGAATAAGCGCCGTTTTAATGCCGCTGTGCAAGCTCTCCTGGCTCTCACCCTGTGCTGTGCCAGTATTCCCCAAATCGCGCACGCGATTACCATGAATGCCCCGGCGACTGTTATGCTTGGGCCTTACAACGACCCGTGGCCTGCTGCTCGTGAACGATGGTGGGATATACAAAACCATCAGTTTAACGACTGGATTACCAATGGCGTCCCTAATGGGCGCTTTGATTACAGTGTGAATCCACGCGTCAGCCTGACTTATGACAAAGCCCCGGCAGCGCCTTTCTTTATAGGACACATTGAGGCCACAGGGCTTAAGCCTAACTTTTGCTATCAGCTTAAATTAGTGGGCAAGCCAGTCTATGGCAGCCGGGGCATGAGGACAACATCCTCTTTTGTGGACTTTTCAGGAGCGGTGCATAAAGTTGGCAGTACACCGGTGAATGGTGATGATTGGGCTAATGAGCAAATTGGGGCTGTGGGGCGTTGGTGGGATGATAATAACCAGGCGCCCGGCACTAACCTGGATGATAGCTATTATCTGGCCTATTACCGCAATCCGGTACTAACCCGTCGTCCGGCTCCGACTGCTCCGGCCATCCACACGGTTTATGGTTATCATTTCTTAGGATCATTCGTGACCAATGCCAGGGGGGAGGCCAGCTTTGATTTCACGGGACGCTATAGCTTCCACATAGACTGGGCCAACTGGCAGGGTGGCATCCGCGATGCCTATCATGGCACGTTTCCGGTGCATGGTTGGCTCACCAGCAGTCGGCCTACAGACTATTACGCCTATGGCGCTACCGCACCACTAAACTCCGTCACGCTCTATTACGAGTTTCAGTCCGACCGGCCCCGCGCCGTGCATCTACACCCTGGCACTTATCATTGCCGTTTTCTGTTAACCGAAGAAACCTTCCATAATTCGTCTTATACGCCCCTCGGCGGCTACTGGAAGAGCGTCATGGCAACCGAAGATTTCGATGCTGCTGGTCGTCCTGATACCAACCCGGCCAATGATGTCGTCTTCACCATTCCTAGTGTGAGATAGAGCCACTTCAAGCATCAGCGCGCTCTGTAACAATGTCATGGGCAGCAGCCCACTGGGTAATGTTCTGGCGGTTGATGGTGGCAGCCATCAGTTCGGGGAAAAGATCAGGTGTACAGGCAAAAGAGGGGATGCCCAATGCTGCCATTGCGCCAGCCGTGTTGTGGTCATAAAAGGGCGCACCTTCATCGCTGAGAGCCAAGAGCGCCACAAACTGCACACCGGATGTGGCGAGATTCCCTGCTCGTTTTAACATCTCCGTGCGGTTGCTACCCTCATACAGGTCGCTAATCAAAATCAGAATCGTTTCCTGTGGTTGACGCACAAGGCTCTGGCAATAAGCCAAGGCGCGGGTAATATCGGTGCCGCCGCCCAGTTGCACGCCAAACAGCAAATCTACCGGATCATCTAAGTCATCGGTTAAATCCACTACCGACGTATCAAAAACCACCATGCGCGTGCTGACCGCAGGCAAGGATGCGAGCACGGCACCAAAGACACCCGCATAAACGACTGAACTGGCCATTGAGCCGCTCTGGTCAATGCACAAGATAATTTCGCGCAGCGCCGAACGCTTGCGGCCATAGCCAATGCGTGTTTCCGGGATAATGGTCCGATATTCCGGCTGGTAGTGCTTTAAGTTGGCGCGGATGGTGCGGTTCCAGTCAATCTCGTTATGGCGTGGGCGGCGATTACGCTCGGCACGGTTTAAGCTGCCCATCACCGCTTGTTGCAGCGGCGCAGCCAAACGACGCTCTAAATCTTCCACCACCCGGCGCACCACCAGACGCGCCGTCTCTTTGGTCTTGGCCGGAATTACACTGCCCAGGGACAGCAGATTCGCCACTAAATGCACATCCGGCTCCACGGCTTGCAGCATTTCCGGCTCCAATAGCATCTGGCGCAAGCCCAGTCGCTCTAAAGCGTCCTGCTGCATTACCCGCACCACCGAAGACGGAAAATAGGTGCGAATATCACCCAACCACCGCGCCACATTGGGAGCCGAACTGCCCATGCCACCGCGCCGATCTGCCGAGGAACCGCCCAACCCGCCACGCCCGTTGGAATCATACAGCGCCCCCAGCGCCTTATCCATCGCCAGGTCAGCGCCAGATAATGAAAATCCGGTGCCTTCGGCTTCATTGCCGCCTAAAAGCAGCCGCCAACGCCGCAGCCGCTCTTCATCTGCCGTTCCAGCCGGAGAATCAACGTTATGAGAATTGTTATCGGTCATGGATACACTCTTTGAGAATCTCTAACCAAATAAATCATCATTTAAACAGGAGAGTTTGTCATGCTGAGCAAAGCGAAGCATCTACTCTGCGGAGTTAGAGAGTACTGGGTTTAGCTACAGCTTTATGCACACCAATACAAGATGCTTCGCTGAGCTCAGCATGACAAACTCTCTTTTCCCGCATAACTTTATTTTGTTAGCGACTTTTAATCCAAATTGTTCTAACTGGCCTGGGGCACGCCTAATAATCGTGCGATAATGGGCAGCACCTTAGCCGCACGCACTGTATCAAAGTTATCAACTGTTACAGCAGTTGCTTTGCTTTTAACACTCGCCTTCTGATGCTTAACGCGCTCTCCCATCTGGCGGCGTTCAGGTGGGGTAAAAGTCGAAAAAGTGCGCCGCAGCAAGGGCAGGAGTTGCGGGAAGACTTCACTTGTAAGTCCCGTTACCCATTCATCTAAGACCTGCCACAAGCGTTCATCGTGCAGCAGTAACATACCACTGCCCTTTAGGAACCCTTCAATCCAGGCCGCTGCTTGTGCTGGTTCGGACGCAGTCGAAAGAGCGAGCCCCATGCGCCGTGCCGCTTCTTCGGTCGAGAGCGCACCAGCATCTAATAAGATACGACAGCAACGACCGGTAATCAGGCCATGTATATTGCCCTTGTCTACCAGACCCAAGAGTGTGGCCTGCCAGGTGGCAGTATGCTCTGGAATTTGCAGCAGCCCAATGGCAGCTTGCACGTTGTTAATGCGTTGATACATCTCTTCGGCGGCTTCATCGTTGAGCGAGGCACAGGCCAAAGGCAAGCCGATGCAGACACGAGCCACCAAGCCATCTACAACATGCCCCACCATTTGCGTATCGGTCTGGCGCACATCGCCATAGCGCAAGATATTGCACAGTGGCGGCAGGGCATCCATCAAATGCACCACGTCACCAGCGATAGCAGCCTCCGCTTGTAAACGCTGCATAACGTGTTGCGAGGCAATCGGAAGATTAGCGAGGCGAACCCGCTCTAACAGAGTAGTGAGCGCAGGCAAGTCGGGCGCACGGTCAGCCTGGTCACGCACCAGGGCCGTCGCCGCTTCAAAGACAGTATTGCCCCACGCCCCCGCTTCGATAATGCGGATGGCAAACTCTGGCTGCCATTGAATGCGCCATAATTCGTGGAAGGTGCCCTTGCCGCCCCCGGAGCGTTCCACCTGACCCCAGGGCACACCCAACAAATTCAGCCGGTGCAGTAAATGGCTGCGTTCGAGGTCATTGGGCTTGCGTAAGTCAAAGTCTAGGACTTTTTGCGAGGCTTCGGGTTGAAAGCGCAATCGCTTCTGCTCACGGGTCAGGTCTTGCTGCAAGGGGACAGCCGGTGTCTCTTCGGGCACCTGGCCCATTGTTTCGCCAACGATTAGCTTCTCATGAATCAGGCGCAGCGGCACGTCACTGCCAAAACAGAGAATGGATTGCACTGCTTCGTTGAGTTCGGGCAAACCAGGCAACGGGCGATCTCGTAGGGCAGCCAGGGATTCGGCCAGGCGGACGGCTTCAATGACATGCGCCGAAGAAGCGTCTATATCCTGCTCGCGCAACAGTGACGCCACCCGCGCCAGCCAGCGCACGGCCATCCTATCACTTGAATTCCACAGATGGTGATACCAACCCGGCGATTCGATGCCCGCGCCATAGCCACTGGCAAAGCAGAGCCGTCCATACGTCCACGGCACCCACGTCGCCTGCACTTTGGTCTTGGGCAGGTTCTTTAGCAGCGCCGCATCCTCTTTGGCAGGTGGCATATCGGCCAGAACAGGCGCGTGCCAGGCACCACACACCACAGCAATACGCTCAAAGCCTTCTTTCTGTGCGGCCCGAATGGTCTGGCGCATCCATGCCTCGCGCAAGGCTTCGCGTTTGGTTTCAAAGGGGTCTAACAGCATGATGTCTTGCATCGTTACCTGCCCATCCGCAGGCGCATCATCAGGCTCGTTTGTGAGTGGTGCCTCCTCCGTCGGAATCGCTCCCATAGCGGCTTGCACTGCGCTCTGAGTGGCCTGAGTGTAAGCTTCGACTTCTGCGCGCAAGGCTGTCATCGCTTCTAAAATGGCCGCAAATAAATCGGTGCTATCGCGGCGATGCTCTACCATGTCTTCCCACCATCGCTCACTGTCGTTATAACCTGCCGCCTCAGCAATCCAGCGCAAAGGATCACGACGTGGATGGAAGAGCAATGCCGTTAAATCGGGCGTAAGTTGGGGCGTTTCACTTTGAACCGTCTGGCCAGCACTACTCTGCGCATTATCATCTGGTTCAGGCTTAGCAGCAGTAACAGGCTCAGTTCCGTCCTCCGCTTTAGGCTCAGGTGCGGGAGGCGGCACCTGGTGCGTTTGCGGCAAATCCATAAAGCGCACCGGAACATCTTGGGTGAGGCCATAATGAATCGCCTGCCACTCCGGGGAAAAGACGGCAAAGGGATAATAAACCGCATACTGTGGCTGCTCCGGCGCATAAATCAATAACGCCACTGGGGGCTGCATCTGCTCATGCACCAGCAATGTTAACACGTCCTGCGCATCCGGTGGCCCTTCCACCAAAATCACATCCGGCTTCAATTCCTCCAAGGCCTGTCGTAGACTGCGCGCTGATCCCGGCCCATGATGCCGAATGCCAAATATATGTAAGTTTGCCGTGTCTGTCATGATTAGGAATCCAGAACTAAAGCATATCCCCGTTACGTCTTCTCAGGTTTTGGTCAGCGGCGATGCGAATTCTGCGTGATAAAGCTACACCTCTCAGTTGAACTAACTCTTCCAGTATTTCGCACGGGGTTTGCGGATTAGATGCTATGGCTAAAATTTCCTCTGGCACTCGCGTTCCATATAATGATTCGAGTTGCCCAGCACCGAGAGTATTATCCATACTAAATTCTCTCGATTGTCGCTCTGCTCGTAATTCTGAGGGACTCATTGTCCCAACTGGCAAGACACTCAGCAAGGCATCTGCATTCGGGTGTTGTTTAGCCACTTTAAACCAGGCATTTCTCTTTTCAGGGGAAGAAGCACCACTATATCCAAGCGCACTTAACATCCATTCATGCTGTGGGTATTGATCTAGAAGACTTTGAAATTCCTCCAGACTTTTTTCGGGATTTATATAAAGTTCTTTAGCCAAAGTTAGAAGTGTCTCATCTACTAATGGAGCTAATCTCCACATGATTTCCTCATTTTGTATGGTATGACCGAGTAGAGTAATGGCTATCTTACGCTCAATCAAATCGTGTGCAACCTGAGTTGGCAGAGGATGTTCGATATGCCACAAGATGGCTTCCCAGATAGGTTCTTCACATGGGCAATTCCGAACTTTATGATTAAGCTCTAGCAGAGTCTCATAAGACACTTGCCGGAATCGCTTGCGCAGCGGACTAAAGAATGGTAACTCTTCAATGTCTCGAAAGGCAACACACTCTCTAAGAGACATATCCTCATCAGCATAACGTTGGTTGAGATATGCGATGGGCTGCGCCACTAAATCCTTAACCCAATCTTCGAGATACTTCATCCCTGATCCCGGCAAGCACGATAGAGGTCTTTCCAGCCCTCGCGCTCTTTGACTACTGTTTCCAGGTATTCCTTCCACACCACCTGATCCTGCACCGGGTCCTTGACGACGGCACCGATTAGGCCCGAAGCGACATCATCGGCGCGCAGGGTGCCATCGCCAAAGTGAGCAGCCAAAGCTAAGCCGTTGCCCATGACGGAAATCGCTTCCGCGGTGCTGAGGGTGCCGGTGGGAGATTTGACTTTGGTTTTGCCATCCACCGTGACGCCGTTGCGCAGTTCGCGGAAGACTGTGACCAGACGGCGGATCTCTTCAAGGGCCGGTGGCTCGGCAGGAAGTTCCAGAGCACGGCCTAAGCTTTCGACGCGGCGTTGGACAATGGAGACTTCTTCATCAATCGTTTCGGGAACAGGCAAGATCACAGTATTAAAGCGCCGCTTCAAGGCACTGGATAATTCATTAACGCCTTTGTCACGATTGTTAGCGGTGGCAATGACATTAAAGCCTTTCACCGCTTGCACTTCCTCACCCAGTTCGGGAATGGGGAGGGTTTTCTCAGAAAGAATGGTAATCAATGAATCTTGGACATCGGCAGGAATGCGGGTTAATTCTTCAACACGTGCAATCTGGCCAGTTTGCATGGCACGCATGAGCGGGCTAGATACTAGAGCTGCACGCGAGGGGCCTTCGGCTAAGAGACGGGCATAGTTCCAACCATAGCGCATCGCTTCTTCACTGGTGCCCGCCGTGCCTTGCACTAAGAGGGTAGAGTTTCCCGAAATCGCTGCCGAAAGATGCTCGGAAACCCAGGTCTTGGCGGTTCCCGGCACGCCCAATAGCAAGAGGGCGCGGTCGGTGGCTAAGGTGGCAATGGCGATTTCGATGGTGCGGCGACTGCCGATATATTTCGGTGTCACTTCAAAGCCGTTATCCAATTGGCCACCCACCAGATACGTTGCGACAGCCCAAGGTGATAGCTTCCACTGTGGCGGGCGCGGGCGCGTATCGGCTTTAGCGAGTTCGGCTAATTCTTCGGCAAATTGCTGCTCGGCGTGTTCGCGCAAAACTGTGGGTGTGGTATCAGCCGACACTCCATTAATTCCATTAACTGAGCTTGTTTTTGTCGCAGCCATTGAGTCTCCCTTTGATGCAGGTTAAGAATTCATTTACTAATGATTTGTCGTGCTGAACAGAGCGAAGCGTCTATAGTGCGGAGTTATAGGGTTCTTGGTGCAACTACAACTTTATGCAAACTCTTACAAGATTCTTCGCTGCGTTCAGCATGTCACGACCTATGATTTGCGTGTGAACCACTATGCTGTTACACCTGAAGCTACAGGTGCTTTTAGCTCCTGCAACATCTCATAACGAAATTGCAGCAGACCTAACATTTCATCCACAGCAGGTCGCCAATAGTCCCAATTGGGGCTGTCAGTGGGCCAGTTGCTACCAGCCTCCTGCACCATTGTCGGTGGCAGGTAGTGCGCATAACCTTTAAGGGCATAATGCAACCAGTGATAGCGTGCCGTTTGAGCATCCGCAATTTTAGCCTGCGCTGCTTGGAGCACGGCACGCGCAAACGGCTCACTCCAGGGATGGGTGCAAACCGCCAGTAGACTTTGCACATTGTCTATTTTCCCCTCCACAGAAGCCAAAGCCGCCAAGACAAACTCTTCAATACGTTGCGGTGGCAAGCCCTGCACAATTTCCTGCCCGGAAAACTGCTTGCGTTCTAAGGCATCGGCCAGAAACGCTTCCAGCCAGGGCACGCTCTGATGCCGTTGGGCCGCCTGACGCAAACCATCCACCAGAGCCTCTTTCCACTCACTGCTATTGGCTGCCTCGATAATTTCAGCGGGCGTTTTGCCCCACTCCTGACACCAAAAGTCGGGAGGAATCAGCGCCACCATCTGATGCAGCCACCAGGCTTTTTCGCCCATGCTACGTTGCGCACCAAAAATGGGCTTCTCTGCAATTCCATCCCGTTCCATCGCTTTATCAAAAGCTTCGGGCAAGGTGACTTCCAGGCGATGCGTTTCTTTGAGCAGCTTTTTCAAAGAGCGTTCGCTGACCAGCTTAATATGAGGGCGCACTCGTTCAATCATGCGCTGCACCAAACGCGATTCTGGCAAACGGGCCAGCAAATCAGCCGCGACCGTCCGTGTCTCTTTGCGCTTGTCATCCAGAACTGTTTCCAGGAATGGCTCATCCGCCATACTCAGGCCCACCTTGAAGGTTTGGAGAAAGTCTGTTCTTTCTTTAGCAGGCTCTTTTTCCCAGGTAGGCAACAGCATCTCACGGGCGCGTGCCGGGTCTATCCCACGCCAGTGCTGAAGACCTAACAGGCGTGCACCTCTGTTGCCGGTTTCCCACACCGTTTCGTCGCCCTCCTCAACGTCCCCGGCTACATATTTCCAGGCTCGGTTCTGTTCAGCGAGCCAAAGCCCGCGCCGCCCCAACATTGGGCGGATAGCAGCCCGTAACTCCGACTGACTGCGTCCTGCGTCCAATAATTCTGGCAGAACTTCTTCCGGGGCACGTAAACCAACCGTTTGAGCCGCTGCTAACCATTCGGGTAACACTTGACGATGGTGCCCTTGGAGAATCATCGCTAATCGCGTTCCCGCCTGTGCGCTACAACGCGGTAAGGTGTCAGGGGGGCAAGGTTCCGGCACCGCACTCTTACCCATTGCAGGCAAGTGTCCAGCGCGTTGATAGAGCGTCAGGGCCGATGCCGCACTTAATAAAGCCGCTTCGCTATCGGCCCCATTCAACTGCGAGAGCAAGACTCCTAAGTCATCGCTCTGATTGCCATTGCCCTGCACTCCTCCAGCCATCGAGAGCGGCTGTCGCTCGGTGCCCAGCAGCGCCGTCTTCAGCACATTTTCCCACGCGCTTTCATATTGCATAGCTTTTTAGGTAGGTGGTAGGTAGTAGATGGCATATAGGAGAGAACCCTACCGTCTACTACCCACCACCTACTTTCTCAAAATCCTATCCACTTTTGATTCAGGCACGCACCAAAGGGCAGGAAGTATTGGCTATCCCACTCGCCGAAAATGGAGAGGGGTTGGCCGCCGCTAAAAGCGAGCAGTTTCCAGCCACCTTCAAAGCGTGGAGACAAGGGCAATTCCTGGCCTTGGGCATCACGGATTGTCCAGCTTTCCTCACCTGGCAACACGAGAATATCTTGCAGCGCAAAGGGCATTTCCTTCAGCCACGGGTTCAAAGCCAGAGCTGCCCCGTAGGATTCCAGGGCATCGGTAATGGAATCACTGGTCGTTGCTCCTAAGGGCTGTGGCGGGCCGAAACGCTGTTTAATAATCGCCCGCAACGGCCACGAACCAGGGAAGTAGACTAACTCCGCATCTACGGCGGTGCCGGGTAGCAGGGTGGTCTCTAAGGGGGAGTTGCCGTGCGCAAAGTTGAGGATCATGGCGGCACGTCCACTTTCGCGGCTCCACATCCAGGTACGCTGAACTCGTAGCCGCTCTTCTTCTTCCACACGCTGCCCTAAAATCAACCACTGGTCGCGCACACCAGGTTGCCCCATTAGTTCTTCCTGGCTTTGCGTCCAACCAATCAGGCTGCGCAAATCGGCCTGAGTTTCCGACGGTAAATCATTGATGCGCTTAAAGCCTTCAATGATCAGATATAAAAGACCCAATCGTTGTAAAAGCGCCTCTTGCCAACCGGCCCCGGATGAGCTGAATCCCCCCATCTCGCGCACCATCCGAGCGAGACCGGGAGCCTGGGCATCCACCATACGGGCCGCAGGCGTTTCCCAGAACTTATAGGGCTGATTCTGCGCTGCCGCAAGACCGCCCCGCACCAGATCACGCAGCCACAACTCCAATTCCTGCAAGCCCGCATTGACTTTGGCCTGACGACTTTCGGCACGCTTGGCCTGGGCTGCCGGGTCAGCCGCCTTGTCCTTATTTTCTGTTGCCCGTTGCTGCGCCTTTTCAGCGCGTTTGGCCCGGCTTTGCAACCACTCTTCCACCCAGGCAGGCGGCTGGTTTTGGGTAAAAACCCCCGGTTGGCTGGATAGTAACAAGAATAGGCCCAAGCCATGTTTACAGGGAAACTTGCGGCTGGGACAGGAGCACTTGAAAGCCGGTTCGCTCATGTCAAGCTGTGTCTGATAAGGGTTTTTACCGCTGCCCTGACACTCACCCCAGATAACTTGCTCACTGTGTCCCAGCGTCACCCATTTGCGCGGGGCCGATAAATCTTTGCCAGCTTTAGCAGAACTGGCATCAGGCGCCAGGGCGATGATTTGCTCAGCAGTCCATGTCGTAGACATAGTCGGAGAAAAGTTAATCCTAATGATTAGCCTGTAGCAGTATTTGTGGCTTTAGTGGCTACCCTAGTTGGGTAAGATGGTATTATCTTAACTCAACTTGCTACCTCTAAAAGAAAGCTGTATTCTCCTCATTCTCCTCATCAGAGGGCGACCAACCTCACCAACGAGGAGAATACATTGTGCAAGATACCATATTAACCATCTACTGTCTGTGTGCTAATCTAC
>JAFAZH010000024.1 GCA_019239895.1 Abditibacteriaceae bacterium | reverse complement strand
GGACTGGGGGCAACTCAAAGGGCAAGTGGAGCGGTTCTTGCAGCACTACAACCGCCCGGCACCAGACCTGCTCCGCTATGTCGGATTACTAACGGATTAGATTGTCAAAGATCATCAATACCCGGCAGGAAGGCTGACAAGCGTCCTACCGGACGCCACGTTAGAGTAGCAGTTAGAGCCGTCTGTGAGGACGGTTGGCTTTAGCCTCCCCGCCGGGTATTTCAATGCCCGGTATCCAAATCAACACTCTCGATTAAGCGGGTAATCAAAGTCTATGCGCTCTCGGAATTTGGCGAGATGATGGCCAGCTACTACCTCTATTTTACAGCTTGCCAAGCATGGCATCGGTGTTGGCTCCACCAAACAATACATTGTGTATGAGCACAATTCGCTTGATGGTTATGAATTAATCTGGGTGGATAATCCCGGCGAGCATAGCGAGCTAAAGCGTGCTCTGGGGCTTTTCTACAAGTCGCACGATCTTAACAATGTTTTAGGGAGCTAACCAACCACATGGAGCGATGCGCGAACCTGGCCGTCAGGATGACGTGTTTCTTTTTTAGAAGAAGCCCTGTCACCCGATTGCTAAGGAAATATGCCAAAGAATAAGTCGAAGAAAGTACCCAATAAAAAGCACCCTCATCCCGCTGCGGATGTCCGTCCTCTTAAAAGGAAAGCCAAGCGTAAGGCCGAAGCGGAAGCCGCCGCTGCGAAGGCTGCCACCAAGCCCCAAGAGCCATCACCTTTAGCTTCTGCCGAGATTCCTCCCACACCCGAAGACACCACTAACGTATCCCTCTTCAGCGATTTGGGCTTGGCCGCACCCATCGCTCGTGCCCTAACTGAGATGGGCTTCGAGACCCCAACGCCGATTCAGGCGCGGGCCGTGCCTCTGCTGTTGGCGGGGCACGATCTTATTGGCCTGGCCCAGACGGGAACGGGCAAGACGGCTGCCTTTGCGCTACCGATGATTCAAAAGGTAGATGCCAAGCGCCCTGAAACGCAGGCCCTCGTGCTCGCCCCCACACGAGAACTCGCAGTGCAGGTGGCCAGTGGCATCCATGAGTTAGCCCGTCACACGGGTTTGCGCGTGGTGCCAATTTATGGTGGTCAACCCATTGACCGCCAGTTTCGTGCTCTGTGCGCTGGTGCCCACATCGTGGTCGGCACACCCGGTCGCGTGCAGGATCATCTGCGCCGTGGCTCCCTCACATTAGGAGCCGTGACCTATTGTGTGCTGGACGAAGCCGACGAGATGCTGGCCCTGGGTTTTCTGGAAGAAATCGAGACCATCCTGGCCGAGTTGCCAGACGAGCGACAACTCGCCTTCTTCTCAGCAACCATGCCAGCGCGCATCACGGCTCTCACCAAGCGATTTTTACGCGACCCACAACACGTCTCAATAGAAGCCAAACAGCGCACCCTGGAAACCACCAATCAGGCTTACTATGAAGTCGCGCCTGGCAGAAAGTTGGAAGCGTTGGCGCGGGTGCTTGACATGGAAACGCCGGGGCCAACGATTGTGTTTTGTCGCACGCGACAGGAAACCAACGATCTCTCCGAAGCCCTGCGGCTGCGAGGCTACAGTGCCGAACCGCTCCACGGCGATATGAGCCAGACCGACCGCGAGCGTGTGCTGCGCCGCTTTCGGGAAGGTCACGCCGATTTACTGGTGGCCACTGATGTCGCCGCACGCGGGTTGGACATCGAAAACGTCACCCACGTTATCAACTACGATATTCCCTTCGATGTTGAACAATACATCCATCGCATTGGCCGCACCGGACGCGCCGGGCGCACCGGTGACGCGATTACCCTTGTCGAGAAACGCGAGCGTCGCCAACTCAAGCTCATTGAACGCCTGATTGGGGCCACCATTCGGCCCGTGCGTCTACCGACTGCCGCCGATATTGCCGCACGTCGCCGGGATGTGTTCCGAGAGGCGCTGCGGGAATCGCTTGAAGCCGGTAACTTCGACGGCCAATTAGCCATTGTGGAAGAACTTGCGGACAGTTATGATGCCGCCGAAATCGCTGCCGCCGCCCTCCAAATGCTCTGGCAAATTCAGCACAATACGGCGATGTCCACCGCCGCTGAAATCGAGGCGGATGGCGAGCAGCCAGAGCAGGGCATGGCTCGTCTCTTTGTGGGTCTGGGGCGGCAAGATGGCCTGCGTCCTGCCGACTTGGTGGGGGCCATTACGCACGAAGCGGGACTATCAGGCCGCGCTATTGGCACGATTGACATTCTGGATCGCTCCGCCTTTGTGGAAGTGCCAGTGCTGAAGGCGGACTCGGTTATTGCCGCCTTGCGTAAGACTAAATTGCGTGGGCATAAAGTTAAAGTGCAGATTGCCCACTCACATACTCCATAAATTCAGCCCAAGTTTTATGGGGCTGACGCGACGACCATCAGCAAGGAAATAGCAACGTATGACGATGTCCCTTCGCTTTTGAATCGTTGCGCTGGTATCTTGGCCGCTTTAATAGGAGTTCTTACCTTCATGAGAGCCATCCATTTGAGGTTTGCCATGTCGTTGTGTGAACTGCCGGGTTCTCTCTGCCACGGCAGATTGATAGGGCTTTTATTGGTTTGCGGTATGTGCATCACATTCCAACTGGCTATGGCTGATGGCGCAGGGGCACAAGCGCAGAATCCGGGAGTGCCGTGGCCTGCAACGGATGCTCTGGGACGAGCTTTGCCACTGGCGCAGGAGGTTGGATCGCCTCGTCCTGACCGTTTCGTGGGGATATTCTATTTCCTGTGGCTTAACAAAGACACGGTTGCCAACGGGCCAGACGGTGGGCCGTATGATGTTTCTAAAATTCTGGCGGCTGACCCGGCAGCGGCGCAAAAAACCACCTCGCCACCCTGGGGGCCAATCGGCACCTACCATTATTGGAGCGAGCCACTGTTTGGCTATTACCGCAGTGATGACCCCTGGGTTATCCGCCGCCATGCCCGCCTGTTGGCCGATGCAGGCATTGATACCCTCATCTTCGATGCCACCAATGCCATCACTTACCGCGACACCTACATGAAGTTGTGTGAGGTGTTTACGGAGGTGCGCCGCTCCGGTGGACGCACGCCGCAAATCTGTTTCATGGTGCATACCAATGCGAAGCAAACGGCCCAGCGGATTTATGAGGAACTCTACAAGCCGGGACTCTACCGCGACTTATGGTTCCAGTGGCAGGGCAAGCCGTTGCTGCTCTGTGCCCCTGATGAAGCTAGCCCGGAAGTGCGTCAGTTCTTTACGCTCCGCGATGCACATTGGCCCTTTAGCATGATCAATACACTGTATGCCTGGCACTGGGAAGCCACCTATCCGCAGCCTTATGGCTATACCGATAACCCCGCTCAACCCGAACAAGTAAATGTTTCCGTGGCGCAAAATCTGCGGGCTGCCGATGGCGCTGTCACCAACATGAGCAATGGCGATGCGCGGGGCCGCAGCTTCCACGATGGCAAGATGGACACCACACCCGGCGCGGTCAATCAGGGGTATAACTTTGGTGAGCAGTGGCAAAGGGCACTGGAACTCCACCCGCCTTTTGTCATGGTTACTGGCTGGAATGAATGGATTGCTGGGCGGTGGGGCAAGGCTGATGGGCCGCTCACTTTTGTGGATCAATTCAATGAAGAGTTTAGCCGTGACATTGAGCTAGCACGCGGTTTGCATGGTGACAACTATTATTATCAACTGGTAGCCAACGTTCGTCGCTTCAAGGGTGTCCCGGCTGTGCCAGTAGCCACACCCGAAAAGCGCATTCGCATTGGCAGCAGCTTTGAGCAGTGGCGTGACGTTGGGCCGGACTTTATCAATCCGCCTGGCGCTACGGTGCCACGCGACTTTAGTGGTAATGGGGGGACTCACTACACTAATCACACCGGTCGTAATAATTTTGTCAGCATGAAAGTGGCGCGGGATGCAACGAATATTTATTTTTATGCTCGCACCCGCGACCCGATTGTGCCAACTCGGACTCCTACAGGTCTGTGGTTGCTAATTGACGCCGACCAGAACCCGCGCACCGGTTGGCAGGGCTATGATTTCATTGTGAATCACACAACCCTAAATGGTGACTCCTGGTTGGAAAAGAACACGGATGGCTGGCATTGGGAAAAGGTGGCTAGAGTCGCTTATCACTGTATGGGCAATGAACTGCACTTAAAGATTCCTCGTGCCGCCCTCGGTTTGCGCAGCGGTCGAAATCTCTCCTTCGATTTTAAGTGGGTAGATAACCTGCAAAGCCCCGGTTACGTGATGGACTTTTATCTCAGTGGCGATGTCGCCCCGGCTGGACGCTTCAATTACCGTTACAAGACAAATTGATACTATTCCCCACAGCGATTCGACATCAGCAGTTATGCAAGCACGCCCTAACGTGGCCTTAATAGTAGAGACGGCGGTCGTTTATGGCCGACAAATCTTGCATGGCATATCGCGTTACCTGCGCGCACATGGGGGATGGTCGGTTTTTCTGGATGAGCGTGAACTACTATCACCGCCGCCGGATTGGTTATTAGATTGGGATGGCGATGGAGTCATCTGTCGCCCCACCACACCAGAGTTAGCCACCGCGTTACGTCAGCGCGGTCTGGCGGTTGTGGATCTGAATGACCGCTATGGCTACCTGGGCACCCCGCGTTTTGCATCCGATATGCCTGCCATTGGGCACATGGCAGCCGAGCACCTGTTGGAACGGGGTTTCCATAACCTGGCCTATTGTGGCTTTAGCGGCGAAGCGTGGTCGGAGGATCGCCTGCGGGGAGTGCAGGCTACCGTGCGCAGTCGTGGCACGCTATGTGGTGTCTTTGATTCACCCTGGGCCGGGTTGCGTCAGCACGTCTGGCAAGAAGAGCGTGACTGCATTTGCGAGGGCTGCAAACGCTGCCTCGACCTTTAGGTATCATAGCCTGTAATGATGTGCGCGGCCATCATGTGCTGGATGCGTGTCGGGTGCTGGATTTAGCTGTGCCGGAAGAAGTCGCTGTCATTGGTGTAGACAATGCAGAAACCTTTTGTGAGCTATGTGACCCGCCACTGTCCAGTGTTTTGCCCAAAGCTGAGCGTATTGGCTTTGAAGCTGCTGCCTTACTTTCCCGCTTAATGGCCGGAAATCCTACGCCACAAAACGACCTACTCATTGCACCCAGAGAAGTCATCACCCGCCAGTCTTCCAATGTGTTAGCCATTGATGACCCGGCTATCGCTTTGGCCGTGCGCTTCATTCGTGAACACGCCTGTGCAGGTATCACAGTGGACGATGGGGTGTCGCACACATCGCTTTCCCGCTCGGCCCTCGAACGCGGGGTCCGCCGTTTCCTCGGACATTCGCCCCAGGAAGAAATTCGCCAGGTGCGCTTGAAACGGATCAAGCAACTGTTAGCTGAGACAGATTGGCCCTTAACCCATATTGCAGAAATGACCGGATTTGAGCACCCGGAATATATGATGGTTCAGTTCAAACGTTTGGTCGGCCAAACTCCCTCTCAATGGCGCGAGGATAGCCGCACCCCTTTAACCAATTAAGAGAAGGGCTGACTCCGTAAAGTAACTCACTATCTGGCTCAGAGACCGCTTAATGTCCGGTTAAAAGAGACAAAGAATCTCAGTGCGCGAATCAATAATCTCATTGTGCTCTTTCTGCAAGCGTGACATGATAAAGGGTGCGATCCATTAGACAATTACCAGGAGAAATCAGATGTCCACCATTCCAACGGAAGTGGCTGTTCCCCATTTTGTCGGGCAGCGCCAGATTAGCACGACTGTCAAGCCGGTGCCCGAACCGGGGCCAGGCCAGTTACTCCTTGAAGTCAAGGCCAACGCCCTGTGCGGTTCGGAGCGACCACAATTTATCAACGGCACGGAGGTGACACCGGGCCACGAAGCGGCTGGTGTCGTTATCGCAGCAGGCGAGGGCACCTCAACTCCGGTGGGCACGCCCGGCGTGGTCTTTTTAATGGATTTTTGTGGAGATTGCCGCTCGTGCCGCCAGGGTTTCACCCATCAATGCCTTTGCAAACGCGGAGACATGGGCTTCAACCGTGATGGTGGTTATGGCAAATATGAACTCATCCATGAAAGCATCTTCTTTCCTACTCCTCATGATCTGCCGCTCACCGAAGCAACCATGCTGCTTGACATTATGGGCACCGGCGGCCATGCCATTAAGCGGGCGCAACTGGTGCATACCGATATTCAATCGCTGCTGATTCCTGGAGCCGGGCCGATTGGTTTAGGGGTGCTGGCGATGGCAAAACTGCTGCTGGGCGAAGAGGTGTCAGTGGTGATTTCTGATGTGGTGCCCTATCGCTTGGAGATGGCGGAGCGCATGGGCGGATTGCCCGTGCTGTCCTCGAAGATGTCCCTGCAAGAAGGTTTTCGGCATCATGGTATAGATGCGCCGGATGTCGCCATTGATTGCGCTGGTAAAGCTGTCGTGCGTGATGAATGCCTGAGCCTGTTGGCCCATCGCGGGGTTTTGGTGAGCGTCGCCCACGGTGAAGGGCTACAAATTAAAGATCTGTACCGGGATTTTGTCTTCCGCGAAATGACCCTCATTGGCAGCGAGTATTTTGCTTACCATGAGTTGGAAGAAAACCTCCCTCTGCTCCAGGCTAACCGCTCCTATATGGATCAGATTATTACGCACCGCTTTGGCGTGCATGAAATTCAACATGCCTTTGAATTATTCTTTGCGGGCGCTACGGGCAAGGTGATCATCGAACAATGAGCGACCAATTAAAAATTGCCTTAATCGGCACGGGTGGTTGGGCACGCGAGCACGCCCGTATTTTATCGTTGCGCCCCGATGTTGATTTCTGCGCTGTGGTAGGGCGCAACGCCGAGCGAACGGCGCAGCGTGCAGCCGAATATGGCACACGGCCTTACACTTCTATCGAGACGATGCTTGATGAGCAGCACCCAGACATGATCTGTGTTTGCCTGCCCAACCAGCACCATTTTGAGCCAACGCTACAGGTGATTGAAGCGGGTTATCCGCTCTTGGTAGAAAAGCCGCTGGTCTTTGAAATGGAGCAAGCTGATGCGCTTTTGGCGGCGGCCCGGCAGCGCAATCTCTTCTTTGCCATCAACTTCAATCACCGCTATGCCAAGCCCATTGCGCTGGCTAAAACCGCTATTGAAGCGGGCAACCTAGGTGACATTATCTTTGCTGCCTGGCGTTTTGGTGGCGAGGGTTACAGCGATCATCCACACGCCAATCTGATTGAGACCCAGTGCCATGCCTTTGACCAACTCGAATATCTCTGTGGCCCTATCACTTCTGTGATAGCGGAGATGACAGATAAAACAGGTAAAGGCTTTTCCACCTTAGTGCTGTCACTCAAGTTTAAGAATGGTGCGGTGGGTAGCCTGATCGGTTCGTATGATTCCTCCTATGCCTATGAGGATACGCATCGGTTGGAAATCAATGGCATTGAGGGTCGCCTGGCCGTAGAGGACACCGTGCGCCGCTACAGCTTCCAGCGGACAGGTGATGAGACGGCCCAGGTTTGGCAGGCGGGGTATTTCAATGATCTCGACCGCGAGTTTCATCGCACCTTTGATCGTCACATGGATGTCATTTTAGAAGCGTTTCGTTCGGGTCAGCAGCCACCGATTCATGCTGAGGCGGGGCGTCGTGCCCTGCAACTGGCACAGGCCGCGATTGAATCTTATGAGACGGGACGCCGCGTTTCAGTTGAGGAGACCCCCAATCATTAAAGCTCGGTTTGGCGTTATCGCCGCTCTATTGCTGGCACCATTTTGTGCCCACAGTCAGGAGTCCCATATTGCCGTGGATGCCGCTCAGGTTGTGGGCCACGTCTCACCGTGGATTTATGGCTCCTGCACGGAGGATGTGAACCACGAGATTTACGGCGGTCTATACGACCAGAAAGTTTTTGGCGAGTCGTTTGAGGAGCCGCCGCCAAGTGCCAAGTTTCAGGACTGGAAAACATTTGGCGGAAGTTGGTCACCCAGCGGTGCTGGTGTCGCAGTCGGTGCCGCCGAGGGCGTGAAACTGGTGAGCAACACACCCGCGTTCAGCAATGGCAGCGTCGAAGCGGATGTCCGCTTCCCTCATGCTAATGGTGAGAACGCCGGTTTGCTGGTGCGCCTGAGCGAACCAGGCGTGGGAGCCGATGTGTTTATCGGCTATGAGATCAGTTTGCAACCCAACAGCCACTTAATCCTGGGTAAGCATCGCCATAATTGGCAGCCGCTAGTAGATGTGGCTTCTCCTTTTACGCCGGAAGCGTGGACGCATTTACGCGTAGTATTAAGCGGCCCGCGCATTCGCGTTTTTGTCAATGGCAGCACAACTCCCGCGATTGATTACACTGACCAGGACGCCCCACTTTTAACCGGAACTTTCGCTCTGCGCACCTGGCACTCGGACGCGGCGTTTCAAAACGTGCGCGTGCAAATTGGTGACGCGCCTGCCAGTGAAAAGCACTTTGAGGCCATCGTCACGCCTGCCGTGAGCGGCATGTGGGACGCCATTCAAACTGGCACAGCGCAAGCCGAGTTTCGCCTGGATACTAATAGCCCGTATAACGGCGCACAGTGCCAGATGGTGCGGCACTGCGCAGGTGCTGGTTGGGTGGGCGTGGCTAATCGTGGCCTCAATCACTGGGGCATTGCCGTGCAACAGGGGCAGGAGTTAGCTGGTCGCTTGTATCTGCGCGGAGCGGTGCAAGGCCGCGTTACACTCGTGCTGCAAAGCGCCGATGGTAGCCGCACTTATGCCATACAAACGCTACATGGCGTTACACCGGATTGGGAAAAATTCACCATTGCGCTAAAGCCCAATGCCACTGATGCGAACGCTCGCCTTGCGGTGATGTTGGATAAGCCGGGCACATTGTGGCTCGATCAGGTTGTTTTGACTCCAACTGGCGATGCGCGGTTTAATGGCTTGCCCGTGCGCGCCGACATCGCGCGTCAGCTACAAAACGAGGGCGTCACTTTTTTGCGCTATGGTGGCTCGATGGTCAATGCGCCGGGGTATCGCTGGAAAAACATGATCGGCGACCCGGACAAGCGCCCGCCTTATCACGGCACTTGGTATCCTTATTCAACCAACGGTTGGGGCATCGAAGATTTTGTGCAGTTCTGTGCCGCCGCTAAAATCGAGGCTGCCTTTGCTATCAATATCGAGGAAACCGCGCAGGATGCCGCCGACTTAGCCGAGTATCTCAATGGATCGGTTACTACGCCGTGGGGTAGGCGTCGCGCCCAGAACGGCCATCCCCGCCCTTATGGAGTGCGGTGGATCGAGCTTGGTAATGAGGAAGTGATTGGTAGTGATAATGCGGCGGAATATGACCATTACATCCAGCGTTTCAATGCCCTGGCGGATGCCATTTATGCCAAAGACCCCAAGATTCAATTAGTGTGCTCGGCGTGGTGGCGTCCTGAATCGGCCAATGTGGAGCGTGTTTTTAAAGCCTTGAATGGGAAGGCTGCTTACTGGGATTTGCATGTGTGGGCTGATGACGCTCATGCTGGCAGCGACGTGGAGCGACAGCTAACGCAGATGCAATCGCTCTTTCAAAAGTGGGTGCCTGGCACCGCCATGCAATGCGTTATCTTCGAGGAAAATGGTGGCCTGCATAATGTGCAGCGTGCTCTCGGCCATGCCACGATTCTCAATGCTGTCCGACGACACAACGATTTTGTGCCGGTTTCGTGTCCCGCTAATGCGCTGCAACCGTGGCTGCAAAACGACAATGGCTGGGATCAGGGACAGATTTTCTTTACCCCAGATCGCGTTTGGGGAATGCCGCCCTTTTACGCGCAGCAAATGGCGTCCCGCAATCATTTACCATTGCGCGTGGTAAGTCAAACCGCAGGCAACACGGGTCTCGATGTCACTGCCGCCCGTAGTGAGGATGGCAAAACCCTGGTGCTGCACGTTGTTAACACCAATGCGTTAGCACAACCAGCAACGATTTCTCTGGCTGGCTTTGAGGGCTGCAAACCACTGGCGCAAGCATGGACTTTAACGGGTGAATTACAGGCCACCAATCCTCCTGACCACCCGGAACTGATTCACAGTCAGCTAACTACCATTAGCACGGCAGGCACGCAATTTAACTACACATTCCCCGCCCATTCTTACACCATTTTGCGTCTTACGCGCTAATCAAACCAAAAGGCATCGCATTAATTGCCCGGTTTTGATGCGCTGTAATTAAGAGAGGCACACTTAACAGTATTCTCAAGCAGGCAGGATTGAAGTAGGAGCAAAACCATGCAGTATGCAGTTATTATCGAGAAAGGTCATCACAGCTTCGGAGCTTACGTGCCAGATTTACCAGGCTGTGTCGCCGTTGGCGAAACTGAAGCTGAAGTAACCACACTTATTCAAGAAGCCATCGAATTTCACCTGGAAGGAATGCGCGCCGAGGGTCTAACTATTCCTGAGCCAGTATCCACCAGTAAGTTAGTAGAGGTTGGCACCTAAAGTCATTTAAGCCATAGCTGACTGGTTACTGAAGCCGCCAGTTGTAGTTATCATAGCGCAAAGGATTCTAAAAAGCCTGTGTTGAACTGCTGTTATTAAATTCGTGTGGTGCTATAAAGTGATAATGGCCGGAACCTACAGTGTACACAGCAGCCTCGGTAGTTTGATGCAGAAGCTTTACATCCTTTGATAAGGCTGCTGGTTGGTCATTCTCAGTGACACTATCGGCTTGAGTAGTGGGGACATAGACTATTGCTGTCGTGTTGGGTGGAATAGTCACATCTAAGAGCAACGTATTACCCTGAAGTTTCCACTCGCTGCTGATGCGACCTCGCGCGGAATCATAGCTGCCCCTTGCCCATTGCAGATCACCCACCACCTGGGGACGAATGATAATCCGGTTGAAACCCACCGCGTCGGGGGCGGGGTTGATACCTGCGATGGCTTTGATGAACCACTCGCTGACTGAGCCGAACATCGGGTGGTTATGGGAATAGGTGTTGTCGCTCAAGGCCCAGTGTTCCCATAGCGTTGTCGCGCCATTTGCCAGCATGAAGCCCCAGCCTGGGAAACTCTTTTGATTGACGATGCTATACGCCAGGTCTGCGCGGTTAGTTTTGGTTAAGGTGTCCAGCAGGTATTTAGTGCCAAAGATGCCGGTGCTGAGATGGCCGTTATGGTTCTGCTCGATGTCATGCACTAAGATGTCTAAGGCTGCTGTCTTACTGGCAGCGGGCACCATGTCCATGAAGAAAGCAAACGATTGGCAGGCTTGTGTGCCAGTATCATACTGGCCTGTTGCAGTCTGGAGAAAACGCTGGTTAAAGGCTGCTTTGATGGCCTCGGCCAGTGCTGTGTAGTGTGCCGCATCAGCCGTGCGTCCCAACACCCCGGCGATATGTGCGCAAAGATGCACATTGTAATAGTAGAAAGCGGTGCCCGTCAGGGCGCGTGGTTTGGGGACAAGACTTTCATGATCGCTAATGCCATTGTCCAGGATGTTGTCTTTCGATTTGGCCTGTAAAAGCTGAATCCACTGCTTGGTCGTTGCATATTGTTCTTCAAGCAGGCGACGGTTGCCGTAGTATTGATAGAGTTGCCATTGCAGCAAGGGAAAGGCCGTGCCCCAACCGATAGGCCCGGCTCCTTCACCTAACCCCTGGTCGGCGATACCCACAAAAGGTGCGGTCTCGGTGATGCCTCCATTGGGTCGCACGGCATCCGCCAGGTCGTGAACAGTTTTGGCATAAAAGTTCGCCATGTCAAAGTTCAGCATTGCCATTTCGCTGCTGGCCACAACATCTCCGCTGTAGCCAAACTTCTCTCGGTGTGGGCAGTCCGATTGAACACTGAACAAGTTGCTTAACTCTGTCCAGAGCACCATTTCCTGAATGTGGTTGAACATCTCGTTGGAACAGGAGAATGTACTGATTGGCTCGACTGCTGCATTCAGGCGTAGCCCTTGCAAATCATCGAGGCTCGGTTTGTAAGGCAGCCCTGTAACCTCAACATAGCGGAAGCCGTGAAAGGTAAAGTGCTGGGTGTAACTTTCCTCGCCTTGACCTTTCAGGATATACACATCGTTTTGAAAAGCCGTTTTGGGTGCGCCAGTGCCGTCATAACGGTAGTCCGCACCACCTGCTTTGATTTGCCCGGTTACAGAAGTCATGCCGTTGAGCGTGCCGTCGGGATACAACAGTTCCCCATAGCGCAGCGAGACGCGAGTGCCTGCCGCACCACGCACTCGCAACCGCACCCAGCCTGCAAAGTTCTGCCCCATATCGAAGATATAGATGCCGGGTTTTGGCTCAGTCAGTTTAGCTGCCGCAAGGGTGCGCGTGACTTTGATAGGTGGGGCATCCTGAGCGTGCAGCGATCCGACTGACTCAGTTGCTATGATGGCTGTCTGCCAATGGCTATCTTGGAAGCCCGGTAAGTCCCAGCCGGGCTGCTCGCGTCGGGCGTCGTAGACTTCGCCTAAATAGACGCTGTTGCGCAAGATGGGGCCATCTCCTGCTTTCCAGGTTTCATCACTGGCCACTAACTGCGTGGTGCCATCGGTGAAGTGGAGGGCAATCTGCAAAATGACGCGAGGTTGACCAATCGTCAGGTGCTCGCGTAAGTTAAGGTGGTTCCATAGTTTCAGGGGTAGCGGATTATACCAGCCATTACCCAGCATAACGCCCACCGCATTACGGCCCATCTTGAGCTGAGGCGTAATGTCATAAGTGGAATAGAGCACTCGCTTTGAGTAAGTTGTCCAACCTGGATCAAGAACGTGATCCCCCACCTTCGCGCCATTCAGATGAAGCTCATAGTAGCCTAATCCACTGACATAAGCTCGCGCACTGGCTACTCGCTTGGCGACCACAAACTCCTTGCGCAGTAGCGGTGCGGGATGGTCGTCAAAAAGCTGTGCGTCAGACTGCGGTGGGAGGCGCGGCCCGCTAATCCACTGCGCCTGCCAATCTTTTGGTGATAGTAATCCCATCTCCCACCACGTCGGGTCACTATAAGTGGAAGCTTTGCGATGAGCGTCCCAGACACGAACTTTCCAATAAACGCGCTGTCCAGAGCGCAACGGCTTTCCCGCGTAAACAACTTCAAGCGATTGATCGGATGCCACTCGGCCACTGTTCCATAGATCGCCCCGGTTGCGGGACAATCTCCCCGGTGTGCTGGCAACGAGAATCTGATAGGCCGTCTGCTCTTGATTGCGCTGGTTGGAGTGCAGCATCCAACTCAGGCGTGGACTAGTGGCATCAATGCCGAGGGGGTTGATATGATATTCACATTTGAGAGTGGTGGCGGTCATTCCTCCCAAGGCCCAGCTATCGGTCACTAATGCCATGATGAGTGCAAGCCCAATGAATAATATTTTCATACGAAGATAAACAAAGATGATGTGATAAAAGTTATCGAGCCAAAAGCCCTGTCATCCTGAGCATAGCGAAGAATCTTATTTGCGGCTCTATAGAGACTGGGAGTAGATTCTTCGCTACGCTCAGAATGACACAGGGCGAAATGTTACCTCACTTACCCATTTAGGGTCAAAGGTGCTATAACGACCAAGCCATCTTATTCTGTCGCTGGTGCCCCATTGGATTTAGGAGCAGCAGGTGGATTCTGCGTGATGGCTAAAATCGAAGTGATAGCACGCTCTTGTCCATCCGACGGATGATTGATAGCTTGCCCGTTGACCACGAGCGTTTCACTACCGCCCCCGTCCAGGTTCATGGCTTCGACGCAACCCAATCGTTGCATCTCCTGCGCCAGTTCCGCGAGGGTTAGCCAGGCATTGAAGAGGCGTTGCTGGCCATCGGTTGTGAACAAAATTAAGTGCCTGTCTTTGGTATAACCAATCGCAGCGCGAGGATAGGCGGTGTTGTCAGGAAAACCGGAGCCAAAAAACACTTCGTTTTCGTAGGTGTTCTGAATGACTCCATCACTAATGAGGGTGGGGCCACCGCCAATGGCGTCTACAGCGTCCCAGGCGTGACCCCCTGGTGGATAATCACGGGTGGGGGCGGGTGCCACGGTAGTTACGCTGTGCGCCACGGGTTTCGGATATATCCAGAGAGTATCGCCTTGTTGAGCGACCCATGCCACATCGAAGCTACGGTCTGCTCGGATGCCAAAGGCGCTGCGCGTCACGGGATAAACGTGTCCCAGATTTGGACGTTTGACGACTGCTACATTGGGCACTAATACTTTGCCATCGTGCATGACGAGGCTAAAGGTGCGGGCCGGTACACTCTGCATATCGAAGTAGCCGCCGTTGATAGCCACCACAGCGTTTAACTGCCTTGCCATCGCGCTGCCCACTTCCCGCCCTGCGGCGCTTTTAGAAAGCCAGGGTTGTGCCCGCAATGTTGTGTCGTTGTAATCAATATCAATGTGCCAGGCCCGCACTGGTGCGCCCTGATAGGGCGAGGTGCCTGCATATACCTTGATGCTGGGTGGCAAGTTCATCGCTATCTGTGTCCAGACCAATGGTAGCGACGCGGCGCGTTGTTCATAATGCTTAAAGGTCAGCACTGCGACAACACCGATTAGTCCGATAAAAAGTAGCAGTTTCCGCAAGCGCATTTAGTTCTGGTGAGTTCTCGCTGTATGTATAGTTGCGACACGCCTGCTAATGAGATAGCTGGGCTGGAGTAAATTTAAAACTGGCAATGACAATCTCAGATTCCCGGCCATTGAGGGGCGGCTGCCCACGGAAAAGCCAAAAATTAAGATGAACTGGTAGCGGCTTTTGGGGCACTAAAGCAGTGGCATTTTCGGGGGCATAAAGATAGCGTCCAAACGTCGGTGCATCATCGTCACGATAACCAGGTAAGGATGCAAACGCTACACTTTGGCCGCTCCATTCAAAGTAGTGCGTCGTTGTGTCTCCAGAGAGTTTAAAGTCGAATGTGTTCCCGCCATGCAGCGCGGATTTAACCGGGGGCCAGACGGTGTAGTTGCCTGCTGGATTCTTGGCTTTGCCCCAGCGTGCAAATTCGATGTCAATTTCGTTTGTCCCATCCGGGCCAATGTCGGGAGTGGGGTAATTGAATAATCCCAGGACAACGTTGGGATCGAGTTGATCGAGCCGTCCCGCGATTTGCCATTGATAGCGCCCGAAGCCGAAGCGTTGCGTGGATGTTACTTCCGCGCAGTACCATTGCCCATTACGCTGGGTGATCTTGAGATGCAAATGCCCTTGCTTATCCAAGAAGACGTTTTGGGTATCCCAGTGATTGGGGCCAGGCCCCCAAAAGCCTGCGTTGACCGTCCAATCATAGCCTGAAAAGTGGAGCACTTGAGCACTAAAAGCGCAACGCGGCCTGGCTAAGACAACGAGAAATAGACTCAGGGTGAACAGAATTTTCATAAGGGAAGGCTTAAATTAAGCTGTCACGTTGAAATCAAGAACAAAGTCCAGAGGTTAGATTGTGCGGACAGTATGAACGGGAGTAATGTTGAATAGGATAACCTATTACGCTCTGCCTGACAGCCCCTATTCGCGGCTGAACTCTGACGCAGCATGGTCCGGGCCTTAATGAGTGGTGCGCCCTAAGCGAGTTCTCCTCTCACCCTAGTAGTTTCGCAAGCCCCTGGACTTCCAGACACCAAACCGGGTATTCTTTCAACAGAACAATTTCCACAGAACATGGTTGCCTTAACCATCGCTCAGGTTTATTTAGCTCTATGAAAACATTGCGTCAGCCTTTTCTTACATCCGCTGTTGGTCTCATCGTACCTGTATTTACATCTCTACTGGTTTGCACCGCACCTGTGGGCGCGCAGCCATCCTCGGCTCCGCCACGCATTCCGCCGCCAGGTATCACGCTCAGTGATAATGACCGTGCCGAACTCACGGCGGGGGCCACTGCCTTGCGGCAGGAGATTGATGCGCTGATACCGACGCAGGTGGCTGATCCGCGTGTCTTAGCTTATCTGCCAGATGTAGAGATTTTTCATAAGGCAGTGGATTGGGCCTTACGCTACAACGAATTCTTCTCGCCCAAAGAAGTCGCTTTTGCACGTCACCTGCTTGCCGAAGGCCACGAACGAGCAGGCCTGTTGCGAGCGGGTAAGACGCCCTGGCTGGAAGCCACCGGACTTGTAGTGCGGGGCTACCGCTCCCGTCTCGATGGCTCGATTCAGCCTTATGGCCTTGTGGTTCCCGACAAGGCACGCACGAGTGTCAATCGCGTCATGGTCTGGCTTTTGGGGCGAGGCGAGAAGCGCACGGAACTCGCTTTCCTGTCGGAGCGCGAATCGCATCCCGCCGACCTGACGCCCCAAAACACACTCGTACTTGTTCCCTATGGACGGTTTTGCAATGCGACCAAGTTTGCGGGTGAGGTGGATGTCTTTGAAGCCCTCAACGCAGTGCGGGCTAACTATCAAGTTGATCCACTGCGTATCATGGTCGCCGGGTTTTCAATGGGTGGTGGCAGCACCTGGCACCTCGCTGTGCATCATACGGGCTTATGGTGTGCCGCTTCCCCCGGTGCTGGCTTTGCGGAGACGGCACTGTTCACAAAAGCCTTAGCTCCGGGCCGGGAGCCGCGCACCTGGTGGGAGCAAAAATTATGGGAGTGGTATGACGCCACTGATTACGCTGCGAATCTTTTTAATTGCCCGACTGTGGCTTACAGTGGCGAAATTGATCCTCAGAAGCAGGCCGCCGACATCATGGAAACCGCGATGGCTGCCGAGGGCCTCAAACTGGAACGCTTTATCGGTCCACAGACCGCACACGCTTATCAACCCGATACTAAGCGCGCACTCACCACGCGGCTGGAAGAACTGCTTACACGAGGCCGCACGCCATTTCCTCGTGAAGTGCATCTGACTACTTATACTCTGCGCTATCCCGAATCAGCTTGGGTGCGGATTGAGGGCATGGGCCAGCACTGGGAGCGGGCCGATGTACGGGCGCAGATTACCGATGCCACCACTATCACCGCCACTACCAAAAACGTGACCCATCTCGCTTTTATTGGTGTGCGTCCCACGACTGTGGTACTCGATGGACAACGCCTGCGCCATCTCCGTCAGGCCACCGATAACAGCCTGCATTTTGTGAAGCGCGATGGCACCTGGCAAATCAACAATGACCTCACCAACCGCAACATTAATGGTGAACTGCATAAACGCCCCGGTCTGACTGGCCCTATTGATGACGCCTTTATGGATGGGTTTCTCTTTGTGCGTCCTACAGGCCAGCCACTTAATGCCACTGTCGGTAACTGGGTCACAAGTGAACTGGACTATTCGACCAAGTTGTGGCGCGATGTGTTTCGCGGCGATGTGCCTGTGAAAGATGATACTGCTATTAGCAATCAAGACATCCTCACTAAAAACCTGGTGCTCTGGGGCGACCCATCTTCTAATGCTGTACTGGCCAAAATCCTATCGCGCCTGCCGCTACGGTGGGATGCCAAACAACTGGTATTCCGGGGTCAAACTTATGATGCTACGCACCACGCCCCTATCCTCATCTTCCCGAATCCACTCAATCCCCAGCGTTACGTTGTACTCAACAGCGGCATTGACTTTCGCGCCGAGGGCTACGGCAACAACGCGCTCCAGACTCCCAAACTGCCCGATTGGGCCATCATAGATTTAAGCGAGCCGCCCGGCCCACGCTGGCCTGGTCGCATCGCCGCCGCTGGCTTCTTTAATGAAGCCTGGAAATAGGTTTTAGTTCGCCCCGGCACCCTTTTATAAAGAATTCGTAAATTTTAGGCCAATTTCATGCAACGTGTGGTAAAATTCGGCCCCGCCCTTGCTAAAGCAGACGATAAGCACTTGGGCAATCCACAATTATTACCGCCTCAAGTGCTCAGCAGATGTAAAGGTAAAGGGCTGAATTATGAAACATGAAACCTATAATTTGACACCATTCGATAATATGCTGCCGCTCTGCTCGCAGAGCCGCCTCAAGGCTTATCGGAGCCTGCGTAGGAAAAGTGAGAGACGTTATTATAGATATCGTTACGGCTTATCCGTTCGTTATAGAATGCTAATGGCGCTGCGGGCAGTTAGGGTGAGAACGCCTCAAGACAATCCTCTCTTTCAAGAAACTAAACCTGCTAATTTCCTGTACAATTAACCCTATCCAAATTGAGGGAAGAGGAACTAATCATGGTTGATTTACGGGTTGGCGTCATCGGCACGGGCAAGAAAAAAGCCCGTCCTGACCGCTTTGGTTATGCGATGGCCTATGAGCACGGCAATGCTTACAAAGCCATCGAAGGTTGCCAGATTGTGGCCTGTGCCGATTTGGTGGAGGAGAATGCCCGCGCCTTTGCGGATACCTACGGGGCCGAGAAAACCTTCACCGATTACAAACAAATGCTGGCCGAAATGAAGCTGGATATGGTGAGCATCTGTACCTGGATGCATCTGCACGAGCCAATGGTCTTAGCGGCTTGTAAGGCAGGCGTGAAAGCTATTCATTGTGAGAAGCCAATGGCCGATACATGGGGTGGGGCCAAGCGCATGACCGAGGCTGCCGATAAAGCTGGGGTACAATTGACCTTTAACCATCAGCGGCGTTATGGTGCTCCTTACACGATGGCGAAACAGATGCTTGATAGTGGCGAGATCGGTGATCTGGTGCGCCAGGAAGTCGAGTGTGGCAATCTTTATGACTCAGGCACGCACTGGATTGATATGTGCTCCTTTTTCAACAAGGAAACTCCGGCCAAATGGGTGCTGGGACAGATTGACTACCGCAAAGAGAACCGGGTATTCGGCGCGCACTGCGAAAATCAGCAGGTGGTGTTAACGGAATATGAGAATGGCGTGTTCGCGCTGATTATGACGGGCGTGGGCGAAAACAAAGTGGTGGGCGCTGTCAGTAAGCTCATTGGCACGCACGGCGAAATTTTGATTGGCGTGCATGGTGGCCCGGCTCTGCGCTATCGCAGAGCCGGGGAACGCAATTGGACGGACGTGGATACGCACGGCGAAAGCATTCATGGCCCCGGCTTTATCGAGCGGGCCATTGCCGATGTGGTGCAATGTCTGCGCGAGGGGCGCAAATGCCAACTGGATGCCCATAATGCCCTGATTGCCACCGAGATTATCTTCGGTGCTTATGAATCGAGTCGCCGTCGCGGACGTGTCGACTTTCCCCTTAATATTGAAGACAACCCCTTGGCCGCAATGGTCGAAAGCGGGGCGCTTAAGCCCCAAAAAGAAGACAGCTAGGACGAATTTGGTGTAAGCTTTAGGAAAGCGTTTTAGGACGCACTCATTATAGATATGGTGAGTGCGTCCTGGCTTTTACGGAAAGCTTTATCCAGAGTTTATGCCCGATATGCCAAGCTGTGCTGCTCCACTTTCTTGCTCTTTCATTTATAGACGCCTGCGAGTATGCCTCATTTACAGCATTCTCTTGCTGTGTTGCCTCGGCAGGATAGGGCCTGTTAATGCCCAGGCGTCTCCGGTTCTCTTGCGAGACGATTTTAACGCGCCCTTTGATAATCAAAATGTCCTCGATCCATCTAAGTGGAGCATGTATGACAACACCACCGCTTATGGCCGCACACAGTTTGGCAACCCTCCCACGTTAGGCAGTGACAATGACACGAACTTTCTCCGTTTAAGCCTGAGCAATTACAACTATAATGCTGACCCCGATTATCCGTTCAAAGGCATTGAAATGTTCTCCGCCCCTTTCAGTCGGGGCATTGGCAAAGAGTTTGAGGCCCGCGCCCGCGTCACGAATTTGCCGCCTGGCTTAATCGCGGCGTTCTGGGCCTATGGCAGCCGGGGCACCTGGCAGACCCCCGATTTCCGTTCGGATGAAATTGATATAGAACTGCTCTCGAAGCAACCGCACAACTCGCTTTTGTTGACCAACTGGAATGATTGGAATCCACAGAACCCGACTTATAACGATGGCATTCACCATTCCAGCCAGGCAGTCAATGCTGCCGGGGTGGACTGGACGCAATGGAACACCTACAAAATTCGCTGGCTGCCCGACCGAACCGAATGGTATGTCAATAACACCCTTGTCTTAACGATGGCCGCCGCACACCCGGATGATCCGTTAACGGTGCGCTTCAATGTGTGGGCACCTGCCAGCGACTGGCCTGAAGCCTATAGTTCCAACCTAACGGCTACGACTAATTCCAGCTTGGCCAGCAGCTACAACTTTGATGTGGACTGGGTTGAAGTGCGCTCCGTGGTACCAACCTTGAGTCTGGACATCACCCCCAACACATTCAGTGAAGCGGCGGGGTCTTCCGCCGCCACTGGCACGGTGACACGCAACACCGACATCACCGCACCCTTAACGGTGAATTTAACCAGTAGCAACACGGCGGGAGCGACCGTCGCAACCCAGGTGGTCATACCTGCCGGGGCAACCTCCATCCCATTCTCGATAGCAGCGGTGGATAACTTTGTGGTGGATGGCACCAAAACGTCTACCCTTACCGCCAGTGCCGACCAGTTTGTTTCGGCCACGTCACCCGTAACGATTACCGATAACGATGTCGCTGGTATTGTCGTTAATCCAACTTCGGGCCTGAAAACTACAGAAGGCGGTGGCACAGCGACTTTTACTGTGAAACTGACGAGCCAACCAACCGCTGATGTCACAATTCCACTTCAGAGCAGCAACCCGGCAGAGGGGATCGTGAACCCCGCTAACCTGACTTTCACGGCGGCTAACTGGAATAATCCTCAGACTGTCACGGTTAGCGGAGTCAATGATAATGTGGCTGACGGCAATAAGACTTACCAGATTATTACAGCCCCGGCCACCAGTGCTGATGCGAATTACAACAATCTTGATGCGGCTGATGTCAGCGTCGTTAATCAAGATGACGATGTGGCGGGGATTATAGTCAATCCCACGGCAGGACTTATTACCACCGAAGCAGGCGGCACGGCGACCTTTACAGTCAAACTCAGCAGCCAACCAACGGCTAATGTGACGCTTGGTCTTGCCAGTAGTAACGTCGCGGAAGGCACGGTCTTTCCCGCCTCACTCACCTTTACCGCGAACAACTGGAGTGTGCCACAGACGGTTACGGTTACGGGAGTAGATGATTTTGTGGTGGACGGCAATCAGCCTTACACCATTATTACGGCTCCTGCCGTGAGTGCCGACTCTAATTATAATGGCCTCAACCCCGCTGACGTTGCCGTGCGCAACACAGATAACGATAGCGCAGGCATTACAGTCACCCCCACGTCTGGGTTAGTGACTACCGAAGCCGGAGGCAGTGCCAATTTCACGGTTCGGCTGAACAGTCAACCCATAGCCAGTGTGAGCGTTGGTCTAAGCAGTAGCAATCCGGCAGAAGGCGTGGTTATACCATCCACTCTCACTTTCAACGCGAGTAATTGGAACATACCCCAAACGGTGACTGCCGTCGGAGTAGATGATGCCATTGCCGATGGGGATCAACCTTATACCATTATCACTGCATCGGCACTTAGTGGGGATGCTAATTACAACGGCTTAAATCCCGCTGATGTCGCTCTTGTCAATCGAGACAATGACCTTCCTGTATTAACTCTGACGCTAAATGCGGGCAGTGTGGTCGAGGGTAATGCTGTCATCGGCACGGTCATGCGTAACACGCCACCCACAGCCGACCTTGCAGTAACACTAACAAGCAGTAACGCGGCTATTCCAGTGCCTACCGGTGTTACCATTCCTGCCGGTCAAATGGCAGCAACGTTTAACATCGGCACGCTCGATGATGCCACCGCGCAGGGCGACCGCACCACCATTATTGCAGCCGTAGCAGGCAATCTCGCGGACAATAAAGTCCTGACTGTAACAGACAACGATGTGCCAACCTTAACACTCAGCATTGCTCCGACAACCTTTGCCGAAAACGGGCAAGCTATAGCAACGCTCACCCGCAATACACCCAACAATACTGACCTGTTGGTAGCGTTAGGTAGTAGCGATGTAACTGCGGCGGCAGTGCCCGCCAATGTGACTATTCCGGCTGGTAGCAGTACTGCGAGCTTTACAGTAAGTGGGGTCAGTGACCATCTGTTTGATAATGCGCGTCCTGCCACTATCAGTGCCAGTTCCGGGAGTCTAAATGCGCTTCCTGTAATGGTAACAGTCACCAATAGTGACGTGCCGCCGCCACCAGTTATTAGTACTATCACGCCTGGTAGTGGGCCAGTGGGCACGAAGGTTACTATTAATGGGAGCCATCTAATTGGTGCGACGGTGAAGTTTGGTGCTATCTCAGCCGCTGTGGATGCTACCTTGTCATCTGACAACAGCTCGGTATTCCAGGTGCCAAACACTGTGCCCGTCGGCAACGCCACCATTACGGTGACTACTACCAATGGCAGTGTTAACCAAGCCTTTACTGTAACTAAGCTCACCAGCTTTACCATTACAGGCAGCGTTAAGACTAAGACGGGTGGGGCAGTGGCCGGAGCTAAGGTTGTGTTGCTGCCCTTTAAAGGCACTGCGATTCCAAATGCCAATGCGGTGCAAGATGCAATGCTGGACTTTCTAACTGCTCCTACCAAGGCCAAAACGTCATCTCTAGATGCAGCGGGTACTTACAACTTTACAGGCCTAGCGGCTGGTATTTATGCCGTTGTGCCTTACAAGGTGGGCACCGCCTTTAAAACTGATCCGGCATCTGCTTTGCCTTACCAGGTTGAGACGCTCAGTACGATGAATGCTGAGAGCGTTAACTTTGTCGTCAGTAGTGGGGAAACTGTCAAACCTCATGTGACTGTCACACGGCCTACTGGTAATGCAGCTTTTACGGCTGCTAACCTGCCTGCCGCAATGGGTAGTGCCTCTGACAGCAGCATTGTTTTAGGTGTGGGTATAGCCCTGGCTAAGATTAATCACAGCAGTACAACGAGCGTTAATCTTAGTCTTTATAATTGGAGCACCGGTAGTTTTGATGCTCCTCTAACAGTTGGCGTAACCTTAGATTTATTTAAGCTCGTTAAGTCCGCCGAAATCAAAGCCGCAACCGTGGCAGGCACTACCTGGACTGCTACTCTGCCGCATAACTTACCCGTTGGAAATTACCGTGTCCTTCCTTTTGCTGTAGATAAAGCCTTCAACGTTGGCTATCCCCTGTTGGCTGCAACGGGGGCCACCGCGACAACGGGCAACTTCCATATCAACAGTGCTAGTGGAACCGGAAAGTCTTTATCCTTTTTTAAGGTAGTGCTATCTGAGGCTAACGCGCAATTTGGCACTTCTCTGGTGCATCTAAGATTTACTTCTCCTCTGGATGCAGAAATGGCCAGTGATCCAGCCCACTACAGCGTTCGAGTTAATGGGCACAATGCATCAGTGGAAAGTGCGGGTTATGATGCCAACAGCTATCGGGTAACTTTAAGCTTGCCCGAAGGCGGTTTGCAAACGGGCGATAAAGTCACTGTAGCCTGGAACGGATTATCGGACGCACAGCATTTTATGCTGGCTGAGCATACAGAAATTTTGGCAATTCCTTAATAGAGAGTAAGCCATGCCTCAAAGCTACATTCTGGCGATAGACCAAGGCACGACGGGAACGCGGGTCATCATTTTCGACCATGATGGCGCGATTTGCGGCCAGGCTTATGCCGAGTTCACGCAGTATTATCCCCAACCGGGATGGGTGGAGCATGACACCGAAGAAATCTGGGCTGCTACTATTGGTCTTGCGGCTCAAGCATTGGCTAAGGCAGGCATTAGTGCGGAGGATGTGCAGGCGATTGGGATTACTAATCAACGTGAAACAACCCTCCTCTGGGATCGCCAAACTGGACAGCCCATTGCCCCTGCAATTGTGTGGCAGGATCGGCGCACCGCAAGCATCTGCGATGAGCTAAAAACACAGGGTTTAGAAGAGGATTTTCGCAGTCGCACGGGTCTGGTGCTTGACGCCTATTTTTCGGGGACTAAGGTGGCGTGGCTGTTGAACCATCATGCGGGACTGCGAGCACGCGCCCAGAACGGTGAAATCGCTTTTGGCACCATAGATTCATGGTTGGTCTGGAAACTCAGTGGTGGCCAGACTCATATCACCGATTACACCAACGCCTCGCGCACGCTGCTCTTTAATATCCACGATTTGCAGTGGGATGCACACTTACTGGAAGTTCTCGGCATTCCACCTGTGATGCTGCCCACAGTGGTGCCGTCGGCGGGTATTTGCGCCCACACGTCTCCCGCTGTATTTTTCGGACAAAGCATTCCCGTTGCTGGTATTGCGGGCGATCAACAAGCCGCGCTGTTCGGGCAAGGCTGTTATGAAGCAGGGTTAGCTAAGAATACCTATGGCACTGGTTCCTTCCTGCTGCTGCATACAGGGCAGCAGCCCGTCACCAGTAAGGCTGGCCTCCTGACAACCATTGCCTGGCGCATTGGAGATGATCCCGTTGAATACGCACTCGAAGGTTCGGTCTTCGTTACGGGGGCGGCAGTGCAATGGCTGCGCGATGGCCTGGGTATAATTGGTGATGCTGCTGAGACCGAAGCGTTAGCGCGTTCCCTGGCCTCTAATGAAGGTGTCTATTTTGTGCCTGCCCTGGCCGGGTTAGGTGCGCCGCACTGGGACGCCTATGCACGAGGTGCCATTGTCGGCTTGACACGGGGCACCACCCGCGCTCACCTGGCACGCGCCGCACTGGAAAGTATTTGCTATCAGACACGCGACATTGTCGAGGCGATGGCCCACGATTCCGGCATACCTCTAAAACAACTGCGAGCCGATGGTGGTGCTGTTGCCAATAGCTTCCTGATGCAGTTTCAGGCTGATATTCTCGGCGTGCCCGTAGATGTGCCAGAGATTAATGAAACCACGGCTTTAGGGGCCGCATATCTGGCGGGGCTGGCGACAGGTTTTTGGAAAGGCCGGGAAGAGTTGCAGTCCAAGTGGAAATTGCGCCACCACTATGAACCAGGTATGGTAGCAGAGCACCGGGAGCAACTCCATAGACGGTGGCTGCGTGCCGTCGAACGGGCCAAAAGCTGGGCGGATGATTAACATCGTCATTGCACCCGTTTCCAGCCAGGGCTGCATTTTGGCATAACTGTAGCAGAAAGAAGTTGAAGATGGGTAGATGTTTAATACCCTGAAATTTCTCATCATGGGTTATTACTTTTCAAAATTTACGGGTGCCGAAGCCGCACATCTTTCCCCCAGCGCAGTGCTTATTATCAACGGGGTGTTGATAGCTTTGTTGCTGACATCGGCTATTACCGATACGCGGCAGGGCAAGATTCTTAATGTCGTTACCTTCCCGGCGATGCTGGCTGGATTGCTGCTTAACGGTATCTTTGGCAGCACGACGGGCTTCGTCTGGGCCTTGATTGGCTGGTGCGTGGGCATGGCGATCCAGTGGGTGCCATTTATGTTAGGGTTTGCCAAGGCTGGCGATGTAAAGCTCTTGGCAGCAGTTGGCGCGCTCAAGGGTTGGGCGTTCTGCTTATTTGGGTTCTTGTATGGAGCGGCAGCCTTTGGCTTTTTGTTGCTGCCCTGGTTAGCCCGTCGCGGTGAACTGGGCATGGTGGGGCAAAATATCCGTAACTACTTCACCACTGCTGCTATCACGCAGGCGGTGCCTAATACACCTGCACCAACCGTCACCAAGCGATTTGTGCCGTGGGGCGTTGGCCTCGCTATCGGTTTCTTTATCGCGCTGGGGTTAGAGATAGCGTTGGGTCGCCCGCTCTGGTTTTCCTTTTAGAATGAGACCCGCCGCTGAAGCAGCGGGCTGAAAAGGCAAGCCCCCTGAACGGGGCTGTTTACTGACGCGGTGGCCCGGTTCACCGGGCTTCTTATACTCAGCCCGCTCGTTCACGGGCGGGTAGCGTATCCTCCTGTATACTCCCTAATCTGGTAAAATAACTCTGTCACACATGGTCGTTCCTCATTGTTGGCTGCCGCTCCTGTCGCTTGAAGTAGTAAAATAAAGACTAAGCACGAGACTGATTTATACCGGTGCCACTTGCTGTGTATTTGATGAATAGTCAGGCTCGTCAAAGGCTATTGAGGCGGTTTCGCGCTAATGCAAGCCATTATCCTGGCCGGGGGCATGGGGACACGCCTGCGCCCACTGACCTACACCATACCTAAACCAATGCTGCCAGTCGCTGGGATTCCGGCCTTGGCGCATATTATTCATGCGCTCGAAGAAGCTGACTGCCGTGAAGTTCTCGTCACGACCAATTATTTGGCCGATGTCGTGTCGGATGGGCTAAAGGCGCAGAATTTCCGCATTCCAGTGCGCTGCATCACCGAGCAAAAGCCGCTGGGCACCGCAGGCTGCGTCAAGAACGCCATTGATCAACTGGACGAGGAATTCCTGGTCATCCAGGGCGATGCGGTTTCCGATATGCGCTATGGCGAGTTCATAGACTTCCATCACGCCAACAATGCCGATGTCTCCATTGCCGTGATGCGCGTCCAGGATACTCGTGAGTTTGGCATCGTGGCGATTAATGAGGAGCAGCGTATCCAACGCTTCCAGGAGAAGCCCCGCCCGGAAGAAGCTTTCTCGAACCTGGCCAATTCGGGTTTTTATCTAGTCAAGCGCAGCGTCTTTGATAGTGTCCCCAAGGACGAGCCTTATGATTTTTCCCGTCAACTCTTTCCGCGCCTGATGAGTGAAGGGGCACGCTTCTTCGCCTGGGAGTTTCGCGGCTACTGGGTGGATATTGGACGTGTGCAGAATTATTTGGACGGAAATTTGCATCTGATCAAGGGCAAGGCCGAAATTGCGCCAGGTGTGCATATTCCTGAATCGGCTACCCTGGTGCCACCGTTCTTGGTTGGGGAAGGGACGCATATCGGTGCCAGTTGTGTGATTGGCCCTGGCGCGATTATAGCCTCCGGTTGCGTTCTAGGGGCTGGAACGAATGTTTCCGGTAGTGTCCTGCATCAGAATGTATGGATTGGGCAGGCGGCTCGTTTAAATGATTGTGTTGTAGCAGCGCATTCGCGCTTAGGCGATAGTGTCAGTGTTGAGCCAATGTCCATCATCGGCGAAAGCTGCGACATTGGTTCTAATACACAGGTCTGTGCCCATAGCCGGGTTGGACCGGTGACTCCGGTTGCACCTGGGACTGTGGTAGATGGTGTCGTGTCGCCAAGACTTGATAAATTGGAGAGTTTGCAACGAACTATGTCACTCGCTCCGGCTTATAAAGATTTACCGCACGATCAACTCATTGTCTGTGCTTTGCTGGCGGTCTCTGGTGAAATGACAGCACGCTCCATTGCGGCCTCTGCTGAAATTCCCTTTTCTCGTGTACATTCCGTGCTAACACCACTCGAATCACGGGGTGTCATTCTTTCAACCTTAGACGTGCCCAAACGCTATGCCCTCACCGGCGATGATGTGCGCACGACCAGTTGACGGACTAATAAATCCTGTATCTAAATCCTATGAATATAGACAACCGTGGCAGTCGGCGTGGTGGGCGGCATGGAGTTGAGGAAGATGCGAGCGCCATCCCCAGTGCGGCTTACAACACCATCGAACGAGTGCCCACTGGCATTCCAGGGGTAGATGATTTAATTGAGGGTGGGCTACCCAGAGGCCGCATTGTGCTGTTGAGCGGCCCAGCCGGGGCGGGCAAGACTACTTTCGGCTTTCAATTTCTTCATCATGGCATCACAACGGCGGAAGAAAATGGGGTATTTGTTTCCCTTGAAGAAGAAATCGCCGACCTCTATCAGGAAATGCGGCGCTACGGTTGGAATTTAATGGAGTTTGTGGGGGAAAAGAAACTATCCCTCATCAAAAGCCCGATACCAGTAGTTGTCAATACCCCTCTCACCATAGATAGCTTAATGGATCGCATTCACACGGCAGTGGTGCAGGTGAACGCCAAGCGTCTGGTGTTCGATTCTCTCGCGGCATTAGGGCTTTGCTATTCTGATCCCGTAAACTTGCGGCGCGATGTGCTGCGATTATGTGATTTGCTGCGCGAATTAGGCTGCACGACCTTGCTGACTACCGAAGTACCTGAAAACGACCTGCATGGCGCAGGCTTTGGTATTGAGCAGTTGGTCACGCAGGGCATGATTTTGCTGCACGTATCGCAGACCTACCGCGCCATCGAGGTTCGTAAGATGCGGGGCACCAGGCACGATACGAATGTCCACCGCCTGCGCATGAGTGATCGGGGCTTGTTAGTATCTCCGGGCGAGCATCCTTTTTAATGGCAGTCTGTAAAGAGAATACGAAACTGTCCTTCATATTTATAACAGGAAAATTGCCATCTCTTTAGCAAGTTCTCTCCCCCTCTCTGTGCTGCTGATTACGCTCGGCTGCGCTCCACTCGAAATCCCATTCCGGTGGTAAAAACTAACCTCAACCTGAATAGAATTAACAATTATTGCGCACCTGGAGCAGAGATAAACGTCTCTATTACACAGATGCCTTCCTTAGACTCTTAGATCTTGCCGTCAGGACGGACTTCGCCTCACCACTGTTAGAATAGCGATAAGAATCAAGGCTTAAAATAAGACTTTATTATGCAGAAAACAGGTCAGTTTAAACTCAAAGCTCCTTTTCCTCCCAAAGGTGACCAGCCCCAGGCCATCAAGCAACTCACGCAAGGTGCGCGTGATGGATTAGCGCATCAAGTGCTGCTAGGCGCGACTGGGACGGGTAAAACTTACACCGTATCGCACGTTATCGCCGAACTGCAACGACCGGCCTTGGTGATTGCACATAACAAGACGCTGGCGGCGCAGCTTTGCCAGGAAATCCGCGAGTTCTTCCCCGATAATGCGGTAGAGTACTTTGTTTCCTACTACGATTACTACCAGCCTGAAGCCTATATTCCGCACACCGATACCTTCATTGAAAAAGAAAGTTCGCGTAACGATGAAATTGATCGTTTGCGCCACTCGGCTACTCAATCGTTGACGAGTCGGCGCGATGTCGTGGTGGTGGCTTCAGTCAGTTGCATCTACGGCTTAGGCACGCCAGAACTTTATCAGCAGTGGGTCTTAGACTTGCGCGTTGGCATGACCATTGACCGCCGCGCCACCTTACAAAAACTAGTGGCCATGCAGTTTGCGCGCAACGATGTCAACCTCGTGCGGGGCACGTTCCGTGTGCGCGGCGATGTGTTAGAAATCCATCCCCGCGACGCCGAACACATCACGCGCATAGATACTTTTGGTGATGAGATAGAGAGCATCCAAATTATCAACCAGGTTACGGGTGAAGTGATTGAAGAGCGGAAATTCACGACCATTTTTCCGGCCACGCACTTCATCGCTTCCGAAGACCGCATGGCCTCCGCCCTGCAACAGATTGAACACGACATGGAAGAGCAGGTCGCCTACTTTGAGCGCAACGGCAAATTGATCGAAGCGCAACGGCTCAAACAGCGCGTGCGTTATGACATGGAAATGATGCGCGAAGTCGGCTATTGCAACGGCATTGAGAACTACTCACGCTATCTTGATGGTCGCAAGCCTGGCGATCCACCTTATACCCTCTTAAATTATTTCCCCAAAGATTATGTGCTCATCCTCGATGAATCGCACCAGACACTGCCTCAATTGCGCGGCATGTATAACGGCGACCGGGCGCGCAAGGAAGTCCTGATTGACTATGGTTTTCGCTTGCCCGCCGCTTTTGATAATCGTCCCCTAAAGTTCGACGAGTTTGAGCAGCGGCGCGGTCAATCCATTTATACTTCGGCCACTCCCGGCCCCTATGAAATGGAGCATATTGGTTATCGCTCCGAAGTCATTGAGACCGACTCCAAAGGCAAGCCGATGTCGCGGGAGTGGCGTGCGACCGATAACGTGACGGGCCAGTTAGTGGAACAGATTATTCGTCCCACGGGCTTGATTGACCCGGAAATCATCGTGCGTGGTTCGCGGGGCCAGATTGACGATTTATTAGGCGAAATTCGCACGCGCGTGGCTAAGAAACAGCGTGTGCTTGTCACCACACTCACTAAGCGTATGGCCGAAGATTTATCAGAATATCTCAAAGAGATTAAGGTTAAGGTGAACTACCTGCACTCGGATGTGGTGACGATGGAGCGGTCTACGATTCTCCGCGATCTGCGCCAGGGTAAATATGATGTGGTGGTCGGCATCAACCTGCTACGAGAAGGGCTGGATTTGCCGGAAGTTTCTCTTGTCGCCATCTTAGATGCCGATAAAGAAGGCTTCTTGCGCAGTGACACCTCCCTCATTCAAACCATTGGCCGCGCCGCCCGTCACGTCGAGGGACAAGTCATCATGTATGCGGATCGCATTACCGGGTCTATGAGACGGGCCATAGATGAAACCAACCGCCGTCGTGCGGTGCAGATGGAATATAACACGCAAAATGGTATCACGCCGCAGGGCATTCAAAAGGCCATTCGCAACGATCTAATTTCTGAGATTTTGGCTGACACACGAGCTGAGTTGACACCTTCTGTAATTGGCAAATCTAAGCCAAAGGCGGAGGATTTACCAAAGATTCTGAAGGAACTAGAAGCCGAAATGAAAGCATCCGCGGCGGCTCTCGACTTCGAGCGAGCGGCCCAACTGCGCGACGAGTTGTTGACCTTGCGCACACTAGTCGAAGAGAAATAGTAGCAACTTGGGTTAAATAGTCTTGAGTTTGCCTGGAAAGGGTCAGATGCGGCCTGATGAAAGAAAGATTCCAGATTTGGCGAACAATTTGCATTCCTTCCCGTCTATGGAGCTAACCACAGGGAAGTGGTTAGCAGAGTGACAGACAATCGTTGCAAGGAGGAAATGACGACAATGAAGGCCAAACAGAATATAAAGAAGGTCGGCATCGTGGCCCTGGCAGTGGCCGGAACCGGATTGACTTCAGTGGCTCAGGCCGCTCAGGTATCACTGAATGGGCAGCCGTTGCCAACGTCCGTTTCACCCATTATGCGAAGTGGGCGCACTTTAGTGCCGATGCGCGATATTTTTCAGGCGCTGGGCGCTAATGTTAGCTGGAACGGCTTGACACAGGGTATTACCGCCACTCGCGGCGGCACGAACATCAGCCTGCAAATCGGGAATCGTAATGCGGTGGTCAACGGGCAGCGGGTGGCCTTAGAACAGCCTGCGGTTGTTTATCATGGCAGCACGATGGTGCCCTTGCGTTTTGTATCGGAAGCAATGGGCGCGCAGGTGAATTGGAATCCTGTCAGTGAAATTGCCGCCATTAGCACCGATGGTCGCGTGGCTCAGGTGCCAGGTGGTCAGCAAGTGGCTGGTGCACGTCAGATCAGCGTGCCAGCGGGCGCAGTGGTTAGAGTGACACTGGATAATTCGCTTTCTTCGGCAACCGCACGGACTGGCGACCGTTTCACAGCCACGGTAGATTCGCAGAATCCTGGTGATTCTGAATTCCCGCCTGGTAGTAAGTTGGTTGGCGTTGTCAGTGAAGTGCAACCGAAGAACGGCAATCAACCTGGCGTTCTCGACCTGGATTTTCGCTCAGTTGAATTACCTGGTGGTCAGCGCGTGCCATTGCGCGGCTCTTTGATTTCGCTCGATAATAACAGCGTTGACACTTCAACCCGTGGCCGTATTATGGCCAAGCAAGGGGCGAGCAACAATAACAAAGACCGCCTTAAAGTGATTGGCATTGGCGCGGGCGCAGGTTTCTTACTGGGCAAGCTGCTCAAGCAGAATAGCACGCTGGCGGCGGTATTGGGTGCTGCCGGTGGTTATCTGTACGACCGAAAGAAGAATAAAAACGATGTGCGCGAAGCGGAACTTCCGGCAGGAACTCCTTTGGGCGTTCGCCTCGACCGCAACATCACCTATGCAGATGCCAGTAACTACTACAACCAGCGTTCGGCTTACTTCAAGATGTAATCCAGGCTAATCGAAGGCATAATTAACCTAAGTTGCTACCGCTAAGGGTAGCCGATAGCCTCCTGATTGTAGAGCAACCAACTCTCAATTAGGAGACCAACATGCAGCATACCATAACGACTATGTACGTCCTGTGTGACAATCTACTGCACGCCATTGGCTATCGGGATGACCCTCAAACCCGCTTGTCGGGAGCCGAGGTGATGACGGTGCCTTTAGTGGCGGCAGCTTTCTTTGGCGGCAATATGGCTTTAGCGCGTCACTTCCTGCACACGCATGGCTACTTTACGTATACGCTGAGTGATAGTCGCTTTTCCCGCCGCCTCCACCAACTTCCGGCACATGTTTGGGCTACCCTCTTTGCTCTGTTGGGTGAAGTGTTCAAGGCCCATAACGCTACGGCTGAGTATGTGGTGGACTCTTTGCCCATAGCCGTGTGCGATAACATTCGCATTCAGCGGTGTCGTCTCTTTCCTCATCCCCAATATGAAGCGATGCGCGGTTACATCGCCAGCAAAAGACGCTATTTCTATGGCTTCAAGGTGCATCTGTTAGTCACGGGCCATGGCCAACCAGTCGAGTTTGTGTTGACGCATGGTTCTTGTGCCGATATTAATGGCTTGCGCTTGCTGCCTTTAGAGTTACCGGCC
>JAFAZH010000007.1 GCA_019239895.1 Abditibacteriaceae bacterium | reverse complement strand
TGGCCAGTGGCGCAAAGTCGAGCAAACCAAATTCCAGCCCACCCGCCATGCCCCTGTCCTCTCCCAGGACGGCGTGATTTACATTATCGGTGGCATCAACAGTCAGCAGATTTTGGATACAGTGCAGGTGCTGAAACTTGATGATCTGAAAGACTAAGGCAAGAGACCCATCCAGGGCATCTATGGCGTGTATACAGGCCCGCATCAGGCGTTATCCTGACGCGGCTGATCTGCTGCACTCTTACTGTGGGTATGTTATCCATGACCTTAAATCATCGCCTGGTTTACTTATCGCCAGTGGGTATAAATAATTGGCAGCAGATGGCTGGTGACAGGCACGATCTGGCCCATCAATCCAGCGGCCAGCGTGCGCGGCCCCGGCTACCGCTACAAGCGGGCAAACCCCCGTATTGGCGCGCGAGGATGCGCGGACTCTGTTAGCAAGCATTGAGCGCGGCCCCGTCGTCGGACTCCGCGACGGGGCGCTTGTTGGTCCCATGGTTTACAGCTTTGCGCGAGTGGGCGCGGCCACTGGGATGCAGGTCTCCGACTATTACCAAATGGGTAAACGGTGGTGGCTGCGACTCCATGAAAAAGGCGGCAAATTCCACGAAGTGCCGGTGCATCATGCTGCCGAGGAACATATGGACGCTTATCTTGACGTGGCAGGTATTCGGGAGGAGCCGGAAACCCCGCTCTTTCGCACCACCAGGGGCCAGAGCCGCACCGTCACGGCCAATGGTCTACAGGAGCGCGAGGCGCTGTATTATGATTAAGCGCCGCGCCCAGGACGCCGAGCTATCGCCGGAGGTATGTTGTCATGCCTTCCGGGCGACGGGGATCACCGCCTATCTGGGGAATGGCGGCACGATTGACAACGCCAGGCCATCGCTGCCCATGAATCCCCGCACCACCAAACTTTATGACCGCCGCAACGACCAGATCAGTTTAGGTGAGATTGAAAGAATTATTCTTTAGACCAGTGGTGCACTGCTTTTACTGCTTTTGCGGCTCCGTTGGCCTATTATGTGGAAAGAGGCCGCAGAATTACAGTTGGGCCATAGCGCGCAAAATGACAACACAGTAAAGTTACAACCATACAAGTGGAGGTCAGCTATGCACAAAGTAAGCATCGCTACGGTGGGTTTAGCTTTACTATTTGCCACGACTGCGCCTGGCCCGGCCCAGCCGCCTGCGCCTGTCTTCAAGGTATTCAAAGTGACTATAGATACGATAGTCACGTGCATTGAACTGCCCGCTGCTGGGATAACCTCTTCAGGCCAAGCCCCGACCTGGACCGTAAAGGCTGCCAGCACCATCGAGGACGCTAAAGAGAATACGATAACCTTTAATGGTCCGCTCGAACTGACCACGGAGGGAGTGACTATTACCGCCGATAAATTGGTGCTGGACAAAGGCAAAAATATGCATGGGCCTATCTCCCTCACCGGCAAAGTCGTCATTGCTGTAAGCCGTAATGGACATCAGATTATGCAAATTTCAGCCGCTAAGGCTACCCTGCAAACAGAAGAGCCGCACTAACCCTGAGATTATCGCTCCTCTAATCCGCACTCTATCTGCCACCACCAAACCACGGCTCAACCAGCCGCTGCACCAGGCGCTGCAACCGACGGTTTCCAGTGGTGCTACGCTCTGCCTACAGCCGCCGCTGAGTTGGGCGTTGGGCCGCTGGGTCTCCGTGTGCAGTTGGCCCTGGCCGATGAGGTTGGCCCTGGTCCATGAGCGAGAGGAATACTTTGGATAATCCATTCGTCATTACCACCGCAGTGCGCTTTCTGGGCATGGGAGTCATGCTGGCCGTGGCCTTGTATCTCAGGAAGCTGCCGCGCGGCGATAGGCGGATACTGCCTGCCGTCTTAGTGCTGTTGTTGATCTTAGGGGCGCTTGCCATCTGGGAGATGAGGTATCTGCATACGCTACACGAAGGCCCAACGCATTAACAGCCAAAAAGCCGGCTGGCCTGTGTATCGCCCCACCCTTCGCGCTTCTCTGGCTGGCAATCCACAGGCGGAGGCACGGCAGAACCGCTGCCCCTGCCGCCCGCGATGCCGAAACTTTAGCCGTTGAATTGAGCGTTGTACCGTTGCGTGCAAAGTGACAAGGTGCTACGACGTGGTGTAGCTGGATGTTCCTTCTGATGAGGTAAAAAACTATTATGAGTAAAGCGACTCAAGTGGCAATCTGGGCGGGATTCACCGTCTCGTTGGTAGTGGCTCAAGCACGCTTTGGCCCCAGTGAAAGCTACACCACTCAATTGATATTGTCCTTTGCTGTGCCCATTGGGGCCATCTTCTTAGCCAAATGGATGTTTCAAAAGAATAACAAGAATCAGCAGTAGCCAGCAACCAAGTAGCCCCACCAGGCATTGCAACCGACAGCTTGCCGCGTAACGCCAGTTTCTTCCCGAACTTCGCGTAAAGCGGTTTGTTCAGGAATGGCATCAAGTTCCCATTCAGGAGCACCTTTAGGAAAAGTCCAAGCGTAGCCGCCCCAGCCATTAGACGGCTTGCGGAGCAGCACCCGCTTTTCCACATCGAAAACAACGCCGCCATATGCAACTTCGGTTTCAGGAACTTCGCTCATACCTTATAACGCTGGCCGGGCTTTTAGGCAACCGTGAGAGTCTTTACCGTTTCAAGAACAACTGCGAGTTGATCGTCACTCTCTATTCTCTGCCCTTGCATTGTCTCCCACCTCTGGATGCGCGTGTGGACACCCGCGATGCCCACCTTGTAATCTTGCTCAAACTGCAAGATGGCTGCGTGGCCTTGCGGCAGTTTGTCTCGTTTGCTCTCCAAGGTAGCCTTCATACCTTCCCACCACGCCACCTCTTACTGCTCCATCTCCACCAACCCGGCCAGCACATCCGCCAGCAAGTCATTGGCCTTCTGTTTCCCCAAATCATTCATTGTAGCGTCCTCCTGATGGCTTATTAGTTTACAGCATTGTCTTGCAACCTCCATGAAGCTGTCGCAGCGGCCTAACGCTAGGCTCAGCCACGGGTGCAGGTGGAGCGTAGCGGAGCCGCAAGGCGTCGGTTGCAGTGCCTGGTTCTGTCGCTGTTAGAGCCTTTTAGACCGCCTTCGCCATGCATCGTTTGAGGCCATTAAGTGATGTGTCAATCGTTGTATCCGTGATGCAAGTTCTGCTCCAGTGTTGGGCATTCATAGCAGGAACGCCCAATGAAAAGATGTGCCGCGTGGCCTCGAATACAGGAAGCAGGGACTGTTCCTGACTACTGAGTTTACGAATCTCTTGATAACCTGTCAGGAAAGCTCGTTTTGCTTCCTCTGTTCCTGCCACTTGCAGGTAACTTGCAACATCATAAGCACGCCAACCTAAACCACACAAATCGAAATCCAAGACGGTGACACTGCCATCATCTGAAACTTGTGCATTGGCTCGTATCACATCGCCGTGAATCATACCGTAATAGGGTGCTTTTTGAGGTAGTGCGTTGAACTTAAGGCGGATGACACTAGCAATGTCCCACAAATAGTTCAGGTCCGCTTGCCGGTGCCAGAGCAAGGGGGCCAGTGCTGTCAGGGATTGCTCCACCACAAAATGAAAATCATTACAGGGTCTCGTGAAATGATGCGCTATGACATCAGACAGTGTATGAATTCTTCCAATATGGTGGCCGTAACGCCGCACCGCCTCAATACTGTACCTATGCCTCAAATGCTGGCCATCCACAAAGGTAGAGAGCACGGCATAGCGTGTACCCTCAGGCGCTGCCAGAGTCAGTAGAAGTTCTCCCGTGTTCTGGCGAACTGCGGGCGCAACAGGAATGTCTTGCGTGTAGAGGTAATCAATGAACTTCCATTCGGCAGTTATTTCTTCTGGTGTACGTTGCTGGTGACGGTAGATGAAAAGGATGTAAGTCTGCCGCTCTGAAGTCACCCGATAAACATCGCGCATGGTCGCTTGGATAAGCTGGCAACGCACTTCATGAAGAGCATAAGCCGCCTGCAGGATTTTAGCGAGTGCCTCGGCAGAGACCAAGGACTTTGCGACTGCAATGTGATTTGGTATGGCCTTTTCCTCTTGCCGATATTACCATCAGTAATTTCCGCAGATCCAACAACGCCGCGCGCAGCGACAGAACAGTGTATTATACGGACTGCCTATTGCCGTAAAATGCGGAACTTAGCTGTCAATTATGAGCTATGCGGACTACTCTTTACCCAACAATACAGAAGCATTCCGTACAGCACCGTGCAGCGGTGTATTATAGAGAATTTGCCGCTCCGCCGCTAATCCACTTCCACTGTGACGCTGTGTTGGGCCTTCATGTTGTCTTTGGCTTCGAGCCGTTTAATGCAATAGCCGATGCACTTTGAGTGCCAGATACCGCTAAGCACTGCCAGGATAATGTCAATAAACATCCTTCTCTACTTTACCACCGGATAACCGCCACGGTCGGATTCTTCGATGGTTACACTTTCCGCCTTGAGCCTTTTCTGCATTGGCTGCAATGCTTTATACAATGTTTGACGCGTTGCAGATAAGGTTGGCTTGCCCCACTTGGGCTTGCCCGCGCCACAGGGAGATAGTGTAAAATGGCAGGTGTATGTGGCCCCCGTCGCTCTGGCGGCCCTGCTGATGTGACAACGAGACAATGAAAAGGAGACACCGTGGGTAGTGAGTTCAGGGGGCGCATGAGGGGACTAACCATAGCGCTCATCACCGGTCTGATGGCAATGCGCCTGGCCATGAGCTTGGCGGCGGCAGGGCATCTGTCGTTAGAGGTTAACGGCAAGATCGCTTCGTCGGATATCCGCATCATCGACGGGCGAGCCTACGTTCCGCTGAGCGATGTGGCGCGCCTATACAATCAGCAAGTGATTAGGACGCCGGGCGGCTATCGGCTGATCGCTGCCGGTGGTGCCCATGAGGTTGGTGATGCTCATACCGGTGCGATAGGCAAGGAATTGTTCACTGGCAAGTGGGGTTTCAAAGTGGTCAGTGTGGAGCGCACTGATCAGTACAAGCTCCGTTACGATCAGGCCACCCAGACCGTAAATCCAGTCGGGCCCGGGGATACGTTGATTGTCGTGAACTGCCGACTCAAGAACGGTATGTTGCAAACGCACCGAGTGGCTGTCGGGACGGGAGATTACAACGGCGATACGGGGCTGACCGACGGTGAGGGACACGCTTACGCCGCAGTCGCGTATGATCTGCACCATGACAAAGACTATTACGCCGCGCGTGGCACCTCGTTGTTGCCGGGGGCAGCTACGGATTTGGCCCTCGTCTTCAGCGTGCCAAAAGCCGCCGTCGCCAAGCAACTCGTGTTCTCCATCATGACCTGGGATAGCACCTACGTGGACACTAAACATCCCACCGATGTCCGCATTGTTTTGTCGCCATAACTTGCGTCGCCATGACTTGGTAAGAAAGGCTAAGACTACGACGAGGTGATAGTGTGTTCGGATCCGGTGCCACGCAGCTTATCAAAGGGAAAGAATAATAAAAAACCCTAGCAGCAGACTCTCTGTTGGCCGCCGCTAGCGTCAGTGGGGTAGGGGCGAGAAGGCCTGGGCACGGCTGGCCCTGTAGTCGGCTCAGGCTGCGGAGTTGGCTCAGCCTGGCGCAGTGTTGGGACAGGATCCGACATACTGCTACTCCACCACCTGATAGCCGCCCCTGTCGGATTCTTCTATGGTGATGCTGTGTCGTTCTCGATGCTGCTGCTGATAATACCTGAGCTGCCATCGTTGTATTATCCAAACAACACCTCTGGTCGTCCCGACCCCAGTGACTATCGTTCCTAAGATGGCCATTATTAGGATCACCATACCCGCTATTATGCCACAGCCTGCACCCGTAGCGGCGCGTGGTGGCTGACCATTTGTAAAGATAATGTAAGCCGCAAAATTTCAGCCGAGCGACTTGACGAAGTTAGCAAAGTCCTCACGATGGCGATAACCGAGCTTCCGGTAGAAGCCGCGTTGGAAAGAACTCGCGGCTATTCGGTTGTTAAGCATGAGGCGAGCGCAACCCCGACTCCGAGCCTCATCCTCAACCAATGCCACTAATCTCTGACCGATTCCAGAGCCTCGCCGGTTCGCAGCCACCACCAAGTCAGAGATATACGCTTCCATACCGGCGAGCATCGGGAACGGAACCCAATGCACAATGATGAACCCAACTATCTCACTCTCCGCCTCGGCCACGAATACTGCACACGCCGGTTCCCTCACCGCTAACAAAGTCGTCGCCAGAATCGGCGCTCGGTCAACAATCGTTCCTTGTTCTGCCAAGCGCAAATTAGCGATCAATTCAACCACAGCCATGCAACCGCTCTCGCACGCACGTCGAATCTGTTCTACAGGAACACCCATCATTTTGTCCGCCTTTTTCCCTTTTCTGCACGAAGTCACGCCGCGCAAGCAGCACCACGCTAAACTCAACCGCCGCTTGCCGGGTGGACAGTTGACCTCGCCTGAAACTAACAGCCGCAAGCGGTCCGTTGCAGTGCCTGGTTGAGCCGCTGTTGATAGGCTTATGACAATGTTTGGTGGAGACGCATTTCCTCTTCGATACCCTTGCGCAACTCCATCAGCTTCATCGCATACTGCTCAAGAGCTACATCTTCTGCTGTTTCTGGCTGCCAAGGTTTGACTGGAACCGGTTGACCTTGAGCATCTACGGCTACAAATATGATGATGCAATGCGTAGTTTTGCTAAATTGCCCGTCTCTGGGGTCACCAGCACTGACATTGACCGCAATGTGCATACTTGTCTTGCCGGTATAAATGAGATTGGCTTTAACTTCAACCATATGGCCGATGAGGACAGGCTTGTAGAAGCGGATGCCACCAACATAAACCGTGACACAATATTGTCCGCTCCAGCCGACCGCACAAGCGTATCCGGCTTGGTCAATCCATTTCATTACGGCACCGCCATGCACCTTGCCGCCAAAGTTGATGTCAGTCGGCTCGGCTAAGAATCTCAGGGTGACAGCACGTTCTTGCTTATTCATAACCCAATAACCCGACTCAGTTTACAACTGACCGCTGCAACGCCGTGCGCGGCGGCCCACAATACGTGATGCCGCTTGGCTTCTAATCCACTTCCACCGTGACGCTGTGTTGAGCTATGCGGCATTCCCCGCGACGCTGGCATCGTTCCGCGATGTTGTAGGCTTTTTCGATACCGTCACTGGCAACAGATTTCCATTGTGTATATTGGCCGTAGCCCTCAAGATAGACTGCTACTTCAGCCTCTATTCGTGTCATCCAGCTATAAGCTTGTGGGTAAGTCCGAAAGCGCAGGTAGCCAGGGAGAGACATATAATTGGTCTCCGGTGTAAATGGCTTAAGCGTGGTAGGAGCAATATTCCAATACATAGACTTCACAATGACCGAAAAGTCAGGAGGCGATTCGACAGGGTATAGCTGAGAGGCATCAAGGACTGCTGTGCCACTGACTTTAGTTTGGCAGGCGCATAGGATTTGAAGTAAGATAGCTGGCCTCGTTAACTTAAGTCGGTTCTCCATGCCTTATCATGCTCCACAATTGTCTACTGCCATCAGCAGGAGCCAATCAGATTATCAACCACTGCTCCATACCCGCTATTATGCCACAGCCTGCGAGAGTGGGGCTGGAAGGGTGCTGTCAGATGGGCTAAAGGAGTGGGTGAGAGAGGGGTAAGCGTCGTTTGCAGCGTTTGGTTGAGCCGCTTGGTTTAGGTCGAGTGTCCCGGCGCGGTTAGTGCCGGAACACTGCCAAGATGACGCCGGTAAGTAAACATAGGCCCGCCATTGTTATCCACCCGAACATCACCTTCTTGAGCGTTTTGCTGAGATTCAAACAGGAGCAATAGAGAACCAAGGCCACGAGATTGCAGATTCCCATGAGTGGCACCAAGCTAAGCCCCGTTATTTGCCAATGCTGCACGGTAGACGAGCTAATAAAGAGCAGCCCCAGACCCAGTGCCAGTGAAGAAAACACTACACTCACCGTCAGGCGCACGAATCTCATTTCTTCTCCTCAAGATTGCCGTAGCAGAAGTATGACACGCAACTAAGCTTCGCGCAGCGGCCCAACAACCAAGTTCAGCCGCTTCCCCACCTAATCCACTTCCACCGTGACGCTGTATGGCTACAACACTATATTATTTTGCTGCATGAAGGCGCGCTGTGGCTTAGCTTTAGCTGTTACTGTCTTTTATCACCAGCACATAGCTAACTCTTGGCCCCGCACTAGCCGCTAAAGCTTTTAACGTTGATAAAGCTTCCACGTTGATAAAGGTTCCGTGAATAGCGGTGCCGCCACCGGCTATGAAACTGGAGAAGCCAGACACGACGGAACCCACAAGAAGCAACGCGCTCCTGACGAACCTGGTCAATATCGAACCCATCCGTTATGGCGCCACCTGGATCGTCCAAGTGCCTACTTTGTTGGGGCCATCCGCTAAGTTCGCCCGATCCCGCACCGCCAGAAAGATGTTCTGTCTCGACCCCGACCACTGGGCGCTGGGTGTCAAATTCCACTTGATGCCCATAAACGGGCCCCCGCGCAAGATTGTCGTTGTGCGGCAGTTGAGCGTGCCATAACTGTTACTGATGGTGTGCGCCGAGCCAGGAGCAAAGCCGCCGAGATAGGCTGTTCCTGCGTCATTGGCCAAATATAAGCGGTTGGCCTGGGAGTCATAAAGCACTGACAGAGAATGGGTCGTAGTCGGGGCCTGCCCTACGATTAGATAAGCATAAGTTATATCACTCGCGCCATTGGGATCGCGGTAGTTGGCAAAGAGGGTGGTGGCTTGACCCCCGGACTAGTAGTGTCAGGAGGCAACATCCCCAAGCCCTGCGGAGGTTGCGGCGGGCCACCCACATTAATAATCGTGCCCACGGCCTGTGCTCTGTCTAATACAGCGTTGGTGGGTTGGCTAAGATTAAGGCTGAATACCTGATTGGGATCACTAGGGGGATGCTTATGAACCGTTATGGGAATGGTTTTTACGAGTTGGCCGGGGCTAAAAGTCAACGTGCCGGACAGGGGCGTGTAATCAGTGCCAGCGGTGGCGGTGCCATTGGCCGTGGCATAATGGACGGTGACGCTGGCGCGACTGGGATGCGACAGTGTGACAAAGAAAGCACCCGTCGTCGTGTCGGGATGGGTGGGGCGCAGTTGAAACTCCATATCATGGACGCTGAGGCTGGGGGGCATAGAAGGCGTGGGAGTGGGGTTTGGCGTTGAAAGCGGGACAGCGCCCCAGGTGGGCAGTCTGCTGTCGTGGCCCAGGGACAACAGCCTCGTGTCAGTGCCATCGAGGTTCATGATACCAAGGTCGCCCGCTTGAGTGTAAAAAACAAGTTGCTGACCGTCTGGGCTGAAGTGTGCTCCATACTGTCCATAGGGTCTGTTTGAGATGAGGCGGACGTTGCTGCCGTCTAAGTTCATTGAAAAGAGATTGCCTAGATTCAGGCTGCTCTGAGGGCGGTCGCGCGTCGAGGAAAAGACAATCTGGCGACCGTCCGGGCTAAAAGTACCATCTATGGTAAAACCGTGGTCATGTGTCAGATTGCGGAGGTTACTGCCATCAGCGTTCATGAGCCACAGGTTTTTAGTCAGACCTGCCCTGCCAGTAACCGTGCGCAAAAACAGAATGTGTCGCCCATCCGGGCTGAGTTCGGGAGATTCGGGATTGATACTGGAGTCGGCACCGTGGGTGAGCTGCTTTTGGCCGGAACCATCACTATTCATGATGCAGACGTTATACACGTCGGCCCGTCGCAAGCTGTAAGTGATTTTGCTGCCATCACTGCTGGGGCACGGTTCTACGCTACTGCCAAGGTCAAAAGTTAGGCGTCTTTGCCCGGAACCATTGGCATTCATGACATAGATATTCCAATTGCCAGCCCGAAACGAATCAAACAGGATAGACGTGCCATCGGCGGTAACATGGGGATTGAAGTTGTCACCCGCCCCCGTCAGTTGGGTATAACCCGTACCATCGGCATTAACCGCACAAATCTTGGTGCCATTGTTGATACCGCTAAAAACGATTTTGCCGTTGCTGACCGGAGTCGTCATCGGTTGGCTCCAGCCGCAGCGCAAGACCAACGGGTTGAAGAAGATGAGAGCCAACAGCGCCCACAGCGGCCAATGGCAAAAAGCTGGTGGAGTAGAGCGAGAGTTTGAGTTAAAGCGCATAAAATTTGCCTTGTAAGAATAAGGTATCGCTGATTCTACTGCGAATGGATGTCGCTGCCCACACTCCGCGCTGGACTGACAGGGTCATCCGGTTCTCTGTTGAGCGCCAGGCAGACCTCAACCATGCAAACAAGCCCACCGAATAGCGAGAATCCCAGCACCAGGTCGCCGAACATAACCATGCCCATAGCTGTCTACTCCACCACCTAATAGCCGCCACTGTCGGATTCTTCTACGGTGACGCTGTGGGCTTGTTTTCTGTGGTCACGTTGGTCACGTTTCTGCTGACACCATGCGCGCCAATTATGCCATAGCTCTGTAGCTACTGGTATCGCAACAAATGTGAACCACAAAAAGAAGAGAATGGCTACTATGCCAATTAATCCACCAACCGCTTTCGCTTGCCTAACTACTGCAGGTTCCATACCCGCTATTATGCCACAGCCTGCACCAGTGGGCTTAGGAGATTGGTTGGAGATATATGGAAAGCGGCTTGCTGCGTCAAGTATATTATTGCCATGAGAGTCAAGAATGAAACCCTATTTCTCGCGGGTGTTTTTTGCAGTCTGTCTTTTGATCGGAGGTGGGATGCAAAACGCAGTCAAGGCGAAAGGATCAAAGAACCAAGTCCACTCTAAGAGAAGCGACTCTATATATGTCTATGCGAACCAGAATCTTGGCCTCAATCAAGTGCCTACCAAGCTCAAAGTGAGTTCTCTGGGGGTTGGTTACAAAACTGAAGAGATGAGAAGTTTTACCATGCTTCCCTGGAAGGTTGTATTAGAATGGAACGGCAACTATGAGGGAAAATTTTTTGAAAAAAATCTCCCAATTCTCCTCAAGAATACTTGTATATCACTGACCTACGTCTTTATGTGGACAACTATGTCACGGCAGACAAAAAGTTTAAGATCACTTCTGTGGTGCCAAAGCAATGGGTCTCATTTAATATTTATGGTCGAGCAGAAGGAGAGAACGCCTTAAGGCTGATGAGCAAATATGCCATTGGCAAAAAAAGCAAACCTCACTAAATTCAAAGGGGCTGTGGTAAGCCATCAGCAGCCCCTTTTCATATCGCCTCTATAAATACTCTTGACCCGGTTGAGATTAACCGGGTGCCTGCCACCTGCTGAATGTTACTACAGCTTTTAGCATCTATCAGCCATTCATGGAGGTTCTGTGGCTTCATGGAGGTTGCTAGATGGCACCCTACCTAAGCCGGGTTCTCATAAAGACTGGCCTCCACGATTAGCCGCGGCTGTCCGCAATCGCAAAGGGTTGGCTTCCCCTGCTCTTCAAGCTCGCATTTTATGGAGCAACAACATTATCACAGCCCTCTGAAATTATGGCAGGGTGCTGTCAGAGGGCATTTAGTTTACCCGTGAACCTCATGATGCCGGTTGGTCATAGCTGGCTATTTTCATGTCCGACTGATATTAACGGTTTCGTTTCTGCTCGATAAACCATTTGCTCCACTTGCCATAGTCAGGTGGGATGCTTTGTCCGGTGATGTGACGCAACGCCTGTGCTGAGTATAAACGTGTATGCGGGTAGTAGTCACAAAGCGCATCAATCAGACAGGGCACAGCCAACTGTCCCATCTGCTGCAAAATGTCCGCCGCTCTGCTGGAAATATAGAAATCACCGCCTGTTGTGAAATTATCATAATGCGCATAACTCGATAGTAGTTCTCGCAGCACGCCACATGCGGGTGGGCCAATTTCGACCAAAGCAGCTTTGGCTCTGGCCCGCAACTTCTCGTCATGCATCGCCAACGGGTCGTCGGGCGATAGCGACAGCAACCCCGTCAAATTTTCAGGTAAAGGGTCACTGGTAGCAAGTTGGGCTAAGTGCCAGAGGCGACTTGCATCCTCTGGCGCAACAATTGGCGGAGTATAGATCTTGTCCACCGCTCTGCACCGGATTTGCAAAATGCCAGCCTCAAGATGCACCACGCGGGTGACTTCGGGTTGTGAGGCTTGCTGTAAGAGGGGGATGCAGGCAGGAGTGCCTATCCCGATCAAGGCTGCGGCTGCCGCGACGCGCACGGTCAAGTCTTTCTGCTCAAGGAAATGTTGTAGTGTCGGCAACGCAGGTTCTCCAATCCGGCCCAGACACTCAATGGCGGGTCGTATCTTTTGGGGATTCGTGAGGTCAAGATACTTCCCTGAGACCAAGATGCTGAGTATTGATCCTGAGAAAGTGAGCACCGTCGAGCAGATGTTTCGCCTCTATGTCGAGAGAAAGTCCGACTTTGCGGTGCGCGACTGGTTGAAAGCGCACCAGATTAAAGCCCCTGGCGGCAGCCCAGTATGGGCGGTCGGCACGATCCGCGATTTGCTCACGAACCGGCGCTATGTCGCGGAGATTGAGATCAACAAGCAGAATAAAGACCAGCTTGATGTGCCAGCATTAGACGCTTATCGGGTGGTGAAAGCACCCCACGAGCCGGTGGTGTCCTTAGAACTCTTTGAGATAGCCCAAGCGATCCGCCGTGACAAGGCCCAGCAATATCCCAACAACCCTGGCCAGCAGGGGCGTAACCCCAAAATGGGCAAGGCCAGAAGCTATACGTGGAGCCAGTGTGATCGCGTCTATCCCCTGCAAGGCGTCTTGACCTGTGCTTACTGTGGTAGCCCCATGTCGCCGCATTATGTGTTCCATAAAGCTGGCAAGCAGCGGCGACGCGATTCCTATATCCATCATTATGTCTGCACCATGCACCGCAAATACGGCAAGGACTGCAACCACAGCAATCGCATTTTGGCTAAGACCGCTGAAGCGTGGTTACTGGATCGCATTAGCCAATTGGAGAATACGCCTGGCCTTTTGGAGCAAGCTGTGGAAAGTGCCCGGCTTAACTGTGAGGGAGATTTACAGCCTGTCAAAGATGCCTTGGCGCTGAATCGAACTGGCTTGGAAGAGAATCAACAGGAGATTGATACGCTCATCAGGACGATTAGCTCTGGCACCGCAACGGGTGCCTTGATGAGCTTTTTGAACGAGCGGGCGCATGAGTTGAAGGTGCAACGCGAAACGTTACGGGCTGAACAACGGCACTTGATGGGCCTGCTGACGCCATTATCCAGCCAATTTAATGCAGATCGCTTTCGCAAAGTCCTCTCGCATGTCTGGACGCTTTCCGCAGCAGCGACTCCTCTGGAATTACAGCAGTTGTTGCAATTAGCTGTGGCGCGGTTGGACTGGGGGCCAGATGGCACGCACCGCCTGGTGCTGCATGATTTACCAACTAAAATTGAGAGATTACCTGTTATGGCTGGGGAGAGTGTAGTAATGCCTGTTAGTGAGGCTAAAACGAATCAGCCTCAACCTTTAGGAGGTCAGGACTGGTTCGACATTTCTATGGGGAGTGGCTGCCCACGCCATCGCAATGTCGAACCAATTTTCCTCCACCTTATCTTCGTGCAGCACACTGTCTTACAGTTGGATTTGTCTCTCTTTACATCCTACGGGGATTCTGTCCCCAAGCCTCCGCCTTCCTCTGCCGCTATTATAAACAGCAGGTCTGCTGGAAGCCAGCAGACGATGCAGAGAGAAAGGGAGAGGGCATGATGGGACGCACGCATGCCATGCTGGGGATCAGTTCGCTTTGGCTGCTGACCGTATTACCTCCGCAGGTCATCACCGCAAACTGGGGAGTATTAGCCACCTGCGCCGCATTGGGTGCGCTGCTCCCTGACTTGGATGCCCCCGAATCGCTCCTAAAGCATATTACCGTAGGAGCGGTCAAGCCCTTCCTCTTGCCTGCACAGGCCCTGCATCAGCAACTTGGGCATCGTGGCCTACTGCACTCCCTGCTTGGATGGAGCATATTCTCGGTGGTTCTGTGGCCAGTGGCGTTCTATGGAGGGTGGCAGCCCTGGCTGGTGATGAGCTTAGGCTATGGTAGTCACCTGCTGGCCGATGCCTGCACGAAAAGTGGCATTCCTCTATGCTATCCAAAGCCACATATCTATCTTATCCTGCCGCGTGCCTGGTCCCTTTCCACTGGCTCGTTAGCGGAAGAAGCAGTATTTGCCTTGGCCGCAGTCTCATCGTTGTGGCTGTTGTTATCGCAGTTGAAACTGCTGAGCTGATTTTAGGGTAGAAGGTAAATGGTCGTCTCTAGTTTGAAATAAGCGACAACTCTGTCTTATCCCTGTGTCCACAAAAGCGGGGCAAGCCCACAGCCTAATCAAACCTGTCCGCATTATCGAAGAATCATCCTTCTCGTTCCTTCCACTTTTCAGAAAGAAGAGCCTTTCTAAAAAGTGGCGTTAGATGTTCTGCACACTTGAGTTTTGAGAATCCAGTGCCAAACCACTTGGTATAGGGCACATACTGTCGCTCCATTAGAAAGCAGAGCCGAGCTAACTCTCGCACCAACCGGGCTGCAACGAGTTGTGAGCCGAATTCATCCCCTACAGCGCCACACCTACCTAAGAATGCTTCTTCTTAGGAGATTCTTACCCACTGGCAGGAGAGAAGGTAGAGCCAAACATCCTGTGGGTAATAGCTAAACTTCTGTCTTACTTCCTCAAGTTGCAAGCCATCATAGTAGACTTTGCCACTCGTCACTTCTAAGAGCCTCTGCTGCGGAAACGTAAGCCAATCGGTTGGTTCAATATTACACGATGGATCAATAGCTAAGTATTTCTCAAAGAAAGATCTGATTGTAAAAATATCAACAACACTCTTGTGAGGACACTCAAAGCTTGTTGCAAATCCTAAAAACTGTTGATACATTTTCATGTAGTTTCTGCAAAAGATTGTCTTTTTGAGAATCGTAGTGCGCTTCAGATAAGAAGAGCATGATGCGTGGTCCCCAACAATGGTCGGTTGATTGTTCGGTGTCGTAGCCGAGCACTTCAGAGCCTTCTCCAATTAGCGCAGCAGAATAGCGTAGATCAGGGAAACTCTGGCCTATGCAAGGTCTGATAACTTCAGTATAGAACCGTGCATTTAATTCCAGTCCAGGTATGAAATTGGGCATTTGATGTATTCCAAAATGGTCAACAGCAAGGTATTGCTTCCGTACAGGGAAATAGTATCACCACATCTTGAAAAACAAAAGCTGGACACTTCACGAAGAACCTAGACCTTTCTGATCCAGTTCCTGCTCACCTATTGTCTTTGTTACCTACCTGGCATCCCTCTCTGAGCAGGACGAGACCCCGGTGGCTGGCGAGGTCGAATCGCGCTACCAGTGGCTGGGTCTCGGCGTGCTCGAAAGTATCGTGGCGCAGAACCCGCGCCTGGCCGGCTGGCACTGCCACTCCACGCGCGTCGGTGGTCGTCGGGTTAACTACCACCCAGCCATCATCGAACTCACGCAGGTAGACATGCCCCTGCTGGCCGACGACGCGCTGCATCTCACCGCGCGCCCGGCCCAGGTGTAGGTAGCGCGGGTCGAACTCCTTCAGCCAGAAGAAGCGCAGGTAGTCCCACACTGTGAAGTTCATGTACGCATTCTGGCGCACGTCATCATAGCCCTGAAGGAAGGATGTCAGGCAAAACCACAATGCGTCCCAGGCGCTGGTGCCGCGATCATCGGTGGCCTCCATGCGCGTGATGTCTTGTGCCTCTGAGCGCACGATGCCGTGGCAGTTCATCAGGGCACGCACATGCTGTAGGGAGCGCATCGTGCGCACCTGCGTCAGCCACTGCTCTTCGGTGTAGAAATTGAAGCCGGGCCGCCCCCAAGGGTGGACGAAGGCCCCCTCTTCCATCGCGGCGAAGACTGGCTCGGGCTGCGCATCCAATACCTGCCAATCTCCGGGGCGAGTCGCCATATATCCGAAGTTAAGCACCAGCTTCTTGCCGCGCTGCGCCAGCCACGGCGTCGCCCGATTCAGAAAACTCGTCACACCCTGGCTCCAGAGCTCAGGGCGGTGTTGGTCGCCCGTATAGTAATCGGTGGGGATATCCGGCTGGTCGTGATGACCTTCCCGGAACCAGTGCCCGAGCCAGATCATCGTCATCTGGGTGTTGTCAGAGAAGATGCCGTCCACCCCGACTCCTCTGGCACCCGCCTTGGTCCATAGCTGAGCGTAGACGCTGTCGAGCCAGTATTGCTGCCAGTGGGGATTGCCCACCACCATTAAGCGCTCGCTGCTATACGTGCCTGGCTCCAGGTAGTCGCCGTAGCGGGCACCAACGGCGGCCCAGCGGTCGGCGCTGCCGCTGCCGTGGTGCGCCTTGAGCCACTCCCAACCGTCGCCGATGCTACCCCAGGAGGCGGTGCTGTACTCCGTCGGCCCCAGTTCATAGAACACCACGATCTGATGAGGGTTGAGCCGTTTCAGGTGCTGCCAGGAGTTGCCCTGCGCATCGGCAAAGACAGCCGAGTGCGCCGTGCCGGTGGAGACATCCAGTAAGTCAAACCCCACCGCCTGTTCAAGGATCGGCCAGCCCTGCGAGCCGCCATACTTGACAGCGAAGGAGGGGATGAACTTTCCGGGTGCTACCAGCCCCTCCTTCGGCCCCTCTTTGGCCTCCTCTGTGGAGGCAGCGGTGCCGGGGATCGCCAGCAGCAGGAGCATGGAGACAGCTACGCTAGCGGTAGCGGCAGGTCTAGGATCACGCGTCACGATACACCTCCTGTAGTGTCACGTTTGAATCGTTCAAAGGTATTGGTACTGGCTCGCTACCAGCGGGAGGGAGAGATAGGTTGCATCATCAACTCTATCAACCCAACTGTAGCTCTTGACCGTAGGCCTTAGTGATCTGGTGGGGCTGTTCGTTGGTGTCTGCTTCGTCGCATCTGAAGGATTCAACAGTCAATGCTGCGTAAGTAAATGCTACGTAGCGAAAAACAACCCCATTCCACACTAACGATCAGCGCTTCACTGCTAACAATTATACATTGATGAAGAAGTCATGCTGTTTTATCCCGCGCCTGATTCCAGGCGTCTCTCTTGCGTTCAGCATTGGCGACATCCTGTTCGTAAATACGCTGGGCTTCCTCCAGCGCGTTTTTCAAGGCAGTGTTGTCGAGCATGGCATCGGTAAGAGGCGTTTGAGCCGCCAGTTCTCGTCTTCAAGTTGCTTGAGCCACTTGGCCTCGTTGACATCCAAACCCCCGAATTTGGCCTTCCACTTATAAAAGTGCTCTCGCTCACGCCGTGCTCATGGCACAGTTAGGACGCCGCTGTGCCTGCTTCATTTTGTTGGAGGTTGCCGATGATCTGCTCCTGGCTGAACCGCTTCTGCTTCATCTCCTGTTCTCCTTAATGGTTATTGTAACCGGAGAACTCCACTCTCCAATGGTATGATTTGTCGGGATAACCCTCAAAAGTGATCTTCTCCCTAAGAAGTAGACCATTCAAAATGTTGGAATTTTGACAAATTTGAATGACGACAAAGGGAGCAGATTTGATGAAGAAAACCAAGTTCAGCGAAGAGAAGATTGCTTACATCCTGCGCCAGGCCGAAGCCGGTAAACCCGCCCTTGAAGTGTGCCGAGAGCAGGGCATCAGCGAACAGACTTTCTATCGTTGGAAGAAGAAGTATGGTGGTATGGGCGTGACTGAGTTGCGCCGCCTGCGCCAACTGGAAGAAGAGAATAACAAGCTCAAGCAACTGGTCGCCTATCTGAGTTTAGATAAAGCGATGCTTCAGGAGGTGAGCGCAAAAAAGCTCTAAGGCCAGCGCGCAAGCGAGAATTGGTGCGCTGGCTCCAAGGCACCTATCTGATCAGTGAGAGAAGAGCGTGCCAGTTGATGCGGTTGTGTCGTGCCTCTTTAACGCTATCGGCACCGGCGGGTTGATCCAGCAGCTTTGAGGTTGCGTTTGAGAGAGTTGGCAGCAGCACGAGTGCGTTATGGTTATCTGCGTCTGCATGTCCTGCTGCGCCGTGAAGGTTGGGTAGTGAATCATAAAAGGGTGTATCGGCTCTACCAGCTTGAGGGGCTGTCACTGCGCCTGAAAACGACCAAGAAGCGGGTCAGTAGGTTACGAGTGGTGCAGCCCCAGACCCAACAGCCAAATGAGAGATGGAGCTTAGATTTCATGAGTGATACCCTCGGCAATGGGCGCCGAATTCGAGTCTTAACGGCAGTGGATCACTTTAGCCGGGTTAGTCCTCTAATCGAAGTCGATGTCTCGCTCTCAGGACAGCGGGTGGTCGAGGCGCTGGAACGAGCCATTGAGAGGTATGGCTGGCCCAAGACCTTGTGTGTGGACAATGGCCCGGAGTTCAGTGGCAGGGTGCTGGATCAATGGGCACACCGACATCAGATAAAGCTGCAATTTCCCAGGCCAGGCAAGCCCACCGACAACGCCATGATTGAAACATTCAATGCTAAGGTGCGCAGTGAATGTCTGGATCAGCACTGGTTTACCAGCTTAGCCGAGGCTCAAAGACAACTCGAAAGGTGGCGTTGCGAGTATAATCTAGAGCGTCCTCACAGCGCCCTGGACAACCAGGCACCGGAGGAATTTAGAGCCGCTTGGCACCGCCAACAGCGGCTCCACAAGGCCGTAGCCTAACATCTCTTTTGGTCTACTTTCCGGGGAGAGATCAATAATCGGAGAACTCCATCTATCACTGGCATACTTTATGGGGATAAAGTCACACTCATTGGAAACTGCGAGTTGTTCGACTTTGCCAATCAATCCAAAGCCGAAATTGGATATTGGCTTGGGCCAGAGTATCAAGGCCAGGGATTAATGACAGAAGGCGTTAAAGAGGTTGTCCGATTCGATTTGAAACGATGAAATTGCATCGTATCCACGCTATTATTGCAACTTCAAACTTTGCCTCGCTCAGGATGTTAGAAAAGGCTGGATTCCAACAAGAAGGCATCTTACGGCAGTATAGGTATTGTCAAATTAACTTTTTGCGGGGCGAAAATCGTCTACAGCACCCCTCTAGATTGTGCTGTGCAGCCCGCTAAGGCCCAATATCTAGCGCTTTTTAATTCCGAATTAAGTTAACTTGACAATACCCTTGAATTGATAGACTTTGCTACCGCCCTACCTCGTGGGCGTCCTAGAGTACCATTAGGATGCCTACGAGCGGCCTTAAGAAACCACCTGCCCACTTCCTCTGCATCATTTGGTATCCGACTTATTGGACCAGGCGAATACCGCCC
>JAFAZH010000055.1 GCA_019239895.1 Abditibacteriaceae bacterium | reverse complement strand
TGGCCAGTGGCGCAAAGTCGAGCAAACCAAATTCCAGCCCACCCGCCATGCCCCTGTCCTCTCCCAGGACGGCGTGATTTACATTATCGGTGGCATCAACAGTCAGCAGATTTTGGATACAGTGCAGGTGCTGAAACTTGATGATCTCAAAGGTTAAGGCAAGAGGCACATCCAGGGCATCTATGGTATATAATAGCTGAGCGCCAGGTCATATTCAAAATTCTGAGAGAAATTGAGGAGTCCGTGATTTTATGGCCGATAACGCGGCGCAGGAGTTCCTGGAATTCTTTGAAATAGGTAATGCCGAAGCGATAGAGGCGGCTATGCTCCAGGCCGACCTGGGCGTTGTGGTGGACTGGGACGAGGCAGACGACATCATTGTCCAGGACTTTGCCGACTTTGTCGGGCGCGAACTGACTTGCCAACGCACCCCCGACAATGACCTGGAAGTTTCCTACAAAGATCGCACCGCCAAAGTCGGCTTAAAAGGCGAAAATGAGGATCGTGACCGCACGGTGCGGGCGATTCATGCCGTGCTGACACCCGATTATGAATTTCGCGTGCTGCGTTCCAGCCTCGGCTGCGATTGCCTCTGTTACATTGTCGAAAAACCCGCGACCTGGCAGGCGGCGGAAGCCCAAGCCCCAGAGGTTTTGCAGGAGATGTTTTTGCCTTACTCGGAAGAAATCGGCTTTGATTATGTTGATGGATAGCTGTTCCATTGCTGCAACTTTGCAGCCTTTGCCCGGCTAATTGGCACAACACTCGCACCTTTAGAACTCAAGCTTTAGTCCAGAAGGGGAGTGAGGAGGATGGCAAGCGGAGTGATGGAAACGCAGGGCTGGCAGACAGGTTTGGATACCCTGGTGCAAGGGCGGGTTAAGGAAGCGGTGTCGCAACTACGAGCTTTTGTGCAGCGTGCGCCAGAAAGCTTTGAAGGCCACTATTTTTTGGGCACGGCGCTGAATCAGGCGGGGCGCTATGGCGAAGCCGTTGCTGCTTTGCAGAATGCCGTCAGCTTAAACCCCAAACATGGCCAGGCGTGCTACCAGTTGGGTCTGGCCTTGCACGGGCTGCAAGAGCCGGAACTGGCCCGCCAGCAGTTTGAAAAAGCGGTGCAGCTTGACCCCACCCACGAGCCATCGCGGGCCGCCCTGGCGCATCTTAATGAAGTTGTGCCAGCTTCTCCCGTCAGCTCTTCAACGGTTTTAGCTGATAGTCCTGGTGCGCTACAGGTAGCCGCGTTGGATGGAGTGGAGGCGGCGCGTCCTGGTGGCTCTACCTTATTGGATGGCATGGCTGGAGCCACGCCGCACGCCCTCGCGCCAACCACGCCTGTCATGCCGTCGCCGCTGGCGATGCCCCTGATGGAATTGCGTGAGGCACAACCACCCAAGCTGGGTCGGGCGTTCCTCTTTGGCCTGACAGCGGCTTTAATGGGTGCCCTCCTCTGGGATATGGGCTGTATCTCGATTCATGAGCATGTGGATGGCATCGCGGTGGCACTGGGGGCTTTCGTAGGCTGGGCCGTCGCGGAAGGAGCCGATACCGAGGGCAGGTCGGCCATTGGCGTGCAGTTGATCGCTATCTTCCTGACGGCTGTCTCCTTTTGCGTGGGCGAAGCCTGTATCCTCATGGGTTATACCATTGTCTACGCGGCAATGGCGGGCGTGGCCCTGAATATCCCGGCGACCTTTGTGCTGAGCGTGACTCAACTGCCTGCCTACTTCATCCATGCCCCGACTTCGTTTTTCTACTTAGTCTGCGCCTGCGGCCTGGGCTGGCTCCAGTCGAGCCGCATTTGGCGCTAAAGCTGCACCATAAGACATGTCTAAGCGCGGGAGCGTCTGGCTCAGCCAGGTAGCCCCGCGTCATGTCTGAGGAGCAGACCGTGCAGAGAATCTCGATTTTTATCTTGCTGACGCTTTGTCTGGTGCTGGCGTTGACAGTGGCGCAGATTACCAGAAGAAGTGTCCCCAACGGAGCGGTAGGACTGGTCTCGCCTCCGCCAACGAGCAAGCTGCTGGCGATTCGCTGTGGTCGGTTTATTGAAGTCAGCACAGGCCAGGAGATCGTCGAGACCATTATTCTGGTGCAGGGCAAAAAGATTGTCGCGGTCGGCGGTGGCCTCGCCATTCCGCCCGGCACGCCCGTCATTGACCTGTCCGAAGCCACCGTGCTGCCGGGGCTAATTGACGCCCACACGCATATCACTTACCACTTTGACGCGAATGGACATTTTGGCGGCTCGGCCCTGGAGACGCGAGCAACGGCGGCCAAATACGCGAGGGAGAACGCCCGTGACACGCTCTACGCTGGCTATACCACGATACGCAACCTGGGCGCGAGTGGTCTGATTGACATCAACCTGCGCGACGATATCAACGCGGGCAAAGTGCCGGGGCCGCGCATGATTGCTTCGGGCGAGCCGTTGCTGAGTGAAGATATGCCTGCCGGGGCAGATAAGACGGTGCGCATTGCGGCCATTCGGGAATGGGTGCGCGCCCGTATCCGCGAAGGGGCCGATGTCATCAAGATATTTGAGGGGGTGGATGCGGCCAACAACCCGGTCTTTAGCGAAGAGGAAATCCGCGCGGCGGTGGATGAAGCAGCGTTAAGCGGACGGCGCGTGGCGGTTCACGCGCACGAGGCCCCGGCGATTAAGGCGGCAGTGCGCGGCGGCTGCACCTCCATTGAGCATGGCACCTTCGCCGATGACGAGGCCCGGCGCTTAATGGTGCAGCATCACACCGCCCTGGTGCCCACCCTTTTCCTGCCCACGCACTATTTGGAGCATAAGAACCAGTTCGATTTCGATGAGGGCACCTGGCAATTCTTCCGCGACTTGCAGGCACGTAACATCCCTAATGCCCGCCTGGCTATTCGTGCCGGGGTGTGGATTGTCTCCGGTTCGGATGCCGTAGCGGGCGTGCATGGCCACAACGCCCGTGAGTTGGAGTGGTTGGTCAAAGCCGGACTCACCCCCGCCCGTGCCATCCATGCCGCCACGGTGGATGCCGCCAAACTGCTGGGCCTCCAGGATCAGGTGGGCGAAATCAAAAAGGGCAACCTGGCCGATATTATCGCGGTGCCGGGTGACCCGCTGCAAGACATCACCCGACTCCAAAATGTGCAGTTTGTGATGAAAGATGGTCAGGTGGTCAAGAATACCCTGGTGGCCGCACCCAAAGGTTTTTAAGAGTCTTGCACCAAATGAATAAAGTGTGCCGATAGTTTCTGTATTCTCTTTAATAGATGTTGCGTTGCTATCGTCAGAGTAAACTACAGCTATTCCAAGCGTTGAGGTGGACTATGACACTGGTAGATGATGGAATGCAGGCTGTAGTGATTATGGCGTGTGAGAAGCACGCCCCGACTCTCCTGGCGAAATTGCAGGAATGTCCCGCAGGCAACTGGTTTGTCTTGCCGTCGGTGGCGAGTTGTCGCATAGGTTACTGGCCGCATGTCTCGGAGGCGCACGCGGGGCAGGCTATCGCCGTCTTTGGCTTTGTCGAACGCCCCGAACTGGCCCGCCGTTTAGAACAACTCTCTTCGGTCAATGAAGATGGTAGCTTGTGCCTCGACTGTGTGGCCTACGAATGGGGTGCCTCGCCTTCGCATATTGCCCAGTCGGTGCGCGACCCGGTCTGTGGCCGCCCCGTGCCCTGTACTCATGCCCTCTCGCAGTGTTATAACGGCGAACTCTTTTTCTTTTGCGGCCTCGGCTGCCGCGATGCGTTTCACAAAGCGCCAGAAAAATATGTCTCTGTTGGAGCTTCCGGGCGCGGCTAAATTGAGTATTGCGGGGCTGCATGTGGCGTAGGTGTCTGCCGTATTGAGATAAATGAACATGGGGCGGTGGTTCGTTAAGGCTTTAGCTTTAGGCGGGATATGCTCATATTTGATTTACCGTCGTAGCTTCAACACTGGTGTTATCTGGGTGTGCCGTTTCACCCGCTCCAAGGGTATTAGAGAAGAGATTGAACTCTATGGCGATGGCACCTACCGTCAAACGATTACCGACAGCCAGGAAAACATTTACTATCACTCCGGCGTATGGCGGAGACACCAGAGCAAAGCGGAACGGCTTGATCTCCAGTATGCTGGCTCCCAAGTCTTCCTGAGAGGTTTGGTTGACCCTTTAGAAGTGGTGCGCAAACAATCAGTTGAGGCCGCCAGAAAGGTAGGCAGTTATTACCCGACTTATGCATTTCAACTACTGAAAAAGCAGTAGGCCAGCGTCACCCACTAAACTGTTGAACCAGGCGATGGAGCCGACTCCTTGCCGTTCCGTTACATTTCGCCTCTAGGATCGGGTGAAACTTGGTCATTGTGGACGGGCCTCATGCCCGCGCCGCACCGGGCTGTCTGCTGTAGCCTCTGTGCGCCGCTAATTAGTGATGTGTCGCGGCGCGGCATGGTGACATGTGTTAGGAGATGAAACATGGAATTGCAAGTGAGAAACGTGCGTCAGGATGACTTAGAGGCTCTGCTTGACTTGTATCACCATTTGCACGCCACTGATGCAGCCTTGCCGGAAGAGCCAACTTTGCGCCGGGTTTGGGAAGAAATACTCAGCGATCCTAAGGTTCATTGTTTGGTTGCTGACCTGAATGGAGAACTGGTTGCCTCTTGTATCCTGGTTATTATTCCCAACCTGACGCGGGGCGCACGGCCTTATGGCTTGATTGAAAATGTCATCACCCACGCCGCCCATCGGCGCCAGGGCATCGCCACGCAGTTGCTTCGTTATGCACTCCAAGCAGCGTGGAGCCAGAACTGTTACAAGGTGATGCTGCTCACGGGTCGCAAGAGTGAGGGGGTTCATGAATTTTACGAGAAGCTTGGCTTTGTCAAAGGTGAGAAGACCGGTTTCGTAGTCAGACCATAATACCAAGCCTGCAACCTAAGCTTGGTCGTTAGCTGGAGACCAGGGTATGAAAGGTGCGGCCTTGCCAGCCGTCAATGATGAGCCAGAACAGCATCATGGTGACATCGCCTAAGACCAGGCCCAGAAAGGCGGGTGTGAGTTTGCGCATGGTATCCACGCCACCGTAGCGCGTCACGAGGACTTTGCAGCCCCAGCCGATGAAAACCGACACCCACAGGATATGCGAGGGGAAACCCAGCACCAGGAGCCAGCCCACCGGGTGGATGGGGAACCAGGTGAGCCGCGCCCGCAACAGCAGCAACAGCCAACTCCCCAGCCAGCCGCTGGCCAGCCAGCACCAGTTCGTCCAACTCGTATTGGAGACGCCGTGAAAGAGGTTCGACGCGGTGCTGGCGGCGCTGTTGGCCCCGTTTTCTTTGAACCAGGGATGCAGCGTCAGGCCGCCGTGACTGTAGCCCATCTGCACGCGCACCGCGAAACCGACAACAAGCGAGATCAACACCGAAGCCGCGATTAAGCTTAGGAGGGGGCCGCTGGCAATGCCTTCGTCGTGGGCTAATTTGAAAGCGTGCAGGTAGCAGGGCAGGAGCACGGAGCGATTGTCGAGCATGACAATGCTGTTGACCATTGAGGCGGGCACAATCGAAGACGTGCCCAGATAGCCACCCGCGCCGCCCGTCATCTGCGCGATAAAACCGAGGGGCGACCAACCCTGCTGCACAAAGAGAAACCCACCTTCAATCACCAGCCGCGTCAGGCCAATCACCGTCGCCCCGTAGGTCAGCCACATCACGAGCGCAATGTCGAAGCGAATGCCCGCCGCCACGCTCCAACCGAGCAAGAAAAGCGACGACAACACGAAGCCCCAGAAAGCGGCGGGGTAAGAGAGAATCTCCGTTTTCTCACGTGGGCCAACTGGGGCGCGGCCCACCGCACGCAGCACCACATGGCGATAATGCAATCGCCCGATCCACAGCACGGTGCTCGCGTAGCCGAGGGTGGCTCCAATCTGCTGCATCTTCAAAAAGGTCTTGCCCCAACCGGCTGTTGAATCGGGTAGGGTATTGGGCATGAAACCGAGATAGTAGGCGGCGATGAGTTGGAACTTCATGAACCACAGGAAGAACCAGAGCGAAAAAGACACTTCGGTCGTTAGTAAATAGGAGATGCCCACCGCGACCGGATAGAGGGCAATGGGCATAAAGCCGATCTGGTTCCACGGCGGCTCGGCCAGGTAAGGCCCGGTATCTATGCTTTGCGGGATAAAGGGCACTTCTGGAAAATACAGGTGCAGCCCATTCAGCATTTGAAAGACCACGGCGATGCTAAAGCCAAGCCACATCAAGGGGTTGCGAAAGAAGCGGCCCAGTTGACCAGAGGCATCGTCTCGATCCACGTCCTGGGTCATTTCCAGGGGCAGGCGCAAAAGCGGAAAGGTGAGGGCTTCGTTTTCGGCCCACTGGGCACGCACCATCGCCGCCAGACAGCCCAGCATAATATAGAGCGCCACGCAGAGCGCAGCCCATGCCACGAGGGGCACCAGCCACAAGGCCCAGGGTGGCTGCCCGGTGCCCAGATACCAGTTCGCCACCAGGGTTTGCGCCTTGGGGCCATAGGTGCCGTTGCCATCGGCCCATAGCGCAGGCGTGAGCCACGGATGCGAGCTAAGATTAGTTTGCAGCAGCTTCACCCAGCCATTGCTGGCATTACCATAATAGAAGGGCGCGATCATCACCGAGACCGCCATATTTTCGGCCCCGAAACTGGGCACCATGCACGAGAACAAGCAGCAGATGTAGACCACCAGAATCTCGCGCCGCGCGAAGCGTGCCCGCCGACTCAGCCAGCCCAACAGGGGATTGAGCAGCAAGAGCATAATGAGCATCACATGCAGCGCCCCCGGCACGAGGTGCTGCGAACCTAACGGTGTGTTGGCCATGCGCGTATCGCTGATGGGCACCACGTAACCGAAGCAGACCGCCAACCCCAGACAGAGGAGCACCACCCGCCACGTCACGCCCCCGGCCCTGGTGACGCCCCCGGCGCGGCCACCGCTGACCGCCGCAGTCGGCTCTTGCCCCGTCACGACCTCGCCCGCCGCAATGGTATCGCTCATGTCACAGCAGTTTAGCCGAAACAGCTTGGTCGGTTGCAGGTTACCGGCTCTGCCCGGTTTGATAGCACGGGATGGACTGTGGCATCATGCTATTAGGAGTCGAGCCAGTAGCAGAAGAGTCTGGCTGCATTTTTAGTGCAGTTAAATAAGGATGAATACAGCATGGTCGTTGCGATAAGAGAAGCCTCCGTTGCCGCGTTGCCGCAATACGAAAGCGTGCCGATTGCCTTTCGCGTCACATCGCGTTTTGCGGTAACAGCTATTGACGGTGGTTTAGGCGGCTTCCAATTGACGGAAGAGCCAGTCACCCCCTATATCAAAGACTACGACGCGGACGCCAGCCAGCGACCACCCCGCTGGCCGCACCGTTGGGATATGACGCACTGGGGCATTTTTACGGCCCACCTCGACGCACAGCTTGTGGGTGGCGCGGCGGTGGCGTGGCGAACCCCGGAACTGTGTCTACTGGACGGGCGCGAGGCTGTGGCCTGTTTATGGGACTTACGCGTGCATCCCGACTACCGCAGCCGGGCCATCGGCCACCAGTTGTTTGCCCGTGCCCTGGACTGGTCACGCGAACGGGGCTGTCGAATATTCCAGGTCGAAACCCAGAACATCAACGTCCCCGCCTGCCGCTTCTATGCCCGCCAGGGATGCGAACTGGCCGCCATCAACCGCTACGCCTACGACGCAGCCTTAAACGAGGTGCAATTGATCTGGTATCGGGATATTTAGCTCTGGTTAGTGCGTGACATTCCGATGAAATGAGAGCGTAACGTTTACCTATGCGCGACATTTCGTAAAGTAATGTTATGGATGCTCTGCTGGAACGGTTCACAAGAATTAATCAAGAGGTGATCCCGTCCGATGCCGCATTTGAAGTCGTGCATCGCGGTAACTACATCTTTTTCCAGACTGCTATAAAGGTTGGGCCAGTGCCAACCAGCATACTTAACAGGCGATTGCCGGTGGAGCGAATCTTTATTATCTATTATGCTGTTATGTTATCCTTCGCCATCTATACCTTGCCCCTTTGTAATTGCCCTCCCTGGTTGCCTCGACCGTTAGCGTGGTTGCTGATGGCTGGTATTGGGTGGGGCGCTTACAAGCTGATTCAAAGTGTTGAGCGCCAGAGAGAGGGATACAATCGAGTGCCACGACAACTTTTTGCGGTTGACGTGGAGCGCCAGAAACTGGTGCTGAATATGCCTGCGACAGAGGCCAAATCCCCTCACAGAAAGGCTGAGTTAAACGAGATACAGGGCTTTTATACTGTGCATGAGGTTACAAACGACACTTTCTGTGATTACCTCTACGCAACCGGTACGGCGTCAGGAGACCTTGAGGTTTACAGTGGACTGGGTAGCACTCGTGATCTGGAAGAAATGGCTATCATTCTGGCCACGATCTGCAACAAGCCAGTTTGGAGGCGTCTACAGAGTGGGGCAACTGTTCCCCTGGGAATGGATTTACTGGTTGACCAGCACGAGAGAATAGAGACCCCTAGAGAGGAAGCCCCATGAAACCAATTATTGAACACATCCGCGAGTATTTTGGCCGGGCGCGCGTGCCATCACCTTCTGAGGTTCAATTCATTCAGTAGCGGGCTATTAAGCCGTAGATCATTTGCCACATTTGCAAAACGTTGTCATAATGCAACTTAATGAAGCAATAAGGCGTCGGCTGCCAGGGGATTTTACTCCATTACCGCTCGACGCGTGTCAAGTTCTTTGACAACCCGGATTTGTGCAACTTTAACCGCCTATAGCAGTTATCTTTGGCTGCCATTAAGGTGCCTTTTAATCGAACCAGTGTGGAATTGAAATTTGATGAAGATGACGACGGCACCCCTGACACGCCCGTTCTTTTAATCGAACCAGTGTGGAATTGAAATACGAGAAGTTACGACAGCGTATGGAGGCCCGACGCCTTTTAATCGAACCAGTGTGGAATTGAAATATATTGGCGGCGATTATGAGGAAGGATTGAATCGCATCTTTTAATCGAACCAGTGTGGAATTGAAATGATGGCATGGGGCGAGTATTACGCTTGGCTCGACTGCCTTTTAATCGAACCAGTGTGGAATTGAAATGTTGCACCGGTTGCAGGGCCATAACGCATTCCTCGCCCTTTTAATCGAACCAGTGTGGAATTGAAATACCGTCTGGAACAGCGCCGCCGCGAAGAAGAGGAACGCTTTTAATCGAACCAGTGTGGAATTGAAATTTTTGCAGATCGCAAACACGCGGCGGACGTGGCAGCTTTTAATCGAACCAGTGTGGAATTGAAATTAAATCCAATAATCGAGAATCCCTGTCACTATAAGACCTTTTAATCGAACCAGTGTGGAATTGAAATGATGGTAAGTGCTGCGACCTGGCAGCGTTGCGGGCCTTTTAATCGAACCAGTGTGGAATTGAAATCGCAAAGCAAAGAGTGCGCCAGAACAGCGTGTCTTTCTTTTAATCGAACCAGTGTGGAATTGAAATAAGAGTGCAGGTTTGGCGTAGGACACCAGGCGGCTCCTTTTAATCGAACCAGTGTGGAATTGAAATTTCTGGTAGTTGATACAGCACCTCTGCCGGAATGTCCTTTTAATCGAACCAGTGTGGAATTGAAATTAGCTTAGATGCCCCTCGGCAATATGTTCAAAGAAAGCCCTTTTAATCGAACCAGTGTGGAATTGAAATAAGACTGGGAATTGGCGGGTAATGATGAGGTGCAGCGCTTTTAATCGAACCAGTGTGGAATTGAAATTCGGCTAACCATAACCCTAAATAGTAGGGGTGCAGCTTTTAATCGAACCAGTGTGGAATTGAAATCTTGGTTTGTTCGGTTTATGAGCGTGCTTTAGCACACTTTTAATCGAACCAGTGTGGAATTGAAATGGCATCACAGAGATTTGTGTCTGACCTGCTGGCAATAAACCAACTTTTAATCGAACCAGTGTGGAATTGAAATACCCAGGAAGTCTTTGCCGGGATTGGCGCCCCCGGTTACTTTTAATCGAACCAGTGTGGAATTGAAATCTTCAACACCGAGCCAAGGCTGGTAATGTCATCCTTCTTTTAATCGAACCAGTGTGGAATTGAAATCTCTCTTCACCTTACTATGGAATGTCAGCCACTTTTACCCCTTTTAATCGAACCAGTGTGGAATTGAAATCTTCTCACGGGTGGCGGGTCGCAAAATTCATAAGAAAACCTCTGGAAATTAGAGGTGCCGCCATGAGTGATCTGGTGCGTAGTGAGTAGTGAATGGGGAATGGCAGCTAAAAGGAGTTGCTATGCCACACGAAAGGCACGGGGCAGGGCGCGAATCAAGACACCAGTCAGAACACGAGTCAGGACACCAGCATCGGCACCGGCACTGGCGGCGGCACGCGCTCAGGCGATGGACCCGGGACAATCCCGTGCTGTGCGCTGGTCTGGTGGCTCTGGTGGCGCTAGCCGTGGTGGTGCTGGTGGGTATACAACTGGTGCAAGAAGCAGTTGCACCGTCGAGCGACGGTGCGACGGTGGCTCCAACCGTAGCAGCAGCAGCAGCGGTGCAGCAGCTTAAACACCAGTGAGGCTTAGAGTTTTGAGGTGTAGAGTTTTCGCGCGAAAAGTTTTATTGGATTTACTATGTCTGTAGTGCCTTTTCCCGGTGCGCGCTCGACTTTTAATCGAACCAGTGTGGAATTGAAATTTGGCAGTGCGCAAAGCGTCAACCGCTTCCAGGTCGATCCCTTTAATCGAACCAGCGCATAACTCGAATCCGCCTGCCCTTTACACGTCTGGTTGAAACTATGAAATCAACAGCACCCGATTAGGTAAACTGTATACAGTGATGATTTACGGATATTGTCAATACAGCCCACATGGATAAATCGGTTTTGGAGATCAAGCCCTTGAGTGAACAGGGCGATGCCAGGGGCTACTGGGCACATAAAACGCCTCTGGAACGTTTAGAAGCTGTGGAGTTTATGTGTCAGGTTATGTATGGCTACGATCCATCTACCGCCCGACTTCACAGAGTTCTTACAGTTGCTCAACACCTATCACGTTTAGGTTAAAGCGAACGATTAAAAGCAGCCAAACCAGGTGTTGGAACGGACACCTGCGCCCCTCCCAACTGCCAATAATAGAAAAGGAACGACATGAAATCAACTGTTGCACAAATCCGCGAGCGTTTTGACAACGATGTCGAACGCTTCTCCAATTTAGAAACCGGCCAATCGGCGACCATTGATGCGCCGTTGTCGCTGAGCCTGATTACCCAGGCCGCCGCCACCATCACGCCGCAGGCCACTGCTGTCCTGGATGTCGGTTGTGGTGCTGGCAACTACACCTTAAAGCTCTTAGAACTGTTGCCGAATTTAGATGTGACCCTCATTGACTTGAGCCGTCCGATGCTCGACCGCGCAGTGGAACGCATTCGCGCTGTCAGCACCGGCAAAATCGAGGCGCTGCAAGGCGATGTGCGCGAGTTAGACTTGGGCGAAGGTCGCTTCGATGTCATTCTCGCCGCCGCCGTGCTGCACCACTTGCGCGAAGATGCGGAGTGGCACGCGGTGTTTTCCAAGTTCTACGCGGCTCTCAAGCCCGGTGGCTCGTTCTGGATTGCTGATTTAGTCCAGCACTCTACACCAGCGGTGGAGGCCCTCATGTGGCGGCGTTATGGCGAGTATCTGACGGGCCTGCGCGATGAAGCTTACCGCGACCATGTCTTCAACTATATTGAGCAAGAAGACACCCAACGCCCCTTACTCTACCAGATAGATTTGCTGCGCGCAGTCGGATTCTCCAACGTCGAAATCCTGCACAAAAACAGCAGCTTCGCGGCGTTTGGCGGAATAAAGTAAGTTATGAATTTTAAGTGCTGAGTTTTGAGTTGAAGGAAGCCCAAAGGTCAACGACTTCGTGCGCCTCTGGGTTTCTCATAACTCAACATTCAAAACTCAAAATTCAAAACTTACTTCATCCTCGCTTAACATTCCTGCGTTAAAATGCAGCACAATGCTGACCAGAATTCTACACAGAATTCTTACATGGGTGAAACATGGCATTAACCGGGGCTGTCTATACTGGGGAAGTGTTGGGCACCATCGTGTCGCATGAACGTCATGAACGTAACGATTATGAATTTAACTGACACTGCTGAAGGAGGCGTATGGTGAACGGAGCGAATACGGCAAAGGCCGGAATCGCCGGAAAGTTTCGGGTGCTCGTCATTGAAGACGACGCCCATATTGGACGGTTAGTCGAAGAGAACATGAAGAAGGCAGGCTTTGTCTGTCGCACCGAGGCCAGTGGCCGCACGGGTCTGGCGGCTTTTGCCCAAATGCACCCGCAACTGGTGGTGCTGGATTTGAACTTGCCCGATTTGAACGGCTATGAGGTCTGTGACCGCATTCGCCAGGACAGCACGGTGCCGATTATTATGATGACGGCCCGCGATGGCGCGGACGATCAATTACACGGTTTTAAGGTAGGCGCGGACGATTATATCACCAAGCCTTTTGATCCCAAGCTCTTGATGGCGCGTTGCGTGGCGCAACTCCGGCGTGTCTATCGCTATGATGCCCCACCAGAACTTCCGGTCATGCCGCCCGCGCCCAATGGCCTGATTCAGGTGCCCGAAGGTTGGGCACGCTGCGAGGCTTGCAGCTACATGGGGCCGCACGAGAAATTTGAAGACCTCAACACCCAGGGCATGGTCATCCTTTCGTGCCCCAACTGCGATGCCCGCGTCACCGAGGGTATGGTGCTGAGCTATTAAAGTAGGTGGTAGGGAGTAGATAGGGGAGGAAAACCAGAGGCAGGCAACACACTTCTCCTTTGGACTCCCTCCTACCTACCATCTACCACCTACCATTTACGGCTTGATCGCCTGCTTCAAATCTTGCACCGCAGTCGCGGCGCGCACCATGCCATAGGCTCCCAGCGCGATGAGAGTCCACATCAATACCACTGCGCAGTGCCAGTGGGCCGGTAAGAAACCCTCGGCGGGCGGCAACGGTGCGGTGGCGAGGAGACAACTGAGCACCAGCCCGCCCAGCCCGCGCAGATCACGCCTGCGGTCAGCGCCGCGTGTCCCCCACAGCAGGCCATAAACAAAGGGAATGGCGGGGCCAGCTAACACCGCCGCCAGCAGGCCGAAACCCCCTTCAGATGACTCCATTTTCAACAATGCGCCATCCAGATAAGTAGAGAAACAGCAGGTCAAGACGCACAGTCCAAAAGCCAACCACAAACCAGATTTTGCGGGGGTTGCGGCCTTGGCTGGGCAGTGGGTGCGCGCCAACTGTATTCCAATAGTAGTCGGATCGCCAAACTCCTGCACCAAACGGCCCAGCAGCACCGGTTCCGAGAGGGTCGAGGCGGAGTCCATGCCCTCTAACACTTGGTGTAAATGCGCGCCCAGTTCGCGGCGCAGATCAGCCTGCCGTTCACGGGGTATGGTGCTCAACTGTGCGCAAAGCTGATCCAGATATTCGGCTATCGCCTGGTCTTTGAGATGGTCGGTTACGGGCGTGTTCTGAGAAATCTCTGCCATAAGGAACCTCACTTTAACAATGCGATTACATCGTCAAACCTACTGCTTCAGGGCCAGTCTGCACTCCTGTACGGCGATTGCGGCGCGCACCATGCCGCAGGCCCCCAGCGCGATGAGCAGCCACATCGCCAGCAGGGATGAGTGCCAGTCCAGCCAGGAGAACCAGGGTGGCGGTGCGACGAGAGCCGTCGCCAGCAGGCAAATTGCCGCCAGCCCTCCGGCAGAGCGCCAGTCGCTCTGGCCGACGGGACGGCGTAGCCCCCACAGGAAGCCGTATAGGAACGGAATAGCCCCGCTGCAAACCAACGACGCCTGCCACCCATAACTCGTATCCGCAGTTAAGAGGCCAGACAGGACCCAGCCGCAGAACCAGATCGTAAAGGAGTTGATCGCAAAGACGAGTGCGTTCGCCCAGAAGCGCGCGGTGCCAGTCTTGCGCACGGGGCACACAGAACGGGCAAGCTGTATTCCAATGGTAGTCGGATCACCGAACTCATGCACTAACCGCCCCAACAGCACGGCTTCGGAAGCCGTCGCAGGTTGGCCCACGTCGGCTAACACTTGATACAAATGGGCGCTGAGTTCGCGGCGCAGTTCGGCCTGTCGCTCGGCAGGCAATGTGCCTAATTGGGCACAAAGCTGATCAAGGTACTCTGTAACGGCTTGCCCCTGGGGGCTATCCGCTACGAGCGGGCTGTGGTGAATCTCTGCCATAGGGCACCTCCAGTTGCTAAAGTTGTGGCGGTCACCGCGCAGGTGCCACAGGCAACGGATAGGCCCATTGCGCCGATGGAGAGCCAGAATTCCACTGCTGTTACCTGATGAGGCATACTGGCCAAAGCGCCTGTCGTGAGTGCGCAGATCAGTGCTAAAGTGCGTAATCCTCGGATATTGCCCCAAGAGTATGGCCAGCGCCAACCAGTTGCCCCTCCGAGCAGGAGAGCAACCAGCGGCAGGCCGAGGGTAAGTGCCCACGGCGCTGGGTGGCCCACCCTAGTGAGGCTGTGATGCATCCCATGAAAGAATAGATGGGTCACGAGTCCTAAACTGGTTATCCAGCAGCACCGCTCAACCTGGCCAGCGATTTGCCACGCCCGCCCACGCCATGAATGGTGATAAGGGTGGGCTAATAGACGGCCTATGGTAGTCGGATCGCCGAACTCCTGCACCAACCGCCCCAATAGTACGGCTTCGGAAAGGGTGGAGGTGGAATCCACATCATCCAGCACTTGAGATAAGTGGGCGCTCAGTTCGCGGCGCAGTTCGGCTTGCTGCGTTTCTGGCACCTGGCTTAATTGGGCGCAAAGCTGGTCGAGATATTCGCTTATGGCTTGCTGCTGGGGCGTATCGGTGAGGGGCGTAGGCGTTATGCAATGGTGGGTTAGGTGCGTGCCAGTTTGAACCTCTGACATAGTGATCCTCCGATGTTCAACGCGGTGGCGGCCAGGGCACAGGCTCCACAGGCGATGGGAATCCCCATCGCGCCGACCCTCAGCCAAAATTCAAAATTCGTAACCTCGTGCGGCAGGTTCGCCTCGTGCGGCGGGTTCGTTAAGATGGCGAGGGTCGTGGCGCTGACCAGGGCCAGGGCACGCAAGCCCCAGTTCTGGCTCCACAGGTGCGGTTTGCGCCAGGCGATGGTGCCGCCCAGCACCACAGAAACCAGCGGCAGCCCCAGGCTAATGAGAGCAGGAGCTGGCTTTGATTCCATTGTAATACCGTGCATCAAATCCAGCACGAACCCATAGCCCAGCAGGGTGGAAACCAGCAGCAGGAATCCCCGCTCGCCGATGCTGACAATTTGCCCCAACCGCTGCTGCCACGAGGTGTGGTAGGGTCGCGCCAACTGGCGGCCAATGGTGGTCGGGTCGCCAAACTCACGCACCAGATAGCCCAGAGCCGCTCCCCCTGATAAATCCGCGCAGTGGCCGTTATCCTCCCACCACAGCAGCAGGTGTTGGCGCAATTCGAGGCACAGGTCAACCTGCTGCTCGTGTGGCATTCGGCCCAGTTGCGCCCCAAGCTGCGCCAGATATTCGTCAATGGCGCTGGACGGCTCCTGCCGCAGAATGGTCTCTTCCATCGTCAGAATGTGCGGGGTTGTTCCCGCGAAAATAATTTGCTGGAAAATTGATCTACGAGAGCTGGGTGTGAGGTTGTCCATGCTGGCCACCTCCTAAAACATCACTTACCGACTGCACAAAATTGAGCCAACTACGCGTGCGGCGGGCCAACTCTTGCACCCCGCTTTCAGTAATCGCATAGACTTTGCGCGCCGGGCCGCTCGGCGGATTCTCCCAGCGACTCACGAGGTAGCCATCGCTTTCGAGCGTTTGCAGGGTCGGGTAGAGCGTGCCGTCTTTAAACTTGAGGCTGTGCCCGCTGCGCCGCTCGATCTCGCGCGCGATGGCGTAGCCGTGCAGTGGCCCGTCGCGCACGATAGCTAACACCAGGGTAGGGGTGTTTCCCTTTAACAGTTCGCGTTCCATATCCATCGTCTCGCCTCCACTTGCTATGTATCATATATTGGATTTCGATATATGTCAAGAGGAGGAAAGAGGAAGGATGAAGGCGGAAGGATGAAAGGCAAAGCAAGCCGTGACCACAAACTTTTAATTGGTGCTATACAACAGTCCTCTGGTTTCTCTTTCATCCTTCATCCTTCCGCCTTCATCCTTGCCGCTTTGGCTCAAGAGTTGCGCATTAGCCTTAGGTGGTAGCCAGGTAGTAAAATAAAAAGTGCAGTAAATAAAGTGCAGGCATTTTTGAGAAGGGGGCGAAAACATTATGGGAGCATTAGGCGGCGATAAAATTATCCTCGTGCTGTTATTGGTCTTGATCCTGTTCGGCGGCCAGAAGATACCGGAGATGATGCGCGGCTTGGGTCAGGGCATGAAGGAGTTTAAGAAGGCCACGCGGGACGATGACGATGAGCGGGCTTTGCCAACCAGCACCTCGACCACCACGACAACACCGGTAGACAAGACCTAAGGGTGGTTCGAGTGGCTATGATTGTAGATGGTTAGTCTTGTAAACGATTAATCTGAGGCAATCAACAGCCTGATTCGCACCGGGTAGGGCTGATACCAAGCCCACCAATCAAGGAGCGCAACCGCAGATTTTTCGTCAGTTGCTTGAGGAACTGCACCGAAGAACTGCGCTGCGCTTTTTCGTTTTGTCCGCTGCCTTATTTATCCTTCAACCCATCAGTTGCCATGATCTGTTAGCGGACAATCCCTGTCAGGTAACGCCTGTCAGTTAACTCCAGTTGCTCTCCTGAGCGACGATGTCAGGCCGTGCGGGGCGATAGCCAAAGCGACAGGAAATAAGTTGAGATGTTACAGGATCAAGCTATCCAACAGGGAACTTGTGTCGAGTGCGGGGAACCCAATCCCTATTCGACTTTAGTCTGCTACGAGTGCGGGGCACGCCTGCCGTGGGCCGACGCGCTTGAAGCCGCCCGGCGTCAGGCCGACACCGCGCTCCCGCCCACACCTGTCCTGAACTCGTCCACCACCGCCAGCCTCCCCACAGCTTCCGGCAACATCCAGTCCACCCGCACGTCGCCGCCTGCGCCGCCACACTCCGCAATGCCACAGTCCGCCATATCCGCCGTGGGAGTGCCGCGCCCTTCCAAGCCCCTCTCGCCTGGCAATACTTCACCTGTGCCTGCACCGACCGCAGACGCGGCGCGACTACCCGCCGGGTTTATGCAGGCTCCCCATCCATCGCCGGGTGAACCTGTGTTGGTCAGCGTGGCGGCCCGCTTGCTCGACTGGCCTTACACCTGCGCCTGTTGCGGGCAATCCCTGGAAGGCCCGGCTGCCGTGGGCCACAAGGTGGTGCGCGTCAGCATCCAGGCGGGACAAGTGCCCTATTGCGCCACTTGCGCCCGCCATATCGAATTAGCTACCGAAGCCGATAACACTTTTGGCTGCTGTGTGCTGCTGGCCAGCCTGGGCTTGTTCCCTTTCTTTCTCCTGTTTCGGTCCCTCGCTGATTCCACCCGCTTCGGCCTCATTGGTGCCCTGTTAAGCTGTGCCGCCTTGGTCTTATGGGGCTATCAGGTGCGCCAGGCCAAACTGCAAGACGCGAGTAGCCTGGCCAATGGCGGCTGTTGTGATCTGCGCTATGCGGTGGTGCCCAAAGGCGGCGTGGATACCACCCATAGCTTCCTCTTCAAGCGCCCCGAATATGCCCAGGCTTTTATTCAGGCCAATCAGCATAAGGTCATCCCGCAAAGTTAACTGCGGCCCACGGGATCGTCACCGGCGGAGCCACACCCGAATTCTGCCGCTGGTGTGGTCAACCAACAAGTGCCGCAAATCAACGTGTGACACGCTTGGCTCCGTGCATGGCTGATCTGGGCATCGGCCACCGCGTCAGCTTTCAGGCCGTGGCATAAAACAGAGGAGAGTGCTTGGTATCAGAGGGGCTGTTCCGCCCCGGTGACACCACAACCCCAGAGCGGCAATTATCGCCTCTGGACGTATTATGCCGCAACTCTGGCGGCCTTGCAAGTTGTCCCCACGGGGTGTAAAATGCGGTCTAATTAGAATCTAAATCCAAAAATGCCGCACATTATCCAGGTTGCGGCATAATATATTGTTGTATTGTTGCGCGCGGTTTTGCTGTGGATCATAATGAAATTAACTTTGTGGATGCGAGGAGGCCGGATGAAGGTTCAAAGAAATATAGCATTAGCCTGTTTGCTGGGTTTAGGTGCTTTAGCGAGAAACACCTGTCCGCTCATAGCTGCACCGTCCACTACGACACCAGTTGCTAAAGAGCCATCTCCCCTGACGGGTGCCATTACTCTTGGCTCTTCTTTTGCCCCTCGAGGCAAGGGCAATCGCCTGGAGCGGGCGCACAGTATAACCGGTGTCTATGGCTTTCCTGACATTATTTGCCCACCTGTAAAATCGGGCCAACCTTCCCTCGATTCCACTTTACCTGTTTGGGCAACCGCAGTGACTCTCCCGCGTGACAGCCAACACACCTTACTCCTGTATCGGCGCTCAACTCAAGCTATCGGTTTTCTCATTAACCAGACCGGCATTGTAGATGCTATAGCCGTAGCACGCTTAGCGGGCAATTCTAAAACCAAATAGACAACAATACAACCAGGCGCTTCAACCGACGCCTCCGGCTGCGCGTTGCTCCACCTGCGGCGCGGCTGAGCTGGGCGTTCGGCGGCTTGCGCGCGGTTTGGATGCGTGCCACAATAGAATAACATGGAATTACCGCCCAATATTACACTACCGTTTTTTGCTTACGGCATTTTCAGGCCGGGGCAATTAGCCTTTCATCGTGTTAAAGATTTGGTGCAGGAGACCAGAACGCAAAGATCGATTCGAGGCACGTTGAGGCTTCGAGACGGTCTGCCAATCATTGACCCAACTGGACACGGCGAGGTTCAAGGCGATGTGTTGTTTTTCGAGCCCAACGCTCAAGCCGACGCCTACCAACGCATTGTTGATATAGAACCAGACAAACATTACCGATGGGATGTTGCTATTTCAAACGGCGTTCAAGTCAACGTCCTTTTTGGGAGGTCTCCCCGAAAGGGGAGTATTGAGTGCGAAGGACAATGGGATGGAAAAAGTGACCCTCTGTTTACGTCTGCTCTCGAAGTTGTCGAAGAAACCTTGCAGTCCAATGCTGAGTTTGATTGGAACTTGAAGCCGCTCTTCGGTTTGCAGATGGCTTATTTGCTGCTTTGGTCATCTATCGAAAGATATGTGTCATTGAGATATCATTTGGGCAGCAGAGTGACACACAAAGTTGACCTCTTGGCACAGGAGCCGTCCTTTGCGGAGGCACTCCATACGAATGTAACAAGGAACCGAGAATTAGTCCGTGCAGACAAGCCACAAGAGGGAAAGCTAAAGCTTGATCCTAACAATCCTGAAAGCTCACTGAAATACTATTATCAAGTGCGTTCCAATATAACTCATCGTGGCAAAGCGGTTGTCGGCGATTACGAAATACTGAAGGATTCCCTTTCTGAGCTTCTGCCAACATTTCGCTATGTCCTATCAAAAGGTTTTGAAGAGAGCAACTGATAGAGTCACCAAGCTGCCGAACCAGGCGCTGCAACGGACGGCTTCCGGTTCCGCTACGCTTCACCTACAGCCGCCGCTGAGCTTAGCGTTGTGCCACTTGCGCGCAGCAGTTCCCTGTGTTACAAGTCTTGACAGGTGAATAAACTACTATGCCTATAGGTAGAGTCAAGTGGTGGAATGATAATCAAGGCTTTGGTTTTATAACCTTACCAAATGGACAAGAGGTATTTGTCCATCACTCCAAAATACAAACTGATGACTATGCTGCCTTAGAAGAAGGCCAACTGGTAGAATGTGAGGTGATACAAGCGCCTAAAGGTTTAATGGCGCATAATGTCCGAGAGCCTGGCAGCAAAATACAATCTTCTAATGCATGGGCTAACACTGCACCCAGGCAAATTAAAATATTCCTTGCGCAATCAACGCGCAGAGCTGAATATGAGATAAACCAATGGTTAGAAGAGACAGGCTTTACACTTCTAAGTGCTTCCATGACCAATGCCGATGACGACGGATATATCAGGGTGATAATAGTGTTTTCAATCGTCTAAAAGAAACAAACAAGTGGCACAACCAGGCATTGCAACGGACAGCTTTCCGCTTCGGTCGTGCCTCCCTTCGCTCCAAGCTGCCGCTGAATTTGGCGTTAGCTTGTTGCGCGCGGCGTTTCGGCAGTTCAAACTTTTTATGAACGGAGGTTGACGGATACAGCAAGGCGTCTTATAATCTCATTAACTCATTTCACCAATCTGAGTGAAAGGAGAATCCAGACGGAAGAGGAGACGCAAATGGCGGCAGAAGCGACTTTGACCACGAGCGACGCAACAGTCATTCGTGGCGTCAACCCCATCTTGCCGGTTGACAACATCAGCGAGGCGATTGCCTTCTGGGAGGACAAGCTGGGCTT
>JAFAZH010000010.1 GCA_019239895.1 Abditibacteriaceae bacterium | reverse complement strand
TGACGTGAGCAAAGAGACGTTGGCCTGCACTCTGCTGGATGCCCAGACGCAACAGCCAGTATGGAGCCGCACCTATCCCAACACCGCCACGGGTGTGACGCGTTTACTGCGCCACACGCCGCCCACCGCACCCTGGGCTTTAGAACCGACTGGGCGTTATAGCCTCTTAGCGGCGACTGCCGCCCAAGCTGCCGGACGCCGGGTGCTCTTGGCCCAACCCAAGCAGGCGCGGCACTTTCTGCACAGCATCCAGAGCCGCGCTAAAACCGACAGTTTGGATAGTCACGGCAGCGGCTTATTTGCCTTGTGCCGCCCCTTGCCCGCCTATCCGTTAAAATCACAGGTAGTGGAACAGCTTGACCAACTGCTTTGTGCTCGTAAAAGTCTCAGTGCGGCCTTAGCCACCTTCGCACTTCAGGCCACCGAATTGCCGCCCGCGGCTCCGGCTTTAGCGCCAGTGCGGGCGGCTTTGCAGGCTCAAAAAGAGGTGCTGGATCAGCAGATCGCGCAGCTTACGGCGGGGCATCAGGAGTTGGCCATCGCTGCCGAGTTGGAGAAAGTGCCTGGCATTGGCAAAGTCACCGCTGCGACGCTGGCGGCGCGTTTGACTAGCCACACCTTTGCGCATTCCGATCAATTCGTGGCTTATTGCGGTTTAGATGTCGGGGTGCGGCAATCGGGCAAGAAGCACGGCCAAAGCGGTTTGACCAAGCAGGGTGATGGCGAGTTGAGACGGCTGTTGTATCTGGCGGCGCAGGCGAATCTACGCAGTAAAGGCAGCCCTTTTAAGGCGCATTATGAGCGGGAGCGAGCCAAAGGCTTGGCCTCGACAGCAGCTTTATGTGCCGTAGCCCGCAAGTTGGCGCGGTTGGCGTGGTCGCTGCATAAACATGGCACGGCTTACGATCCGGCGCGGGTGTATCAGCAAAATCAGTCCTCGCCCTTGACAGCAACCATAGAATCTCTCCCAGAACAGGAGAGGGGTGTCCTGAACTCTTCTCGTATCGTTAAGTCATAGATGATCTTCTCATCGAGCTTAATGATAAAACCGGCACAGGAGCGCGTGTGACCTCCCCTCTCCCGTTCTGGGAGAGGGGCCGGGGGTGAGGGGTGCTTCTCAAGGCATGGCTATTTCAGTCCCATAAAAATGAACCAAATCTGAGCATAAATTGGGCATTGTTCGGAACGCGCTTAGCGGCGATGCGTCTGCGCCACTGATAAAATCAATCGTAACTCACGATTTAAAGCTGCGATTAAAGAAGGTTGGTTCAATGGACTGTCGCCAAATTGAATCTCTGTTAGCCAAGTTAAGTGCGGATGATCTACCAGCGTCCAAGGCTTCTGCTATCTGGGAACATCTAACGAAATGCCCCGAATGCGAGCAGGAGTGGCGTCTGTTTCAGACTACGCTTACACTTCTCTCCTCTGGGCCTCAGCCATTGATTACTGTGGAGCAATCGCAAGTCATCTGGCGCAATTGCTCGGAAAAGATTCACGACAAGATAGAAAAAGAGCGTTTGGCGGCGCAGCAGCCCGCTTTTTTTAGCTGGATGCGTAGCCAACCGCGCTGGGGGTGGGCCGCCTTGGGCGGAGCGATGCTGGTCTTGGGTGGTGTGTGGTGGCTAACCCCCCAAGATGCACAAGAAACCCTCAACGACCAACTTAATAGTCATATGGCGCAGGTTTTTCCTGGCCAACCCAATGATCTTCCTGCTGCCGCGCCGTTAGCCTCTTTGGGTCAACCCTCACCGGGGCCACTGATAACGTTTCAGCGGCCACCCGCCAATGCTTCCGCGATGGTCAACAACCATACCATAATGGCTTTTGATCCCTTCGTGGATCATGTTGGCACCGCAATCGTTTCTCATGAGGCGGCTATGCAAGGTTCAAGGCCACAGAGCATTCATGTTGCGGCCCCCGTGCCTGTTAATAGAGCTGCTGTTGCCCCTTTACAAGATAGTTCGATGTCTAATGCGGCAGTTGCGCCGGATGCAGCGAATGCCAGCGACAGCACTGCGATTGCACCAACGGCTCTTGCTCCTACGGCCAATACCAATGCTAATAATGCGGTAACCCCTGCTCCGGTTAGTGGCGTTCCGTTGAACAGTGCGGCTCCCTTAGATCTTCCTGGGGATACGGTTCCCGCCTCAAGTGCTCCCGCGACGGATAGTAGGGCGGGACAGCAGCCCTGAGATGACGTTGGCATCGTGTCCACGACACGTTGCGCCTGAACTATGCGTTCCCCCACTTGGTCTCGTTACAGCCTCTTTGTCTTAGCGGCTTTGGTGCTTCTTTTATCAGCGTCCCTCTGGAAAGTGCGTCGCCAGCGCCGACAAATCGCCCATATTCAATCTTCTTCCCTGACGCAACGCCAAAATTCACAGCGTGCGGTCGCTTTGCTCTTTCAGGCACTCTGGGCCGATAATCACCAGACCTATACCGCTACAACCAAAACGATGGCCGTCTATGGCAACGACAAAATTAATACCGTTGCCGCTATGACGCATGTACCCCAAGGCTTTGCCATCAAGTATTTGAGTGGTGATCCCCGCGGTATATCGAGTGGGTTCAATCAGCGTTGGGCCTGGCGCAAAGAGAGCGCAGAGTCACCGATGACGGCGTATGCCGCCACGCAACGCAACGCCACGGAAATGACTGCCGAGCGTTTTGCCATGATGCTGGAAAATTATGGCGCGCAGTGGACGGGCCGAGAAAAGATAGGCGACCGCCTCGCCGATGTGGTGTGGATATTGCCTTTTAGGTCCATTGATGGCGCGCGTGGCCCGGCGAAGTGTCTCTGGATTGATCGCCAGACCAGATTGACACTGCGGGTTGAGACCTTTAATTACCAGATGCGCCCGGTGATGGATTCCACCCTATCTCAAATTGATTTTCACCCCAAGATTTCGGAGGCGGAACTGCCGCCCGCGCTCAAAATTGCCCAGGTCGCCAAAAACAGTCCAGGCATGGCGCAGGATATGGGTAGTGACATCCAGGGCGTGATTGCCAAGACTGGTGGCCTTGCTCCTCCTGAACCAAAAGAGTTACCGCCCGGTTTTGAGCGGGAAAGCGTTGGCATTCACCGTACCAGTGAGACCGGAGCCAGCCCTCCCGCTGCCCTATCCCGCTATACCGATGGCCTTAATACCCTGACGCTGTTTGCCATAAAACAAACTGCCACCCCTAAAGCTGAACCCGTCAAGAGTGGCACTGATAAAAGCAGCAGTGGGGTGCAGATGTGCGATTTCGGGCCGGGCACCCTGGTGATGCGGGATAGCGGTTCCGTGCGGTTGGTAGCCGTCGCCGATTTGCCACCACAGACTCTTTGCCGTGTCTTAGGTGTCAGCCCGACCGAGGCCATCAATGCGGCGTGCCCGCCTTCACCGCCAGTAGGTCATTAAGGTTGGTAGTTTCTTGATCCCTATCTAAAGACAAGCCGGAACTATTGGCATATAGTTCGCACGCAAAGCATTTAGAGGAATGAGTTAAACTCTCAATGAGTTTAACTGTGACGTGTGCTACCAGGGTGAACTGCTACTGTCTAACTAACGTCAGATTTGTTTCAGTGGTGGGTGCTGTGACAAAACCATTTAAAATCGCCACTTCATAAGTTTGGAGGCTCCGCCGATGACTCGATATTCAGGAGAAATGCAAATATGGCGCTCAATGCGAGCTGTCGCACTCTGTTTCCTGGGATTAGTGGGATTAACCCTTAGTTACCCCCATTCCAGAGCATCGGCTGCACCTGCTTACTCGCCTGATAACCCACCTCCCAATGCCTTGCCCAAAGAGATTGAAATGGGTGACAAGGCGGCGGCTGAGTTAGAAAAAAGCCCTAAAATTAAACTCTTAGACCCCAATAAAGACCCGCAGGCTAAAGTCTTACTGGATAAGCTCAATAAAATGGCGGGGGAGTTAGCGAAAGCCTCGACGCGCCCCGAAATTAAATACACGGTGAAAGTTATCAACGATAAGGACATGAATGCTTTCACCCTGCCGAACGGCCATATTTACGTTTATAAAGGGCTGATTGATGCAGTGGCCAGCGACGATGAAATGGCCGCAGTGCTGGCCCACGAAATTGGCCACAACTGCCGGATGCACGCTCTGCGCGCCGAGGCCAAAGCCAAGAAGTTGTCCTGGGTCAATGTCGCCGCATTATTAGGCATGGTGGCTGGTGGACGCAGCGGGGCGGATATGGCGGCCTTCTCGCAATATATGCTGCTGGGGATTATGAACGGCTACGGCATTGAATACGAAAAAGAAGCCGATAGCGCGGCGGTCAAGGAATTGGTTAAGACCACGTACAACCCGTCAGCGATGGTAACGTTGATGGAGCGTTTTGATCAAGAAGAAAAGCGGATGCCCGATATGAACCTGGGTATCTTTCAGACGCACCCCACTTCGGCAGAGCGCGTCGCGGCGGCAATGGCCGACATCATGGAAGCTGGTATCCCCTTTACGCCGCGTGATGTGAAAGGCGGACAGGAAGCAACGGTAGCAGAAACCCTGGATCGCGTATCGGTGAAAATAGATGCTGTGACTATTGCTGAGTTTGCCCTTGTGCCAAACCAAACTCCCTCGGCCAAAGAGCGGGCGCAGAAAGCCGCGCAACAGGTAAACGATCTCTTAAAAGCCAATCTCAAGATGCACGAGATTACCGTAGATGGTGATGACCACAACGCCCGTCTGCTGGCGCGCGGCGTTGAGATTGCGCGAGTTACCCCCGCAGATGCCAAGTTAGAAAACACCACGCCTTCATTATGCGCTCAGAAATGGCGCGATGGCTTTAAGCGCATCTTCTGGCGCGAGAACATCAATGGCAAACTGTAGGGCATGAGTGAACTATTAAGACCTGATGTCGTTGCACCCCGCCCGATTACAGCCACCACCCGCACCATAGCCATTATTGGCGATCCTATTGAGCATTCGCTCACGCCACGTATTCAAAATCTGGCCCTGCAAGAAATTGGTGCCAACGTGGTCAACGTGGCCTTTCACGTCACACCGGCTCATTTAGAGCAGGCAGTGCGTGGTGCGCGTGCCCTTGGCTTGTTGGGTCTGATGGTAACGATTCCCCACAAAGAAGCCGTGCTATCTTTGTGCGATGAACTCGATGATTCGGCCCAGGCGATGGGGGCGGCCAACCTGCTGCACTTTCATCCCGATGGCAGAATTGTCGGTTACTCCACCGATGGCTGGGCCGCGCTCAAGAGCTTGGCCGAAGAAGGTGCGAGGGTGCGTGATGCCCGCATTGCCATTTTGGGTGGCGGCGGCGCGGCTCGTTCCCTGGCCATAACTTTCGCTCATGCGGGCGCGGCGTCCATCGTGGTTCTCAATCGTACGGTGGAACGCGCCGCGCAGATCGCCGATGAAATCTCTTTCATGGGCCAGCAGGCGCGGGCGCTACCCTTAGATGAAAACACGCTGCGTGAAGTTCTGCCTCAGACTGACCTCCTAGTTAATGCCACCTCTGTGGGAATGCATCCTCACGACGACGCTACGCCCATCCCCACAAGCTACCTGCACGCGGGCTTAATGGTTTATGATATTGTCTATAATCCCCTTGAAACTCGCCTCTTACGTGACGCCAAAGCCGCTGGTGCGCGCATTGTGGATGGCTTAGGAATGCTCATCTATACCAATGTGAGGGCCGTGCAAATCTGCGCTAATCTGGAGATTTCTGCTGCGACTATGCGCCGTGAGGCTTTGAATGCCCTGGCAAAGCCATAAACCTTATTGATGAAGGCAAAAGTGAGCTATTGGCGAAATAATTGTGAGACATTACTACGAATGTAAGGTTCAATTGGATTGATTAATCTGAGATGAAAAAGCAATGTCCCTTCTGCCATCAGCAAATTTTTGCTCTTGTTTATAATTCTCATATTGCGCAACACACAGAGCGACTCCCTGACGGGCAGCAGAAAGACCACTACACGGTGCCCCCTAATCAACGCTACCAGGGCAGTTTGGAAGGAGTGCCGCAGATTTACTACCATGCAAAGTGCGGCATGGCTACGCGAATGCCAGAAGAGATTATCCGCAGTTATTTAGTTAATCCCTTTCTTTACAATAACACGACATTTTGTTCTGGCTGCCATAACTATGTGCCTTCCAAAGAACTTACCTGGACGGAAACTGGCGAGCGATTATCAGATTATACGGCCCGACTCCAAGAGGCCGCACGGCATATCAGTTTCGGTAAGCTACCCAAGCAAAGTATTGGTAAAAGAAATAGAGTTGTGCGAACTTTTCTTGTGGTCTGGTCTGTGGTGGTTTTCTCGATGATGGGCAACTGGAATAGGGATAAAAATTTAGTGGAAGATGGTGCCCCGGCAATAGGTATCGTCAAGTATCAAACCCACGATTCTAACCTCTATCATTACTATTATGAATTTACTGATAATCGGGGAGTGACTCGCACAGGACGGGCTGGAACGCGCTTCAACAGGTATACAGTTGGCTCACAAGTCCCGGTTAAGTTTCTGGCTTATGATCCTACCGTGAATTGTGTCGAACCGGTGAGACGAGAAAAGATGCATGACGATCTATCCGCCGTAGTATTCTTATCTGTATTCATGGCAATTATACTTGGAGTCATCCTCTTTGTAATGCCTAAGAATACTTAATGTTGGTGACTGAATAACCAATGGCTTAGCTTTCATTAGCGTTTATTGAAGTGGATTGAATTTTGACTTGGCGTTCCGCTTCATCTTTCAAGGCTTTCACATTGGCCTCGCAGTTTTCTTGCATCAGTTTGAGGATGACTTTCTGCATCATTTTGCCAATGAGGGGGATGTCGAACTGATAATCAATCGCTAAGGAGACCTGGGTTTTGCTATCTTCTTCTTTGAAACTATATTCGCCACGATATTCTGTGAAGTCACCACGTAGCTGCCAGAAATGGCAAGTATAGGTCTCGCTGTTCCAAATGTCTTCTTCCGTCCACCACATCTGGCGATTGAACTGCTTAATACGCCCCTGCCAATCGGTGACGGTGCGGGTAGTGGCGCTGGTCAGTTCTTGCCGCTCCAAGACTTTGACCTTGTCTAAATCGGGCAGCAGGGCTGGCAGCTTTTCGACATCCTGAGCGATTTTCCAGACCACCTCGCGCGGCGCATCTATGCTAACTTGAGTCTCAACGTGTGGCATTTGAACCTTTCATTTCGGAACCACGAATGAACACTAATAGCACGAATAAGCGAATAGAGGATGGAGAATCGAGAATCGAGAATAGCAGGGTAGCACAGCAGGAACTCTCTTTGCGATCTTCTATCCTCAATTCTCAAAAACATTCGTGTCTATTAGTGTTCATTCGTCGTTCCCTCAATATCTTCCTCGTCCATTTCAATATTAGCAATGAGTTCCACAGTTTGGGCTACGGCTTCGTCGAAGGCGCGCACGGCCCATGCGACCTGTTCATCGGTGATGACAAGCGGCGGCTCAAAGCGAATGGTGGTGGCATTGTTGATGGTGTAAGCCGCAATCACATTGCGCTGAAGTAAGCCGACAATAACCAACGCCCCGATGTCTTCATGCGCAAATTCGACTCCTATTATCAAGCCCCTGCCGCGCACTTCTTTGACACACTGCGGATATTTGGCTTGCGTTTCTCGCAAAGCCGTAATGAGTTTCTCGCCTTGAGTCGCGGCTTGTTCTACAAGACCTTCGGTTTCAATCACTTCAATCGCGGCCAGAGCAGCGGTGCAGGCAAGGGGATTACCGCCGAAAGTGGACGAGTGAATAAGAGGATTCTCTTTAAAGACTTCCCAGGTGCGCGGTGTACCGATAAAGGCCCCAATGGGCACGCAGGAACCGCTAAGGGCTTTAGCCAGCGTCATAATATCGGGCGCGACGCCATCCCAATCACAGCCCCACATTTTTCCGGTGCGCCCTAAGCCAGTCTGCACCTCATCACAAATCAGCAACGCGCCGTGTCGGTCACAGATTTCACGGGCCGCTCGCAGGTAGCCATCATCCGGCACAATAACGCCTGCTTCGCCCTGAATGGGTTCAAGAAGAACGGCGGCGGTGTCTTGGTTCACGGTTTGTTCTAACGCTGGTATATCATTGAAAGGCACGTTAACACAATCGGGCAGCAAGGGCTGAAACGGCTTTTTATAAAGATCGCGGCCCGATACCGATAGCGCCCCCATGCTTTTACCATGAAAAGCGCCCGTGGCTGAAACCAGGCCACTGCGCCCGGTGCTCATACGCGCGATTTTAATGGCCCCTTCGACCGCCTCTGTGCCACTATTGCAAAAGAAGCAATATTGTAAATCGCCGGGCGTAATTTCAGCTAACTTCTTGCCCAGCCTGGCCTGAGGCGCATTGAACAATAGGCGTGTCGAGAACGCCATTTTGTCCAGTTGATCTTTGACCGCAGCGACCACACGCGGGTGCGAATAACCCACGCTGAGCGCCCCCAACCCACCCGCACAATCCAACAACTCGCGTCCCTGCGAATCGGTTACAAGGCAACCTCGCGCCGAAACCTCGACAGAATCAAAGCCGCCAAATTTTACCAGTGCCGCATACGAAGGATTAACGTAGTTTTCATAATCGGCGATAACTGCTGCATCATCTGTCCTGCGCTGATCAGCACCGTTTGGCCCACGAGAATGAAGTTGTTCGTGTTCGTTCATCGGGGGTCAGTTTAGCGTATTTGAGGCCGCTTGCCCGCGCTTTGGCTGATGGGGCTAGGTGTGTGGCAGTTGGTGACATTGCAGGAAAGCTGCTGGCTTTCTATAATAGTAATGTTACGTTGTCAACGGGGTGTGGCTCAGCTTGGTAGAGCGCTGCGTTCGGGACGCAGAGGTCGTGAGTTCAAATCTCGCCACCCCGATTCAATCCTCCACGTTTAGTAGCTTTACTTCCACGTCATAATATAAGCGTAGTTGAGGCAGGTCTTGGCTTCAGGGGATAATTGGGGAAAGCGGGTGGCCAGGAAATCGGCCAGGATAGCCAGGGCAGAATTCATATTGGCTTGCCGCCAATCTACTGGGCAACTCATGGCCTCGTTATGGACGAACTTGACCTGCGCGGCAATCTCCGGGCCATAGCTTTCTGTAATCTGCTGCTCTAAAGCTTTTGTCCAATCATGCGCGACGAACCTCACAATGGCCTCATTGACTTTGTCGAATTCTATGGAATCATGCATGATGGCTAAACCGCAATTCTGATTTTAAGGTGCAGGCTAAAATAGACACCCAATTGCGTGGCATGAGTCTCTAAAAGTTTCAGGATTCAGCCCGTAACAGAATTATACCTACTATAATCAGGAGTAAACCCAGGGTGCGGCTGACCGTCCAGGATTCCTTGAAGATAAAGACCCCAAATAACAAGGCCAGCACCGCTTCTAAACCCAAGACTAAGATATAGGTCACGCTCAGTTGCGACTTGCGCATAGCAACGGTCTGTAGGCCAGCCCCTATCAAAAAGCAGACAAAGACCAGCAAACTGGGCCAGAGGCGCGTCAGCCCCTGGGACAGCTTCATGCAGATGCCGCCCAGAGTAAAGCACACGGCGGCCAGAAGTGCTGCTATGAAATACATAAGTCCCCGTAGATACTCCTAAGTTTACAGGAGACCCCAGCATCTTCTAAAGCTAGATCGAATTGGCCTCTTAATCGCTCACAGCTTAATAGTTAGCATTGCCAAAATTGAAAAGAGACTTTGACTATAATGACAGCAACAGAAACCAACGTAGAGCCTCAGCGGGAGCGTGCCAAAATCCCCTTTTCTGTCCTCGATTTGGCTCCTATCACTCTGGATAGCACTCCCACCCAAGCTTTTCACAACTCGCTGGACTTGGCACGCCATGCCGAAGCCTGGGGTTACCATCGGTTCTGGCTGGCCGAACACCATAATATGCCAGGTATCGCCAGTGCCGCCACTTCTGTGGTGATTGGCTATGTCGCCGGGGGGACATCTACTATCCGCGTGGGTGCCGGTGGAGTTATGCTGCCCAACCACTCGCCGTTGGTTATCGCCGAGCAGTTTGGCACTTTAGAATCACTTTATCCTGGTCGCATTGATCTAGGATTAGGGCGCGCCCCCGGCACCGATCAAATCACCGCACGCGCCTTGCGTCGGGACATGGCTGGTGGGGCGGATACCTTTCCTCAAGATGTCCTGGAGTTGCAGAACTATTTTCGTTCGGCTGACCCGGCGCAGCAGGTGCGAGCGGTGCCCGGCCAGGGGCTAAATGTTCCCCTGTGGCTGTTAGGGTCAAGTCTTTTCAGCGCGCAACTGGCGGCGATGCTGGGGTTGCCCTTTGCCTTTGCTTCACACTTTGCTCCCGAACACATGAACTTAGCTTTGGAACTCTACCGCACCCGGTTCCAGCCCTCGGAGACGCTGCAACGCCCTTATGTCATGCTGGGACTTAATGTCTTCGCGGCAGAGACTGATGCCGAAGCGAAGCGGTTGTTTACTTCATTGCAGCAACAGTTTGTGAACCTGCGTCGGGGCAGGCCGGGACCACTCCCACCACCGTTGGAGAACCTGGAAGGATTTATGACACCGCACGAGCAGGCAGGCATAGAACACGCCCTGGCTTGCTCTGCTATAGGCTCGCCGGAGATAGTGCGGCAGGGCATAATAGATTTCATCGCTTCTACAAAACCGGATGAGCTTATGGTCACGGCCCAAATTTTTGAACATGAGGCGCGTCTGCGCTCCTTCCAAATTGTGGCGGCGATTCGTGACTCATTAGCGTCAAGCTGACGGCTGCACTATAAGCTGCGCGGAGCTAAGACTTAAAGCTGAGATAGCCACAAAAAAGCATAAAATCACAAAAGTCGGTTGGGTCGCGGTGTCCTCGGTCAATCACCATTCAACTCATCGCTGCTTGCATTAACTGTTGCACATCCACTGCTGTGCCCTGTTCACTCGCTTGAATCGCCGCGAACATTATGGCATTCGATTGTAAGTTATCCTGCAAGATGGTTGCGGGTGCGGGGCCACCATCGAGCCAATTGAGAAACTGTTGGGTGATGGCTTGGTGGCCTTCCCAGGCTGGCTTTTCGGGGGGCACCTCCCGCACTTGCAGCGCGCCATTAGTTCCGCGTGTCTCGATGCGGACAATATCATCTCGATCTAACACTGCTGCGCCGTCTTCGCACTCCACGCGGTAATACTCATGGTGCCAGGTGTTGGTGCTGGCACTGGCGATATTACTGCCTTCATACTGCACAAAGCTGCCGCCTTGCATTTGCATCACAAAGAGGGCACAGGCTCCACCATCAAAAGCATCGGCACCGCTGAATTGAGCGGCACGACTAATTTGGTCGTGGCCGCTGCGCACACTGCCGGGATTCCATTCATAGCCGCTGATCGTCTGGCAATTGGCCCCACTCAAGTTGCGTATTTGATCGAAGTGATGGATAGCACAATCGGTCAGCAAAGGATGCAGAGCCGTGCGGATATAATGGGAATTTCTGACCCGCCAGTCCGTGGCATAACGGGCCACAACATAGTTAATGGTGCCTAACTCGTTAATCGCCTGCTTCAGCGTCAGAATGCGCGGTTCATAGCGATAGTTCTGAGTGACCATCATCTTGACCCCGGCCTGCTGTACAGCCCGATAGATGGCGCAGCACGCTTCCCAGGTATCGGCAATCGGCTTTTCTGAAAGGATGTTCATGCCAGCCGCACATGCCAACTCCACAGCCTCACGGTGGAACTGTGGTGGAGATACGATGCAGCAAAAGTCTGCCTCGACCTGCTCAAACGCGGCGGCAGCCGAATTGAAGCGGCGCGATGCGGGAAGCTCCAGAAAGTCACCCGCCGCATCGAGTGTAGCGGGGTTCACATCCACGAGGGCTGCAAACTCCATGCGGTCGCGGAACGGTGCCCATGCCTGATGCAGCCAGTGGTGCGCCATGCCGCCCGCACCAATCATCAGACAGCGAGGTTTAGACTTTTTAATTGAATCGTTCATATGCGGGGCACTCTTCCTTGCTCGTTGGAACGTGACTGCGACTCGAACGAGCAAGCCTAATAATGGAGATTTACTTTTTAGGAGCAGCCGCCTGTGGAACAGTTGGAGTGGTAGGCTGAGTCGTAGCTGGATGCAATTTTAAATAAGCTTTCTGATTGGCGGCTAAGGCTTCCACAGTGATGCCCAGAGCTTTAGCCACACTTTCCTGATGCTTCTTTTGGATGGCGACAGTGGCATAATACCGTTGGATGGCCGCTTGTCCGATGGCTTGTTTCTGGGCTGGCGTTAGCGTCTGACCTAACATGGTTTCAAGTTGCGCAATCTCGCGCTCGGCTATTCTTTGCTCCACCAGCAGTTTATTCGCCTGAAGTTGGGCGGCACGCAACTGCTGAGTTGTCGGTGGGTTAGCGGCTTTGGGAATATTATTGGGGTCGGGTTGTGCATTGATCTGGCTGCCCATACGCCACAGGCAAACCAGGCTCCCGGTGAAGATCGCTGCACGATATGGCCAGTATGGTCGTTGCATGGGAACTCCTTTAGCTTATTCTATTTTCCAGATGGCAAGGGAGCAGCGGGGCCAGGCCCCGGCTCAAGTGGCGCATTAGTCAGAGCCGCTGCTACGGCGTTCGACACCTCACGCCGCAGGCGTATCACTGTCCTGGGCACTGGTTGGGCATGAACGACATTAGTCAGCAGAATGATAAAAGTATGCGTGGTCGGGTCAATCCACAGGGAAGTGCCGGTGAAACCCGTATGCCCGAATGAACCCGGCGGCAAGTTGCCGCGAATCGAATAGCCAGAGTCTAAGTCCCAGCCGAGGGCGCGGTCATTACCAACAAAAGGGGAGTGCTTCGTCGTGAGCATGTGAACTGTTTCCGGCTGCAAAATCCGCACCCCTGCATACTCGCCACCGTTCAGCAACATTTGGCAAAAACGCGCAAGATCATCAGCAGTTGAAAAGAGACCCGCATTACCAGCTACCCCACCCAGAGCCGCTGCTGTCGGGTCATGCACTTTGCCGCGATTTTCCGGTGTATCGTCTCCGGCAGTGGTTGCCGCGCAACGTGCCACTAACTCTGGCCCCGGCAGAAAGCCGGTGTCATTCATGCCCAGTGGGGCAAAAATGGTGTCATGGCAATAGCGGTCAAGGGTCTGGCCCGTTAGGGTCTCGACCACGGCTCCGAGGGTAATATAGGAAAAATCTGAATAAAGAAAGCGTTCACCCGGCGGCGAGATTTGTTTGCGCTGGGCGATTTCTGCAATGATTTGAGTCGTGGTGAGATGCTTCCCCGCATACGGCCCACCGGCGGGAAGTCCAGAGGCGTGGGTCATTAGATCGCGGATGGTAATTTTGGCTTTGTCACCGCCAGCTTGCTCGAAGGTGGGCAGGTAGCGGGCGACAGGGTCTTCCAGGTCTAACTTCTTTGCTTCTAATAACTGACCAAGCGCCGTGGTCGTGGCGACCACCTTGGTCAGCGAGGCCAGGTCAAAAACTGTATCAAGGTTCATTGGTCGCGTCTGCGGACGTAGGGCCGCAAAGCCATAAGCTTTACGCAACACCACCGAACCATTGTGCGCCACCAACAGCACCGCACCGGGAACGCCACCCTTAGCCACTGCATCCGCGACAAGCGTATCAGCCACGCCTAAACGCTCGACATTGATGCCTGCATCTTGCAGCGCACGCACGGGCAGGGGAGGCGTATCCGCCGCTAAAGCATAGCTCGGCAGCATCCATAAAGCCAGGCAAAGGAGGCAATGAAGATAAATTCTCGCAGACACCATAAAACTCCTTAGTTATGCAGTATGCACGATTCAATAATTAACTCAAGTTGCTATTGATGAATATTGTCATCTCGAGTGGAGCGACGGGAGGAGCGGAGCCGAGAAATCTTGTTGTTACACATCCTTTTGTTACACATCCTTTTGTTGCACATCCTCGATACTCTTTAAAGATTCCTCGACTTCGCTAACGCTGCGCTCGGAATGACAGCCTCATCAGTGGCAACTTGAATTAACTACGGGTTGGTTTGTTCCAGCGGCTTTTCAAAGTGGTGCCAATCTTTAAGCGGCTCCCACCTGCCACCCCATATCCAGTGGCATTGCTCAAAGGCGCGCACCACTGGCCCATGGGCGGTGATAGTGCCCGGCGCAGTGGGTTCATAGCACGCACCAGGCGGGAGAACCAGTTCGCCTTTAATGTAAGGGTTGAGGCGCGGATTGATGTCAATGGCGCACCCATAGGCGTGATGGGATAACTCTGGTTTGCCGACCTTGCGCCGGAAATTAAAAGCTGAGGTGTTATTATCGGCCATTGAAGCATCATCTGACCAATTGTAGACGGATAGAGGCACGATCTTTTCGATAGGGAAGCGGACCGCATAAATCTCATCGAAAACCTCAACTACTTCGGTGGCCAAAGCTTTATGCACTACCAGTTGGCCGAGTTGCTGCTGGCCATTGAAAGTGTGAAATCGGACATGCACCACAGCCAGGTTTTGGCGGATAACTTCTGGCGTGTTTGGGCCAGCCAAGAGTTGAGAAAGCATAAAGGTATATGGAGCGAAGAGTAAGACAGCAGAACTAAAACTATTAGAAGTGTTTCAGCATATGGTGCGCTTCGGTTTTGCTGATGTGGTGCTCACTGGCAAACTGGCGCACCTCTTGTTCGGTCATGCCCGTGAGTTGCATAGCTTTTTGCATATCAGGGTCTTGAGGAGGCGTCTCGGATGAAGACGATCCACCGGGGAGCAAAGAGAGAAGCCCAACGGCTAACAATAAGATAAACCCTATGACCATGAATTCCGTTTTACGCATCAGCAAACACCTCCTACAGCACACTCTTTATTGAAGTTGTTCACGCTACTTAATAGCAACAGTTTAACCCATCAAAAGCAACTTACTCTACGGGGTTCACTCGATATAAATGAACTCGTTCAAACACAACAAGGTCTGGCAAAAGTCCACTAGGGCCAGTTGCCGAGCATCAGAATGACCAGCCGCCTGATAAGATGCGGTCTGCTGAGACAAGAACGATAGTGCATCCGTCTTCTCGGTGGCATCGGGTGGGCGGCCTAACGCTGTCATATAAGCCTCATTTATCACATCCTCATTCGTGGTTGCTGGTGTGGGTAGCAGGCGATGTGCAAAGCTGACGGCACTCTCATGCACATTCTGATTATTCATCAACATCAGGGCTTGCGGGGCCACGGTTGTCACCTGGCGCACAGCAATGCTTTGCAGTGCATCCGGGGCATCGAAGAGGCGCATCATCGGAATTAAATGACTGCGCTTGACCATAAAGTAGATACTGCGGCGCTTTTGATTTTCGTCAAGCGTGCCGGGGCCGAACATTGTAGTATCGAGTGTATTGCTGACGGCTAACATGGCATCACGGATGACTTCCGCTTCCAGTCGTTGGCGCGGGTGACGCCAGCAGTATTTGTTCTCCGGGTCTATTTTGGCTTTTGCCGCATCAAATGCCGCTGACTGCCGATAAGCCGCCGAGAGCATAATGAGACGATGTAGAGGCTTGAGTCGCCAGCCATTATGCACCAACTCTGTTGCCAGCCACTCCAAAAGTTCGGGATTAACCGGGCGTTCCCCCTGCGTGCCAAAGTCACTGGGAGTGCCCACCAGACCGCGTCCCATGTGGTGCTGCCATAAGCGGTTCACAATAACTCGCGCCAGTAAAGGCCCTGCGCCCTCATCGGTGTCCGTAATCCAATTCGCTAGGGCACGACGCCGATACGAGGTATGCCATCCGGCGGGTGGTGGCTCTTGCCAGTGCCGCTCCGCATCCGGTGTCCGCATTAAAACCTGGAGGAAGCCTTGAGTTGCTACGCCTTCTGCATTATTAGGGTCGCCTCGGCGCAAGAAGTGTGTCTCTGGCAAGAAGTCATCACCTTGCGTGTGATTGCGGACAGCAGGCACGCCCTCACTGCAAATGAGAGCTTTTTCGATGTGCGGCTTGGGCGCTGTCGCAAGGTGCGCCTGCACCTGCTCGTTTAACTTACGCCAGCCGGGATCAAGGTCGCGATACCACTTGAGCACCGTGGGCCACTCTTCGGCAGTAAGAGAACGCTGACCAGATTGGAGCATAGCCAAAAGCTGTGCTGCGCCATCTGGTTGTGTTGCGCCATTGAAAGGCACCGGCCCGGTCTGCGTGGTCAAAGAGAGACGAGGCCGTCCGATGCTGTGGCCCGTGTTATTATCGAACTTCAGGGTGAAGGTCAGCACCGTGCCGCCTGCAAAGCCGATGGGTTTGTAGGTCTCGAATACAGCAGCCTGATCTTTGCCGAATTGAGGGTCTACAGCCCAGCCGGACGTGGCATCCCCATCTATGGCGGCTGCCACCGGCAAGCCCTGCTGCTCGAAGGTCGCCCTGGCCGCGATTAATTTAATCTCTTGAGGTTTGGCATCTTCTGCTTTGGTATCCAGCAGGTTGGCCAACGGCGCTGCCGTAACCTTGAAGTCGGTGAGCGCAAAGTTGCCATTACTGGCCCGCCCCGGCCCACCCCTAACAAGAGACGAATCGGCTAACGCTTCCAAACGGAAAGCTGTAATGCCGGTGCGGTGCGTGGTAGCGACGAAGGTGTAAGTATCGTTATCCGGGTTAGTGCCACTCGCTAAGAGTGAGCCGTCGGGGAGGGGTGTGAGAGTGGCACCGCCTTTAGATTCAAATTTCGTCCAGTCTAAAGTCAACCACTGCGGCTGTTCCAACTGCGTTCCCGTACCTTTCAACCACTCCTGGAACCGTTGCGGCAGTTGCTCGCGCTCGTATTGCTGTAACGCTTCAACCAGTGGTATGTGTGCCTTGTCGAAAGTCGCTTTCGCCTGCTGATAACCACGCGGGTCTACATTGATGTCCATATCACTACGCACTGTCGTGGTAAACGTAGAGAGCAGGCGATAATAGTCGCGGGTTGGAATCGGGTCATATTTGTGGTCGTGGCAGCGGGCGCAACCGACGGTCAGACCCAGCATCGCTACGCCCGTCGTGGCGGACATATCATCCAGTTCGTCGTAGCGTTCCTTGGTGGCCTGGTTCTTGGTAATTTGGGTGCTATGCACGCCCGCCGCAAGAAAGCCCGTCGCCATGAGTGCCATCGGTTCATCCGGGGCCAGTTCATCTCCGGCCAACTGCCAGCGCACAAACTGGTTATAGGGCATATCCTGGTTCAGCGCCTTAATCACAAAGTCACGATACTGGTAAGCATAAGGCCGATCATAATCCTGCTCGTAACCATGACTATCAGCATAACGCGCTAGGTCAAGCCAGTGCCGCCCCCACCGCTCGCCATAATGCGGGCTATCCAGTAAATGATCTACAACTTTCTCATAGGCGTTGGCACTTTTATCATGGAGAAAGGCGTCAATTTCTGCTGGCGTTGGTGGCAAGCCAATAAGGTCGAAATAGGCGCGACGAATGAGGGTGCGCCGATCCGCTGCCGGGTTGGGTTTAAGGCCCTGCGTTGCCATTTTCGAGAGCACGAAATAGTCGAGGGGCGTGTAGCCCCACTGCGTTTTAACAGGAGGTAGTGCGACCGCCTTTAGGGGCTGAAACGACCAGAACTTGTGCCCATCTTCGACGCTCATGCCGACTAATTTCTTCGGAGTAGCGATGCTGTCTTTCGTGACTGTTCCGCTGCGCGGATCAGGAGCGCCGCGCTTAACCCAATCCTCCAGGGCGGCGATTTGCGAGGCGGATAATTTTCCGGCGGGTGGCATTTGCAGGTCTTCATCATGGTAGCGAACGGCTTTAATGAGCAGGCTGCTATCGGGTTTTCCTGGTAGAATAGCTGGCCCGTGACTACCACCTTTCATCCATCCGGCCCGGCTATCGAGTTGTAAGCCGCCCTTGGCGGACTTGCGCGAAGCGGCGTGACAACTATAACAATTCTCCGCCAAAACGGGCCGCACCTTGCTCTCGAAGAATGCCACATCTTCAGAACTGAGAGTTGTGGCAGGTGCAGCGGGCTGTTTTGGCTTCGGCTCTGATGCAGCGGTGAGAGTTAGTGCCAGCAGGGAGCCACAAGCGAGAACTGGCACTATCCAGGAAGCCGTGGGGCGGGTTTTATGATTCATGACTTTTAGGCGAAAAGATTAAGCGAGAATGTCACGCACGACTTCACCGGCGACATCTGTTAAACGGTAATTGCGGCTGTTGAAACGGTAAGTGAGTTTAGTGTGGTCAATGCCCAGGAGATGCAAAATGGTGGCGTGCAAGTCATTGATGCTGACCCGGTTCTCCACCGCTTTATGGCCTAATTCATCAGTCGTACCATAATGCACTCCGGCTTTAACGCCGCCGCCTGCCATCCAGGTGGTAAAGGCGTGTGGGTTATGATCGCGCCCGGTGCCACCTTTTTGCACGAGGGGTAGGCGGCCAAATTCACCGCACCAGATGACCAGGGTCGAATCTAATAGGCCACGCTGTTTCAGATCAGTGAACAGACCAGCGATGGGCACATCGGTTTCCCCGGCAAAGCCCCGGTGGTTGGACTCGATGTTGAGGTGGCCATCCCAACTCTTTTCGTTTTCCTCGCCACCACTATAAATCTGTACGAAACGCACGCCACGCTCGACTAACCGCCGCGCCATCAAACACTGCTTGCCGAAATGAGCGCAACGCTTGTCATCCAACCCATAGAGCTTTTTAATTGGCTCGTCTTCTTTTTCAATATCGAGAGCTTCGGGGGCGGCCATCTGCATCCGATAGGCCAGTTCAAAACTTTCAATGCGTGCCGCTAACTCGCCATCGTTGCTGCTTTGCTGGAGGTGCTCATGGTTCAAACGTGACAGAAAATTAAGCTGCGACCGCTGTTGGGCATCGCTCATGTGAGCATTGCGATTGAGATCATTGATGGGCGCGCCCTGGCCATTAAGCGCGGTGCCCTGATAGACCCCCGGTAAAAAGCCAGCTCCCCAGTTTTGGGCATAACCTTTGGGCAAGCCGCGCCCTAAGGTGTCATACATAACGACGAAGCCTGGCAAGTTCTGGCTTTCGCTACCCAGCCCGTAAGTCACCCAGGCTCCGACACTAGGGAAACCCATGCGATTCATGCCCGTGTTAATCTCGAATAAGGCAGGCGAATGGTTGTTGGTTTCGGTATAGCACGAATGAATAAAAGCCATGTCATCCACATGGCGGGACATATTGGGAAATATCTCGGAGGCCCAGGTGCCCGATTTGCCATATTGCTTAAAGGCAAAGGGCGACTTCATAATGGGGCCAACCTGATCCACAAAAAAGCCCGTGTTCTTATCGAAGCCTTTATACTCTTGCCCATCGCGCTTAATGAGTTCCGGCTTATAATCCCAGGTATCCACATGGCTGGGGCCACCGTTCATAAAGAGCCAGATTACACTTTTTGCCCGTGCCGGAAAGTGGCCGGGATGCGGCGCGAGTGGATTAAGATTGGCCGCTGTGGTGGGTAGACCAATGGCGGGTAACGCAGTTGCGGCTTCGGCTGAAGCGGTCAGCAACCCTTGCTTGTCTAAAAGTCCCGCCAGAGCGAGCAAACCCAGGCCAGAACCTGTGAGCTTTAAGAACTCGCGGCGCGTGGCAAACACCGGATGCGGTGCGGCAAAGAGATGTGGCTCTCGATCCATAACCCTCCTCAGCTTAAACATCAATGCGGCTGATTCCAAATTGCTTAAGCGATAAAACAATTATCTCGCATAACTGCTGTTCTGTCATGCTTTAATTGGCATGGGAACATAACTGTCACGCTCTGAACTGCTGCATCGAGAACACTGCCTGGCACCGCATGTGCTACGCTGTAGCAAGCGAACACCTTTTCGATTAGGGTAGTTAATAGTTCTTAAATTCAATCATTACCACGGGAAACATTATGGAAGAACGTCAATTAGGCCGTCAGGGCTTATCCGTTACGGCAATGGGTCTGGGCTGCATGGGCATGTCCGATTTCTATGGCAGCAGTGAGGCTAGAGCCGCGCAGGAAACGGCCTCCATTGCCACCATTCATCGGGCCTTAGATTTAGGTATCACTTTCTTAGACACTGCCGATATGTATGGCCCCTTCACGAATGAGCAGTTAGTCGGCAAAGCGTTGAAAGGTCGCCGTCATGAAGTGGTGCTGGCCACTAAGTTCGGCAATGAGCGCAACCCCGACGGCAGTTGGATTGGTATCAATGGCCACCCCGATTATGTGCGCGCCGCTTGTGACGCTTCGCTGCAACGCCTGGGCGTGGACGTTATTGATCTTTATTATCAACATCGTGTAGATCGCCGGGTGCCCATTGAAGATACAGTCGGCGCGATGGCTGAATTAGTAGCTCAGGGCAAGGTGCGTTATCTTGGTTTATCCGAGGCTGCGCCACAAACTATTCGACGCGCTCACGTTGTGCATCCCATCAGTGCGCTGCAAACCGAATACTCGTTGTGGAGCCGCGAGCCGGAAGCGGACATTCTGCCCACCGTGCGTGAACTGGGCATTGGCTTTGTGGCGTATAGCCCACTGGGGCGTGGTTTCTTGACCGGAGCGATTAAGACTTCCGACGACTTGGCCCCGGATGATTCACGGCGCAGAATGCCGCGTTTTCAAGGCGAGAACTTTCAGAAGAACTTGGATTTAGTGAAAGAAGTTCAAGAGCTTGCGCAATCGAAAGGCGTGACACCGGGACAACTGGCGCTGGCCTGGGTGCTGGCTCAGGGCGAAGACATCGTGCCCATCCCCGGCACGCGGCGCGAACAACATTTGCAAGAAAACGTGGCGGCTCTGAGCGTTCAACTTTCTCCAGAGGAACTCAGCCAATTAGACGAGATTGTGCCGCATGGCATCACGGCAGGAGATCGCTATCCTGACATGAGTAATGTTGGTTTATAAGATCACTCTTTGAGACTTACACTCAACGTATTCAGCTTAAATCTCAGCCTTTACGAGTCAATGTAAGCCAGGGCAGCCTGCTTTTTTCTAATCGACTATCTTTCCTGTCGGGTATTCTGTGGTAATAATGCATAATAGAATTCCTCCCCTAAAGGTGCGTCATGCCAATGAGCAAAGGCCCGCTGTTTATCTGCGGCATCCTATCGCTTTTAGCGTGTAAAGCAAACGCGGCTAATCTCTCCATCACTCCCAGTGCCGATACCTATATCGAGACTTACGGTAGCCAGAAGCAGAACTTCGGCACCGAACCGCAACTGCGCATTGACCAGTGGGAAGGGCGCAAAATTTTATTGCGCTTTCCTCTTAATCAGATCGCCCCTGGTAAACGCATCTTACGTGCAACCGTGCGGCTTTATGTGACGGATGTCGGCTTTAATGAGCAAGGCGAGTTTCCCGACCTGAAAACCGCCGTCAGCCTGGCCGATGTAGTGACGCCCTGGACAGAAACCGGTGCGACCTTTGAAACCTCCGATGGCCAAACCCCCTGGCATCAAGGGCCGGGTATCGGTGGCCAGGCGTATGCCGATGTCGGGCCATTGCCCAAGCCGGATATTGCCGTCAACTTCGCTCATACCTATTTCCTTGATCCAGTTCAAGTGACAAAGCATACCTGGATGGAACTGGATGTCACAGATTTCCTGCGCCAGCGTCAACGAGCAGGTGATAGGGAAGTGAACCTGCTGCTGCGCTCCTCCAATCTGCCGCGCAACTGGACATTTGCCAGTCGTGAGGCCAAAGAAGAAACGCAGCGACCACAGCTTGCAGTGGAACAGAGCGATACTCTTTCAGATTTCAGACTTGATAGTTTGACAATGTTGAAGTGGAAACAAGGAGACGTGGCAGTTGCCTTATTCAAAGGTGACGGAAGCCAGCTACATCGAACTCTCCTGTCTGCGCAGTGCATTTTTGCAAGCAAGCCCCGCACAAGCCAGTTAGAGAACAAGGCATTGAAAGCAGGTACATTAGTTTCTACAACTGCTGGTTATAGTGGCCCTCCACTGCCCCGCTCTGAAGCTGTTTTCTTTAAACCTGACGTGGCGGGACTCTACCGAATTAAAGTTGATGTTCCCGTCAATTCAGGTCAATTAAATGTTCCAAATGAAACAACTTCCGAAGTAGTTGATGTTTATGTTCTTGCCGTCTCGCCACATCCCCGGCTTTACGTGACACCACAACGTATTGCGGCCATGCGGCAGCAGTTTAAAGCAGGAAGCCGTCTGGTGACAGCCTTCAAAGCGTGGGTGGATGCGGGTAATGCCAATCTGCCCAAGGGCGGATTTCATGATATGGGTGCGCCAGATGGTTGTGAGAATAATGCTTTGGCTTATCTGGTGACGGGTGATAAACAATATGCGCAGAACTCGATTGCTTACGCTCAACTCATCCTCGATAAGCCAATGCGCGAGCATTTCAAGGATGTGCATGATGCCACCTTTACTGGCGCGGCCTGGGCGCACGCTATCGCTATGCACTATGATTGGTGTTATGACCAACTGACGCCCGCACAACGTAAGACTATTGCTGATTGGTTGAAGGAGGCGACGACCTGGGGCGAGAAACGTTCGGGCGCACCTATCGCTCATAATGATGGCGGCGGACGCCAGATTCTACTCTCCTGCGTGCCTCTTGCCCTGCTGGGTGATGACCCGGACGCGCCAAAGTTATTGCGCGTAGCCCATGAGAACTTTGATAAAAATTTGCTGCCCTGGCTCAATGATGGCGGACGCGGTGGGCGCAGTGGTGATGGCGGCGAGTATGAAGGGCTGCACAGCTTTTTCATCGTCCGCTATGCGTGGATGGCACGCACAGCCACTGGGGAGGATGTGTTCAGCGAGTCCCCATTTTTCTTTAATCGCATTCAGCATGTGATGTTTGGCTGGTATCCGCGCAGGTTGGCCGAGAAGAACAACCTTTACTCCCTACGCCAGTATTATTCACCCGCAGGCGATCACATTCGCATGGGCTATGTCGGTGACACGCAGCCCTATATGTCGGCAGCGGCCTTATGCGACCGTTATCGAGATACCCCCGAAGCGCAAGGCTTACGCTGGTTAGCAGGCGATTGGCCGACGCAGTGGATGCAATATACCTTGAAGTGGGCCGTGCTAGGAGACTTCGATAGCGTGCCGAAAAAAGAACCAACATCCCTAGCCTATTTTGATGAGGGCATGAACACAGCTTATATGCGCAGTGATTGGAGCGACGACGCGACCTGGATTCTCTTTGAAAATCCGGCGTTTGTTTCCGTGCATGACAGCTTATACAGCGGAGGCTTTGAGATTTTTAAGGGTGACTTGCTGGCCTCGCGCACCGGCAATCTCGATCATGGTAACGTGGGCACTCGCCACTCTTTCAATTACCTCAACCGCACCATTGCCACCAATAGCTTGCTCGTTAATGCTCCGGATGAAAAGTGGAAGGGATTCTTGGGTGGTGCAGAAGCGGGCAGCGATGGCGGCGGGCAGCGCACTAACTTTCCCCTCACTTCCGGCCCTGGCATGGATGATTATCTGAATTACCGCGAAGTTTTTCAGCGGGGCAATCTCAGCCGCTCTGCAAACTCCCCCGACTTTACCTATGCCTTTGCCGATATTACCGGAGCCTACAACAGCCCGCTCTGGCACGGTGGGAAGTTGAATCAACCGAAAGTATCCAATGTCACGCGCCAGTTGCTCTACCTGCGCGGCTTAGATTCCCTCGTCGTTTTCGACCGGGTGAGCAGCACGAATCCTAATTTCAAAAAGACCTGGCTACTGCATTCGCTGGGCGACTTAGACATTCAAGACGGCCACGAGCAAAAGATAGATGACGGCGAGTTCCATTACACGGGTGCGACGAAGGCTATTATCCGTTATGGTTGGCCTAAGCCAGTGCCCAGCTTTGGACGTTGCCTCAATGTCACGCTCTTGCCAGAGAATGCAATCATTACTAAAATCGGGGGACGGGTCAATTTACCTGACGGCAAAACCGAAGGCTTCCCTGGCGACCAGTGGCACCAACAGCACCATCATCACCACATTAAAGATTTCTGGGTTAATGGCGCGAACTATCCGCCGGGCAATCCACCGGAAGTGCGCTGGTTTGGCGATCCTGGCAGTCAATACTTTGTGTCGGGCACGCCCGATGAAACTGGCGGACGCGGCAAGTGGCGCATCGAAGTTTCGCCCCCTACTCCGGCCCAGGACGATGTCTTCTTAAATGTGCTATGCCCCCGTCTTGGCAGTGAAGGAAGTTTCCCGACCGTTACACGTTTATCAACAGGCACTTTCGATGGTGCCTTGATCACTGAGGCTAACCATTCATCTGCTGCCTTCTTTGCCCATACCGAAAAACTACAGACTTCTTTTACAGCGACATTACCCACCGGCAAGTCGTGGTTGGTTGCTGTCGTGGATATGGCTCCAGGGCGATACGCTGTTAGTGCTGGCGGTAAGGCATTGCCTCCTGTAACAATTGGTAAAGATGGAGTGCTGCGACTTGATGCACCATCGGGTGGAGCGATACAGGTTACACAAACAAGACTTTCAAATTAGTTCTACTCATTTTCTGCGAATCTCTTATAATCCAACTACCATGAGCCAACCCAACTTCATTGTATTTCTCACCGACGATCAAGGTTATGGCGATCTTTCATGCATGGGCGCGACGGACTTCCACACGCCCCACCTTGACCAGTTAGCCGCCTCCGGGGTGCGTTTTACGGATTGGTATGCTAACTCTCCCGTCTGCTCGCCTTCGCGGGCTGCCTTATTGACTGGCCGCTACCCTGGCAATGCGGGGGTGCGCTCGATCTTGGGTGGGCATCGCACAACGACTGGCCTGTTGCCCGAAGTGCCAACGCTGGCTTCCGCGCTACACAAACATGGTTATGCCACCGCCATGTTCGGCAAATGGCACCTAGGTTTAGCCGATGGCTGCCGCCCGCACGATCACGGCTTCAATGAGTGGTTTGGTTTCCTGGCCGGTTGCGTGGACTACTACTCGCACATTTTCTACTGGGGCATGGGCGGTGGCTATAATCCCACGCATGACCTATGGGAGAATAATCAGGAAGTCTATCGCAATGGTCAATACTTAACCGAAGTCATTACGGACAAGGCTATAAATTACATCCGGAGGATGGCTAAAAGCAAACAGCCATTCTTTCTTTATGTACCGTATAATGCGCCACATTATCCGATGCACGCGCCACCTAAGTACCTGGATCGCTTTCCTCGGCTTTCCCCTGACCGGCGCATTATGGCCGCGATGTTGAGCGCAGTAGATGATGGTGTCGGCGCAATTAGAAGTGAATTGGAGCGACAGGGTATCCTCAACAACACCTGTATCTTTTTTCAATCCGATAATGGCCCCTCCCGCGAAACGCGCAATTGGCTTGATGGACGCACCGACCCTTATTATGGCGGCACGTCAGGCAAGCTTAAAGGCCATAAGTTCAGCCTCTATGAAGGCGGTATTCGTGTCCCCGCCTTGCTGAGTTGGCCTGGACATATTCCCGCCCATCAGGTGCTTAGTGAACCCGCCGCCGCAATGGACATCTTTCCCACTTTCCTCCAAGCGGCAGGTGTTAGCACGACAGGTTATGAAATTGATGGAACTAATATTCTGCCCCTGGTAACGCAAAAAGCCAAAAGTCCACATCGAGAGATATTCTGGGAAATGGACAAGCAGACGGCGGTGCGTCAGGGGCAATGGAAACTGGTGCTCAACGGGCAACTGGTCGAAGGCGCTGCGCCACAGGATGCGGTGCATCTGGCTAATTTGCAAAATGATATGGGCGAGCAACATAACCTCAAAGATGAACATCCTGAAGTTGTGGCTGAGCTAACGAAATTAGCTCAAGACTGGCGTGCCCGCATTGAGACACGATGGCAGAATGAGTGGCTACCTCGCAGTCGAGGCACCACCACACATAATGCGCAGCCGGGGAGTGAATAAAGAAAGTAACAAAACTATGCCCGACCGCGCACTGCTTCAACAGCGGGTCTCCGTTAGCCTCAGTTGCTAAACTTGACCATAGTTATGTTCATTCCGTCTCAAAGATTTTTCCTCTTCTATCTCTGTCGCGTCATTTGCGGTATTTTATGGCTGGCTAAAGCCGCGAGCGCAGATACAGATATTGTCTCACTTAAATCTGCTCAGGAAGCAGTGAACAATCACGATGTTGTGACCATAACTGTTGATCGCTCTAAGCCAGTAGGGGTCAGCCACTTTGAGACCGGGGTAACGCACACGCAATATAGCCTGGATGCCTGGGGTGACGCGGCCTCTATTGCCAGGAGCAAGCAATTATTACAAGCGGCGTGTCGCTATCAAAATCAGCACATTATGGGCTGGGGTGCGGATAACCCGGAGCGTGCGCCTGGTGTCTACAACTGGGCCAGCTTAGATGCACGGATTAACCTGATACGCTCAATGCACGCGACGCCAGTGATTACGCTTTGCGGTGCACCGGATTGGATGAAAGGTGGTACGCCTGGCAAAACCGATTGGTCGAAACTCGAAGTGGCTCCCTTGCCCGCCCATTACGATGACTTTGCCGCGTTAGCGCGTCAGGTGGCACAGCGTTATCCTGATGTGAAGTATTTCCAGGTCTGGAACGAGATGAAAGGGCTATGGAAGCCTGCTATCAATAACTGGGACTATGTGGCTTACACCGCACTTTATAATAAGGTCTATGATGCGCTTAAGTCGGTCAATCGAGATATAAAAGTTGGCGGCCCCTACTTGGTGATTGAAGGCACTGGCTCCAAACGTGGCGATTGGTCAACGGCTGCACCGATTACCCCGCGCCAGTGGGATGTGCTGAACTACTGGCTGCAACATAAGCACGGCGCTGACTTTATCACCTTAGATCGCGGCCTCAAAGATTTTCACGATAAGAGCCTATACACAGATGCCGAAGCGATGGCATTAACCCACTTCTTTGGTGATGTAGCGCGACAGATTAAAGACAAAACCAACCTGCCTCTCTGGTGGGCTGAGTATTACGGCTGGCATAATGGCGACCGCGACTTTGTGGCAGCCAATTACGCTTCGATCATGCAGCACATGGTGCGAGCAGACACCGCAGTGGCCTTGCTCTGGCAGCCGCAAGACGCGGGGAACGAACTGCAAGAAGCTTTATTTAGCGATACGCGCCATCCCGGTGGCGGTCAGCCGTTTCCTTTCTACCCGGTGTTCAAAGCCTTTCATGATAGCTTTGGGCCTGGAACACTGCTTTATCCCGCAGTTGTTTCATCTCCTGATGTGGAAGTTTTGGCTTCGGCGCACAAAATCATGTTAATCAATAAGCACAACGGGCAAGTGCAGGTGAGCCTTAATGGTCAGTTAATAACCCTAAAACGCTATGAGGTGCGCGTGGTGGATGGATAGAGACCTAACCCCCCGTCCCCCTTCCCGAACCGGGAAGGGGGTGTCAGAGGATAACCGATACAGCCGTCCTTTGTTCCCCTCGCCGTTTCGGCGAGGGGACAGGGGAGAGGTCATCGGTTTATAATGGATAATGAACTCATGCATGTCGAATTTACGGAAAGAGGAGTTTCAGGATGAATTTGAAGACGCTAAAGAGTCTTGTAAGCTGTGGCGTTATTTTAGCTGTTCCCCTGGGAATAGGGGCGGCATCGAGTCAAGCGGCGGATTTACCGGCCAATGGTATCTGGTTGGAAAACCTGGACTTGAGCAAGATTGTGCAAGGCTATGGCTCACCCCATAAGGCACTATCTGTGGATAATCATCCACTCAAGATTAAAGACGTTGACTATGCTCATGGCATTGGCACTCACGCCGAGAGCGATATGGCCATTGACCTCAAAGGTGGCGCGACCCGCTTTACGGCTCAGGTCGGCGTGGACGAGGAGAAAGTTGGTCATGGGTCAGTCACCTTTGAAGTTTTCGTAGATGGCAAGCAAGCCTTTAACAGTGGCGTGATGCATGGCGGCGATGCCCCCAAAGCGGTGTCGGTTGATCTCACTGGCGCAAAGCGGCTGGTGCTGCACGTTGGCGATGGTGACGATGGTATTGACTCCGACCATGCGGACTGGGCCGATGCCATGTTGATTTTACAGCCCGGCGCGTCCACACCGGTGACGATTCAGGCCAATCAGGTCTCGCCAGGCAATGAGACGCCCCTGCCCATTGTCACCAATACTTCGCCCGTGCCTGCCATTCATGGCCCGCGCATTACCGGAGCCACGCCTGGTCATCCGTTCCTGTTTATGATTCCGGCGACGGGACAAGGCCCCCTCACCTACAGTGCGCGCAACCTGCCCGCTGGTCTGACCTTAGATAGTACAACAGGCATTATTCACGGCTCACTGCAAGCCCCCGGTGCTACGCCTGTTGAACTCACGGTGCGCGGCCCGCGTGGCACAGCGCGGCGTGAATTGGTGATCGTGAGCGGCGACCATAAATTGAACCTCACGCCGCCGATGGGCTGGAACTCGTGGAACATTTTTCATTGTGATGTAGATGAGGCCAAAGTCAAATCGGCTGCCGATTGGATGATTAAGACTGGTCTCTCACGGCATGGCTACCAATACATCAACATTGACGATTGCTGGGAAGCCGACCGCGATGCCAACGGGGAAATCCAGGTCAACAAGAAGTTTGGCAACATGAAGGAACTGGGCGACTACCTGCATGGCGAAGGTTTCAAATTTGGCATTTATTCTGGGCCTGGCCCCAAGACCTGCGCGGGCTATCCCGCCAGCTATGAGCACGAACTGCAAGACGCCAGGAGCTATGCCAAATGGGGTGTGGATTACCTGAAATACGACTGGTGTTCCTATGGCGATAAGGCCACTGGCGAAGGCTTAGAGCGGTTCAAGAAGCCCTATCGTGTGATGGGTAATGCACTGGGTCAGGTAGACCGTGATATTACCTATAGCCTTTGTCAGTATGGCATGGGCGATGTCTGGAAGTGGGGCGCAGACCCCGATGTGCGTGGCAACCTGTGGCGCACTACGGGCGATATTGGCCCTTCTTATAGCAGCATGACACAGATTGGCTTTAGCCAGAATGGACACGAAAAATATGCGGCTCCCGGCCACTGGAATGACCCCGACATGTTGTTTGTCCATGCCCTTAAGCCCAACGAGCAAGTCACGCATATCACCTTGTGGAGCATCCTCGCTGCCCCTTTGCTGATTGGTAGTGATCTTTCCAAGGTAGATCAGTATATGCTGGCTGTGCTGGGCAATGATGAGGTCATTGACATAGATCAAGACCCGTTAGGCATCCAGGGCAAGCGTATGGCTAAAGAAGGTAACACTGAAGTGTGGGCCAAGCCCCTGTGGGATGGGACAATGGCCGTCGCGCTCTTTAATCGAGGCCGTGAAAAGGCCAATGTGACCGCCCGTTGGTCTGACTTGATGCTCAATCAGCCACAACCCGTGCGCGACCTCTGGCTGCAAAAAGATGTTGGAGTTTTCAACAACTCCTTTACCTCGGCGGTGCCCGCTCATGGCGCAATGATGTTCAAAGTTGGCCGACCAGCGCGTAACCTGTCGGTGTTGACAGCTTTAGCCAGCCGTGACGCCAAATTCGCGGCCTGGACTGCCGATAATACCACTGGCACGACCAATACTGCGGGCAATGCTAACTCCAACGGGAGCGCCACCCTCAGCACCATTACGGGCACTGTAGTGCGTCATTATACAGATGCCGCAGGCCAACTGGTGGCGGTGGATATCAAGACTGCTAAGGGTGAGGAGACCGTACAAATCCCGACCGTGTTGCGAGCTGGAACCTCATTGCCAGCAGGTGGATTTGCTACTCTACAGGTCATTCCCGGTGCCGAAAGAGGACACTGGACACTGGTGCGCAATGCCACTAACGGAGCTAAAGCGAATAGTCCCGCTCTGTCTTACACCACGACGACCACCCAGACCGGAACCACCAACAATTCGATGCAGATTCCGGTGACGGTAGTGCAAGGCTCCCATAGCACCTCAACCAGCATCAACGATAACACGCCAGTGCTGAATATGAGTGATGTGGATGTGCTGGAATCGCAGCCCCGTATTGCCGTGGGCAGCAAAATGGTGCAAGTTCAGGGCTATCTTCAAAACTTTATTGTGGGTGAGGGTAATCAAATTCTTGGCTTTACCATGAGCCAGACCAATAACCGTCAGCATAAGCGTGCTAAAAGTGAAGCCAACGGTGTGACAAGTTGGGGAGACATCCTCGTGCGCGTGCCGCAGCAGTTGCGCCAGATCACGCCCGCGGCGACTTTCCCTGATCCTATAGGGCACCTCAACGCGACTTACAAGAACGCCAAAGTGGAAGTCACCGGCTATCCAGAGTTGCCTTTTGCCGGTGCTTCTTCTCGTTACAGCCAGCACATTGCTGCCAGCGCCATTGTCGTCAATGGCCGTTCGTTGGGCACCGTAGGCTTCCAGCCCACGCCCTAAAGATGCCCGTGTAGAAAACGTCATGCCCTGTACTACAGGGCATGACGTTGCTGTTTGCGGTATTGTTTGTCGTTACTAGAGGTAGGTCTTGCTAATGAATATGAGAAGAGCATGGTATCAGAGTGTAGGCTGCTGGCTCGTTATAATCGGCACCCTCCCTACCATAGCCGCTGAGCCGGGGCGTGCCGACAGCAGGGTGCAGGCTCCACCTGTAACTGCTCCGAACACCGCGCAGGCTCAGATCGAGAAGCAGGGGCCATTGATGACAGATCAAGAACTATTTGAGGCCATAGACCTAACTGGCAAAGGGTTAGAAGCAGTCAAGGCGGCTGTTGGCGCAGGCGATCTCAGTGGGGCGAAACGCGCGTTGGCGGCTTACCTGCGCGCCCGCACGACCGTCCCTTGGTGGTTCGATGCTCATCATCCTGCACGTGACACAAAATATAGTAAACAGGATGCGGACAACACCGTAGCAGGCAAGGTGCAGGTCGTCACCATCGGGTACACGTTTCCCCAGGGCAACATAGACTGGTTTTACAACGTGACTACAGCGCGGGCTGATTTGCCAGATAATGCGGAATGGCAGTGGCAATTGAACCGTATGGACTTCTGGCCGAACCTGGGGCGGGCCTACTGGGGCACCGGGGATGAACTATATGCCCAAACCTGGGTTAAACAATTACGGAGTTGGGTGGAGCATTGTCCCCATCCACCAAAGGGCAGCGATCAAAAGGCAGGCTCTGCCTGGCGCACGATTGAAACCGGAATCCGTATGTCTGGCTCATGGCCCGATGCCTATCACCGCTTTTTAACCTCGCCCGCTTTTACCGATGATGATATTGTGCTGTATCTCAAGTCCTGCATCGAGCAAGCACGCTACTTGCGTCAGTATCCCACGACGGGCAACTGGCTCACGATGGAGATGTCCGGGCTTTATACCGTCGGCGGGTTGTTTCCTGAACTCAAAGAAGCCAAGGATTGGCGTAGTTATGCCAGTGGCAGTCTGTACGCCGAACTGAATAAGCAATTTCTGCCGGACGGCGCCCAGGTTGAATTAACTCCTGGTTACCATCAAGTGGCTCTGGATAACATTTTGAAAATCCCGGCCCTGGCGCAGCTATTCGGGCGCATGAATGAATTGCCGGGCGATTATGTGGCGCGCACGCAAAGTGCTTTTGACTATAACCTGTATTTGATGACGCCCGACCGTAATCTGCCGCGTTTTAACGACTCCTGGCCCGTGGGAGTGCCGCAGACCTTAGCGCGAGCCAGTACCTTATTTCCACAGCGCCGCGATTTTGCCTGGATTGCGACCAATGGTCAGAGTGGCGAACCTCCAGCACAAACTTCCCACCCGTTCCCTTATGCGGGTTATTTCGTGATGCGCTCAGGCTGGCAGCCCGATGCTAATTATCTCTGCTTTGACGCCGGGCCGTTAGGTTATGGGCATGTGCATCAAGATAAGCTGAATGTGGTGCTGTGGGCTTATGGGCGTGAAATCTTGTTTGATGGCGGTGGCGGCAGCTATGAGCAAAGCAAGTGGCGCTCTTATGCCACAGATACCTACTCCCATAACACAGTTTTAGTGGACAATCTGCCACAGCGTCGGCAGACCAAAGACCGCGAGGCCAATGTTTCTCGGCAACCCATAGATGTCCACTGGACGAGCACCCCTATTTATGATTTTGCCGCCGGGGTTTACGATGATGGATACGGTAAAGAGGACAACCGTATTGTAACGCACACGCGGCGCGTGCTGTTTGTTAAGCCCGACTTATTTCTGGTGGCTGATACCCTCACCCCAAAAGATAATGCCCCGCATACCTATCAAGTCCGCTGGCACCTGCTGCCCACCGCCACCAAAACGGACGACGCTAATGGCATGGTGACAACGGCGGATGCGGGCCAATCGAACCTCGCTGTGGTGCCCCTGTTGCACGATGGACTAACCGTGCGCACGGCTTCGGCTCAGACCACGCCGGAGTTACTCGGTTGGTGGGTGCGCAAAGATATGGAACCGCAGTATGTGCCTGCCACCACCGTGCTGCACACCCGCCAGGGCACGGGCGTGCAGCAATTTCTGACTTTACTGGTTCCTTTGAAGCCGGGTGCTGTCAATCCGGTGCAACACGTCACAGTTTTGGAGCCGGGTAAAATCGCCATAGATTTTGCTGATCGGCCCCGCCAGCTTGTCACCTATGACCTCAATCCGCTTGGTGGCATGAATATTGGTCGCATTCCTAATCCGTAAATTGAAATCCGAGCGACCTGAGATGTTGGATCGAATGCCACAATTAATAGAGTGTTGTGCCTATAACATTGATGAGCAAACGCGCCAGCAGTTGCAGCAGTTACGATCAAAGTATGGCGTTACCGTCATCGAAGAATGCTGCCAGGGCCACTGTTGCGAATGCTTTGAGGGGCCATACCTCTTGGTTGATGGTGCTCTATTGTGCGGCGCATCGCATGACGTAATGCTTAAAGAAATTTTCAGCCACAGAAGCACACGGAAGGAAGAAGAGGGGAAGAGGAGAGGGAGAGAGGGGCAGACTACCGAACCCGGAGCGTGAGCGACGGGCTTCAGTGATAGCCCTTAGCAGGTCTTACGGAAGCCCGTCGCTCACGCTCCGGGTTCGGTAGTCTGCCCTTCCCGATATTTGCTAACTTCGTCTGTTTAAACCCGCGACCCTGAACCCCATACCCTAATTTCCGTGTCCTTCTGTGTGGTTCCGTGGCTAAATTAAAATCAAAGAGAAAACATGAAGCGGCCTAACATTCTCTATATTCATTCCCATGATACGGGGCGTTATGTGCAGCCGTATGGTCATGCCATAGCGACACCTAATATCCAGCGATTAGCCGAAGCAGGGGTGCTGTTTCGCCAGGCATTCTGCGCTTCGCCCACCTGCTCGCCGAGCCGCGCCGCTCTCCTAACCGGGCAGTGCGCGCATAGCAGCGGGATGTTGGGGTTGGCGCATCGTGGGTTTGGGTTGCACGACTATTCTCAACATCTGGTACATACATTGCGCGGGGCTGGCTATTATTCTGCGCTGGCCGGAATGCAACATGTGGCGGAAGACCCGGCTACCATTGGCTATGATGCCATTATCGGCACGCCTGCGGCGGCAGAAGTCGTAGCGCAAGAGTTTCTATCCCACGCACCGGAGCAGCCTTTCTTTCTCGATGTGGGTTTTGAGGAAGTGCATCGTTTGCGCGGCACACATTTCACTGCGCCTGGCCCCAGTGGTGATGCGCGTTATTGTTTGCCTCCACCATCGCTGCCCGATACGCCTGCGGTGCGTCAGGATATGGCCGATTTCAAAGTGGCAGCCCAAACTTTAGATCATAAAATCGGCGTGGTACTGGATGCGCTTGAGGCGAATGGCCTGGCTGAAAATACGTTCGTCATTTGCACCACCGATCACGGCCTGGCTTTTCCGGGCATGAAGTGCAACCTGACCGACAGGGGTATTGGCGTCATGCTCATTATGCGTGGGCCAGGGGGCTTCAATGACGGTGCGGTTTCGGATGCCTTGATTTCACATATTGATGTATTCCCGACGCTGTGTGACCTCTTGCAAATTAAGCCTCCTCCGTGGCTGCAAGGGCGTTCGCTGCTGCCCCTGGTGCGTGGCGAGGCCACAGAAATAAATGAGGCCATTTTTGCGGAAGTGACCTATCATGCGGCCTATGAACCACAACGCGCCGTGCGCACATCACGTTGGAAATACATCCGTCGCTTCTCCGAAGATACCCATCCGGTGTTGCCTAACTGCGATGACAGCCTCAGCAAACGAGTGTGGTTGGAACATGGCTGGCCCCGGCACTATTTGGCCTCTGAACAGCTTTACGACCTCATATTCGATCCGCAGGAGATGCACAATTTAGCGGGAGATGCGGCCTGGACGGAAGTGTTGCAAGAGATGCGCGACCGCCTCGCCCACTGGATGGAGGCAACTGATGACCCATTGCGCCACGGGCCAGTGCCGCCGCCCGGTGGCGCGCAAGTCAATGACCCGCACGGTGTCTCGCCTAACGAGCCGACTCATGTGGTGGCTTAATCCCAAATTAAACAGAATAACCCCCTAAAGCAGCAGACCCTGGCCCGAATTCTGCATTGTCTCGCCCTGAAGTTGTTGCGAGGAGTGCAATTATGAAAGGGCTGGATGCGAAAAGTTTTTTCGCGCTAATCAAGGAAACTTATACGCAATGGAGCGAGCATAAAGCCTCGCGCTTGGCGGCAGCATTTGCCTATTATACGGTGTTTTCAATGGCACCAATGCTGATTGTCTTCACGGCTATTGCGGGATTGGTCTTTAAAGGCAATGTGCAGGATTATATTATCATGCAGATGCGGGCACAGATTGGCCCGCAGGCGACTGATCTGGTGGCGACGATGCTCTCTAAGAGCGGCAGCAAAGACGCCAGCATTGTCGCCACCATTATTGGCATCTTGACATCGCTGCTCGGTGCGGCAGGTTTGTTCGGCCAACTGCAAGATGCTCTGAACACCATCTGGGAAGTTGCGCCCAAGCCCAATCAGGGCATCATGGCAATGATCCGCCAGCGTTTTCTCTCGTTTGCAATGGTGCTGGGCACTGGCTTATTGTTAGCTATTTCAATGCTTCTGAGTATCGCTATTGAGGCGCTGACCAAATCAATGAGTGGCGCTTTACCCCTACCTCCAGGATCACTGCGCGCTCTGAATGAGATCATCACCTTTGGCGTCATGGTGCTGATGTTTGCCATGATTTTCCGGGTGTTGCCCGACGTGAAGATTGGCTGGAAAGATGTATGGGTGGGTGCGATTATCACTTCGTTCCTCTTCACCGTTGGTAAATTTGCTTTAGGTTTATATCTAGCCCATGTCGCCACCAGTTCACCTTACGGGGCCGCCAGTTCCTTAGTGCTAATCCTGCTCTGGGTTTATTACGCGGCGCAAATCCTCTTTTTTGGTGCCCAATTCACGCAAGTCTACGGTACAAAATATGGCACTCGCATCGAGCCATCACCCCACGCGGTGGCTATTACTGAAGATGGGCGTGCCCGCCAGGGTATGCCCAGCCTGGAAGGACTGATGGCGGCTACTCATGCGACTGAAGTGCAGCTTAAAGGCAAACCGGGCGAGCAGGTGCCAGTTGCTGTGCCCAGTGGTGTTTCGCCGCATACGCAAGGCAGGGTTGCCAGCAAACAACAGCCGGGTAAAGTGGATACGGAATACTTGGCTTCCGTCATCTTTGGCACGGTAGCTGGGCTGTTTATCGCGTCACGGCGCATGAAAAATAAAGAGTGAGTTTGCTTTCGATAAATAAGAACCTAAGAGGGCTGCATGTTAATTATGCAGCCCTCTTAGGTTTCAGTAAGGCGGGAGTAAACGACGCCATCCATGCAGCAGGACAACACACAAGAAAAAGACATTCCTAAACCAAAGGCCGAGGAAAGATAAAGGTAAAGCTCGCTGTGGCATTCCCTGTTCGCATACTTCGGCCAATCGCTCTCCCAGGGCTTCCATCCAATTAATTGTACGCGGCCACTCTGCCAGACTTTGCAGCCATTCCGCAGGAATACTCGCTTTACCACCCGCCGCACCAATAATGCCACCGACAATGGCCGCCGTTGAATCGGTATCCCCACCACAACGAACAATATCCAGCACCGCTGCACGATAATCATTGCCATGCCGCAACCAGGCATAGAGCGCCACCGGAACGGTGTGATTAACATAACCGCTAACCCCGTTACTTAAACCAATCTCTGCCGCGAACTCTTCGGTGCTGCGTCCGGTTGCTACAAACGTGACAGCTTGCTGCACCAGGGCCAGTAGCTCGGTAGCCTCCTGCCCCACGACTTGGGCTAAAGCTTCATAATACTCGTTCGGTGCAACACGTGTCTGCGGGCTGGCCATATAAGCTGCTATTGCCACCGCTATGGCTCCCCATTCAGCTTTTGGATCAGTGTGCGTGAGGCAGGTGGAGACGCGAACTAAATCTACCATCAAGGTAGCATCGTGTCCATAGCAGACGCCAATGATGGTGCTTCTCATGGCTGGGCCGTTACCTGCTGAAAAGACGCCACTGCGTTTAACTCCAAAGCCGAGCCATAGCTTTGTAACCGCCTGCGCCGTCGCTTTACCTGTGCCAGCGGGCAAACCCAGCAGCCACATTTTCAATTGCCGCGCCAGGCTTTGCTCAAATATATCCACCTGCCCAGCCGACATGATAAGGGCTTGGGCGACCATGCAAGTGTGTTCTGTGTCATCAGAAACCATACCTCGTCCGAGCCAGAGGTTAGGGCCGGTGATAGTCGGATAAAGCTTTTGCTGACGGCGTCTGGTGAGACCTTCACAACACAAGCCGATAGCATCCCCGATGGCAGTGCCCAATACACACCCGATGATAGCGTCGGCTTTTGACGGTGCCATAATAAACACTAAACCTGCTGTATAAGGTGTTCCTGATTCAGGAAATCTGCATGGAGAATGGCATACAGCTTGAGGTCGTGATAGTCGCCCTTCATATACATGTGCTGGCGCAGCACGCCCTCGAAAGTCATGCCTGCCTTTTCCATGACACGGAATGAGCCAATGTTTTCTAACCTGCAACGCGCCTCAATGCGATTGAGTTTCATCGTCTTAAAGCCAAAGGCAATAACGCACTGCACAGCTTCTGTCATATAACCTTGAGACCAGTAGGGGCGAGCCAGAGCGTAACCAATTTCAGCGCGAGCGTGATAGTGAATCCAGTTGCCAAAGCCGCAGGTGCCGATGAACTTACGGTCAGCTTTATGCTCAATGCCCCAGGGCGCAACGTGCCCCGCTTTATACTGGTTGAGCACCTGGTTGATGAACTGTTTGGTGTCTTCAATAGATTCATGCGGCGACCAGGTTGAATGCCTTGTGACTTCGGGGTTAGAGGCGTATTCAAAGAAGTCCCGTGCATCGCGCAATGAAATTTTGCGCAGCCGCAGACGGTCGGTTTCCAAGGTCGGCAGATTCCCAAAGACATCGGTGACATTCATGTGTCTCACGCACTCAATGAATTAGCCTTGAGCTACAGCTTGATGGTGTTCGGTGGCCAGGCGGCTGGCTCTGGTGCTGGCTTGGGCACAAATTTGATGCACATCTAAGGTAGTAAAGTTCGTTTTGCGCAGCAGCACTTTGCCATCTACCAACACCGTATCCACATCGGCAGAGTTGGCGGCATAGACCAAGTGAGAAACCACGTTGTGACGTGGGTAAAGGTGTGGCTTATCAAAATCTACTAAAACCACATCGGCTTTTTTGCCTGCTTCTAAAGTACCAATAGAGTCCTCAAGGTTCAAGCATTTGGCACCTTCACGAGTTGCCATCAGCAAGGCTTGTTGCGCCGATATAACAGTGGGGTCGCCTGTGGTAGCTTTGTGCAAGAGCGCGGCTAAATGAATTTCTTCCCACATGTTGAGGTTGTTGTTAGAAGCTGTGCCATCTGGCCCTAATCCAACGGTAATACCGGCTTCCAGAAACTTTGGCACGGGCGCGAAACCAGAAGCCAATTTCAAGTTAGAAGTCGGGTTATGTGCCACCCGTAACGGCCCGATGCCGTTGCCTTGCACAGCATTGATTTCTGCCAGCATCGCAATGTCGCGGTCATCGGCATAGACACAATGGGCGGCAAGAAGCGGGCCGTCAAGGGCACCGATACTCTTGAGCGTCTCAATCGGCCCGGCACCCCATTGGGCTGTGACATCAGCCACCTCACGGCGTGTTTCGGCAGCATGGGTCGTAATCGGCACTTGTAAGTCGTATGCCCCCTGGATAATGGCCGCCCACTGTTCGCGGTTGCAGGTGTACAGCGAGTGCGGCCCCAGGAAAGGTGTAATGCGTCCTTCACCAGCATCCTTAAATTCGCGCACAAAGGCGAAGCCGTTGGCAATGCGCCGTTCCGGTTCGGGTAGAAAACCCAGCAACACGGCACTGGGGCAAGCCCGGATGCCGCTTTCAATCATCGCGTGGGTGCCATGCTCATAGAAGTGATACATATCCGCAAAGCAAGTCGTGCCGCCGCGTATCATTTCACAAATCGCTAAAAGTGTGCCCCAGTAAACATCGTCCGCCTGTAAATGCCGCTCAAATGGCCAGATCATCTCTTGCAGCCACGGTTCAAGCGCCATGTCATCGGCATAACCGCGCAGGAGCGTCATGGCCGAATGCGTATGCACATTAATCAATCCCGGTATCGCTACCAGGTGCTCACCGCCGATGGTTTCATCCGCCACAAAGGGCGGCGCAGCAGTAGCCGGGCCAACGTAAACGATGCGTGAACCATCTATGTGAATAGCAGCTTGCTCGATGATATCAAATTGTTCGTTGCAGGTAACGGCGGTCACAGGCGAAAGTGAAATGCGAGACATAAGTTGAAATAATGTGGCTAAACTATTCCATAAATTGTATTTGGAAGTATATAGCGTGTTATTAATAGCCGCACTTTGAGTTCTTCTCCACCCTGAGCAAACCCTATACGTTGACGTATAGCTGTGGTTATGACAACCTCTAACACGATGAATTATCAATCTTTAACTGAACTCTCTTTAAGCGGTGCGGCCCTTTCCCGCGAGCAAGCGGCGGCGGTGTTGGCAACTCCTGCGACCCACATGGATGAACTTTTAGCGGCCACTTTACAGGTGCGCGAGCAGCATTATGGACGACGGGTGAAAATTTGTGTCTTACTCAACGCGCAAAGCGGCATCTGTCCCGAAGATTGCCACTATTGCTCGCAGTCGAAGATTTCCACCGCCCCGGTCTCCAAATATAAGCTGTTGCCGGAAGATACGATTGTAGAACGCGCTCACGAAGCCGCTGCTAACGGCGCACGACGGTTTTGCATTGTCATTGCGGCGCGTGGGCCACGCAGTAAAGACATAGATCATCTTTCCGCTGCGATTGGGCGCATCAAGCAGAACAAAGCGACGCAGCATCTGGAAATCTGTACTTCTTTGGGCTTAATGGATTTAACTCAATGCCAGCAACTTAAAGCGGCGGGCGTGGATTATGTCAATCATAACCTCAACACTTCCGAAAGTCACTACGAGAAGATTTGCTCGACGCACACCTATGCCGACCGGGTGGACACGCTGCATAACGTGCAAGCTGCGGGCTTAAAAACTTGCAGTGGCGGCATCGTAGGCATGGGCGAGACGGAAGAGGATATTCTTGACCTTGCCTTTTCCCTGCGCGAGTTGGATATTGAATCTATCCCCATCAATTTTCTCTTGACCATTCCTGGCACCCCGCTGCAAAGTCTGGCCGCGATTGACCCCCTGCATGGTCTTAAAGTGCTGTGCCTGATGCGCTTGCTGAATCCCACTAAAGAAGTGCGGGTGGCGGCGGGACGCGAGACCCATCTTGGTTCGCGTCAGGCGCAAGCCCTGTGCGCAGCTAACTCACTGTTTGTAGATGGCTATCTCACAACTCCTGGCGATGCCTCGGCTGCGGTAAAAGCCTGGATTGAAGCGGCTGGTTTTGAAGTTGAGGTGTGAAGTAGCACATCAGCTTAATCGTTAATTAATACGGATGCAGACACCAGAACATTTCAACTCCCTCTCTCAGTTCCGTAATGCGCGTAACACACCAGAAGAGGGGGTTTGTTTAGTTCCATTTGCTTATTCCGATGGCGAGGCACTGGCCATCCGGTCTGTGCTGCACGACCTCGCCTTAAACCACGAAGCACGGTTTTTCGGACGCCAAGACGCTGTGTTAGCTATGCTGTCAAATCAAGACCCGGCTTATGGCAAGTATCTTGTGCTGTGCTGTCATGGCGATAAAGACAGTAACATCATGCTGTGGGGCGATGAATCACTGCGGCCCCAAGATTTAGCGGGCAAAATCAACCTGCCTGGCAAGGTGGTTATTGCCACTGGCTGCTCTGTAGGACGCCAGGAATTAGCGACCCCGTTTCTGGATGGAGGTGCCGCTGCTTACATTGCTCCGGCAGGTGATCCCGAAGGCGGCACGGGAACCATTTTCTGCACCCTCTTCTTTCATGCCCTGTTCTATGGCAAACATACTATCCAAGAAGCCTATGAGCGAGCCAGGGGCTGGGATGCAGAAACCGGCCTATTTCGCCTGTGGGCTGCGTAACTCCTGTATTTACGGTAACTCTTATGAATCCCTTAGCTTTTTCAACCTTAGCCTGCCCGACCTGGACATTTGATCGCATTTTGCAGGCGGCGCAAGAGTATGGGTATCAGGCCCTTGAACTGCGCGGCTTGCAGGATGAGATGGATTTGCCCTACGCCGAGCCGTTTACGTCTGCCAATCGCAACGCTACCCGCCAACGCGTTGAAGATGCCGGACTGTCCATTTGCTGTGTCTCTTCATCGGGTATCGTGGCCAATGCGAACCTCGACCACGTTAAGCGGCACGCGGAACTGGCGCATGACTTAGGGTGTCCCATCGTGCGTGTCTTTGGTGGCAAATTGCCCGAAGAGTTGCCTCATGCCGAAGCGGTTTCCAATGCCGCCGCTACCTTGCGTTCTTTTGGCGACGCGGCCCAGGAAGCCCACGTTTCCATCGTGCTTGAAACGCATGACTCATTCTCTAAAGGGGAACAAGTCGCGGAGTTGCTGAATGCGACGCAACATCCCGCCGTCTTCTCGCTATGGGATTTGCACCATCCCTATCGCCAGGGCGAAACGCCAGAAACAACCTATAACTACCTGAAATCAAGTTTGCGCTATGTTCACGTCAAGGACAGCAAGGATGGTGTTTATACGCTCATGGGCGAAGGCGATGTGCCCCTGGAACCAATGCTGAAACTGGTCCTGGATGGTGGCTATACCGGCCCGCTTTCCGTCGAATGGGAAAAACGCTGGCATCCCACTATCGCTGACCCCGAAACCGCCCTGCCTCAATACGCTAAAGCCTTGCGAGCTTACATGGAACAGCATTAAGAGCCATAAAATACAAGAAATTTGGACTGCCAAGAGCGCCAAGGACAGAGAAGAGGGGGAAAAGGAGAGGGGGAGAAGGGGAATAAATTAGGTGTCATGTTGAGCGCAGCGAAACATGAGAATATATGGTTCTACTCTGACTTTATACCTACTCAAAATAGATGCTTCGCTCTGTCAGCGTGACATCTATATCCTTTCTTACTTGGATTAGCACTCTTCTCACTTTAATCTTTTCCTGGTCTCCCCTTTTCCTGCCCTCCTGCTAAAACATGCAAGTCATTAGCGGCATAAAAGACCCCGCCTTTCGAGAAGCATTGGCTCTCACCCGCCCTAACGAACGAGCGGCAACTGGCAAGTATCTCGTTGAAGGCATTGGCTTGGTGAAGCAGGCGTTACACTCCCCCGCGCCCGTTTTTGCAGTCTATGCCTTAGAAGAGGAAATTCCCTTCCTAGTGGAAGCGTGCCAGGAAAAAGATGTGCCGCTGTATAGTCTGGGGGCGGGACTAATAGCGAAGTTAGTCGGCACCAGCTATGAGACAGCGGTTACGGCAGTCGCCATTGTCGGCCAGTATCTCCTTGACCCGCACACTTTAACTCTCACTCCCAACACTCTGCTGCTCGTTGGCGAACGCATCCAAGACCCCCGCAATGTCGGCGTCCTTATCCGCACTGCCGAAGCCGCCGGATGCACTGCCCTGATTTTATCGGGTGATTCTGCCGAGCCATTTTCTCGCGCCGCCGTGCGCTCGACCACCGGCTCGATCTTACGCCTGCCGCTACTTATATCTGTCAACTTGCCAGAGTTATTGCAGCAACTTCGTCAACAGGGCGCCCGAGTGATTGCCACCTCCGCCAAAGCCCCACACCTGGTTTACGATGTCCCCTTGGCTGGCACTCCTCTGGTTCTCGTCGTCGGTAATGAAACAGAAGGCATTAGCGAAGAGGCAAAGGCTGCCGCCTCAAATTTCGTCTCCCTCCCAATGGCTCCCAATGGCGCATCCTCTCTCAACGTAACCGTCGCCGCTGGCGTGCTGCTCTATGAAGCCGTGCGCCAGCGGCGTAGTCTATAAGGCATAGATAGACAACCTCAACAGTAGCCTGTATAGGTGTATATGTAGTATCATTCTAAGTAATGCGCGTGATCTTTGACACAAGTGTATGGATGGCGGCGATACGCTCTCGGCGTGGGGCAAGTTTCGCATTACTATCAGAAATTGGCGGTAAACGGTTCCGCTATGGCATTTCAACCGCCCTATATCTTGAATATCAATCAAAACTGTTGGAATCGGTTGAGGGAGGTGCAACGCCACTTGATGAAACGCAGATACACGCGATTTTAGCAGCACTGGCGCACTTTGCAGAGCCGGTACCAATCTTCTTTCGCTTACGTCCGAATTTAAGGGATGAGGGCGATAACTTCGTCTTCGAGTGCGCAGCACACTTTGGAGCTAACTATATAATTACCCACAACATACGTGACTTTATTTCGCCACAGGTACGAGGCTATAAGGTTCAGCCAGTAACCCCAGGCGAGTTTTTGAAAATGTTGCAGGAGGAAAACCAATGAAAACTTTACAAGTCCGATTACCCGATTCGGTGCATCGCCACCTTAAGGGTTTGGCCAAGCGGGAAGGTGTATCCCTTAATCAAGTGTTAGTGACAGCCGCTTCCAATGAGGTTGTGCGCCAGGAAACGCGTGATTTTTTCGCGCAAGCCTCTGCGGAGTTCGACCCCCAGGCTTTTGCCGCCGCCCTGAATGCAGTGCCTGATGTGGAGCCAATCGAAGGCGACCAAATTTAAAGCGCAATATTGGTATATCACTGCCGCTTTATGCAGTCATAAGTCAGGCTGTTAAGTTTTGGCAAGGGCAACAACACCAGCAGTTAAGGCTCTTATTACGCCGAAGAAATCTTTAAACTCGCGTTAGCACCTTGCCAAAGTTTCATATTTTGAGCAGAATAGGTGCATCGGGTTATTTCAGACGACGGGAAAGTAGGTCAATCCCCGTTACAGAGGATATTGTTTAAAGGAAAAAGATGCTGACAAATATTGCTCAACGCATTGAACAAGACCAACAACAGGCTCTACAAAGTGTTACAGCGTCCCTGTTAGGGCAACTGGTGCAAACAAACCAATACGTTGGTGAGGTTTATTCGATCAGCTATGAAACAGCGTTGCTGCAAATTCATGATTTTCATCGTGAGCGGGTTGGTGGCATACCCAGTTTAAGCTTTCTCGTTGCCACTCGGTTTCGGGCCAACCAAACTTTTGAAGATGAGGAAGCATCGGTTTTACTCCTCCGGGTGATGGACGCGGCAGCCCTACCAACAGATGCCGAGGCTGAACGGGTACGGGTGGAGAGCGCACGGCGCGTGTCAGGCGAGCCAGACTCACACTGGGATGGCTCACAAATCATGGATGCTCATACTCATCAATTGCTTTCATTTGCAGGTGTACGAGCACGGGTCATTGGCACATTTTATCTTGACCAACGCCCAGGCAGCACGCAAAGCGATGATTTAGTTATGAGGTTCGGTTGTGATCTATCGAACTATTATCCTAATCGTGGATTGAAAGTCTATAAGCCCAATGGCGATGCACTACGGCTCATTGTTAATTATTTAGAGCCGGAACGCTCGACACAAGGTTCACCTCGCCGTGTACCATTGGGAACCGTGCGGTATGCTTCGACGAATCGTTCGTTTCAAGGTGTTAACGATGTCCCAGTAGAACTTCTACCAGAGGATTTGTTAGGACAGAAAAGTGCGCTCTTTGGCATGACACGTACTGGTAAATCAAATACCACCAAAATTATCTTGCAGTCTGTCTTTGAGTTGCGTTACCCCCGCCAAGGAGAAGCTGCGCAACGTATTGGACAAATTGTATTCGACCCTAATGGTGAATACGCTAATGAAAATGTGCAGGATGAAGATAGCCAAGCAAATCCAGCAGCGATTAAAAATGTATGGCAAGTGAACCCACAAGGTAACTCAGCAGATGTCGTGACCTATGGCATCACACCACATCCTTTAGACCCTAATCGTCGTTTGATGCGACTAAACTTCTTCGAGGACGTCACTTGCAAACTGGCAAAGAGATTATTGATGTTATGCTTTCAACGCAAGATTCAAAATATCTAAGCAATTTTCGGCAAGTTCGCTTTGAGGCTCCTGATCCGAACGACCGTTCCGCCACTACGCGCTTTGGGCGTCATGTACTCACTTATCGCGCATTACTAGCTCGCGCGGGCTTTGCTCCACCTGCCAATATCCAGCCTGTCACTCGTGGTTTATTTAATGCGGACTTACTTCAATCTCTTCGATCTAACGCAGGGTCTAACGCAGCAAGTTATCAATCCGCAGCAACTGTTCTCCAACCTAGGCAGAGTGGGCAACCCTTACCAACCTGGGAACAGGTCGCAAGTGCTTTACAGTCGTTGGCCGAATTCATGAATGAAAGGGACAGTGGTTATTCTACCTTTGAGCAAAACTATGTTCAGAGTTCCAATTCAGGCGACACATGGGCCGATGAAACACTCAAGAAGTTGCTGGAAATGTTCCGCTACGCCAATGGCCCCCGTCTTATTGGAGCTGTAGAGCCACAACACACTTCCAACACACAAACCGATTATGCCGCAGACATCTATAACGACTTGGTAGCTGGGAAGTTGGTCATCGTTGACCAGTCAAGCGGTGAGCCAGAACTTAACAAAAGCTCCTCAGAGCGGATTATGTGGCACATCTTTAGGATGCAGCAAAGCGAGTTTCGTGAAGGTAGATTACCATCTAACGTGGTGGTGTATGTCGAAGAAGCACACAACATTTTGCCTGCTGGCTCCGACTTGGATATGCAAACTGTATGGGTGCGAACCGCCAAAGAAGGTGCCAAATACAATATTGGGCTGGTTTATGCTACTCAGGAAGTTTCCAGTATTCAACGTAATATCTTGAAAAATACTGCTAACTGGTTCATTGGCCATCTTAACAATGCTGATGAGACTAAGGAGTTATGCAAATTCTACGATTTTGCTGATTTTGAGCCGTCCATTCGACGTGCGCAAGATAAGGGCTTCTTGCGCGTTAAAACGATGTCGAATTTATTTGTGATTCCTGTTCAAGTGCGCCGTTTTGAGATTGCAACCAGTCAAGCAGCACCGGCTACTACACAGACTACAGCAAGTAATACACAACGGCGAACACACGCAAGAAATAGTAGCTCCAACGGCAACACCGCACGATAAAAGGAAAGAAAGATGCCCTACGAAGGTGAGTTTGCTTCTTACAAATCACTCAGCCGCTTAGCGAGTTCTGAGCGGGTAAAAGAACTACTTGGCTCATACAACGTGCGTGAACGCACCTCGACAAATAATTCGGCGGCGCTTGTGACTTTGCCTGCACCTGACAGTAGTTGGCTACCTGACATCGTATTAGCTGTGGATGGAAGCCATGCCGAAGTGAAAGTGGAGAATGGGTTTCCAGGCGCAGAGGCATCTTATATTACAGTGTCATCCGTATTACTTGATGTAGCAAAGATGCGCCAATTAGACGATGCGCGTCCCGTTGACCCTCGTGAGTTCCGTAAAATCGAAGATGCAGATTCCATTGATTGTGCCCTTCCTGGCTGTAATGTCGTGTGCGGTGACGAATCCTCGGCAGCGGCTTCATTACGCCGCAAACTTTTCGATGAATTTTTATTCCGGCGTATGGATTCTCAAGGCGAAACTCTGTTAGAAACTTATGAGGCGTTATTGACCTTTAAACCAAATACTGAACGCCCTGAATTATGTCCTTATGCCGATGATGGCTGCCCCACACCAGAATCCGGCTATTACCGTGCTACAGGCCAATATACTTGCCATTGCCCTTTATCGCTTGCGCTCTATTCGACTGACGCACTACGCATTCATGAAGGGATGAATCCAGCAGGGACCAATGGTGCTCTTTTCGCTGAAATTATGCAAGTCTGGGAGCGGGTCTGGGTAATACATTTTTTGCGAACCTTGGAACGCAAAGGGTGGTTATCATCCTTACGGCGTATCGCCATCATTTTAGATGGGCCACTGGCAGTTTTCGGGCACCCCGCTTGGCTTTCCTCAGCTATTAAAACTGAGTTAAGACGCCTCAATGAAGCGACTCGTGCGGCTACTGGAGGACAGGACATTTTGTTGTTAGGCATCGAAAAGGGTGGCATATTTGCTGACCACTTCCTAGACCTTGATCGTAACCCAGACGGCTCACCAGACCGCTTTCCTATTCAAACAGTGGCACTGCTTGACGACCCTTATATTAAGGAGAATATTATTTTCAGCAAATCCGAGCGGCCCTACGGACGACAGACTTATTTCGGACGCAAGTTCTTCTACAAAACTCGGACTGGCGCTCTTATCGTTGGGTTGCTGCCCCATCTGAGGGAAGGTGATGATGACTTAATGAGAGCCGAAGCCGAACAATACCCGCGCTTGGCCGATGCGCTTTCACTTCTTGATGAATTGGTTTGCGTGCGTTACCCCAACTCACTAAGTGCCTTAGTTGCTGCCCATGCCGAAGCTGCTATTCCCCTGCATCTTGGAAATGACATCCTGGGGCAACTGGCCCGTCGCCTCATGGGAAGTTCAAGCGGCTCTGCGGCTCCTCAGAGTAACGGAACTACACGCATAGGCACACGAGGAGGCCAGACTTCATGAGTGCGCCCTCAATTGGAACACCCATTGGGCGATGGGCGGGATTTGGCCCCTATTACGCAATGTTCCCGGTAGATTTCGCTTTTCAGGTCGTCCGTGAACATTGCCCAGAAGGAGGTTGGATTTTTGATCCCTTTGCTGGACGGGGGTCTAGCATTTATGCTGCGGCTGCGCAAGAAAGACACGGTTTAGGTATCGAATTGAATCCAGTAGGATGGGTTTATAGCCAAGCTAAATTAAATCCAGCTAGCCAAGAATCAGTGTTGCGGCGTCTCAAGGAAATAGGCATCTTAGCGCGTATGGATGACCGTCGCCCTCATTATGCGTCTCCTGCGTCGTTTCCGCTACCAGAATTCTTCCATTTTTGTTACACCGCACGCGTCTTGCGCTTTTTGTTGACGGCAAGAACCGAATTGAAATGGCGCATCAACCAGACAGATGCTACGTTGATGGCAATAATTTTAGTTTATCTTCATGCTAAAGCAGGTAGTGGATTATCTAATCAGATGCGCCAAAGCAAATCTATGAGTCCACCTTACGCTGTGGAGTGGTGGCAGAAGCAGGGTACTTTAGCTCCCGATATTGACCCAGTGGAATGGTTAGAAGAACGTATTCAATGGCGCTATTCACCAGGCTTACCACAACTGCAACAAGCAGATGTTTTGTTAGGAGACACTACTAAGCGCACCAATTATGTAGCACGCGGTATTAGAGAGGGCCAATTTAGCTCTTTCCGTTTGTTATTTACATCACCGCCTTACTTTGCTGTCACTAACTACGAATACGATCAATGGTTGCGATTATGGCTTCTTGGGGCTTCGCCATATCCTGTTGCGTCTGAAGAGCGCAGTCGCGGACGCTTCCAATCTAAAGTCGCTTATCATCAGCTACTTCAAAATGTTTTTTCTCAGAGCGCATCTTTACTGCATGAAGATGCAACCATCTATGTACGAACGGATGCTCGCTCTTTCACTCGTGAGACGACTCAAACCGTGCTGCACGACCTGTTTCCTCACAAACAGATGTTAGTTAAAGAGCAACCTTATAGTAAAACAACACAGACTTCTTTATTTGGTGATAAATCTGATAAGCCAGGTGAAATTGACATCATTTTACAGCCTTGCTAAGCCAGTCTCTCAATAGAGCGGGCGTCGTGGACGCAGGTTATGGAGTGTGGAGAAAGCGGAGGAAAAACTCACGCAAGACTTTGTTCGCTGCCTCATCGGGCGCGTGCGTGCGGCGGTTGGCCATGGCGATGCGCGGCTCTTTGAGACCCAAGAATGTATTCAGGGCGCGGGCATGGTTGAGTGCAATCCAGCGTTCGGCGGGGTCTTCGCTGCCGCCGCTGGTGAGAAAGGGGCGAGGGCAGATGAGGGCGTGCAAATCCGTCAGATCACGTCCAGCGTCCCACAATCGTGCATAGGCACCGGTGCGCGGATTCTGCTCGCTGGGAATACCAGGCGCCCGCTGGAACGACTTGTCATAGCCCAGATACCACGGTTCCCAGTAGTTCACATTGGCACGCAACTCATCCCATACGATGCCAGGATCGCTGACGGCCACCGCCGCGAACTTTTCCCATAAAGCCGCCGCAAAGAGCGCCCACTTGCCACCATAACTGTGCCCCACAATGCCGATGCTCTGCGCCTTGACCTGTGGCAGCAACGCCAAAAGCGTCCAGGCATTGGCCGCTACATAAGCATGGAACGACAGCGGTTGGCACTGAGCTTCGCCTATGTCCGGTTTCCAGGCGTTACCGCCAGGGGTGCCAATATTGAGCGTCACAAATCCAGCCTTTACCAGTTGCAGGCCGTAGTCGCGGTGTTGGGCCGAGTCGCCAACTTTTAAACCCACACTGGTTTCCGGTTCGTAGTAAACAACCAACACGGCGGGAAATGCTCCTTCTCCGTCGGGCATCAACAGCCACCCCTCCTGTGTCTGACCAGGAGCGAGTTCCATCCGTAAACGCGAGCGGGAAAAGCCAGCGCCGCGTTCTTCGTGGAGGATAGTGCAGGCCGGGTTTTCCAACAACGGCGGCCATGCGCCCATCACGCGGTGCCAGTAGTCGAGGATCTCCTGACGACGGAGCGGCCATTCCTCTGGGCGCGAAATGCGGGAACCATTATCCCACAGCAGGGGCGAGCGAAACGCTCCGAACTCGTCCTGCAACTCATCAGGAGGAAGAAAATAAGATGGCTGCATAAGTCACTCACTTTCAAAATTTAGGGCACTCCCGTGGGTAGCCACATAATATCCCACACTTGACATTAATAAGCTCAAGTTTCTTGCGAAATTTTTGGAACCCATCTGAGCTATTTACATCTAACACAGTGTAATTAATCAGTCGGGCTAACCCGACAGAAGAGGTGATTAGCATGTCAATCGTGAGATGGAATCCGTTGCGGGAGATGGCGACCTTACACGAAGATATGAACCGCCTGTTCTCTCGGTTTGACGGAGGCGAAGTCGCAGGACGCCAGTCCTGGATGTTGTCTATGGACGTAATTGAGGGCAAGGATGAGATCAAGTTGAAGGCCGCTTTGCCGGGGCTTGATCCCAAAGACATCAATGTCCAAGTCGAAGATAACGTTCTCACGGTTAGCGGCCAGCGCAACTTTGAGGAGAAGGTCGAGGAAGGCGACTATTACTGGGTCGAACAGCAGTATGGTTCCTTCAGCCGTTCAGTCACTCTCCCCAAGGCGGCTGATACGACTCAAATCAAGGCCAGCTATCAGAACGGCGTGCTGGAACTGGTGGTGCCCAAGCGGGCGGAGTCCAAGCCGCGTAAAATCGAGTTGAACCTGGGTGGCACTGAGCCAAGGGCTATTGAAGCCAATGCTCAGGATAGCACACCGCCTGCTCAATAAACCTTAAAGTTCTCTCTAAACAACAGGCCACGGCAATTGCTGTGGCCTTTGCTTTGAGTGCTTGCGGCATTTGGCCCTCACCCCCGGCCCCTCGCCCACTGCGTAGGCGAGGGGAGGTCATAGGACTACGCTGCCCATAGCATAAATGCTTTTAGGTTAAACGAGTGACTCATCCATTGAGGCACCCCTCGCCTACGCAGTGGGCGAGGGGTGAGGGCTGCTACTCCAATTACTCAGCTAATACTTTCACAAGATCAACCACTAATTCTTCAATCTGCACCCGTTCGCCCTGGGCATTGATATAATGCCAGATGTCGTTGTAAGGTTCTCCGGCGAGACGGTAACCTAGTCGCTCATAGAGGCGGCGCGCGGCGGGGTTCTCGATGCCAACGGCCAGGCTCAGCTTGGAGAAGCCTTGAGCCAGCACTAAACGCTCGCTGGCCCGTAATAGTTGCGAGCCGATGCCCAGGCCGCGAAAGGCGTCCATCACACGCAAGGATTGAATATCGGGGATATGCGGGTGGGTGGGCTTACCCTGCCAGTGAATCGAGCCTTGACCGATAGGATAACCATTAAAATCAGCCACCAGGGTGCATAAGGCCCCGATGCAGTGCTGATCCCATTGCCACTCATAAAAAGAGCGCAAGTCCGGGCCGCCATGCCATTCCAGCAGGCGCACATCCTGTTCCTGGAGACGGCGCACCACCACTTGAGCATGGGCTAAATCAAAGGTCAGCAGAGGATTCTCAGGCGGCTCTGTCACATTCAGGGCTGGCTGTGGAGAAGTGGAAGAAGCAGGCATTGCTAACAAACTCTTTTCACGGCGGGCGAACCCATCATAGCAGCGCAATAAGTGGCAACACAATCAGCGGCAACATCAGTTTATTGATCAAAGTTCTTATTCATCAAAGTTTTAAACCGGCGATTGCAGTTTATGAGGGCGCAAGACATGGTGTTTTATCCTGGCTGCCCCGTGCCAGCTTAAGCCGGGGCACTGGCACTTAAGGTTTCGATTGTGTCCACAATAATGCGATTACGTCCCGATCCCTTCGCCTGGTACAAGCAACGGTCAGCCGCTTGCACGAGAGCGCGTGTTAAGACGGTAATATTTTCTTCGCCCTGATCTATAGCATGTGCTACGGCGACTCCGCCCGAAACCGTCACATGAATTGGCGGCGCGGGTTGTCCGTCCACTGATTCACGAGGGATTTCCAAGGCTTCTGTCGCGGCCCGCACTTTTTCGGCAAAGGTTTCGGCCCCGGTCGTATCGGTAGCAGGCAACAGTGCCGCGAATTCCTCACCGCCAAAACGCGCCACTTTGTCAATACGGCGCGAAGAGTGATGCAACACTTCGGCAAAGGCTTTTAGCACTACGTCACCCTGCGCATGGCCATAGGTATCGTTGACGGCTTTAAAACGATCCAGGTCGAACATCACAATCGCCAGCGACTGGCCAAAGCGTCGGGCACGCCATAACTCGTCTTCTAAGTGGGCATCAAAGCCGCGCCGGTTGGCGATGCCTGTCAGTTCGTCGGTCACGGCCAGTCGCGCCAGTTGCTCATTGCTATTCCGCAAGTCTTCTTGCAGCTTGCTCATGCGCAGCGCGGCCCGCACCCGCGCCAGCAGTTCTGGCATAGCAAAGGGCTTACAGACATAATCCACCGCCAGTTCCAGGCCATGCACCAGGTCTTCCATCTCGTGCTTGGCCGTGACAAAAATAATGGGGATGTGCGAAGTCGCGGGGTTTTCCTGAAGTGTGCGCGCGACACCATAGCCAGAGATGCGCGGCATCATGACATCCAGCAGCACCAGATCAGGTTCTTGCTGCTTGACGCACTGAAGCGCCTGTTCGCCATCACGCGCCTGGACGACTTGATAGCCTTCCATGCGTAGCGTCAGCGCCATTAGCTCATTGATTTCTGGGTCATCTTCTGCAATCAAGACGACTGTCATTACCCACCACTTACCCTCTGAATTATGCGACCAAACCCTGACGCTTGCGTTGTTTAAGCTCTTCTGTTTAAGCTATTCCAACTTAGTTTAAGTCTTCTCTCAATGTTTCGCTCTGGCCCGCGGCACTGTCTTAGAGCTAACCTTGAGTTTAGGGCTGGCCTTAAGTTTTGGCCCAGCCTTTGCGGGAGTCATTAACGCCGCAAAACGCGCCTGCGTCTTGGGGAATTCTTGCGCTACAAAGCCTTCTTCCACCAAACGGATAACGCCGTTACGATCTACGAGAACGGTTGAGGGAAAGGCGACATCAAAGCGTCCGAAAAGGCGATCTGAAGCATCAATGGCAATCGGATAATTCACTTTATGCCGCGCCTGGAACTCCTTCAGGTCGGACACGGTATCCCCATTTACGGCGATGCCGAGTAGTCCCGCACGATTTTTAGATTGTTGGTAAACCTTCTGTATATATGGAGACTCCATATTACAGGTGCCTCAGGTGGACATAAAGAAAGTTATCCACAAGGGGCGATTCCTAATCGTGGCAGAGCTAAAAGTCCGTCCATCAATGGTTTTAAAATTAAAGATTGGTAGCTTATCTCCCACCCGCAAGGCCCGTGCTTGCGCTGAGGTATGCCAGCCACTGCTCAACAGGCTGCCGCACACAATGCTGCCAGAGAGCATTCGACCACAAAAGCGCCGCCAACGGGAATGAATATTATGTTTCATAATTTTCTTTCTATTGTTAGATACGCATTATTTAGAGCGAATCTAACAATTTTAAGTTCCTCTCAGCGTCCCCTGGCTTCAGGCCCTCATCTACCTCTTATAATACCCCTGCTAAAGCCATGCCATGACTTAGCACACATTCCTTTAGCACAGATGTTACTAACGTAAGTGTTACTAACGTAAGTGTTGCGCCCCGTCCACGGGCAGCACTGCGCCCGTGATGAAAGTGGGGCCGCCAATCAAGAACACCACGGTCGCCGCAATTTCTTCAGGTGTACCTAAGCGCCCGGCAGGAATCCGCCGCTTAAGTGTCGCCTCGTCATCATTTTCGCCTTGCGTCTGAGAGGGCAGCAGAATCGTGCCAGGACAGATACAGTTGACGCGCACTGTAGGCGCTAAAGCCAGTGCCAGCGATTCAGTCAGCATTACAATTCCGGCTTTGGAGATGCAGTAGGGAATATAATTCTTGAGCGGCTGTAAGCCATAAATATCCGCGATATTGACAATAGTGCCTGTCCCCTGCTCTAAAAACATATCACCAAACCGCTTGCACAACAGATACGGCCCTTTAAGGTTCGCGTTGATGTGGTCGTCAAAGTCCGCTTCGGTCATTTGCGCAAAGGGCGTGCGCCGAAAAATGGCCGCATTATTCACTAAGGCCGTGACTTTGCCGAATGTCTGTTGCACTCCCTGCGCTAAGCGATCCACATCGGCAGCCGCTGCGACATCCACCGGTAACGCGGCAAACTTTCTTTCAGGAGCGAGGCGTTGCAATTCTTCCACAGTCGCTTGCGCCTCGTCTTGAGAGTGATTGTAGGTAATCGCTACATTGGCCCCCGCCTCGGCGCAAGCCAGGGCAATAGCTCGCCCCACACGCACCGCCCCACCCGTGACCATGATTGTATGATCGCGCAACGAAATAATCATGGTCGCTTAGACTTCAATGCTGAGACCGTCATAAGCCAGCTCAACACCTTCCGGTAATCCGGCATTGGTGGCGACGTGATCGAGATCATGGGCGATATGGGTAAAAAAGGCGCGTCCCGGACGGAGGCGACTCACGGCATGAACCGCCTGGTCAACGCTGAAATGGGTGGGATGCTCTTTACGCCGGAGGGCATCTAAAACCAGGACATCGGCATTTTGCATCAACGACCAAGAAGCATCAGGAATGGCGGAGCAATCGGTGGCGTACACCAGGGTGCGGCCACCGCTCATGAATTTATAAGCGAAAATCTCACGGCGCCCATGCAAGATAGGAATCGGTTTGGCGTGAATATCACCTAAAGGCAGCGTCTGGCGCGGTGCGATGGGGTGTTCGGTCATACGTGGAAAGCCACCATGATCCCGCCCCTGCTCGAAAATGTATTCAAAAACTTTCTTTAAGTGCGCCAGGGTATCGGCACTTCCATAGCCATCAATGTAGCCCGTGCGGTCACAGAGCGGGCGAATATCATCCAGTCCGATAATATGGTCGTTATGCGCGTGCGTCCACAGCACCGCCGTCAAATTAGCCACATTAGCCCGCAGCAATTGCTGGCGTAAATCCGGCGTGGTATCCACTAAAAGGCGCGTGCGCGGGGTGGGATGGTTCTCTCCTTCCAACGGGCCAGCTTCGACGAGAATAGAGCAGCGCAACCGCTTATTGCGTGGGTCTTTGGAGCGACACACCGGGCAGTCACACCCAATATAAGGAACACCGTAACTGGTGCCAGTGCCAAGAAAAGTCAGTTTCATTTGTGCTTTCAGCCTGCGAGTGTCTTGGAGGAAAAGACCGTGAACTCAAAATGCTCAACGATTAGCCCTAGTTGTCGCCCGTGCCATGCCAGTCTACCCCATCCTCGCACCCGTAATGGCACACGCACTGTCTTCCCCCGTAGAGTCTGTACTGTCCAGCCTACCGCCAGAATTGGAAAGGTAGGCCCCCAGCGGCGCAACCGCCACTCCCGTGCTCCAGCGCGGAATGTTATGTGGTGGCCTCGACTCTCCCAGTGCAGAGGAGCCAACTCTTTAGGGTAGCCCCAATTCTCCCGTCCACCCTGCTTTGATGCCTCCGAAGTGACTAACATCTGCGTCACCGCTGGCCCCTGTAGCGTCAGCACCGCCACCGCTAACTCTTCATACGGCCCCACAGGGGAGTCTTCGTAATGCACCAGGCTCAAGACACTGCGCCAACTTTGTAGCAACAGCACCGCCGCGCCTTGCAAGTGCCAGGGAGGAGGGGGTGCATGACAAGGTGAGGGGGTGAGGGGGTGAGGGGGTGACATACTAAACGAACTTTTACCCCTGAGTTTAGAGGGGCCTAGCGAACCCGGAGCGTGAGCGACGGGCTTTCATAGGAGTTAATGGCAATTATCAGATAAACTCCTCACGCACCTCCCGATTCGCTACCAATTATTTAATGATATGTCACCCCCTCACCCCCTCACCCTCTCACACCCCCTACTTCTTCACCGCTTCCACAATATGCTTGGCGGAAATACCATAAGCATCCAGCAATTCATCGGGCTTGCCAGAATGCGGCATCTTCGTCACGGCTAAATGTGTGAAGCGGGGGATGGGCGTGCCACCCTTGGCCAGTGCCGACAGCACCGCCTCGCCCAGACCGCCTTCTTCCCAGTGGTCTTCCACCACGATCAAATGCCCAGTCTCACGGGCCGCGGCTTCCAGAGCTTTGGTGTCAATGGGCTTAACGGAGTAAAGGTCAATCACGCGCACCGAGACATTCTCGGATTTAAGCTGGTCAGCGGCTTTAATCGCCTCATATAAGGTGATGCCCGCGCCGATAATGGTTGCCACATCGTTCTCGCCACCGCGCACTTGCTTACTGCCACCGACCGGGAACTCTTCTTCCGGGCCATAAAGAATCGGTGTCTTCTCGCGCGTCGTGCGCATAAACGCGATACCTTCGAGGTTCTTCATGGTGGCGACTAAGGCTACCGTAGATGGCCCATCGCTGGGATAAAGTACCGTCGAGCCATGAATCGCGCGGAACATGGAAAGGTCTTCGAGGGCCATCTGCGACGCGCCATCTTCACCGATAGAAACCCCGGCATGGCTGCCGCAGATTTTTAGATCCGCCTGCGAAATGGCGGCCATGCGAATCTGATCAAAGGCACGGGTGAAGAAGACGGCGAAAGTCGAACAGAACGGCTTCTTTTTACGGTGCTGCAAGCCGACCGCGTTGCCAATCATCTGCTGCTCGGCAATGTACATTTCAAAGAAGTTGTTTGGCTCGGCCTTCTTGAAGACTTCGGCAAAAGTCGAGTTGGAAACTTCGGCGTCTAGCACCACAACTTCGGGGTCGCCCGCGCCAATGGCTTTGAGCGCATCACCATATGCTTGGCGGGTGGCAATGGTGTCGCCTTCCTTCCATTGTGGCAGTTGGGGGGCGCTGCCATTTTGATTCGGCTGCACGGCGGGCTGCTTGTCTTCGGGCAGGTTCACTTGAATCGTAAGGTTATCGCCCTCTTTGAGTCCACTAGACTTACGGATTTCAGCGATAGCCGTCTCCGCCTGATCGGGCTTGAGGGCCTTGCCATGCCAGTCGGTATGGTCATCGGTGAGAGATGCGCCATGTCCCTTCTTGGTGCGTGCCACAATACAGGTCGGTTTATCGGAACCTAATGCTTCACGATAGGCACGGTCAATTTCTTCAACATTGTGCCCATCAATTTCAATGGCGTGCCAGCCAAAAGCGCGGGCGCGGTCAGCATAAATTTCGGTGTGCCAGCCCAGCATGGTCTCGCCACGCTGCCCCAGGCGGTTCACGTCTATAATGGCGATGACGTTATTCAACTGGTAGTGCCCGGCCAATTCAAACGCTTCCCACACCGAGCCTTCGGCCATCTCGGAGTCACCATGCAGCACCCACACGCAATAGGGCAGTTTATCGAGATATTTACCCGCCAGGGCATCGCCGACGCCCACGGCCAACCCCTGTCCTAAAGAACCCGTGGCCGCCTCGACCCAGGGCAGTTCCGGGGTCGGGTGGCCCTCAACCCGGCTCCCGAATTGGCGCAACGTCATCAACTCTTCATCAGATAGTGCGCCCGCTGCCTTATACATTGAATAAAGCAAGGGGCTGGCATGGCCTTTACTGAAAATGAGGCTGTCATTATTAGGATGATGTGGGTTGTTAAAATCGTATTTCAAATAGGACGCCAGCAAAACACTCATCAAATCGGCGGCTGACATCGAAGAGGTCGGGTGGCCCGAACCAGCCTTGGTGGTGCAACGGATGCTATCAATGCGTAACTGGGCCGCTAACCGCTGCCACTGCTCGGTTTGATTTGAGGTCTGACCGTTTTGGGCCTGTGCTGAGGAGCTTTGTGTCTGTGAATCTTGCGCTTGAGCCATAATATCTCCATTCCCGTTCAATTGAATTCGCTGCAAGAGCGTTACCACAATTCTTGCTAAATCTCACTGGTTACTTTCTCTTTCTTTATCACAAAATGGGCTGGTTAAACATGGGGTGGGAGTTAGGCGCGTTGATAGGCATGGCAGAGTCTTGCCACGAATGGGTGTTCACGGGATAATCAACACGGTAAGATAAAAACGTTTAAGAGTGTCTGTGAAAACGTTTGAGTTTTAAAGGATAGAAGAGGACAAACCGACTATGCCAACAACACCGTGCGATGTCGTGGTCATTGGCTCATCCAATATGGATATGGTGGTGCGCTGCCGCGAGTTGCCCGTACCAGGCCAGACGATCCTGGGCGACAGCTTCGGCATGAATGCTGGAGGCAAAGGCGCGAACCAGGCGGTCGCCGCCGCCAAACTGGGCGCACGCACCCAATTAGTGGCCCGGCTGGGCAACGATATGTTCGCCGAAGCCTCCTGCAAATCGTTTAATTCGGTCGGCCTAGGCATGGATTACATCGTGCGCGATGACACCACCGCTTCGGGCGTGGCACTCATTTTTGTAGATGAGAATGGCGAGAACGAGATTGTCGTCGCCCCCGGTGCCAACTCTCGCCTCACCCCCCGCGATGTAGACGCCGCCCTGCCCGCTATTGAGACCGCTAAAGTGATGGTATTGCAACTGGAAGTGCCAATGGAAACGGTGCGCCATGCGGCTCGCCTGGCAGTCGAAAATAAAACGCGCGTTGTCCTGAACCCCGCCCCAGCCCGCCCCTTGCCTGCCGCATTGTTGCAGCAAGTGGACATCCTTATCGCCAACGAAACCGAAATTCTGGTCTTAACCGGAGCCGAAGACCTCGACACCTATACTGCCGCCGTCGCCTGCCGCCCGCTCCTGGATGCCGGAGTGGAATCGGTTATTACCACCCTGGGCAAAGATGGCGCATTGCTCACCAGTGGCACGGGGGCCTCTCGTATTCCCGGCTTTAAAGTGCGTGCGGTAGATACCACCGCCGCAGGCGACACTTTCAGCGGTGCCCTTGCCTGTGCCTTAGCCGAAGGCCGACCCCTGGAAGAAGCCGTCCGCTTTGCCAATGCCGCCGCCGCGCTATCAGCCACAAAATCAGGCGCCCAAGTTTCCATGCCCACCCGCGCCGAAGTAGACCAGAAGATTAAAGAGGGGTAATGCCATAATCACAAAGCTGCACGAGCATAAAGGTAGAAGGTGAGACAACCGCTATGGACTTGCAGCCCTTGCGGGAATTTATCGCGCAACACAATCTGGAAACCCAACCCGCTTTTAGCTTGCTCGATGTTGTATCCGAATTAGGCGATGTTGCTAAAGTCCTGCTCAAAAGCACCGACTATGGTCAACGTCCCACAGACACAGACTCAACTCAAATGCGCGAAGCCATCGGCGACTTAATGTTCGCCGTTGCTTACCTCAGCACGCTTTACGATGTTGACCCTGAAGCCGCCCTGTGGGAATCGGTGCGCAAGTTTGAAAGTAAGTTGCAGAGCAGGCCAGAGACTTAACCTCTCCCCTGTCCCCTCTCCGCTTCGGAGAGGGGAACACAGGATCACTCTATCGTTAAAGGTATCCTTACCAAACAGCTATTCTCTGACACCCCATCCCCCTTTCCAAGTTGGGGAAGAGGATAGGGGTTAGGTTCCGTTCCATTCTGTAAGCCTCTCGAACAAGTGCTAAACTCTTGTTAAACGCATTTACTGCACACAAGAATAGGCACTTTTATGTTTCATGCAACGACAATTGTCGCTGTGCGCCGGGGCAATCAGACGGCCCTCGCTGGTGATGGACAAGTCACGGTTGAACACCACATCGTTAAAACCGGAGCGCGCAAACTGCGGCGCTTGGCAGGCGATAAAGTCATCGCCGGGTTCGCTGGTTCTGCTGCTGATGCGCTCACCCTCTTTGAGAAATTTGAGCAGAAGTTGGACGCGCATCGTGGCAACTTGCGCCGTGCCGCCATTGAACTGGCCAAGGACTGGCGTACCGACCGGGTGCTACGCCGCCTCGAAGCTCTAATGATCGTGGCCGATGCCAAAGATATGTTCTTGCTATCGGGCAATGGCGACGTGCTGGAACCCGATGAAGGCGTAGCAGCTATTGGCAGTGGTGGTACTTATGCTCAATCGGCAGCTACCGCCCTCTTGCGCCACACCGAAATGTCCCCCGCGGAAATCGCTGAGCAAGCCTTGCGCATTGCGGCCAGCATCTGCATTTACACCAATGATAATATCACGGTAGAAGCAGTGGAAGCATAATGAGTGCGGCAAAAGAAGCCTTCTCTATCTTAGATGGAATGATAAATTCCTGGCCGACTGCTATTAATAGCCAGGGAAAGCCTCAACCACGCATCGTAAACATATGTCAAGTTGGTGATCAGATTATGCAAATTGCTGCTTTATGTAGGTCTTTCAGGGGTGAGACAAGGTGTGATACCTCTCTTACTTTTACTCTGGCAAAAGACGAGCAGCGTGTTTATGAATGCGCTGCCGCGAAAGGACTGCTGCGTATGATTTTAGCGCGTCTGGCCGTCCTTATTGATGAAGTTCGCTTTCCCAGGGAAAATAGAGACCTTAAAGATAAAGACCGGGGCTTTATGGAAAGCAATCCATACGGCTTTGAGGCAACTTTTAATTACCCTGTTGCAGATGGCAGCACAATTCCATTTCATACTGAAATCTGTAATGGGATGCCAAAGATCAAACAATATAGCACTTACTTCTTTGACATACGAAAACTCGAATGCCAAAACCAACCTTAAATTATCTGCACATTCTAATCAAATAGAAAGACCCAATCATGAGTAATCCGAAGAACAAATTAGAAAGCCTTACGCCCCGCCAAATTGTGGCAGAGTTAGACAAATATATCGTTGGACAGGACGCCGCCAAGCGTGCGGTGGCGATTGCCCTGCGCAATCGTTATCGCCGCTCGCAGTTGGGCGAAGAGATGCGCGAAGACATCATCCCCAAGAACATCCTGATGATTGGCCCGACCGGTGTTGGTAAAACCGAAATTGCCCGTCGCCTGGCGAACCTGGCGGGGGCACCGATGCTGAAAGTCGAGGCCACCAAATTCACCGAAGTCGGCTACGTCGGGCGCGATGTAGATTCGATGGTGCGCGACCTCACCGACATTGGTATTTCGATGGTCGAGAAAGAGAAAATCGAAAGCGTCCAAGACCGCGCGGCGGAGCTGGCTACCGAGCGCATTCTCGACCTATTGGTGGAACGCCCCCAACCACCAGTCAAGCGCAATGCCAATAGCAATACCCTGGCCGCTATGTTCGGCTCGACGCCCGGTTTTAATCAGCCAGGGGAAAGCGAAGACGCAGCCTCGGCTTCCTACAAAGTGCAAGTGGAACAAGCGGAGCGGTTGCGAGCACGCATGAAAGAGAAGCTCGCAAACGGCGAGTTAGAAGAAGCCGATGTCGAGATTGAAACCGAAGAGCAACGCCCCGGCACAGCACGCATCTTTTCCCCCGTCGGCATGGAAGAGATGGGCGTGGATATGCAGAGCATGTTAGGCAATCTCTTCCCCAAAGAGCGCAAGAAGCGCAAAGTCAAAGTCCGCGAGTCCCGCAAGATTTTGCAGCAGGAAGAAGCCCAACGGTTAATTGACCGTGACGCCCTAGTGGCCGAAGCCATTGAGCGGGTGCAGGAAGCGGGCATTCTGTTCGTGGATGAAATTGATAAAGTCGCCGGGCGCGAAGGCGGACATGGCCCGGAGGTTTCCCGCGAGGGCGTGCAACGCGACATCCTGCCCATTGTCGAAGGCAGCACGGTGATGACTAAACACGGCCATGTCAAAACCAACCATATTCTCTTCATTGCCGCCGGTGCCTTTCACGTCAGCAAGCCCAGTGATTTGATTCCAGAATTGCAGGGCCGCTTTCCCATTCGCGTCGAGCTAGAGCCACTCAGCGAGAACGACTTCCGCCGCATTCTGACCGAACCGCGCAACGCCCTGCTCAAGCAATATTCCGCTTTGCTGGAAGCCGATGGCGTGGAACTCGAATTCGCCGATGATGCCATTGATGAAATCGCACGCCTGGCCCGCCTGGTGAATGACCAGACCGAAAACATCGGTGCCCGTCGCCTGCACACCATTGTTGAAAAACTGCTCGATGAAATCTCCTTCGCCGCCCCAGATGTCGAGGAAAAGAAGATCGTCGTGGATGCCAACTATGTGCGGGAGCGGCTAGATAATCTGGTCAAAGACGAGGATTTAAGTCGCTATATTTTGTAGACCCACCTTTTCCTTGTGTTGATGGGACGCAAAGCCTGCGGCTCCGCTAACTGAGTGCGCAAGCGGACGCTATCTTGCAGTTAATAGCGTCCGCTTGCGTTGCGTGGCACAGGGAAATAAAATTTAGCGTCCCATTCTATAGAAAATAAGGTAAGGAGAAGTAATGCAAGAGCTTGCGCCTCATGTGGCTTATTTGCCGATTATCTTTGTCAATGTCTACTTTGTTGGTGAAGCGGATTCGTGGATATTGATAGATAGCGGACTAGGTGGCAAAGCCGACCAAATCCGCAGTGCTGCCGAGGAACATTATGGTGCCGGGGCACGACCGAAAGCGATCTACCTGACGCACGGGCATCAAGATCATGCGGGGTCAGCTTTGGAATTGGCGGAAGGTTGGGATGTGCCCATTTATGCGCATCCGCTGGAATTACCTTACCTCACCGGCAAATCTTCTTACCCTCCACCTGACCCGACGCTGGGTGGCTTTATTGCTTTTGGGTCGCGCTTTATGTCCGCCGCGCCTTTTAACTTCGGCAGTCGGGTACGCGAACTGACCCCTGACGGCGAGGTGCCAGAGATGCCCGATTGGAAGTGGTATTTCACACCCGGTCACAGCCCCGGTCATGTTTCTTACTTTCGCGCCTCCGACAACACTTTGGTAGCGGGTGATGCTGTGGCCACTATGAACATGGATTCCTGGGTTGGGGCCATGACTAAGAAACAGGAGATAGCCCGCGCTGGCGCGCCATTCAACTGCGACTGGGGGGCAACACGAGAATCGGTACAGCAGTTAGCACAACTGCGTCCGAAAGTTATCGGTGCTGGACACGGAATTCCTATGACAGAACCCAACTTGGCAGAGCAACTCGAAACCTTTGCCGCCAACTTCCCGATGCCCTCACATGGCCGCTATGCCCATGAAGCAGCGCACACTGATGAGAACGGCATCGTCTCGCTGCCCCCGCCTGCCCCTGATCCACTGCCGAAAATAGCCGCCGCCGTGGGAGTGGCAGCATTGGGTAGTGCGCTTGTGCTAAAGGGTCGGCAGAAAGAATTGACCCCTGAATGAATTCAGTGGCTGCAAAACAAAGTCCGCCTACGCGGACTTGTAAACACTGTCGTGTTGCCTTTAAGCATCTGACATGAGCCTGCGTAGGCAGGCTTCGTCTTGCAGCCACTGAATTCATTCAGGGGGCACACCATAAAGCTGTTAAACTGTAGTCCGTAAATTTACGGAGACTTCGATTTGCTTTCCCTTTCGCAAACTTCAACTGCTGCTACACGCACCCACCAATTAGCCAATGGAATAACGATTGTCGCTGAACCGATGCCGGGTAAGCGAGCCGCAGCCTGGGCTTTTTTGATTCCTGCCGGTTCCGCCACTGAGCCGCCAGGCCGCGAGGGACTGACTTCGGTTTTAGAAGGGTTATCCTATCGCGGCGCGGGAGGGCGCAATAGCCGGGAGTTATCAGACGCTCTGGATGACCTTGGCATTGATCGTGGTGGCGGCTCCGATGTTGAATACACCACTTATGGCGGAGCCACTCTGGGTGATTATCTGGCAGATGCCCTCACTGTTTATGCCGACATTATTCGCCGCCCGCAACTGCCCGCTGATGAATGGGAAGCGCAACGCGACCTGGCCTTACAAGCTCTTGACTCACTCGAAGATGCCCCGGCGCGCAAGATGTTTGTCCAACTGCGCCGCCTCTACTTCCCGGATAATTATGGTCGTTCCCCCTATGGCACACGAGAAGGGTTAAACGCCCTTACCTTAGAAGATTTACGCCGTGACCACGCCGCCCGCTTTCGCCCAGCAGGAGCCATCATTGCCCTGGCAGGCAATCTTGATTTTGAAGCGATTGTCTCGCACCTGGAAACTCTGTTCGGCGACTGGCAGGGCGCTGGCCCCAAGGCGGAGCAGCCCCATCCCGTGCCACAGCCGGTTTATCACCACATCGTTCAGGAAACCGCTCAGGAGCAAATAGGTGTGGCTTATCCGGGGGTACCCTCTACCGATCCTGATTTTTACAATCATCGCGTAGCGACTTCGGTGCTCAGTGGTGGCATGGGGGCACGACTCTTTACCGAAGTGCGCGAAAAGCGGGGGCTGGTTTACTCCGTTTCGGCGTCAGCGGCCACACTGCGCGGCTGTGGCTTCAATCTGGCTTATGCGGGCACCACGCCGGAGCGTAGTCAGGAAACCCTCGATGTGCTCATTGGTGAATTACAGCGCATTGCCGACGGCGTTACCCCAGACGAAGTGGAACGTGCTAAAATTGGGATGTTGTCGAGCCTCGTGATGCAGGAAGAAAGCTCGCGGGCACGGGCTGGGGCCATTGCCCGCGATCAATTTATGTTAGGGCGGGTGCGCTCTTTAGATGAAATTACCGAAGCCATCAATGCCGTAACGCCGGACACTATTGCAGCATTTTATGCGGCCCACCCGCCGCGTGATTTTACAGTTGTGACATTAGGGCCAAAGGAACTGACGGTTCCGCGTTAAAACTCATTCTATTCAAGGGGAGCATAACTTATGGGCCATTCAACGTTGACCCTGGTTGTGGCTTTTGTCTGGATTGGCTTTTCAGTTTGTGTCGGACTACTGCTGTGGACGCGTATGGTCAAAGCCAGTTCGCGCCGCCGGGTGGACGACGCACCCCGTCCCGGCGATGATCCCGATGCTATTGTGCAGCACATGCACCAAGTAGAAATGGAGGCAAGAGGCGCGGCGGTGCGTGACCGGATGCAGACCAATGGCCCTCAGTTGGGTCTGGGCATTATCTGCATTCTGCTATTCTTATTCACCATGTATTTCAGCCGAGGACGTTAAATTGGGGTTTAGGGTTTGGTAATTAGCACACTATTGGATTCTAAACTTAACATGATTAAGCAGCCCGGAAGAAGGACATTGGACGAATGCTGAGTAAACTCATTTCGCCCCTTAGACCTCAACCCTCGACCTCTAAACCCTGACCCCTAAACCCGGAACCCGGAGCAGCGATGGGATTTTTATTGGCAGCCATTTTAGGTGGCTTTTTTCTTTTTAATTCGCAGGCCACGCCAAGCAAAGTGGAGCATAAGGCGCAAGCAGCCCTGCAAAAGCGATTTCCGGGTGCGCAGGTGCAAGTGCATGTTGAGGGCAAGCGTGGCACGGATGTCTTGCATGGCAAGTTTAAAACGGTGCAGATAAATCTAGGCAATTTAGGCCGCATCAATGGGTTGCCACTGCTGCCAGCCGACAATGCCCGGCATCAGGGCCATGTGGGGCATTTTGAGCTTCAGATGAGGGACTTCATCTGGAATGATTTGCCGCTTGAATTGGCCAGTTTTAGTTTTGATGACCTCTCCTATGATTTAGATGCCCTGAAAAAAGATGCGCTGCTGAAACTCGTTCATAGCGGGCCGTCATCGGCGCGTCTGGTGGTGCCAGCAGTTTCCTTAGAGGCTGTCGTTCGCACGCGTATCCAGGATATTCAAAACCCGCATGTCACCGTCCGGGGTAACACCATCACGATTGAAGGCAAGAAGCCTTTGCCCCTGGTGGAAGTGCCGGTACCGTTCACCCTTACGGCGAATCTGGAAGCACACAATGGCGGCGAAGTCTGGCTCACTCATCCCCAGGTTAAAATGGTTGATGTGCCAGTTGGGCCAACTATCGGCAATAGCTTGGTCGGCCATGTCAACCCAATTTATGTCTTCGACCGCGAGCATAAGTGGCCTTTTCGCGTCAACATCACTAATATTCACGCCCAGAATAACAAGTTGCAATTGGATGCTGATTTGCCGTTCATTAAGGGCCACTAAATGGGTAAGAGGCAGTTATGAATTGCCCTAATTCCCTTTGTTCTTATATCCTAAGATGGTAACTATGAATGATTTAAAACGAACCGCGTTATACGATGAACATGCCGCTGCCGGAGCGCGGCTGGTGCCTTTTGCAGGCTGGGAAATGCCCGTGCAGTATCGTGGCGTGATTGAAGAAGTGCGCGCTGTGCGCGAAGGTTGTGGCGTCTTTGATGTCTCACACATGGGGCAACTCGATGTCACAGGCAGTGACATTGCCACCGCCTTAAATGGTGTGGTCTCAGCCGATTGGAGTAAAGTTGGCGTGGGTCGTGTCGCCTATGCCCTACTGCTTAACGAAGCAGGCGGTGTGATTGATGACATCATGGGCTATCGCCTGGGCGAGGATGAATGGATGATCGTCGTCAACGCCTCCCGCGCTGCTCTAGACGAACCGCATCTGCAAGCTCATCTGCCTCAGCTTTCGATTCAGAATCGTTATGCGAATCAGGCAATGCTAGCGATTCAGGGCGTGCAAGCTGTGGAAAAGTTGCAGCCCCTCGTAGATGGTCTTGACCTTTCGACGATGAAGTGGCGCGATTGCCAGCAAGCCTCTCTAACCGGGGCCAAAGGTTTATTAGCGCGGGGCGGCTATACTGGTTGTGATGGCTTTGAATTTATGTTCCGCGCCGAAGACGCTCCTCAAGTGTGGCGTGCCCTGTTAGATAACGGCGTAACGCCCTGTGGCTTAGGTGCCCGTGATGTTTTGCGGTTGGAGGCAGGCTTGCCCCTTTACGGGCATGAACTGCGCGAAGAGTGGACACCCCAAGAATCCGGCTGTGCCTGGGCCGTCAAGTTCGACAAAGGCGATTTTATCGGACGCGCCGCACTGGAAGCTAAAGGCCCAGCCACGCAACGCATACGCGGCCTAAAAGTGCAAACCAAAGCCATTGCCCGTGATGGTTATCCCGTCACTAAGAATGGTAATCCTGTGGGGGAAGTCACTTCCGGCACGCTTAGCCCCACACTGGGCAGCAGCATCGCTCTTGCCATGTTACCGATTGGCTTATCGTTGGGTGACACCGTGGAAGTGGTTGTGCGCAATGCCGCTCACCCGGCGGAAATTGTACAGCCGCCCTTTGTGGCGCATGGCAAGAAATGAATTTGAAGGGTATTCGCAACGAAGCACATAACCTTTAATGGCAAATGGCGCTTAGTCGCCATGCCGCCTGTTCACCTCACTCACCGCATTGACCTTGCTTTGCTCTTGGTTTGGCGCGCAACGCAGGCTAAGTTTGGTCGGTGGATAACTTTAATCTATACCTGCCTGTGCCTTGCCACAGGCGTAAACGCGCAGGGGTTAAGCTCCACCACTCGTCGTAGTGGGTCGGTTGATTATGTTAATCCGTATATCGGCAATATCAGTCATTTATTAGTTCCCACCTATCCCACCGTGCATTTGCCTAACAGCATGATGCGCGTTTACCCACAGCGGGGCAGCTTTACTTCGGAATACCTTGCTGGCCTGCCCATCATTGTCACGGGGCATCGCGGTGGTTCCGCTTTCAACCTTCGCCCCTTTGATGGCGATGCCAATAATCCTAACCTCCTGACGCGCTACAACTATGACTTAGAGAAAACGACACCCTACAAATATTCGGTTTATCTGGATGACTGCCAAACGGATGTCGCCTTCGCCCCTTCGCATAAATCGGCTATCTACACCTTTAGTTATGGCAACACCAGCACCCATTACCTGCTACTCTCGACGCGGGATGGTGAGTTAAAGGTTCAAGGCAATGCCGTTAGTGGCTATCAAAGGTTAGGCGGCAGCACCAAGGTTTACCTCTATATGCTGCTGAGTGCCAGACCCGAAAAAAGCGGGGCCTTTGAAAATAATGTAGCTCGTTATGGGGTAAATGCGGCTTCCGGTAGAGAGGCGGCGCTTCTCTTGTCGTTTGGCCCGGCCAATTCCCGACTGGCAGTGCGCTATGGGGTTTCTTATATCAGCACAGAGCAGGCCAGAAAGAATTTAGGCGAAGAAATTGGAGACTCCAACCTCGATAAAGTCGCGGCGACTGGCCGGGCCATCTGGAATCAAGCTCTGGGCAAAATCGCTGTGATGGGCGGCTCTGATAACGACAAAACGATCTTCTATACCGCGCTGTATCGAGACTATGAACGCATGGTCAATATCTCCGAAGATGGCCAGTATTATAATGCCTTCGACGGCCAAGTCCACAGCGACAATGGAGTCAGTTTCTATACCGACGACTGGAGTTGGGACACTTATCGCGCCCTGCATCCTCTTCATGTGCTGATTAACCCCCAGCAGGAAGCCGCCAAAGTTGCTTCTTATGTGCGCATGGCCGAGGCCGATAAAGACGGCTGGGTGCCCACCTTTCCGGGCATTAATGGCGATGGTCATGCCATGAACGGCAAGCACTTCGCGGCCATCATCTGGGATGCTTATAGCAAAGGGCTGCGCGGCTTTGACCTGGCGACAGCGTATGCCCATTGCAAGAAGACTTTTATGGAAGAAACTCTGGCTCCCTGGATGCGGGCACCCGCCGGGAGTCTGGATCAATTCTACCAGGACAAAGGCTACTTCCCTGCCCTTAAGCCGGGTGAAGCCGAGACCGCTACGCCCGTCAGCGGAGGCGAAAGACGCCAGGCGGTGGCTGTCACCCTCGCGGCCAGTTACGACGATTGGTGTTTAGCTCAAATGGCTAAAGCTTTAGGCAAAACGGATGATTATAACTTTTTCCTGAAACAATCTTATAACTATCGCAATCTGTTCAATAAGGCGACGGGATTCTTCCATCCCAAAGCGGCGGACGGCAATTTTATCGAGCCGTTTGATTACCGCTTTTCGGGGGGCATGGGCACGCGGGACTATTACGACGAAAACAATGGGTGGACTTATCGCTGGGACGTGCCGCATAATATTGGCGACTTGGTGCAATTGATGGGTGGGCCGCAAAAGTTTATCGAGAACCTGGATCAACTTTATAATGAAGATTTAGGTAAATCCCGCTATGAATTTTATGCGCAACTACCCGATAACACCGGCAATGTTGGCCAGTTCTCAATGGGCAATGAGCCAAGTATGCACATTCCTTACCTCTACAATTATGCAGGTGCGCCCTGGAAGACGCAAAAGCGTGTGCGTTCATTACTGGAAATGTGGTTTCGCAATGATTTGATGGGTGTACCAGGCGATGAGGATGGCGGCGGGCTTAGTGCCTTTGTGGTTTTCTCAGCGATAGGTTTTTACCCGGTAACACCCGGCTCACTCAGCTACAACATTGGCAGCCCGCTATTTAAGCGCGTCACCTTGGATTTAGGCGGGGGCAGAAAATTCATCGTCAACGCGCCAAATTGCTCGCGGGACAATAAATATATTCAGTCGGCGCGGCTCAATGGGCAAGACTGGAATAAGCCCTGGTTCAGCCATCGTGATATTATAAATGGGGGCACCCTCGAATTGGTGATGAGCAATCATCCCAATAAGAGTTGGGGAGCCGCGCCGGAGGCGGCCCCACCTTCTGCCGGGCCGGAAGTGCTTTAGTGGATAAGATTAGTAGAATTTTGAGATAGTATTTCAGTTATTGATTTTCCTTAGTAATAAATTGTCGTCTAGAGCCTCTACTTGGGAGCATAATTAAATTATGAACGTTCCAGCAGATCTGAAGTATTCATCCTCCGATGAATGGATAAGAGTCGAAGGCGATGTCGCCACCATTGGTATCACCGATTACGCCCAGCATGAGTTAGGTGAAGTTGTCTATGTCGAATTGCCCGAAGTGGGAGCCACCGTTTCGCCCGATGTTTCCTTTGGTGTCGTGGAGTCGGTCAAAGCCGTTTCCGAATTACTGTCGCCTGTGGCCGGTGAAGTAATTGCCGTCAATACTCCCGTCTCGGATGAGCCAGCCATCATCAACGATGCGCCTTATACCGATGGCTGGATGATTCGTGTCAAATTAAGTGACACCAACCTGCCCAGCGATCTGATGGATGCTGCCGCTTATACCGCATACCGTGCCGACGGTGGACACTAACTAGGGTTTAGGGTTCGGGGTATAGGGTCTGGTATTGCACAAATGCAATATGCACCAGACTCGTCTATTACGCCCAAACCCTAAACCCTGACCCCTAAACCCTGACCCCTAAACCCTAAAAATGACTTACACAGCTCTTACTGAACACGATAAAGCCGAAATGCTGCGCACGATAGGCGTGGCCTCGATTGATGACCTCTTTGCGGATATTCCTGCCGCCTTGCGCCAGCACGCGAAACTAGACATTGGCGCACCGCTTTCCGAATTAGAAGTGCGCCGCAAGATGAACAGTCTGGCGGCGCGCAATGTCAACTTCGACCAGGCTGCGTCTTTCCTGGGCGCGGGAATGTATGACCATTACATTCCCGCCGTTGTGCCAGCTATTGCCTCACGCGGTGAGTTTGCGACAGCCTACACACCTTATCAGGCCGAAACTTCCCAGGGCACACTTCAAGTTATCTATGAGTTCCAAACTCTGCTCTGCCAACTGACGGGGATGGAGATGGCCAACGCCAGCCTCTACGACGGCGCGACAGCCTTGGCCGAAGCCTTGTTCATGGCGATGGCCGTAACCAAGCGCAGTCGGTTTTTAGTGCCACGCGCTGTTTCCCCTTTCTATCGCCGTGTAGTCAATACCTACATGCAAGGCTTGCCAGTTGCCATTGAGGAAATCCCTTTCGCCGATGGCATCACCGATGCCGAGCAACTAACCTCGCGGCTTAGCAAAGATGTGGCGGCAGTGGTGGTGCAACAGCCCAACTTCTTTGGCTGCCTCGAAGATGTGCAGGCGATTGGTGAAGCGGCCCATGCGCAAGGGGCGCTGCTGATTTCAGTCTTTAATCCAGTGTCGTTGGGCTTGCTGCCGCCACCCGGCTCTTATGAGGCCGATATTGCGGTGGCCGAAGGGCAATCGCTGGGCATTGCGGCCCAGTTCGGTGGGCCGGGCGTGGGTCTCTTTTGCTGCCGCAAAAAGTTTGCACGTTTTGCGCCTGGTCGCTTGGTTGGCACCACCACCGATGAACAGGGGCGCGAGGGATTTACGCTCACGCTGCAAACCCGCGAGCAGCACATTCGCCGCGAGAAAGCCACCAGTAACATCTGCACCAACCAGGCATTATGTGCGCTGATGGCAAGTATTTATCTGAGTGCGATGGGGCCACAGGGCCTTAAAAATTGCGCTGAGCAGTCTTACCATAAAGCGCACTATGCCGCTAAAGCGGTAGCAAAAAGCAAGGGCTATGAATTAGCCTTCAAAGCACCTTTCTTCCATGAGTTTGCAGTGCGTGTACCGTCTTCCGTTGCGGAAGTTAATCAACGCCTGCTGGAAAAGTCCATCATCGGCGGCTACGATTTAGGGCGCGATTACCCCGAACTCGAAAACGTGATGCTCCTCTGCTGCACCGAAAAGCGCACGCGGGAAGAGATTGACCTTCTCGCTAACGCGCTGTAGACCCGCCCCTAAAGGAGCGGGCTGAACCTTAGAAGCCCCTTAAAAGGGGCTAAACACAGATGTAGTCCATGCGTAGCCCCGTTCAGGGGGCTTTTTATCCAACAGCCCGCTCCTTTAGGGGCGGGTCTGACGGTGAACCTATATTAAATATTGAAGTTGATCTTTATGCTTGAGCCACTCCTTTTTGAACTCTCTGATCCTGGTCAATATAATGACTATTTGCCCGCCCTTGATGTGCCGGAAGCTAAACTTGACATGCCAGCGCGCGCGGCGTTGCCGTTGCCGGAAGTAGACGAGCACACGCTCGTCCGCCATTATACACGCCTATCGCACAAGAACTTTAGCATTGATACCGAGTTCTACCCGCTCGGCTCCTGCACCATGAAATACAACCCAAAAATCAATGAGGTTGTAGCTTCTATGCCCGGCTTTGCCCTCGCTCATCCGTTGCAGGATGAATCCACCGTGCAGGGCTGGCTGGAAGTCCTTTATGAAGCACAACGGATTCTGGCCGAAGTTGCCGGGCTGGATGCGGCCACTGTGCAGCCCTTGGCCGGAGCGCAGGGCGAGTTTTGTGGCCTGTTGATGATCCGGGCCTATCATGAAAGTCGTGGCGAGGGTAAGGCACGCACGCGTATTGTGGTGCCCGATTCCGCGCACGGCACCAACCCGGCATCGGCGGCACGTTGCGGTTTCACCGTGACCCAGGTGGCTTCCGATGAGCATGGCTGCGTAGACATGGCGCACATGCGCGAAGCGATGGGGCCGGATGTCGCAGCGGTCATGATTACCAACCCCAACACTCTTGGCGTGTTTGAAAAAGATATTGAGAAGTTGACGGCCTTAGCCCATGAGCATGGTGCCCTCGTCTATATGGACGGCGCAAATATGAATGCCATTCTGGGCCAGGTTAAGCCAGGTGATACCGGTGTAGACGTGATGCACTTCAATGTGCATAAGACATTTTCAACGCCACACGGCGGCGGCGGCCCTGGTGCGGGGCCGGTGGCGGTGCGTAAGATTCTGGAGCCGTTCCTGCCTACGCCTTATGTGGTGAAGCAAGGCGACCGCTTCACCTTCGACTATGATCGGCCTCAGTCGGTGGGGGCGTTGCATGGCTATTGGGGCAATTCAGGCATTGTGCTGCGTGCCCTGACCTATATTCTGCGGCATGGCAGCAGCGGCTTACAGGAGATTTCGGAGAATGCCGTCTTAGCCGCGAATTATATTCTGGCCCGTTTGCGCGGAGTCTATGCTACGGCCAATGAGAATATCTGCAAGCATGAGTGTGTATTAAGTGCCAGTGAACTGCGAGCTAAATATGGCGTTTCGGCGTGGGATATTGCCAAGCGTCTACCCGATTATGGGTTCCACGCCCCGACGGTGTACTTCCCAACCATTGTCAAAGAATCGCTCATGATTGAGCCGACGGAGACAGAAACCAAAGTCACGCTGGATGCCTTCTGCGACGCTATGCTCAAGATCGCTGAGGAAGCCGCCAGTGACCCGGACTTGCTCCATCATGCACCGCACACCATGCCCGTCGGTCGCCTGGATGAAGCCAACGCCGCCCGTTGCCTGAACCTCTGCTGGGCCGCGCCAGAAAATGACTCCTCCTGTCAGAATGGCACCCCGCACGACGCGCACCGTGAAGTGCCACAGGCTTCGACGTATTAGGGTTTCGGGTTCGGGGTCTGGGGTTTAGAGCAACCTTGCAGTAACTCTTCTGTAATTCTCATACTAATTTCATCATTAGCTCAGAACTAAACCCTATACCCCAACCCCCAAACCCCACATACTGGCGCTTGCTTCTCCACCCCGCCGCCACTGGCGCGTGGAATATGGCGGTGGATGAAGCCTTGCTGCTCAGCCACACTCCTAGCGCGCCGCCCACGGTGCGCTTTTACGATTGGCAACCATCCTGCCTGTCTTTAGGCCGTTTCCAACGCCTCAACGAAACTATCCACTCCGCACTCCGCACTCCACACTCTGCACTGGATATTGTGCGCCGTCCCACTGGGGGGCGAGCAGTTTTGCATCAGTATGAAGTGACTTACAGTGTGGTGATTCACAAGGAGCAACTGCCACCAGAGTCACGCTCGGTGTTAGGCTCCTATCGCTGGCTGAGCAATGGTTGGGTGGAAGGGCTGCAACAACTAACAGTTCAGGCCGAGTTGTCCAAAGCTAATGTCGGGCTACACTCAGGCACGGCGAATTGCTTTTCGTCCACTGCACAGTGCGATTTTCTGGTGGCAGGTAAAAAACTGATAGGGGCCGCCCAGTGTCGGCAGCGTGGGGCGATTTTACAACATGGCTCATTGCTCGTGGACTTGGATCGTGCCCTCTGGGAATCGTTAGTCGGTGGCTCCATGCACGATACGGTGACCTTAAAATCTTTGGGCATAGCGGCAACACGCGAGGATATTATTCGCGCCTTATGTGCTGGCCTTGAACGAACGGCGCAGATGCAGTTGGAGCGGGGAGAAATGACAGCAGATGAAAGCACGGTGGCGCATCGTTTGCACAGCGATAAATATACGCAATCGTCGTGGACGGAACACGGCGATAAACACCAGAATTAAGTGCCCTGGCCCGTAAACTGAGGTAACATTCATCACTTTCGGACGATAAGATGCCTCTGTCCAGGCGCAACTACGACGGGTTTTCGGTAATCTATAGATATAAGTTGGCATCCGGGGTCTTGGCATGTGGGGTGTGCCGCGTTATAATGACGGCACGACCCAATAAAACCGTTCTCAGGGTGCCGCAGTCGCTCCGCGATGCCGCGCCGAAAGGCAGTGCCTACTATGTCCAAGAAGATTTTAGCCGTTGACGATGAAAAACATATCGTGCGTCTGGTGCAAATTAACCTCGAACGCGAAGGCTATGAAGTCGTCACGGCCAGCAATGGCCGCGAAGCTTTAGAAAAAGTCGCCGCCGAGAAGCCCGACCTGCTCGTGATGGATGTCATGATGCCGGAAATGGATGGCTTTGAAGCTCTAAAAAAGCTAAAGGAAGATGCCGCCACTGCTGATATTCCCGTAATTATGCTGACGGCTAAAGCCCAGGATGCCGATGTTTTTCGGGGTTGGCAGAGTGGAGCCGACTTATATCTGACCAAACCGTTTAACCCACAGGAATTAATTACATTCGTCAAACGCATCTTTCAGGGGCAGGCGGATGGTGACGACACCTATGACTTAAGTGCCGACAATACCTTTGATTTAAATGATATGGATGAGACTTTAACACCACCATCCAGTTAACCTGTTAGTTTTACTGAGTCGTTACCATTAAAGGATCAACAAAGAGAAGAGTGACGCGAAAAGCATTCTGCCGCGCTTTAAGGGTGATCTATGGCACTAGGAAAGTTACAAACTGCGGGAGCATCAGGATTAGACACCTCCCTATTGGATACCCCAACCTTGAACACTGACGCCATCACAGACGCATTGAACGATTCCTCAGCGAAGGGCAGTGCCGTGCTCTATGGCGCAATGGCCGTCGGAGTGCTGGCCGGGGCTGCCATTTCAACTTATTTGTGGCGGCAGCGAGTTCGCGCATTAAATTTGCTCAATCTCTCACCACTGGAGCGCGCCGAGGAGATTATTGCTAACTGCGAAAGCAAGTTAGAAGACATCGAGCGCGCTTTTGAAAATATAAAAGGGGGGCGTTAACGAGCGCGTGATGTGACGGACGAAGTGGGGGAGTGTCTCAGCAAGTTGTGTTGTCCTGTTTCCAGAGGACTCAGCATTTTGCTACCAGGTTTCTGTCTATCTATTCGTCGTTATGTCGTTTGTCGTTAAGCCCTTTCGTTACGCAAAATGTCTACTACGCTAACCACCCGCTGGCAAAATAATGCGCGGGGTGCGAAGCCCTTGAGTCCGATGCCAAAAGCGCCTACCCCTCGGCCCGTATCCAACGCTCCTGTCACCTCCGCGTCTGCTTCCCGGTCTAAAGCCAGGAGGAATGAGGACGGGCGGGCTGCTGTCGCCCAGGATGCTGTTGCCCCGGATGCGGCGGACACTCTCACCGATGATAACATCACGGATGAGGAGACTACCGCAGCACCGGATACCGACGCCGCTACAGAAACCCTGAACTCCGACGAGGCGGCGGAGGTTGCCGGAGCAGATGAGGTGGATACAGCCCCGGCTATCGCTGCCGCGCCGCCCGATCCGGCGCGGGCGCAGTTTCTGCAAACCCTGCAACGCGCCAAGGAAGGCGACCTCAAAGCCTTTGAGGAGATTTTCCAGCTTTATCACCGTCGTATCTATAACGCTGTTTATGGCATGTTAGGTGATCCTGATGATGCTCAGGATGTTACTCAGGATGTCTTCATGCGCCTGCATGACGCGCTGCCGACCTTGCGCGCTGATGAGGCATTTTCCACCTATCTCTATCGCATCGCGCTTAACCTGTGCCGTGACCGCGCCCGTCGTAAAAAACGCGTGCGCTTCCAGAGCATGGACACGCCGCGCACCGATGAGAGCGGCGAAAGCGAACCGATGGAGTTCCCGGACTTAGCCAAACTGCCGGAAGAAACCATCACCAACGAAGAGTTGCAAAAGCGGGTGCGTGAAGCGGTGCAAACATTGTCAGAAGACCACAAGGCGGTTATCATGATGCATCATTTCCAGGGCATGGAAGTGAATGACATCGCTCGGATTCTGCATGTGCCCACTGGCACCGTCAAAAGCCGCCTGGCCCGTGGTCGTGACCAACTCCACCGCAAGCTACGCAGTTATTTGAATATGTAGAGGCCGGATGCTTGTTTCTGGATGCAAGATACTGGCGAGTTGGGGTTAGCTAACCCAAGTTGCTATGCACCACCCGTGAATGAATTCACGGGCTGCAAAACAAAGTCGCCCTGCGGCGACTGGGGTAGTCCGCGCAGGTGGACTTGGTCTTGCAGCCGGTGGTTTCAACCACTGGCCTATTGTATCCAGCGACCAGCCTCCAATCTCTCACGAGAGGCACCCAACTTGCAGCCAACTTCCGACAGCAATTAACCAAATAGTAAGGAGCGTGCGATGGGCACAGTGACAAAATCCATAGTGGTAAATGCTCCCATAGCGCAGGTGTTCGCCTTTTGGAAAAACTTCGAGAACTTTCCTCGCTTTATGGAAAATATCGAGGCTATTCAGGTGGTCGGTCAAGATATAACCCACTGGAAAGCTAAGGGGCCACTTGGCACTGCGATTGAATGGGATGCCAAAACCACTTACGTCGAAGAGAATAAGAAAATCGCCTGGCAAACTATTGATGGACAGATCGAAACCCACGGGGCCGTGACTTTTAAGGAAAACGGGGAGAACCAGACTGAAGTCACCGTTGGCCTGGAATATCAGCCACCCGGTGGCGTTTTAGGAGAAGCGGTAGCCAAACTCTTTTCCGACCCCGAAGACCAACTCTCTGAGGATTTGAACCGTTTCAAGCAGGTGGCCGAGAGCGGCGATTTCTCCATCATGAGCAGCCATGCAACTTCCGGCAGTGGCAAGCCTAACGCGGCAGCTTACACTGGCGGCAGTGAGTCTACCCTGGTTGGAGAAAACAAATCGTCATGAATACCAGCAGCACAACGAATGCTCCCCATCCCGTGACGGGGGCATCTCAAGGCAGCGAAGCCTCTCAAACGGGTGGCTCCAGCACCAGCCGCGAGGACGTTGCCACACATGGCACCCCCGACTCGACCTATAGCACGAACGCTACCGACCCCGAAGTCGATGTAGAGAGCGTCCGCGATGCGAGCACCGATGGCAATCAAGCGGAAGAAGTCGAAGGCGTGCGTTCTGGCACGGGTTAAACCAAAACCGTACATCTAGTTGTAAGCCCATAACGAACCCGTAGCGTGAGCAACGGGTTCGTTATTTTTACGCTGCCTTACGCTTGTAATAACTTCACCACTGCCGCTGCCTCTTTGCCACCCTTTTTAGCGTGCGTCAAGAGGGAGATACCATGTGGCCCCAGCGCATTCCTAGCCTCTGGCTGAGCCGCTATAATCGCCTGCACAACTTCCGCCCGGCCCAACATCGCGGCAGCAAAGATGTCCAGGCGTGCGCCTCTTTCCACGAGATACAGAGCAATATCTTTTCGCCCCATGTGTGCCGCCGCGCCTAAACCCGTCTCCCAATCGCCGCCACCCCAATCCCAGGCTGCATTGAGCAAACCTGGCTCTTGTTCCAGCATCGCCTTGACTCGCTCAAAGTTGCCATGTGCTTCATTGACAAACTCACAAACCATGTCCGCCGCCAGTGCCGATTTCTTGCCCATCTTGTTTCTCCCCTTATTGTTTCATTAATCTCAGTGAAATTAATTAAGATCATTATGAATGCTGGGCCAGTGCCTGTCAAGCAGCCTTTATTGCACTGCTGCGATTTCGCCTAAGGCAAGGGCATTGGGTGTTACATATACTTTGAGGGTAGTTCTAATACCGCAATACGGCGGCTGCATCAGTTATGGATAACAAACCCACAAACCAACTCCCAAACCCTAACGGCGATAAAAAGGGGCTGCACCCATCCGTAACAGCGGCCAGCATCAGTGCGGGGGCGGCTATCATCGGTGGTCTACTGGCCAGTCCGGTGCTGGTCAACATGATGAGTCACGGCACACCACCCACGGCCACGACTGTAACTGCCACGGCTCCCACTCCCGTCCAGGAGCAACTACCTGCCTTTGAGCAGGGGTACACCTACAAGCTCAGAGACATCCAACGGGTAGAAATGACAGCCCTACCAAACACCCCGCTCACCAAGCGGGCCAGAAACTTCCTACGGTTAACAGAAGTGTCTTTCAATACTACGGGCGATAAATTCAAGATTGAGCTGACCATTAGAAACAACGAATCCACCCCTATCATGGTTGACCCTAAACCCGACTATTTTGTGTTGGAGGATGAGCACAGCCAGAAGGCCAATCTGCTGAGTATGTACCATGAGGGCCGGGAATTGCTTAGCCCCGGCCAGGAGCGCAAAGTCTTGTTCTTCTATGAAGCCACCGGCTGGTATGGCAAAACCACCGCTGCTAATTACATTTACTTTCGCGTCGAAAACTTCGACCCGATTCAACGGGAAACGTGGAAGATGAAAACCGTGCCGCTGGCGAGCTAAAAGATAAATGTAGCTCTTCTTACAGACTAGACGCAGAGTTACTGCTACGCGTCAGTCAGCGGTGTGGTTTGGGGCCGTAACAGGTACGCGATAGCCAGGGCCAGTGCGCCGCCTGCGAAGGTATCATAAATACGCACTACCGCAATTTGCCAGTAGCCAGGCATGGCAATGTTAATCATTAAGACCACAAAGGGTGTCAGGAAGACGACGTACATACCATAGTTGTTAGGGGCATGGGAATAGGCTAAAACCGCCAGCACAACCAGCAGGATGTCGAGGATAACCACATCTCGAATGGTGGCAGCTAACAGCACAGCTAACAGGCCACCGACAACCGAGCCAACCAGTCTTTCCAGGGCACGTTGCTGCGTAGAGGGCAAGTCGGGCTTAATGATGACCAGCACCGTGATAATCATCCAGTAGCCATGCTCGATATGTAGCCCTTTATAGAGTGCTACCGCCAGGGCGGAAACCACTCCCAGGCGCAAGGCGTGCTGAAAGGTCGGGCACTGCCAGGTTAGAGCACCAGCAAATTGTTGGAGCCAACCACTTAGTTTTTGTTGGCCTGCTGTCGTTGCATCTGATTGCGATAGCGGGGCTGCTGTCTCAGGGCTAACAGCTTCGTTATCGGTATTATTGAGAGCGGGTAACTCTTGTAAAATTCTCCATAGCAACAGGGTCAGGGCCGTACACCATAACCCACCGAACCAAAATTCCACCATACGATCTAACCCGACATCTAAGGGGGCAGCCATGCCCAAAGTGACAGCAAACACAAGCGTCATCACAAAGCCGATGTTCATAGCCACAACGCCATAGATGCCGAGTAATCCGCCAACAAAAGCCCACACAAACATGAGCAAGATAGAAAGCCAGACCACATTGCCAACCACTGTGCCCATTAAGCCAGACACAGCAGCAACGGTGGATGCAATGAGCATGGAGCGCAACGTGGCTCCCGGTTTATCGTTCACCGAGGTATAGAGGCCCCCTAAGCCGATCATTAATCCGACAGTCGGATAACCCATGATTTGCCCTACAATCAGGGGCGCGGTGGCCGCGACTGCCGTGCGGACAGCCGGGGCCTCAACACGTAATATGTTGCACCAATTAAAAGGCGCGCACTCAGCGGACGGCTCTTTTATCAGCACTCTACCAATTTGCTTCAGCATGACCAAGCGAAACCTATCTAAAATGTCAGTCCCGAATGGTTAGGAATAGCAGGTTAAAAGCCAAGACGCGCGGTTTAGCCAATTTAGCAAACGGGAGTAGCTCAATCTGGTAGGTGCGAGTTCAAGGCGCGTGATGGGGCAAGGGCGCTCCAGAGGGTGCGGGAAACGCGGAATAACGCGGAAATTAGCTCGCTGCCTTGCCCAGCCCTCAATATGGATTGATCTCCGCCCGCGACTGATCGAGACAGATGGTACAGATGCATGGGACTCCGTTGGCAACGGGATTGGTGTTCAGCCAACGCGATGTAGAGCGAGTCGGGAGGAGGACACCTTCTAAGAGGAGGATACCTCCTAACAGGAATATACGCGGTGGACACCCCTTTGTGGAGTTGAATCCGTGTCGGTTGAAAAGACGTTGAAAACACGCCCAAAAGTTGAAGACTTATTTTGAATGGTGGCTGGTGGCGGGGCAGGCCCACGCGTCTTGAACTCGCACCTACTAGATTGAGCCACTGCCTGGCAAACCAAGGAAATTTATACGAAGGGGATGGCCAAAAGAGGAAAAAAGAATGAGGGAGCATAACACAGGGGAGTTAGCATCAGACTCCCTCATTCTTTAGGGCACAATACTATTTTAAAGCCACGCAAGTGTCTTGTCTGTGCGGTAGCGGACATAACTCGAAAAATTCTTAAAATCATCAAAGAAAGATGGGCCGGGGCTGGGGCAGAGGCACATCTTTGAAAGTTACGGTGCGCGCGGGGCCAATGGCGCGTATCTCATCCGTTACCACTTGCACATTAAGTGTCGTCGCATTGGCGGCAGGTGGCAACAGAAAAACTGTCCAACGGTACGGCTCCGGTGGCATGGTGGCAACCAGGGCATCGGCAGGAGCCACCGCACTATATTTATTGGCGTTTAAATCGCGCCCCTGGTTATCGTGGGCAAATGTAAAATTCAGATTTTGCTTTGTCTCTTGACCAGTTCCATTACCCGCAGTTGGTACCGCTTCAAAAACTAAAGCCAAACCCCGCGCTGGCTGAAGCTTATCCCGTAGTTTTCGAGGGGCGCCGGAGAGTTGATCTGGCTCGTTGAAGTAAATCACTCGTCGCAATATGGTGCGCGCCCCACTCGCTCCTTTAACTTCCTGGTTGACTTCTGCAATAGCACCCGGCTGAGGGATGGGCACAGCGGAGAAGTTAAAGACCTGGTGCCAATGCTGCACTGGCTCAACCACCGCCTCTATCGAGAATTTTTCCGGTTTGTGATTGTCCGGGAAGGAAAACGACAAAGCTTGATCCCACTCGTGCGCGTGGGCTGGACGGCCATCCAATTTAAAATAGAGATGATCACTGTTTAGCTCATCCCATTCCGCTTTGTATTCCTTACCAGCCTGGTCGCGCCCCACCATATCTTTAATAAACCATTCGCGGGGGGTGTCGAGTCCACGGGCCGTGGTGGGATTGGAAGCTGCTAATAAGGTGTCTGCCAACCAGAGCCGCGCCCGCAGATTATAATCACTGGCGTCCAAGCTTTGCCATTCGGCCTTAACACCCTCGGCTTCAGTTATCAGAGAGTTTGGCGGCTCGGCAGCGGCTTGTTTGGGAAGAGCATCCGCTTCAACGGCGGCCAGCGTTGGCAGCTCTAAGTCGAAACGGAAATGCTTGAACCATTGCGGCTGCTTTAAGCTGGGAGCGTTTTCGCTAACGCGCACGGCCACATTGAAGGTTTTGAGAGCTTTAGGAGGCAAAGAGCGAATAGGGAACGTATAGCGATTGCCCTGGCGACTGCTGGAACCACTGAGTTCCAACGCTTTGCCAGTGCTATCGGTGGCTCCAGTTAGCTCTAACTCGACATCAGCATCTGGCACCGTTAGCGACCAATCCCACCGCACCGCCAATTCCAACTGCCCCTCAACGGCCCCTTCGTTGTCCTTAACGGCGTGCGCTGTCACCTGCTCTAAAACCACTGGCGTGCCATGTATCGTGGCTAGGGTGCGATTGACTGGGACTGGCTGCTCGAACTTTTGCGGCAAGGGCACGGCTTTAAATTCTAACGTCTCTTGAAACTTTCCATCGGCATTGGCTGGCGCGGCGGGGTCGAGCAGAGCGAAATCGGCTGTGACATGATCCCAGTAGGGTGCGACATCGCGCCATTTATCAAATCCCCCGTCGGACGAGCGCGACATCTCGCGTTGATATAATGGTTCGCCGGTGGGTAAAAATAAGCGCACTTCGGCTATTCTGGCGGTCAGTTTCTTATCCGTAGCGGGGGGTGTGCCCTGTGCCGCTGCCTGAGCGGAAGTTTTGGCTATAGCAGGATGCACATCATAATCGAGAATAAACCCTTTCTGCAAATCTTCGTTCGGGTCAAAGCTTAGTCGTCGCCGCTCCGCTCCCGTATAGAAACCAGCCTTGCGAATACTAAGCGTGATACCATCCATCGTCTGCTCTAACGGCAATGTCCCCTGCACCGATTGAGCAATCGCAGGCACGGAGCAGAAGAGTAGCAATCCACCTACCCGGCAAAACAACCTGGGGGTATGGAAGCCTGCGTAACGCTTTTTCATGGGCCAACTCCTTTAGCAGCAGGTGTATATACAGAAACTTAATAGAAAATCACTTGAGTTCTGCCTTCAGGTGGTCTATAATAAAGCCACTTTTCTGCCGTTATCATCAATCTTAGCAATGCCAAGTGTTGCTATGCGTACCTCATTCGTCCGATAGCCATAAATTCGCACCGACAATAACGTAGCTGTCGTTATTTTCTTAGGAGGTTTCAGCAATGGTAAAGTTTCGTCCAGACGCATTTCAGGCCAGTCAAGGTTGGCGGGGTTCAGAACGAATGCGCCGCCTCATGGTAGCGGTGGGCCTTAGCGGTCTTAGCGCGGCGGTTGGCTCCTTAGTTCTGGTCGGCTGCGGTGGCGGTTCATCCAGTGCGATTAGTAGTGAAAGTAGTAGCAGCACCTCGGTAACGCGCAGCGAGGTGGCAACAAGAGATATTCCTGGTACCACGGCCACATTAGCCCAGGTAACACGCGGACGGGTGCTGGTAACTTCATTGGGCTGTGCAGACTGTCATAATCGCGGCAATGATAACCCGAGTGACCCGCATTGGATGGCCGGTTATCTGCCAGGCACGCCAGGGCAGCCCTTCCAGGTTGGCCCCTTCCAGACGTTTCCTGCCAACCTCACACCTGACGCTACGACTGGCATCGGCCAGGAGACGGATCGCCAGATTTACAACGCTTTGAAGTTTGGTCTTGATCCCAGCACAACTCCCAGTGTTGTTATCACTACGCACACACCGGGCACCGATCATTTCCCGGCACAACCGCACTACCTGGCTCCGCCCATGCCGTGGCCTTCGTTCCGGCACCTGCCCGATGCCGACCTGTGGGCCATTGTCGCTTACCTCAAGCATGGCATTAAGCCTGTGCAAAACAAAGTGCCAGATAGCCAGTTCCCACCCGACTTCTGGGCGCACACTTATGCATCCTCTAAAGTCGGCCCAGCAGATTTTCCGCCGTATCCCTCTGGCAACGAGAAATTCACGCCTTAATGCGGTGTAACTAAATCGCGGTTATTAGATTGCCCGTATGAGTTATCATGATACTCATACGGGCAATCTGTTCTATATCTGAAGGAGTCAAGGGAGTTTCTCATGAGAAAACAAGCCAATAAAGTCCTGCTGGTCATTTTAGGAATAGGTGTTCTAGCCAATCTATGGAATTCGCAAGCGGCCACTGCTGCCGTCGTAAAAGTATCGGTGGTGAACTTTACTTATGTGCCAGATACAGTCACCATTAATGTGGGAGACACCATTATCTGGACGGCCACTGCCGACCATCACACCGTAACTGCCGATAATGGCTCCTTCGATTCTTCCAATGGCACCGGGCAAACCCTGCCGCTTAATGGCACCTTTTCCCACACCTTCTCCACGGCTGGCACCTTCCCCTACCATTGCGAGGTGCATGGCGCTGCCGGGGGTATAGGCATGTCGGGTAAGGTTATCGTTAATTCCGGCTCTACCGCAGGGTCTTCTATTAGCGGACGTATTGTGAGCAGCGCGAGTCTGACTCAGGGCATTGGGGATGTGGTTATCGCCAGTAAATCCAGCAGTGGCAGCGTGGTGACCACAACAACAGCCCCGAATGGTAGCTATCGCTTCTCGGCTGTGCCAAATGGTTCTTACACCCTTACCCCTACTCTCAATGGTTTCGGCTTCAATCCGGCCTCGGCTACAGCCACCGTCAGCGCCACTAATTCCCCGGTGGTGAACTTTACCGCCACCGCCCTCGCCAATATTAACGATGTGATAATACCCGGTGTGGCGCGCGGCACCTTCCCTGCCTCGCCTGGTACCCTGGTCACGATTACTGGCTCCAACTTCACCGGCATTACAGCTGTGAAATTTAATAATACCAATGCCACTTTTCAGGTCGTTTCACCAGTTGAAATTGTGACGGCAGTACCAGTCGGCGCCACGACTGGCCCAATTACCGTTACCAATGGTGGCGGCATCGCTCACGGGCCAACGATTACAATTGTCACACCGCGCACTCCCGTTATTATTGGCTTCTTCCCTTCTGGCGGAGCAGTCGGCAGCAGTGTGGTCATTAATGGCACGGGCTTAACTGGGGCCACGGTGCGCATTGGCAACACTCTCGCACCAGTCACTCATAATACCGCTACATCTATAACCGCCAGGGTGCCAGCCTTAGCCCAGACTGGCCCGCTGACCGTTACCACAGCCAGTGGCCAGACGGTTAGCTCTAACTCCTTCATGGTAGCTCCCATAATAACGGGGCTTTCTCCCCTGAGTGGCAAAGTCGGGAGCATCGTGACGATCAAAGGACTGAACTTCTTCGGCGTAACTTCTGTGCGCTTTAATGGGGTTGATGCCACGTTTATCGCCAACTCCTCTACGCAACTTACCGCCGCCTTGCCAGTCGGTGCCACCACTGGCCCAATCACAGTAACCACAGTGGTCGGGACAGGAACCAGCACCTCGTCGTTTACCGTGCGTTAAAAGCAAAAGAGGTCGCCTTGAATTCAGGGCGACCTCTTTTGCTTTATGGCTTCACGCGATTCAACCCTTCTCTCGAATCTCCGATAATGGCTTGGCGTTGCCAAAGACGGGCGTGGCCCCACCATCGGCAGCAGCCCAGCGCACAGCATTAGCAATGACGCGCAGCACTTCTTCGTTGTGGTAAGTAGGATAACTCTCATGACCGGGACGGAAGTAGAAAATCTTGCCCCTGCCACGCGTATAAGTGCAGCCACTACGGAAGACTTCGCCGCCTTCAAACCACGAGATAAAAACGAGTTCGTCGGGCTGGGGAATATCGAAGAACTCACCATACATTTCTTCTTTTTCGATTTCGATATACTGCCCTAACCCCTCGGCAATGGGGTGGCCCGGTTGCACGACCCAGAGTCGCTCGGTCTCGTTGGCTTCGCGCCACTTGAGGTTGCAGGTGGTGCCCATCAGGGTTTGGAAGATTTTCGAGAAGTGACCCGAATGGAGCACAATCAGCCCCATGCCTTCAAGCACTCGCTTCTGCACGCGTTTAACAATCGCATCATCCACTTCTCCATGCGCCATGTGACCCCACCAGGTCAGCACATCGGTGTTCTTTAAGACCCGTTCGGTCAGGCCATGCTCTGGCTCATCCAGGGTAGCGGTAGTGACCTTAAAGCCTTCCTGCTGGCGCAGCGATTTCGCAATGGCCCCGTGAATGCCGCGCGGATATATTTTCTTAATATAGTCGTTGTGCTGCTCGTGCCTGAACTCATTCCAAATCGTCACCCTAATTGGTTTCGACATGACGATAATCTCCTTTAACAATCGGTTTTCTGTTGCCCTTATAACTATACCCTTTAGAGAGACGAAAAGAGAAGACCTCTCCCAGTTAGGTGCCTGCTTGCTCGATTTTAATATCGTCAATATCCAGGGTGCCAGTGGTGTTATGTAAAATGGGCGTGAGCTTAATATAAACTGCGCCAGTGGGAATTTCGGCCCGCATGGTAAAAATCCGCCAGCTCTTGGTGTCTTGTCTCAGGTCGGGCGTGACGGGCCAGTCACCCACGCGCTGCCCGGTGGCATTCATAAAGGTGTAACCCAGCCGGGCGTTCTCCCAGGGCTGGGTGCCTGCTTTGAGGTTCTTAGCGCGTTCCCGAACTCGCAGCGTTATCGCCTTCCAGGTCGGATCAAGCTTAAAGTAATTATCCACAAAGACGCTCACCTGCGGATTCTGGTTGGTCAATCGTAAGAAATGATTGCCGTCTTCTTCAACCACCTTAATCTGCGGGCTATTCAGTTCCCATCCTAATGGTTGGCCGTTGTCATCTAGAGTCTCAAAGGAGCCTTCGGGGAAGCCAGGGCGAATCGTTTTTGTGGTAAGCGGCGGATTACCAATAACTTGAATATCATCGAGATCAAAGGTGCCCGTGGTCAGCATCATAATGGGTTGCAGATTGATAAGGGTCGCACCGGGAGGCACAGGAACCACCACTTCGCGGTTGACCCAATCCGAATCAGTAGTCAACTTAGGCGTATCAGGGTAATCCCCAATTCTCTCGCCGATGCCCTTCTCGAAGATGAAGCCCAGCCGCGCACTCTCCCAGGTCTGCTTTCCCACTTTCAGATTTTTTGCTCGCATTCGCACCCGCACTTTAACCGATTTCCAGGCCGGATTTAAGCCCACACGATTTTCCAGGTAAAAGGTCGCTGTGGGATCATTATTGGTGAGGCGCAAGAAGTGGTTACCCTCTTCTTCTACGACCCTCGCGTGTTGACGGTCTCCCAGCACCCAGCCAACGGGATTGCCCTTTTTGTCGACATCTTCAAAAGTGCCTTCGGGAAAATCAGGGGCATCCGGCTCTGGCTCAACCGTTGTATTGGGCGGCGAGTTAGGATTAAGGACAGGAGGTGCCACCACGCTAGTTTCAGGGCTATTCTCACGAAAACTATAGACGCCTCCCTCAGCCTTATCCCACACCGCAAGGGCGCGGGCGGTCAACGGCTGGCCACTGCCACTATCCAGGCCAATCACAATGGCGAAGTCGCCTGCTTTCAGATCGGTCAATGTCACTTTACGAGTAGCCGCGCCGCGCACATACAGCAGAGTTGCCTCATTAAGCACAATAGTCTTCGGCTTTGGCGTGTCGAAAGGTCGGGTGCGGCCACTGGGGACAGTGAATGAATCCGCATTCAAGACAAAACTCTTCTGGTCGAGATTAAGCTTGCCTATTTTGCCATCCAGTCGCAGTTCACCTGCATTTACAGAGAGTTCGCCAGTGGGGTTAGGAGTCTGTGCCCAGCCTGGCATTGTCTCTGCCTGAGCTAAAGTCATAGCCGCAAATACCAGTATCACCAATGCGTGTAATGGGAGCGGTTTCATAAGCGATTCTCTTTTAAACAGGGGCGCACCGCCCTGTGGCACTCCTACAGCTAACCTTAACCCTCTACCACAATGCAGAATGGTAGCCAGTGCAGACTGCAACCAACTACCATTCAGGATTTGTTATTTAGACTGTAACGGCAAACGGGAGTTGCTAAAGGCTTATGGCTGCGGTGGCTTGGGCAACTCGGTGCTGGTGAAGATGTCGGCTGTCACCTGCTGCTCGTTAGAGACTTCCAATTTCGCCATATCTGGGACTTTAATACCATAGTCATCCAGCTTAATCGGAAAGGTAGCGCGCACATGTAACAGGTCACCAGGCAGACGGCGGGCTGTGTCGGGGCCACCTGCAATCGGCATCACTTCAATCTTGGCCTGCACCGGATGGGTAACGCCATGCAATTCCAGAGTGCCTTCGACATTAAATTCTAACGGTTTACCAGTAATATTGGCCAACGAGGGCAAAGGCCCGGATCTGCCTATCTGAATGGGACGAGTAAGAGTGAAAGTTGCTTTAGGATACTTCGCCGTATCCAGCCACATGGCACTGCGCATATGCTCATTGCGCAATGGAATACCATTATCCAGCGAAGCCGTATCCAACTCAAAACGCGCCTGTGGATTTTCCAGTACGTTAGCCGGATTGAGATGAATCTCGCCTGTCACCTGATTAGTGCGAGTGAGGATGGTCTCAATGGGTGCCCGTGATTCAATCATGACCACGTTGCGTCCGACCGGGTCATTTGCATAGTAAATGCGAAATGCGTCCTGGGCCATGACTAGTGTAGCCGTTGTTGCCACGAGTCCTGCTGCCGTCAATGCTCCTTGAGCGATTCGTTTCATGTAGGGATTCTCCATTTATAAAGATGGTCTGCTTAGATTCTACTCTCTTTCAGCGCCGGAACATCCAACTCCACAACCTGACCGCTTTTCGATGAGCGCATGGCGGCATCCAGGATAGCAATCCCACGCCGCACTTCTTCCGGCTTCACCCACAGGTCAGCCCCATTGGTTAGCACATCAGCAATGTTCTCATAGTAATTGCGCCAGCGGCCTGGCAGGGTGGGAACAATTTTTTCCTCACGGTTATCGTTGATGCGGGCATAGTTCCGGGGGTCTTCGCGGGCAGCGTCTATATTGCCTGCTTTCATGGCGTCCTCCTGCGGGTCAAGCCCATATTTAATAAAGGTCGCCTTGGTGCCTCGCGCATAGAAGCGTGGCTTGCTGATAGCCGACAGGCTGGAAAGGTCGCAAACTCCAGTGCGGCCATCCTCAAAACCCACCATAAACATCGCTTCGCTTTCCACATCGGCGTCTGGAAAGTCATAGTTCATGCGGCAATAAACGCTTTGAATCGCCTGTGGGAAGAGCATCGCCAGTTGGTCAGCTAAGTGCGCGCCCAGGTCATAGAAGCGACCACCGCCCATTGCCGCCTCACCACGCCATCCGGTGGGTGCGCCAAAACGATCCCACGCCATCTCCAACCAGCGCACATCGCCCAACGCGCCATCGGCCATCGTCTGGCGCAGCGTCAGATAATCGCCATCCCAGCGGCGATTCTGAAAGACGGATAGTAACTTACTCTCGGCCTGCGCGGTGGCAATCATGCGGTCACACTCTTCGAGATCAAGCGCCATCACTTTATCCGTCACCACATGCTTACCAGCGCGCATGGCACGAATGGAAAGCTCAGCGTGCGTGTTATTGGGCGTGGCCAATACGACTAAATCCACTTCCGGGTCTTCAATGACCTGCTCGAAGCTTTCATAGGCTTTGCAACCGCGTTCGGTGGCAATTCTTGCGCGGGTGGCCGCGTCCCGCGAGGCGATGCCGTGCAGGATCATGCCTGGCACCAGACTGATGAGATAACTATGGAAACTTTTACCGGCGAACCCGTAGCCAATGACAACCGCACGCGGCTTAGACATTTATAGACTCCTGATATTGATTGGTGGATTTAAAGACGCGAGGCAACACGACATAAATGGCATCACCTGAGCTTATCTGCTTATGAATTCTGACGGTTTTGAGCCAATAGGACAAGGCTCAGGAAGAGTTATTTAAAGCTTTTAGCAGGAAGGCCAGAACAGAGGAAACGAGGAATAAAGATAGGGAATTATGGAGAAGCGTGTGCCTGCTGCGTCGCGCACTCAAGATGTAGCCACTTAATTTCCTGCTTTCCCGACTTCTGCTCTTCCTGCTAAAGTATTTAGAACTTAAAGTTAAGGGGTGCCTGCGGCTTTGGCTTCACGGCCTCCGGTTTTAGCAGCCTGGGCCACAGAGACGGCAGGCAAGCCCTGCCAGAGACGATAAAGTTGAGTGGCCGTGACAATCGCCAGGGCCGTGAGGGGCGCGGCAAAAAGCACACCCCATAAGTGACCGACTTCAAAGCCCGCCAGGAGCACAAACAACACCAGAACTTCATGCAGACCCAACGCCGCACCGACTAATCGAGGATAGAGAATCTTAGAGCCAGCCTCGTTAATGACAACAAACAAGACAATGACCAATACCACGCGCATTCCGGGGCTGACGAAGCCAGGGGGGGCAATCGCAGCAGCGATAATAGCCGGAATCGCGCCTAAATACGGCCCGACGACTGGAATCAAAGAAGCAAACACCACAAAAATGCCAATGACTAACCAGAATGGCACTTGTAAAACAGCGCAACCTAGAGCCGCTGCCGCGCCCATAACAAGAGCGAGAATCAGTTGGCCGCGCACAAAGCCGCCGAGGATGCGATTGACATCATTTTGCCATTGCTCCGCATACGGCTGCACAGGTGCCGGAAGACTATTATGCATCCCTTCGCGCATCTCTTTACTATAAATAAGAAAATAGAGCGCAATCAGCACCACTAAGACGCTTTCAACTAACGAGGCGGAAAATCGTTCCGCCATTTTTACCGCATTGCCCGCAAACTCTTGCACTCTGGCTTTAACCGCAGGAGGTGGGTTATTAACATAATCTTTCGTATTGACAGGAATATCATGCGCCGTAGCCCACTGGTCTATATTTCCCAGAACCGCCAGTGCCCGGTCTTTGATAACGTTTTGATCCCGCACCAAGACCTGCACCTGATGCACCAGAGTTTTGCCCAGCAGCACTGTGCCCAGGGCGGATAGGCCAATCAACACCACAAATACCACGGCCACGCCCACCCAACGCGGCCGCTCCTTACCGCCAAAGGAGCGCACTTTATTAACCAGGGGGTCTAAAGCATAAGCGACCAATGCACCCAAAGAGAAAAGCAGCAACGTATGCGCGATAAAACCTAATAAGCGCACCGCTACGGCCAGCGCCATCACCAGAGCCAGGCAGGTAGTGACCCGAACCAGCAAGCGCAGCCATTTGGTGATGGACATATCCACCACGGCTGGGTCGGTGGGAGCATTATTGGCTTTATTATCTGCGTTAGCATTACTATCAGCTTGAGTCTCGGTTGTGACACGATCAATGGCCTCATTACGAGCTAGCTGGGCCGCCGGGGAAGGCGTAGCAACAGGAGGTGTGGTTACGGTGGCGACAGGGCTTGCAGCAATTGGCGTGGCTGCTGCCACAGGCGTGCCAGATTCTTCAGGCGCAGGAGAAACCGCTGCTTCAGCGACATGCTTATGCGAACTGTCTCCCATCAAGTTACGATCTTCAGCCGGAGTTGGCTTAGATAACGGTTGCTCGGACAGTGGGGCAGTCTCTTCACTGGTTGCCATATATCATCCTCATGTACTACGCACCCGATTTTTGAGGGTGCGGGCGCATCAGCCTCATCTCAGGGGCAAGTTAAGCACCAACCTGGCGTAACCATTGCTCCGCCCGACGCGGCGACTGAAAGCGCATCACCTGGAGGTGGCCAAACTGGGGCTGTGCGAAGAGTTTAGGATAGTCGCGCCGATGGCGGCGATAGGTTTGCAGCGCCCAGAGAATCACCGAATCCCGCGAGAAAGCCATGCTGAGTTTTTCGTGATTGCCATTACAGCACTCTGCACCAGACACAATGCGCCGTCCCGTGCGCCAGAGGAGACGACTCATGATAACAGGCAAGGCGTAATCCAGCCAGATGATCATCTCCGCCTGTGCCCACAGTAAAGAACGCACACTTAAATAGTTGCCATCTGACACCCAGGCATCGCCCGCAATCGCCTGCGTCACCCGTTGCTCAAAGACTTCCTGGGATACTTCCACCCAGTTCGGCTCCCAGTGCAGCGCATCTAACTCGATATGAGAAACCCTCAACGTCTCAGCCAGGGCAGCGGCAAAGGTTGTTTTACCCGACCCACTGGTGCCGACCACCACTATGCGTTTTGCCACCATCATGCTTACTGAATGTTCCTTAGCATTTACCCGGCAGCCGCTACCCGGCAGCCGCCCCCGCCGCCGCGCCCGCTCCATTACCTGCCGCATGAGGTGTAGCCACAATCTTGGGCAGGGGCGTATCGTTCAGGGACAGCGTAAAAGTGGGCAGCGGAATGGGCTGCGCTTCGCCAAAGGGCACAATGGCGGTGCCGACCGTAAAGTATTCAATAACATGCGCGTCCCAGCCATAGGTGCGCTCTTCGATAGTCACCCCGACAATTCCCTCGGCGTTGACAGTTTCCGCCTCTTCCTGCATCCGTTCTAAGGACAACTCACGCGCCGCATAGAGGGCCTGGGTAAAATTCGTCATTTCAGCATTTTGCATCACTTGCTTAAACCACTGCGACATACCGCGATGCGCTACATGATACACACAGGTGCCCATGACCAACGCCACTGGACGATGGCCAGTGCGCAAGAGAGTCCAGAAGTTTTGCCCGCTCAGGTCAGAGGTAAAAGGCCGCCCACTGGCCGAGCGCCAGTCGCCGGGTTGCCGCGCCTTGACCGCCGTGCCAATCGCCAGGAATTCAGCGACCGCTGCGCCCCACGCATGGCGAATAACTTCCAGGCGCACCCCGACAATACCATCGGCGTTGAGCACATCCGCCTCTTCTTCCATGCGCGTCATGGCTAACTCACGCGCCGCATACATGGCCTGGGTGAGCACTGTCATCTCCACATTGCTCGTCCACCCGGCGCGTTGATAGCCAATCTGATACATGGAAGTCCCCATAACCAGACCCAGTGGCTCAAAGCCGCACTCATGCAAAAGGGCAAATTCATTAACGGTCAGGTCACTGGTAAACACGCGCTTGCCATCGGCCCGTTGCGAATGAGCCAGCCGCGCTTTGGCTTCTTCCGGCAAACCTTCCTGCGAGTCTCTATTGTACTGCGAGCGATGATAAACCATGTCACTCCTCCCCTAAATTCACACCATAATGCATATTCCTAATGACAACGACCACATTATACCTGAACCGGGGAGCATGGGGAGGCGCGTCAGGGCCGCATCTTCGCCCCTCGAAAGGCTTCTCCTTGAAAAGCGTGTTGAAAGGATTTAGGATTTAACGCAGAACGCATTGGGAGGACACACCGTAAGGCGCACAACAGGAATAGGCTTGCCGGACTGTGGGATTATGGATACTCTCAAGCAACCAACTCAAGAGCCTTCCGGCAAGAAGATTCAGCCTCCGCCCCCCATCCGCTATCAAACGCTGCAACCATCGTCCTATTCCACCCCCTCCTGGCTGCGCGGCGACACGCGGCGCACCGGCGCTATCTGTTATGGCATTTTGATGTTAGCGGCCCTCGTGATTGGCTGCTACCATCTTTCCATCACTGGCACCCTCTGGCCCGATGGCCCGCAGTATGCCAACGCGGGCGCGATGATCCATGACTGGATATTATCCGGCGACAAGCTGCATCCGATGCAATTTGCCCAGGAAGCTTATGCGCAATATCCCGCCTTTCACCTGCCCTTTCATCCTCCCGTTTATCCTTCATTGCTGGCCCTGTGCTTTCTCGTTACTGGCATTTCTTATGATGCAGCGCGCATCTTGGTGGCGCTGCTTTTTGGTATGGGAGGGTGCTGCTTTCACGCCATTCTGCGACGCTTAGGCACGCGGCCTGGCACCGCTTTAGCTTGCGCGTTGTTATTTCTGACCACCCCGGAGATAGCGCACTGGGCACGCGACACCATGTCGGAAGTGCCCGCCCTGGCACTGTTTTTAGCTGGCTCTTACTTCTTCGTCACCTGGCTTGAGACCAGGAACCCCTGGCATTGCCTGGCCGCCTTTGCCCTGGCAGAAATGGCTTTTCTCTCACGGGTGACGATCCTGGGCTTGATACCCACCTGGGTTCTGTTTACCCTCTTGAGCGGGCAGATGCGCCGCTGGCGTGCCCCGCTGCCTATCTTGTTGCTGGGCGGCTATTTCGTTTTCAATGCCCTCTGGATTAAATGGGTGAGCCGCTATGCCAAGTATGAAACGTTTGGGGACAATTCCGTACAAGGGTCGAGTCATCCGCTTGCCGCCAATTTACCAACCCAGCAAATTTCCTTTTATGCCACGCATTTTCCAGCAATGGCCGGTGGGGGCTTGATGCTCCTGGGCTTAGGCGCAGCCTTCGTGGTGTTGCGCCACTGGCCGAAGCGCCAGGAGAACCCGGCGGGAACCTTCTGGCTGAGCTGGCTGGTGAGCTATGTGGCCTTTCTCTTAGCGACGCACCTGGTGCCAGAGCAACGCTATTTTGTGTTAGCCCTGCCTGCTTTAGCCGGTTTAGTGGCGACGCTCTTGCGCCCCACAATGGATGTCCTCTGGAGCACCCGCTTGGTGCCTGCCCTAATTGCTCTCTCCCTCGCTCTCAACCTGTTGCTGCTGGGACGCATTCCGCGTGGGGTCTTAGGCTATCGGGCGGTGGCGCAAGAGACTGCGGAACTGCCTGCACCGGGCAATATTCTCTCGGCGGTGTGGATGAGTCAGGACTTCATCTTCCGCTACTGGGCCAGTCGCTCCCCGGTTAAGCGCAGCATTATCCGCGCCGACCGCACCCTCGCCATCCGCCTTTCCGATTATGGAGGTTTCGCCAACCGTAAGGTGAAGTCCACAGTGCTGGCCCACAGCCGCGCCGATGTGATTCACACGTTGCGCCGCGGACGCATTCGCTATCTCTTAACCTGCGCTCCGTTACAAGGCAAGCCGGACAGTTACGATCCTGAAATGGTTCTCGCCCATGAAGTCGCCCGCTCGACACCCCAGCAATTCTCGCTCATCCGGCAGTTCCCACTTCTGGAAGAATTTGAAGAGGGCCATCTCTTCGAGGGCAGAATCTATCTCTGGAAATTCAACGGCCCCCTGCCCCCCGGCCCCAGTGACCTGCCCGTCGTAGTGCCCACCGCCGATATGGTATTGAAGCATTAACAAGAGGGGGTAGTTACTGGATACTGGAAGCAAGATGCTGGATATTAAAGTAACCGCAAAGCCACCACACGTTTAGTTGAGATCAGCATCCAGTAACCAGTATCTTGTATCCAGCAACCAAACCCCAACCAATGAGCAACCGGATTACTCGCAAAGAATTTCTCTACCAGACAGTAGCGGCGGCCACGGCAATGGCACTCGGCACCCGCATTGGAGACACTGCCACCCCACCCATGATACCCACCATTGATACGCACACCCATTTCTACGACCCCACCCGACCGCAGGGAGTGCCTTGGCCCGGCAAAGGCGAAGCCGTTTTATACAAGCCTCACCTGCCAGAACACTTCCTGGCTCTGACACAGAACGAAGGCATCGTTGGCACCGTGGTGGTTGAAGCCAGCCCGTGGCTGGAGGATAACCAGTGGATTCTCGACCTAGCGCAAGACAACCCCATCATCGTCGGCTTCATTGGCAACCTCGAATGTGGCAGGCCAGAATTTGCCACCAACTTGCAGCGGTTCAGCGCCAACCCGCTCTTTCGCGGCATCCGCCTCAATGGGGACGCCATCGCACGCGGCTTGGGCCAGGCCACCTTTGAGGATGATTTGCGCCGCCTCGCCGCTCAGCATTTAACCCTCGATGTGGTCGGTAGCCCCGCCATGCTGCCCGACGTGGTGCGAGTCGCCAAACTCGCGCCCGCTCTCACTATCGTCATTGACCACCTCCCCTTCCGCGATTGGCCCCAGGATGTCACCGTCTGGCGACACGCTCTCACCGAAGTGGCCCAACTCCCCAACGTCTATGCTAAAATCTCCGACGTAGTGCGTCGTGCCAATGACCAGCCCATAGCCGACCCCACTTTCTACCGCGCCAGCCTGGACGCACTCTGGGAACTCTTCGGCCCCGACCGTGCCCTATTCGGCAGCAACTGGCCCGTCAGCGACTTAATGGCCCCTTACTCCCTGGTGCATAAAGTCGTCGCCGATTACTTCAGCCACAAAGACCAATCCGCCGCCGAAAAGTTTTTCTGGAAGAATTCACACACCGCCTATCGCTGGATACCACGCGGAGCGACTAAGGATTTGATTCCATAGCCGTTTATTGCCATCCGTGCCTGTTCAGTTCCCTTTGTTATTACCCTCTCCTGTAGTGGTAGTTTCAGTTGTCTCTAGCTGCTGAAGACGCTGTGCAATTAGGGCAAGTGTATCACCATACCACCAATCTTTGCGGGGAGGAACTTCAGCCTGTAAGCGGCGGAGGGCAGGCAGCATAGCTTTGCTGCGAATGTGTGGCCACTCATCACGCAATAAATATTCCTGTGGGAGTGACGGTAAAGCATTGAAAGCTACAATAAGTTCAGAAGTCAACTGCGGTAGCTGCCTTGCAATTTGAGGCACTTGACCAACATCAGGATTTAACCACGCTAATTCTGAAAGCGTATGAAGGGTCATGGCCTTAGACTGCCCCTTTTTCTGAGCCACGGCTTTAGCTGTGCGCAACCACTCTTGAATCAAAAATTGACCTTCGGCTGTAGCAAGGCGTGCTCCCTCTTCTCCTAATAACGCTCGCGCTACACGAGAACGATCATTGTCTTTTTTGGCGGTTGAAACAGATTGAACCTCTTTGCTCGTTACAGGTTTATGTTGAAGTGCTTCTAAAAGGGTGAGTGTATGGAGAAACCCTTGTGTAACGGGGTAGTCCGGTTGGGCTAAAGCGCGTTGCATTTCCGCAATGAGCCACGTTCGATCACGAAAACCAACCAGCGCAGGTTGCCATGCAATAGAATCGTCTCCTGAACTACGCGGCGTTTTATTTTTGCCTAAGTGCTGTATGATAACTTGTGCAGCCTCCTGAGTTCCCAAGAACATCAGGCTACCTTCAAGGCGGGGTTGAGCTGTGTAATGAGGGGTTTTATCAGCCCATCGTGCTAGCTGAGCTTGCACTTGAGCATGTGACCACCCAGGATCAGCAGGGACAATTTCTAATTGGATTATGTTAGAAGCCACCGGCGGGCCAAAAGCGAAAAGATCGTCTCGCAGTTGACTTTTACTATTTTGGATTGCTTTGTTGTTAATGACGCGGTTCATTGTCGCATACACTCGATAGGTTCCGGGGCGGTCAAATCGAAGCCACTCGTTCAGGTCAACCGGGATCTCCGTGGGTTTATCCGTTAGAGCAACAGGAGTCGGTGGCGGTGGCCCTTCATAACTAAACCCCTGCGGTTGCAGCCAATCACCGAGTGGATCAACAACAGCATTCCCAGGTAATGAGGAATCTACTGGTGCCGCATGAAACGCCCCAAAACTCATTACACTAGGGCGAGGCCAGACCCAAGTATTGAGCTTATATAAGTCTGGATGATCACTATAAAATGCGGCAATAACACGGATAGTTTCACCTTGCTGGAAGCGTGTCTTATCCCCGGCCAATCGTAAAGTGCAGCTTAAATCAGGTGGATTCTGCTCGACAGCAGCTTTATGTGCCGTATCAAAAGCATCGTCAGATCGAACGGCATGGAGGGAGATCAAGCTACAAAGTATTACGCCTAAGAGAGCCTTTGCCTGTGTCATTAAATGCCTCCCTACTTCTTACTAAAAGCGGTCTCAAAAACATCTAAGTAAGATTTTGATACAACCAAGATGAACAAAGCCAAGATAATTTTCAGCCAGATAATCCTGCCGCACCAGGATACGTCGGAAGTTTTGCAACCATGCCCACAAACGCTCAATCTTCCAGCGTTTGCGATAACGTCTCAACTTACGTCCATCTTGGGTCTTGACCTTTTTGCGGTTGCTCTTGTGCGGCGCAATCATCTGGGTGCCTTGTTCCTGCAACTGCTCATCCAAGGTGTCGCTATCATAGGCTTTGTCACCAATCAGGCGCTGCGGTTGCTCAGCGACCAGCCTCTGCTCCAGAGTTGGTTGGACAAGGGTGACTTCATGCGGCGCAGCACTGTCAAGGTGGATGGCGAGAGGAAGACCATGTATGTCTGCCACCGCCATGAGCTTGCAGCCCTTGCCCCGCTTGGTTTTTCCAATGCGCCGTCCCCCTTTTTAGCCACGCTGAAAGTGCCATCAATAAAGCACTCGCTCAAATCCAGTTCACCCCGCTCTTGCAGGTCTTGGGCTAAGGCTTCGAGCACATGCCGCAGGGTGCCATCTTTGGCCCACTGGCTAAACCTGCGGTGGCAGGTTTGGTATGGTGGGAAGCAGTCAGGCAGGCCTTTCCACCGTGCTCCGCTGCGCAAAATCCACAGAATACCATTGAGTACTTCGCGGTTATTACGGCGGGGGCGACCCTTGCCGTCGCTACGGCGCGACGGCAAGGGCAAGAGCGGACTGATGATAGCCCATTGTGCATCGGTGAGTTCATCACTACTACGGTTTGCCATGCTTTAAGCATAGCAACCTGTTTTTGAGACTGCTTCTAGTTATTCACCTAATGCAATCTCTTCATCTTTCCACTGACGACGTTGTTCAATGGTCGGGCCATGTTGAGCCAATTTGCCGTAACCTTGCAGCACCCTCTGGCAGCGTGGACTTGCAGGCACATCCTCTATCGCTTTTATAACCTGGGAGTCTCTCACTAACACAGTAAGGGCATACTCTTGTAAACTCTGACCATTCTGTTGCGCTTTGGCCGCTAATTGTTGCTCAATTTCAGGGGATAAATCAATGGTCAGTGTCATTATACTGCTCCTACTTACTATTACCTGCTATCCTAATCCACGTTCATGCTGTAAATAAATGTCAACTTCATCTTTGGTAGGGGGCTGATGGCCCCGTTCCTGTTGCCGCGCACGAATAGCCTCTATCACTTGTGAATAGGGCGGTAGAACATTAGCTGTTAGCGGTTCGATGACAACCCGGACTTTGGTTGGAGTTAGTGGCAACTCTTCATCTAACGTTACTGTGTGGTCATCCGTCAACGTTCCAGTTACGACATAAACACTGTGCATGGGGCTTACCTCCATCATGTTACAGCTTACCTATGCCCCTATTCAAAGAAGGTTTTGCAGTGATAGTATAGATTTAGCATTCACTCAAGCTTCTATATCCTGCCAGTGAAGTGCCTGTGCAAAGCGCGACAGGTGCCCAATGTTAGTGGTCGCAATCATAACTTCAGCATCTTCTGCCTGCTCATCAGGCACTAATAGGCCAGGGGCAAGTAGTGCTTGCGCGGCCAGAATGACATCAGCATCTAAGGCTTTATTATCGGCAGTGGGCTTTCCTGCTTGCCGTGCCGCAGCCCAGAAGGTAGCGGCTTGCAACATCACCTCAGTTGTAATAGGTAGATAAGGAACGGTTTCTTTCAGTTCGTTTAACCGCTGCAAACCTTTTGTTTTGCTTGCTCTAATCAATTCTCGACGGACTTCGTAATCAGCAATTTCAGGCAAAGCGACAATAACCTCTGCCCACAAGAGCGACTCAAACCAGCGATTACAAAGTTCTGCTTGTTCCGAAAGATGCGGATTAGTCAGCAACCCTAACGGACCAGCGTCTAGAAGAACTAGAAGGCTCATGGAAATAGCTTCCGGTTCGATAACCGATCTTCATCTAAAACTCGCATGAGATACTCCCCTGTCTCACGTTGCTCCTGTGCTTCTTCTTCGCTACATTCCCGCCATGAACGGAGCAATGTAATAGCAGCTTGATTACGCTTTATTTGTTCAGCCTTCTTAGCCTCGATAACTTTATTGTCCTTAAGATTTTTTGAAGCTACTCCATTCTTAGCGGGAGATTTGGGTTGTTTAGTTTTAACCCGATTTTTCGTTTCCATTGCAACCACCTCCATTTGTCATTTTAGCATTAGGCTCTCAGCCCCACAAAAACAGAGGGCGCAGCGAATATTCGCTGCGCCCTCTTGACTGTCACTTTACGGCTTATTTGTGCGCTTCGGAAGCATTTTCGTCTAATGCAGCCTGGGCTGCGGCTAAACGTGCCACGGGGACGCGCTTGGGGGAGCAGCTTACATAGTTGAGGCCGAGTTTGTGGCAGAACTTGACCGAGTCGGGGTCGCCGCCGTGCTCGCCGCAGATGCCGAGTTTGATGTCGGGGCGTGCTCTTTTGGCGTCGTCCACACAAATCTGCATCAGCTTGCCAACGCCGGTCTGGTCAATGCTCACCGTGGGGTCTTCTTTGTAGATTTCCTCGCGGATGTAGACGGGCAGGAATGAACCGGCGTCGTCGCGGCTCATCCCGAAAGTCATCTGCGTCAGGTCGTTGGTGCCGAACGAGAAGAAGGAGGCTTCCTTGGCGATCTCGGTGGCGGTCAAGGCGGCGCGGGGCACTTCGATCATGGTGCCGAAGCTATAGGGCACTTGCACGCCGAACTTTTCCTGCGTTGACTTGGCGACTTTTTCGAGGTCTTCCTTGACATGGGTTAGCTCGTTGATGTGGCCCACGAGCGGGATCATGATTTCAGGATGCACTTCAACGCCCTCTTTGATGAGTTGCGCCGCCGCACCGATGATGGCCCCGACTTGCATCTCGACGATGCCGGGGAAGACAATGCTCAAGCGGCAACCGCGCAGGCCCAGCATCGGGTTCTGCTCGTGCAAATCGTTCACCTTGCGCAACAGGGTTTCCTTAGCTTGGTCGTTCTTACCCTCAGCGTGCAGCACGGCCACTTCGGTCGCCAGTTCCACCTGGTTGGGCAGGAACTCGTGCAGCGGCGGGTCAATGAGGCGAATGGTGACGGGGTTACCCTTCATGGCGCGGAAAATGCCCACGAAGTCTTCGGTCTGAATTGGCAGCAGTTGATCGAGAGCTTTCTGGCGCGCCGCCTCATCGTCTTCGGCGAGGATCATGTCGCGCACGATTGGCAAACGCGCTTCGTCCAGGAACATGTGCTCGGTGCGGCACAGGCCAATGCCGGTTGCGCCCAAAGCCAAAGCTTCCGCCGCTTGTTCTGGCGTGTCAGCGTTGGCGCGCACTCCTAATTTGCGCACGGAGTCGGCCCAGCCCATGAGGGTGGTGAAGTCGGAAGTCATGGCGGCTGTTTCCACTTCTAACGCGCCCTGATAGACAATGCCTTCGGTGCCGTCAATAGTGATCCAGTCGCCTTCGTTAATGGTCACGCCGCCAGCAGTGAAGCTGGATGCGTTGTGACCATCTAATTTCAGTTCCGAACAGCCGCAAACGGTGGGAATACCAAACTGGCGAGCTACGAGAGCGGCGTGCGAGGTGCGTCCGCCACGCGAGGTCAAGACACCCTGCGCGGCCAACATCCCTTTGATGTCATCGGGCGTGGTCTCTTGCGAAACGAGAATCACGGCTTCGCCCTTGCCGCCTTTGCCCAACTCCGCCGCTTTTTCGGAAGAGAAGATGGCTTTGCCCACTGCTCCGCCGGGGCCAGCGTTCAAGCCCTTGGCGATGCGCTTGGCTTTGGCGGTGCCCTTGAGTCGTGGGTGCAACGCTTGCTCCAAGCCTTCGGGGGGCACGCGCAAAACCGCCTCGTCCTTGCTGATGCGGTTTTCGTTCACCATGTCCACGGCGATCTTCAAAGCAGCCGTGCCGGTGCGCTTGCCGGAGCGACATTGCAGAATGAAGAGTTTGCCCTTTTCAATGGTGAACTCGATGTCCTGCATATCGCGGTAGTGGTCTTCCAGCTTATGGGCGATTTCGACGAACTCTTTGTAGATCGCGGGATTCTGCTTTTCCAGTTCGGCGATTTCCATCGGGGTGCGGACACCGGCCACCACGTCTTCACCCTGCGCGTTCATCAGGAACTCGCCATAAATGTGGTTGTCGCCGTTGGCCGCGTTGCGGGTGAAGGCCACGCCCGTGCCGCAGTCGTTGCCCATGTTGCCGAACACCATAGACTGCACGTTGACCGCCGTGCCGATGTTGTGGTCAATCTTTTCCTTGACGCGATAGACAATAGCCCGCTCGTTGTTCCATGACCGGAAGACAGCTTCAATGGCCGTGCGCAACTGCTCCATCGGGTCGTTGGGGAACTCTTTGCCACCCGTCTGCTCGCGGAAGAAGTTCTTATAGGTCTCGCAAAGCGCCTTCCAATCTTCGGCGGTCAGGTCGGTGTCCTGCTCCTTGCCCAACTTGGCTTTGTGCTCGGTGAGCAGATGCTCGAACCCTTCCTTGGAAAGACCGGGATAATCGGCCTTGAGGGTGATGTCCGAGAACATCATAAGGAAGCGGCGATAAGAGTCATAGGCAAAGCGCGCATCGCCCGTGGCTTCGATGAGACCGTGCAAAGTCTCGTCGTTGAGGCCCAGGTTCAACACCGTGTCCATCATGCCCGGCATGGAGAACTTCGCGCCAGAGCGGACACTGAACAGCAGGGGGTTCTTGGGGTCGCCAAACTTTTTGCCGATCTGCTTTTCCACGTCGGCCAGGGCGACTTTAACCTCGTCCATCAAGCCTGCTGGGAATTTACGACCTTGATTGTAATACTCGATACACGTTGCAGTGGTAATGGTAAATCCAGGCGGCACTGGCAGACCGATATTGGTCATTTCACACAGGTTCGCGCCCTTACCGCCCAGCAAATCCCGCAGGCTCTTGTCGCCTTCGCGGAACAGCCAGACAGCTTTTTGAGATGAATTAACGTCGTTGCTCACTAGTTTCCTCCGATATTATTTGCCGATAGCAGGATAGCATATCTAGTGCAGGTGCGGCAATGACGGTGCTCTGTCAGGAAGAGGGTGCAGGGCGATTAAAATCGCGGCAACAACGACGCAAAACCCGCCTACGCGGGTTCGGGCTTGAGTCGCCGCAGGGCAACTTCGCGCTGTTGTTGCCGCGATTTTATTCGCCCGGCATTCTATTCTCTTTTACGGCAACATTGCACTTTTCCCACTCTTCATATGTGCGGTGTGCAGCATGATGAGCTTTCTGGTTCTGAACGTAGTCTGTTACGGCTTTGACACCGTTCTTGCTCACGGTAAAGGCTCCATAACCACCTTGCCACTTAAACTCGCCTTTTGCCATGACTTCATGCGTCATCAAATGGGATGAGGTGCCTTTGATCTCTTTTACGACAGTCGCTACTGACATTGTTGTTGGTAAAAGTATCAACAGATGCACATGATCCATATCCCCGCCATAGCCAGCAATTCACATTTTAGCTCCCGGCACTTGGCGGAAATGACTGTATATAATTTTGACTCAATCGTAGATGTGATAAGCGGCAAACGATCCCAGGTTGCCCAAACCAAATGCACATAAAGTTGAGTGTATGGCGCACGCATAAGTTTAGAACCAGATAATAGTTTATTGACGGCGATTAAAACTGCACCAACCGCACCACAAAGTCGCCGGAGAACACTAAACTTCGAGTCCGCGCAGGCGGACTTTGCGCTGTTGTTGCCGCGATTTTAATCGCCCGGCCATTATTCACTACCACATAGTATAAGGACATGGCAGTGCGCGATCCGCTGGCTCCTAACAAGGCACATCATTTGCGATGAACCACTACTTTGGAGATGTTCAATTTTGTTTATTTTGGAGGGGGAGAAGTGAAGAAAACAAGGACATGGATCAAAGTCTTAGGCGTCGGAACAGTCGCTTTAGCAAGCTTAGCCGGATGCGGTGATAAGAATGGTAATGGCCAGCCCGATAGCGTTAACACGGCCACAGCGGGGCAAGTCGCCAGTAATGAAGCGACTGCGGCCAGTAATGAGGCCAGTGGAGCCGGAGGAGCCGTCAACAACGCTGTCACTGCCGCGGGAACAACTCCGGCTATCAAAACAGCATTGGGAGCAAATGCCGCCTTAAAGGGTACCAGCATTAATGTAGACACGACAGCAGATTCGGTCACCCTGTCGGGCACAGTGAAGAATGCAGCGCAGAGCAAGGTTGCGGAAAGCATTGCCAAGCAGAAAGCAGGTAGCCTTAAAGTGGTGAACAACCTGAAAGTCACTGGCGGCGCTTCGCCCGTGATGAGCAAGTCAGGTGGCAAAGCCAAATAAAGCAGGCGCAACTAAGAGTCATTAAATCCTTTGTCAGAAAGCCTACGACAAACCCCGTTGCACAGTTGCAGCGGGGTTTGATATTTGCCCCGAACTCACGCTCCTAACGACTCTCCAGCCCCTATTCAGAGCGCAGTCATACACACCGTAATGGAAGTGATAAAATAGATATTGTGCGGTTATTCTAACGCCGCCACTCTTTCGCTTCCAGCAGCAAAGCTAAGATTCATCAACTTGTTTGGCTTTGAGTCTCATCGCAGCGCGAAGTGCGAAGAGTTAGCCTCGTCTCTCGTCGAGGCTCTAATCTAACTCTCTAATTTCAGGAGTGTGCCTTGCAGCGTCATTTATGGTCTCGCTTGTTATTGATTGCCTGTCTTTTGTGCGGTTGCTCCCTGGGGCGGGCGCAGCTTCCTGCGCCCGAAGAAAAGCCTGCCATCGGTGCCCGGATGCCAGCCCTGTCGCCCGATGGTAAAAAATTAGCTTTTGTTTATCGCGGCGATGTGTGGGTCGCGGATTCAGAGGGGGGCCATGCTTACCCCGTCACCGAGCATGTGGAATTAGACGCTTATCCCATCTTCTCGCCCGATGGCAAGTGGATCGCCTTTTCTTCTACGCGCAATGGCAACTGGGATATTTTTGTGGTGCCCGCCACCGGTGGCAAGGCGCGGCAGATGACATTTTCCTCAATGTCCGAAATCGCTTCCGACTGGTCGCCCGATGGCAAGACGCTGCTCTTTTCCACGCAATATGATGTGCCTAATAGCACCATCTTTGCGCTTGATGTCGCCACCCTACGTTTTCATAAATTGACCGAAGATTACAAGTCATTGGCGGGCGCGACTTATGCATCCGATGGACAGCACATTGTCTTCCAGCGTCACGGCTTCCCCTGGTATCGGCCCCGCTATCATGGTTCCGCCGCCGCGCAACTCTGGATGCTGGATATAGCGAAGAATCAGCGTACCCCCATTACCAACGATGAGCAACAGCACCTCTGGCCACACTTTGTGGCGAAGGATGGTTCATTCGTGGCAGTAACCGTTGGGGAACCAACCCCCAACGCGCAATATCTCAACCGGCCCCTAATGCCCCTCGTGGACAACGAAGCACGCACCCCCAACCTTTGGCTCTTTCCGGCCAATGGCGGTAAACCACGCCAACTGACCCACTTCGTGGGCGATGGGGTGCGTTGCCCCACCGTAGCGCGGGAATCGGGCGACATTGTTTTTGAATATGGCAGCGACCTGTGGCGCTTGCCCTTTAGCCTGCCCCTCGGAGAAAGCAAGCCGCAAAAGCTAACGCTTTATTGCGGGGCCGAAGACAAGCAAAACAATGTGTCACGGGAAGTCTTGACCGGGGGTGTCGAAGAAGCCGAAATCAGCCCGGATAACAAGACGTATGCCTTCGCAGTTAAAGGCGATTTGTGGACGATTCCTATAGACAAACCCAAAACGCGCAATGCCGATGATGCCACACGCTTAACTGATTATCCCGGCTTCGACCGCGACTTTAACTGGTCGGCGGATGGCAAGACAATCTACTTCGTTTCTGACCGCAACTTCAATACCCGCGTCTATGCTCTCGATGTTGCTACCAAAGTCGTGCGCCCGGTATGGACAGGCACCGAAGATGCCTCGAACCCGCAAGTCTCGCCCGATGGCAAATTGCTGGGTTTCTGGGTGGCCGGGCCAGTCGGGGATACCGGGCGTGGCCCCGGCGGGTTTTATGTGGTGCCCTTAGAGCCGAACCAGACCGAGTTCAAACCCAAGCGGATTATTGCCCTGCCCCGCGCCGCGCAAGGCGACTTCTCCTGGTCGCCGGATATGCGCTGGATTGCTTACACGCGACGCGGTGTGGAATCGGATGGCTACAACATCTGGATTACGCCTGCCGATGGTTCTGGCAAGCCTGTTAATGTGACGCGGCTCAATGCCTGGCATGGTCAACCCACCTGGTCGCCCGATGGCAAGTATCTTTTCTTTGCTTCCAACCGTGATGGCGATGGGCTGTATGTTTTGCCGCTCAAGCCCGAAGCGGCCCGCGCTGATGAATTAGAAATTAAATTTGAGAAACCCAAAGCCAAAGACACTAAGCCAGACACACCCAAGCCGCCCGATTCACCTAAGCCCGATAAAGACCCCAAAGATACACCACCGAAAGATACTCCTAACAAAGATGCCGCTGACCAGGACACGGCGGCTAAAGACAACGCATCCAAAACTACCAACGAGCAAGCTGCCAAAACTACTCCCGACCTGCATATAGAAATTGACTTTGAAGACACGGCGCAACGCATCCGTCGCCTCACTACCCAATATCCACAGAACGACCTGAAGATTACGGATGAGGGTCAGATTTACTTCATCTCTAATGGTGATATTTGGTCATGTTCTTATGACGGCAAAGAAGTAAAAAGTCTGACTTCGGGTGGCGGCGTAGCCGGGTTGCGTCCTGCTTCCGATGGTAAAAAGCTTTTCTTTTTTCGCAATGGTGGCCTGTTTCAAATGACGGTCGGCAACGGCAATCCCATCACGCCAATTACGTTTTCTGCGACCTGGGAACACGATGTGCGCGCCGAGCAGAAAGCGGCGTTTATTGAGTTCTGGCGCTCTTACAATACGCGCTTCTATGACGGCAATTTTCACGGTCGTAACTGGGCCGCGATTCGTGACCGTTATGAACCGCTTTTAGATGCGGTCGGCACCCGCGATGAGTTTGCGACTCTGCTCAGCCGCATGGTGGGGGAATTGGAATGTTCGCACTCTGAAATCGGTGCCGCCGCAGGCAATGTGCCTGGCCCGTCCACGCGCATGTTGGGCGTTTACTTCGACTATAGTTACAACGGCCCCGGCATCCGCGTTAAGGATGTGCCTAAACGCGCACCCGGCTCCTATGAAAAAACACGCATTAAACCGGGTGAATATATCGTAGCGGTAGATGGCAAGGATGTCACCCTCGATGAAAACTTGTTCAAGGTGCTGAATGATAAAGGTGATAAGGACTTTGAGTTATTGGTCAATGCCAAGCCCACCCGCGACGGGGCACGCACGGTAAAATTCAAGGCTCTCACGGGTGATGAATGGAGCGACATCCATTATCGCAACCGCATTGATCGTTCCCGCCGCACGGTGGCAACCAAGAGCAACGACAAGATTGCCTACGTCCATATTCAGGGCATGGGGCTGAACAATCAGATCAATTTTGACCGCGAACTTTATGAATACGCCGAAGGCAAAGATGCTGTCATCATTGATGTGCGCTTCAACGGCGGCGGCAACATCTCGGACACCATTATCAACTGGCTGGGCACCAAACCTTATGGCACCTATTTGCCGCGCGATGGCTACCCGGAACCGGCTCCCAACCGGGGCTGGCATAAACCCATCGTGGTCTTAATGAATGAGTTTTCGATGTCCAACGCCGAGATGTTTCCCTATGGAATGCGTGCCCACGGCATTGCCAAACTGGTGGGGATGCCGACCCCTGGTTATGTCATTTGGACCGGCACCTTGAATCTGGTGGATGGAACTCACGCCCGGATGCCCGGCTCCGGTGTCTTCCGCGCCGATGGCTCGCCGATGGAAAACATGGGCGAAAAGCCCGATGTGCAAGTCTCGATGAGCGCCGAGGACTGGCTCGCCGAACGCGACCCCCAACTCGATGCCGCTATTGATTTGCTCATGAAGAAGTAGATTTCTATATTGAACCACAGAGACACAGAGATTTTAGAGAAGAGAGGAAATCAAACGCACTGCACCAAGGACAATCGGCTTCTCCTTGCCTAACAACCCTCTGTCTTCAATCCTCAAACTCTTCTCTTCTTCTCCAAAATCTCTGTGCCTCTGTGTCTCTGTGGTGAATTAAAGAACCTCTAAGCCGCCAGTTTGAAGATTGGCTCTACGCCGCCCGCTGATTGTTCCAATTCGCGCCGCTCGGCATCGGTTAGCGGCTCAAACTTTTCGGCAATGTCGAGCGCCATGCGGAAGAACTTCGCTTCGCCAGGGGGAATGGCGATGGCAATGGGTTCGGAGAGGGTGAAGCGCAAGGCCAGGGCTGCCTCGTGCGGGTCTTCAATGGGTTTATACCAGCACTTTTTGGCTGTTTTCTCTTCGCCCTGTGCCCAGTGGGTGCGCGCCATTGCTTTGAGGGCGAGGCGGCCCATGTTCTTCTGCTGCGCGGCCTCGACCACTGCCGGGCCAAAGTTGGCTTCGTGGTAAAGCACGTAATTAATCGGGAACAGCACCGTATCGAAATCAAACCGCTTGATGGCTTCGACGGCTACTTCGCTCGAATGGGCGCTGAAACCGATGTGGCGAATTAGGCCCGCATCGCGGGCTTCGAGAAAAGCTTCCAATGCGCCATCTGGCCCCAGCACTTGTTCTAACTCTTCCATTTTACTGAGCGCATGAAGCTGATAGACATCAAAGTGATCGGTGCGCAAGTGTTTTAACGATTGGCGCAACTCGGCTGCCGCGCCTGCTTTGTCGCGCTTGCCAGTTTTGCACGCCAGATGCACCTGGTTCCGATACGGCTCCAACGCCGGGCCTAACTTGATTTCCGCATCGCCATAACTGGGCGCGACATCAAAATAATTGACGCCACGATCCACCGCCTCGGCCACGCTACGGCTGGCGTCCGCTGGCTCGGCATCCGTCACCACAATACCGCCAAAGGCGATAATCGAAACGTTCAATCCTGTCTTGCCTAATTGCCTTTGCTGCATCCCTTGCTCCTTTGTATAAGCCTGAGCTTCTAAATTCATTATGAACCACAGAGGCACAGAGAGAACGGGATAGGGGATGGAAGCTAGAAGATAGCAACGGTCAGCCTTAAAGCTGTTACGATCCTCTATTCTCGATCTTCCATCCTCAAATTCTTCTCTGTGCCTCTGGGTCTCTGTGGTAAAACAAAATAGACCTAAAAATTCCGTTGCCCCGGCCCTGGCGGAAAATTCTCCACATCGCCTTCTAAGATGCGCTGGACGGTTTCCATCAATTCATCAAGTTCAAATGGCTTGGTGATGTAAAGATCAGCTCCGCCCTTCCAGCCTTTAGCCACGTCCGCCTCCTCACTTCTGGCGGTGAGCATGATGACGGGAATCGTGGCGGTCTCTGGATTCTCGCGCAGTTTCTTGAGCACTTCAAAGCCATCTATTTCGGGCAGCATCACATCTAACAAAATTAAATCCGGCTTTTCAAAGAAGACCTTCTCCAACGCCTCTCGCCCCGTGCTGGCCGTCACCACCTCGTAGCCTTCACTTCTCAAACCTGTCTGCTCCAAACGGACAATATCCCTCTCATCATCAACCACTAAAATTTTCCTGGGCATGGTGCCTCGCTTTCTACTTTAAGTATGACAAAGCTCGCCTGGGAAAACCTTTAAGGACTTAACGCACCTTTTGCCGTTTTCTACTGTCCAACTCTAAGCAACATTAATTTGAAATTGTCCCAGCAAAGTGGGATTATCCTGAACAAGTGAGCTAATTCTTCCTGATGCGAGAAATTTACTATTCGTGGGCGTTACGCGAGGCGATGGCCGAAGAGATGGAGCGCGACCCCAATGTTTTTATCTTAGGCGAAGACATCGCTGAGTATGGTGGCGCGTTCAAAGTGACCCAGGGCTTGGCTGAGAAGTTTGGGCGCGAGCGGGTGCGTAACACCCCCATCTCCGAAAACACCATTTGCGGTGTGGGGGTGGGCGCGGCGATTGTCGGAATGCGGCCTGTGGTGGACATCATGTTTCAGGACTTTATCACCTTGGCAATGGATCAAATCGTCAATCACGCTGCCAAGTTTCACTATATGTATGGTGGCCAGTGCCGGGTGCCAATGGTGATTCGTACCCCCGCAGGTGGCGGTCGTTGCTATGGCCCCACCCACAGCCAGAGCCTCGAAGCCTGGTTGATGCATGTGCCTGGCATTAAAGTCGTGGCCCCTGCCACCGCCTACGATGCCAAGGGGCTTTTAAAGTCCGCTATCCGCGATGATAATCCCGTTTTCTTTGTCGAGAGCAAGCTGCTCTATGGCATCAAAGGCGAAGTGCCAGAACCCGATGCGCCAGATGGCGATTACACCGTGCCGATTGGGGAAGCCAAAGTCACCCGCGAGGGCGCCCATCTCACCCTCATCGCCTATTCGCGCATGACAGGTGAAGCCGAAAAAGCCGCCGATGCGTTGCGCGGCAGTGGCATTGATTGCGATGTAGTAGACTTGCGCACCCTCGCCCCCTTAGATGGGGATACCGTCGCCGCCAGTGTCGAAAAGACGGGCCGCGCCTTAGTCATTGCCGAGGACTGCAAAACCGCCGGGGTCTCTGCCGAAGTGATGGCTCGTGTCAGCGAGGAGTGCTTCGATTTCCTCAAAGCCCCCGTGCGCCGCGTCGCCGCCGCCGATACTCCCGTGCCATGCGCCGATTCTCTGGAAAAAGCCGCCCTGCCCGACGCCCAGAAAATTATTGATGCCGCCGTTGCCTTGCTGCAACAATATCCATGATTTAGTTTTAGAGCTACAGATGGGCATAAGCTCATGCAGGCGACTGTTTACATCAGGCAGAAATTATCTCGCTCACTTTTTAGCGGCTATAGCAGTTAGCGATAAAGAATCTACAGCCACGAACCCAGAGCGTCAGCGACGGGCTAGAGTAAGAGTCTGTGTGCCTTTCTGCTCTAGCCCGTCGCTGACGCTCTGGGTTCGTGGGCGCAAACTGTCTCCTTGTAGCCCCTCTCTCGCTAACTGCTATAGCTTATAATAAGCTTATTATTTGTAGTTCCTGCCCTCTGGAAAATCGAAGCTAAGGAGATCGAACCCGATGCAATTACACGATTGCGACCAAGCTAAAGCCAGCCTCAACACTTTGAAGCGGTGCGGTTTGGTCACGGCCCACGAAGTAGATGCCGTCAACGACCTCGCCCTGCCCGGTGCGCCGTATGCGGCTGATGTGGCTTTAGCCGAAACCATTCACTTGCACATTAAAGTGGATGACACCAGCCAATTACCGATTAGCCAGTTCGTTGAGGCCGGGGCGTGCCTGGATCACGAGCAAGAGGGCTTCGTCAAATATCGTTTTCCCGGTGCCATCAATGCCATTTTCTCGCATATCAAAGTCTCGCAGGATGAGTTATTAGAAACGGCCTGCAATCGCCGCGCGCGTCCTTTCCTCGACCATATTGGTATTGATCTGCGTGCGGAAACCGCTCCGGTACGACAAGCCTTCGACGCCTTGCCCGCCATCGCGCAAACGCTCAACTGGAGCCATGCGGCTCAGGGTGGCCCCGATCATCCGGTGTATTGCTGCCATGTGGAAGTCGCAGAGAAGCATTGGCTCTACCCGCCCGAGGAGAACGGACATCCCGGCATCCCCTTAGAGTTTGCCTATGGCCCTTTGAAAGTGAACCCGGAGAAGATGGGCTGCGACCTGCGACCTGCCAATCCCGCCAAAGTTGATCCCGCCTCTATCCCGTGTTGCGGCACTGCCAAGCTCACAGAAGCCACAGCCTGTTAGCAATCGAACCAGGGCTTAATAAATGGGGCGGGGCGAACCTTGATGGACACAGGTTTACAGGAGAATTGAGGATCGAGAGCGCAACACAGGGCTGCTTTCGACCTTCTATCCTCCATCTTCCATCCTCAATCCTCATTTCTAATCTGTGGTTAAATCTTCAACATGCAAGTCTTCACTGCCCAGCAAATGCGCGATTTTGACCGCGCCGCCACCGAGAAATATGGCATTCCTTCTATTGTCCTGATGGAGAACGCGGCATTGCGTGTTGTCGAGTTCCTCGAAATGAAGTTCGCACCACTACGCCACAAGAACATTGTGGTGCTGTGCGGCAAAGGGAATAATGGCGGAGATGGGTTAGCTATCGCACGGCATCTGCTTTCACTCTACGAGAATCTTTATGTCGTCGTGGCGGCTGACCCCACTGGACTTAAAGGTGATGCTGCTGTTAATAGGGACATCTTATTGCATCTTCTGGGCGACTACACAGGCTCCGATGTTTATAAGGATGTAGAGACCGAACTGGATCAAATAAATCGCGCAGATATTGTTATTGATGCTCTCTTGGGCACAGGATTTCATGGTGCGATAACCGATAATAGATTAATTCAAGCACTAAACGGTTTGAAGTCAGCCAAGGCCATTCGTATCGCGGTTGATATTCCCAGCGCCTTGAATAGCGATACTGGGGAAGCGGCTCCCGAAGCGGTTCCGGCCCAATATACTGTGACCTTTGCGGCTCCTAAAGCGGGGTTATTCCTGCGTGATGGCGTCAATTTGTGCGGTGAAGTCTGGGTTGGCGATATTGGCACTGGCTCTAAAGCTATCGAGCAAGTTGATACTGGCTGCCAATGTATCGCCCAAGCTTACGCCCATTCTCTTTTACCCGAACGCCCCATTGATGCCCACAAGGGAGATGCCGGACGTGTCGTGTTATGTGGCGGCAGCTATGGCATGAGCGGTGCGCCAACCTTAGCAGCCAGAGCATCACTCTCAGTTGGTGCAGGATTGTGCATCGCCTGCTTGCCCGATAAGATTCTGCCACTCTTTGCTACCGCGTTTAGTGAGGCAACCTCCCATGCCCTACCCTGTAACGATGCAGGACAGTTAATCGAAGCGGCGGCGGATGCCATGCCCGGCTACTGGAAAGAGGCTCATGTCGTAGGGCTGGGGCCGGGGCTTTCGCGTGCGGAAGGTGCCCTAAATTTTGCACGCCGCGTGATGCGCGAGTGCCCGCACCCTTTGCTGATTGATGCCGATGCCCTCTATGCGGTTCGTTCTGCGCAAGCTGATTTAGAAAACCGCGAGGCCCCTACCATTCTCACACCACATCCCGGCGAGATGGGCGAACTGATGGAGATGAAAACTGCCGATGTGCAAGCGGATCGGTTAGGCACAGCGCAAGAGTGCGCCAAAAAATATAACGCGATAGTTGTGCTAAAAGGCGCACGCTCAGTTGTGGCGTTGCCGAATGGCTGTACCTTCATTAACCTGACAGGCAACAGCGGCATGGCAACAGGTGGCAGTGGGGATGTGCTCACCGGCACAATTTGTGGCTTGCTGGCCCAACTCAAAGATGCCGAGCAAGCAACGCTGTTGGGTGTTTATCTGCATGGCTTGGCCGGAGATATTGCCCATCGCACCAAAGGCAATGGCCTCATCGCAGGAGATATTGCTGAGAATCTGCCCCATGCCTTGATAGAATTGCAAAAGCAGCCAGAGCAGCCAACCAATAGCCGACTCATGAAGCTGCAATAAAAGGCAACCGACGAACCCGGAGCGTCAGCGATGGGCTTTCGTAGGAGCTACTGAGGACTATCAGGTCAGCCCGTCGCTAACGCTCCGGGTTCGTCGGTTGCCTCTGCGCTACCTCTTCTCTTCGACTCACTATTAATACTTCTGATAGCGTGCATTGGGTGGCTCTAAGATGCGGCGTTGGCGTTCAGTTAAACCTTCATAATCTTCTGGGTTATAGTAGCGGGCCGACCAGGACAGCGGATGCGGGCTATATTTGAAGAAGATGGTGCGCCTCTCGTCCTTTCCCTGCCAGGGTAAAGTGCCGTGTGTCAGGGCTTCGGTGAAGATAATGGCGGTTCCTGCCGGGCCAGTGACAGGTAACACACAGGGTTGTAGATTATCCAGGTTGCGCCACTCACTGGGAAATGGGAAGTTGCTCTTATGACTACCTGGCACACAGGCAAAACCGCCATCGCCGGGATTTACATCCTTGAGATTATAGGCCACCACGGTTAGCCCATTATACATATGCCCATCACGGTAGTTGTAGTACTGCGATGGATCAAAGGGCGTTGCACCACCATGTAGAGTCGTGCCAATTGGCCCTTTGCCACCGCGAATAACATCCGCGTAATCATGGTCGAGACGAAATTTTGGCCCTAACAACTCTTCCAGGTAGGGCACAATGCGTGGATTATCTATTAAGTTGCGGTATGCCTCGCTCCACGTCAGCAAACGCCCAAACCTATGCGTCTGCATTTGCGGTTCAGTTTCCTGCGCAATGTGTTCTTCTAAAATCTCATTCAGAACAGCGATTTGTCCAGCATCTAAGGCATTAGGCACCGTCAGAAAACCTTGAAGGTCGAAGAGATAACGTTCTTGGTCATTCATCATCCAGCCTCTTTTTATATACACAAAGGACACCAAGCAGGCACCAAGAACACAAAAGAGGATAGAGAGTGAAGAATAGAGAATCGCAATACAAAGTGATTACTGGCTATCCTCGATCTTCTATCCTCCATTCTCGTTCTCTGTGCCCTTTGTGCCTGCTTGGTGTCCTTTGTGTTGAAAGATTAACCCAGAATTTGTCCGGCAATTAATAGCAGTGCTTCTGTCCGGGCAGCGACTGGCAGGCTATGAGCCTGGATAATGGCCCGATTGATATTGCGCTCGGCTAAGTCTTGCAAAGGCTCGGCACGCACAGCGGAGCGGCGGGCGGCCATGACCTGGTGGAGAAAAGCACCAACTTGGATACGACCACCTTTCCAGGCCAACTGGCGGCCCCAGGTGCGGCCTCGCCACGGATCATGCAGCACCATCAAGCGGGCCAGACGGCTTTGCAGTTCATCGCGGTAGACACTTGCCTCCGCCGTGCCTGCATAAGTCCACATCCGCTCTAACAGGCTGGTTTCAAGAGTTGGCGCAGAAGTGGGATAAACGGCGGGCAGGGCACGCGAGATAGTTTTCAACACATCGGCCTGCGGCGGCAATTGCAACAGAATCGGAATGGCACGAGTGTCATAGCGGGCGGCGGCTTTAGCCAGGGCTGCAATGCGGTCGGAGGGCGTTGCCATTAAAGTGGTCTGGGATATTTCCGCCAGATTGACCCGCGCTGTAGCTAAGCCTTTCAGGTAGTTATCGCCAATCTCCCCTGTCATGCGTCGGGCCAGGGGGATGTCAAACTTGGCGGCAGTACCAACGACGTTGGCTAATAAGTAATCGCGCTCACGAGAGTTGCCCAACGACCGCACCTGTTGCGCCGCTTCGCGCACAGCCGCAGGACGTGTTTGCGGGTTAAGATTGGTGATACGGTCAGAAACAAAGGTTAAAGCTTTGGCTCGATAGAGTGCATTAGGTTCAGTGCGTGCGGTGGAGAGTGCCATAGACGCATATTCATTGGCTCGCTGCCAGTTCATACGCTCCAACACCTCGCTTAAATCCACAAACGCTCCGGCACGGGCGGCAGCATCCGGCACCACTCCGGCGGTCATGCGCGCAAACTGCGGGTCGCGCTGCGTAGCAGCATCAAAAAAGGATGAAAACGCTTCTTCGCGCAACGCACGGGGTATATTCCCGGCCATGACCAGATTTATCCAACGAGAGGCCAGGGCACTACGCGTATTGCCTACGGCTAGGCGAGGAATCAGAGAAGCTGCGCCACGCACTGCCGCCGCACGCGCTGCCGGATTACTCTGCCCTAAATCCAAGGCTTCACTGATGAGGCCACTGGCCTGGCGCAAGCGATCTTCACTGGGCATTGCATCGCCCGTGGCGGCTGCGTTGGTGGCCGCCACAAGAATCAGCTTATCGGGTGCCTTGAGGACATTAATGGCTGGCCTGGACGCACCGCCTGAACGCAATGAAGGACTGACTGATGGCGCAGGCGCGCCGATTCCTGGAGCTGCATGAAGAGCCACAAGGGTGGCGGCTACTCCCCAAACGACCGGATGGTGGAACGTCACAGCACGGCGTAGCGACACAACAGGTCGAGAATTCACAGTTTTCTCCCTTAGTGATTTAGTGCGCGTGATTTTATAGGACATCATTTGCTGGTCAACTGTGCGTGTTATTCTAACACACTATGGTTATGCCATTAATAGAGGACGATCTTCGTTATAGCGTCACGCTATTTATACCTTACGTTCATGCTGCGTGCCAAACTTCCGCTCTGCCCCGAAGATAAAATAAAGTTGCGCCTCAAATTTGCTCTATCTTGCCCACCGCAAGCCAATCCTAAATAGCCGCTGTATCAGTAAGATTAGAACGATGAGCCAAGGAGCAGAGAGTCCTATGTTAAACGAACGCAAAATTACCAATGAAATTTCCATCAGTGGTCAGCCCACCGCCGAAGATATTGCCGATGTCGCCCAGCGGGGATTCCGTATGGTCGTTAATCTCCGGGCGGAGGGAGAGCAGAGTGATCCCGATGAAGAAAAGCGTCTGGTTGAAGAAGCGGGCTTGAACTATACCGAAATCCCGGTGACGCCCGCCAGCTTAGATGACCTCGCCGTTCAACGTTTTCAAGGTGCCGTAACAGGCTATGATTCAACTCCGGCCATTGTCCATTGCGGCAGTGGCGGACGTGCTGGTATCATGGTGCTCCTCCACCTGGCCCTGACACACGGCTGGTCTATTCAGCAAGCCCTGGAAGAAGGCGAAAAAATGGGCAACATTGCCCCCGGCCCGGATTCCCCCTATAGACAGTTCTTTGAATCTTTCCTCAAACGTCATTCCCCGGCAGAGAGATAATTAGCCCTCACCCCTGGCCCCTCTCCCACGCTGCGGGCGAGGGGTGCTCAAACTACTACTCACCGGTAAAACAAAGAACCGCAGAGACGCGAAGAACGCCGAAGAATAAAGTCAAATTTCTCTTCTCTATGCCCTCTGCGCCTCTGCGGTTCATTTCATTTCTACAAGCAAGTTTATCCTCTGGGGCACCCCTCGCCCGCAGCGTGGGAGAGGGGCCAGGGGTGAGGGCTTCACAGAGCAGTCCGGCTTTTTAAATCCAGATACCGATTCACGGCGGCGATGGTGAGTTGCTCCGCCGCCACATCTAAAATGCCGACGCCGTGCTTGCGCAGTTCTTCAAGGGCATTATGGCGTTGCGCTAACATGCGTTGGGCCATCGCTTTCTGATAGAGGTCGGAGGCACTTTCTGGCATCATCTCGGCGAGGTCTATAACATCTCGGTTATTAATGGTGACACAGAGCGCATTATGATGGCGGCGTAAGGCTCCAGAGGCAGTCAGCAATTCGCGGGAGGCCGTGGGGTCTATTAGATCGGTAAAGGTCATCACCAGGCAGCGCCGCAGTTTACGAGCCATCAGATATTCATAAGCCGCCGCATAGTCCGGCTCGACGAGGGCCGGTTGTGCCGCATAGAGCGCCTCAATAATGGCTCCCGTCTGGCGGCTGCCTTTGCGGGGCGGCACAAAGCGCGTCACGGTATCCGAAAAAAGTAGCAGCCCCACCGCATCGCCCATCGAACTCGCCACATGCGCCAGTAGCACTGTGGCATTAATGGCACAGTCGAGTTTGGACAGGGAAACCGGAGGGGGAGAGGGGGAGAGCAGGAGAGCAGGGGAAGGGGAGCCACCAAAGGCACTACTATCATCTCTCTGTTCCCCTTTTCCCTTTTCTCCCCTTCTCCCCCTCTCCTCTTCTCCCCCTCTCCCCTCTCTCAGGACTGCCAATGCCGTCATCATGCGGCCACAGTCGAGCGCGATGAGAATGGTTTGGTCACGTTCAATCTCGTAGTTGGTGGAGATTAAGCGGCCCTGTCGTGCGGATGCTTTCCAATTGATATTCTTGTATTCGTCGTCGGTGGTGTAGTCGCGCAGGCTCTCGAACTCGGTGCCTCGACCGCGCAGGCGGGTCAGGTGCAGGCCAATATCGCGCAAGCGGCCTTGGCGCAATCGCAATTCATAACGGTGTACCTCGGTTGTATCGGGATAAACCCGCACATGCTCATCAGCCTGGCGGCGAAACTGCCGATACCATAGGCCCAAATAAGTGCCGTAACGGGCGGAGAGCGCACCAAAGCGGTAATCGCCGCGTCGTGTGGGGGTCACAGTATATTCGGCGGAAGACTCGTAGCGGGGTTTAACGATCAGAGTCAGACGGGCCACCGGCGGCACCACAACCGTATCATCGGTCTTGGGGGCCGCATCCTGGGCTTCCAGGCTCTCGGCTAAGGGCAACGTCACGGGCCAGGTGGGAGGCGGCTCATCGCGCACCAATAAAGGAATAGACCAGCGGCCTTTGCCCTCCATTGTTTTAAAGCGTGCGCGCAGAGTGATCGCATTAGGAGCGCCCAGGTTCATTTTGTCGTTGACACTGCGCTTAATTTCAAAGTCATGGGGGCGCGGGGAGACAAGAATATCTACCAGCGCCACTATCAACAATACAACATCATAAAGAATAGGGATAAAGATAAGGCTGTGAGTCGCAGCCGCCACAATCCATAAAAGCGCACCCACTCCACAATAGATGGCAAGCCGCAAGGAGGGTAGCATAGGTCGAGGGTGAGTTGATACGTCGGCGGAATTATTGCAGGTTCGAGGGTTAAGTGTAGCAGTTTTAGTGGTTGGTCAAAATTAGGAAAGTTCCTTTATTTAGCAGGAAGACAGGGAGTAAGGAGAGCAGGAAGAAAATGGATTTAAACTGCTTAAGCCGAAGCCTACATCGCTGTGCAGCGAACATAGCTCCACCCTCTTTCTCTATTTCTTCTTCCTACTTTCCTTACTCCCTGTCTTCCTGCTAAAAGCATTTATTGCCTCGTGCTAAGATCAGCGCAGCTTGACAGTTAAGCAACAGTATTTTAGAATGCCCTTGGTAAAGTCTACCTTTTTGGTAGGAATTACATTAGTTGTTTCACTATGCAGATTCAGTTCGATAACGTTCGCAAAATTTACAAAGGCCGTTCCGGGGCGGTGACAGCTTTAGATGGCATTAACCTGAACATCCAGGAAGGCGAATTTGTCTGTCTGGTCGGGCCATCGGGTTGCGGCAAATCTACGTTGTGCAATATGCTGGCAGGCTTTGACACTCCAACCACCGGGCGCGTTATGGTGGACGACGAAACAGTGAGTGGCCCTTCTATTGCGCGGGTGATGATGTTCCAGGAACCAGCCCTTTTCCCCTGGCTGAATGCGCGTGATAATGTAGCCTTTGGCCTCAAGAACCTCAAACTGCCTGCCACCGAGCAACAGGCCATAGCCGAACGCTTCCTGAAGATGGTGCATCTGGCACAATTTGGCGATGCCCAGCCACATGAACTCAGTGGTGGAATGCGCCAGCGCGTTGCCTTAGCACGCGCTTTAGCGGTAGACCCCCAAGTTTTGCTGATGGATGAGCCATTTGCTGCCCTTGATGCTCAGACCCGCGATCATTTACACATTGAGTTAGAGAATATCTGGCGCGAGACACGCAAGACCATCGTTTTTGTGACGCATAACGTGCGCGAAGCAGTGACATTAGGCACGCGTGTCGTAGTTTTCACGGCCCGACCGGGACGCATTAAGCGTGAGTTCAATCTCGAAGAATTGGACTATCCCCGCCGCACGACTGAAACCCTGGTCGCTGAGACCATATCGCGGATTCAAAATACGCTCCGTGATGAAGTCGCTAAAGTCGAAGCCGCCGAATACGATCAGAATGGTACTGAAATCGGTGCCGACGAGCGAATTAAACCTGACCGGGCCACTGTCGGGAGAGCGAGGTAAGAGTGGCCCAATCTCATTTGACCAACGGAGCCGCCGCGACTATCTCGAAAAAACGAGTGTCACAGCGCCCACTGGAGAGCGATCTACTGGTGCGCATCCTCTTTATTGTGTTGTTGCTCGTGTTCTGGCAAGTCGTGCATTATTGGGTGGTAACACGACCTGGCGATACTTCCAGGGGGGCGCTTTTTCCCTCACCACTTGAGGTAGGGCAATGGTTGTGGGATAAATTTGGCTTTTCTTATCTCACTGGCAATTACCAACCAGTGCCTGGCGAACCAATGCCCCATAATTTGGGTGCAGCCCTCTTCCAGAAGGAGTATATACCGGCTATCTATGCGAGCATTGCGCGTTTAATTGAAGGCTATTTAATTGCGACCGTGATTGGGTTTCCGGTCGGCTTGTTAGTCGCTCGCTCGGCCTTAATGGAAAAAACAGTGGGCTGGTTAGCCGTTTCTCTGCAATCCCTCCCTTCCATTTGCTGGATTCCCCTTGCCCTACTCTGGTTTGGCCGTTTGAGCATTACGGCACCGATCCTTTTTGTCACGGTTATGGGGTCGTTGTTTGCCACGATTGTCACAGTCGCCGATGGCATCCGCAATGTGCCGCCTTTGCTGGCCCGCGCGGGTCGCACGCTTGGCACAACGGGGACCCGTCTTTATTTTTCTGTTTTACTGCCTGCCGCATTACCTGGCATTGTGACGGGCCTGAAAGTCGGCTGGTCATTCGCCTGGCGCTCGCTTATGGCTGCCGAACTGATTGTCAATAGCGGCGGGTTAGGCTTTTTGCTACAACGTGACCGCGAAAACGGGGATGCCGACGGTGTGGTGGCGACGATCATCGTGATTATAGTTATTGGGTTAGTTGTGCAAGAGTTGCTGTTTTCTCCCATCCAACGCCGCTTACAGACGCTATGGGGCTTAACAGGCGTCCGTTCTTAAGCGTGCATTTGTAACCGCAATACTTATTTCAAGGAGCATAAATGTACGGAAGCATCAGTATCAAGAAACGTTTACTGTGGAGTTCAATCGCATTAACCTCAATGTTGTTAGCCGGGTGTGGTAGCAATGGACAGAACACTAACTCCACGTCAACGGACACCACCGCAGCCAATTCCTCTACCAATGGCACAGCGGCTGGGGGAGACGTTAAAAGTGTCACCATCGGCTATACACCCACTATTGTATTGCCGCAGCCGTTGGTGGGGTTGCAAAAGGGAGAATACGCGAAACAAGTGCCGGGTGTCACTTTCGGCAGTACCTTATATGAAGCTGGCTCCGGGGTGATTGAGGCTTTGCGGTCGGGAGTGATTGATATTGGAGCCAGTGGCCCGTATCCGGCTTTAAAAGCGTATGCTAAAAGTGGCGATATTGTGTTACTGGCCAATGCCGCCAATGGCGGCACAGAACTCATGGTCAGCAAAAGCGGCCCGGTGAAAACCATCAAAGATTTGAAAGGCAAAGCGGTCGGCGTGAATCAAGTCGGTTCCACCGTGGATGCAATGGTGCGCTATAACCTGCTGCAAGCGGGGCTTAAACCTGATACCGATGTCCGCATTGTCCAGGTGGCTCCAGGTGAGCAGGCGGCTACACTCCAGGGTGGCCAAATCGCGGGAGTGGCCGCCCCGGCTCCGTGGCCCTCACAGGTTGCCGCCAAGGGCAATGGCCGTCCGCTGATTGATTGGAAGCAAATCTTGGATAATGGAAACTATTCAGCAGGCTCCATCTACACCACCAAGAAGTTTGCCGATGCCCACCCGGATTTCATCAAAAAGTTCGTCGCCGCGCACCAGGCCATTACCGATGCACTTAATAAAGACCGCACCAAAGGCGATGCCGATGTTTTAGCCGCGTGGAGCGCCGTCAGCAAGAAGACACTTGATCCGGCAGTGGCTAAAGCCGCCTTTGCCACCATCAAATACACCACTGACCCTGATCCGAAAAATCTCCAGCGTTTTGCCGATATTGCTTTCCAGGTAGGCGTGTTGAAGAAGAAAGCCGACCTCACTGGCTTTGTTTATACTGCTAAGTAATTGAAGCCGGGCCTGTAAAAGACCCGGCGGGGAGGCTAAAGCCAAGCGTCCTTTGGACGCCAGAGGATTTACTGTTTAGATGTGCCGTCCGTGAGGACGGTTGGCGGCTCGACCGCCTTCCTGCCGGGTCTTTTACAGGCCCGGCTTCTAAAGCCGCATTAAAGTTTTCGCTTTAGTGCGGCTTTAATGTGTCCCTCCACCGTCTGTCATTTCGAGCGGAGCGCAGCGAAGTCGAGAAATCTTGTCTCAACTATTAAGATTCCTCGACTGTACTCCACTGCGTTTCGTTACGCTCGGAATGATAGGCGGGGAGGCTGATAAGTTGACAGTTACAGAAGGATTATCAATATGCGAGTTTTAGTCACTGGCACCGGCGGACGAGTTGGCTCTGTCACGGCCAGAGAATTTCTGGATCATGGCTATGAAGTGCGGGCCTTCGATAAGATGCCGCCACCCGAAGATATACGTGACCGCGCCGAAGTAGTATACGCGGACCTGACTGACCGTTACGCGCTCCTGCGTGCTGCCGAAGGCTGCGACATGATTGCCCATTTAGCGGCCATTCCCCACCCAGGTAGCCTGGACGATATTATTTTTCAAACCAATGTCACTGGCACCCAGTACGTGCTGGCCGCTGCTGAAGCGCATGGCATTAAGAAAGTTGCTCTTGCCTCGACTTGTTGCACCTTTGGCATTGTCTTCGCGCAGCATCCATTCGACCCGCAATATCTTCCAATGGATGAAGCGCACCCGACTTTGCCACAGGATTTATATGGCCTTTCCAAACTATGCAATGAACAAACCGCCGCCACTTATACTCGCAGAACAGGCATGACGACCGTTTGCATTCGCATTAGCACCGTAGTGTCATTCGACAGCAAGCACGCCGATGCGCAGAGATGGCAGCGGCGGCGTCTGGAAAATAGCCACCATTGGCGTGCTGGCGATCTGTGGACTTACATCGAAATCCGCGACTGTGCGCGGGCCTTCCGCCTCGCTGTGGAGAAACCAACCGCAGGCAACCATGTCGTGATTCTGGCCGCCCGTGATTCCTACACGCCTTATGACATCCGCGGCCTCGTGCGCCAGCACTATCCTAGCGTAGCCCAGGATGCCGAACGATTAGAGCCAAAAGACAGTCTTTATAACACGCAACACGCCGAAGAAGTCCTGGGCTTTGTCGCCGAACACAGTTGGCGCAATGTGCCGGAGTTGAATGATTTAGATAAGGCGTAAGCCCGCACTTTTCTTTTCAACACAAAGGACACAGAGAAGGCACAAAGGGCACAAAAGAGAGTTGCGGATCGAGAATAGAAGATAGAGACTAGTCAGCGGAGTGCTGTTACGATTCTCTATCCTCGATTCTCCATCTTCTTCAAACTCTGTGCCCTTTGTGA
>JAFAZH010000046.1 GCA_019239895.1 Abditibacteriaceae bacterium | reverse complement strand
CCCTGGTTCGACATTGTTCAGGGGCTAGTGATAATAGGTGGTGTGCTGCGTCTCGTTTATGTTTTTCTAAAAGCTTGTAAACAGGAACGACAACAATCAGTCAACAAGCACAGCAACACCATAGAAGAATCCGACAGTGGCGGCTATAAGGCGGTGGAGTAGAAAGGTATGGTAAACATTGCAACGATCCGGCGACTGGGGGCACATCCGTGAGCGAATTGGTCATACAAACGCAGAGGTTGAGATTGGTACTCCAAACCACTGAGGAGGTTCTCGCCTGGGTCGAGTCGCTCAGCCCTGAGGTCAAGGCAGAAGTGTCACCCGCATGGCTGGAACAGGTTCGTGCCTCGACCGCAGCCGACCCGTGGACGCATGGGTTCTCCATCAGAGACCGGATCAGTGGTACTGTCATGGGGAGCTGTGGCTATAAGGGGCCGCCCGATGAGGCTGGCATTGTTGAGATAGCTTATGGTGTGGATGCAGACTGCCAGGGGCTCGGCTACGCCACGGAAGCGGCCCGGGCGCTGGTCGAATTCGCATTCGGCAGTGGCCAAGTCCGCCTCGTCAGTGCCCACACGAAGCCGGAGACCGGAGCCTCGATGCGGGTTCTCACCAAGTGTGGATTTGAGTGGGTAGGCGAGGTCATAGACCCAGAGGACGGCTTAGTTTGGCGATGGGAAAAAAAGATGGAAAAAAAAGACAGGACAAAAACGAATGACTTCCGAATCATCCACATAAGCCCCATCTGACAGCACCCTGCCAACCACACGATGCAGGCTGAGGCATAATAGCAGGTATGGAACAGTGGCAGATAATAGCAGCTTGGATAATCGGCCTTACCTGCTACGCCAAGTTTTTGCATGAGCTGTATCACACAGTGGTTTACCGTTTCCAAGCACGCGCCTATGCCATAGCGCGTCATAGCATCACCATAGAAGTGTCGGACAGTGGCGGCTATCAGGTGGTGGAGTAGAGAAGGATGCTTATTTTGCTGATTGTTGGTGGCTACTGCCTCATTAATGTTGCTATAAGTTATTTACTCATCCAACATATCAGGCGCACCAAGGAACGCGCCAAATGGATAGCCCAACACAGCGTCATGGTGGAAGTGGATTAGACGGGTGCGGCTGAGTGAGGCGTTGGGCCGCTTGCGCGGTGTAGACGGAGGCCGGAGAACTATGATTTATCTATGCACAAAGTGTGGGTAGTGTATGGTAGACCGAGGAATTCTTTGTCCTCATTGTGCAATCGCGCATCCACTTTTGTATGCCCAATCACTCAATGATGACCTGCCCGACCTGTGGCATCGGGACTTAATGGATATAAAAATCCTGCGGTTCATTTTTGTTATATCATTGGTGCTCTTTTATGGATTGATATTGTTCATTGCTGTCATCTGGTTCGGTTGGCCTGCTGTATTAGCTTATCACGTATTGCTCAGGGCGGGGCCAGCATGTTATGCTCGGTGGCGCAAGTAAATGCACAACACCCAACCAAACGCTACAGCGGACGCCTACCCCTCTCTCACCCACTCCCTTAGCCCCGTCTGACATCACCCTGCCATCCCATGATGCAGGCTGTGGCATAATAGCGGGTATGGGTGTTCTTATCGCTATACTTTTTGCGGCGGCTGCAAATCTTGTGATGGTTGCAATTGTGGTCTGCTTCAGGTTGATTCTTTCGCCACTCAACAAATCCCGCCAAGCGCAACGCTTAGCACGCCAGCGAGACATAGCCCAACACAGCGTCACGGTGGAAGTGGATTAGTGGCGGAGCGGCATAACCGAAGCTATGGCAAAGAAAGTAATGGCAATAAGCGGAGTGGTTTTAGGTGCTATGTTGGGTGTTGTGCTGCTTCTGGTAGTAAGCACCTGCGTTGCCTTTCCACTGGATAAGTTATTTAACCCAGTCAATCATACCCGTTATACCTTGCTATCCATGATGTTGGAGAGTTTCCGCGTGCCGCTCATTTTCTATCCGATGATCTTTATCGGTGGGTGTCTGGGAGCTTTGACGGTCTGCTTACTACTCAACGCTCAGCACAAAACCTTGTCGCCGTCAGAACTGTGGTTTTGCTGCATCGTGCTCTTGGGGTTAACAGTGCTATGGCGGTGTTTGCTATTCTATCCCATGTTGCAACCACTTGTTTCCCGTGTCACTTCTATCCCTCCTTTTAAAGTCGTGTTGATGTGGGCTTATTGCTTTGCACACCCGGCTCTATTGTGGAGCCTCTGCCTTTCAAGGTGGAGTTATGTGCTGAACAAACAGCACCCTTCCATCATTACATAATGGGAAATTATCATAGCTGAAGGTTTAAGCAGGGAAACCTATAGAGTTTTGCCGTGTCTGGTCTCCACGCTTGCCATAAGTTTAGCCTACCCATTGAGCTTGCTCGTTATCGGTGTAGGTTTAAGGGTTGAAGCTGCATCTGCCCTGCCTTATGATGCCAGCTAATAAGTAAAGGTTTGGTAAAGCAGAACTTTACCAAACCCACCCAGATAAGCGGTAAACTCATTTATGGTAGAACCGGGCTTTTTCATATATTTTCCAACGTGGTGCATGACCAGTACATTCTGCTCTGCCCTTGTGCGCTTATTTAAGCTCTTGCGCCATGTCTTGACAGCATCTAAATTGTCATAAACCTCCACCAAAACGAAACTGTCTTGTGTATTCTCATCCTTTAACTGCTCCCCTAATAGCTTTAGACCCTTAAAATGCACCTGTTTGGGATCAATCACAACGATCTTGCAATGACAACCGCTTGGTGTCTGCCATTCCTGGGCTATCTCATAAGAGATGCGTGGTGCCCCAGGTATTGTTAGGAATGTGGGAGAGTGGGGCGCTATGCCTCGCAGTAGTAGCCCTCTTGTAAGGGCTGCCAGCAGCAATGCTCCCATTATACGGCCTGCTTTTGTTAGGGACATGTTTAAGCCTCTCCTTCTATACCGATATGCAATTGCCTCATTCGAGTAATGAGCGCCATCCTGAGTCCTAATCTCTGTGTATAGAGGGGCGGGGCGCTTCCAGCCTGTGCGCTAAGAACCAGGGGGTATAGTAACGGCGGAGGCATTTATAACAACGACAAGGCGCACAGCCCAGGCACCTCAACAGCTTATCCAGCGGCTCCAAGCGGGTGGAACGATGCAGCTTTTGTCCTGTGCAGCGGCGGCAGTTGGAAGAGAGTGCAAAATGAAGCATGAGCCTCCTTAAAATTTCTCTCTCATTTATACCTCATTTTCAATTCTCAGCCTTCGTGCGCTGCAATCCGTGCTACCCATGCATAAAAGGTCTCGTTTGTTATCCCATCAACTATTAACGCCGTAAATACAGCCACTCGATGAGCGACAAGGGTAGCATCAAACCGCTGGCTAAGATCATCAGGGTGTGAGCAAGATGTGCGTTTGAGGTCTTTTGAGCGTGATGTAACGACGCCAATATGAGGAGGAGGAGTGCGATGGCCAGCAAGACTATCGGGCGACTAAGAATGTAAAGCATATCTGCAGAGTCTACTAAGCCCCTCTATTCTATCATGTCAAAATCATGTTGAAGCTGTTTTAATGGTGGATGATGCTCATTCTTGACCTTTTCTTGACCTTGTGTGCCACGATGCCGCGCAAAACAGCCATGTCTTATACTCTTAACTTGACTGAGACAACAAGCGGCATGAGGTAAAGCCATAGTCCGCCGTAGGTTTGTTAATTTAAAGTGCCCACACTGTCACTGTGTCATACACATAGACTGTTGCACGCCCCTTTATCACTTACGCTGTGCCCAATGCGCGTGGAGTCCTAAAAAGCTCAACGCATTGACTCGTTTGCGGCTCTGGTGGTGTTTTAATAATCAATGATCCCAGACGTTTTAAGCCCTTGTGCGCCACACTACCCCTAACCCGCACGATTCTACAGCCGGAGCCTAATCGCTCCATTGAGGCGGCACGACGGCTCCCAGCATCAAAACAGAAAGGGTATCCACCCATTAAGCAGGGACACCCTTTTTATGGCCGCCTGCCTCTGCAATTTTTAACGCCACTTGGATAACAAAGCACTTATAATAAGGGCATCCTAATTTTGAGGGGGAAGCCTAATGCGTGTCACGCCTGCAAACACACATTTTGTTTTGGAAGTCCTGGCGGGGCAGAAAACAGTGATCTATAACCATCCAGGTCATGACGGCACCCTGCGGGTGCAAAACAAGGGGCCAGAATTTGTAACCATTGCAGTCGGCGAAGCCAATCCGCAAATTATTGATCCAGGGCAAACCACCATCTACGGCGGCCAGGAGCTAATTAACGTGCAGGCGGATGACAAAAGAGGTGTCGGTCACGCCACCATAGGAGTTGACTTAATTGCGGAGTGCTGAAACACACAAAGGGCAGAGTGAATCTAATCCCTCTGCCCTTTCGAGTAGAACGCTCGCGCCGCCAAGCGAGTGCTATTTTACTGCGTTGTCTCTGTTCCCGTCCCGGTTTCATGCTCCCGGTAGGCTTTCTCAGACACTCGTGCCAGACAATTAGGTAACACATGTGGGGAATGGAATCGGCTCACTTTTGCACTACCAAGTGCAGGCAACACGAAAAGCTGTCATAATGAGGCAGTATGAAACTACCAAACGACAAACAGGCAACACGTTCTGCGGCAATCGCGGCTGTTGTGGCGGTCAGCGCAGGAGCCAGTATTGGGTATGCTGTACTGCTGGCAACCGACAGTGATGTGGTGGGTATTGGCACAGCAAGCGCCCTGTCCCATCTCGTTAACAATTTCGTCCGCAATCGGCTCACCAAAGGCAATAAGTGAGCCGTCTACACCACCAGGCACGGCACCATAATAGAAGGGCACCAGTAATTAACACTGGCGCCCTTCTATTATGGTGTGCTTCTCGGAATTAGGTCGTGGTGTTAATCGCATTAGCTGCCGTCTGAAAAGTGCCACGCGCTTTGAGAGCCATGATCCGCAAGACGATGGCCAGGCTCATCGCCACTATTCCCGTGAGCAGACCATACTCGACAAGAGCCTGCCCCTCCTCTTCTAATAAAAATCGTTTTAATATTGTGGTAACCCCCTTTCTTTATATTTTGGCGTATTCCGCCTTGTCTTGATAGTTTCTTGACACAATTTTTCTGCCTTTTATACCAAACCCAGCGCAGCGCCGGGGCAAACTGGCTTCAGGCGATGCGGGCGGGTTAGCCTTAGCGCGTCGTGAGGGAGCCGACTTCTCCTTGTGCCTGCCCTGTATCCCAAGTCCGACAGTGATCCGATACAAGACAGAATATGGGGCACCCACGAGGAGTGCCCCGCCAATGAGACACCTGTTTTCGGTTTGGCGCAGCATCCTAAGCAAACGGCTAAAACCGTGCTACTTCATTCATTGAAATCCTGGATTCAATTTCTGCAATGTGGGAGTGCTTATGCAAAGGTATGTCAGTAACGTTGCCTGGTCGTTGTTGCGCATGATCGGCGTGCTCAAGGTTTGAGGCGCGCCAATGGGCACCCGGAGAGACGCGATAAATCGCCTCTTCCTCCTGATGGAAATAGAATGGCCGAGAGGGAGATGCGGCGACGGCTGAGATGACAAGACGCGATTTATCGCGTCTCTCCGGGGTCTCGCTTTACAGTTCAAAAACAGCTAAAATTATGGCAATAAATCTCACGAAAGAAGATTATGCAACTTATTGCCACTCGCCAGTTCGCTCTGGCGCTCTCTGCTCTGGCCGGTTTAACCCTGGTGCAATGCGCGCCGCCTGCCCTGGCTGATACCCCTACTGTTCCTGCCCCCGCCGTCCCGAATCCAGCGTCCCCGGCCCAAACCGCCGATAATGTGGAGTTCACCATCGGGCCGGTTTATGCCAATGCCCCGGAGTTAACGGTGCGTGACGATGTGCCCCACGGCATGATACACGAGTTCACCATGCACTCGACGGACAGCAAGATTTATCCTGGCATCGCCAAGAACCAGCCGGGGACGGTGCCTTACGAGCGGCGGGTGGCGGTCTATGTGCCTCAGCAATATGTCCCCGGCACCCCGGCTCCGTTTATTGTGGCTCAGGATGGTCTGGGCTATCGTGATGTGCTGCCCAAAGCCCTCGACAACCTGATCGCGGCTCATCGCGTGCCCGTTATGATCGCCATCATGATTAATTCGGGTGGTGGCGATGCTCAGGGCAGCGAGCGAGGTCTTGAATACGACACCGTATCCGATACTTACGCCACGTTTATTGAGAACGAAGTGCTGCCCAAGATCAGCGCCGATTACAACATCACCTTCACCAAAGACCCCGAAGGTCGGGCCACGATGGGCGGCAGTTCGGGCGGCGCGGCGGCGTTCACAATGGCGTGGTTTCGCCCCGATCTCTACCACCGCGTTCTCACCTATTCGGGCACCTATGTCAATCAGCAATCACCCCTCAATCCGGCCTCGCCGCATGGTGCCTGGGAGTATCACGAGCATTTAATCCCGCAAAGTGAGCACAAGCCGTTGCGCATCTGGCTGGAGGTCAGCGAGAACGACAACGGTTCCAAACGCGATGAAGCCTCTTTGCATAACTGGGTCTTAGCTAACCAGCGCATGGCAGCCGCCTTGAAAGCCAAAGGCTACACCTACCGCTATGTCTACGCCCTGGGCGCGGGCCACACCGATGGCCGCGTGACGCGCCAAACTCTCCCCGGCGCATTGGAATGGCTGTGGCAGGGCTATCCAATTAAATAGATGGAAAGCCAGCCCTCACCCCGCCCTCACACTCCCAGGCTATTACTGGGAGAGGGGAGCCTAATTCTTACCAATGGCGTTGAGATTTGAACCGCAGAGACGCAGAGGGCGCAGAGAAGAAGAGGCATTGCTCCTTTTCTTTCCTCGGTGTTCTCGGCGTCTCTGCGGTTCGATTCCCAGTGTCACGAGCCAGTTGTCCTTAGTGCTCCCCTCTCCCAAGGTTGGGAGAGGGGCCGGGTGTGAGGGCCATACCACTACAACTCGAATCACCCCACAGCCTGACCGTGTCCGGTTATAATAGAGGAAATTAAATTGCCAGCGAGAAACTTGCAGCAAATACTGTAAGCTCTCTCCATCTGGCATCCATCTTCGCGGGAGGCATCCATGACTTTGAGAACTATTGCTGTCGGCCTGTTTTTAACGCTGGCAACATCCATCGCGCACGCCCAACCAGCGGTCACAACCGCGGAACTGTTTGCGGGCAACCCGGTCTATGACGAGCCTAAAGACCGCGCTAAGGAGGGTCAAGGCTTACGTGACGATCCGCCACTCGCCTGGCGCACCCTGCTCTTTGTGGGGGATAAGCTGGTGACCACAGTCGGGCAGGAAATCTGGTTCACCGATCTCAGCGAGGCTAAGCCGGTGGTCAAACGCCTGGCCGGGAAAGAAGACCGTGCAGGCCAGTCCCTGCGACCTGGGCCGGGGCGGGATGCGCGCTTTGCCAACATCTTCGGCCTCGCGCTCTTGCCCGATGGTAGCCTGGTGGGAGCCGACCAGACGGGTAACTGCATCTTTCAGGTCAAAGACCCCTTCGGCCCCGGTTGTGCGGTGTCCCTCATTGCAGGCACTACCAAAGCGCAGGAGTCAGTCAGTCCGGGCAATCCTCCCAACGTTGGTGATGTGGACGGGCCAGGGGCCAGTGCGCGCTTTGGCCTTCCGATGTGGCCCGCGACCATAGGCGACGCCACCTATTTTATAGATGAAGGTAACTCCAAGCTCAAGCAGGTAGCGGGGGATGGGGCGCACACTGTCAAGACCATCACCAAACTGCCCGATGGCAGCTACTACGCCATGATTTCGCTCAATGGCAAACTCTACACCCTGGCCAATAACACCATGTCTGAGGGCTTTATCCTGGAAATTGATCCGGCTACAGGTGCTATCCGCGAAGTCGTCAAAGGTCGCTCTGATAAGTTCGAGGGTGATGGCGCAATCAATGTCTCCGGCCTCGCCACCGATGGCAAGGGCCTATTCACCAGCCAGTCCGGGCAACTGCTATATGTGACCCTCGACGGCCAGGTCAAGAGCATCGCGGGCACCGGGGATTACTTCGACTTTCGCCAGCCCTACGATCCGACCAAGCCCCAGCCAGCCGATAAGGTGCAGCTCGTCACCATGCGGCGTGTCATGACGGCAGGCAGCAATGTGTTTCTCGGTTATAAAGACAATGCGGTCTATTTCAGTAGCATTGACACCACGCCCTACGTCGAGCGGCTTACGCTTAAATAGGGGTTGGGGATCACGGTGTAGGGTTTGAAGATTAAAAGCACCTAACCAAATAAGAATAGAGTGGCAGGACGAGGCACGTCATGCAGAAGCCACTGGTCATGTTGAGCTAAGAAACATCTCGTGCCTATTGGTGGGCGGGGACTCTTACACACGAGATGTTTCTTAGCTCAACGTGACGGATGCCTCTTGTTTCACGACTTGGTTCATTTTGTTAGAGCCTCTAAGTCTTACAGCTTTCATCCTTTATCTTCCTCCGCTTTCTCAAAAGTAATGCGAGAAAATACCAAGAAGAAGTCCATTTCTGTTATGATACTCGTAATATCGCGGTGCAGGACAGGCTATTGTCATTCAAATTCGTCACCCTTTTCATCACTCTTAATGTCAATCCATCTCCCATCACATCTCCCATCACATCTCCCATCGAAGCACGCATAAGTTTGCGCCAGTCCGTCCCTCCGCTCTTACGCATCACAGCAAAGGGGTTCCCATGCAGGCAGCAGGTAGGGCAGTAGACAAAAAAAGTCAGACCATAACTCGAACCGCAGTGCGGCGGCGCGCGGTGCGGACGGGGGCCATCGCCCTCACGCTGATGTTGACCTTGTTGACCGCCCTCAAAGCAACAGCGACCACTTTTACTGTCATTAACACCAATGACAGCGGAGCGGGTTCCTTGCGCCAGGCCATACTCGATGCTAATGGCAACAATGGAGCCGACACTATCGTTTTTAGTATTCCCGGCAGCGGCGTGCAAACAATTCAGCCCACCTCGGCATTGCCCTTCATCACCGATGCCGTGACCATTGATGGCAGCACCCAGGCGGGCTTTGTCACGGGCGGCGCACCGCAAATTGTCATTGACGGCACGAATGCTGGTAGCAGCAATGGCTTGAGGGCCTTCGCTACCATCACCATCAAGGCGCTTACGATTGACAACTTCAGCGTCAACGGCATTGTTATTACTGGCGGCACGGGCAGCGTCATTCAAGGTTGCTATATTGGCCTCAACGCCGCAGGCACGGCGGCAGCCTCCAATGGCAGCACAGGTATTCAGATCAACGCCGGTGTGGCCAACACCACTATTGGCGGTGCGGCAGCAGGCGAAGGCAATGTGATTTCCGGCAATGGCTCGGTGGGCGTTGGCATTTTCGGCACTGGCGCCAACGATAATATTGTGCGCGGCAACGTCATCGGTCTGAACGCGGCGGGCACTGCCGCACTGCCCAATTTCAACGGCATCGCCGTGGGGAGCAGCGCGAGCCGCACCATCATCGGCGGCCCCGCAGCAGGCGAAGGCAATGTGATTTCCGGCAATTCTTTTGGGGGCATCAGCATTGACGGTATTAACGGCGCGCTCGTTAATACCGTGGTGCAGGGCAACTACATTGGCACTGACCGCGCTGGCACGGCCCACCTGGGCAACGGCGGTGACGCTATTTTTATCGCCAACGGTGCCAACAACACCACTATAGGTGGCACGGGAGCAGGCGAGGGTAATATCATCGCCTTCACGTCCCAAGACGGCATCGTCGTGGGGACAGCGGCGGGCAATAGCATTCGCGGCAACAGCATTCACGATAACGGCAGTCTTGGCATCTATCTTATAGGCGCTGCTGGAGACATCAATGGCGTAAACACGAATGATAATCTCGATCCCGATTCCGGTGCCAATGGCTTTCAAAATTACCCCGTTTTAAGCGGTGTCTCAAGCGCCGGTGGCACCACCACGATCACGGGCACGCTCAACAGCACCGCCAATAAGAGCTATGCCATTGACTTCTATAGCAATGACACGGCAGATGCTTCCGGCTATGGCGAAGGTCAGACCTACTTAGGCGCTACCGGCGTGACGACCGACGCGGACGGCAACGCGACCATCAATGTAACGTTGCCCGTGACGGTAGCCTCCAACCAATTTATAACCGCCACCGCGACCCGCACCTCGGCCACCGATAGCACCGGAGCACTGGGCGATACGAGCGAATTCAGTGCGGATTTTGCTCTGGCTTCCTGCACCGCGCCGCCGCCCGATCTCGTCAGTTGGTATCCCGCCGATAACTATGGCTATCCGGGCGTGGGCAAAGACATCATTAGTGGCAATCATGCCAGTTTAATGAATAATGCGACGGTGGCGACTGGAAAAGTGGGGCAGGCGTTTAGTTTCGATGGCACCAATCAGTATGTGCGTATCGCGGACGACCCCACGTTTCACACTGCCAACCTCACGCTTGAAGGCTGGTTTAAATTTACGGCCCCACTATCGGGCACACGGGTTTTTCTGAGTAAAACTGTGGGCAATGGGACTCTGGATTCCTATGGTCTTTTTTATGAAAGCGGGAACCTACAGGCCGAAATTTGCGATCTCAATGGCGAAGGCCCCCGACTTGCCTTTCCTTTCACGCCCACCCTTAACACCTGGTATCACTTTGCCTACACCTTTGACGACAACAGCAATTTCCAGGCTCTCTATCTCAATGGGGCGGTGGTCGCTTCTGGCACAGTGACGAAATCTATTGCTTACGATGCTCATGCCGTCCTGATTGGCGCTGATAATGAAAATGGGGTGGAGGGGGCTTTCCCGTTCTCCGGTTTGGCCGATGAAGTCTCCATTTATAGTCGCGCCTTATCGGCAGCGGAGATTCAGGCGATTGTCAACGCGGATAGTGGTGGCAAATGCCTGGATGAACCTTACATCTATGCGCCCTCGTCTCTTGCCATTGCCTTCGCTGGACAGTTCTATACACAGACCATTAATGCTGTGCTGGGCACCGCTCCTTATACATTTTCTTTGGCTGCGGGCACGCTGCCAGATGGCTTGTTTCTCGGCACTAGTATTTCCAATGCCGGAGTCCTGAGTGGCACGCCTACCCAGAGCGGCAGTTTCCACATCGCCGTGCAGGTTAAAGATGCCAATAACGTCACGACCCAGCATAGCTATACCCTCTTAGTCGAAGCCCCACAGATTGTCTATAGCCGTGCCCCGGCAGCGGGCAATGAAGGCACCATCTGGATAATGAACGCCGATGGCACGGGCGATCATCAAGTCACCACGGGCGAGCAGCCGCGTCTATCGCCCAATGGTCGTTACCTTGTCTTTAAGCGTTATACCGGCAATGCTGACATCGCTCATCGAGATGTCTATGTGCTCGATCTTCAGACGGGAACCGAATCGCTGTTCTTTGCGAATAACGATTTTGTGAACTCGTATGATTGGACAGCCGATAGCAGCGCCATTGCCTTCGACTATGCAACTGGTCTCTATGAGATAAATCGAGATGGCTCCAACACACACAGCCTCATCCCGTCGCCCGATGGATTCGATGATGCGCCAGCCCTGCGCCGCAGCGATAACGCCATTACATTCCAGAACTTAAACATTGGTCTGCTGGCCGCCGACCCGGGTGGCAGCAATCGCCACCAGATTCCCAACACCCTCCCAGGCGATTACGCTCCGAATTGGTCGCCGGATGGAAACTGGATCGCCTTTGAGCGGCCCAATACTCCCGATACTACCAACCTATTCAAGATACACCCCGATGGCACCGGCTTGACTCAACTAAGCTTCCTGTCCAGCAGTGACACGATTAACGGTTATAACCCGTGGACGCCCGATGGCAGCAAGGTGGTTGTGCCCGGCACGATTAATGGCGTGTCCAGCCTGTATGCAGTGGCGACCGATGGTAGCGGCATTATAGAACGGCTAACCGTGAGTAGCGGGGCCGCGCCTGATTTTACGGGCACCGTGACAGGCAACGTCAGCGGCACGATTGTGTCAGGACTGTCGGTTGTTACCAATACCCATGATAGTGGCCTCGGCAGCCTGCGCAATGCCCTCAATTATGCGAATAACCATCCTGGCACCACTATCACCTTCGCCATCCCAACCAATGACAGCGGCTTCAGCGGGGGCGTCTTCACCATTAAGCCGCTCAGTGAACTTCCGACCATCGTGGCCGATGGCACCACCCTCGATGGCAGCACACAAACGGCTTTTACTGGTGATACCAACACCCTCGGCCCGGAAGTCGTGCTCAATGGTGCCTCTGCCGGAAATACGGCCAGTGGCCTGCGCCTGTACGCTTCCAACTGCATCATCAACTCATTAGTGATTAACGGCTTCAGTTTTGATGGCATTACGATTAACGGCCAGTTTTCGGGCGACGCCATTACTGGCTGTTATCTCGGCACGGATGCGGCAGGCACCACCGCCGTAGCCAACGCCGATTATGGCATCGTCCTCTTTGGCGGCCCCCAGAATAACACGATAGGCGGCACAACCGCCGCGGCGCGCAACCTGATCTCCGGCAATGCCACCAGTGGGATCGGTATTGATGGAGCGAATACGAATGGCAACGTGGTGTCGGGTAACTACATTGGCTTAGACCGCACCGGCACCACAGCCCTGCCCAACGCGCAAAATGGCGTGGCGATCTTCGGCGCGGCATCGAACAATACCATCGGAGGCACCACTGCCAGCATGAAGAATATCATCTCCGGTAATACCCAGGAAGGCATTCTGATCTCTGACAGCGGCACAAATGGCAATGTGGTGCAGGGCAATTACCTGGGCACCAATGTGGCGGGCACTGCCGCCATTGGCAATGGTGCTTGTGGCGTCTTCATTCAAGCCGGTGCCCAAAACACCATCGTCGGCGGCACGACCGCAGGGGCGCGCAACCTGATCTCCGGTCATGCCAGCAACGCGGGCGTGGGCATGGCCGGAGCCAACACCAGCAACAACATCATCCAGGGCAACACGATTGGCACCGACGCGGCGGGCACTGCCGCCCTCCCTAATCTTATCGGCGTGCAGGTTTTCAGCAGCGCCAGCAATAACACCATTGGTGGCACAGCAGCGGGGGCGGGTAACCTGATCTCCGGCAACAGCCGCAGCGGGGTCAGTGTCTTTGGTACGGGCGGCGACCCGGTGGGCATCACCATTCGCGGCAACGCCATTTTTAATAATGGCGGACTGGGGATTAACCTCCAACCGGCCAGCGAACCCAGTGGCACCGTCACACCCAATGATACCGGGGATGCCGATAGCGGCCCGAACAACTTGCAGAACTATCCAGTCATTACGAATGTAACGACCTTCGGCAGCACCACGACGGTGGCGGGCACCCTGAACAGCACCGCCAATACGACTTTCATCCTCGACCTCTACCGCAACAGCGCGACGGATGCTTCCGGCTTCGGCGAAGGTGAGGTTTATGCGGGTAGCCAGGACGTGACCACCGATGCAGCGGGCAACGCCAGCTTTAGCTTCGCCCTCACTGGAACTTTTACGGGCCAGGTCTTTACGGTGACGGCCACCAATAAGGCCACCGGCGATACCAGTGAATTCGCCCAGGACAAGGGTGCCACCGCAGCGGCCCTGACCCTGAGCGTAACTCCCAACCTCTTTAGCGAAGGCGCGGGCAACAATGCCGCTGTCGGCACCGTAACGCGCAACACCTTTACGGGCGTGCCTTTAGTCGTCACTCTCACTTCCAGCACTAGCCGGGTAAAAGTGCCTGCCTCGATTACTATTCCTGCCGGAGCAAATTCGTCCACCTTCTCGATTGATGCTGTGGATAACCGCGCTGTTGATGCTTCCCAGACTGTTACCATCACCGCAGGGGCCACCGGTTTGCCCACGGCAACGGCGACCCTGACCGTCACAGATAACGACACGCCAGGCATTACCGTTACGCCCACCACAGGACTGGTCACCACAGAAGCCGGAGGCAAGGCAAGCTTCCAGGTGGTGCTCAATACGCAACCGACAGCCGCTGTCTCGCTGGGTCTGAGCAGCAGCAACACGGGAGAAGGCACGGTGGCACCGGCCACTTTAACTTTCACACCGCAGAATTGGGATCAACCGCAGACCGTTACCGTCACGGGCGTGGATGACACCCTAGCCGACGGCAACCAGCCTTACACGATTGTGACCGCACCGGCAACAAGCACCGACCCCAACTATAACAAGCTGGATGCTGCCGATGTGAGCGTCATCAATCAAGATAATGAGTCGCCCACCTTGACCTTGAGTGCCAACCCTATCACCATTGTCGAAGGCGCATCAACGACTCTCACGCTCACCCGCAACACGCCCACGGGAGCCGCCCTTAGTGTCACTCTGAGCAGTGACAATAGTGGCTTGCCCGTACCGGGTAGCGTGACTATTCCAGCAGGCCAGGCCAGTGTAACCTTGAGCGTCACCGCCACCGATGATACTGTGGTGAATGGCACGCGCACCGCCACTATCAGCGCGAGTGTAAGCGGCTTCACCGGGAGCAATGTCGCCATTACGATAACGGATAACGATGTCGTTACGGTGCCCGCCAGCTTAACCGTTACTCTGAGTCCTGCTACCGTCAGTGAAGCGGCGGGTGTCTCGGCCTCGCATGGCACGGTCACGCGCCACGATGCCCCGACCACGGCACCTTTGAGTGTGCAAATCACCACTGACCAGCCGGGCAAGGCGCGTTCCGCCATCACCACCGTTATCATTCCGGCTGGCAAGACTTCAACCACCTTTGCCATTGATGCAGTGGATAATAACCTGGTGGATGGCTCACAAGCCGTGACCTTCACCGCCACGACTGATGGCTTCCTCCCTGGCACCGCCATCTTAACTGTCACCGATGATGATAAACCCACCCTGACCCTCAGCATCACGCCGACTCGCCTGCGCGAAACGGGCGGCGCACGCGCCGGGCAGGGGACAGTCAGCCGCAACACGGCGACCGATAAACCTCTCGTGGTGCAACTGAGCAGCAGCAATACGACCAAGCTGCGTGTGCCCCCCAGCGTCATCATTCCGGCAGGCGCTAACGTCGCCACCTTTGCCGTTACGACGATTAATGACAATCAACCTAAAGGGCCACGTTTAGTCACAATCGCGGCACGGGCACCGGACTTTGTCTCCGGCACTGCACAGGCTATTGTCACGGATGCAGCACCGGCCAGTAACTTGTCCTTCGGTGGGCAGGTTACGGTCGTGGCGAGCAGCGTGGCCCCCGGAGCGCCTACGGGTATTGGCGGTGCCACTGTGACCCTGCTGCAAAAGGGCATCATCCTCGATGAGGTGCAAACCGATGCCAGTGGCCACTATCAATTCACCAATCTGCCCGTGGGCAGCTATACCGTCACGGTGCAAAAGGATAGCTACACCAGCTTTAGCCCCGCTTCGCGCACCGTAGAAATCAGTCCCAAGGGTGCGCCGACTCACAATGATTTCGTGGGCACGCCCCAGGGCAGCTTCAGTGGACGGATTACCCAGCGGTTAGAGGATGGCACAGTGCAGGGTGTGGCCGGAGTCACTATCACTGCCTACAGCACTGGAGGCGTCCTCACCGGACGCACGGGCAGCACAGGCCAATACACCTTGACCACCGCCTTTGTCGGCCCGTGGCTGGTCGTGCCAGTGCTGCGCGGCACCTACTTCGAGCCTACCACGCGCGTTGCGGCCTTGAGTCCCACCACACCCGTTAGCACGGGCCTCGGCTTCACTGCTACGGGCACGGATGTCATCAATCCGACCGTAACCATTTTAACTCCGCGCCCTGGCAGCTATAAGCTCAGCAATCAACCCACGCAAGCCACTGGGACGGCGACAGATAAGGGTGGGGCTGGCATGGCGGTGGTCACAGTGGCCCTCGCCCGCTTCGCTACAGCGACCTCGAAAGTGCCGACTGGCTTCTGGAACTGGAAAGCCAATAGCTTCATCAGTACGGATAATCCCTTACTGGTCGAACGCCTCGCCACAGGCACCACAAACTGGAATCTGTCAGGGCTGCCGAAGTTAGCGGCTGGCTTCTATGGCCTGCGTGCCACGGCTCTCGATGGCGCAGACAATCGGATAGTCTCCCCCTTCGTGCGCTATAGCATCACGGGGGCCAGTGCGGTAGCGGTGGAGGCGGGTAGGGCAGGAGCATCTGCTATTGCCCTGTCCAATGCCAGCGCGCAAACCGCGACCGCCACTATCCAGCTTCGTTTCCTGGGTGCCCTGGAGCCAGAATCGGCAAGCGATGCGACCCATTACACCGTGACCGTCAACGGGCGTAGCGTCACTGTAGAGACGGCTGGCTACGATGTGGCTCACCAGACAGTGACGCTCAGCTTGCCCGTAGGCGCATTACAGACCGGCGACACGGTAGCGGTACAGTGGAGTGACCTATTGGATATGCAGCAACAGACCCTTAATGGCGCGGTCAGTCTCCACGCCGCGCCGTGACCACAAGCCGACTCATCAACCGCTATGCAGCAATTTATCATTCAAAGCCATCGCGGGGCCGGTGTGTTGGCTCCCGAAAACACGGTGGAAGCTTTCCACCTGGCCTGGGACATGGGAACGGTGCCTGAAGCCGATTTGCGCACCACGCAAGACGGTGTCATCGTGGCTTTTCATGATAAGACTTTTGCTCGCGTCGTCAAAGATGTTCCGCCCACACTACGTGATAAAGGCGTGGAAGATATTCCCTTCGCGCAACTGGCGATGCTGGATGTCGGAGCCTGGCAGGATGAGCGTTTCGTCGGTCGTCGGGTCTCACCGATTGCCGAGATATTGCAGTTGATGCCGGGCCACCCGGAACGGGCTTTATACGTCGACATCAAAAACGTGGATTTGCCCCAACTCGCCGCGTTGGTGACTCAGGCCGGGGTGGAGCATCAAGTCATTTTAGCCGCGCCGGGCCACGATACGCTCCGCGCCTGGAAATCGCTGCTGCCCGCCAGCCAAACCCTGCTCTGGATGGGTGCGGAAGAAGCGGCTCTGGTGCAACGCATTGCTGCGCTACGCCAGACGGGTTTCGCGGCCATCACCCAATTGCAAATCCATGTGCATCCAAAACAGCAACCAGACGGCTCACTGATCTTTGCGCCTTCCGCTGCATTCCTGCAAGCCTTGGGCGATGAGCTGCGCACCTATAACATTCTGTTCCAGGTGCTGCCCTGGCAGGTGGCTGAACCAGAGGTTTATGCCGCCTTGCTCGATCTGGGCGTGCAATCCTTTGCCACCGATCATCCCGACATCACCCTGCCTGCGGTGCGGGATTATTTCGCTGTTGAGCATCAAGCTTAGCCCAGACTGCCGCGCCAAGCTTGAAAGAATTGGACTTCGTTTAAGCCGGTGGTTGCTGCCAGCGCGTCATCTACGGTTTGCCCGGCTCCTAAGCGTTGTAAGGTTTCCACAACTGCGCCTGCGCCAAAGCGTCCGTAGAAGAATTCCATCATCAGGATAGCCTGTGGCTCGGCTAACGAGGCGGGCGACGGATCCCACTTGGGATTCCACACAATGCCGCGAAACTGCGCCGGGTTTAAGATGCCAAAGGCGACCATTCTCGTGGCTAAAACGGGGGGCAAGACCTCTCTATCGGAGAAGCCAGTCTCTGGCAGGTTCAAGCCACAATCGCGCATCACACTGTAGGCGGCCTGGGCTGCCATGCCTAATTGCATCCAGTCGGGTGGGGCCGTGCCACCTCCCGCCAGCTTGTTGAGCAGGACATAAGTATGCATCCGCCCTAAGGTGGTGGGATACAGGGTTGAGGCGGAGTATATTAGTGAGCCAATTTCCACGTTATTGACAATGCCTGGCATGGGGCCACGCGGGTGCAGGGCATCCTCAAGTTTTCCATCGCTCATCAATATGCGTTCGCCGACGACATCGCCATAACTGCGCGTTCTGGGCACGAAAGCTCCTATGGAAGTGGGAGTGAGATGCTTAAAAATGCCCTGGTTGATGTCAATCACAGCAGGCGGCATCTGCTGCGCCACGCCAAGAAGCTGACGATATTTTTCATAATAGAGTCCCTGGGTGAAGGTAAGAATTTGCTCTTCGTCCGGCCAACACCCTAAAACTGTGGAGGCGTGCATCAATAGCTGGTCGGCTCGTTCCGATGGAACGAAGAGAATATGGCCCAAAAGGGCGAACTGAGCCTTTCCAGGTTTGCCGCCCCATAAAGTTCCCCAGTCGTTACCGGTTGAATTACCAGTCGTTGTAGGAGCCGTAAGCGGGTAATCTGGACTTAATACCAGCGGCCTCTCCCTTGTCCCCATCACTCTTAAATTCGGCGTTCCTTCTTTGTTTCCATAAGATTGATTCTGAATCAGGGTCACTTCATAGGTGGCCTTTTTAATCCAGATACTAAGCAATGAACGGGGTATGCCGCTGATGGTTCTTTCGGGCTTCTGGTGGCCAGATGGCGAGTTGGAGTCTGGGTCTGGCGCAGTTGGCTCTCCTGCATTAAGGCTGGCATCGGCGTTAGCAGATGATAGAGAGGAGGACGGAGCCGCCAGAGCAGCTTGCCAGGCTTGGGCCGCATCCTGGAACGCCAGCATTTGCTCGTGGGTATTAAGCGTAATATCTTCAGCGTGCCCTTCCCGCAGTGTCCCTTCCCAGAGCGCAATATCCGCCAGGCGAGGTGCATAATGAGCGGCAGCTTCCAGGCTGGCACCCGCTTGATCGCTGTCGTTACGCTGCATGGCCAAGCGAGCCGCCCAGACTTCAAGGGTAGCGACTATCTCTTGCGATGCCTGAGCTTTGCTCAACCCATCATCGGTTGCAGAACCGGCGCGTCGAACTAAATCCAGAGCGGTGGTGATTTCACCCCGCGTCAGTAATAGCTTTGGCAGGAGTTGTTCCTGCGGTGCAGGTGAAGTCGGTGGTGGCAGTTCCTTGGCGTGAGACGGCTCCAATATGTGCGTGAGGGTGCGCTCTAAGATGGTAAAATCCTGAGTCGTCAGCTTGGTCGTAAGGGCTTTAGCCGCTGCGCCTTCGACCATATTGGCGGGCACGCCCGCCCAGGCATTCGCTGGCGGCTGCGCTGCCGGGGCCGCACGCTGAATGAAGCTGAGCAGATTCTGAATAAACAATGCGCCATCGGCCCGATGCCATTCAATCACGCGTGGCATAAAGACCGCCCAACCGCGACCATAAGGAGCAATCGCGGCAGCATATAAGAGGGGTGCCGTGGGCACCGCCAGGTCTGTCACGCGTAAGAGGGGCACCCCCGCCGGATGGTTCACGACCAGATGATCGCCTGGCTGCATTTCATAGTAGACAAGCTGCACCCCGGCAGACGGTCTCTGGCCTGCTCGCACTGCTGCACTCGGTTCGTTCTGGCCATTAGCGCTGCGCTCTGCTGCTGTCGCACGCCCCCGGTTGACGCTGGGAATAAGGACGTTCGCCGCACCCCACAGTAAAGGATGTGCCCCGGCTAAAATGGCGTTACGTGCTCGACCAAATAGTTGACCCGCCACGCGATTGGTGCCCAAGCGCGCGGGAACTGTGTTATAGCCAAAGAGTCGTGCGGCATCGTTATGCAGAAAAACCAGGCCACCTGCCTGCACCCAACGCTTTAACGCAGGCTCAATTCCAGGAGCATTCTGAATATCTTCCAGCGAGGCTTCCAAAGCGATAGCATGAACATCGGGCCGTGCGCCTAAATGCGGCAAAGTGCCCAACGTAGCCGGGGTGACTAGCAAGATAGGCAACCCGTTCAGCAGCGGCGAGCCGTTGCGCGGCACCGTGGTGTTGCCTCCCGCATCGGGAGCATCGTCTTGTGCGATGGCATTTTGTGCGATGGCACTGTGAGAGACCCCACAGGTGCCTAAACCTATGAACCACAGCCAGAACAGAATACGCTGCATGGGAAACACCTTGAATGTTAATTAGGGCCAGCGCCAACGCAGGACGGTTCGCAGCATTGTAAGAGGCTAAAATAAAGCCGGTGCAAAAGCGGTGTCTCCCTGGAGTGGAGCAGTGCCACCAAAGCCAGCGCCTATTTACCCGCCCAGAGTCCTCGCCTGGCGGCTCTGGCATCCGCCTCCAGGTGGGCTAACTTTAATTCGTCGGGGGCTTGGTGTTTATCCCAGGCAGCATAGCCATTGGTCAGCAGCTCGCGGTTGAGACAAACGGGGCCGTTAAAGACCCATGCACTGATAACTTGGTCGCCCGTGCTGCTTTCATTAGTCTGTGTCCTCTGTGGGTAAATGGTTAACTCTGCGCCCTGGCTGAGACGTTTCAAAAATTGCAGCCCCTTCTCCAGACCGGCAGTATCGTTGCCTATGGTGCTAAGTCCATAGAGTTTTATCGGTAGAAGCTGGTCATCCACCTTGACCGTCAGGGTGACAGGGCTTTCAATTTTGATAACCGTGCCATGCAGCACAGTAGCCCCATCTGCGGACGGCTCTTCCTGCGGCTGATTTTGAGGCTGTGCCGCCAGTTCAGCCAGTTCACGCTTCAACTGAGCACGATACACGCCTGGCGATGCAGCATCCGCTGCCACCGCAACTTGTTGCAGCCTGTTATATTGCTCCTCTTGCTGGGCCGAGGGATTGGGGCGTGGATAATAGAACTGGAAGGCGCGCGGAGCGACATCAGTCGTTGGCTTCGCCAGCAGCGATTCAGGATCGGCTGGATCGGCCTCAGAACCCTCATAACCCTGTGCCTCGCGTGCTTCGCGCTCTAAGCGTTCTTTGCGGCCCGGCGGCATGTAACGTGGTGTGTGACGAATGCGAACTCCGGGCTGAGTAGCACCGGGCACATTGCGCAGTTTGTAAATACCACTCATCGGCAAAGAATAGGGGTTGGGAATCTTGCCTTGCTGTATCCGACGTGCGAGGGCAGCGACCGAACCCCTTGTACCGTACCCATAATGCATTATCTGATGACCATCAGGCCCGAGTATCGTTATGTCAACCATAGAAGGAACTATCGGTAGCGGATAGCCATTAATGTTGGGCAGGGGATAGTCAGGGTCAGCCCCAGCCGGACGCAGCATCGTCCCGCAGGCGCAGGTGCCAGCTAATAGGCTGATAAGGCATGAGGTGCCACGAGTTCTTTTCATGCAGACCCCCGTTTAAACCTGAGATGTGGTTACGTCGCTGGTTATATGCCACAATTATATCAGGTCTATAGGGAATGGCAACGGGCAAGGTTTTATTGTCAGCACAGTCGCATCCAAGGTTCCCCATCCACTAATTCACGCCTGGGGCTATCTATGTCGTGCTGCTTGATCTAGACGTACAATCCTTTACCACCGATTATCCCAACATCACCATTCGTGCCGAGAGGGATTATTTCGCCACACGCAACGAACTCATGTAAACTGGTCGCACACCTGAAATAAGCGAGACTACCATGCGTATCATCAAGATTAGAGCGTGGCTGCCAGTTGCGGGAGCGCTATTACTGTTGCCCGTATTGGTCTCGGCTCCATCTGTGCGAGCTCAAGCAGTGATCGCTCAGTCGGTGGAAAATGCACTGCCTTTGGAGCAAACTCAAGATGGTGTCACCTTGCGCATTACTAAAGCTGGATTTTATAGCACCAGTGAGGCTTACGCTGGTCTACGCTCCGACCACCTATGGGCTCGTTCTGGAGTTTCTCATCGCCCCAGCTTTATTGTTCGCTATGAGGTACTCACGAGGAACCCGGATGGCACCACCAGTGGTAGCGCCATCAGCGGCCCTCACGCCCCTGTTGTTAGCGAGTCTTACTATGCCTCCCTGCGGGAGCGCGACGACGCTACGACCACACTTTTGCGCTCTCCTGCGGGAGACGTGCTCCAAACTTCGGGCGGGGCCGGTCGAACGGGCGGCAACCAACAGTTAGAATGGGCTGCCGTCAGTCCCTACTGGGATCATGTCACTCTCGATGTAGAGGCGCTTCAGCCCAACGCACCACTCAGTGCCAGGGGTCAGGCTGAGCAGGTTTTAGATTTTCAAAATGTGCCATCCCCCAGCCATTTCGCGGTACCCCTGCAAGTGGATAAGACTCTCACGGCCACGCATGGCACCAAAGTGAACCTAGAAACGATCACCACTAACTTCCAAACCGAAGCGGCGGGTGGTGTCACCAGTAAACTGGTGCTTGATCTCCATTGGTATGCCCCTCCTGATGTTCCCGATATGAAAGCGGAACTAAGTTTAGAAAGCCTGACCGATGAACAAGGCCGGACACAGTCGTTTAAGGAGCAAGGTAAGTCCTTCGACCGCAGTGGCGGCCATGTCACTCTGTACTACGACCTGTTGGATCCACACAAAACAAAGAAATTAACGATCCAGCTTCGCGTCGTCGAAAAGTCGCCCAGCCTACGAGTAATGAAGTGGTATCGGCATTTTCAGTTTCGGTTAAATTTGCCTGCTCCGTCCCCACGTTCTGCATCTGTCTCTACAACTCTGCAAACTGCGGCCAGCCCAGGAGCCGAGGGTGCCAGAATAACGTTAGAGCAACTTCGCTGGTTTGGCGAAACCTCCGCCAAGCAGATTTGGCAGCAGTCCTACTTGTGGCTGCGCGACCGTGATGCAGCAGGCCCTTCAACTTCAGACCCCTTGGCTGCAACGTTAGAGTGGCGCCTGAAGGCTCTCACTGCCAGGGACGCAGATAATCATAGTGTCCAGGTTTCCTTTGTTGAGATGGGCCAGAATGCGCCTGTTACCTGGCGCAGCGATGGCGTGCCCGTCGCACCGGGGGAGAGCGGTTACTTCCTCGACTTTCTATGGGACAACACCCGCTTGCTACCAAGTTTGACCTTAGATGCCACGGTTGAATTAGTGCGCCACTGGAACCACAACGCCGATTTTCCGGTCGTGCCGCTTCCCAGCGCGGGCCACCCCGCTGCCGCTAACCGGCCCGGCAAAAATGTCAGCAGCGAACAAAACATCAAGCCCAGTGACCCCGGTGCAGGCATTGTCTTGCGCCGTATCATGCGGGTCGCCGATCCCGATACACTGTCTATTCTCTCAGCATGGCAACGGCAAAAAGTGCCACCGGGCGCGTTGGCGCTGCTCTTCGAGGTCGCCCCGCGTGCAGAAAAAACCAAGCTGCGCTTGCGCGTGCCGTGGGTGGAAGACGAAGCGGGACAATCCTGGCAAGACTCAGATTCAATTATCGTGGTAGCGGGCAGTTTCGGGGCCTCTCTGCCGCCTGCTACGATGACTTCCGGGCCAGCCGATGCTCAATGGTGGACTGTCGTTTTACGTCCCCAACAGGCCCCGGCACAGCATCTACACATTCAGGTGGCGGTTGAAGAGACGACGTTACAGGGGGAACTCAGGACACTTTCGCTGCGTGATGTGCCAACAGCATCGAAACCAGGGTTTAGGCATTAAAACTAGTTTCATACATCGCCGATGCGGACAATTTAACTCTAGGGATTAGGTATGATAATAATAGTTATGTAAATTTAGGCTCCATCGCAGACCTGTTTTGAGGTGCGCTCCCCATGACCAACCCGCCACCACTGGTGCATGAGACAGGGTTGGGATACGCTGGCCGAGGGCAGCAGGCAGCCACCGGGGAGCAGCAGAGCCGCGCTCATCACTCTGATGGTGGTGGTTTGCGGCCTGCTGGGCATCAAAGACGAAACCTGGTTCTGGCTGAGCGGACTGGTAATCTGCTGGGTATGGGGTATTATTGCAGCCGTCATCTATTGCAAAAAGATATCAAGCAATCGCACTAAACGGCCTTAATTGCCAGCTTTATCTATCCTATAATTAGCAAGAAACAATAAAGAGGATGAGCAACACCCATGCAATTCATTAAATGCTATTTTGCGCGTCGCGTGCTTTTGCTGGCGCTACTTGCAGGGCCGAACGCGGCGCGGTTGGCGCACGCCGATTTTCCGGGGCCGCAACCGTACTCTCCAATGCGTTATGAGCATCGAACAAGTGTCAATCCGGCACAGCAAATTTTCGTGGCGCGCATAGACCTCTCCGATCCCGCCGTGGACATCCGCGTAGCACCGGGAAGTGCAGACCCTGATGGCCCCGGCGAGTATCAGACGACCTTGCAGACGCCCACGACTATTGCCGAACGGGAACACCTGGAACTGGCGGTCAATGGCGACTTTTTTACGGCGCGCAATACAGTGGATACCGAAGGCGCGAAATCGGGTTTTGTGCCGGATAAGTGGGCCAAGGTTATTGGGCCTGCGGTCACTGATGGTTATCTGTGGGCAGCGGCGGCAGAGCCACGCGCCGCGTTAGTCCTCGACGCGCAAAAGCATCCCTCCATTATGATGACGAAAGACGCACCAGCGAATGCCTATCAGGTCATCGCCGGGAGCGATGTGATTGTGCGCGATGGACAGGTCAGCATCACGGGCAGTTCCAGCTTTGTGCGCTCGCGCCACCCGCGCACGGCAGTGGGGATTGAACCCGATGGCAAAACGCTGGTTTTAGTGGTTGTGGATGGACGGCAGCCGGGCGTGGCGGTGGGCATGAGCCTGCCGGAACTGGCTGACCTGATGAAGCAACTGGGCTGCCGTGATGCTCTCAACCTGGATGGCGGTGGCAGCACGGAAATGGTGCTGCGCAATCCAGAGAATGGTCAGTTGCAAGTGCTCAATCACCCCAGCGATGGCCGCGAGCGTGCGGTGGCCAATGTCCTGGGCATCACCATCCGGGGCAGTCGGCGCACGCCAAAGCTGCCGCCACCCGTGCCAGTCGCAGTGAAGCCTACTGACGTTAAGGCTGCTGACGCCAAGCCCACTGAAGCCAAGCCTACGGGAGATGCAAAATAGTGAACGTACTCCACTCCATCGTCCTGGCAGGTTTGCTGCTGCTTCTGGCAGTCAGTGCGGACGCCAGCAACGATCCTGCGACTCACGATGCCGCCACCCGTCGTCCCGCCACCCTGCGTATTCCGGCGCGGTTCAATCGAGCCACGGGCGTTGTTTGTGAACTGGCCGGGCCACTGCACGACCAGATGCAAAATGTCATTAAGAATTGGCTACTGCTCGCGCCCGACCACAACCCGGCGCTGCTCGATATGTTTGCCGACCGTGACCGTCAGCCCTATCGCAACCTGCTGCCGTGGTCGGGCGAATTCGCGGGCAAGTATCTCACGGCTTGCACCCAGATCATCCGCGTGTCGCACGATGCGGCCCTGCAAGCGAAGGTGCAACAGTTTGTAGATCGCCTGGTGACGCTGCAAGACGAAGATGGCTATCTTGGCCCGTTGCCAAAAGCCTATCGCCTCGCAGCCACCGCCCCCAATGTTGCGGGCGGTGGGACGTGGGACGCCTGGGGGCACTACCACATCATGCTGGGGTTGTTACTGTGGCACGACCAGACGGGCGATACCACAGCTTTGCGTTGTGCGGAGCGCATTGGTGACCTGCTGTGCCATCATTTTCTGGGTGGTGGCAGGCATGTGGCCGATATGGGTTCACCCGATCAGAACCAGGCGGTGATTCATGGCCTCTGCCGTCTTTACGAAGAGACGGGCACCCCGCGTTACCTGGATTTGGCGGAGCAAATCGTTACCGAGTTCGAGCTACCCGGTGCGGGCGATTATCTGCGCACCGCCCTCGCGGGCCAGGAGTTTTACGCCACGCCTAAGCCGCGCTGGGAAAGCCTGCACGCTATCTTGGGGCTGGCAGAACTCTATCACATTACCGGGCGGGACGAATACCGGCGGGCCTTTGAGCATATCTGGTGGAGCATCGTCAAGTTGGATCGGCACAACAACGGCGGCTTCTCTTCGGGTGAACAGGCGGTAGGCGACCCCTATAACGGCGCACCGATTGAGACCTGCTGCACCATTGCCTGGCTCGCCACGAGTGTGGAGATGCTGCGGCTCACTGGCAGTTCCTTAGTGGCCGATGAGATGGAGCTTTCGACCTTTAACTCCGTGGTGGGACTGCATTCGCCGGATGGAAGATGGAGCACTTACAACACCCCGATGGACGGCCAGCGTATTCCCAACACCCAGGACATCAGCTTTCAAATTCGCCCTGGCGCGGAGCAGCTCAATTGTTGTAGCGTCAACGCGGCGCGGGGCTTTGGCATGATAAGCGATTGGGCCTTGATGACCGAAACTGGCCCCGCCGAGGCATCCCCTACCCTGGTCCTCAACTGGTATGGCCCGTCCACATTTACGGCTCAAGTTGCGACGACACATGTGTCCATCCGGCAAGATACCGATTATCCCCGCAGCGGCCATATCGTGCTCCACGTAGACCCACCGCGCCGGACCAAATTCACGCTCAATGCGTATCCCCTACTGGTCGGCGCGCACGAAGGTGGCCGTGAATGGTGTCGCGTCGCCCGCCGTCGCCGGGACTTACTGCGTCTTAGAGCGCCAGTGGCAACGTGGAGATCGCGTCACCATTGACCTGGATATGCGTTTGCGGGCCTGGACTGGGGAGCGCGAGTGCGCGGGCAAAGTGTCGCTTTACCACGGCCCGCTTCTGCTGGCCTATGACCATGCTCCCGCCGCAACACACCAGCGCCCAGGACAGTGGCAAAACTTCGGCAAACTGTTCGCCTCCCGCACCACCGGCACCGCCTTTGAATACGACTTTGAGGGTGAAGGTATCAAATGGTTTGGCCGCCGCTTTGATGACGCAGGCCGGGCGCGTGTCCTCATTGATGGCCGCGAGGTCGCTCTCGTAGACCAATATGGCCCGGTGCGCGAAGCCCCCTTCACCTGGGAATATCAGGGTCTTGCGCCCGGCCAGCATACTCTGCGCATCGAAGTCACCGGAGCCAGGTCGCCCGCTTCGCGTGATACCTGGAGCAACGTCGTCGGCTTTGGCCCGCCCGGTGCGCAGCAGCCTGCATCTGAGGCCAGCTTACACGCCCTGGATATGAAAAATTTAAAAGCCACATTGGTTGATGTTGAGCATAAAGAGGTAGAGCATAAATCGGATGATGCCCTAATTAGAATGGATATAACCGACGCCACTGGCCACGTCGTTCACCTGCGCGACTTCGGCACCGCCGGACATGGCGGTGTCCCCTACTCGTCCTGGCTACCTGCCCTCAATGCCCGGCCCACGCCTTTCACTAGAGAGAACCCACTACGCAGCGTGGTCGTGGACGGTTGAGAAAAAGCCGTTAAACTCTGCCCATGAGAACTCTTTGGCAGGTTCCAGCCCGCAAACCCGGTGGAAGTGGCATGGGCTTGCTGATCGAAGATGATTACCCCTCTATTACTCCCGGTGCTACAGCCACGGTGGTTGCGGTGCCGTCAGTGCCCCTGGTGCTTCAACCTAAACGGCCCTGGAACGAGCACGTCGCCAACTGGCTTAGCTTGGTCGCTACAGCACTGCTGTCCATGAGTCCGGTTTCACTCGGCTGGCTGTGGGTTTGGACATGGATTCATCACCAGTATCCCTTTGGCCCCACCTATGAGCGTGATTTGGCTAATGCCTGGAGTTGGGCGCTGCTCTTTCCTATCATCGCCTTCCTGGTGGCGCTGCTTTCCATTTTGTTAAAGCCAAGCGGACGAGCCTGGACGGTGTTAGGTCTCAGTTTTATTAGCTTTCTTTTTGCGCTCTGCCATTTTTGTCTGTTGGGGAACTAGAATCGTCCAGTCAGCAGGCACCACACTTCTCGGCTATTGCCGCCTCAATGTCACAGTATCTTGAAAATTGCCATATAATTCTAGTTCGACTCAAATAGATTCAACACTCAAAGGGGAAGCAGTGGCAAGCGCAGCTTAGCAGCAATGGTCAGAAAAGAGTCCCAGTGGCGCGACAGTGTTCCCATCGGGTGCGACACCAGCAGCCTAGCCAGGCGCTGCACGGGACGGCTTCTAACTGCGCTACAGCCGCCCGTGAGATGAGCGTTCGCCATCGCTGCTGAACCCCGCTGCATATTATAAACTGCAAATCGTTATGTCCTTTCCTGAACGCATTAAATCAGAAGCAAAACGTAGAGCAGCCTTTAGATGTTGTATATGCCATAGGCCGTTTGTTGAAGTACATCACATTAAACCGGCGGCTTCCGGCGGAGCCGACATCTTAGATAATGCTGCGCCATTATGTTCTTCCTGTCACGACTTGTTTGGGGGTAATCCAGACAAGCAAAAGCAAATTCGACAGATGCGCGATGCTTGGTGGAAATTAATGGAGGAGAGGAAACACTATCTACTGAATCTCGCAACGCTCAACGAAAGTTGCAGAATAGAAGAAAACCCACAAAATGTAAATCAACTTAAGAGCAAACCAGTAGTCCTATACCACTGTGTTTTTGCTGATGAAACATTTGAGGATGCTGCACAGGCACTATTTACCATAACCCAGTACGCGCAACGCGAATGTCCTAATCAACGACGTGTCCTTTTCTTAGACATAGATGAACACAAAAACAGTGCGGGTGGGTTCGACTGGGATATGTATGAACTACAAGTGCATTTTATTCTTGAGTTCCTATTACCCTATTTGTATGAAGCACATTTTCCTTTGATGGGAGTTGGAAAAGCAGTCAGAAATCCTAATTTACAAAGGAATGGCTTACCTGCTTATTTATTTCACTCATTAGAAGCGGGTCATCAGAAACTTCAGAGCGCACTCAGCCGGGAAGGTAGAATCTCAATCGAAGAATTCAAGTTAGGGCAGAAGAAAACCAGTTAGCACTAACCGCTCTGTTGAACCAGGCAGTGCAACCGGCCCTTCCAGGCTCCGCTTTACTGTGCCTTCCAAGCGCGGCTGGCTGTGCCGTTCGACGGCTGCGCGGCTTGACTAGATGTGCTACACTGCGGGATATGCTAACGATTAGCGCCGACGAGATGCAGAGAGATTTGCCAAACTACCTTCGCTTGGTCAAAACCGGTGAAACTCTAGTCATCACTCAAGCCGATGAACCTGTGGCGGAAGTCAAGCCAGTCGCTCCGGTGACACATGAACCACGCCCTTTCGGACTGTGTGCAGGTGAGTTTGTCGTGCCAGATGACGTTGACGCTCCTTTACCTGATGATATTCTGGATGCCTTTGAAGGCCGATGAGACTGCTGCTCGACACGCATATCTTTCTGTGGTTCATTAGCCGTGATAGCAGATTATCTCCGGTGGCGCAGGCTCATATCAGCAATCCGCAAAACGAGGTTTACTTGAGTGTCATCTCGGTTTGGGAAGCCGTCATCAAACATCAGGTGGGCAAGCTACCATTGCCCCAGTCACCGGAAATTTATTGCCCCTGCGCCGTCAGCAGCATCGCATTGCGAGCTTAGGTATAGAGGAAGCAACCCTTAGCTTCCTGCCCAAAATACCAGTTTTGCACCGTGATCCTTAACTCATTGCATCAAAGGTTTACGCGTGTCCTATTTTCTGAAAAGAGAGCAAACGTGGGAGTTACCATCACCTTTCATTATAGTGACACCCTACAGGAAGTAGAGGAGGTGCCAGAAGTTTTCTCTGAATACTTCGTTTCGTTATTTGATTGTGACGCCGAGATACTCAAGATGTGGGAGTTATGGCCATCCTTTATTCAGGAGTATAGAGAACACACTGGGCCAACTCTGCTTGAGGCAGCTAAAGAGGCTACTAACGAAGATATAGCAGAATTGTTAAATTGGGAGCCAGACCCCAACACTATGTTTGATGATCTGGAAACCGAGTGGCACTCGTCTAGTGCTTTTGCTCCACAGGAAATTGCAAATTGGGCACAACGGTGGATTTATTTTATTGACGAGTGGAATCCTGAAGAATTTCCACAACTCTTCCCTTATGAGATGAATTTGGAAACTAAGAAGTCCTCTTTTAACAAGAAATACGCAATCGAAGCATTAGAATGTCTGGTTGAGCAAGCTAAATATGCCAAACAACATGACATGCAATTATCAGTCGAGGTGTGTTGGGGCTAAAGTGCAGTAGTCATTGTATAAGGGTCTAACCAGTCACTGCAACGGACGGTTCCGGCCCCGCTGCGCCTTCAAGTGCGGCTGAATTGGGTGTCCGTCTGTTGCGCGCTGCTCGGTTGTAGTCATGATAATATAAGAACGAGATGCAAATTCAAGCTGAACAACTCGCATATTGGTATTTCCGGCTTAACGGCTTTCTCAACATTCCCAATTTTGTTGTTCATCCTGACACTGGAAGTGAGCAGCGCACCGATGTTGATCTGCTGGGGGTTCGGTTTCCTTACAGATCAGAGTTGTTGCTTGACCCCATGCGAGACGATGAAATATTTCGGCGTGTAAGGGAAAAGACATATATCGTGCTAGCTGAAGTCAAAGCTGGCGTATGTAGCTTAAATGGCCCTTGGACAAATCCTTCACGCCAGAATATGCAGCGTGTCCTTCGCGCTGTTGGGGCTTTGCCAGCGCAGGAAGTAGATTTAGCCTCTTCTGCGCTTTATCAGAACGGTCTTTACTCAAATCAGCTTTATAAAGTGTCTTTGTTCTGCTTAGGTGCAACTGAAAGCTCAGCTATAACAGAAGCTTATCCACACGTTCCACAAGTTCTTTGGAGTCATACTCTGACCTTTATTTACGAGCGGTTTAGACGTTATCAGAGGCAGAAAGTGTCTCACAATCAATGGGATGAGCAAGGCAAAGCTTTGTGGAATTGTGCCGAGCGGAGCAGAACCATTGAAGATTTTATTACTCAGGTGCAAGTTACAGGATAAACTTAGAACTCCAAACAAAAAGAGGCATAGAGCTTGCGCCTACGCCATAGCAAAGGAGTTCCTATGGCCAAGCCTATCTTAGATGATAACTTATGGCAACTCATCGAACCTTTGCTACCTCCACCCAAACCGCGTCGCGCTCGCTTTCCCGGACGCCAACCACTGAGCAACCGCCAAGTGCTTACAGGCATTCTCTTCGTGCTACGCACCGGTATTCCGTGGGAATATTTGCCCCAAGAATTAGGCTGTGGTTCAGGGATGACCTGTTGGCGACGCTTGCGCGATTGGCAAGCCGCCGGCGTGTGGGAACAACTGCACCATCTGCTTTTAGAGCAACTGCGTGCCCAAGACCAACTCGCCTGGTCGCGGGCTGTGGTGGATTCCACCGCGCTGCGCGCTGTAGGCGCGGGGAAAAAACAGGCCCCAACCCCACGGATCGCCGCAAGCCCGGCTCCAAACATCACCTGCTGACCGATGCCCAAGGCATTCCGCTGAGTGTCACCCTGACCGGAGCCAATCGCCATGATGTGACCCAACTGTTGCCGCTCTTGGACGCCTTGCGCCCCATTGCGGGTAAACCAGGGCGACCCCGGCAGCGACCGCAGATGGTGCAAGGAGATCGCGCTTACGACTCGCAAGCCCATCGCCAAGCGATGCGGCAGCGTGGTATCCGGCCCCTGCTGGCTAAGCGCGGCACGCCGCATGGCAGCGGCTTGGGAGTCTATCGCTGGGTGGTGGAACGCACCCAAAGTTGGTTGCACCAGTATCGTCGCCTGCGGGTGCGTTACGAACGACGTGACGATGTGCATGAAGCCTTCTTGAGGTTGAGTTGCGCTTTGATCTGTCAGGCGCATCTTAAATCTTCATTTTGTTAGGAGTTCT
>JAFAZH010000025.1 GCA_019239895.1 Abditibacteriaceae bacterium | reverse complement strand
CCAGACAGTAGACAGTAATGATAAAATCATCTCGATCCATTGAGGCAGCCTCCTGAATAGTGGGTGTGGCAACTTGCTATTCTACAGAGACGGCCCTCAATGGATCAATCCTTATTCCTTAAACCATTAATGTGTTGCACATTAGGTTCAAGATTTATCCATAGTGTGCTATTTGAGTTGAGCAATGGTATGCGGAGCAACGGTAACTTTAGATTGCCGGTGCCCATCGGATACTGAAACTTTTTGCTCCTGTTTGGTCGTATTAAACAAAAGCGTCTCATGACCTCGCCGTGTTGTCCAGATACCGTCCATTTTTCCATCCATACCCTGTAAACCTTGCAACGCAGAGGCAAGAGTCTGTAACCAGTGTTGTTGCTCTTCTAGTGGCGGTATATGCATCACCTGACCTTTGCGCCAGGATGTAGTTTGGCTATTCATGGCTAAAGGCCATTGCTGCCCCTCAACATTCTTGATATTTGTTGACCCAACCACCACAAGATGGCCGCCACGCCTGACCCATTGCTCTATGCGATCAAGAATATCTTGCTCAATCCAATCGCCCTGGAAGATGATAAGGGCTTTGTAGCGATTGGTCAGTGCGCCATCGTGAATGAGCAGTTCATCTAACACATCATAATCGGTTAAGTCGCGCAGTTGGGTGGCGGCACGAATTGTGGGGCCGACATCGCCACCCAAACGATAGAGAGTAGTAGGACAGAGGACAGCAACTTGGGTATCACCTGCGTGTCCGGTGAATAAATGGGCGTATTGATGAATGGCGGCAACGTGCTTATCCCATTCATAGGTGAACATCTGCTGTGCGCCACAGGAAGCATCGGAGAACATACGGCGATTAAATGTAGCAGCATCGAGATTTCCAGCGGGTTCGGTAGAGAGGCGCACGCCATAAAATTTGTAAGCGGTAGCCAGCCATTTATCGCCGAAATAAGCACCCTGACAATCGGCTGGTTGAAGCACGATGCCATAGGGCGCGGCCATTTTTGCATAGGCCGGACAGTAAGTGCCCCAGGCGAGGGGGTTGACACCACCGGCATTCCCGCCTGGCTTGGTGCGCACTTTGTCGCGGGGGAAGTATTTTAGCACTACTTCAATCGAGCGTGCTGCGAAATCAACCATCGCCTGATGATACCAGGTGATGAAATCCAGCCAATGCCGCCGCTCTTGAGCCGTGTTCCATAGCGCGGGCGATGGCTTAAAACCTGGCTTGATTTCCTGGGGTGGGGTTATCTCATTAAAGCTGCGCAAGTTCATTCCCCAGGCGGCATTCAGAGCATTGATGTTTCCATAGTGTTGGAGCATGGCCCGCTGCAAGCTCGCCACTGCATACGGGTCGGCACACCAGTAACCCTCGTGACAGTGATCCAGATTAACAACCCAGCCTGACGCATCGAGTGGATAATTGCCTTCACCATAAGGCCCGCAAATACAGGCATAAACGCCATCAATGCGGTTGCCAAAATGCCGCGCTAACTCATGGTAGAAGTGGTCATAGTAGACGAGGGTGCGGGGATCAAAAATGGAAAGATAATTCGTAGTCTGATTATGCTCAACACAGCGCATGAGAGTGGCGTTTGGGCTATGGCGCAGCCAAGTCGGGGGAAAATGCACCCAGTTATAGACCACATACTGCAAGCCCGCTTTTTTGATAGCGTCACAAATGCGATCATGCTGCGTCCAATCCCAGTGCCCCGGCTCCCGCTCCACAGCGCCCCACGTCACATAGTCTTCATAGGCGACCAACCCTTGCTGTTTCATCTGTGCCAAAGTGGCGTCAGAGGGTGGTGGCTCTAAAAAGTCAGGTTTTGGGATGGCCCCGATGGGCGAAGCTTGAATGAAGCTGACGCTTAAATTACCAGTTGAAAGATGCCATCGCTGACCATCAAAGGCTGGCTGATTTTTGCTATCAGAAGAACAACTTGCTCGTTGTATTAAAATAAGCGTGCCGCAGCTATAAAGCAGGCATATTAGTAAAACAAACGGGAATTTTAGGCATGGGTCTTTTACATTTGTGTTAAGCATATATGGCATTCCTGCATTATATTTAGATTATCATTGAAAGAGAAACAAGGCATGAAAGGACACGCTATAATGGCTGCTTTATTGGCAATGACTGCCACGGCGATGGGGACGCAAGCTGCACTGGCTTCGCCGCTGAGTTTACATCCACAGAATCCTCATTACTTTTTGTTTCGCGGCAAACCCGCAGTGTTAATCACTTCCGGTGAACATTATGGGGCCGTGCTCAATCTCGATTTTGATTATCGAAAGTACCTGGACACCCTTGCGGCGGATGGGCTGAATCTCACGCGAACTTTTAGCGGCGCTTATGTCGAGCCACCCGGCGCTTTCGCTATTGCCAGCAACACCTTAGCGCCTAAGCCGGGGCGTTTCATCTGTCCCTGGGCGCGTAGTGATCAACCTGGCTATGCCGGTGCTGGCAATAAGTTCGATCTCACCCATTGGGATGACGCCTATTTTGCGCGGCTCAAAGATTTTGTGGCCTACGCCGGGCAACGGGGCATAGTTGTTGAGATGAACCTCTTCTGCCCGATGTATGATGACAGCCAGTGGGCCATCAGCCCCATGAATGCGGTAAACAACATCAATGGCGTGGGCAAGGTTGGGAAAAACGAGGTTTATGATCTTAAGAAAAATGATGGACTACTGCTGGTGCAGGAAGCCCTTGTGCGCAAGATTGTCAACGAGTTGCGTGATGCCGACAATGTTTATTATGAAATTTGCAATGAGCCGTATTTCGGCGGGGTCACAATGGAGTGGCAGCACCATATCGCCGATGTGATTACGGCTACCGAGCAGGGCTGGACGGGGCATCATTTAATTTCACAAAACATCGCCAATGTCTCCCGGAAAATCGAGCAGCCGCACCCGCAGGTTTCGATCTTTAACTTCCACTACGCGCATCCCCCGACCACTGTGGCAGAGAACTTCGGTCTTAACAAAGTCATTGGTCTCAATGAGACAGGCTTTCATGGCACGGCGGATGATTATTATCGCATGGAAGCCTGGGAATTCATCCTCGCGGGTGGTGGACTCTATAACAACCTCGACTACTCCTTCACCGCTGGGCATGAAGACGGCACTTTCCAATATCCGGCGACTCAGCCCGGCGGTGGGGGTGTCACTTTTCGCCAGCAGATGAAAGTGTTGAAAGACTTTCTGCACAGCTTGGATTTCTTAAAGCTGCAACCTGCCCCTGGTTTCATTCACAGCGGCCTACCAGATAAAGCCCAGTCCCAGGTTCTCGCCACGCCAGGGCAGCAATATGCTATGTATCTAAAAGGTGCGGCTAATGCCTTATTACAGCTTGACCTGCCTGCTGGCAACTATCATGTGGCGCGGGTTGATGTGCTGACGGGCCAGACTGTGCAGAGCTATAACTTGCAGCACGGTGGTGGCCATTATTCTCTTCCTGTGCCTGCTAACTTCCGTGAAGTCGCGGTTAAAATTGTGCGCTTCTAATTGCATTGACAGGTCTAATGCTGATAAGAAGAGCGGATGAAATTTGTCAGGTCAGTCTTCGACTTCTTGAGGTCGGGCAAATTGAGATACATCATATGCCCGGCGGCATAGTAATCGAGGATAAGGTTCTTCCTTAATTCCGGCGCAATGCGCAGATGGCTAAAGGTGTAGCGAGCCGCGAAATAAGGGGTCGCCAGATCACTATAGCCGCAGGAGATATGAACTTTGAGAAACGGGTTGCGCGTCATGCTCTGCGCGAGGGTATCGGCCACGTTGACAAAGCCGTTATCCTCGCCCCAATTCCAGGAGCGCAAACTGGCCAGTATCTCATAAGGTTGATCTTCTTCAAACTTCAATTCCGTGCGCGCATAGTTATTGAAGGTCGAGGCAAAAACGCTGGCAACAGCATCATAACTGGGGTCGCTCTCCGTCGTTTCAGTTAGGCGGTCTTGGACGTAGCCGGTGTAGCGACTGTCATAACGCCCGACCTGGAGGTTTTGGTCGCGCAGCAATTCCACCGCAAAACGGCTAAGCGTAGGGCGCAAATCGGCGCGGTTAAGGTAACTCTCGGAAAGACCCGTAAAACGCGACATCTGGCGGAGGACGGTCTGCCTTTCTGCTGGCGGGAGAGCATCCCCTAAGAGCAGCGCATGGTTATAGTCACCGGCAGCAAAATCTTCCGCTTGCTTGAGCACTTCGGTTAGTGGTAGTTGCTGCAAATCCGGCGGCAACTTCTTATGATGCCAGGCGGTGGCGGTGAAACTGGGCAGATAGAGCACTTGTGGCAGGTCGTTGGCCTCGCCGCCTGCGATGGTTTGAAAGTTCAGCACGGTCGAGACCAACATGATGCCATTCAGGTTCATGTGCTGCCGGTTGGCCAACTCTCCGCTCAGGGCTGCTGCCCGCATCGTGCCATAGCTTTCGCCGATGAGAAATTTGGGCGAGAGCCAGCGCACGTTTTTCGTGACATACAGCCGGATAAAGTCACCGACGCTGCGCACATCACCACTCAGGCCATAAAACTGACTGGCGTCTTCCGGTTTAGTCGCCCGACTATAGCCCGTACCAACTGGGTCAATGAACACCAGATCAGTTTCATCTAAGAGCGAATACTCGTTATCCACTAACTCATAGGGTGGCGGCAGTGCGCCGCCATCTTCTTTAAGCTTGATGCGACGTGGCCCCAACATCCCCATGTGCATCCATACTGAAGCGGAGCCTGGGCCACCATTAAAAGAGAAGGTGATGGGTCGCTTGGCGAGGTCAGTTACATTGTCCTTGGTGTAAGCCACAAAGAAGATTTCCGCGGTGGTTTTGCCCTCAGTGTCCTTGAGCGGCATCATGCCTGTCATCGCCGTGTAGTTCAGCCTTTGCCCGTTAAGAGTCAGGGTGTGCTTGGTTTCGGTCTGGCGCGGTTTATCCTGGGCATCGTCTTTAGCTTTATCCTTATCGGTGCTGGATGCGTCACCAGACTTCGTTTCGCTGGCGGGTTTGTCTGGGTTGGGAGTGGCGGGATTTGCTTCCGGCCTGACCCTGTTTCGGGTGCGCCTGCTGCCTGGTGTATCTGGCCCATTCGGAGGCGGCGTGTTTGTGGTGGGAGCTTGCCCAAAAACGGTGCCGCTCCAACTCAGGGCCAAGAGCAGACAGGAAGCTTGTATAAAAGCGTTGTGATTTGAAAAGCGGGAATTATCCACGCAGCTAAGTATAAGGTTTTGATTGGGACGCGTCTTAGCTCTCACCCCGGCCCCTTTCCTACGCTTCTGAAACTTCCTTGATTTAACACAAAGATCACAAAGAAGGCACAAAGAACACAGGGATTACAAGGACAAACAGAAATCCTATATTTCTTTTGTGTTCTTTGTGCTGTCTTAGTGATCTTTGTGTTAAATCAAGAGCGATAGAACGGGTAGATGAGGGCTAAACTACTCGCTCAACTTGGCTCCCGCAGAAAGACCAACGGTTAGACGCGTGGTGTTAGAGAATTTGTTCATGGCCAGCAGCAAGTTCATGTAGGGGTTGAGGCGGCGATAAACCAGGATGGCTAACTCCGGCGGCAGGTCGGCGGCGACGCTGCTGCCGCGCACTTTGGCATATTCCACATAAACATCGAAATCGGTGCGATCATAGAGACCGGGGAAGCTAAGACCTAATGTGGTGAGACGCCGCTTGTAGGGGTCGCGCCCTAATTCACCATAGAATTCAATTTGTTTCGGCACCAGAGACACTGCAAAATCGCCAGTTATGCCGGTGCCAGAAGAAATTGGTGCTTTCTCGTAATTCAAGACGTTGAGACCAAAGTTGCCCGCCTTCTCTTGCAGGGAATAGCGTCCATACCAACCTTTCTGGAGGCCCGGCACGCGGAAGGGCAGATTGTTGGGAAAGGCATCATAGAGATAAGCCACCTGCAAGCGGCCTTTGCCCATAATCTCTGTTATGCTCATGGCGTCCATCACTTCGCGCCCACCCTGGCGCACCATTGAGCCTAAAATGGCCGCCTGGGTCGGGCCTGCTAAAAACCGCTGCCGTCCTGCCTTAATGATGGTGCGCCGTAAACGGTAGGTGATGTTAGCATTGCTGATAGTCGAAAGGTCACGAATATCGCCTGCTGCCGTCCGCACACGCAAGGGCGTGAATTCGGCTTCGGTGAACCAGTGGCCCTGTGAGCCTGCTCCGTAAATACGCCCGCCAATCCCATAGCGTCCGGCATCACCAAGCACTCCGATAACGCGGACATCGCCTTCATCCCCAGAGCCTAAACTGGGATCCACTTGGCCCATGTGCGCGTAAGCCGCACCTAAATCAACGGCATTCGCATCAGCCGTTGTCCCTGGCGGATTGGCAAGGGGAAGATTGGGCGCTTCAGCAACCTGAGAGCGGCGCGGCAACGCGCTGCCCGCAATGCTGGCGCGCGAATCAACGGGCGGCGGCACGGTGGGAAAAGGGGTCGGAAAGGGATTCGGACGACCAGCGGGGCTTATGCCAAATGGCACCAGCGGCCCCATTGATTGGGTTATGCTGGTCGTGGTGCTAGTGTTAATAGCTGTCCGCGCTGGCTGCTGGCGCTCGCGGATGTTAGTCGGTGATCCCACATGCGGCGCATTGGAAGGCGGTTCGAGCATGTCGGGGTCGCTGGTGCCATCGGCAAAAAAGAATGGCAGGGTGGCGCGGATGGCGGAAAGCGTACCGTCGGTGCGCACCGACACAGACTGCCCTGGTCGCAAAGAGGTGGTGCCTTGCACTGATGTGACATCCATTGCTCCCGAAAAGAGGGAGAAATCGGATGTGCCATCATCTTTCACGGTGATAAGACCGACACTGCCTTTAATTTCAGCCGTGGCACTGCCCGCCAACACCCGCCCCGGCTTCAACATGGCAAACATCAGTTGCCCACCGGTCAGGGCTACCCCTTTGGCGCTGCGCACTTCGATGGAAGAAAGCTGTCCCAGACGCAACAGGGAGCCATCGGTAAAGCGGACATCGGCTTTGGAGCGTTTACCCGTGCGCAAGCGGTCATTGACGTTTAAGGCCGCGCCTGTTGCCGCCGACTGCCAGGCTGCATCGTTGCCCATCTTCTTCTCTGTAATGTGTTGCACCGGCCCCAAACGCGCCACCTGGGCGCAGGCTGGATGCATTCTGGTGAAAGGGATAAGCCCTAACAACACAACAGCACGAACCACGGCATACCATCGCAAATTAGAAGTTGGCATGAATAACATTCTCCTTAATATTGACTATTGCACTATGATAGGGCCGACTTCACCCACGTCTAAACAACCGTTGCTATCGCTGACCTCGCGCCACGTAATGACAACCTCGTCACCGGGACGCAGAGTGCCTTCCGCAACACTGAGCGTTAAGATGTGATTAACGGCATTGTAACCCGCACTGGTAACACCGACTCCACGGCCATCAACCGTGACTGAGTAGTGATCTGCGTCGCCTGCACTTTCAGCATCAAGCGGCAACGTAAAGAGGATTTGAATTGTATCCGTGGCAGCCCGCGCCGAACTGTTGGAAACCAGCGTAGCGGAACTGGCCGCCGCTCTAACGGTATTAGATGCAGGACTCAGGGCCATGCTGTGCGCGTAACCGGCGGCAATAGCCGTAACTCCCTTGAGGTTACTAATGGATACTGGCACATTGCGATCACGGCGGGTGCCATCACCCAATTGGCCAAAGAGGTTCCAACCCCAGGAGCGCACTGTGCCATCTTTGAGTAAGGCCAGGGTATGCCCGGTGCCCGCCACGATGCTCTGCACATTGGTGAGTCCGCGCACCACGACAGGCTGATTACGGTCTGTATTGCTGCCATCACCCACCTGACCATACTGGTTACTGCCCCACGCCAAGACCCGTGTGCCTCCTGCGGCCAAAGCCACGCTATGCACGTAGCCTGCGGTTATGGCCGTAACTCCTGATAAACCACCAACGGGAATCGGAACCGCGCTGTTGTCGTTTGATCCCGTTCCCAGTTGACCAAATTGATTACTGCCCCAGGCCCACACCGTGCCATCGCTGCGCAAGGCTAATGAATGGGCGGCTCCGGCAGCTAACGCTGTGATATTATTTAAGTTTTGAACTTGAACGGGCAAGCTGCGCTGATTCGAGGTGTTGTCACCCACTTGTCCGCTCTCATTCGCGCCCCAGGCCCAGACGGTGCCATCACTCTTTAAAGCCAGGTTATGGTAGACGCCAGCAGCAATGGCCGTCACTCCAGTTAAACCTTGCACTTGCACCGGACGGTGCCGATCTGTGCTTGTGCCATCACCCAGTTGACCATGACCGTTAAAGCCCCAGGCCCACACCGTGCCATCACTCTTCAAAGCTAAAGAGTGATACCAACCAGCGTCTACCGCTCGCACATTAGAAAGCCCGACAATCACAGTGGGGGTAAAGTGATTGGTGGTGCTGCCATCGCCTAACTCGCCATAGCCATTAAAGCCCCACGCCAAAACAGCGCCATCGTTACGGATAGCCAGGGTGTGCGAGCCACCAGCACTGATCGTGACAATGCCCACCCCTTGGCGCACTGCCTCCGGCGTCACGCGATTAACCGCCGTGCCATCACCAATTTGTCCGAAACCGTTAAAGCCCCAACCTTGTAAGGGTGAAGTAGGTGTTGGGCTGGGTGTTGGCACCGGCGTGGGTGTTGGAGTGGGACGGTCATTATCCTGCACCAGCACCGTGGCAGTGCCAGGCACAAAACCAGCCTGACGAGCGGTAATAGTGACATGCTGAGAGCCATCTATAACTTTGTTGTCTACAGCGGTCAGCGGGAACGTGGTGGATAATTTGCCAACTGGAATAATGACTTGCGCAGGCACTCGTACCCGCCCCGGATTACTGCTGGCTAAAGTCACCGTCAATGGTGTATTTGGTGGGGTGTTGCGCGTTATAGTGCCAGTGGCAGCATGACTCCCCGCACCCTCACTGAAAGTGGCGGGCGTCACGGTTAAGGTCAAAGCGGGCCGGTCATTGTCCGTGACAGTGACCGTCTGTGAGGCTTCATTCAACCCGGTTGCCCGCGCCGTGATTTTAACCGGGCGCGAGCCATCGGCGATGGTGTTATCTTCAGCGGCAATCGGGAAAGTGACCGTGGTAGCACCCGCCGGGATAACGACGAAAGTTGGCACCTGCACCTTGCTAAGATCACTGCTCAGGAGATTAACGCGCAGGGATGCAGTTGTCGCTGTGTTACGGCTCACTGTCCCCGCTGCGGCATGGGGCCCCGCGCCCTCGCTGAAGGTTGAGGGTGCAATGCTCAGGCTTAAGGCGGGAATCTGACTATCATTCACCGTGACAATTGTCACCCCTGACACGAAGCCGGGAGCACTGGCGACCAGACGCACTAAGGACGACCCATCGGCCAGGTGGTTATCTACAGCCGTCACAGGGAAATGGGCGGCAGTCGCACCGCTGGGTATGGTAACCACCGCAGGCACTCGTACCTTGGTCGGATCGCCGCTCACCAGGTTAACCTGCAAGGGGGTTGTGGTGGGCGTATTGCGGGTTACGGTGCCGCTAGCTGCGGTGGCTCCGCCAGTCTCATCAAAACTCTTTGGCTGTACATCTAAGGTCAAGGCGGGTGTCTTGATGTCGGTGACGGTGACAGTGGTGCTGGCAAGCGTAAAGCCTGGTGCCGTGGCTGTCAGTGTTATCACATGCGAGCCGTCGGATTTGCTATTGTTTATGGCATCCACCGGGAAAGTCACCGACGTAACATTGGCTGGAATGATGGTGGTGGATGGCACATGCACGCGCGTCGGATCATCACTGGTCAGAGTCACGGTAAGGGCAGTGCCTGTGAGGGCATTGCGGGTTACTGTGCCCGTCGCCACTCCCGTTCCCGCCCCTTTATCGAAGGTTACAGGCGTAACGCTCAAGGTTAAGGCCGGTTTGGGGGTGGGCGTTGGGGTCGGCCCTGCCGGAGTAGGCGTGGCCACTGGAGTTGGCGTCGGAGCCACCTGATCGGCTTCCAGTACGGTGATGGTTGCCGTGCCCGAAGTAATTGGCGCAGCAGTGCCCGTTGCGGTGGCCGAAGCGGTTATGGTCACAGTCTGCGGGCCAGTAATGATATTGTCATCTACCGCTGCCACGGGGAATGTTGTGGAGGAGGCACCGGCGGGGATAGTGACACTGTTGGGCACTCCCACCTGATTCGGATTGCTACTAACCAGGCGCACCACAAGCGCATCCCCTGGCGGCGTATTACTGGAAAGCGTTGCCCGCGCCGCATTAGCCCCTGCCTTTTCGCTGAAAGAAGTTGGCGCGATAGTTAAAGTCAGTGTTGGCACTTCACTATCATTGACCGTCACCGTCTGCGAACCAGCGTTAAAGCCAGTTGCCGTGGCGGTAATCAGCACCTTCTGCGGGCCAGTGGCGATGCCATCATCTACAGCGGTCAGCGAGAAAGTGGCTGAAGTGGCTCCGGCGGGTATTGTTACCGTCGCAGGCACCTGGACTTTGCTTGTATTATTGCTCGACAAACTAACCGTTAAGGCAGAGGCTGTCGAAGTATTGCGGGATACTGTTCCGGTAGCGGCACCTGCCCCGGCATTTTCGTTGAAGGTGCCAGGGTTGATGGTGACAGAAAGCGTTGGGCCATCATTGTCTGTTACCGTCACGGTCTGAGTACCCGTCACAAACCCGCTGGCCTGTGCCGTTATGGTAACGGTTGCTGGCCCATCGGCGATAGTATTATCAACGGCGGCAATTGGGAAGTTCGCTGAGGTCGCCCCGGCGGGAATTGTAACGGTGGCTGGCACAGTGGCTTTATTGGTGTTGCTGCTGGTGAGATTGACTGTGAGTGCTGATGTGGTCGGCGTGTTGCGGGTTATGGTGCCCGTTGCCGCCGCTGTGCCTGCGCCTTCTGAGAAAGACAGAGGATTAATCTTTAAATCTAAAGTGGGCACATCGTTGTCGGTGATAGTGACTGGAACCGAATCGGAAGCCAGTCCAGTGGCCGAAGCGGTGATAGTGACCACACGGTCGCCCTGAGCAATTTTGTCATCTACGACACTCACCGTAAATGGCGCAGAGGAAGCTCCGGCAGGAATGGTGACTGTAGTAAGAAGTTGCGTGCTGTTAGCATCACTGGCTGATAAATTGACAGTAAGGGCAGAGGCCGTTGAGGTGTTACGTGATATGGTGCCTCTGGCGGCATTACTGCCTGCTCCCTCACTAAAAGTAGTGGGCGTTATGCTCAACGTCAATTGTGGCGTATCAGTGTTATTGACCGTAACGGTTGCGGTGTCGCTCACAAATCCTGACTTCGTAGCTTTAATCGTAACGGTGGTAGGGCCAGTAACCAGATTATTATCTACAGCATCAATCGGGAAGGTGGCTGCTGCCGCGCCCGCAGGGATTGTCACTGTTGCGGGCACCGTAGCCTGTGACGAATTGTTACTGGACAAATTGACCGTTAAGGCCGTTGTGGTCGCAGTGTTGCGCGAGACTGTGCCAATGGCTGCTCCCGGCCCCGCGTTTTCGCCAAAGGTCGTTGGACTGACGCTCAGGGTGAGAGTTGGCACATCGCTATTGGTGACATTGACCGTTGCCGTGTCGCTCACAAAACCGTTGGCACTGGCGCCGAGCGTAACTGACTTGTTGCCATCCACTAAGTTATCGTCAACTGCATTCACGCCAAAAGTGACCGTCCGCGCGCCGATGGGAATGACGACCGTCGTGGGCACCGTCGCTCCGCTGGGATCACTGCTGGACAGGGTGACGGTAAGGGCCGAAGTGGTGAGGGTATTGCGTGATAAAGTGGCTGTCGCCGCGCTTGACCCTGCTGCTTCACTGAATGTGGTTGGGGATACTGTGAGCGTCAGGGTTGGCACATCCGCTTCAGTTACCGTGATGCTGGCCGTATCTGAGTTAAAACCAGAAGCCGCAGCAGTCAGGGTCACGGTGCTGTTGCCTTTGACCAGATTATCATCTACCGCATTGATGGCGAAGTTTGCCGAAGCCGACCCGGCGGGAATCGTGACAGTGGCGGGCACGGTTGCCTGAGTTGTATCGCTACTTGTTAGATTTACCGTGAGGGCAGCAGTGGTCGAGGTATTGCGCGTCACTGTCCCGGTGGCTGCCCCGGCTCCGTCGGTCTCACTAATAGTAGTAGGTGTAACCGCTAACGTCAGCGTGGGCGTATTAGCCTCCGTCACTGAGACCGTTGTGGTGCCAGAGGTAAAGCCGGAAGTGCTGGCGGTTAAAGTGACGGTGTTAGTTCCGGTGACGATATTGTTATTGACCGCATCAATGGAGAACGTGGTGGAGGCTGAGTCAGCAGGAATTGTGACTGTGGTTGGCACATTCGCCTGGTTCGTATTACTGCTGGACAAGTTAACGGTTAAAGCCGAAGCGGTTGAAGTATTGCGTGATACTGTGCCTGTAGCCGCTCCTGCTCCTGCTGCTTCACTAAAACTGCTGGGGGTAACGGAGAGCATGAGGGTTGGCACATCGGCTTCTGTTACGGTGGCGGTTGCAGACCCCGCTGTATAGTTAGTAGCTGCCGCCCCAAATCCAACAACGTTAGAGCCATCCACAATACCATTATCTACCGCTCGCACCGGGAAAGTAACCGAAGTTGTCCCTGCGGGCACGGTGACAGTGGCAGGCACTGTCGCCTGCGTGCTATCGGTACTGGACAGGCTCACTACGACGGGCGACGCCGGGGCGCTGCTGAGCGTTACCGTGCCAGTCGCGGCATTGGCCCCAGCCGCTTCGCTGAAAGTGGCAGGAGTAATGGTTAAGGTAATTATGTCCAGTGGCAGTAACTTGGTCACAAAGGCATCTGGCCCGCCCCCGCTACTATGCGAAGGCTGAATGGCATTGAGGGTAGGAAAATTGCTGGAATCACTCTGGCCCGCCACATAAGAGTTGCCCGCATTATCAGCAGCCACCCCATTAGCGATGTCATTGCCAGAGTCGCCCAAATAAGTTGAGCTTGTCACACTCGCTAATGATGGCCCAAGCGTAGACACAAAAGCGTCATTAGGGTCGCCTCCATAAGTTCCCTGAACTGCATTCGTGGTGGGAAAATTCGTGGAATTCGTTTGCCCCGCCACCGTCACGTCTCCTGCACTGTCCAGGGCAATAGCATTAGCGGTATCATTCTTGGAGCCGCCAAAATAGGTGGAGGCGTTCAGATTGGAGCCAGTGCTATTTATTTCTGCGATGAAAGCATCCGTGCCACCGGCATTGCTGGCTTGCAGAGGATTTTTAGTCGGGAAATTCGTTGAATTTGTATCTCCTGTCACATAGGCGTTACTGCCTCCATCTACAGTAATGCCATTGCCATTCTCATTGCCAGTGCCCCCCAGATACAGAGAATAAACAACAGCGGCACTTGAATCAAACTTGGCCACAAAAGCATCTGTGCCACCAGACAGAGAACGGAAATTGGCGGAAGTGTTCGTCGTCAGATCGGTGGAATTAGTCGTCCCCACAATATAGGCATTGCCGCTTGCATCCACTGCGATGCCGTTGCCACTATCATTGCGTGAGCCGCCGAAGAAAGTGGAGTAGGTTAATGCTGTGCCCGCCGGATTGAATTTGGTCACAAAGGCATCGTTACCGCCGAAAAGGAGGAGGCTTAAAGAAAGATTGAGCGGGAAATTGGCTGAATTGGTGGTGCCAGTAACGTAGGCACTGCCGGAACTATCTACGGCAATGCCACTGCCAACATCATTGCTCAGGCCGCCTAAATAAGTCGAATAAACCGGGGCTGAACCGCTGGCGTTAAGCTTAGTGACAAACGCATCGGTGCCCCCACCGAAGAGCGATTGGTAGGCATTTGCCAGGGGAAAATCGGAAGATTTCGTCTGCCCGGTGATGTAGGCATTGCCCGCACTATCTACCGCGATGGCGCTGCCAATATCCGAACCACTGCCACCCAAAAATGTCGAGTAAACCAAAGCCCCGGTACTACTCAGCTTGGTGACAAAGACATCCGTGCCACCACCGAAGGTTTGGGTGCTATTAGCTGTAGGGAAGTTACTGGAGTCTGTCTGGCCTGTAATGTAGGCATTACCAGCCCCATCCACCGCAATGGCATTGGCCTGATCCGCGAGATTGCCGCCCAAATAGGTGGAGTAACTCAAAACCGGGTCAATAATCACTGGCTGCGTTTTGTCATAAGTGGCTAACTGGAAACCAACTTCTACATTGCGGATTGCGGATTGTGGATTGCGGATTATGTAGTGGCTTGGAATATTATATCGTTGGCCGTTGATTTTTTGATAGACAACTGGCGCATGATGCACCACTGCGCCGCTGCCGGTTTCTAAGACTAAATCGCCCTGTTGATTGATGTGGGCGGCTTGAGTGCCTTGATAGGCCAACTTGATAGCCGCCGGGTCAGCGCCCGGAGCGACCACAAAATCGTATTCGAGTTGGCGCTGATTGCCGTAATAAACCAGGTCTACACCAGGATAAACGTCGGCATAGCGCACGCGAGCATAATGTGCCACGTTAGTGCGCCACTGTTTGGGATCGCGCCCCATTAGGTAGTTGCTGATGCCCGGCAATCTATCCACGCCTTGCACTTGGGAGTGCGCGTTAGCCTGCACCAGTTGCATTCGTAAAATCGCAGAACTTGATGCGGCTATGGGTGAAGGTCGTCGGGCTTTTCCTGAGGCATTGCGGTGCAGGCTTAACACGGCCTCCGTGGGAGTCAGGAACAGGCCATAACCATTACCCCGCGCCATGAACTTGACGGGGTGCGCTGCCTGTCCCTGGTTCATCTCGAAATTCAGGGGCAGGTTGCCATAACCTGGTTGAAGTCGCTTACCTGGCGCTACTGCTGCCGGAACGAATGAGGCCAGTCGTGCGGTTTTGGGCGGCTGGGTGACAAGGGAAGCGACTCCGATAGGGTGATCTGCCCCATAGAAATTTGCTGGCCGCAGCAGTGCGCCAAAAAAGCTGGCTAACAGCAGTAGGGCCACCAGAGCCAAGGCAATAATGGGGGCTGTATTATGGGTTCGCATGGAGATAATATTTACTTTCACAGGCATAAACCCTGTTCATTTTCATCAGCTAGGATCAATTAATATTTGATACTGCAACGTTTTGTCACTTTAGGCTATTATTGTCAATACTGATAGGTAATGCGCCACAGTATAGGTTAGATTTTGTAGCGTGCCCAGATTATAAACCAATTATTATTCTTAGGACTGACTTAGACCCGCCGCTGAAGCAGCGGGCTGAACCTTCAAGCCCCCTGAACGGGGCTAATAGCGCATACGGTAGCCCGGTTGACCGGGCTTCTCTCCCTCAGCCCGCTCGTTTACGGGCGGGTGCAGCGTAACTCCTGATTCTGTGCATCATGCGCTACCTGTAAAAACCACGTTAACCGCGCTTACTTCATTTCCACTTAACGCGTTAGCTTTACGAGAGGCGCGTTGTGGGTTACTCTTACTGTATCCCACTCTACTCAACAGGAAAGGCAAGGAGATAGCTTCATGGTCAAAGTGACGCGACGGCGGTTCCTGGAAGATTCGCTGCTGGTTGCCACAGCAGCCTTAGTTGGCACCGATGGCATCGGCAGTGCTTTAGCGCAGGAGCCAAAGACCCCTAATACTACGAGAACGGTAGGGCCGAACGACCGCATCCGACTGGCACAGATTGGTATGCATGGCCGGGGCATGGCCCATCTTGATGGCTACTTAGGACAAAAAGATGCGACGGTAGTGGCTATCTGCGATATTGATCAGCACGTTACGGCCAATGCCGCCAAAGTGATTGAGAAGAAGAGCGGTAAGGCCCCACGCATCTATCAAGACCTGCGCCAGTTATATGAAGACAAAGAAGTGGACGCCGTTTCGATGGCGCTCCCCATTCACTGGCATTCCTTAGCCGCGATCTGGGCGATGCAGGCGGGTAAAGATGTCTATGTCGAAAAGCCGGTCTGCCATAACCTCTTTGAAGCCCAACGCATGATTGAAGCTCCGCAAAAGCTTAGTCGCATTTGCCAGGCCGGAACGCAGAGCCGATCCCATAAAGCGGTGCAAGAAGCGGTGGCTTACATTCACGCCGGGAAAATCGGCAAGGTGTACCTGGCGCGTGGCTTGTGTTACAAGCCGCGTGGCTCCATTGGCATTCAACCCGATGGCCCGGTGCCCGCTGGCGTAGATTACAATATCTGGCTGGGGCCAGCGCCAGAGCGTCCGTTTAATCCGAATCGCTTTCACTATAACTGGCACTGGTTCTGGGACTATGGCGCGGGTGACTTAGGCAACCAGGGCATTCACCAGATGGATATTGCACGCTGGGCACTCAATAAAACAGAACTGCCCAACAGCGTAGTGAGCTTGGGGGGACGCTTTGGTTATGTGGATCAGGGCGAAACGCCCAATACCGAATTGACGCTCTTTGATTACGGCGATGCGCAACTCATCTTTGAAGTGCGCGGGCTAAAAACCGATGCCCTTAAGGGCGTCAAGATTGGCGACATCGTTTATGGTGAGCATGGCTATGTCGCTTTCACTGGCGATTATGGCAAAGCCGCTGCCTTTGATAACGATGGCAAGGTGGTGCAGGAATTTAGGGGTAGCGGTGACCATTTCCGCAACTACCTGGATGCCATCCGCAGCCGCAAAACCTCGGATCTACACGCGCCGGTGGCAGAAGGGGCACGTTCTAGTGCGTTATGTCACTTAGGTAATATTTCCTATCGCCTGGGCAGCCCGGTGCCCCTCAGCGATAAAACCAATCACTTTGGCAGCAGTAAGGATGCAGCGGAAACCTTTGACCGCTTTGAGCAGCACTTATCTGATAATGGGGTGAAATTGGAACGGGAAACCTACCGCCTGGGCCGTGCTTTGAAAATTAATGCGCAAAACTGGAACTTTGGCAACGACCAGGAGGCCAACGCCTTATTGACTCGTAAATATCGCGCACCCTTTGTTGTGCCTGAAAAGTTGTAATCACAATAGAGTTCTATGTTGATGAAGCCACTTAAAGAAGCTAATGCATTTAGAGTCTGTCATTTCGAGCGAAACGGAACGAAGTGGAGTGCAGTCGAGAAATCTTGCTGTTCTTAATAGAAGTAATTCCATTTATTGTCTTTCAAGCTCTAAGATTCCTCGACTTCGCTACGCTGCGCTCGGAATGACACTCCTGTTAGCATTTCGTCAGGCTTCATAACAATTGTCACATAAGTAAGAGGAAGATAATGTCGCTCCGCTATTTTAATCGTTATAACCTGCTCCTGGCTCTGAGCTTATGCCTGCTCATTCATCGCGGCCTTTGTGCCAATACCAAAGCTATTGCCGTTACGGTCAGCGCCCCCGATCATGATCTGCATGAGGTGCCTGTTTCGGTTGACGTTTCCCCTTTGCAAACCACTACTACGCCAGGCGAGGTCACGCCCTGCCAGAGTGAACCGGCCAATGATCCGGCTAAATCCCGTCTCACCTGGATGGTGCATGATCTTAAAAAGGGTGAGACCCGCACCTATTACCTTTTACCGATAACAAAGCCTAAACCGGGCACCGGGGTAGAACTCAAGCGCAATGGTGAGAATGTGGACTTCTTTATCAACGGCAAATTGTTCACGCGCTACGACACGACCACCGGGCCTAATAAACCCTATTTTTACCCCGTCAATGCCCCTACTGGCTCACAGATGGTGCGCCATTGGCCAGTGGAGAAAGTTGGCGACGAAACACACGACCACCCCCACCATCGCGGCCTGTGGTTTACCCATAGCAGCGTCAATGGCGTGGACTTCTGGACAGAAGCTAAAGGTACAGGCAAAACAGTTCACACCGGCTATGAAACCATTCAAAGCGGCCCGGTTTATGGCTTAATGCGGACGAAAACCGATTGGATTACGCCCGACGGTAAGAAGATCGCTGAAGATGCGCGTGAGGTGCGTGTTTATAATGTCACCGATGGTTATTTGCTGGATTTTACCGTAACCGTCAAGGCCGTCGGAGGGCCGCTGGCATGGGGTGACAATAAAGATGGTGTCTTAGGTTTAAGGGTCGCCGACTCCATGCGCGTCGCGGTGGAAAAGGGCAAGACCGCCGAAGGCCATATCCTTAACTCTGAAGGTATTCAGGATGCGGCGGCCTGGGGCAAGCCTGCAAACTGGTGCGACTATTACGGCTCGGTCGAGGGCCAGACAGTGGGCGTAGCGATTTTTGATGACCCGAAGAACCTGCGCCATCCCACGCCCTGGCATGTGCGGGATTATGGCTTATTCGCAGCGAATCCGTTTGGCTTGCATGATTTTGATAAGAAGAATGCTCCTGGCGCGGGCAACTATACTCTGCCAGAAGGCCAGACGCTTACCTTCCATTATCGCTTACTCTTCCACAAAGGCACGACACAAGAAGCGCACGTTGCTGAAGTCTGGAATGATTTTGCTGCACCACCAATGGTGAGTTTTAAAAGTGGGAAATAAGGCAAGAAATCATGTTGTGGCGACCCGCCCCTGAAGGAGCGGGCTGAGTTATAAAGCCCGGTGAACCGGGCTGGAGCCGCCTATCGGGAGAACAATGCGTGCCAATCAGGAGACGGAGGAGGCCCGTTCACGGGTCTTATACTTTCCGCCCGCTCCTTCAGGGACGGGTCTCCATAACCAACAAACTACTAAAGGGGAAAACTGAATGGCCGATGGTATGAATGCGGCATCTGTCGTTGACGGGGAAGAGGGCAGCCACTTGCGTTGGTATCAGGGCATTAGCTCTTATGCCTGGATGGTGTTGGTGGTCGCGGCACTGGGTTGGATGTTCGACACAATGGATCAGAACATCTTCAACCTGGTGCGTCTGCCATCGCTTAAAGACATTCTGCATAGTTCCTTACCCGCCAGCGAGGTGGAGGCAGCGGCCAAGGCGTTGGGCGGCCAAGTCACGGCGATCTTCTTGCTGGGTTGGGCGGCTGGCGGTTTCCTATTCGGCATGATCGGCGATAAGTTGGGGCGGACCAAAACGATGGCGCTAACTATCATCACCTATGCCGCTTTTACTGGTTTGACTGGCCTGACGCATACGCCCCTGACCTACGGATTCTGCCGCTTTATGACAGCCCTGGGGGTGGGTGGTGAGTTCGCGGCAGGTGCATCTCTCGTGGCTGAAGTGTTTCCCAGTCGCTCCCGCGCGATGGCTCTAGGCTCGTTGCAGGCACTGTCCGCGGTCGGCAATATCATGGCGGCCTTGGTGACGCTGGGCCTGAGTAATGTGGCCAATAGCTGGCGCTGGGCCTTTGCTGTAGGAGCATTGCCTGCTGTCCTGGTCTATTTCATTATGCGGCGCATTGAGGAGCCGCAGAAATGGGTGGATGCCAAGGCCAAAGCCAAAGCCAGCGACATCGAAATGGGCACCATCGCCGGTTTATTCCGCGATCCTGTACTGCGCCGCAACACTATTGCTGGCACCCTGTTAGCTATGGCGGGTGTGGGAGGATTGTGGGGTGTGGGTTTTTGGTCGCCGGATTTTATGGCCAGTGTTTTAAAAGCGCAGCACCTGACCGACCCGGAGATAGCCCGTGCTAAAAGCTATGTTTTCCTCGTGCAGCAAGTGGGAGCTTTGTTCGGCATGTTCTTCTACACCATCTTGAGCGAGCGCATAGGTCGCCGCCCGGCTCTGGCATTCGTCTTTGTGCTGGCTTTTGGCTCGATTCAGGGTTTCTTCCATTTCGTGACCGATCAGCAAAGTGCTTTGCTGTGGGCACCAGTGCTGGGCTTTTGCACCCTCGCGCCTTTTGCGGCGTATAGCATCTATTTTCCAGAGTTATTCCCGACCCGGTTGCGTTCCACTGGCACTGGCTTTTGCTATAATTGCGCGCGTATTCTCGCGGCCGCGGCACCCCTCGCGCTGGGCCAGTTGGCCAAGAATTTCGATGTGCCCAGCGATCCGGCGGCAGGGATGCGCACGGCTGCCGCCATTGTCTCTTTTATTTATATCGCCGGGTTCATTGGTTTGGCCTTAGCCCCCGAAACCAGGGGTAAGCCATTGCCAGAGTAAATACTACCCGCCGCTCAAGCAGCAGGTTTAAGTCTGATATTATATATTACCGGACGGGAAAATATGACACGTAAATTGAAACGACGTGAAGTTATTGCATCCGGCGCAGCCCTGGCGTTAGCGGCGGCACTCCCTGAAGTTGGCCGCACCCAAAACACCCCTAATAAGAGAATCGAACCGGAGAAGAAATCCGCTATGAAACTGGGACTCATCAGCTATAACGTGGCGCAGAACTGGGACTTGCCCACTATCCTCAAAAACTGTTCTGCCGCAGGCATTGAGGGTTTTGAAGCCCGCACGCAGCACGCGCATGGCATTGAACCGAGCTTATCGGCCCAACGCCGCCAGGAAGTTAAAAAGCAGTTTGCTGATGCGGGAGTTACGCTCTGGGGTTTGGGTTCGACCTGTGAATTTCACTCGCCCGATACAGCCGTGGTGCAAAAGAACATAGATGAGTGCAAGTCCTTTGTGCAATTGGCCCAGGATGTGGGCGCGCGTGGCGTGAAGGTGCGTCCTAATGGATTGCGCAAGGATATACCCGTAGACAAAACCTTGGAACAAATCGCCACGGCCCTGCGCACTTGCGGACAGTTTGGGCAAGAGCACAACGTGGAAATCTGGCTCGAAGTGCATGGCCCGGAAACGCAGAAACCAGCGCACATCCAGCGCATTATGGAACTGTGTGGTCATCCCAATGTTGGCGCGTGCTGGAACTCAAACAATACGGATGTTGAAAACGGCAGCGTCCGCGCCGCCTTTGAGCTATTGCGCCCGCATATCCGCTCCTGCCATATCAACGACCTCTGGGGCAATTATCCTTACCGAGAGTTATTCAGCCTGTTTAACGCCACTGGCTACGACCGCTTCACTTTGTGTGAAGTCGCCACACCAATCGCCCCCGATTCCGGCGTGACATTTCTCAAGTGCTATCGTGGCTTGTGGAAAGAGTTGCAGCGTGCCTGATTGCTGCTTGATGAATAATCTATCAACCGCTTAAAGGGCTGCGCGGAGAAGTGCCGGAGCCATACTCCGTATCGCCCACTAAGCCACCCCCATCTTCATAGGCGGCAGCTTTAGCTGTCTGGTGGTTGGGGTAGGGGCCACGTATGTCATAGCCCAAACGCTTCTGATACGGCGAGGTAGACCAGACCAGTGTCCATTTGGCCTGTCCTTCGCGGCGCAGCAGATACCAGCCAGGGACGCTGGGTTGTTCCTCTTGTGGTGTCAGGTCACTTATCATTGTCTATTTCGTATCGCGTCCATTCCATTGCAACGTTAGTGTCTATTATTGAGGTCAGCGTGGCGCGGCAGGGTCGCTGGGATCATGGGTAATGGTGATGTCTGGTGGGGTGGGAGTTGGCAGAGGAACCGAACGTGGTGCTGGATAGGATGGCAACGCACGCTGCTTGGCTCCGCGTCGCTTTGCTCTCCGCGAGGAGCGCGAAGTTGAAGCCAGTGGTGTGGGAGAAGATTTAGCTGCTGTGCCAACCTTTAGTAAATCGAAGTCGCCTGCATCAAACTGGTAGCGGCCTTGCATGAAAGCCAGTCGCCCTGTCAAATGACCGGGAGCTACACGGTGCAAGGTGCCTTCGGCGCGGAACTTGGTCGAGCCTGCACCGCCTGAATTGCCAGAAGTGTAAGCGTAGTCGGCCTGAATTAACCCCCGGTCGCTGAGGCTGCCCGTCCAGGAGCCGCTGAGTGAATTGACATCATTATGCAGAGTGCCAGTAAACGCGCCGTTGGGCTGCACCGTAAAGCGCAAGGTGCCATGCTGCCCGGAAGCCACGTCATGCCAACGCCCACCCCAGGTGCCAAGATAGGATGAAACGGCCTGGGCCAGCATATGCCCTGTACCTGTCAGTAGCAACATCCATAAGACGGCGTGCCATTTACGACTGCTCCAGTTGTTCATCGTTGCTTAACTCCCGTCGTCTTAATGTGAGGATTAACCAGAATGACTGCTGTTAGTGTACCACGGCGTAGCGGCTTCTCTTAACCAGGTCGTTGGGTCTTTAGATGCCTACCTTATACCAATGCTTAATGCATTCTAAGACAATTTTAAGGTAAATTCTGAATCTTCGCCTTATAATGTAACTTGCACTGACTATTCGTATGCAATGAACCTTTCAGCGCGAGGAGAACATTCCCCTATGAAACATTTAACTCGACCCGCAACCGCCGTAAAACTTCTGCTTACCGCCCTGCCAGTGCTGCTGCCCCAGTATGTATGCCATGCGCAGGCCCCGAACTATCATCTCATCAAAAAGGTGTCGCTGCCTGGCGTAGAAGGCTGGGACTACCTCACAGTGGATAGCGCGGCACGACGGCTGTATATCGCCCGCTCAACGCATGTCACTGTGCTGAATATAGATACTGGCGAAGTGGCCGGGGATATTCCCGACACGCCGGGGGTGCATGGCGTGGCTGTAGACGATAAAGCCGGGCGCGGCTTCACCAGCAATGGCCGCAATAATAGCGTCACGATTTTCGATCTTAACACCCTCAAAAAGATTAGCGATGTCGAGGTCGGGCAGGGGCCGGATGCCATTATCTTTGACCCGGCCACCGAGCGCGTCTTTACCTTTAACGGGCGCGGCCAGAGCAGCACCGCCATTGATGCCACAACGGGCAAAGTGGTTGGTACAGTACCACTCGGCGGTCGCCCGGAATTTGCTGTCTCCGATGGCGCGGGTCACATCTACAACAACCTCGAAGACAAAAGTGCCGTGGTATCTATTGATACGAAGAACCTCAAGGTAGATAATACCTGGCCGATTGCGCCGGGGGATGGGCCATCGGGTATAGCGATGGACATTAAGAATCGTCGTGTTTTCTCGGTTTGCAGTAACCAGAAACTGACAGTGTTGAATGCCGATAACGGCAAGTTGGTGGCTTCTCCCACCATTGGCAACGGGCCGGATGCCTGTGCCTTCGACGCCGCCAACAATTTAGTCTTTAGCCCCAATGGGCAGGATGGCACGGTTACCATATTGCAGGAAGTCACCCCCGATCAATATAACGTAGTTAGCACCTTAACCACGCAGAAGAGCGCCCGCACGATGGCTCTGGATAGCACCACGCATCACATCTTTACCGTCGCAGCGGACACGGTGCCCCCGGCTCCTGGTGCAACGCAGCAGCGTGGGCGTCGCCAATACGTCCCCGGTTCGTTTGTCGTGTTAGAATACGGGCCGTAAATTAAACCCTAAGCTAACTGGAGAGGAGAAGGAATGTACATTCCTTCTCCTCTTTCTTTTTGTTTGATGCATTGGTAACAACACCTTTAACCTCATGTGCATTTGAACAGGCTGCATCAATGCCTGTCTCCTCTGATCCTAAAATGTAGAATACTTTTTATGGATATAAAGAGTGTAGATTGACTTAGACCCGCCGCTAAAGCAGCGGGCTGAACGGGCAAGCCCCCTGAACGGGGCTAATGGCGCATTCGCAGCCCGGTTCACCGGGCTTTTTGCTCTCAGCCCGCTGCTTTAGCGGCGGGTGGTGCTATATTGCACCTATCCCCATAACTAACCGTAGTGCAGGAGAATTTTAAGATGTATGTCACCGCAGTAAAAAGAGCCTCTTTAATAGCTCTGCTAAGCTTTTCTCTAACCTCAAACAGCTACGCGCAGCAAGGCGAGACTGCGGCTAAAGCCAACCCTACAGTTCCTGAAGCCGTTACTATTACCGTGGTTCCTGGCGCACGCCAGACTTTTCAAGGTTTCGGCACGAGCCTGGGTAACTGGGGCGGCGAGTATCAAAAGCTGCAACCTGTCGAGCGCATGGCTCTCTCACGTTTGCTCTGGCACGACCTCAAATTCAAAATCCTCCGCCTGTGGTTCAACACGGATCAATACGCGCCAGAGCGTGGTGGACATAATCTCCAGCAATTTAGAAAGAACTATGTTGATTCCCGCATCATCGCTGATGCTAAACAGCAGGGCGCGACAACGCTGTTATTAGCTCCTGATGGCTTGCCTCCATACATGAAAGAGAAGCGGGCCGATGGCGGATTGCAACTGAAAGAATCGGAAGTGGCTAACTATGCCGATTTGCTCGCTGATTTTATCCAGCGATTGAAAGACGAAACCGGTGTGCTGCTGGATGTAACGGGCGTGCAAAATGAACCTAATGATAACGAGCGGTTCACCCCGCAGCAAATCGTGGAAGTCGTGAAATATCTGCGCACGGCTTTGGATGCACGCGGCCTGAACACTGTCAAAATCATCGCGCCGGAACATGCCAGCGCCGATGCTGTGCTGTATGACAGCGTGGATAAGCTTAAAGCCGATAATGCGGCATGGCAGGTATTAAGCGGCGTGGCTTCGCACTCTTACAATATGGCCGCGACCAATGAAATTGCCCAGCGCGTGGCGGGCACCAGCAAAGCCTACTGGATGACCGAGGCCAGCGACAATGGCCCGGAAGAACCCGGCGATGCGGTGCGAGCGACTTCCCTCGCCTCACGTTTCCTCAATGACATGAACCATCGTGTGACGCACTGGATTCATTTTCTGGGTTTTGAAGTGCCCGACCCCAAGGACAATGCCACTCGGATTATGTCCTTCACGCCTAATCCACTGCACCCAACACTCTTCCAAAAATACTTTTACTATCAGCAATTGAGCAATACCTTTGATGTAGGGGCCGTGTTTCGTCAGAGTCAAAGTTCGCTTGAAGGCGACATGATCTATACCTACGGCAAGAAGCCACGCCTGACGGTAGCGGCTGCGCGTAACCCGGATGGTAGCTGGGGTATCGGACTGAGCAACTTCACCGCACCTCAATTCAGCGATGCCACTAAAACTGGCAAATGGGAAATTGACCAGGGTGGCTATGCGGCCCATACCTTCAAAGTCACGGTGCGGATTGAGGAATTAGCCAAGCTAGACAGGATGATGTGGCAACGTCATCGCAGCAGTGCCACGGCACAGAATGCAAATGTTGGCACCGTCATCATGCACAATGGCGAAGTGACGGTTGAAGTATCGCCATTGGAACTGCTTACTCTCCGCTCGCAACCTGTGGCGCAATAGCTGGCCCTTAGAGAAGTTAAGATAATGTTGGAGCCTTGTGTTGTGGGACAGGCAGGAGTGCCTGTCTGCTCTCCTGCTGTTATCCTTGGCTCAGCCAGACAAGAGTGTCTGGCCCACGGCAGGCACTATTACAGCTTTGTACAATCTCTGTTAAGAGAAGTATTCCTGCGGTCAGTGTCATGTTGAGCGGAGCGAAACATCTCGTGCCTTTGGGTGAGTGGGACGAATGAGCACGAGATGCTTCGACTCCGTTGCGCTACGCTCAGCATGACAAGCTCTTTTGTTGTGAATTTTCTTATGCTTTAGGCACGCCAAATCAGCAACCCATGTGGGCCACCCGCATACCAACTAGGCAAACATCATCCTCGAATTCGCCGCAGGCGGAGAACTCCTGAATTTCTTTAAGCAACCGGTCGAATAGAGCGGCGGGGGGCAGGTTGGCGTGGCGGCGTAAAGAAGCTATTAATCGCTCCTGGCCATACTCTTCCCCAGCGCCTTGCACCTCGAACACACCATCGGTGAACAAGACAAAGAGATCATCGGTGCTTAGGTCGCAATGCACGGTTTCATAAACCGCATCCTGGAATACGCCTAAAGCCGGGCCAGAAGGAGTATCCGGGGTCAGTAGCCAATCTACAGTGCCTGCACTGCGTCTCACACGGGCCGGGCTGGGATGGCCTGCGTTGGCATAACGCATCTTTCCAGTAGCGGTATCAGCGACCAGGTAGAAGGCGGAAGCGAACATCGGCGTGCCTGCTTGCTCTAAGATGCCATGCAAGTGCTGGTTAATCGCCATCAGGAACTCGCCAGGGTGAGCAGCGGCGGAATTCTTTTCTCCCACTAAGGCCCGCATCATCGCTGTTACCAGGGCCGAGCGCACTCCGTGTCCCATCACATCGCAGATGAACACTCCGGCGCAGGTATCAGATAAGGCCAGAACATCGAAAAAATCGCCGCCGAGTGCCGCTGCCGGAATATAGCGGTGCTGAAAGCAGAGCGCACTGGTATCGAGCGTGGCGTTCTGTGGGAAGCAGGGATATTGCTTGAGAATAAAGGCTTCCTGCATGGCGCGGGCTAAATCCAGATCGGTCTGCATAAGGGCGTTGCGGAGGCGTAGCTCTTCCCGACTGCGGATAATTTCGTCCTGCGCTGCCTTCATCTTCGCCTCGGCCTGTTTTTGCTCAGTGATGTCTTCCGAAATCCCCAGCAGGTATTCCGGTTTTCCGGCAGCATTGAAAATCGGTATCTTCTTGGTGTGAAAAATGCGGACACCCTGGCCGGTGTGGACAGTCTCTTCAGGAATATCCACCACCTCACGGCCCGCTAAGACACCGCGATCTTTCGTCGTAAAAAATTTGGCTTCGTCTGCCGGAAAAAGGTCGTAGTCGTTCTTGCCGATGATTTCCGACTGGGGCCGTCCCATCATCTCTTCTTCAGCCTTGTTGATGCGCACAAAACGCAACTCGTGGGCATCCTTCACAAAAATCATGTGCGGAATGTTCTCGACAATGGACGTGACAAACTCTTCAACGCGGTGTGTCGCCTCTTCTTGCTGCTTGCGGCGGGTTACATCGTGGGCTGCGGCATAGATGAGTTGCTGTTCACTGTGGGCCGAGGCATTCCAGAGCAGCCAGCGATAGGAACCATCTTTGCAGCGATACCGATTCTCGAAAGAGACTGTGCTATTCCCCGCACTCAAGCGTTGGGTTTCGGCTAAGGTGGCGGCGCGGTCATCAGGATGCACCCATTCAAGAAAGGGCTGTGCCATTAGTTCGGCTTGACTGTAGCCCAGGGTTCGCTCAAAGGCCGGATTCAAACGCTTGAAGTAGCCGTCGAAGCCCGCGATGCACAGCATATCGAGGGACAGACTAAAGAAACTGTCCAGCATAGCCTGAGCCGGTTCATTGGTCGGTGCCGTTGGCGCAACCGACGATGCTGCGGTAGGGGAGGAATTAGAGGATAAATTGATTGAAGGTGTCCCTGCGCTGCCTGCTGCCTGAGTTTCAGATGCTACACGGTCTGATGCCATGACGTAGCCCCTTTTGCGTCTACTACTGGGAAGCGTTTACTGTTCTTACAGAATAGGTGCATATTATAGGTTATCTCAATTGCTGGTGTTATGGCTTGAGCCAGTTTTCTACCGTCAACCCTGCAACACGTCCCAGATGATTTTCATTATTCGTGATTAAGATCAAGCTTTCCTCTTGCGCTGTGGCGGCAATGAGAATGTCTGCATCTCCAATTAACTGCCCACGTTTATATAAATCAGCGTATATGTCGGCGGCTCGCATAATGATGTTCTCCGTCAGGGGCAGAACTTCATTAGCCTGGCAGAAACGCTCGAAAGCCGCCAATTGAGTCGTTGCTCCCTTGGCCTTGAGGCCACGTAAGATTTCATAGCGAGTGATGAGGGAAAAGGTGAGTTGGACATGAGCCGCCAGGTAAGGCTTGGCCTCTGCCACCGCTGCGGGCTGTTGACGCATGAGGGCTGACAAAATGTCTGTATCGAGGAGGGCTTTGGGTGGCATCAGGAATCCTGATGAGTGAAGAAGTCGCGGCGTTCCAGCGCAATGGCTTCGACTTCGCGCACTTGATCTGGTGATAAGCCGCTGTAAACCTGGGCGGCCAGTTGCAGAATATCCGGCGTCTGCTCCGTATCAACCACGACACGAACGTGCTGGCCTTCGGCAAGGGTGGCTGGCAAGTCTTGCACCGGGCGAAAAATCCCATTTTCATAAATCGCCTCGTAGGTTTGAGCCATCGTCTGACCTCCAATGATAATTTTAACATTTCCAGGGGCCACGAATTACTGCAAGATTCCTCAACTGCGAACACCAGTAACAACTTTGTCATTGTCCCAACAACGCCGCTTCAAACTTGGCTTTGGCGGCGTCCCAATCGCGCTCGGCCTCGGCGCGCAAAATGCGGGCGCGTTCGCGGCGGCTTTGCACTTCTTTGGCAATGCGTTTCTGCGTTTCAAGTGACGGCACAGGAACTCGCAACTGCCCTAAAGTTTCAATGTTAACACCTGCCTGATTGTTGAAATTCGTAGCCAAAAGGCCAAACAACCCTTGAGCGCGGAGAGTGTTGAATAGAGCGGCTAAATAAAAGGAATTCACTAATTCGCTTCTTACTTGAATTCTCGTTATATGATTGGAGCAAACACATTGCACTTCACTATCAAAAACAGCCGACTTCCCTACCCACATTGTTGAGTTAGTGTTGTTGAACAGCAATTCATTCTTTTGCAAGACTTCAGACTCTGAAAAGCTCCCTGCCGGTACGTATTTGCTTTTTTGGAGTGAAAATTCGCCATTGGGCGTAATATTCATGGGGCGGGCCTGTAGCACACCTTGTTCACCGTTGTCTGCTTGGGCTTCGCGCCCTGCCGCAAATCCTGTTCTCATGGCGATTACTATCTGAGAAACAGTGAGAACTGGATGACCACAAGCGTCTATCACGGCTCTCAAAGATTTGAAATGAGGTGAGTGATAAGAAGGATCAAAGCGCGTTACAGCATTCTTTGCCTTCACTGCATAAGTTAGGCGCGCAGGAGTTTGTGGGACTGTGAGTTTTAGTTCATCTAATAGAAAATCATCCAGTCCCGTTAGTAGCGCGTCAGCATCAGCTAATCGCTTAGCGCGTTGTGCCCGCGCCGCGTCGAGTTGTGCCACCAGTTCGCGCTGTGTGTCGAGTGGAGGAAGGGAGATTTGGCATTCTCTAATGTTCTCCAGATGCAAATCGGGAACGCCAATACCTTTTAGGTGCCGGGTGAATTGGGTGCGAGCGATGTGGGTATTAAAGACAGCACATAGGAATTCGGGCAAAGCCTGGCTGGTATCAATTTTAAGTAGACAAACGCTTACAAAGAGATCGAATGTGGGGGCGGTGGGTGGAATCACCGCAGCCAAGCCTATTGTCCCGACCTTTGTGAGCAAAATATCGCCAGGTTGGGGGTTGCAGCGCAAAGTGAGTGTTTTATGTTCTTCTTCAGAGACAAATTTGGTTTCTTCAAATGAGATTTCAAATTCGCGCACATCCTTTACGCTAATAAAGGGAATACCTGCGTCGACGTAGGCTGGGGTGAAGTGAGTCCCGTCTGTTATTTGAAAACACAGTTCTCCCAGTTCTTTTTTCGGATAGGGACTCGCCGCAATGCGGTTAGCCTCAATTTCAAATTCAGGCTTGTGGTAGTAGTGGTCGAGCCTCTTTTCAATATCCCCCCGTCGCACGGCGAAGTAAGAAAGTTCGCCGGGTGCGACGGGGTTTAGACGAAAAAAGGTTGAGGATTCTTCTGGAAAGCGCGGAACTGTTCCAAGACTTCGGGGAGTTGGTTCTCACAGGGTCGCCCGGTTGCGTCATAGCCGATTTTCTCCGGCGCGGCCATAAAAATCGCTTCGTCGTCGCCGGGCTTTTCGTTATCCTTGCGTTTGCGCACCACGATCAGGCTGCTTTTGACGCCCGCGCCAAAATGGGCAAAAGCAGTCTGCGGCAGGGAAATCACCGCTTGCAACTCGAACCTGTCGAGCAGAAAGTCGCGCACATATTGCAGACTGGAATTGGTCAGCACGCCATCGGGCATTACCACCGCCGCGCGTCCGGTGCCAGGCTTCAAGAATTGCCAGATGCGTTCGAGAAACAGAATCTCGGTCTTTTGCGCGTTGCGGACTTTTTTGCGGCCTTTGCTATCCACGCTATTACCCAACTCATAGTGTTCCAGATAGTCGCTTTCGGCCTGCTTGATTTGCCCGCCAAACGGTGGGTTGGTCAGAATCAGGTCAAAACTGTTGGCTTTAAAGCCAGGATTTTTGCTATCGTTGGCGATGCGCTCAATTAATTCTAGAGCGTCATGGCGCACCACATTGGTATGCCCATCGTCATCCACAATCATGTTCATCTTGGCGACCCGCGAAATGTCGCCACTAATCTCAATGCCAAAGAGACGCTTCTCCGCAAAGTCGTGCCAGTGGGCACGCCAGTGGGCACGCCAGTGGTCGCGCTCCTTAATATCGTCCGGGTCGTAAAACTGGCCTGCCTGTTGGCGCACATGATCGAGCGTATGCACCAGAAAGCCGCCCGAACCACAGGCCGGGTCCAAGACGCGCTGTTCGGCTTGCGGGTCGAGGAGCGTAACTGCGAATTGCACAATCGTGCGCGGCGTAAAATATTGTCCTGCATCACCCGTGAAAAAGTCACGTTGAAACGTCTCAAAAGCCAACCCCTTTACGTCCACTCGCGTGTCATTGATATTGAGCGATTGCAAGTGCGAAACCACCGTTTGCAGTTTGCGGTCGCGGATGCGAATCGGGTCATTAAAAACTTCGGGGTCTTTATCGCGGTGGACATCGTACAGGTCATGGACGCGGCGGGCGAGCTTATCTACCGATTCATGCGTTTTGATTTGCATGGCATAGGGGTCGCCTTTCTTGCGCGGCAACTTTTCATCGGCAATTTTGACAAAGATGACTTTGCACATTTCGCCAAAGGCAGCGGGCGGCGTAAACTCGCCACCGCCCCAGATCGTTTGATGGCACTTCTTCAAGGCGGCACTGAGTTCGTAATCCGCTACCGGGTGAATATCCAACTGGCCACCTTTGAAATAGCGCCACTCCTGCGGTTTGCCATAACGCACGGGCAGGTCGGCGATAATGTTATCCGTTCGTTCAAGCGCGGGATATTTGTCTGTCACATCCAGAAAGTGGCGCGTGTTACCCGCCACCACTCCCATATAATCACAACGTAACTTGCTCCAGGTGGCATTGCCAAAAGCTTGCTCGATGGCCTGTTGAAATTCCTTGTCCGAAATGCCATCTCTTTTACATTCTAAGACAGCAAAAGGCTTTTTTCGTTCAACATCATGAAAGACAACTAAGTCCGCACGGTCAAAGGGCTGGCGGTCGGGCACCAGAAATTCAACGGCGATACATCGCGGGTCATATTCATAGCGATGAATCAATTCAGCCCAATATTCGGCTCGCACCTTTTCTTCTGGGTCGGCCCAGTTTTCCTTATGGTTGACCGCTAGGTAGTGAATCTTTTCCGTTTTGCCTTCAGTAATGATTTGTGCGTGCCCAGCATTTAAGGCCATATCCAGAAAGCTCATAAAGTCCTTTGACAGTTTAGTGCGTGTGAGAAGTATATTATCTATTCCTCTATTTAGGACAGATGGGTGCTGTAATTCAGAAACTTTATCTTGCCGGGAGCCTTTCGCATATTGCAGAGGGCTTTCCATTTCTCATAGAATGCCTTATTAGTCAACAATCGAATGGGTATCAAGATGCTCATTCCAGAGAGAAGGAAACTGACTCCATGCCGGAAACTCCTGAAGCTATTTACCAACGCCCCAGCGACTATGATTTAGAGCATGTGGGCGATACGGATGATATTGAATTTTTCGTCTCATTGCTGGGCCGACTGAAGCCACAGCGCGTGCTGGAACTGGCCTGTGGCAATGGGCGGGTGACCGTGCCGCTGGCCGAAGCCGGAGCCAGGGAAGGCTTTGATGTGGTGGGGTTGGAACTGGTGCCAGAGATGCTGGAAGCGGCGCGTAAAAGACAGGAGGAAGCCTCGTCTGCGGCGCAGGAGCGGCTGAGTCTGGCGGAAGGCGACATGCGCACCTGGAAGGCTGAGCAGCCTTTTGATGTCATCGTCACGCCCTGCTCTTCGGTCTGCCATCTGCTGACGCTCGAAGACCAACTCGCAGCCTGGCGCTGCGCCTATGAGAACCTGCTGCCGGGCGGACGTTTTGTGGTAGATGTCACCATGCCCGATCAAGGAGCTTATGCCGACTCGTTCCGCTCTCCGGCGCGTGAGTTAGTCGAGGTTGATCTCGATACCTTCGATGAAGCGACGCAGACCCGTCTCATCCGCTATAAAACGACTCGCTATCTGGCGCATGAACAGCGCGCGAGTATTCGCTTCCTCTATGATAAGTTTGTCGCAGACGCGCCACCAGAGCGTTCCATCAGCGACTTCCAGAGCCACGTCTATTACCCTCGTGAGATGCAGTTATTGTTTATGCAGACTGGCTTTGAAGTCGAGACGTTTTATGGCGATTATCGCAGTCGCCCCTTAGGGCCAAACTCGCCGCAGATGATTTTTTGTGGGGTTAAATCCAGGTAAGCACGTCCTCTTAATTCCCGCTATGTATGAATCACTGTGGCAGGGGGTAGCGGCGTATCTATCGGTGGAACGGATGCAAGCCGACATCGCTGAGTTCTTCGCGCTATCCCGCTGGTCATCCTTCGATAAGATAAACTCCTTGGCCCGACTCATCGCCTCGAAGATGGAGCAAGCTGGCCTGTCGGATGTGCGACTGATAGAGGCTCCCGCCGATGGTAAGACCGCCTACGGCGGCTGGGTGATGCCAAAGGCCTATGATGTCGAGAGTGCCCGTCTCTGTGATGTGACAGGTGATGGCACGCCGCATCTGTTGGCTGATTATGGGGCTAATCCAACAAGCCTGATGCTCTATAGCAGGCCAACCGCCGATGAAGGCATCACTGCCGAAGTTGTGGTTGCCGATAGCCTCAACGAATGCAACTCACATCAGGTTACGGGCAAGCTGGTGTTGACATCCTGTTCTGGTGTCGAGTTCAACCAGGCCGTGATGCGAGCGGGGGCATTTGGCATTATCTGTGATGGTCGCGTTGGGCGACGGTTCTTCAAAGAAGGGGACTATCTCAACGATACCAACGAGTGGCACAATTACACCATCCCGCCGTGGGATGACCCCACTAAAGGCTTTGGCTTTTCGATCTCACCCCATCAGGGCCAACAACTGCGCGCCAGAGTGCAAACCGGAGAGACAGTGCGCCTGCACGCCCTGGTCAAAACGCGTCATTATGATGGTATGCTTCCGGTAGTGAGTGGCCGCTTACCCGGACTTTTGCCCGAAGAGATTGTCATTACTGGTCACTATGATGAGTTCGGCGCGGATGATAACTGTTCTCAGGTAGCAGTGGGTTTGGAGGCGTTGCGCGCTATCGGCGCTATGGTTGAGGCGGGTGAAATGCCGCCGTTGCAGCGTGGCATCCGCTTGCTCTTTCCGATGGAAGTACGCGGCTTTAATGCCCTCGTGCAAAACCCTGAAGAAACTAAGCACATTCGCCTTGGCCTGAACATTGATACGGTCGGCACCGACCAGAACGAGGTTACCTCAACGTGTACCTTGACTGACAGCTTTGCCGCTTTGCCGTCTTTTGGCGAAGAGTTGCTGGCGGAGTTATTAGAGCGCGTGGCCGGGGAGACTCCTCTCTTTCGCTGGAAGCGCGTGGCTGCCGATGTTATTGATAATGTTTTCAGTGAACCACTCATTGGCGCACCGACACCCTGCATTTACCACTATAGCGCGACCCATCACTTGCCGCTTGATACCCCCGACCGTATCTGTGGCCGCATGTTGCGCGACATGGCTCGTGTCACGGCCACCTATGCCGGTTTTGTGGTCAACGCCGGTCTATCCGAAGCCTTGTGGCTGAGTGAACTGGTCTCCGATCATGCGGTGCAAAGTTTGAGACAAACCGCTGCTCGTTCATTACGTCCCATCAAGGATGCGGAGCAACTGCGTGCGCTACGGCGCGAGGTAGTTGCTTTGAATGACATCTATAATAGACGATTGGATTCGGTGCGGTGGTTGGTGCCTCAGAGCGAAATTTTGCCGACCCCCGAAGCTGTGACCGCCGGTGTTGATTTCTTAATTGGTGACCTGCGGTTGCTGCCGCGTGAGTTTTATGCTGAACGAGCCGCCACTGCACAGCAACAAATCCAGGACGCTCGTATTGAGGCAGAAGCACGCATACGTGAACGCGCTGCTGCCTTCTGGCAGGTGAATGCAAGGGAGGAAGCGGAGTCGCTGCCAGTAAGTCGCTGTGTTCCGGTCAAATTATTTCGCGGGTTTTTAGCCTTTGAAGATTTAAGCCATGCAGAGCGTGCCTATGTGACGCATGAGTTAGGTATTGATTCGAGTTGGGGTGCATCACTGTGGTTACAAAATTCCCTCATGCTCGCCAATGGCAAACGCACGGCAGCGGAGATTGCCGTCTTACTCCAACGGCATTGTCAACACTCCATGGATGTGCCGCATCTCGAAAGAGTATTTGAATTTTTGGCACAGCGTAGACTGGTGCGTTTACGTCCTTATCTAACGCAGAGCGAAGTCAGGAGTGCCTTAGAGCAGGCTGGGTTAAAGAGCGGCGATGTGGTGTTGGGGCATTTCTCCTTAAGCGGCTTCGGTTACATTGAGGGTGGGGCGGCTGGTTTGATAGATACGCTGCTCAATATACTTGGACCTGACGGGACGCTGATGTTGCCCACCTTTACCTTTTCGTGGTTGGGGCACCCTGCTTATGAGCCGACTCAGACTGCCTCCCGTGTGGGAGCAGTGACTGATCACTTCTGGCGGCGTGCGGGGGTGCAGCGTAGCCTGCATCCGACCCATTCTTTTGCAGCGTTCGGTAAACTTGCTGCGCCTTTGTTGCAGGGCCACGATCACACTCAGCCGCCGCTGGGCGCAGGCAGCCCAATTGCCAGATTAGCCGAGGCAGGCGGTAAGATTTTGATGTTCGCTCGCAAGAAAGCCAATACTTCCATGCATGTTGGTGAATACCTGGCCGGAGTGCCGGGCGTGGAACTGGTTTGTCCCATCATCGAAGACGAGGCAAGGCGCGAGGTTGTGGTGCCGAATTGTCCCTGGCATGTTAATTTCGACCCGGCCTATGAGCAACTGTATGCCAATAGTCTGATCTGTGATGTACCCTTGGGAGAGAGTGTCATTCACACTATGTTGTGCCATGATGCCATCGAAGCTCAGGCAGCAGTAGCGCGTGCCACACCGGAAGTGCTGCTGGAACCAGGCTGCAACTGTCCCTATTGTGAAAACCTCAAACAGTACTGTAGGGAGCAAGGTCGGTTGTGAGAATTAAAGCAAGCAGGAGCCGGGCCTATAAAAGACCCGGCGGGAAGGCTAAAGCCAACCGTCCTCTGGACGGCTCTAACCATGACTCTATCGTGGCGTCCGGTAGGACGCTTGGCCAACGGCCTTCCTGCCGGGTCTTTTATAGGCCCAGCTTAGGAAATGAATAAGGATTTCTTTATGAAGATATTAAATCTTGGTAGTGCCAAAGCTGTTACTTCGGTGCTGTCAGTTCTGCTGGCAGGTGTCGCTTTAATAATATCCGCAAATATAGCCTACAGCCAGGATGAGGCTTCCAATCAAGCTACAACCAACCGCTGGAAGCGTTTTGAGATGATGGTGTATCAATATAAGACGCCACCACCGGGGCCAGAGGCCAAGCGGCTTTATGAAAGTGTGAACCTACACGCTTTGCATCTAGATAACGGTTTCTCTGATGAACTGCTTAATTTTGCCAAGGCGAACAACTATCCCTATTATGTAGATCATTCCGCGGGCAAGGGTGATCTTTATATCCGGCCCGATGAGTGGGACGCTTTCTTTAAGACCTACCGTGATAACCGCAGCCGCCCCCAGCGTCCACATAGTATCTGGGACCCGACAGTGCTGGCGCGCATGAAGCAGCGGTTACAAGAGAACATTACACGGGCACGCACCGGGCCAGCTTTGGCCTACGCCTTCGATGATGAGATTTCCGTCACGTCCTTCACCTCACCTGCCGATGTGGATTGGTCACCAGAAGGATTGAACCATTTCCGCACCTGGTTACAGACCCAATATGGCACAATCGAAAAACTGAATGCGGAGTGGGGCAGTAAATTCACGAAATGGGAAGAGGTCGAGCCACAGGGTGTAGATGACATCCGGCACTTCCACGAGCAGACTTTTGACCACTGGAATCTCGCACCCTGGCTGGATCATCGTAGTTTCATGAATACCGCCTGGGCCGATTTGCTAACGGACTTGCGCCGTGATGCCAATGCGCTTGACCCCAATACTCCGGCGGGCTTTGTGGGTGGCCAGGCTCCCTCCACTTATGGAGGTTACGATTATGCGCTGCTGCGGGACGCGGTGCAGTGGATGGAGGCGTATGACATTGGCAGCACCAATGAGATCCTGCGCTCTTTCTGGGGCCAGACTAAGCCGCATGTACAGACTTATTTTCTGAGCGACAACGCAGCGATGGATAAGTGGTTTCTCTGGTATTATCTGGTGCATGGCGACCGGGGCGTCATCTGCTGGCCAGAAAGCGATAAAGGCCCCTGGTTCCAGAATGGGCAGGTGCGCCCGGAAGTGCAAGCTCTGGCGGATACCTTCAAAGAAGTGCAGGGGCCAGTTAGTGAAATCTTCCCCGATGCTACTTTTGAACACGATGGCATCGCGCTCTATTACTCGCAGCCCAGCATCGCTACCTCGTGGTTCATGGACATCCAACCGCATGGCCGCACCTGGGTCAATCGCCGCTCTGCCATGAACAATGATAACGCAACGGATATTCTGAATCGCGCGGCGTGGACAAAACTCTTGGAGGACTCCGGCTTCCAATACAACTTCGTTTCCTATCGAGATGTGTTGCAACGTGGTGCGGCGGCACTCAATGGCTATCATGTGCTGATTCTGCCGCGCACCCTGGCTTTGTCGGATGCCGAAGCCGCAGCGATTCGGGAGTGGGTCAGGCAGGGCGGCACTCTTATTGCCGATTATCTGCCTGGTGTCTTTGACGAGCATGGTAAAGGGCGTGCCTCCGGTGCGTTGGATGATGTGTTTGGCGTGCAGCGCAATGCAGGTCAGGGGGTACTAGATGGCAAAGCTATCGCCGAAGTAAACGCCGAACTGGGTGGGCAACCTCTGGCCTCACGCCTGTCTTACGCGGGCGCACGCCGAGACCGTAGTGGCATGACTCTTTATGAACGCAGCCTGCATCCTACTGGTAAGGCGCAGGCTCAAGATACTGTCGAAGGCGTAGCGTCGGGTGTCAGCAACCAGTTTGGTAATGGCTCAACTTACTACATGAACTGGACGCCGCTGCCTTACTTGATCGCGCGCGCAGGCGATGAAGGACAGAAGTATCGTCAACGCTTAACCGAGCAACTGCAATGGCGGCAGGATGCTAAGACGGTAGCCCTGCAACCTCGTGTGCGCGTGCTATCAGGTGGTAAGGAATTGCCCTTAGCGGAGCGCCTCTTCTGGAAGAAGAACGGTAAGCACTATTTATGTATCGTGATGAACCCGCTGCGCATGGCGAAGGTAAACAATGCAGGCACCGTGAATGGTCTGATTACGGATGCACCTGTTGATATCAATCTTCAATTTCAGGCCCCCATCACGGGCTTAAAGAATGAGCGGACAGGCCGTTTGATCGGTAATGGCCAAAGCTTCACTGATCGCTGGGTACCCTGTGAGTCCAATATCTATTCCTGGTAAGTAGGCGACTTTAGACGACAAAACTTTCTGTTATCCCCGTCAAGAAAAAATTCCCTCCCATTAAGCGGATCGGTTTGGCACGAATCTAAACTGAAGATTTTAATACTTCCCCTGCCTTGGCTGTTAAAAATCACCGGACTTTGTGCGTTACCGTACATTAGCTTATTTCCATAATTAAGTTCATCTAGAGTAGTTTACAGTTTGCATTCTAGAGTATTTAAGGCGGAATGCCGTTAGCGTGAATGGCTTGTATGGAGCCTAAAAATAAGTATTATCGCCATGCACACATCTCTGAAAGAAAGTTTCGTCAATTAGTGCATTACTTTACGTTAGACCTCTCGGCGGCGGATGTAGCCCAGTTAACTAACCTAACGCGAAAAACGGCTAACACGATCTTCCTCAAAATACGGCAGAGACTGGCGGAGGAGTGTGATCGCTCTTCTTCATTACCTGCGAGTGAATTGCAGTTGGTGATGGAGGATTACTTGCGACGTGGAGCAAGTGAGGCGAACCACGCTAAGGGTAAGGGTGAGTTGCGGGCGACCCAGCGTTTAATGAAGTCAACTCCGGGTTTAGCTTCCCCTGCGGAAATGGAAGATTTTCGCCACTTCGCCCGCAAGCGTTTGCAAAAGTTTTACGGCGTTTCGGGGCACACGTTGTATTTGCATCTAAAAGAGTGCGAGTGGCGCTACAATATGCGGCACGAGGATTTGAATGCTGAGTTGTTAAAGTTGCTGCGTGCGCATCCCCTGTAGTGTTTATTGGAATGCTGAGCTGTAGCGCCTAATCAAAAACAACTTTGCGATGAAGGGATAAGGCAGAACCTATGAGTAGACATGTACTCATCACTGGCGGTGCAGGTTTTTTAGGGTCACACCTGGCGGATGAGTTGCTGGAACACGGTTATCGAGTTCGGGTCTTAGATCACCTGGCAGCGCAAGTGCATGGGCTGGAAGGCCAAAGACCAGCTTATCTGAGTGACGAAGTCGAATTAATCGTTGGCGATGTGCGGGATGAAGCCGCCGTGCGCTATGCCCTGCAAGGGGTGGATGCGGTCTTTCATCTGGCCGCGATGGTTGGGGTCGGCCAAAGCATGTATGAGGTAGCGCGTTATACAGATGTCAATAACCTGGGTACGGCAGTTCTCTTGGAAGCTCTCATCGCACAGCCCGTTGAGCGACTTATCGTAGCTTCCAGCATGAGTATTTATGGCGAAGGCATGTACCGCGCCGCAGATGACTCCTGTGTGCCGGGAACGGAGCGGAGCCTGGCCCAACTCAAAGCGCATGACTGGGAAGTGCGTGGCGCTAATGGAGAAGTGCTTACCCCCATGCCAACCCCGGAAACCAAGACTCCGTCTCTGGCTTCGGTTTATGCCTTGTCTAAATATGACCAGGAGCGGCTTTGCCTTTTAATCGGTCGGGCTTACAACATTCCAACAGTTGCTCTCCGCTTCTTCAATATCTACGGCACACGGCAGGCACTTTCTAATCCTTATACGGGTGTCTTGGCGATTTTTGCTTCGCGCTTTCTCAATAATAACCCGCCCCTAATCAATGAAGACGGTTATCAGAAGCGAGATTTCGTCAGCGTCCATGACGTGGCCCAGGCGTGCCGCTTGGCTCTAGAAGTGCCCTCCGCGCAAGACCAGGTGTTCAACGTTGGTAGTGGCCAACCCTATACCATACGCGAGATCGCTGAGCGCATGGCCACTGTACTGGGCAAAGAGCATATTAGCCCTGAAATTACTGGCAAATACCGGATCGGGGACATTCGCCACTGTTATGCCGACATTAGTTATGCCCGTGAGGTGCTGGGATATACACCACGCGTAACCCTTGAAGCAGGCTTATGCGAACTGGCCGACTGGCTGGATGGGCAAGTGGCAATTGATCGTGTCACGGAAGCCAGGGCTGAGCTGGCGGCGCATGGACTCACCGTATGAAGGTGAGGCAACCCTGTTGAGCGATGTCCTCTCATGCCTCAACCAGCCAGATGGTGCCGTGTGCCTTGAATTAAATTATCTGACTTGGAGCATACAATGTTAAACGGTTCTTTTACGCCTGCGGAGGTGGTCAACGGTAGTGAACACAGTAGGCGAGTCGAGAGTCAGGCTCAATTGGCTGCGCCTAGTCAATCCTCTGGAGTGGTTCTCATCACCGGTGGAGCGGGCTTTGTCGGAACAAATTTAGCGCACCGCCTGGCATCATCCGGTCAGCGGGTTCGCCTCTTCGATAATCTCTCACGTCCAGGAGTTAAAAGGAATGCGCAGTGGTTGCACGAGACGCACGGTGAACTCATTGAGATTCAGGTGGGCGATGTGCTTGATGCAGCAGCCCTGCAAAGGGCCGTGCAGGACGCACGGCAAGTCTTCCATTTTGCAGCGCAGGTAGCCGTGACTAGCAGCCTAGTCCTCCCCATCCATGACTTTAAAGTCAATGCGCGCGGCACTCTCAATGTATTAGAAGCCCTGCGCTCGCTGGATGAGCCACCGCCTCTCGTATTCACCTCGACCAACAAAGTTTATGGCGGGCTGAGTGATATTAAGCTGCGATTAAATGGCAGCCGTTATGAGCCAGAGCAAGCCGTTACCCGATTGCATGGCATCAGCGAGGCGCGGCCCTTAGATTTTCACAGTCCCTATGGCTGCTCAAAAGGCACCGCAGATCAGTATGTCTTTGACTATGCGCGTACCTTCGGATTGAAAACTGTCGTATTTCGCATGAGTTGTATTTATGGGCCGCATCAATTTGGGACAGAAGATCAAGGCTGGGTAGCGCACTTCCTCATCAAAGCCCTGCGCGGCGAGCCGATTACGCTTTATGGTGATGGTAAACAGGTGCGTGACGTGCTTTTTGTGGAGGATTTAGTAGATGCCTTGCGTTTAGCGCAACAAGACATAGAGATGCTTTCCGGCCAAGCTTTTAATATCGGGGGCGGTCCCTCTAATGTGATGAGTCTGGTGGAACTGATTGACTTTATCAGTGCATTGACTGGCCATAAACCGGAACTCGAATTCGGCTCCTGGCGCACGGGGGATCAGCGCTATTATGTTTCTGATACTCGTAAGTTTCAAGCGGCTACGGGATGGGCACCACGCGTTGGTGTCGAGCAGGGAGTTGCAGCACTTTTTGAATGGTTAACGGCACAGGCTGAATACGAAAATCATAGTGGGGAACGCTCCACAGCGCGGCGGCAACGGGAGGTTGTGGCGGCATGACGCTGTCTCACGCTTCCGCTCTTGGTACACCCCAATCGGCAGGTCAAAAGATGGCTGCGGCGGTTGTGGTTGAGCCTCATCACATTGAGATTGAAACTGTTGCCATTCCCCAGCCCGGCCCAAGCGAAGTGCGGGTGCGCCTGGAAGGTTGTGGTGTCTGCGCCTCCAACCTGTCGCCCTGGGCCGGTAAACCCTGGTTTACTTATCCGTTTGAGCCAGGTCTCTTAGGGCATGAGGGGTGGGGTGTTATAGATGCGGTCGGCACCGAAGTCGAGGGGTTTAAAGTCCTGGATCGGGTGGCTATGCTGTCGAACCATGCTTATGCCGAGTATGATGTGGCACCCATTGATGCCGTCGTGCGCCTGCCCGCTGCTTTAGAAGGTAAAGCCTTTCCTGGTGAGCCGCTCGGCTGTGCCATGAATATCTTTAAGCGCAGCGAAATTCACGCGGGACAGACGGTGGCAATTATTGGCATTGGCTTTTTAGGGGCTTTGCTAACGCGCCTTGCCAGTAATGCCGGAGCCAAAGTCATCGCCATTTCTCGCCGTCCTTTTGCCTTGGCAGTGGCGCGCAATCAGGGCGCAGCGGAAACCATTCCTTTAGAAGATCACTGGCAAATCATCGAACGGGTCAAAGAACTGACCAATGGTGGGTTTTGTGATGTTGTGGTCGAGGCTGTTGGTCAACAATGGCCCCTGGATTTGGCGGCTGAATTAACCCGCGAAAGGGGCCGTTTGGTGGTTGCTGGTTATCATCAGGATGGCCCTCGCCAGGTCAATATGCAATTATGGAATTGGCGGGGCCTGGATGTGATTAACGCCCATGAACGGGAGCAGCAAGTTTATCTCGATGGCATAGGCGCTGCCGCCGCTAATGTAGCCGCAGGCACCCTTGATCCTGACTCGCTCTATACCCATTGGTATCCCCTCGACCAATTAGCCACTGCACTCAATGCCACCCGTGACCGTCCCGATGGTTTCTTAAAAGCACTGATACGATTTTAAATTTAGGATGGGCGCTTGAAGAATTCGATGGCTGATAATTCATCACCCACCACTTACTGATGTTTCAATGAAGATTTTAATGACAGCCGATAGTATCGGTGGGGTGTGGACTTATGCCCTTGAACTGGCGCGGGGTTTAGAGCCTTATGATGTCACAGTTGCACTGGCGACGATGGGGTCAACGCTCTCACCGCAACTCCGCCACGAAGCGCAGAGAGTAGCCAATATAGAACTCTTTGAGAGTGCCTTTAAACTGGAGTGGATGGAAGACCCCTGGCGTGAAGTGCAACAAGCGGGGGAGTGGCTGCTGGAACTTGAAGCGCAGCTTAACCCCGATATTATCCACTTAAATGGCTATGTGCATGGCGCTCTTCCCTGGCGGCATCCGGTGCTGGTGGTGGGGCATTCGTGCGTGCTTTCGTGGTGGCAGGCCGTACAGGGAGAACCTGCTCCTCTTACCTGGAATCATTATCGGCAGCAAGTCACACGTGGCTTGCGCGTGGCGGATTTAGTGGTGACCCCAACCCAGGCCATGCTCGCTGAACTGGATAAATTTTATGGGCCTTTGCCTCCATCTCGTGTCATCCACAACGGACGAGACTTTAAACAGTTTGTGCCAACAACTAAAGAGCCGTTTGCGCTGTGCATCGGGCGGCTGTGGGATGAAGCGAAGAATGTCGCGGCGCTGGAACGGATCGCACCTGAATTGGTGTGGCCTGTTTATGTGGCGGGCAGCACACAACATCCAGAGGGAGGTTCCCTCCGAGCAGGGCAGCTCCACGCTTTAGGACACCTGGATAGCCACCAACTGAAAGACTGGTTGGGGCGGGCTGCTATCTATGTGCTCCCAGCCCGCTACGAACCTTTTGGACTATCGGCACTCGAAGCTGCTCTATCCGGTTGCGCTTTAGTCCTCAGTGATATTCCCAGTTTGCGCGAGGTGTGGGGTGAGGCGGCAACCTTCGTTCCATTAGATGATGACGCGGCCTTAACATCCACGCTTAATACCTTAATGCAAGATCAATCTCGTCGGCTAACCCTGGGCCAACAGGCGCGGGCACGGGCATTAGAGTTCAGCTTAAAGCGGATGGCTGAGAGTTATTTTGGGGTCTATCAAGACCTGCTGCCTGACCGCGCTTTAACAACCGCTCCCAGGGTCGGAGAACTGCTTTATTTTTAATCCTTATCACTTGTTAGATTTGCTACTATGCGTATTGCACTCTTCTATCACTCGTTGCTCTCCGACTGGAATCACGGTAACGCACACTTCCTACGTGGCGTGGCGACAGAACTAATCGCGCGGGGCCATGAAGTACAGATTTATGAACCACAGGACGCCTGGAGTCTTAAGAATTTACTGGAAGAACAGGGTAAAGGTGTGCTCTCAGGGTTTCATGCCGCCTATCCTCAACTGCGCAGCATCCGCTATGAGTTGTCTTCCCTTGACTTGGATGAAGCCTTAAACGAAGTTGACTTAGTGATCGTTCATGAGTGGAACGAGCACGAGTTGGTACGGCGCGTGGGGCAGCACCGCAAGCGGCACCAGCATTATCGCTTGCTGTTCCATGATACGCACCACCGTGCCGTGACGGACGCCAAGAGCATAGCCGCTTACGATCTCAGGTATTACGATGGCGTGCTGGCTTTCGGCAATATTGTGCGTGACCTGTACCTGAAGAACGGTTGGGCCAAGCGTGCCTGGACATGGCACGAGGCCGCCGATACCCGCATTTTCAAACCTCTGCATAGCAGGAGGAAGACCCAAGGTGATCTGGTGTGGATTGGCAACTGGGGTGATGACGAGCGGACAGCCGAACTCCATGAGTTCCTGTTGAAGCCAGTTAAAGCCCTCGGCTTGAAAGCCTGTGTTTATGGTGTGCGCTACCCTAAACAGGCACGTCAGGCTTTAGCCGATGCGGGCATTAAGTATGGTGGCTGGCTACCAAACTACGAAGCCCCTAAAGTCTTTGCCTCTTTTAAAGTCACGGTGCATGTGCCGCGTCGCCCTTATGTCACGGCTTTGCCAGGCATTCCAACTATCCGTCCTTTTGAAGCTCTCGCCTGTAGTATTCCTCTCGTCTCCGCTCCCTGGAATGACGTGGAGCATTTGTTTAGCCCTGGGCAAGACTTCTTGGTGGCTAAGAACGGCGCTGAAATGCAGCGACATTTGAGCACATTATTATCCGATAGCAGCAGAGCGTACGAGTTAGCTGAGCATGGGCGCCAGACTATCCTTCACCGACATACGTGCGGACATCGCGTAGATGAACTCTTGAAGATTTTGCTACTCGACTTAAATTAGCTTGCTCGTATCTTACGAGCAAGCTATAATGGACGAATAACACAAAAGCGAACATATGAACATTGCATTTTTTGGCTCTAGCCTGGTCTCCGCCTACTGGAATGGTGCCGCCACTTACTATCGTGGCATGGTACGGGCGCTGCATGAGCGGGGCCATCACATCACCTTCTACGAGCCGGACGCCTATGAGCGCCAGGAACATCGTGATATTCCCGATCCGCCCTGGGCGCAGGTGGTGGTGTATTCAGGAACCGATACCACTGGCGTGCAACGTGCTCTCGAAGCGGCGCGTGGCGCTGACTTAGTGATCAAAGCCAGTGGCGTGGGAGTTTTTGATGAGCTTCTGGAAGCTGCCGTCCTGGAGATGCAGGGGCCTGCCACCTTGGTGGCCTTCTGGGATGTAGATGCTCCCGCGACTTTAGATCGTGTCGAAAACGACACGAATGACCCGTTTCGTGAACTCATCCCCCGATACGATTTAATATTGACTTATGGTGGCGGTGATCCCGTTATTAATGCCTATCAAGCGTTGGGCGCACGTTACTGTATTCCCATTTATAATGCACTTGACCCCTCCACGCATCACCCGGTTGCCACGCAAATTCGTTATGAAAGCGAACTGGCCTTCTTAGGCAATCGGTTGCCGGATCGTGAAGCGCGGGTTGAAGAGTTCTTTTTTGAACCGGCGGCGGCATTTCCCCAACAGCAGTTCTTGTTGGGCGGTAATGGTTGGGAACATAAGTCAATGCCATCCAACGTTTATTATGCAGGTCATATTTATACCGGCGATCATAACGCTTTTAACTGCACGCCTCGCGCTGTGTTGAATATCAGCCGTGAGAGCATGGCCCGCTATGGGTTCTCTCCAGCAACACGGGTCTTTGAGGCGGCTGGAGCCGGGGCCTGTATCATCACCGACTACTGGCAAGGCATTGAAGTGTTCCTGGAACCGGAGCGCGAAATCTTAGTCGCCCACAACGGTCAGGAAGTCGTTGAAACGCTGCGTGCTCTGACGCCGGAACGCGCCCGCTCCATTGGTGAGGCTGCTCTGCGCCGTATCCTGGCGGAGCATACCTATAAGCATCGCGCCGCGCAACTTGAAGCAGTGTTAGGCAGCAGCCGGTCTCTGATGGCAAGCAGCCCGGTCTAAATAATCTTTACCCAACTATTAATATGAGCGAGCAATCTCCGCCATTGAAAATTGTTATTCTGGGGCTATCCCTAACATCCTCCTGGGGTAACGGCCATGCCACCACCTACCGGGGATTGATGCGCGCACTCTGCGCGCGGGGCCACGACGTGCTGTTTCTCGAACGCGATGTGCCCTGGTATGCGGCGAACCGTGACCTTCCCCAGCCGCCCTATGGCCGCACCGCCTTATATGAAGAGTTAGCAGAGCTTAAAGACTGTTTTACCGCAGAGATTCAGGAAGCTGATTTAGTCATAGTTGGGTCTTATGTTCCCGAAGGCGTAGCGGTGGGGAATTGGGTCATTCAGGAAGCCGGTGGAGCTACCGCTTTTTATGATATAGACACGCCCGTGACACTGGCTAAGTTAGAAAGGGGCGACACAGAATACATTTCGCCTGAATTGATACCACACTATCACCTGTATCTTTCTTTTAGCGGCGGGCCAACCCTGGAGAGGCTGGAACAACAGTATGGATCGCCGATGGCGAGGCCGCTTTATTGCGCTGTTGATCCTGATGCCTATTACCCGGAATCACAAGAAGTGCGTTGGGATTTGGGCTATCTTGGCACCTACAGCGATGACCGTCAACCACCCCTGGAACGCCTGATGTTAGAACCAGCGCGACAGTGGTCAGCGGGCCGTTTTAGCGTAGCGGGGCCGCAGTATCCAGATAGTATCTCCTGGCCATCCAATGTCACGCGCATTGAACACTTGCCTCCGGCGCAGCATCGGCGCTTCTACAACAGCCAACGCTTTACGCTTAACATCACGCGAGCCGATATGATTCGCGCTGGTTTTTCGCCCAGCGTGCGTCTCTTTGAAGCTGCCGCCTGTGGCGTGCCTATTATTAGCGATTACTGGGAAGGGCTGGATAGTTTCTTTCAGTTCGATCAAGAAATCTTGATAGCTCGTTCGGCTGGGGATACCTTGCAATATCTCCAGAACCTGTCAGAGGAGCAGCGGCAGAGTATCGGGCAAAGGGCACGCGAGCGAGTGTTAGCGCAGCACACTGCCGCTCATCGGGCCGGTGAATTAGAAGGTTATGTCAAAGACTTATTTGCCAGGCAGCCACTTCAGCACTTAAGTGTCACCGCTTCGGCAAGCGTCAGCGCCGTCAGTTAGGCGCTCTCGGTTGACCTTAAAATCTAATTGAAATGTTTATGATGCCAGTAAAAGAGAAAACTACTACAGAAAATATTGATAGCAACGAACCGAATCTCCTTGCGGCTAACGGCGCAGAGGTGCGGCAACCGAGCAGCCTGAATCACGAAATTAGGCAACTGGGGCCTTGGTTTCACAATTTGCATTTACCATCTGGAATTCAGACGGCACCCGATCATGCCTTTGGCGATTTCCCTGCTTACAAGTGGCAACAGATTGCAGCGCATCTGCCTGACGAGCTTACCGGCTGGCGTGCCCTGGACATCGGATGCAATGCGGGCTTTTATAGCTTTGAGTTAGCAAAACGTGGGGCGCAGGTGTTGGGTATTGATTGTGATCCGCATTACCTGGCGCAAGCACGCTGGGCGGCGAGGCAATTCGATTTAGAAGACCGCGTTGAGTTTAAACAAACTCAGATATATGACCTGGCGCATAGCGATTTAACCTTTGACCTGGTGCTGTTTATGGGGGTATTTTATCATCTCCGCTACCCTCTCCTGGGCTTAGATATAGTTGCTCAAAAAGTAAAAAGATTGATGGTATTCCAGACTATGACCCTCCCTGGTGAAGAAGTTTATGCGACTTCGGATTTAGCTTTGACCGATGCTGCCAATGGGCTTAACAACCGGGAAGAGATGCATGAGCGTGGTTGGCCTAAAATGGCTTTTATTGAGGATACCTTCGGGAGCGATTGCACCAATTGGTGGGTGGCTAATCATGCCGGGATAGAAGCGATGCTGCGCTCTAGCGGCTTGCGTGTGCTAGGTTATCCCGGTCATGAGATGTATCTTTGTGAACCTGACCCCGACCATCCCTCCTGCGTAGCGACCTGGAATGCCGGGGAACTTCTATCCGCTACCGGACAGCCAAGCAGCCAACCGAACCTATAAAGCAAGGGGTCAATAATCTTGACTTTTATTGCAACCGAACAAGCATAATTTGTTGATCTAACAAACTTATGGCAGTTAAAACTCTAACCTTTAAAAATTGCTGGGTTCATATTGACGATGAACTGCACTATTTGCAAACAGTGTTTCGTGATGGTGCGACTGTGACCTGCGTGCCGGACTGGGTCAAGGATGCCGAGACCGCAGCTCGTTTAGGCTATGGCCAGGGCCGCGCCGCTGTGCTTGCGTTATGGCGCGAGCATGATCCCTTACACACTTTCCTGGCTGAAGCGCAGGGTCTGCCCTATAGCCCCACTTTGTGGGCTGTAGCCCATCAGGATGATCCAGAAAACATTCCACCGTGGGCGCAACTGGCCGAAGAAGAGTTTGTGATGAACTTTCAAAAATTTATGCGTTGTGGCACCATGTGCGCCGAAGTGGAATGGTTGAAAGCCTGTGGTCATGACCTGAACTGGCTGCAACACCAGGCTCAGTGTATTCTGAAAGATTAGCCATTCGCACCATCATGGCAGAGTTACCGAGCCTCACTATGCGCGCTTCTTTATGCGTGCTGCTTTGTAGATTTAAACCTCGTCGTTGAGGACGTAAATGAGAACCAATGTATGTCACTATCTCCTCTGCCAAGACTTATCTGGCAACGCTACTGGATAAAGTCTTAGGACGTCCTCTGGCTTCAAGCGAGCAAGAAGAAAACAAGATTGGCGTGTTGGCGGGAGTGCCTGCCTTAGGGTTAGATGGGTTAGCCTCATCTGCTTATGGCCCCGAAGCGGCGCTCACCATTTTGCTCCCGGTGGGTGCTCTTGGCCTGTCTTATATTGGGCCTATTATTACCGTCATTTGCGTCCTGCTGCTGATTCTTTATTGCTCTTATCGCCAGACTATTGCAGCCTATCCAGGAGGCGGTGGTTCCTATACTGTAGCCAAAGAAAACTTAGGTGAACAAGCCGGATTGGTGGCTGCTGCTGCCTTGCTTCTGGACTACGTATTAAATGTGGCCGTCGGGATTTCTGCTGGAATAGGAGCTTTAGTTTCAGCGGTGCCCAGCCTGCATTCGCACATTCTATCCCTTTGCCTCGTGGCTCTGGCTATTATTGCCATCGTTAACCTGCGAGGGGCGCGCGAGTCTTCATCCATGTTCAGTATCCCCACCTATCTGTTTATTCTCAGTTTAACGATGGTGCTTTTCCTGGGATTGGTGCATAGCATACGTGCTGGTGGGCATCCTGTACCTAAAGTTGCCCCGCCTCCGTTGCCACCGGCTGTATCGTCTATAAGTTGGTGGTTGCTGATGCGCTCTTTTGCCAGTGGCTGCACGGCCATGACAGGGGTTGAAGCGGTTAGCAACGGGGTGAGTGCCTTTGCCAAACCGACTGTCCAAAATGCCCAGCGCACCTTAACCGCTATTGTGGCTGTCTTGGCTGTGCTCCTCGCTGGCATTGCTTACCTGTCGCACGCTTATGGCATTGGTGCGATGGATCAAAATAAGTCTGGTTATGAAAGTGTGATCTCCCAATTAGTCGGTGCCGTGGTGGGGCGGGGGTTCTGTTATTATGTGACTCTGAGTAGTGTCTTAGCTGTGCTATCGCTTTCGGCTAACACCAGCTTTGCTGATTTCCCGCGTTTGTGCCGTTTAATCGCGGAAGATGATTTCCTGCCGCACAGTTTTGCCAACCTGGGCCGACGCTTAGTCTATTCAATGGGCATTGTTATTCTTGCTGTACTGTCGGGGCTGCTGCTCATCATTTTTGGGGGCATTACAGACCGCCTTATTCCACTCTTTGCGATTGGCGCGTTTCTCTCTTTCACCTTATCCCAGGCTGGCATGGTGATGCACTGGAAGCGGGTCGGCGGGCGGCACGCGGGGTTATCTTTAGGGATTAATGCGCTGGGGGTGATCGCCACTTCAATCGCTCTCGCAGTGATTATCTGTGCCAAGTTTATTGAGGGAGCCTGGATTACAATTCTCATTATTCCGGCTCTCGTTTTGCTGTTCCGTGCGGTTAAACGCCATTACAAGCATGTAGAAGCAGAAACGCAGTGCCCGCGCCCTATTGACTTGACGCATTTAGATCAGCCCGTTGTCATCATCCCGATTGACGGCTGGAATACAGTGGCGGAAAAGGGCTTGCGTTTCGCATTAACTTTTGCTTTCCACATCATTGCAGTTTATGTTAGCGCAGACGAAGATAACATTGACTTAATGCGCCGCCAGTGGGCCGAATACGTGGAGCAACCAATCCGCCAGGCCAATCTTCCACAACCTCGCCTGACCATCCTTTCATCGCCTTACCGATTACTCTTTAATCCGCTCTTAGATTACATTGAACAGATTAAGGCGGAACAGCCAGAAGCCAGAATCACCATTCTAATTCCTGAACTTGTCCAAAGCAATTGGTATGAGTATTTCCTGCATAATCATAGTGCCTTGAGCCTTAAGGCGGTCTTGCTGTTCCGTGGAGATCGGCGCGTGGTAGTTATCAACGTACCCTGGTATTTAAGCGAGGCTCCATCGGAGCCGGAACATATGCATTCCTCCTCACATGCTCCTGGTATTTAATAAGGCGAGTGGTCAAGTGGGTTTAGGGCGCAGCAAAGGCTTCTGATAGACTCACCTCCATATGCTTTACCTATAGGAGATTAAAATGCCGTCTGGCCCGCCGCAGCAGAGAACGTGCCGATGTTTGCTGTTATTTGCTGCAATGCTGCTGATGGCACTTCCCTCCGCTCTCGCGGCTCCTCTCATAGAGGCAGAATCAGCGTTGGCTACTGGGCGAATACATGGTGGCGATGGCACCGTTGACCGCAAGTTAACGGCTTTTGGCGGAGCTTGCATGGGCAGCGGTTGGGGACGAGTGCGTGGCGATTGGATGGAGTACACAGTTGAGGGCAACAATGGCCCTGCCGTCTTGTATTTGCGTTACGCCCGTCACTCAATTTCCGGCCACACTCAGTGGAGTCCCGGTTTTTAATTGAAAGTTCAAATAGGCACAACCCAGCGCACTATCGAATTGCCATTGACTGGCGATTGGGAATTGTGGCGGTGGATGGAAGTACCATTAGGCAATGTGGTTGCTGGCCCGCAGACGCTGCGCCTGGAATCTATGACCGAGAACGCGCCCATCAACATTGATGCTTTGGTGCTCGCGCCCGCTGGTCAAGTGCCACCCGAAGTAGCCCGCCCCCTGCTGTTCGACGGCAGCAAGCACATCCGTATCCAATTATCGCCCAGTGTGCAACCGCTGGAAGTGGACAAACTCTTTGCGATTGGTGAAGCGAGTTATAGCTTTCTCAAAGAATATTTAGGCGAAGAAACGACTCAACGTATTACGGTCAATATCATTGCTCCTGCCGAGCAAGGTAATGAGCACGTTGGGCATTCATCGGGTTACTCAATGTATCTCGAAGCAGGACGCATCCTGGATACCAGCCATAATTGGGTGCATGAGATGACGCATTGCTTTCAGCGCTCAAGCGGGCCGTGGCCAACCTGGTTGTCGGAAGGCGAAGCCTGGCTAACTTCTTATGAAGCCGAGACCGCAGTCTTTGGTAGCCCGACCGGTGCCGAGTGCATTAGTCCGGCAGCTTTCGCGGCGCGGCTGCCAGAGTATCAGGCGGCCCTGTTGGTAGACGGCCATAATCTCCTACAGTTTTGGGGTACTCCTGAGTTGCCATCGTCTAAGCTCCCGGCGGCTTACGGTTTCACAAACTATATGTTGGGGCAACTGCGCCAACGCGGTGGCCCGGAACTCATGCGCCGCTATCGTGCGCTGCTGCGTCAAGATGCTAAGCCGAACGCGGGAGCTACGGCCAGAACCACTGCACAAAGCGATGCCATTGTGGTGGATCGTCTCAGTCGAGCGGCAGGAGAAGATTTGCGACCACTGTTTACTCAGTGGGGATTTCAACTGGCCCCCAATAGGATTTAGTGCCTCAGTATGCCCCTTGCTAACGACTTAGCGGAAATAAGTCATGCCCGCCTGAGCCGCAGTCTCATTTCCTATTGGTGGGTGCGAGCGCCTTCGGGGAAAGGCACACCACTTTGCCGGTAGCACTCTTCAAGGACGGCGACGCGGCGACGCACACTTTGCGGCGTGATGACCTGCGGCGTGCCTTCTCGAATCGTGCGCCACAGATCATGGTACAGCTCAACCACTGGCTGCTGTGCGGGGGCCGCGCCCGCGCCCGCATCCGCTTGACCGCCGCGTTCCCAAGAGGCTTCCTGCCACTTTAATTCCTCGCTGTTGTAACTACGATCCGGGGTGGGCTGTAAATCTTGGGGGCGCGGGGGCATCTGCGACCAATCTACCCAGCGCCACACGAGTTTGTCGCCATCGCCGCGTAAGCCGCCGGAGGTGCCGCAGACATGCCATCGCTCTTGAGGAAACGCGGTTGTGGCGGTGAGTTCTACCTGCACCGTGGGTGCGTTATCACCACTCAGGATAATGCGTACCTCATCTTCGGCATCCCCACTATTCAAAGAGCGGCGCAGTTCACACCAGGCCACCTGCGGTTCGGCAGCGCCAAACAAGTCTAGGGCGTGATCTATCAAGTGCGGCCCATTGTTATACAACTCACCGCCGCCGAAGGCACGCGAAGTTTGCCAATCCCAGCGCCGCTTGAAGCCATGCCACGCGATGCCAATGAAGGTGATGTCGCCCAACAATCCACTCTCGCAAATCTCCTTCACCTTACGCATGTCCGGCTCATAGCGGCGCTGCTGAAACGGCTGCAAAACGACACCGTGCTTTTGTGACGCGGCGATCATGGCATCCACATCTGCGACGGTAAAACCGAAGGGCTTTTCGCAGACAACGTGCTTGCCCGCTTCCAGAGCTTGCAGCGCGTGACTAGCATGAAAGCGGTTGGGGGTGGCGACGACGACTAACTCCACCTCATCATCGCTCACCAGTTGAGCCAGGTCACTATAAGTGCGGTAGCCGTGTGCGTCTTGCGCTTCCTCAAGGCGCGCGGCCAGGACATCGGCGACGGCAACGATCTCGTAGCGGTCTTTCAAGTCTTTGAGGGTTTGTTGGTGGATGCTCCATCCGCTGCGGCCTAATCCCACAATGCCGACACGGATAGGTTGAATTGCTTCTGTCACAATAGGGTTCCTTTAGTTTCGATTGCACTGCTATTCATTGTAATCTCTAGAGAGCCGAGGCGGAAAAGGCGCGTTGCAGCCCCATTAGCTCATCCTCAGTGATAGCAAACGCGCTACCATGACGCGCATTGGGTGGAAAGGAAACATCGCTTTCCTCACGCCACTGCCACAGATCGGGGGAGTAAGATATGCCATAATCATTGCCCATGCAGAAGTCGTAGAGTAAGAGCCAGCCATCCGACTGGGGATCGGGCATGACTGCCGGGCCTTCCGTGATGACGGGCACAATTTGGCCGCCGTGTGCGCCCTCGTTAAGCGGGCCACTGTGGAGCGTATAAGGCCCCTCAATGCTGGGAGAAGTGGCCAGTCGAATGGCCCGGCGCTCGCCCTTACTCGCACCAAACTCTTCTTCCTTATGAAACAAGTAATAGGTGCCGTTGTGCAGCAAAAGTGTGCCGTCTATGACAGAGTAGGGCGGCTCAAAAAGCACGCTGGGTTTGCTGAAAGTTTGAAAATCTGACGTGTAACAACACCAGAGCCGACTGTTCTTCCATCCGGCGTCCTCAAAAGAGGATGACCACAGCAAGAAATACTCGCCGCATTGGGCATCAAAGAACCACTCCGGTGCCCACACATTGTTCGCTTGCGGTACGCTCTCCATGAGGGGCAGGGATTGCGGCTCGTCCCAGTTCAGCAGATCGCGCGAACGCAGATACAGACAATCCCGTGCGCTCTCACCACCTGTAGCGAGGAGATGGAACCAGCCGTCTGCCCCGCGATTGATGAAGGGATCCCGTAGCCACACATTCGGCAGCACCGGCTGGTTATCGTTCAAGGCCGTCCAGTGCCGTCCATCGCGGCTCCACGCCAAATGGAGCGATTCAACGGCTAATGGCTCGTTCGTTAAGGTTACAGTGTGCGTTTCGCCAGCCTCGTTGACTTCAACTTGCCCACCATAAATCTGGCGGAAGTAAGCCAGAGCATATAAGCCGTCGTGAGTATCGCAAGAATTCGTCATAGGGAGATGATGCAGTCCTATCGCTGTGATAGCGCCTGTACATTATTACTACCGTTTTGCCTTAGCCACTTCGACCCGGCTGAGCGGATACCATCCCTGTGCGTCGCGCCCTTCAATGGCCAGACGCACGGCGGGCTTATCGCCCTGCGGCTCCACCACGCCAACGGCCAGTTCGTAGCGGCCTGCTGGCACCTTGGCGGGGAGGGGGAAGGCTGCTTCCAGCGTGCGGGTGCCGGGCAGCCAACCCCGGATTGACGCTTGGCTGGTCAAGACGAGAGGCTGTCCATTGTCTCGTTTCAGGCGAATGGCGATATGGTAATCAAAATAGGGCGGCGCTACGCTCACATTCTCCCCGACCAACTTCAGCGTCAGTGTCTCCCCCGCTCGCACACGAGGCGCATGGGCTAAGCTGCGGATGACGAGCCGATAGCCTAACTTATGCAGGAATCGCTCGATCAGGGGCCATGCCTCTTCCGGCAACGGTGTGGACTTATTGTTGACATAGCTCGCGTGGTGAGCGAGGGCGAAGTCAAAGATCGCCGCGATGTCCCAGCCTTCTTGCTTCCATTTGCGCATATCCCAACAACTCTCGAAGGCCACGGGCGCTTGCTGCCACGCTGCTTGCGCCCTGGCTTTGGTGATCGCCTGCGGGTAAAAGTTCTCCATGTGGTTCCAGGTCTTGGAGAAGCCACCCATATCGCCCAGGCAATCGGCTCGCCACCCCAGCCCCTCTTGCATGGTGCGCGCCATGCCCGCATCACTGCCAATCAGCACCACTTTCGGCGTTTTAGGAAACGCGGCGCACCACTCCGAGATGATCTCATTTTGCACCGCCACCGGCGGCATCGGCACACTATTGCCCGTGGCCACATCCTTCACTCCACTCATGTGCCACTCGCCCCACAGCCCCACACTGCCGATGTCGAGGGTATCGAGTGCCGAATTCCCATCATAGCGTTTGCCCAACTCACGGATAAGTCTGCCATGCCTGGCGCGAAAGATGGGGTCGGTAAAATCCGGCAGCCAGTGCTTGTGGCCCTCATATTCCACTTCCAGTCCTTTGCAACCAGCATCCCGCAGCCAGAGCGGTGAGTCCGCATAGTTTTCGGAACCCGTGCACATGATCCGCAACGCGACCTTTTGCCCGACCCGGCGACCGTGTGCCAGCATCTCGTCCAGCCGAGCGAAATCAATCGCTCCGTCTGTCGGTTCAATTTCGCGCCAGTAAAAGCGGAAGTACGCACTGCCACTGGGTAGCCCCTGAAGGGCACGATCCTGATCGTTGAAGGTGTGAAACGTCTGCCAACCCATGCCGGGGTTAGCGAAGAGTTCGTTGGTTTCTTGAGGTTTAACAGTCACCATCGGTTCATCGGCCTGAGCCACGGGCAAAGCCAGCAAGAGACAGCACAAAAGCGCAGCCATCATTCCCATAAACATCCTCCCGTATACCTGGCGCAACACAACACGCACCATTTTTCTCCATTGCCAGTCACAGGTGATACTCGCTTGTGCTACTACCTGGTGAAGCCAAACTGATATTGAATACATAAATTATCATTCTACTTCACTGTCTCGGACTGCTGGGGCTTCACTGTCCTTATTAGTTTTAAGAATATTCGAGTCATCATTTTCTTCCTCTGCTTCTTCGGGGGGAGCGGCATTGAGCACGCGGGCACGCCATTGTGGGTCAGTAATGCCGTAAAGATCAAGTACAATTTCGTCGATCTGGGCGTCTAAGTCTGCTGCTTGCTGCAAATTATGTGTGATTTCCGCTTCGCGTTCTGCTAATGCCGCGAAAAATTGCTGCCGATCTTCTGGACGGGCTGGAATAACAGCGTTGTCGGCAACATAATCCCAGGTTTGACCCGCCCACTGGGGCCGCGATAAGTAACCTTGCAGATAGCGCCGCGTATCGTCATCGGGCACATCCAGCCAGAGTTGGTTGAAGCGCAGGGTAACGGTGTGGGAGCGCGGTGGGGAATTGAAACATTGCCACTGATGGTCGCGGTGCGGTTGCAGGTCGCGGGAATTGTGAAAAGTTCGGCGGCTTCAGCGTCGAAAAGGCGCAGAGTTTGGAGGTCGGGATGCCGACCTTGTGTTTCAGCCAGCAGTGTGTCGAAGGCTACCATAATGTGAGTCATGCCGTCGCGCCTCTGCCCAATGGTATCACCTGCTGCGCGCCAGATGTTCAATTGCTCATGTACTCTTAACAGTTCATCTACCAGTCCTACTAACCGCGCCTGCGTCACAGCGTCAGCGGGATAAATTGGCACTTCATTTGTATCAGCAATAGAAATTTCCACATCGGGATACCGACGTGCGTACCAGAAATTCAGTAGTGACGAATTGAACAATGCCAGCAGGTATTTTAGGTCATACGCGGAGTCCTTTGCGATGATGTTACTAAAGTTTTTTCTGTTGAAAAATTGCTTTTCATCATAAGTAGCTACTAACAGCCGTGCCAGAGAGCGGTTGCGTAACCGAATAAACAGCAACTTAGGTTCTTCAAAAAACTTAGGTTCGCGGGCGCGGCTTAACCAGTCACCGTACTTAATATGGGGTTTATTAGCCGCCCACCTCAATTCGTAGCGACCAACAAAAGAGTTTGTATCCAATAATGGTCTCCATTCAGGTGCATTTGAAGGTATATCATGGCGGGGTTTAATATAAGTGTTTTCTCTTCCGTCCCGTGCGGTAGCATAAGGATCAATACCAGGGCAACTGTCTATTACGTCTCCTAAACGCAGCACTTTAGTTTGTAAGCCTTCAGTGCTGCCAACCACATCCAGTTGAACGAGGCAGGCATTTTCGATGGCGGCGAGCAAAGCATCGTACCGGATATTCATTTCATTACGCGGATGATCCAGCCAGTCGGCCTGCGACTGCGTGAGCGTTTCGCCCCACTCGCGGTTTACCAACTTGTCTAATTCATCGTTGAGTTGCAGCAAATGCACTTGCACAGTTTGGGTGCGGCGTGCGGCTTCATAGCTATCCTGGGTCAGAAAGAGCAGCACACAATCTACGGTAGCGTCGTGCCAGATACCCTGTGGTAAGTCCACAATCTCTTCAATGCGTCCAGCGCGTAATAGTGCAACGCGCAGCGGGCCAGAATTGGTGCCCATCAAATACGTGTTAGGTGTGATGAAGCCTAATTTACCGCCCGTCGCCAGCAGTTCCAGGCCGAGCTTTAAGAAGAATACATAGGTATCGGGCTGACCGCGCCATACGTCAGGCCAGTCTGCTTTGAGCATGGCTTTGTAATCGGCAGAAAGCGCCGTGAGATAAGGAGGATTGGCAACCACAAAGGCGAAGCCGTTGGCGTGCGGGGAACCAGGGCGGCGACTCTTGATGTCGTCCACTTCGTCGCTTTCTTCAGCCATCAGCGACCCAAAGCGCGCGGCATGGAGCATTCCTGTGGCGCGTGTTAGGGCATCCACGTTGTACACATTGAAGCGATTAATGCGCGGCCTTTGTCCGGCATCAATGGCGATTTTTACTAAATCCAAAACTTGAATCAGCAAGTTCACTTCGGCCAGATAGCAGGCAAACGGGTTCAAATCAAAGCCCACTAGGTTGTTGCGCACTCGCTCCAAGACACGTTGCGGCTGGTGAATTTGGCCATCGCCATCACGATAAGCATTAACTAATCGCTTGGCGGCTTGCACCAGAAAAGTGCCACTACCGCAAGCCGGATCAAGCAAACGTTTGTTGTCACCAATGACGGCGCTGCCCGTATAGCCAACGCTATCAAGAATGTAATTTACAATCGGGGGCGGCGTGTAATATTGGCCTTTCTTGCGCTTTTCGGGACGATTGACATAAGTGTTGTAAACCGTTCCTACGATGTCAGAATCTACTCCGGCGAAATTGAATTTACTTAGGCGATGCAAAGCAAGGAGCAACGCGCGTTGATCAAGGCGAAACCAGTTGAAGAGTTCCCGTCCGGTAAAGAAGTGCGCGTAAATATTCTGCGCATTTTTGTAAGCCATATCCAGCAGTGGCTCATACGGATTGCCGTTGGCGAAGACTAGATAGCGTTTGATGTCTTCCTGCCAGTGTTCTAACCCGCCGTTGCTGAGAAAGCGATGCGGAAAAATGCCTTTGTCCTCGCACACTCGAATCAGCAGCAGCCGGATGAAAACGACGTAGGCCGCTTGCAGCGCGAATTCAGCGCGGCGTGCCTCATCGTCTAACCCGCCCAGCATAGTTTCTTGTACCAACGATTGCCATTCGAGAAAATCGCCGCGTACTGTAAGGTCGGCTTGATAAGTGCGACGCAAGTGGGCTGAGCGCCCCTGCCATTCGAGCGCGAGGGCGGCGAAGTTCTCCAACGCGCCGCGCAGTTGCGAAACTTGGGTCAGCGCGTCCCATGAGCGCGGCTCGCCCGCGCCGGAAAGCAGCGCCTTGCGACGCCGTGCAGCATTGACAATTTCAAGCACTCGCTTTTCCAGATCAGGCCATGACGCCACTTCGCTGGTTCCTGTTTGCATGAGGACGAGCAGGCTGAGAATCTCTTCAATGTCGGCGTCATTTAATCCCACAGTCGGCTTAATGCGCGCCAACTCTTCGGGCACTTTCCCACGTAGGTTATTGAGGCGGTCTTCGGCAGGTTCGCTGTCGTCGTCACGCAAAAAGCGTGCTTTGCCATCATATTCGGCACACCGCGCGAGATGACCATCTAGTAGGCGTCGCGCATCACGTTGCAATTCCTCAACGAGCGCACGCAACGTGTCCACTAATTGTGTTTCATGCCCTTGGCCGTGGCCCAGGGGTAACGCTTGCTGAAGCCACGCTTCCGGGCTGAGAGCCAGTTCTTTTTCAATGCGTTGCGGGGCCGTCCATGTTTCTTTGTGGAACCCATCCCACAAATCGCGTAAAGCGCGGCGAGTGGCTTCCGGTAGAGCCGCCACGTCACCATTCCAAATCCCTAGTGCCGCTTCGATGTCGAGATCAAGGAGCAAGGTTGGGTCCTGCGGATCATCGAAACGATAAACCAGGAGATGCCGCCCGTTGCACAGCCAACCGAGGGGCACAGCCAACCGAGGGGCACAGCGGCTTCACGCAGATAATTGGCGAGTTGCGATAAGTGACTTTGTGGGTCAGATAAATCGAGAGTCAAATCAAGTGCGGTAGCCTTGTCTTCGACCATGAAGCAGGTGCCATAAACTGCGTCACGCGGCGCAAAGTCAGGGCGTCCACTAGCGCGACTTTCGTTGTAAACCTGTTCGCCGGGCGCAAAGCCCAGCAATCGAAGTAGCGGCCCAACAATCGCCGTATCTACAATAGATTGCTCGTCGCCACTCCGATTGCGCCCCTGCTGTAAATATGTGAGAAGTGGTTGATTGCGAAAGTGATTGCCTTGGAACAACTCGAAAAAAGCGGGAGGAAATTCGTCAAAATTATCATGTGTAATCATATTGATAGTCTTATGGACAGAATTAATTTCAGAGCTTAATGAAGCATCTATCTATTTCATTACTAGGGTTCTATTTGGGAGGCAGAAAGCAGCATCCCCCACTTAAAAGCAGGATGATGAAATGAAGTGATGTCCCCGCCGCTTTAAGGCCGAACCAATAGTTTATGACATTGCTTTTTGAAGATAACATGCCCAACCAGAACTGTCTATTGTTTGTAGTGTAAACCCCCTGTTGAGATAAACACTTCTTTAAAATGCTCAATTCCGTTAACTTAACCAGGGCCAAGTCAATGCCTTGTAGTTGCTGCTTTGTCGTTATGCAAAGTTGGGAATCATCACTGGTTGGCCGCCCTGCAACGCTGATGCGTGGGCGCAAATTCCTGGAGCAGTCCAGTGAGCGCCTGCAATTTCGTTGCACGATGGGGCGCGTGCTTCGATAATGCTCCGCACGAACTCATTCACCAAGTGCGGGTGGGAGCCGCCATGTCCGCCACCATGCATTACCGAGGGATGTTCGCCGCGCCCATCCAGTTCGACGGCCCCGCAGAAGCGGCGAATTTCCGGTGGTAAACGGTGCGCGTAATCGGGCACATAAAGGCGTTCCGGGGTGCTATGGCGCGGGCCGCTCCCGGCTCCCAACGCGCTCAGCCGGAATAGAACTGGCGCTTCATTGGGCAGTTGGGGCGCTTCGAGTGTGGCGTCTTCGCCATAGATAGTAAACGATTCCTCGTAGCCTCGCGCCGAATGAAAGAGGGCGCGGGTAATTTCCATGCTCAGAGGTTCCTCCCGCTCCAACTCGAAGATCGCGGTTTCGATGGGAAAGGGATTGTGGTATGGCTGCTTCAACTCAGCACGCATCGTACCACTACCAAGGCAGCGCACGCTGTTAGCGCGGGTTTGGGCGAAGGCCAGACAGGGTGCCACGGCGTGCGTCGCATACCACATGGGCGGCAAGCCCTGCCAGTAAGACGGCCAATTTTCCATGTCCTGATAGTGTGCTCCTCGCAAGAATTGCAGACGTCCGAAGGTGCCCCGGTCGCGCAACTCGCAGGCGTGGAGAAATTCGCGGGCGTAGACCTGAGTTTCCATCATCATGTAGTTCTTGCCGCTCTCGCGCCTGGCGGTGATGATGGCGTGGATGTCGTCTAGCGAAGTCGCCATCGGTACCGTGCAGGCGCAGTGCTTCCCCGCTTGCAGCACAGCGATGGTCTGCCGCGCATGGTCGGGAATCCCTGAATTAAGATGCACCGCATCTACGGCGGGATCGGCGAGCACTGCTGCGAGTGTTGATATAGAACGCGCCAGCGGATGTTTTGCACTCTGCGTCTGCAAGCGTTCGTGATTACTATCCACCAGCGTCACCTGCGCCACGTCAGGATGAGATAGGTAAATCTCGGCGAATGCGCTGCCGAAACCGAGGCCGACAAGGGCGACATGGAGTTGATTTGGCATAACTTTCTATTTTACAAAATGACTGCCCGTCGTTTGCCCAACTTAACCCGTGAATTGGAATAGAACACGGAATAAATTGAATTCTCATAGTGAGGCATGGACGAATTGCAATTTACTGTGACCTAAGTCGGACTTGACATAGCGCTTCAGGTGAGATTGAGAAGAAATAAAAATTCCAACCTGATTTAGTTTTGCTTTTCAGATAGGGTAATAGAAATGTAATCTTGTTACTGAAACTGGAGCATTAGGGAACAAGATCGGGTAGAAAGGTAGGAATTCATAGTGGAGAGTTGGTGCTGTGCCCATAACATCCTCTACCGCTTTTCTCCATTCCTGCCCGTGTGTCGTACTATCCCCACACGGGATGGGGTATAATGACCGCAACGAATTTTTAGGTATTTGAGGGGGTTCCATGCTGCGGTTAGCGCAAGTTTTTAGTCTGGTTCTGCTGGCAAGTCTGTGCCTGATACCCGGAGTGGCGCACGCCACGACCTACACGTTCACCGGCGCGGATCAGACATTTCCCAAGAAGTGGTTCAGCGAGGAGAACTGGAGTCCGAGTGGTGTTCCTGGTGCGAGCGACACGGCTATCATCAGCGTCGGTACACCGGGCGCAATCACGGTGCAGTTCAGCGGCTCAGTGACCGTGGCGGGCCTGGTTATCAGCAACCCGGACGCTACACTGGACGGCTTTGATGACAACACTCGGACAAAAGGCACACTCAATGTCACCAACGCCTTCGATTGGTCGGGTGGCACGCTTCAGGATGGCACCTATAACATAAGGGACAACGCCAGCTTCAACGTGAGCGGCAACACCGACAAGACCATTGGCGGTTACGCGATCCTCAACAACTCTGGGCACGGAGTGTGGACCGGCACCGGCAACCTGGTGCTGTTCGAGCAGGCGTTTGGCGATGCCTTCAACAATCACGGCACGTTGGACATCCGCAACGATGCGACCATAGCCAATCCGCGCTTTAATTTTGGGCCAGCAGTGGTGACCAACAGCGGTACCTGGACGAAAATCGCTGGTCGGGGCATCACCCATTTCGGGCATCTGCGCTTCACCAACAGCGGCAGTATCAACGTTAACAGCGGCACTCTCGAAATGCAGGGGTTGGTCACCAACAGCGGCCCGATCACCGCCGCCGCTGGATGTTTTGTGAACCTGGCTGGCCCCACCAACTCTGGCACGTATCGTTTCGACCCCGGCACCACCTTCGCCGGTGCGGGCCGCGTGAGAGTATTCGATTCGGCTAACACCACCGACGGCACCACGGCGATTGACATCAGCGGCGTCATCAACCTGACCGGCACACTGGACTTTATCGGCACCGGGACGGATGCTGGCGCTGTGAATATCCGCACCACCGGAACGACGCTAACGCTTAATGGCACCGGCACCTTCAACTGGACGGGTGGTAAGTTCGTGTTGGGGACGTTGATCGTCGGGAGCGGCGTGCGGTGGAATATCAGCGGGCCAGCCGCCAAGTCCGTGCAAAGCACCAACTTCGTCAATAATGGCACCGCCACCTGGACGGGAACCGGCAATATCTATCCGGGAGGGAGTACATTCACCAACAACGGCACTTTTAACGTACAAACGGACGCGGATATTGGCGGCTTCAACGCCTCGCTGAATTTCGTCAACGCTGGCACCTTTACTAAGTCTGGCACCAGCGGTCTGACGGCGCTGGGCTTGGGCCAGGATTCAATACCGTTCAGCAATCGTGGCACCGTCAACGTGAACAGCGGCACTCTCCAACTGGGCCGGAGTGGTGGCACCTGGAGCGGAGCGTTCAATGTGGCCTCGAATGCCGTCCTGCAAGTCACTGGCGTTGCTAACGCACACGAGTTCGTTTTGGGCAGCGGCACCCAATTTGACGGAAGCGGGCGGGTGCGTATCGGCTCTCCTGATGGCGATGTCTTGATGCGCGGTGTCGCGGCGGTGAACTGCACACTGGAGATTGGCGGACGTCTGAACGCGCAGGGCAGCAGCACGGCCCTGACGCTGGGCGGTAGCGGGCCTATCAACTGGGTGGATGGTGAGATTAATGGCGTCCTCAGCCTGGCCAGTGGCACCCGATTCAATATAGTCGGTAATAGCACTCACCGTACTCTCAGGGGCATCATCAACAATGCTGGCAGCACGGCATGGGCCGGAGGGCCGGTGACTTTTTATGGCACGTTCAACAACACTGGCACCTTCTCAGTGCAGAGCGATCAGGAGTGGGGCGGGGTTTTCTCGGACGGCGTCTTCAATAACCGGGGCATGTTTATCAAAGAGGTCACACGCGGCACCACGAGCATCGGCGGGACATCCGGCACAGTGGCATTTAATAACAATGGCACCGTCAACATCAAGAGCGGCGTGCTCAACTTCCGTAACCGCTTCACGCAGACGGCTGGCAGCACGCTGCTTTCCGGCGGCGGGTTAGCCGCCGCTAACCCGCTGCTGGTGCAGGGTGGTATGCTGGGCGGCAATGGCAACATCGCTGGCGCGGTCTCCCTCAGCGGTGGCCAACTCAATCCAGGGCTGACAGTGGCCGGGTTTCTCCGTGAAACTGGCGACTACACGCAGAACGGTAGCGGTGCGCTGGTCGTCCAACTCAACGGTCTCACTCCCGGCACGCAATATGATCGCCTGGCAGTTAACGGCGCGGTGCATCTGGGCGGCTCATTGCGGGTCTCAGCCGGGTTTCGACCAGCGGTGGGAACCCAGTTTATTATCATTGCCAACGACGGTACTGATGCCGTGACGGGAACCTTCTCTGGTCTACCGCAGGGCGCTACGATTACAACACCTAACGGCGTACGCTGCCATATCACCTACAATGGTGGTGATGGCAACGACGTGGTGCTGAGTAGTTTGTAGAACAGGTGGAACAGGGTTCGGAAATGGGATTCTCGGCCAGAGTACAGAGAGTGTTTTGATTAGTTGATGGAACTTACTCAGATGTGCATCTCAGGGTCTTTTGAATTTTCTTCAAAAGACCGACCAGTTTTATAGATTAAGGTTGTGCAATAACCAAAAACACCAACTCTACCAAGTTGGTGTTTTTGGATGGTGTTCGGTAGCTGTTCGGATTTCTGCCTCCGGCCGGGGTCGAACCGGCACTCTCTTGCGAGAACTGGATTTTGAGTCCAGCGCGTCTGCCAATTCCGCCACAGAGGCATGTTAGCTGGCAGCGTTCGCCTGTCAGCTTTGGGGATTAGCTACAGTAAATTCTATGTGGTTAGGTGGCCCGCGTCAAGAAAGATGACGCTTACGATTTTTGAGCACGGTTAAAGCATTGCGCCTCATGCCGCGCCGTTTAGGGCGTTTGAGGGGGCTACCTTTGAAGCGACGAGAAAACTCTTCTTGCGGCATCATCAGGGTTTCAAGCAGGGTGGGGGCAGCATCGCGTGTCCATAGCCCTGGTTCTGCGCTGTGTGCCTGGCTCTTATTGTTCCAGGGGCAGACTTCCTGGCAGATGTCGCAGCCGAAAACCCAATTACCAAATTGCACGCGGAGTTCCTTTGGTGGCGTCTCACGGTTTTCGATGGTGTGGAAGGAGATGCACTTGTTGGCGTCCAAGACATAAGGCGCGGCAAAGGCATTGGTCGGGCAGGCATCCAGGCAGCGGGTACAACTGCCGCAGTATTGCTCTAAGTGAGGGCGGTCTGCTGCCAATTCAATATCCAGTAAGATTTCACCCAGCAAGACATAAGAGCCAAATTCGCGGGAGAGCAGCATGGTGTTTTTGCCGATCCAGCCCAACCCGGCGCGTTGGGCTAATTCACGCTCCAGGATTGGCCCGGTATCAACATAGACGCGACCACTGCAAGGAGTTTGCTCTTGAATCCAGCCAAGCAATTGGCGCAGGCGTTGAGTCATAAAGTCGTGATAATCGTCGCCCCGCGCATAACGGGCGACTTTACCCTGCGTCGCTTCATCCCACGGTTCCTGGGTACGATAGTGCATAGCGACACAGACCACGCTTTTAGCCCCCGGCAAAACCTCACGCACATCGGCGCGTTTAGCCGCCGCGGCCTCACGCCCCAACCATTGCATGGTCGCATGATAGCCTTGTTCCAACCAGCGCCGGTAGTGCGGATAGCTTTGTGCGGGCGTGGCAGCGGTGATGCCACAGGCGACAAAACCTAATTCAGCCGCCTGCTGTTTGATTTGCTGGTTTAGATTGGACATAATACATCAAACAGGAGACGAATTGGCGAAGGGGCCGTTGCAGGTGAGTGGATGAAGTCAAAGACAAGTGCAACAGGACAAAACAGAAACAGGGCAACCTAATGGGTTGCCCTGTGATATGCTTAGGAACATTTACTTCTTGCGAGGGGCACGACGGCGACGAGTTGGCTTGGCCGCTTTCTCTTCGATCACTTGATCTAGCGAGTTGCTGGTGGTCTCGGTCACTGTATCGCCCGTAGGAGATTCCGCCGTGTCCGTGTCTTCTGCTGCACGCGGCTTTGCGGTTTGCTTCGTTGATTGCTGTGCTACCGTAGCCGCGTTGTCTGCTTCCACCGGTGCAGTTTCTCCCCCTGCCGTTTCAGACGTTGCTTCAGACGTTCCCGCAGACTTGCGTCGCCGACCTCGTGTCGTCCGCTTTTTCGTCTGAACCGGGGTTGCTTCTTCGGTGGCGGCTTCGGCCACGGGTGTGAACGGTATGGCGGAAACAGGCTCTGTCGCATTAGCTTCATCCATAGATGTCGCTGTTGCCTTCGTTGCCGTAGCCTCAAATTCCTCTGGGGCAGCGGCCAAGTCAGGCGTGGCGTCATGCACATCGCTGGCTGTTTCTAACCCTTGTGAGATAGCCTCCTCTTGTTGCACTGTGCGCTTCTCTTTGCCTGAAAAGCGCAGACGGCCCCGGCGCAGATTGGCACGGTTTAAAAACACGCTGGCGGGCACAGCGCCATTGGCACCCGTAGGATGTACTTCATTTGATTTGAGGGGAGTCTCCGCTTCCGTGAAAGGTTCGACAGTTCCGTTAGGGCCGCTTGCAGGTGTTGCGTTTAAGGCTTCCTCAGAGGGTGCTTCCTCCGGTTTGGCCGCCGCTGTCGGGTCAGCCGTGAGATCAGGACGACGCTCGTTTGCGCGGTCATCTTGTCTGCGCCGCTCACCGCGTCCATTACTCCAGCGCCCGGATTGGGTAGCGCCATTGCGTTGCGTTGCTTCTTTGATCGGCTCAACCGCTGGAATCTCCATTTCTAAGTCGCTGGGCAGGAGCACCATGTATTCGCCCGAACTAGTGTCGCGGTTGCCCAGTTTGATGATTCCGGCGCGATGCGCTTTATCGAGAAATTGCTTGAACTGGTTGCAGCCGAAGGTGCGCTCGCTAAAAGCCGGGTTAAGCTGCAACATCATCTGCTTCACGGTTGAAGAGCGCACGTCCATGCCGCGCTCGTGCAGGGTGTGGATGGTGCGTCCTAACAGTTGATAGGCGCCTTCTAAAATCGAGACATCTTCGGTTGCGCCCACACTTTCGGCGAGGAGATTCTCATAGGAGACAAATTCATTGCAATTGCGCCGCACGAGGTCAGAAGTGAATTTATTGCCCGCGATGACAATAACGGTCTTGCCCAGGTATTGCAATTTCTTGATGAGGGGCAGAAAGTCGCTATCGCCGGAGACCAGGCAGAAGGCATCAATGTGCGCCTGCGACATGGCGATTTCAAAGGCATCAAGCACAATACGAATATCAGCGGAGTTTTTGATGAGTGGGCCAAAAACCGGTGTCTCGACCAGTTCAATGCCCTGTTCCATGAGTTTGCGGCGATGCCGGTTGTGCCGATACCAGTCGCCGTAAGCGCGTCCCATGACCACAATGCCACGGCTACGCAGCGCGTTTACGACTAATTCGACATCGAATCCAGGCTCCTCTACGCCCAGAATCACATTGTCGAAGTCAATCAATAACGCAATCTTGAGGCCCTGTAAGCCTTGCGTCAGTTCCAAGTTGTTGCCATCCTTATGCTTTTTACGAATTATGCGGGCACGCCGTGGGAAAGTTGGGGAGCTTAAATTGCGCACCAGAATATCTAGGGAGAAGCGAAGCGCTGTGGTGAAGGCTTCAACATCCAAAACTAAAATTTGCCACTGCGCGCGAAATAAGTTCTCTACGCATCCTTGAGGCGTAATCTTCGCCTGTCCCTATCGTATGCCACCAACAGCGCGCGGTGCCTGGTGCGCGGCGAAGCCTGAATAACATCCTTCCGCCGCCATGCCTAATTTATCAATAGGAGTGTAGCACAAGCGCGAACGCAGAGAAACAAGGGCAAGGCCCAATCAAAACAGTAGGGGTACCCATTACTTATAGATTCTCTGCACAAAACTCTGCCAATCAGTATAGAACTCGTCGAGACTCAGCCCTAAATACTTATGGGTTTGTTGATCGAAAATCTGCCTGCTGCGGGCTGATTTATCGGTGTAGCGTTGCTCGCGCAGGTCGGTGAGAAAGTGGGGTAAGTCGCCGGGTTTGAGCTTGCGCAAAAAGTAATTGACCATCGAATAGCCCTGTTGATAAGCGTTGCTGTTGCGCCACCGCTCCAACTCTTGGGTGCTCTCCCCGGCATAGACTTGCACACTATCGCCAAAATGGTACGTGAGATCATCTAAGGAAAGGATTCCGCCCTGGCGCACCAGTTGGCGGATAAGGCGACCAAAAGTCGGCACGTCTTCCGGGGTGATCCGGGTCTGCAAGTCCACCGCTAACCCTTCCATAAACCAGCGCGGTAAACCATAACCAGCAATCATGCGCTCGACCAGGGAGTGGTTCATTTCATGGGCGACCGTAGCACAGGAATACTTCGAGGAGAGTGCAGGCCAGTCCTGGTGATAGCCATTGTAGCGACTGATGCAGAGGGCTTCGAGAGAGCCGATGCCGTGGGCATATTTAGGAGGAACAACGTCCCAGCGCGTGGCGCGCACGTAGTCGGTGAAATGCCCGTAATCGTTAAAAAGCAGCACGGTTATGGTGGAGAAATCTTGTCCCAGAAAATCATGATTGGCCGCGTAAGCGCGGGGCAGGACACTCAGCGCGTCGCGCGTCCAATCGGTCATGTCATCATAGTAGACATTGAAGCGCAGGGTCTCTCCATCGTGCAGCACTTTGAGGTGGGCTGGAAATAACTGGCGACGAAACTGAACTTGTTGCCAAATGGCAGAAGCTGGGGGCCAAGAGAACCAGGTTGAAGCGTCGCTATCAGGAGCATAGTTGCCCAGAGGAGCTAAGTCTGTTGCTGCGGTATCTAAGTCGCCGATGATGCGCGAAGTCAGGCCATGTACATAAGCCAAACCGGAGTCAGGCGGAGAAGATTTGTGGAGCAGCGGCGTGAGACGGTCAATAATGGCTTCGTAGTCGCCATGTTGAAACAGTTGTAGGTATTCATGGCGTAATTTATCTGTTGCTTGAGTTGTTGAATCTTGAGGAGTTGGGCTGTTAGGCTGAGACTCGATGGAACCCTTAGCTGGTATAACGCTGTCGCTTGCCGTACAGAAGGCAGCGCGACACATCAATATAACCCAGCAACAGAGCCAACAGATTGGCTTTTTGCCCTTCATTCCGTCTCCCTAACTTTAAGATGCATCACTCTGTTGTGACGGTTAGTAACTCGCTTTAGTTGCCTTGTAACAAGTTACGTGCAATAACCAGACGTTGAACCTCGCTGGCTCCATCGAAAATTTGCGCGCCTTTGGCTTCACGGAAAAGACGTTCCACCGTGCTGCCCGTGCTGTAACCGGCTGCACCATGTAGTTGCAGGGCCATTGTGGTGTGCTTCATCGCCGCTGTGGTGGCAAAGAGCTTGGCGCGGGCCGCCGCACCATTGTAGCTAAAGCCTTGCTCCTTCAAATACGCTGCCTGATGGGTTAGTAAACGGGCTGCTTCGAGGTCACAACTCATATCGGCCAGGGCTGCCTGCACAGTTGGTTGTTCACTTAAGGCTTGTCCGAATGCCTGGCGCGCACGAGTGTAATGGAGGCTTTGGTGCAAGGCTTCCGCGATAAAGCCCGTCGCTAAGGCCGCTACGCTAATGCGGGCGGCATCCAGCATTTGCAAAGCAGCAGGAAACCCATTCCCTACCTGCCCCAGCAGCGCGTCGCGCGGGACAAAGCAATTATCCAAAGTCATCTCCGCTATGCTATAGCCCCGATAGCCTAGCATTGGTTGCTTTTGGAATTTTAAGCCCCTGGCATTGCGCTCCACAATAAAGGCACTCATCCGTTGTGCTGGCTTAACGGTTGCATCCGTCACGGCAAGGACGATAAAGTGCGTGGCGTGCATCCCTAAGCCGATCCAGCTTTTGGTGCCGTTCAAAATCCAGCCGCCCCCCTGATTCCTGGCAGTGGTGGCAATGGCGGCAGCATCCGAACCAGCCTGGGGTTCACTGAGGCAGAATGTCCACCAGGCGTTGCCCCGTGCTATGGCCGGAATATGGCGTTCCTGTTGCTGGACAGTACCTTCTTGCAGCAACATCTCGGCCATGAGGCGATTGAGGTGGAAACTCATAGCCAGGGTGCCGGAAGCGCGAGCCAGTTCTTCCATTTGCGTGGCATAATCGGCAAACGGTCGAGCCTCGCCAAAGGGGGCGGGTAACGTGCCGCGCAAGAGCGGCATCCAACCACCGGGGCCACCCGGCAGCCAGCGGTCTTCGCGCTCTATCTTCTCTAATTCCGGGCGTAACTTCTCGACAATGCTGCGCGTCAGGCTACGCACATCCTCTACTGGTGTTTGATTCTGTCTGGGGTTAGCAGCTTGTTTAGCATCCAGTCTTTGGGCGAACTTGTGGATATTAATAACAAAACGTTCATGATGGCATTCACCAATCTTCTCACCTCCTGCCAGTTCATAACACTCCACATGAAAAGTCATGGCACGGCCATCAATTTTCTCCAGACGCGACACACAACGCACCTGCGCACCCAGAGGTGTCGCCGCCAGATGGCGCACATCCACCCGGCTACCCACACTGGCTTCATCATTGTCGAGGTAGGGTTGCAGAAGCAATCGTGAAGTTTTCTCCATCAGGGCCACCATCTGAGGTGTCGAAAAAACGGTGATCTCGCTCTGACTTGTAGAGTCGGTTCCCGCTTGCTCTTGTGTCCGAAATGTAATGGTATTGGCTGGTGCCACACGCAGTCGTTCTTCGTGCCACAAGCCAACACGTAAAGTCTCTTTCATCGCAACGCATTATAATCAAAATGAAATTAGAACGATTATTTGAACCGCCAAGGACGCCAAGAGGGGGAGAAGGGGAGAGGGGGAGAAGGGGTGCCGACAGGGGCCACCGCAGTCAGTGGAGCGTCACGAACCCGGAGCGTGAGCGGCGGGCTTTCGCCGTAGTGCGTGGAGGCTCTCACGAAAGCCCACCGCTCACGCTCCGGGTTCCATAGTCCCTCCCCCTCCTTGGCGCTCTTAGCGTCCTTGGCGGTTCATAAAAGGAACTTATGAGATTAGCAAATAAAGTTGCTGTGGTGACGGGTGCCAGTCGGGGTATTGGGCGGGCGATTGCGTTACGGTTAGCCGAGGATGGCGCAGCAGTGGTGGTGAATTACAAAAACAGTGGAGACGCGGCTCAAGCCGTGGTGCAGGAAATTGAAAGCCAGGGCGGACGGGCCGTGGCGCTGCAAGCGGATGTTGCCAACCTCAGTGATGTGCGACGTTTATTTGAAGAAGTAGAACGTACATTTGCGCATATTGATATTCTCGTTAATAACGCGGGCTGGGCCGACTTTAAGCCGCTGGAGAACATCACCGAAGAGCATTTCGATACTCTGTTTAATCTCAATGTGCGCGGGCTTTTGTTTACCACCCAAGAAGCAGTCAAAAGGATGAATGATCAGGGGCGCGTCATCAATATCTCCAGCGGTATCACGCGAGCGAATGCGGCAGGCGGCTCGGTCTATAGCGGCTCCAAAGCAGCCGTGGAAGCATTTACGCGCTGCTGGGCAGCGGAACTGGGGCCGCGAGGTATCACGGTCAATACGGTGTCGCCAGGCATGACTCAAACCGATTTAATGACCGAAGTTATTCCAGCCGAAAGCTTGGATGCCATGATTGCTCAAACACCATTGGGGCGTCTGGGCCAACCTGCCGATATTGCGGATGTGGTCGCCTTCCTGTGCAGCGATGAAGCCCGCTGGCTCACGGCCCAAAACTTATTGGTTAATGGTGGGGTTGGATAGGAGACGGGCATTGAAATACCCGGCGGGGAGGCTAAAGCCAACCGTCCTCGCGGACGGGACACGACAAGGGCACGATAAATCATGCCCCTACGGAGCTATGGGGCGTCCAGAGGACGCTTGGCAAACGGCCTTCCCGCCGGGGCTTTTATAACCCCGGCTTATTGCCCTGGTCTTACCGCAACCGTTTGCTTACCGCTTTCGGGTGCCTGGAAATCACTGAGCCAATAGGTGGCTCCGGCGTGATTGCCACCCAAGCCGACGCGCAGATAATCACGGTCGGGTGCGGCAAAAGCCAGGGCCTCAATCTTGGTGCCTAAGTTAGCCGCTTGCAGGGCCGCGCGCAGATCAAAGCTGGCGGTATGCCACTGGTTGTCTATGACCACGTTAGCAATGCGGCCAATAGTCAGGCTGGTATCCACCGCATTGGCATTGGCGGCTTGAGGCCCATTGGCGTCTATAATGATACGGCGTGCGGCTGTAACGCGACCTACTGGTGGGGCCATCACAGCACCAGGTTGGGCCGCGACCGCACCGGGCATAGCCATAAAAGCGCGCCGCCGGTAAGTGCGGTTCTGGCTGGGTAAGCGGGCCGCATCGCCGGTGAAGATAATCTCGCGCCAGCGACCTTCCACTTTAGCGTAGAGATTCACCCGCACGCCGGAAGGTACTCGATAGTCAAAGCGCAAGGTGGGACGCTGCGCGGCATCAAAGGCTTGTTTAGTTACGTAAACTGTCCAGTCGCCCCCGCTTTGCGGATTCGTGATTTGCAAGGCGCGGCGTCCGCCTGCACTGGTCACTTGCACCCGCGCTGAAGCTGCTGTTACTCCTTCATAGCGTGGCCCCCACTCACCCAGTGTATTCTTTAACTCAGGCGAGTTTGGCGCTTTGGCCACAAGGAAGTTAGGACTGGCTGAACCCCGGCTCTCACTTTCAATGCCATCATGCCACAGGCGCACGCGGGCAATGGAGAGACCGCCATTATACGTCCAGAACGCGAGACGGCCCCCCTTGGCGGCACTCGGCAATGGATTGGGATCAGTATAATCGGCTAAAACACGACCATTGACGCTATAGCGGAAATGTAACCCCTGCGGTGTCTGACGACGCTCTAAGCGCACATAAAACCAGTCTTGATGGGTACTACCCTTGGGTGGTGGAATCTCTAATGCCTTATCCACCACCACTTCATCGCCGCGTAAGACACGATTGGATTGGTGCTGATTACCCGCAAAAACAAAGGAATAGCCCGAAGCCAGATCGCGGCCATCGCCATCCACAGTGAGGTTTAAATCGTTCGGGCCACGTTCGCCCCGTGTTTGGTCCATCGGGGTGGCTAAATAAGCTTCCAGGGTGAAATCGCCCTTCATCGCAAAGCGGCTCCACAGGGTGGGGTCTACTGCATTAAGCCCCATAAAAAAGCCCCACTGCGGTGAGCAAGTCCAACGCTCAGAAACTTCCCACCGTCCGGCAGCCGATTCCCAGTCTACGGGGGCACTGGTGAAGGTGTAATCCAGGAGATGCGAAGTTTGCGCCTGGATACCTTCCCAGTCTAGCTTGCTGATTTTGGATAAGCGCACACCAGTTTTGGTCGCTGTGGCAGCGTTGTCTTTGGAGATGCTGGAAGCCACCGTTTCGTTAAGCAGCACCCGCCCATTGAGAGCCACGCGCAAGAGGACACGGCCATCACCAACCGGGCGGCGCACAAAGCGTAATTCACCTTTAGCTTCATGTTCAGGCAAAGTGAAAGTTTTAACGCCCTGGCCTGCTTCAGCAAGCTTGAAGTTAAAGGCGTTGGGGTCACGCTCGATGGCTAAACTGGCTCCCACCGCTGAGTGGGCCGGGTCAGCCGCTAAAAGGAGAGTAATCCCGGCTCCCGTAGACAAAGTGGGCAGGGGCAGGGATAATTCAGCATCCTGGAAAAAGTCGCCCGTGTGCCACCAGACACTATCCGGGCCACGCTGCCAGGCGCTGGCGTTGCTGGCCCAGTTTTGCATCAAGCTATCTTTCTGGAAACGTTCTGGCAATGCGCCTTCGCCCCAACCGGGAGCCGCGCCCAAAGCTCGAAACGCAGTGAGGGCAATGGCCTGGCCTGCTCCCCCGGCCCATGCGCCAACGCGTCCCTCTGGGATCGCTGCCACAGTCGCGGTCGCTGTTGTATTACCCCCGTGCGCTGTGATAACGCCCTCGCGCCATTCCACGGTTATTGTAGAGTTAAGAGGATTGATAGATGTAGCCGTGCCTTTATCATGTTGTGCATTTGCTAATACTTTTCCGGTGCCGTTAGCCACTTCCACGATTTCTAAGGGTGCGCCAGTTCGCTTGCGGGCCACAAAATAGTTGTTGGCATCCCGCGCCGCGAAGACTACACCCACGGGTTCTGGATTACCACGCACCCTCGTCTTGGGGCCAATATCGGCAAAGGTCGCTTCGACTAAGCCTTCCTCCCGTTCCGGGTTGCCCGTCAGAGTAAGAGCCGTTCCCGCCGAAATTTTAACGCGGCGTCCTGCATTTTGCCCCTGGCCGGGCTGGGTTTGCCAATCGCCCTGCACATTGTCCCAGCGTCCTACGGCTGCCGTGCGAAAATCATCGCTGATGGCATCATTGGGGCCGACACGGACATCGTCAAAGTCGGCATAGTTGCTCCCACCTAATTCTGCGGTTAAGGTTGCCTCGCCTTGGGCCAAATTCGCGCCAGCAGGGGTGGATGCCCGCACCCGCTCGACGCCATCCACCACCAGGCGCACCGTGCCTGGCCCCGGCTCCAGGAAGATACGATGCCACTGATCGGGTGCGACCCGAAAGGGCGCGCCTGTAGCTAAGGTGCGATTACCGGAGCGAAGTACCGCGAGACCTGTTTTAAAGTCCACCATCCCGACGACACTCGACCCATCCGCTTGATGATAGGCGGCCAGACCCGCCACCAGGGGATGTGCGGGGTCTTTTAAAGTGGGACGGACTGAAGCTGTGACGGTGTAATCGCTCCAGAACCATTTGCCAACGGTTGCCACGGCGGAACCATCGCCGCCGGACGGAACTTCGGCGCGAAAGACAAAAGGATTCGGATTCAAAGCGGCATCGGCACGCGGCCCGATCAACCCACTGGTTTTCCAGATGCCCGCCACGCGATGCCAATCACCGGGCGCTTCAGTAGCATCTGGCCCCTGGGCGCGCATGAAATCATCCGAAAAGACAGGCGCTTCCACTGGCTGCATCCGCACTGTGGAGAGTTTGGCTGCGCCGTGTGTAGCAACGCCAAACCGTTCTCCTGCCACATCGCTAAAAGCAGTCACGATGGCCTTTCCATTCCAGAGGGCACGCACGCGCCAGGCAGAGCGTTGCACCGTAAGTTGCCCATGTGGTGCGCCAATGGTTGCTACTGGTTCGCCCAAACGTTCAGCCTTGCCGTTGGCCACGCGCCAGAAACCCACTTCGGCCCGCGCCGCATCGCCTTTGACGCGCAGGACGATATAATCTTGTGGGTTTTTATAATGAAAAGCCACCCGCGTCTCAAAGGGGCCACTGGTGTCTAAGTTGGTCTTCCAACTCCACGCTTTTTCCAACGCGTCACTTTCTAAGGCGTAATTCCAACCCGGCAGCGACAGATTTGATACCGCCTGGAGACGCGCTGAGACACTACTTAGCCCAGGCTTTGCGGCGGCTGAGGGTTTACTTTTTATGCCAACCCCTGCGCTATAAGTGGTAGTTGGAACTGTCACGGCAGCCACAAGGGGCAGAATGAATCGGGAGTTTGAAAAACGCATACATCCATTAGACACGATGCTCCCAATATGGTTCCGATAGCATCACGAGGACATTTGTTAGGGGGCAAAATAAGAATATAGGCAGTATTTGCGTTATCTGAATACACAATGGGGGAGTGCTAACGGCAAAGTGTTATTGCAGGCTTATGTAAGTGGCGGCTGACAAGTATTATTGGCCGTGAAGCACTTGTTTAATACTGGTATCGTCCGGCTCAACATCAATAATCAAATCACCGCCACGGCGACTTAAATAATCTCTGGGGCCATAGCTAACGCGCCACACTATACTGCCGTCAAGAGGTTGCTGCGTGACAGTGATGAAACTTTGTAGCACATCTACACCTGATTCGCGGGCACGCTTGTTAGCGACAGCTATGACGCGGGCTAAGGACAGAGCAATATCATCTTGATAGACATCTGGTGTTAATGTGGCAGTCATACCATACTCCTCTGTTTATACTTTAGCAAAGATTTCGCCGGTAGCTGCTATCTCGTTAACTTGTCCATCTGGGTTAACCAAGTAAATCATTGCCTGAGAGATGATGAACTCACCTTCATAAAATTCGCCCTTCAAATCAGGATCGTCACGGATAGCTCTCTTGTCCGTCTCGCTGGGTTCTTGTAGGTATTCGCTTCCTGTATTCGGGTGGGTATGAAATGTAGCGACAATGTCACTCTCACCAATTTTGCAGTTTGAATATGGCGGGAGCACAATGCTGCTTTGGCTGCCTGTTGGCCAGCGCATAATCCTCAAGTCGCCGTTGGGATCTTGCAAAATGAAACCGCCTTCTTCATGGCCTCCCCTCATGCCAGGTTGCGAATCTCGCCAAGCCTGTTGAAGTGCGGCGCGAACTAGAGGGTCAGCCAAAATAGTATCATGTTGCTGAGCCATTCTTTTGGTGCTTGTTATCAGTTTATAAAATTGGCTACAGTTCTTTTTCCATCTCCCAACGGGTTGTGGTGTAGCCGCTTTGTGCGTAGAGATGAGCAGCGGGGGCGTTGGAGGCGGTGACGGTGAGGCGGACACGTTTGATGCGGCGGCTGCGAAAAAAGACATCGGCTTGTTGCATCATTTCGCGCGCTAAGCCCTGACCGCGTCGAGCATCCTTGATGAAGAGGTTATTGACATAGCCGTAGCGTTCACCCGTCCAGGTGTTTTGGCAGATGACCAACCATAAGAAGCCTACAACCTCGCCCTCATCCAGGACAAAAAGGGCGTGTTGTGGGTCGAGCGCGGCGCGGCGCAGGTCGTGGCGAAAGGCTGCCGCGAAAGAGTGGTTGTAGCGAAAGTCGGGAAAATTGAGGCTGTAGGTTTCTTCTTGAAAGCTGCAAACTGCTGCCGAATCGGCTTCAAAGTCAAACTCGCGTAGCGCGATGCGACCCGCCGCTCCCAGCCAACGTAAGGCCGGGCGCGGCAGGTTGCGGACGCCACTGACGCTGGAAAGAGTTCCTGATGCAGCGTAGGCTGAAGTTGCCGCGCTGCCATTAACCGGGCTACCATTGGCGGCAGTGGCGCTGCCTGTGCCGGTGGCTCCGGCAGCCCGCCCACCATCTTGCACCCCACCAACAGGGCTGGTTAGTGCGTTATTTGCCACTGCTCCGTTACTCATTACGGCGATCCCATCCCCACCCGCCTCACGGCAATAGGTCTGGCTCAGGTAACGCTTGCCAGATTGAGGCGAAGTAGAGACTGGAGCAGAATGCGGTTTGCGGCGAAATAACCCCAGCAGAGGTTTCATAAGCGAAGTTTACGCTTTCTGTCCTAATCAATCAAATGAGGAGCCAATTATGAAGAGCTGGCTTCTACTTGAGGCACTTGAATGGAAGATGGAATGTGCCGCAGCGAAGGCCGATTATTTACCCTATAATGTGTCATTCCCAGCGCAGCCATTAGCATTAGCCCACAGAGAGATACAAAAAGACCGAAGCGATAAGCCTGTGGCTCATAAACCACGGTGGTGCGCGCTGGCCCTGCTGGAACTGCTACAGCGCGAAACAGGTAGTTAGCTGTTTCCAGGGACACCGGACAACCATTAACCCAGGCCCGCCACCCCGGATAAATGGTCTCTGCCTGAACCAAGACGCACGGTTGTGTGGTGGTGGTCTGAATGGTCATCCGGTTTAGGTCTTGATGCCAGGCATTTACCATATCAGTGGAAGTGATTGGCATAGCGGGAATAGCAGAAAACTTATCTGGTGCTACTATGACAGGCAAATTGAAGCGGTTAAGTGGTTTAGCGGCCCATGCATTGAGAATCGGAAGCTGTGCAGTTTCGGGGGTGCGGATGACTTGACGCGATAGATAGACACGGGGCCATGCTCCTGGAAAATTCCATAATTTCCATAAACTCTGTTGAGCCACTAATGACAAACGTGGATCGCTGGAACGGATAATGGGGTTTTTATCCCAAGATAAAATGTGGGTTACCGCTGCTACACGGAGTAGGGAAGAACGAAACTTTGGGACGTAGGCATCTTGCCAGAATTCCCGTTGCTCCATATAGTTTGCAAATTTAAAATAACGACGACCGCTCAGGGCATCGTAGCCGTTGAAGAGATCGATCTGTTGGCCCATATTCTGATTGAGCGAATCCCACCGTGCCTGCGTGTCCCAACGTTGTGGTGAGCGATAAAGCTGGGTCAAGCGTGACGGCCACCATACGGCTTCTGCCAACTTTTCGGCTGGCGTAGGCATCATATAACGCCAGAAGGCGAGCAAGACATCCAGCATTGCCAGGCCAATTAACAGTTTTGTGATGCGTGGGCGGTAGCGAAGCGATGCACGTTGCCACGCTGCCCAAGCTCCGGCGAAGCCAAACGCTATGATAGCGGCGATAAGAGTTTGTGATAAAGCTGTCCAGCGTAAATACTGGGCAATGGGAGCATGGAGGGAAGCCGGATTAACCACAAAGGCCCATTGTGCTTTTTTCATCCACAGGGGGTCAGCCGCCCCCGTGGCAGCCAGCCAAGCCGCTAGTGCGAAGAGTAACCCTGCTAAGACAAAGAAGACCACTTGTAGTAAGCGCGCTGGCTGTAGAGCATTGATGTCAGAGTAATCACTCGCCGTATCGTTAGCGGCAACAACGGTGGGTTTCTTGGTTTGTGGAACACCACGCATTAAGGCGTCAAAAGAAAATGCGGCGAGTAAAGCAACACATAAGTACCAAACTTCTAACCAACGCACAGGACAGCGGGTCAGGCGGAAAAGTGCGATATGGTTAAATAGCCAATGATATACAGGTGTGTTATTACCCATGGCGAGGATTAAAGAGATGGGCAGTAATGCCCAAAGCCAGGGGATGCTGCGCGACATGGCCCCATACTCAGGCACCGCTGATGCCTGAGACATATTCTTGTCAGTGGCAGCAGAAATGGGGCCATTCACGTTGCGATGTCCTGTATCTGAGATTGTCCTTTGGTAGCGTCCAAACAGAGGCGCACCAACCGCTAATATCAATACGAGAATGCCTGAATAGGCAGCCTCTTCATATGCAGTATAAGGCTGGCTCCATTGCACATCGAAGTTGCCCCCAAAGAAATCGGGGATCAGCAACCGAAGCAAACTACGCCATGAGCCAGATAATTTAGTGGCATCTCGGTAACTTAGCCCACTACCATGCACTGAGAGACGGCTTTGCTCTTGCATGGGCAGCATACAAACGGCAGAAAGAAGGGCAACAACCAACCCAAGCTGAATCATCAATGGAAACCAACCAGACGGCATCTCCCATCTTGACTTTTCCCGACGCTGAGCTTGCCTCCTATCTTGAAGGTGAGAAAACCGATACGATAACAGATAAGCAATGCATAAACCACAGCACAAGCCCAAAGTTAGCAGCACTAATGGTGGGTAGCCCGCAAAAATCTGTAGGGTGAGCAGACCAGCAAAGAGATAACCATAGAGCTTTTTCCCATTGCGCAAATAGAGTAGTAGTGCCCAGAGTTCCCACGGCATATAAGCGCGTGTGGCGTGCCAGGTCATATGGCCTGCAAAGAGATGGCCTGATGCAGCTCCACCGAGAGCAAAGGCGATGGTAGCTAACCAGGCTGCGGTGCGACTCAGATGTAAGGCGCGGGCCAGTGCGTACATGCCGAAGCTCATGATCAGTTGGTGCAGAAAAGCATCTATCAGTAAGGCCCAGGCCAGCGGAAAAATCCAGTAGAGAATATTAAGAGGATAGAGAGTAGCGGTCTGAATATTGCCCATTAAAGGCAAGCCGCAAAAGCTGTTGGAGTTCCACAGGGGCAAGGTTCCCTGGGTTAAAGCATGGCGCGCAAAGGTGCGCCATGGACCAAACAGGGCCACCGCATCATTAGCAAAGGGCCAGGCACCCCAACACAAACCCATAATACCGGGGGCATAAGCGAACAGGGAAACGATGACTAAGCCCCACCAAGCGCGACGATCCCGCCGTTGGGCTGGCGTCTGAGTGTTAGTTCGAGTTGAAGCGAGTGCCGCGCCTGGCAAGGAAGGCGAGTTGGCTACCATAAGATGCTGTTGTTAGTGTTTGGTGTCAAAGCTAATATCAGGCAACATGATTATGACTCACTTTAAAGTAATCATGGCTGGTGTTCATTGTTTATCCTATTGAACCTCGGCGCGCAAAGATGGTGGCCCCGACGCCATCATAGACAACTGTATAATCAGGCGAGGTGCGCAGTGCTTGCTCGATAGTTTTCCAATAGTCTCGTTTAGGAGAGGATGCGAGTTCCTTGCGGATATAGATGTGGGTGAAACTCATGCTCCACTGTTGCGCCCATTGATTAAGGCAGGGCAGGCCCTTTAAGATGCTATTGCTTTTATTACCCTGCCCGGCCCCACAGGCAGCCAGTTTTTCATCGGCATCCCAAATGCGATAGAAACGGCCTCCTGGCAGCCATTCCGAGCCTTGAATGGTGGTAACGCTGGTGCGGTGCGCGAGGGCAGGAAACCACTCCAGGGTTCTATCATCCCAGAGTCCGTCGGCAGTTAAGATGAGAAACCTGCTATTCTGAGGTGTCTGTGTAGCTACCCACTGCATGGCCACGCGTTCCGGTGGCAAGAGAGTTTTTAAGGGCGATGCCGTGGCATCAATCAGCCAGGCTCCTAACACGGCATAAATTAAGAGGCAAGTTAAAAATACGACTGGCAATGGCCCCATCCACGACGGTGTTTCTGCTGTCACCTGAGAATTTTTCCTGGCAGCCTTCACTTCAAGTGGTGCTTCGCCAATAGAAGTAGTGCGGGGCTTCCATAACTTGTTTAGGGCTGGTAGGATAACTTGGTCGAGAGCGATGCCCAAAGCCATTGATAATGGTATCATGGCGAGGGTTCTGGCACTGCGGGGCTGGACAAAGAAGATAGCAACGGCCCACGTTGGTAAATAAAACTGCCGCTTGAGACAGCAAACAATAAGCCCTAACAGGCCAATAAAACCCAGTAGCGGCCAGAAAGGTTCGCCCGTGATATAAGAAGGATGCCAGGTGAACCAGCGTTGGCTGCCGGTGTGGGCTGCGGCCTGAAAGGGTGCCAGCCCATGACGATTTACCACCACCAGCCACCAAGGAGCGGTAATAATCGCAGCACCTCCACCAACGGCTATTGAGGCAGCGAGAGTTTTTAAACTGCGCCCATAAAAGAGCCATAAGAAAAAAGCGCTGTAAACCGTGAACCAGGTCATTTCCGCGTGGCTTAACGCTGTCAAACCGGCCAGCAGGGCTGTCGGGAGAACCAAACGCCAATCATGTTTCGTGTAAAGCAAATAAGCGAAGCCGAGAGTCAGAATAGCGAAGGCAAAGCCGGGGGCGCGAGTCAGACCACCGCCCATTATCATCCAACCATAAGTGCGCGGCAGCAGAGTAAACGCGAAAGTGGCTAAAATGGCTTGAATGCGAGACTGTAAAACCACCCGGCTAAAAAGGTAGAAAGCGGGAATGGCCAAAGTGCTGAGCAGGGCCGGTAGAATGCGCAGAATACTTAACAAATTGATGTGGGTTAGAGCGGAGAGTGCCGCAGCCAGATAAAAGGCTAAAGGCGGATAAGCAAAGGGAATATGGGCCGCATTGTAAGCGGTATAAACTGGCAGGTGATAATGGGCTGCCTGCACCTCTTGCGCCATTTGATAGAACAGCCCCCCATCATTGAGAGGAAAATCGGCAATCAGCGCAGGCCAGAGACGCACATAAAGACCCAGTAAAATAGCTAAGGTTAGGGTGAAGACAGTTGTGTAATCTCGCCGCGCATGATTCAGAAACAGGGCCATTCCTCCGCTCTAAGCGTCCTTCAATTATGAGGCTTACGAAGTTAATCTGCCACTAATTAGCCAGATGGCACTCATTACTCTCTATAGCCCCTAGATACTCATGGGTCTGGTGGATGAACCGCCGAGACGCAGAGGACACAGAGAAAAGAATAGCAATTATATACTTGAGCCACCTGCGTGTAATTTGAGGTGACGCTACTTTTTTGTCAGTTTGTGCATCAGGCCAGGCAGAAAGTGCCCGCCTACCAAGATCCCTACCAGAATTATCAGAAGAAACAGGTCTTGTACATCTTTGTGGCTCATAAGCTGCACTCTCCCGTATTTAAGTTCTTTTATTACATTATTGTTCCAAGAATCAAGCGTATTATTGCCGAAAGAATCAGGTCTTCCTCTCTACTCAGCGCCCTCTGCGTCTCGGCGGTTCATCTCCTGTAGCCTGGTGTTCGTCACTGTCTGGGCGTTCGCCGCCAGTGACCGTAACCCTGTACGTTGTGCTGCCAAATTCACCCGGCCAGCGTTGCGTGGGTGTGGTTGCTGGCGGCGGCTCGAATTTATCACCATTGAGACGGATCATAATGTAGCTCAATTTATATCGCCCTGGACGTGGCGGAGCCGTCAAGGTAACGGAGAGTTGCGTACTGCTATCGGGCCGCACTGTGCTTTGCAGCCAGCGCACGGCCCAGCGAGTGCGGGTTCCGGTGGAAGCATCTACCCAACGATAAACGAGGCGCACCGGTTGGGTGCTTTCAGTAGCCCAATCGCGGGTGCCTGTATTGCGCAAAGTCGCTATGACAGTAACATTTTGTCCAGCCTGCATCACAGCGGGAGTGCCTTCAACGCTAATCCGCGCCTCGTCCGCTCCACCACTGTCATGCGTCGAAGCAGGAGTTGAAGTCGTGGTATAAGTCTCATCGTCTATCTCAGAAGACTTAGGTTGCGACCTGGGCCGTTGTTGTGTCGCCTGGCTGTGGGTTTTTTTAGTTGTTCTGGGCCGCTTCTGGTGTCTGGTTTTTGGCGGCAAAGGGCCGGAGGGAAGTTGCCAGATGGGTGGCGGTGGCGAGGCGGCATCTTGGGGAAAGGTTGGCAATGAGTTTGATGGGATATTGCCTGTCCCCGTATCGGGCTGAGTTCCGGTTGGCGATGTAGCCTTATTAGGCGGGGTGGGCGTGGGAGCTGGAGGTAAGGCTGGTAACGGCAAAACTTTGACTGGCCCGGCCAGACGTGGCAGCGGTCTTGGGGTGCTTTGGGCTATTGCCCCTTTAGGACTTTTATTATGAGGCCGCACGGACGCATTCTGTCCTGTGCGAACCGTGGGCGGAGCGGTAAGTCCAGAGGCTCCCGGTGTTGGGGTGATGGGCGAAGCGGCCTGTGGATTAAGCGATGGAGCCGTTCCAATGGGTGCCGATGGCGTTTGTGGTAATTGCGGCGAAACAGTGACGGTCGGAGGGATGCCATTTGGTGGCAAAGTCGAATCTACACTCCCTGGAATGTTATCCACTTGGCCACCCAGCGCCAGCCGTGAGGGGGGATGGAGCGGAAAATGAACGGGGAAGGTAGTTTGATTATGGTCATTAGAGGCGTCGGTGACAGTTAAACGCAGTGTCCATTCACCTTGCGCTCCCGGCGGCAAATGCCAGGTACCTAGCTTACCTTGCTGTATGGTCGCACGTTGTATCTCAACATTATGCCAGCGGGTTGGTTCGGTGCCTTCGCCATACTCTAACTTAATTTCTGGCGCGTTCAGTCCCTCGGCAAAGGCAGTGCCGATAACCTCCGCCTCTTCTGGCGGGGCCGAGGGGTCGCTAAAGCGCACAATCGGCCTGACATCCATCAACAATGCTGTGGGTTTCTCATGCAACATGGGTATGAGCCACAAGGTGCGCGATGGGGTTGTGGTAGAGGCTGCCGTGTTATCCAACGGGGCATCAAAGATAATGGCACTACCATCCGGTGTGTAATGAGGTGAGTGCGCGCCTTCTGTGCCGGGAATCGCCCGTGCGCCGGAGCCATCAGGAGCTAAAAGATAAAGCTGGGGCGAGGTTGAAGACGTTTGGCCCGTGTCGGCACTGCTAGAGTTGCGGCGTGCCAGACCGGGAATAGGCGCGGCGGCGACACAGAGTTGACCCCCATCGGGCGACATGGTGGTCTCGCCCAACTGCTTAAAGAACAGGCTGGGGTGCAGTTCCCCCCAGCTTCCATCGCCTTCACCGGGTAGTGCCAGCCTGTATAAACCGGACTGACCAGGGCGGGTGCTCTCGAAGAGTAATGTGTTGTTATCCAGCCAACACGGATGCTGCGCCATTGTCGCAATGCGACGCGGGGGGCCACCATTGATTGGCATTAGGTAAACCGACTCCAGGCCGGAGCGATTAGAAACAAAAGCGAGGCGACGGCCATCCGGCGCAATAGTCGGGGAATGATCGTGGGCATCATTACCGGTGAGCGTCGTCCACTGCCCGCTCTGTAAATCTAAACGGGCAATCTGGCTGCGTTGAGGTGCCGCATTGCTGTTAGCGGATGCTCCTGCCAGCATAGCCGGGCCACCCAGGGCGTTGGTAACGCAGATTAAACTGCGGCCATCCGGGGTAGCATCCACTTGTTCCGCGAACAGGGGAGCCGTTAGATGAGTAATGGGAGCCACACGCCACGCTAAACCGCGTAACAGCGCGGAGCGATCCTCGGTCTCACTAGGCTGGCTATTTGCGGCTCCTCCGCCCGACATGATCTGTGGATCCGCCCGCCAGATATTGCGAGTGCCACCGTCTTGCCGTGTAAAGAAGAGCGTCCAGGAGGTTGGGCCGTCATGACGGGTGCCCCCGTTACGTGCTTTAGCATCAGCCGCGCTATGCGCTGCAAAAACTCCGTCCTGGGTTGAAATGGCATCTGTTGTCGGATTTGAGACGGTGCTGGTTGTAATGGGGTCGGGCCATAACAAGCGTAACGGACGTGGTGGCCCCGGACGGCGTGCCGCGTAGACGGGCGTGACTTCCAATGTGCCAGCCACGAGATAACAAAGGAAACACAAAGGCAGCGTTGTCCAGCGTGGTCGCCAATGCGGTAGCTGATGAGAAGAACCCGGCTTTAAGATGTGTGTGAGCATAAGGAACATAGCGCCCTATCCTTAATTCAAAGTGTGTTGCGCCAGCCTTAGTGTACTGTTTCAGATAGTATTGCGTGGGCAACTCTATTCTTGCTTAACTCTTACAGTTTAGACGCTAGTAATTTAGGAAGTTATGCGGCAAGCCATCAACGGCTAAACCTGGTACTCTTATGCGGTATCTGGCGATAGATTTTGGAGAGCGACGGATTGGCCTGGCGGTGTCTGATGACACTGGCACCTTCGCCTCGCCGTTGGCGACCCGCGAGCGTAAAGGTAGGCGGCAGGATTTGGACGCCTTGTTGGAAACTTTTCGTGGCGTGGGAGCCGAACGCATGGTGGTCGGGTTGCCGCGCAGTCTTGCCGGAAATGCGGGTGCCGGGGAAGAGGCGCTCCGTAAATTTGTAGATGCCTTGCAGCAGGCGTTGCGTACCGCTAGATTGCCCGCTGAGGTTGAATGGTGGGACGAGCGGTTTTCCACCCGCGAAGCTTTAACCCATATGCGCGCAGCAGGCATTTCTCAACGTCAGGGACGGGCCACCACCGGAGCCGGAAGTGTAGATGCGCGGGCAGCGGCCATCATTTTGCAGGGGTTCCTGGATTTTCAGAAGGCTCAAGCGGAGCGGTCATCACCTGTGGGTGAAGATGAACATGAAGAAGTTGCGGAAATAAATACGGATGCAGGCGACTTGTTTTAGACATTGGATAGCAACATAAAAATTGGGACGCGTGAGAGTAGGGCATAACAGCTTGAGGAGAGGAATAGACAAAGTTTGAAGAGACGACAGGACACCCCTATAGGCCCGCCGCTAAAGCAGCGGGCTGAGGTTAGAAGCCCCCTGAAGGGGGCTGAGCCAGTTCCCGCGCCACCCTTAGCCCTCTTCAGGGGGCTTTCTTATTCAGCCCGCTGCTTTAGCGGCGGGTTCCAGCGAACGAACAAACGACAGGGGAAAGCTTTAGCTATAGTCTGCGGGATAATAGCCGTGCTGGGGCTATCAATAACAGGCGGTCTTTGGTTCAAGAGCGCGCAGGAGAGGCGCTGGAAATGGCAGCCGATTATGATGCCGGAGCACCTGGCCCGTGTTACAGATGCATGGCCGGTGGCTACCTTAGCCGAGCGATTACAAAAGACTAAGAAAATCCGTGATGCCCCAACTTTTCTGGAAGCCGCGCAGCAAGTGGGCTTGACCAAGGTGGCACCCGGCGCTTATATCTTGCCTAAAATGGCGGGGCCATTGGAACTGGCGAAGGTTTTCAAAGCGCCGCCACCGCTCATCAAAGTCACATTCCCGGAGGGCTGGACAGGTCATCAGATGGCCCATCGTTTAGCGGCCAATAAATTTGTGGCTGCCCACGATTTTGCCCGTCTCGTCTATCCACCCAGACATCCGATATCGCCGTGGGAGGGGCAACTTTTCCCCGATACCTATTACCTGCCGCAACGTGGCACTGCCCAACAACTTTTTGGTCGCCTGCATGATCGTTACAGAGAAGTGTTAAGCAAGTTGCCGCGCCCTTTTCCAACCAACGCCGGTCATCCTTTAACGGCGCAAGAAGTCACGACTTTAGCCTCTTTAGTGGAGCGTGAGACGGACGTGGCCGAAGAACGGCCCCTAATTGCGGGAGTGCTCTACCATCGCTTGCAGATTCACATGCCCTTACAGTGCGATGCCAGTGTGCAATATGCGATGGAACTCGCCGCCGCTAACGGAGTGCCGGGCGCAGTAGGGCATAAGAACCGCGTGCTCTGGCGCGACCTTAAAATTCAATCGCCCTATAACACCTATTTGAATAAAGGTTTGCCGCCTGGCCCTATTTGCAACCCCAGTGAAGCCTCATTGCGCGCTGCGGCCCACCCCCGTAATACCGATTATGTGTTTTACGTCATGTCTTCCAAGTTAGGGCACCACCGCTTTGCCAAAACTTTTGCCGAACACGAGCAGAACATCAAGTTAGCTCACGCAGAGCAGGCTCAGTAAGAACGAGGATGGAAGATAGAGGATTGAGGATCGCGGAAAGCGGTTGTCTCTACTATCTTCGATCCTCTATCTTCGATCCTCTATCTTCCATCCTCGGCCTCATCTCTGCGCTCTTTGCGTCTCTGCGTGAGATAAGCCTTGAGGTGCTTCAGCTAAGACAGGAATCACATCTACGGGCATTGTGGGGGGTGCCGCTTGCATAACTTCGTGGTGGGCATGACGTTGACGGTTTGCCAGGCGGCCCAGTCCGTCATAGGCGGCGTATTTGTAGGCATCGCCTAAAGTTGGGTAGTTGAAAACGCACTCGATAAAAGCGTCTATAGTTCCATTAACGTGCATCACCATCATGCCAACGTGAATCAGTTCGGCAGCGTTCTCGCCGACAATATGCACCCCTAACAGTTTGCGGTCAGCGGTGGCAAAGACCAGCTTAACCATGCCGCCAGTATCGCCAATAATCTGGCCACGCGCATTGTTGCGATAATAGGCACGGCCTACTTCATAGTCCTGTCCTTGCTTGAGGCAGTCTTCTTCGCTCAGGCCAATGGTTGAAAGTTCGGGAATGGTGTAGATGCCAAAAGGCAGATTGGGCGCAACGCGAGTTTTATATTTCAGATCGAAGGCGTGAACCATCGCCACGCGCGCCTGTTCCATCGAGGTCGAAGCGAGGGCTGGGAAACCGATGACATCTCCTGCGGCATAGATATGGGGCACATTGGTTTGATAGTGCTCGTTCACTACCAGCAGGCCGCGTTTGCCAGTTGCTACCCCGGCTTTGGCTAAATCCAGTTCATCCGTATTACTTTGTCGTCCGGCAGCGTACAGCACTTTTTGGGCATTGACCTCACGCCCATTTTTGAGTTTCAACTGAATGGTGTTACCTTCCCGGTTAATGCTGTCCACATCATGGCCAAGATAGGTCTTTACCTTCAGGCGACTGCGCATCTGGCGCATGAGAATATCCACAATCTCGCGGTCTACATGGCCCAAGAGTTCGGTGCGGCCATCTATGAGGGTGACTTCAATGCCCAGCGCCGCAAAGATCGAAGCATATTCGCAGCCGATGACGCCAGCCCCAATCACTGCCATTGAATTAGGAATGCAGTCGAGGTTCAAAACGGTGTCGCTATCGTAGATATGCACATCATCAAAGGGCACATGACTGGGCCGATAGGGACGGGAGCCAGTGGCAATCAAAATGATGTCGCCTGTTAGATGGGTTTGCGCATCGGAATGGTGAACGATGATTTCGTGGGGAGAGGCAAAATGGGCGGTGCCCCGGTAGTAATCCACTTCGTGGCGGCGCAGGTTGTCTTCAATTAAATCCCATTCTTTTTCGACGACTTCGCGTTTGCGGTGCATAAAGTCGCCCACCGTGATGTTGGAGCGCACCGACATATCAACGCCATAAACGCCGCGTTGCTTGAAGCCCGATAAATGCAGTGCCGATTCACGCAGAGTTTTGCTGGGCACCGTGCCGGTATTGATGCAAGCTCCGCCTGGGACTAATTCCCGTTCAATAATCGCCACCGACTTACCAAAGTAGGCGGCCTGAGCCGCGCCCTTTTCACCGGCTGGCCCAGACCCGATAACAATTAAGTCGTAGCTTCTCATAGCAGTCTCCACCGCAGAAAAAGTGCAGCCAAACCTGTGGCCACTGGATAATTCCATTATAACTTTTCTGCACCAAGGCTACGGTGTAGCAATCTCCTTAGGACTTAACCAGACCCGCCGCTGAAGCAGCGGGCTGAAACTTAGAAGTCCCCTGAACGGAGCTAATGTGGCTTCTCCAGCCCGGTTCACCGGGCTTTTACCCTCAGCCCGCTCGTTTACGGGCGGGTGCGCGTAAGTCCTGCTCCTGCTATCGGTAGTTACCTTAAAAAACTCTCAGATAATTCTTAGTTGTTGTTAAGGCTTTTCTCCTACAATAGATTTGAGCTGAGCTAAACCAAGGCTCAAAGTTATTCGGTTGCGTTTCAAGCACTGGATTGGAATGGAATAACACCCAAAGGAGATTTGAGAATGAAAAGCAGGTTTGGTCATCGCCGTATAGCACGCTGGACAGCCACGCTAGTTGTCGCCGTTTTAGGTTTCGGCACGGTCGCCCATGCCAAGGAAGCACCGCCCAAAGTAAAAATTAGCGCAGCGCAGGCCACCAAGATCGCCAAGAAAAAGTATCCCGGCAAGGTCACCAAAAAGACCGTGCTGGAAAATGAAGACGGCAAGTGGCAGTATGCCGTGATGATCCGCTCTGGTAAAGTTCTGCGCGAGGTTCAGGTGGATGCCAATACGGGCGCAATAGTAGATGCCGAAGTGACCACCGAGGCGAAGGAAGCTGCCGAGGCCAAAGAGGATGCAAAGAAGGCCAACGGCAAAAAAGAAGAGAAGGAAGCTGACGAGAAGGACGAAAAGAACGAGAAGAAGTAATCGCTGTGCCTAATTGAGTTGGCTTTAAGTTGTTAATTCGTGCAGACTCTCAAGATGCAGGTGGAGCTGGTTTCCACCTGCATCTTTAACTGGTAGCAAGTTTAAATAATAGCAAGAGCGGGTTAAAACTGGCGGAGCTGAGCCTGTGAATGTATTAATCGTAGAGGATGATGAAAGCGTCGCTCGCTTCTTGAAACAGGCGGCGGGCGAGGCTGGTTATGTAGTGCAGGTGGTGCATGATGGCCTCGTGGCTCTCAATACGGCACAGGCGCATAGCTTTGATCTTCTCTTGCTTGATGTGATGCTACCAGGTCTCAATGGGTTTGAAATTTGTCGGCGCTTGCGAGAGAACAAAATTGCCACGCCTATTTTAATTATCACCGCCCGTGATGCGCTCGAAGACAAAATCGAAGGACTGGATAGCGGGGCCGATGATTATATTGTTAAGCCCTTTCAAGTCGCTGAGTTACTGGCGCGCATGAGGGCATTGTTAAGGCGGGGAGTCTCCACGCCCACAGTCCTCAATGTGGCCGATTTAAGTTTGAATCCAGCAACCCGCCAGGCCATGCGTGGCGGCAAACTGATTAACCTATCGGCTACGGAATATGCGCTGCTGGAATACCTGATGCGTAACGCTCATCGGGTAGTGACACGCTCCATGATTTTAGATCATGTCTGGCAGTATGATTTTGATGGCAACGATAACGTTTTAGACGTGTATATCAGTTATTTGCGCAGTAAAGTTGATAAGGGCCGCACCCCTGTGCTTATCCATACGGTGCGCGGTGTTGGTTATCGGATTGGCACTCATGCGAACAACTAATTTTATGCGCGTTAACTCCATTCGTGCCCGCATGACCGCTGCCTTTACGCTTTCGATTGCCGCCCTGATGTTGCTAGTATGCGGCGGCATTGTAAGTTATTTGAAATATAGTGCCAAACATCAGGCCGATGCCGTGCTCCAGGCCACGGCGCAGCAGGTGCAGGAGGAACTAAAGCAAGGTAAACAACGGCTGGATTTGGATGAGCTTACCGAAGACCAAAATCAAGCCCCGGAAAATCACATTGCCATTTTAATGGTTGACCCCCACGGCCATGTGCTGCAAAAGTCACAGGGTGCTACCCCCTCCTGGCCCGTCCCCCATTGGCCTATGCCAGAGGCGGATGATTGGCGTGTCGTTACGGTGCCCAGTGGTGCCAACACCGTGATCGTAGGCGTGCCGTGGGAGAAAACAGAACATGCGCAACGCTCCCAGGCATTGATGCTGTTAGGTATAAGCTTGCTCGTAATAGGCGCGGCGGCGTTGGGTTCCTGGTTGTTGGTGGGGCATACCCTTTCCCCCATTAGTTCTTTATCGCGCCAGGCGCAAGCGGCCAGCACCGATAGCTTACGTGTTTGTTTGTTAGAGCCATCGCCTGATGCTGAGATAGTGGAATTAGTGGCGACATTGAATGGTCTCTTGACCCGTTTAGCGGCCACCGCCGATATTAAGGGGCGTTTCTATGCGGCGGCTTCGCATGAATTGCGCACTCCGCTCCAGGCGCTATCGGGTCATTTAGAATTGGCGGTAAATCGCCCGCGCACGGTGGAGGAATATCGGGCGGCAATTGAGGAAGCGCATCAGCAAACCCAGCGTCTTATTTTATTAGTGCAAGGTTTACTGTTGCTCAACCGTTTAGACACTGCGACATCTCAACCGCCGCAAGAAGCGGTGAATCTGACTGAAGTTTGCGACCGTACCCTCGACCGCTTTAGAGCTACCATCGAGCAGCGTGGCTTACGGGTAAAGACTTCCTTAGCGGATAGTGTCGAAGTCTTAGCACCCCCACCTCATGCGGAGATGTTGGTGCGCAACTTAATTGAGAATGCCGTGAAATATGCCTCAGCCGGGGGCGAGGTGCGCGTGGCTTTAAGGGCCTGTGATCACCACGCTCAGTTAGAGATTTTTGATGAATGCCGCATTGCGCCCGATGAAGATATAGATAAATACTTTGAGCCATTTTTTCGCCCTGACTCTTCGCGCAATTCGCAAACGGGGGGCAATGGGTTGGGTTTAGCGATCTGTAAAACCATTGCCACGACCAATGGTTGGCAACTCAGTCTGCGCAATAATGCTGATGGTATTCTGGCCGCACTGCAAATTTAATCTATTACAATGAAGGTTCTTTATTTTTTTTGCGGATTAACGGGAGCATTGCTTTTGGCCATAGCGCCATTAAGTGCTCAGGACAATGCTGTTCCCGGCAACGCACCGACTGTTAACGTCGCACCACCTGCCCCAGCAACGTCTCAAGCTACGCCACCGCCCGCCCCGGTTATTACGGCACCGACGAATGTGGAGCCGGAGTTGACATTAGACGAATTGGTGCAGCGTGCCTTAGCCAACAGTCCGCAAATACCGGTGGCTCGTTTAGGGCAGGACGCGGCGCGTGAACATTTAAGAGCCTTGCGGGTTTTAGAGAACCCTACAGTGGAAACCACGCCGGGTTTGGGCAATCCTGATGCGCGTGATGAATATGTGCTTTTCTCGCAACGCATTGATATTTTCGGCCAACGCCGTGCCTTGGCGAATGTGGCGGCTGCTGACCTGCGCCGCACCCAGGCCGAGACCACGCAGGCCGAGCGCAGCCTGGTGGTCGCTGTTAAAAATGCGGCTGCCGATTTATTCGCAGCCCAGGAAGCCGAGTCTTTAGGTGGTGTGCAGGTGGAGGTGGCTCAGCTATTTCGCAATGCCGCTGCCCGTCGCGCTGAGTTAGGGGACGTACCGCCCGTGCAGGTGCAACGCGCTGATCTGGAACTATTGCGTGCCCAGAATGATTACATCAATGCCCAGACTGAACGCCTCAGCCGTCGCGCTACCTTGAATCAGTTGATCGGCCAGCCACCCGAAACTCCCTTGCGAGCTGCCTTGCCCTTTGGTGATGAGTTTATGGATGTGTTGCATCAGACGGCCCTCATCCCGTCCTCACACTCCCAGGCTAATGGTGAGGCGAGGGGAGCAGTAAGTGGAAGTGCCTCATCACCTACAAGTAACGAGTTGCATAGTCCTGTGACTTCCTCTCACCCTAACATTGACCTGGGAGCGAGAGGGCGGGGTGAGGGCGTAGATTTAACGACACAGCGAGCGAATGTACTGCCGGGCGCGTTGAGTAATCGCCCCGATGTGTTGGTTGCTCAGGCGACGTTGGAGTCACGTCGCGCACAAGTTACTGCGGTGCAGCGGCAGCGGTTGCCAGTTATTGATTTTCAGCTCAGGCGCGCACCGTTTTTCGGTCATACCGAACCACCGGGAGGTTATGCCGTGCGCCTTTTTGCTACCTTCCCAATTTTTGATATTGGTTCTATCAGGCATGAGCGGCGAGCCGCCGAAGCGGATGTGCGTGCTCAGGAAGCCAATATCACTTTGTTGAAAAGTCAGGTCGCTACCCAAGTCGAGCAAGCTCTGCTGCGTCTGGAACAACAACGCCAGACCGTGCAACGCTATCACAGTGGCATTGTGCCCCTGGCGATTGATCTGCTGCGCAAGACACAAATTGGTTATGCCGCCGGAGCCAGCACTTATCTTGAGGTGGTAGATGCCCAGCGTGCTTTGCGTCAGGTGCAGACGGAATACTTGCAAGCTCTGGCCGGGGTGCGTACGGGTGAAGCGACCCTGGAAAGTGCGGTGGGGGTCGCGCCTCCGGGCAGTGGGTCAGGCCCCATTACCAATCCCACCGGCCCATCCACCCCGGCAGGCGTGGCTGCTCCCGGCACCGTGCCCGACCTGGCACCGCCGACAACGGCGGGAGCGCAAGCGGCTCCGGCCACGCCGAGTGCGCCCAATGCGCCTAATACGGCTCCCGCACCAGCAACGGCTCAAACTCCGGCCCTCCCAGCGCCGCCCACGACGCCGTCCGGGACAGGCAGAGGAGGCCAATGATGGCTGAACGTGTTGCGAAAAATCGGCCCGTATTTGTTATCATTGGCCTCCTTTTGCCAGTTGTGGTAGCCGCTTCTTTTTGGCTGGGTCGGCGAAGTTCGATTCCCGATAGTGATGACGCAGCACCGGCTCATAAGACTGCAACGGAAGGTGATGCAAAAGACGCCAAAGATGCCTCTGACGCCAAAGACGCGAAAGATTCCGAAGATGCTAAAGGTGGTGGCGCTGCCGATAAAGACAAGGACAAAGACAAGGCCATTACGTTTAGCGAAGAGGCGGCCAAATCAGCGGGTATTGTCGTCACACCAGTTGTCTTACAGCAAGTCACAGCCACGATTCCCTTCAATGGTCAAATCAGTGTTAGCCCCAATAGCACGGCGCGTCTATCACCTGTTGTGCCAGGACGCATTGCGCGGTTGATGGTCGGACAAGGTGATGCGGTGCGCGCCGGACAAGCGGTGGCCATCATTGAAAGTCGTTCCATCGGCGATGCGCAGGCAGCGTATAGCCAGGCGCAGGCGCGTTTGCAAAATGCGCAGACTAATCTTCAAGTCGTGCTGCAACAAGTCCGTGCCGGGGTCTTTTCGCATACTCCCTTGGAAACCGCGCGCAAAGCGCAGGTGGATGCGGCCAGTGATGTGCGCACGCAAGAGACGGCGGTGCGTCAGGCGCGGGTGGCCTATGACAATGCGGTGCGCCTGACACGGGTCGGCAATTTTTCCAGTCCGGCTCTTGAAACGGCGCGTGGCAATGCCTCCACCGCCAATGAAGCCTTGCGTGCGGCACAAGCGGCCCTCGATAATGCGAATGCTGCCGTGACTGCCGCGCAGACCGCGTTAGATCAGCGGCGGCAGTTAGCCGCTGCGGGCACCTATCAAACTCAGCCCGTGCAACAGGCGGAACATGCTCTGACGGCAGCTCAAGCGGCGCGGGCGGCAGCGCAAAGCGAAGTGACTACCACGAGTGCCAACTTAGCGCGGGCTAAAGCGTTATCTGCCGAGGGCTTAATTTCACAGCGCGATTTAGAAGCGGCGCAGGGAGCTTATGACCAGGCAATTACCCATCAAACAACTGCCCAATCCGATGAGGCAACAGCGCGGCAGGAATTAGAGCGACAGCGAAAAATTGCCTCTACCAATGTGATGGGCGCGACTGAAGTGCAGACAGCGCAAGCCGCTTTAGTCACCGCTCAGGCCGATGTGCGAACGCGCACGGCGGAAGTCGAGCGAGCGCGGGCGGCGTTGCGCTTAGCCAATGTCGCCCTCTCACGGGAGCAGGCTATCTTTCAGCAGGGCATCGCCAATCGCCGTGAAATTAGCACTGCGCGGGCGACTCTGGCTACGGCTCAAACTGCCCTCTTCAGGGCGCGTCAAACTTTGGGCGTTACCACTGCCGCCTTGCAACGCGAGCAGAACATCTATCATCAAAATCTAAATAACATTGTGCAAGTGCAAACCGCACGCGCCACCTATGTGCAAGCGCAAGCCGATGCTAAAGCCGCGCGAAACGCCTTGTCCCTCTTAAAAAGTGCGCCGGGTGGCAGCGTTATGGTGCCCCTGACGACCCCTATCAGCGGAGTCGTGCAAGATGCCAGTGTCACGGTCGGCGCAATGGTAGATACCACGAATGTTCTGATGACCGTGGTGAACTTGAGCACAGTGGCTCTGGAAGCGGCCCTGCCCGAAAATGACTTTGCCCGCGTCCGTTATGGCGGCATCGTGCAAGCCACGATTGATGCCCTGCCGGGGCGCACCTTCACCGGACGCATTACCTATCTTAGCCCGGCCATTGACCCCACAACCCGTACCGCCACTGCCCGTGCGGTTCTCAACAACCCCGGCGTGCTGCACCCTGGTATGTTTGCTCACGGGCGCATCCAGGCCAGCAATACAACAACATCCCTCGCCGTGCCCAGCGATGCCGTGCAGAACTTAGATGGCAAGCCGGTGGTTTTCGCTGCAAGCGATAAGCCCAATGAATTCGTGCCTAAAGAAGTGCAGACGGGTGCAACCATAGACAAGCAGACAGTGATTATCGGTGGCCTTAAACCAGGCGAGCGTATTGTGACCCAGGGAGCTTTCATGGTCAAAGCGCAGTCCATGAAGGGAGCGGAAGCGGATTAGAGTGCGCCCAGGAACAGGGAGTAAAGGAATGTACCCTCCCCTAATCCCTCCCACCGGGAGGGGAACTAAGTCCTCGATTCAGAAGCTTTATGGTTGGGAGAAAGATAAAGTTCTCAGATGTCCTGTAAATTGCAATAGCATTAAGAGCAAAGGCTTAGTGGTGCTTAAATTCCCCTCCCTGTGGGAGGGGTTAGGGGAGGGTTGTTTGCTTAACCGAACAGAGTCACCTCATCACCTCACAATACACGCGAAATCTTTACGTCAAACATCCACGTCAGCAGAATCTATGCTCTGGCAGAAGTTACGAGCCAAGCAGGTGCTTGGCCTTCGCTTTCGACGGCAAGAACCGATTGGTCTCTACATTACAGATTTCTTCTGCTCTGCTACTCGTTTAATCATCGAGTTAGATGGATACAGCCACGAAGACAAGAAAGATAACGACATCGAACGCCAGAGTTACTTAGAGCAACAAGGCTTCATGGTCTTGCGATTTCTAAATGAAGAAATTTATCACAACTTGAACGGGGTGTTGGAGACGATTGAGGTTCATTGTATAGAGCGCCTCACCCATACCCCCACCCAGCCGCCCCCACGGGAGAAGGAGTAATTCTCCGTTAATCCCCTTCAGGTACAGGGGTTACGGGAAGTTCTTATTGATTCCCTATTGCCACATCATGATTAACCATATTATTCGTTTTTCAATTCACCAGAGGTTCTTTGTTCTCATCTTCGCCGTCTTTGTGGTGGGCGCAGGTATCTGGAGCGCGATGCAGTTGCCGATAGATGCGGTGCCCGATGTCAGCAATAATCAGGTGCAAATTAATACGGTAGTGCCAGGGTTAGCACCCGAAGAGGTGGAACAGCAAATCACTTTTCCGATGGAAATTGCACTGTCGGGGATGCCGCATTTAACAGAAACCCGTTCCCTGTCGCAGTCGGGACTCTCGCAGGTTAACGTTGTCTTCGACGACTCCACCGATATTTACTTCGACCGCCAACTTGTCACTGAACGACTCCAGGCGGTGCAACAGCAACTACCGGCTACGGCCAGTCCGCCTTCAATGGCCCCCGTCAGCACCGCCCTGGGAGAAATCTATTATGTCATTGTAGAAGGCCCGCAGAACCTGATGGAGCGGCGTTCCCTTCTCGACTGGGTCGTGAAGCCGCAACTGCGCACTGTCCCTGGCATCATCGAAGTGAATACTTCTGGCGGGCAAGAGAAGCAGTATCAGGTCTTGGTAGACCCGCAAGCTCTCATGGCCCATGATGTCACGTTGCGGCAAGTGCAGGATGCGCTCACCTCCAATAACCAGAATGCGGGTGGAGCCTTCATTCGTCGTGGTGATGAGCAGGAGTTGGTGCGTGGTGTTGGGTTGATGCACAATTTAGACGACATCCGTAATGTGGTAGTAGGGGCCAAGAATGGGATTCCGATTCTGATTAAAGATGTGGCCCAGGTGCAGATTGGCCCGGCTATCCGCGAAGGCGCAACCACCACCAACGGCAAGGGCGAAACGGTCGTTGGCATTACTATGCTGCTGATGGGCGAAAATAGCCGTGTGGTTGTGGAGCGCGTTAAGGATAAAGTTAAAGAGATTCAGAAGTCTATGCCCGCAGGCACTAAGTTGGTGGGTTTCTTAGATCGTTCGGAGTTAGTCAATCGCACGCTTGATACAGCACTCCACAACTTGGTGGAAGGTGGCGTGTTAGTGATTGTGATTTTGTTTCTGTTTCTGCTACAACTGCGTGCGGGCTTGATCGTGAGTAGCGCGATTCCACTTGCCATGCTCTTCGCTATTATCGGTATGAGATATTATGGTGTTTCTGCTAACCTGATGAGCTTAGGTGCGATTGACTTTGGCCTCATCGTGGATGGTGCGGTGATTATTGTGGAGAACTGTGTGCGGCGGCTGTCGGAACAGCAGCATGAGTTGGGCCGCGTACCAACGGAAGCGGAGCGGTTAGAGACCATTGAAGCCGCCACGGTTGAAGTGCGGCAAGCGAGTCAGTTTGGTGAATTAATTATTGTCGCGGCCTATGTGCCGATTTTAAGCCTGGTTGGGGTAGAGGGGAAAATGTTCCGTCCTATGGGCGCGACGGTTATCTTAGCCCTGGTGGGTGCTCTCTTGCTTTCGCTGACGCTTATTCCAGCTTTCTGTGCCTTCTTCTTGCGGGTGCGGGAAGAACGTAAGAACGTGGTGCTGGTGCATATCACCGACTTGTATCGGCCAGCGTTGGAATGGGCCATGCGGCACCGCTTTGTTACTGTAGGCGGCGCATTGGTGTTTATGGTCATTTGCGCGGCCATTTTTCCGCATCTGGGTTCGGAATTTTTGCCGAAGTTGGAAGAAGGTGCGCTGTTAGTGCGAGCCAACTACCCGCCCAGCATCGCCTTAGAAACCGCGATTGCACGCTCGACGGTTCTCGAACAGACTTTGAAGGAGAAGTTCCCTGATGAAATAGATCGTGTTATCACCCGCATTGGCCGCTCTGAAGTAGCAACCGACCCTCAGTTAGTGAGTGAAAGCGATGCTTTTGTCTCGCTCAAGCCTCCTGCCGCTTGGAAGCAGGCGAGCAGCAGAGAAGACCTTATTAAAAAGATGGATGAGGTGTTGAGTGATCTTCCAGGGGTCAATACTGAAATCAGTCAGCCTATCGAAGACCGCATGGAAGAAGTGGTGCAGGGCACTGGTATTCATGCCGACTTGGGCATCAAAGTCTTTGGCGACGATATGACCTTGCTGGGCCAGAAGGCGACGGAAATCAGCCATGTCATTAATTCGGTGCGCGGCGCAGCAGACCTCACCGTGGAAACGACCGAAGGCCAGCCAGTGCTGAATATCAACATCAATCGCGCTGCCATTGCACGCTATGGCATCAACATCGCCGATGTGCAGAATGTCATTGAAGCCGCAGTCGGTGGCATGAGAGCCGGTGATATTGTGCAGGGCAATGCGCTCTATGATGTCGAAGTGCGGTTGGCGGCTTCCTATCGCAATGATCCGCAGGCGATTGGGCGCATAGTTGTGCCCTCGCCGGGTGGCGCACGTATTCCGCTTTCTGAACTGGCCGATATAAAAAGCGAAGAAGGGCCGGTGCAGATTAGCCGCGATAATGGCGAGCGGCGGGTGGTAATTCAGGCCAATGTGCGGGGCCGCGACTTAGGCAGCTTTGTAGATGAAGTGCAGAAGAAAGTAGATGCTCAGGTCAAACTGCCAGTCGGCTATCATCTCGAATATGGTGGCACTTTCCAGAACTTGCAATCGGGCCGCGCCCGGCTGATGATTGTCGTGCCCATCACCTTTGGCGTGATCTTCCTGCTCCTGTTCACCACTTTCAGTAGCTTAAAACAGGCAGCCTTAGTGTTCACTGGCATCCCCTTAGCCATCACTGGCGGCATTCTTGCTCTCCTGTTCAGGGGGATGCACTTCTCCATGTCGGCAGGCATTGGCTTTATTGCTCTCTTCGGCGTAGCAGTGCTGAATGGTGTGGTCTTAGTCACTTTTATTAACCATTTGCGCCAACAGGGTGAGTCAGTGCATAACGCGGTGGTGGATGGTTGTCTGCTGCGTTTGCGTCCCGTCCTAATGACCGCTGCCGTGGCCAGCATCGGCTTTATCCCGATGGCCCTGGCCACTGGTGCCGGAGCCGAAGTGCAAAAGCCATTGGCAACGGTCGTTATTGGGGGACTCTTGACCAGCACGGTGCTGACATTATTCGTATTGCCAACACTCTATGTGTGGTTTGAGCGAGATTGACTTTCATTACCTTTCAACACAAAGGACACAGAGAACGAGGATGGAGGATAGAGAATCGAGGATAGAAACAGTTGGTTCTTGCGATCCTCTATCCTCCATCTTCTATCTTCAAACTTCGTGTTCTTTGTGCCATCTTGGTGTCCTTTGTGTTGAAAAGAAAAGGGCTTATGCAACAAACGCGAACTGAACATTTATGGCTTTTGTTAAAGCCAGTGCTGGCGCGGCTTACCCTGGCGATTCTTTTTGCCATTGGCGCGATGTTTATATTCGTCTTGGTGGCGCATGAGGTAGCGGAAGGCGCAACCCGCCAGTTTGATGCGGCGGCCATTCATTATTTTCAGGCTTATCACTATTCGCCCATGCACGCAGTAATGACCGATGTTTCCTGGATGGCGGGTAAGTATGGTATGCCCTTAACCGTTACGCTTTGTCTGGTGGGTTTAAGCCTAACGCATCGCTTCTGGCCGGATGGAGTGGCCTTGTTGTTTGCCAGTGTCGCGGGCTTGGCTTTGATTGTGTTACTAAAAGCTCTCTTCCACCGGCCCCGCCCTTTAGAAGTATTTGCCAACCTAGGCTATTCATTTCCTTCCGGCCACTCGTTTTTCTCCCTCACAATTTATGGCATGATGGCCTACTGGCTGACGCGAGATGCTCCTCGTAATCGGCAACTCGTTATTTGGAGCCTGGCCGTATTTGCAATTCTATTAGTGGGCTTTAGTCGTGTCTTTGTCACGGAACATTTTCCTTCTGATGTGATTGCAGGATATGCCGTGGGCATTCCCTGGCTGTGGGGCTGCCTGGCTTTACCCACAATTTTTCATCGTGAGGAAAAACGCCAGGCTCTCTCCAGAGAGGAACGTTAGGCACGGCATGAAGGAGGACGGGAACGGCTTAACACAGCCATGCTCTTGTTGCCGAACTTAGTCAAATTAACAATGCGCCTGACTAAAGGCCCGCGTGTGCCCACTTCTCGCAAAGCCAGGCTTGTTAGCGCTTATGTAGGGCTGCACTGCGCTCTTCCGTAGCCTGCTAAATCCCACCGCGTAGTAGTGCATCTGGTAAATTGTTTTATAGAACTCACCATGAACGGCGATAATTTACCAGATCAAAGCTAAAACCATGCAAATCAAGTCCCATCTTTTTCGCTCTGCAATAGCGATTGTCTTAGGCAGCAGTTTATTCTCTGGCTGTCTGCCCAATCCAGCCACAGTGCAGAGTCGGCACAGCTACACCATGCCCGCTGAAACTAAATTAGGCGCGCATACGCATGACACCAAGCTGGAATTTAAAAGTCAACCGGCCAGCATTGTGGCCGGGCAACCTTCCATCTGGTTGCTTAAAGTCCTAAAAACGAAGAAAAACCCAGATACGAAGCAGGAAGAACCAGTCAAAGAATTCACCGTGGTGCATGAAAAGATTATGCATCTCGTCGTAGTTTCTAAAGACCTCTCCTGGTTTAATCACATTCATCCCGATTATAAAGATAATGGCCTGTTCCTTATCCGCATGGTGCTACCGCGCCCCGGCACTTATAAGTTGTACGCCGATTACACCCCCAAAGATGGACGCCAGGAAGTGCCCCAGTGCGAGTTTAATGTGGTGAGCAGCCCTGCCCCCAATGCTCAGCCTGTCTCCTTCGAGCCTACGGCACGATCTGCCATCACTGCGGATGCCCCCAAAGGTGGCGTTATTACCAAGCAGATTGCGGCGTTGCCCGAAGATGAGCCGCAAGATGAATCGAAGACAGAAGTGAAGACGGCAGCAGGCCCAGCTTATCAGATAGAACTGGTGCCCCCATCGCAACTCAGGGCCGAGGAAAGCACACTGCTGCATTTTCATGTATTAGATGCTAATGGGAAAGAAGTGACTGACTTGCAGCCTTATCTGGGTGCAATGGGCCATGCGGTTATTCTCTCAGCCGATACTAATATCTATTTGCACACCCATCCCATCTCCAATGACACCGCGCTGCAAATGCTGTCGCAGCAGAAAGGGGCAATGCCCAAGATCAATAACTCGGATGTCTTCTTTCCCCTCTTGTTCCCCAAGGCCGGAATCTATAAAATCTGGGCGCAGTTCCGCCATCATGACCAACTTATCACTGCGCCTTTTACATTGAAAGTCGGCGCAGCAGCTAAAGCCGCAAATGTGGGGACAGCGAATACGCTTTATGTTTGCCCGATGCATCCTGAAGAAACCAGCACCCAACCGAATCAAACCTGTCCAAAATGTGGAATGCCACTGATTCAAAAGACAAAATAGCGGCTTCAACGGCACAAGTCCTGCCCTTATAGCCCAAGACCATTAGAATGGGCATATTCTAGAGATAAGGAGTTGAGAGTGCAGCAATTTTATGGGGACTTTCTCAAGGGGCCTGCCGCCGTTGGCCTTTTAATTTTACGACTGGTGACGGGTGGGGCACTGATGCAGCATGGGTGGCCAAAAATTCAAAATCCATTTCATTGGATGGACGTAATGTCCAAGGCGCATCCAACCCCATCTATATTTCAGGCTTTAGGAGCCTTTGCCGAATTTGGCGGTGGGTTAGCTCTCATTTTGGGTTTGCTCACACCTATCGCGGCTTTCGGTATTGTTTGTAATATGGCCGTTGCCCTCATGAAAGTGCATCTGCCGCATGGCGATCCCTGGGTTGCTGGCCCCGGCGCTAAAGGTGGTTCCTACGAACCGGCCCTGGGTTATCTGGCGGTTGCGTTGATGTTGCTGCTTACTGGCCCTGGCGCATTTTCCATTGACGCGCAACTCTTCCGTAAAAAGCGTCCCTCGTTTAGAAGATAAACCAGGACTAGAACTGGTAAGACATAAACAGTAGAAAGAGGAACTATTATGGATGCCTTGGAAGCCATGCGCACGCGGCGTTCGATTGCCAAACTGCGTAATGCGCCGGTGCCGCGTGAACTGATCGAGCAAGCTTTAGCCGTGGCGGTGTGGGCACCCAACCATAAACATACCGAGCCGTGGCGCTTCTTTGTCTTTAGCGGCGACTCGCGTCAAAAGTTAGCCGATGCCTTTGCCGAGAATTACAAACTCGATCATCCCGACGCCAGTGCCGAAGAATTAGCCGGGCCGGGACACAAGACGGCCAATCGGGTGCTGGCAGCCCCGGTGACGATTGTTGTGACTTCTGACGTGGGCCGTTCGGAAATGGAGACGCTGGAAAACTATGCGGCCACCGCCGTGGCCACGGAACACATTCTTTTAGCGGCGCACGCTTTAGGCTTAGGGGCCTACTGGCGCACGGGCGAAGGCGTCTACACGGCACCTCGCAACGCCGTGAAAGAATTGCTTAACGTACCCGAAAGCGCGCAGATTGTGGCTTTTCTGTTAATTGGCTACCCCGATACAGAGGCCAAAGCGGGCCAGCGTATTCCTTACATAGAAAAAACGCAATGGTTTGAGTAATTGCTGGATTAACAGCGGAAGGTCAACAAAATAAGAGCCACCGTATCGTACAGACACGGTGGCTCTTATTTTATTTAGAGTGTTGCGCGCTAGAATTACTTCTTATCTGGCTGAGTGGCTGGAGCAACGGCTGGCTTGGGATGATTCACTCTGACGCGGGTGACAGTGCCATCGTCAGTGGTGGTGACGCTGACGCGAGTGCCTGCGGCGATGGCATCCAGCTTAATGGGGTCTTTGCCATCTACCACTTTCGCGGTATCGGGCACAGTGAAGGTCTGCTCGGTGCCGCCTGCCTTCTTGCCCAACTTAATAACGATGCTGGTGGCGGTGGACGAAACGACTTTGCCGCTAACGCGCTTGGTGTGGGCGCGCTGTTTCTTGGGTTTGGCCTGGGTAGTGGGAGCGGTGCCTGGTGCGGCGGGTTGATCGGCGGCACGGCTGGGGCCAGCAACCGCAGCGACTAAGGCTCCGGCAACTAATAAGCCGAAACCAGTTCTCATGGGGAACTTCTTCATCTTGACTTCCTCCTGAAAGGTTATTCAATAAATTGAAATAGATTGAGCTGCACAGACTGCTTTTTTACTCAATCATCTCCACTAACGCACTGACTTTGATTTTGTCACTACCTGAAAAGAGTAAATTCAGGAACTTTAAATCAAAAGCACGCTACTTAGTGAACAGTAACGTGCTTTTGATGGCTGAACCTTACAATTACTTCTTCTTGCCGGACATTTTACCAGCCGACATCTTACCACCGGACATTTTGTTGCTGCCCTTGGACTTACCGCCACTATCGCCACCTGCGGTCTGCACAAGAACGCGAGTAACTGCTCCGCCACGATTGGTAACGGTGACTCTTTGTCCTGGCTTAACGGTATTCATGCTAATGGTGCGCTTGCCCCACATGATTTTGGCACTCGCTGGCACCATAAAAGTCTGGCTGGCTCCATTCTTTTTCATTACGGGGGTAATGGTCAGGCTGGTGGCCGAAGCGGCTGTTACTGTACCCGTGACCTGAGTTTCTCTGGCCGCTTTCGCGGGGCCTCTACTCTTGGACATGCCCATTTTCGGGCTGCTCATTTTGTTGCCGCCCGTGTTCTTGGGTGCGGCAAAGGCACTCCCCAACAGGCTCAAGACTAACAACCCGGTACCCATGCGTGTCGCTAACTTCTTCATGCTCTATTCCCCTTTAATATTCAGCCAGTGGCTGAGCTTTGAGTGTGTTAGATGATCTGCACACCTCTCTAACCAAGACTAACGAGTTTGCTGCTTCAATGTCACTTTGCTTAACCGGGCGGGCATAGGTGACGCAGACTGTTTCTATTTTCATCCTCCCCTATGATAAGATTAAAATAGTTATAAGAGATGAAGCTGGAACGAAGGCGGGGATAACGCTAAAATTCGTATCCCAGTCTTCGACTAAATTAAAGTCAATATACATGGCAACTCTCGGCACTTACAGAAGCACATCACGCCCCGTCGGGAAATCCACTGCCGGACAACCATCGCTGCTTACCCCCGGCACGTCTCGTTCCTCTAAGTACTCGCTGCCCACCGCTACAGAGTGGAATTTTAAAACCTCGCCGATGATTGCCGATCTTAAAGTGGCTGCGGCTTGCGGTGTCTCGCCAGTCACGGCGGCTATTTTACGCACGCGGGGCTACAGCACACCACAGGCGGTCTCCCAGTTTCTCGTTCCGGCTGCTACCGGGTTGCGCGACCCATTGCTCCTGCCCGATATTGGCCCGGCCCTGCGCCGTTTGCACACGGCTATTAATGACCAGGAACCATTTCTTATTTTTGGCGACTATGACGTGGATGGTGTCACTTCTACCGCCCTCTTATGGCGTGCCTTCAATGCATTAGGGGCCAAGGTGCGGGCGCAGATTCCTGAACGGCACGAAGGCTATGGCCTCAGCGTGGCCGCAGTCGAGAAAGCAGCCGAGGCTGGCATTGGCCTGATTCTTACAGCAGATAATGGCGTGCGCGCTTTAGAAGCGGTGGCACGGGCGCGTGAATTAGGTGTGGAAGTTATCATCACCGATCACCACGAGCCAGGGCCAGAGTTGCCGGATGCCTTGGCGGTAATTAACCCTAAGCGCGAAGATTCTCAATATGGGTTTCGGGAGTTATGTGGTTGTGGAGTGGCTTTTAAAGTTTTGCAGGCCCTCATGCAGGAATACTGGCCGCGCCATGCTGATTCGTTCCAGGCGAAGTTTGTGGAGTTGGCCGCCTTAGCTACCGTCGCCGATTGCGTGCCCCTCATAGATGAAAACCGTATCCTGGCGCGTGAAGGCTTGCGTCGTTTGGCTTCGACCAATAAGCTGGGACTGCAAGCTCTTATCCAGGGCACGCGCTTAAAAATTACGGGAGATAGACTCTGTGGTCGTCATGTCAGCTTTACGCTGGCACCCCGCCTGAATGCCGCTGGTCGCCTCGATTCGCCGCAGAAGAGCCTGCGTCTCCTCATGTCAACGGATAGCGCGGAGTGCGAATCGTTAGCCGCTGAGTTAGAAGAATTTAACCGCTTGCGCCAGGAAGCGACACACCGCATTTTAAGTGAAGCCCTAGAAATTATCAACGAGCAAGCTGACTTAAAAAGCCATTGCGCCCTCGTGGTCGCTAAAGAAGGTTGGAACAAGGGCGTCGTGGGGTTAGTCGCCAGTCGCCTGGTAGAATCCTTTGCGCGCCCGGTCATTGTCCTGGATGTGCATGATGGCGTGGCTCATGGCAGTGGCCGTTCGATTGATAAATTTGATTTATCACCCATGCTCGAAGCCACCCGTGATTTACTGTTAAGTGGCGGCGGCCATCAGGCGGCGTGCGGCCTCTCCCTGGAAAGCCACCGGGTAGATCACTTCCGGGAGCGCGTATTGGAATATGCCGGGCAACAGTTGCAGGTAGATAGTCTTGTCTCCTCAGTGGAAGCCGATTGTTTAGTCGCAGGCGGCGACCTGACCGAGCAACTGGCGACCGATTTAGATAAATTAGAGCCTTGTGGCACGGGCAACTCGCAGGCCCTCTTGATGATTAAAGAGGCGCGTCTGGTGGACGGACGCGCTCTGGGCGCTGGTAACGAGCACCTCAAGTGGCGGGTGGAATCAGACGGTCGTTTCTTTGAGGCGGTGTGGTGGCGACCAGGAGAAAAGGCAAATGGCTTTAAAATTGGTCAATATGTTGACCTTTGCTTTGTGCCTGAACTCAATCACTGGAACGGTAATACCAAGCTGCAATTGATTATTAAGGAAGCCAGAGCGTCATGAAAGACTGCCGGATGCCTTCATCTATGAGGCAACGTTACCCAATTGGCAGAATGGCTTTCAAAGCGGGACTGCTAGGGCTTTTGCCGCTGTTGGGCAATGGGAGCTTGCAGCCAACCTCTGCACAAGACAGCCGTGTTGCGCCGCCTGCTATTTCCAACACTGTTGTGCCTTTGACAGCAGGGGTTGTGGCCTCACAATACAATGGCTTGCGCATCGCTGATGTAGCTCCAGAGATTATCCTGCCCGCAGAGAGTGCTGCCGGAAAACTGTGGAGTTCACACGATCAATTAGCTCAACACGCTATTCTGATGGTAGTTGTTAGCAGTCGGCCCGCTCCCGCTGTAGGAACAAGAGTAGCCTTGATGAATTCACTGGAACGGGCTGCGCGCCCATTGCACAACTCCGACATTATTCCGGTTTTAGTGTTTTCTGGTAACTCCGCTATCAAAATGGAGCGAGCGGCTAACTCGGCTTTGGTCGTGCTGCACGATGATAAGGGTGATTTAGAAAAGTTACTGGGGCCAACTCCGACCGGGCTTACCCTGGTTGCCATTGATAAAGCGGGTTTCTTACGTCATATCGAACCTGTGCAAGACCCGGCTCTGGCGGGGCCTCGAATGCAGCAGATTAGTGACCCCACACCGCGTCTGGAAGTGGGTAAAGTAGCTCCCGATTTTGCGGTGCTGGATATGCATGGCCGCCTCCATCGCCTGGCTGACTTGCGGGGCCAGAAGAACATGCTGTTGACATTCTTCCCCAAATGTTTCACTGGTGGGTGAGCGAACCACCTCACCTCGCTCCGGGATGAGCGTCTGCAATTCTTCGCCAACGACACGGATATTCTCGCCGTTTCCATTGACCCCGCCGAGGGTGAACATGGCCAATTAGCGTTCGCCACCAGTCTCCAAATTGACTTTCCTTTAATTCCCGATACGGGCCGGAATTTGTCGTTGCTCTATCATGCCGCTGCGACTCCGCTTGAACTGGCCCAGCGACAATCAGTCCTGATTGATAAAGATGGCATTGTGCGCCTCATTGATCACAATGTCAACGTCCGCACACATGGTACAGACATCATAGCGGCGATGCGGCAGTTGGGGTTGGCGAAGTAGTGTCCTCACCCTCTTTAACAATTTCAACACAAAGGACACAAAAAATTCACAAAGGGCACAAAAGAGAGTTGCGGGTAGAGAATAGAAGATTGAGGTTAGAGAGACACGTTGCTGTTACGATCTTCTATCCTATATTCTCCATCTTCTATCTTCTGCCTCTGTGCCCTTTGTGAACTTTTTGTGCCCTTTGTGTTGAAAATCAGAGTTGGGCTAAAACTTTACCACGATTTCATCGTCATCATCTAAATTCTCATTACCATCCAGCCAAAGGTTGAATGCTGTCTGGTAATCAACGCGCGTGCGGCAAGCTTTTAAATCCTGGGCCAGTTGGGGCCAGGAGCGGGTGACACAGCGGCGGGGACGAAAGGCTTCATTTAAGACGCTAAGGGTTTCCCCGTTGAGCAAGGGGAGCAGATTTTCAGGAGTGCCATTACCGTCTTCGTTCCATTCCAGCAGGGCCGCGCCACCAGCGTGACGCATTAGATACTGCTGGACGGGCCGCTCGCGGAGCGCGTTACGCAGAGACTCAAAACCTTGTTCTATCATCTGCTCAATTTCGCGCGGGTCGCGCAATTTCAAGCGTTCATTAAGTCGGAGGCGACAATTGTTGCAGACTGGCTCGTTGGGATGCAGGGTGCCGTCGCGAACACAGCCTTTATCAAGTTCCTCGGCGATGGCCTCTCGCACAGCGCGGCCTTGTTCAAAAGTTCGAGTCTGAATGGCGTCTAACTTTTCCAGAGCACGCAGGGCATCGCTGGACGCTAAACGACGGTAAGACGACCACCGAGCAGCCGCGTGTTGTAACTGGTGCCATTCCTGGTATTGTGCGGCATAGGCTGCGCTCCACCCCTCGGCTTGCGCCAGAAGTAAGTTATTTTTGAGCAAGCTTTCTCCGGCATCAAAGTGCGCCAGCAAATCGGCTCGTGACTGCTGCAAGTCCGGTGGCACAGCTAATTCAGGATGCGTCAGCCGGGTGTGTATCCCCAACAGTACGGCATGGCTATGCTCTAAATCCGTAATAACACTGCGCCAAACATTTAACGCGGGGCGTAACGCTGCAATATCTAATTTCGCTACGTGCTTTAAGAATTCTAGCGTGCTGCCTTTATCGGCGAGCGTGTTTAGCAGGTTGGTGACTTGCTCCCAGGCGGCTTCCGTTTGCGTCCATTGCGTTGCGGTATGCCCCAATTGACGGCGTAGTTGATGCAAGCGGGCCTGAGCCAACTCCGTTTCGGCGACGGCAGACTCGCGCCATTCTAGTAAAGCCAAGCGTGCCTGCTCTTGATTGGTAAACGAAATCTCTTCCGGTGGCGCAATTTCTAATGCGTTGAAAAGAGTTTCTACCTCTGACCAGGCAGCGGCATCTAACAGTTCCCCAGGACACAGCGTGCGCACGCTACGGCGTAAGGGCATCCCAATTTGGGCGGGACTCAACGCCGCGCCGCGTGCCTCGAAAGCCAGCAAATCACCCGTGCGTAATAAAGCGCAAAGCACGACCGCCGCTTGCTCGGCCACTAAACCCCATTCGCTTTTGCCCAGGGCGGCTTCAATGGCTGAAAATGGTGTGCCCTCCGCTGTTATCAATGACTTAACGGCGCGACTTAAATCCTCGCATGGTGCGTGAATACGCCAGCGCCCCTGCTCGGCTTTAGCCACCCCCAAGGGTTCGGTGATGGCCCGTGCCGCCCGCTCCAGGGAAGGTGCAAAATAAGGCGCACTGGCGGGTCGCCTTAAAATATCGAGACACAGCGCATCGCTATTGGACGCCGTTAGCACGCGCATTCGCGGCGCGATGCTATCAAAGCGGGGAAAGAGTTGCGGTAGGGCAAAATCCGCTAATGATTCCAAAGTGGCGATCCAGGAGTTATCCCCCGCCAATTCAGCGGCATCAATCACGGCTCCCGTACCCGTTATAATTTGCCCTTCGCGCAAGAGTCGCACAGCAATACGTCGCAGGGTCGCTTCGCGCTGCGGAGCCTCCTGCTTCAAGTGCTGTAAGATGGCGCGGCCCCGGCGGTTATCTAATAACTGGGGATCACTTTCCAGTAAATGCTGGGCAGTGCCTTCGCGGGCTAAAGCCCATTCATCCTGCGTTGGTTGACGGGGTGTCCAGAGAATCAGGGCGGCCCGCCAACGTTTGGCATAAGCATCATCGCTGTCCTGGGCCAACGATTGCAGCGCCTCATGACAACAATTATGGGCCGCCACCTCATCACTGGCAAAAGGTGGTGCGATGAGCAAGAGAGCATCTTCTTCATGTCCTGGTTGGCTGAGTGTGGCTAAACGATTGGCTAAGACAGGCGCTGTTAGCGATGCGGCCCACAGCACAACTGTCATGCGCCGGGGTGCGTTGCGCCACATGAGGGGAGAAGTTTCTGTTGCGCCACCTTTCTGGTCTAAAGTTGCTAAGGGAAGCGTCTCATCCCGGCAGCATTGAGCGACGTAATGGGCAATGCGGCTATCGCCTGTCGGCAGCGATTGCATCATGTTCTGGGTAAAACGATGCGCCATTTCACCCACCCGTGTGCCTAAATCAACAGCATAGCGATCCGTAAATTCGCCCTCGTGCCGTTCCACTGCCAGGTAATTGCCCCGCGTGCGCAGCTTCTCCAATAACACCTGCGCATATTGATAGTTGCCATCGCCTGGTAGATGGGCATCCAGTCCAATAGCATTAGTTAACTGCATCACAGACGGAGCGGAACCAGCGATTTTAAAGAGCAATAACGCCTTCAGCAGCCGTGTCAGCAGAACCGCCTCATGCTGGTCTGGCGAAAGGTGCGTAATGCTCTCCCGCCAGCTCTGCCAGGCCGTTGTGAGCGGACGTAAGTCGGGATGGTCTGCTAATTCTGGTGCCAGGTAATCAAAAAGCGCGTCTGGCAGAATGCGGTAGGTGGCATCCTGTGGTGTTGCCAATACTTCTTGCAAGGCGGCGGCACAGAACAACACGGCAGATCGGGTGCGCGAGAAAAACCGCAACACAACCTGTTCCAACAGGGCTATCGTCGCCGGATGAAACGGATAAAGCTGTTCCCACTCTACTTGGCCAAAGTCCAGGCGTGGCAGGGCTACTGAGAGACTATCAAAACTCTCCTGGCACACGCGCTGCACCGCACTTCTATCTTTTTTGATAACCAATCGCCGCTCAATTAAAGATGGCAGGTGCGCCAGGGACAGGGGTAGAGTCGTGAAGCGATCTCGAATTTGTGAAATCGAGTAAGCTTCTAACTCACCAATATCTTCAAAGGTCTTTTGCAACGCCGCGAAAACCCACAGCGGGCAACTATTTGAGGTGTGCGCCCGTCGCGCCCTTTGCCCTAAGAATTGCAGGAAGGCTGCATCGCTTTGCAGGGCACGATGATCTTTGGCCGAAAGAAAGAGTGATAATTCATCTATGCAGAGCACCAAGCCGTGGAGTTGATGGGTTTGCAGCACTTCGTCGAGGGCCGCAAACGCTTCGGTGCGTGAACCTGTCGTGGGCAAGGTTAAGGCTGTGGCGAATCCCCGTCGCACCCACTCCTTTTGCACTTCACGCCAGAAGATGTCTTCCAAGGCAAAGCGCGTGGCATCATATTCATCAAGGGAAAAATGCACCACCAGGCGTGGTTGAAAAGTTGCCAGCAGAGGGGCGAGATGCGGCTGTGTCTGGCTAAAAACATCGTGGCCAATGCCATCGGCCAACAAGGTCAGCAAACCCAGTAGATGGCTTTTGCCCGAACCAAATACACCGTTGAGAAAGAATGCCCCGCCACTGCCCTGACCACCCGCTAAAGCATGGATTGTAGCGTTGAGGGCGTGCTGTGAACGTTCATCATAGCCGAGATAGCCGCCAATAAAGTCTTGGGCTGCCGTTGGTTCATATCCCTTATCGTCTGGAGAACAGCGCAGTGCCCGAATGTCTGAAGCCTGTACTACAGTCGGAAACGAGCGCGCTTCGATGAGGTCGTTAATCTGTATCATTCAGGAAAAGCCTTTCACCGCCTGCTGAGATAGCGATAAGCAGCAGACCCGCCGCTAAAGCAGCGGACTGAATCTCCAAGCCCCCTGAACGGGGCTGTTTGGGAGTTTGTAGCCCGGTTCACCGGGCTTTTACCATCAGCCCGCTGCTTTAGCGGCGGGTCTGCTAACGCGAACAGAGTGGCTTTATTTTGCTACAAATGCGCCGGGAGTGCAATTGTTAATATTGGAGCAGTGCAAGTTTCATTTGGAAACCCACTTGTGCTTTACGTAAACTGTTAGCTACACATGACAGAAAAGCGCCCCACGCCCCTGGGTTGGTTAGTGATAGCTCTCGGTTGCTATTTCCTTTATACCCACTACGTTAAAACGCCGATCCACTGGCCTCGCCAACTGCCTCAGTTGCCATCTCTGCCGGGGCAGACCCCTGTAAAGCCGACCGCTGTTCCCTCGCGAAGACCCATGCAGCCGCCTACCGAAGCACCAACAGCACCCGAACCAGAACCTACAACACCCAGTGAAGCCGCCCCTGCCACGCCCCAACGTCCTGTAGCCCCAACCAATTCTTTTGCTCCTACCATTTCAACTTTGCCATTACGATTACCGGCCTCACCCGTGCATCCAGCGGTACACGATACCCGCATCAACGCGATTCTTGATAAGCAAGAGCAGTTCCCGACGTTTGAAGGTTATCGCCGCTTGGCGGCACTCTATATCGAGCATGGCCTGTTCGAGCAAGCTGCCAATACTTTCCGCACCGAGGCCAGTATGTATCGTCGCAAGGGGCTAACCGATGCGGCCATTATCGAAGAGAATAAAGCCGCCAGTTATGCGACAACAGTGCAGTTGTTTGTAGACCGTGCCCCGACTTCTCAAGAGTTGGACAGGCTCTATACAGGTGCGCCTCTCGAACCGATGGTGGGCTGTTACCTCGGCGCGTTTATTGACCGCGATGACCAACTTCAGCAGACCTATATAGACGAGAACTGGCAAACCCACCGCACCTTAGAGGAGTTTGTGCGCTACGTGGGTAAACCTCACGCCAGCCTCTTCATGTATTTGCACTACGGCCAGAAGTTTCCCCAGAAGTGGATTGAAGACTGCAAGAGCCACAACGTCATTCCTCATATTGCCTGGGAACCATCAAACTTAAATGAGGTGCAGGATAATGCCTATCTACGCTCTTTTGCCGCTGCCTGTCGCGCTGTGGAATGGCCGATTTTCTTTCGCTTCGCCAGCGAGATGAATGGCTTTTGGACACCCTATCACAACAACCCAAAGCTGTATCGTGAGAAGTTCCGCCTGGTACATCGTGTGTTGCATCAGAATGCGCCACTTATAGCCACCATCTGGTGCGTCAACAACCCGCCATTAGGCAATATTGAAGCCTACTATCCGGGCGATGACGGCTGCGACTGGGTGGGCGTTAATCTTTACAGCGTGCCCTTTCATGAAAACAAGACCAATCAACCAGCGTTCAGAGAAAGCCCACTGGCTCTCTTAGACCCCATTTACCAGAAATATGCGCGGCGCAAGCCAATTGCGATTTGCGAGTATGGCGCGAGCCACATGGCGGTGGTAGATAAATTGGCGCGTCCTGATTTTGCGATTGATAAAATGGCGTTGCTCTACAGCACCCTGCCGCGTCTTTATCCACGCGTGAAGTTAGTAGATTGGTTCGATATGAATACGATCCGCTATCCTTCGCCCGGTAAAACCTTGAATGACTATACCCTTACTGATGACAGGGCTGTTGCCAGAGCTTACGCTGGGCAAATTAGCCCCGCCTATTACTTGAGTGAGCGTGAGCATTTGAGTAATGCGCGTCCACCGCTACCTAACCTCGTGGAATCGGGCCAGAAGGTTGGCGGGCATGTGCGTTTTAGCATCTGGGTGAAAACTTATGTAGCACGTCCCACAGTGCTATTGAAAATCGGCAACCGTATCGTCTATGCCGGACGACAACCTGGCGCGCATATTGTCAACTTAGACCTGACTCGCGCCGCATCGGGAGAGCAGCCAGTGACCACCTACGTTTACGACAACCAAAACCGCTTTATTTCTGCGGAGACTACTAAAGTTAATGTGGTGCCATATCAGACTTAAGAGGGCTTAGTAAGCGAAGAATATGAGTTTCTGAAAGGGAATCCTAACGAACCCGTCGCTGACGCTCCGGGTTCGTTAGGAGACTATAACTATCATATGCTAACTACCAACAACGGCTCCGCCAGTAGGCGCTTCGGTGGTATGTTGCCCGTTGCCACCAGGTTGCTCCGAATCTTTAACCAGACGCAGCTCGTTCAGATAAACAGGAAGTTGTTCATCGGCGCGGCGGCGGATAATGCGGCGAGCGTTGCTTGAAGCACCCATGACCTGGCCCTTATCGTCTCTGACCGGGTAGAGGGTTAGAGCGACCTCGATAGGCTCGCCATCTCTGGTCTGAATCATAGTTTGGTAAGGTTCGATACGCTCACCATTCTTAATTTTATCGAGCAGGTAGGCCACCTCCTCGGTGCGATCTTGGGGGAAGAGAATAGACATCGAGCAGCCTTCCACTTCGCGTGGCGAGTAGCCATAGAGCTTAGTGGCAGCCGCGTTCCAACTGACGATGCGACCTTCCAGGGTATGGCTGAGAATAGCATCTTTGGAGGATTCCACGATAGAAGCCAGCCGCAGCAATGACATATCCGTGCGCTTGCGGACTGTGATGTCGCGGAAGGTTATCACTGCGCCTGTGATGGTCGAAACCTCTTCATTGTTTTCAATGCTTTCTTCGCGCAGTGGCGTGATGGTATATTCTACGGAGAATTGGCCGCCATCGCGCCTGGTGAAATTGCCATCCGCCATACTATGCACTCGGCCATCACGCATGGAAGCACTCAGCGGAGTGTCCCTGGTTACGGACAGGGTGGCATTGGGCATATCGCGCTCCAAAATGGAATCTACGGGCTTGCCGATAACTTGCTGCGCGTCCCACCCCACCATTTTGGCCGCTGCCGGATTCGCAAAGGTAATGCGGCCCCTGGGGTTTACGCCGATAATGCCCTCGGCAGTGGAACTTAAAATCTGTTCATTATATTCGTGCAAATCGCGGATTTCGCGCTCGGCTTTTTTGCGGTCGCTAATCTCTTTAGAAAGCCCTTCATTGGTTTCCAGGAGCAGCGTATTGCTGCGCACCAGGAAGATGGAAAGGACACTGGCCAAGCCAATGGCTAAAAGGCTATCCGCGATAAGAGTAATATGCGCCCAGCGTTCCAGGCTGCCTTCGCTCTGGGTGCGTTGCGTTAGTAAGGTCTGCTCCTCGCCTCGCAAGTCGTTCAAGGTCGAGCGCAATTGAGCGAGTGCGCTTTCTCGGTCAGAGGCTTGCTGCGCTGCTAAAGCCACCGCCTGGGCTGCCGTTTGAGGTGAACGCCGCTTGCTGATAACGGGAACGTAAAATTTAAATAAGTTCTTCACCTCAGATTTAAAATCTTTAAGGCGTTGTTGCTGCCGCGGATTATCGGTGGTCAAGCTGAGGGTCGTTTTGTAGTGGCGAGAAAGGTCATCCTTGCCTTTGAGATAAATGTTATAGAGATCGTTGTCGCCAGTGGCGATAAAGGCTTGCGCCCCGGCTTGCATATTATCCAGGCCATTCGATACCCCCTGGAGTTCTGTCAACACCTGGTAGGTATGGATATTCCACTGATTAGCACTACCCAGGCTGGAGAGGGTGCGATAGGAGATGCCTGTCATGCCGATTAAAACCGCCAGCATTGCGCCAAAAATGATATACATTCTTTGCACACTATTCTCATTAGTCATTTTGCGCTCTCACCTTATCTCAATTTGACACTTATCTAACACTGACATTTATCAGGTGCTGTGCGTTCACTGATATTCTTCTAGCCAGATATTGCCTGTCTGTAATAGCATACCGCAATAAGATGTCCAACTTCATTTCTAAATTTAACACAGCCTGGTAAAATTCGGCGTAACACCTGCCCTGTTGCGCTCTTAATAACTGGTAAGGAGCCGATTTCTAATGCCCAGTTTCTCTCGCCGGGTGCTCTGGCACCTACTCTGGAACATACTTCTACTATACCTTTTACCATGCTGCTTATTGGCACAGGAGTTTACCCAGGAAAATGCTAAAGGTGCGCCATCCGTGCCAACAGGCACCTGGTTAGGCCAAGATGGACACGATTTCGTTGGGCCGTCTGCCACAGTAGCAGGCAGCGATGTGCAGGACATCCATGTCGCGCTGGCAGGCTTGCCCCCGGAACGCGAGATTGCCGGGGCAGTGGTGTTGCGCGAGGGTGGTGGCGAATGGGATTATAACGGCCACGAGAATCACTGGGCGGCTGCCTTAGTGCGGGCACCCCATGCGACGACTGCCGACCTGTATCTAGAGCCATCGCACGCGGACACGCCATTTATCACAATTCGCTTGCATTATGGCGATGGCACGATGACAGAGCTGCACGTTGCAGGCGGTAAAACCGATCCAAAGCTGCGAATGCCTGGCGTGGAACTGGCGGTGCGTTGGGTCGGGCAGGATGGGCAGGACTGGGTCGGTGCCACCCCCGCCGTTGGGCCAGATGGACTGCAAGATGTGCATCTGGCGCTTTCGCATCTCTCGACCAAGGTTGAACTGAAATCGCTGTTGGTGCAGGGGGCTGGCACGAAGTGGCAATATGGCCTGAACCCGGAAGGCTATGCTAACGCGGAACTGATTCGGCACCCCGACGATGCGGCGCAGGCCGATCTTTTTCTGCAACCGACCCAAGACTTAAACGGCCAGACTTTGAGTCTCACCGCCATGTATAGCAATATCAGCGATACGACTACGGTTCCGGCGGCCACTTGCAATGCGCTTCTCAAGATGCCCGCGCCTAAGCTCTTCAAATTGGCTCCCAACCACATCACGGCGCACTGGCTGGGGCAAGATGGCAAAAGCCCTAAAGGGCGTGGAGATATTCACGTCACGCTGGATGGGCTGCCTCTTGAACGTTCGCTTGCTGCGGCGGTATTAAGTGATGCTGTCGGCGGCGAATGGATTTACCGCAGCAACGACAAAATCAATATCGAAGGCAATCCTAAGGATTTGCCACTACTTGTTGAGCGTGCCACCCAATCACCTAAGGCCCAGCTTTACTTTCCTCCTTATCGCAATGAAAACCATACCCGGTTAACGTTGCGCCTGATTTTTGATAACGAAGAAACCACAGTTATGCAATTAGATGGTGGCCCTTGTGATCCTTATCGTCGTGGGCGAGCCGTAGCCGCAACCCGTGTGGTTGCTAAACCTGGCGATGACTTAAACGAACTATGTAACCGTTTTGGTACCGTGCGCCTGACACGCGGCAAGTATCTGTTGCAGCAACCCTTGGTGCTGAACCAATCCGTTATGATCATCGCTGAACCGGGAACTGTGGTTGAATTCTCGCAACGGGCCGAGGATAGCTCCACCTGGATGGCTGCGATTAAGATTAATTGCAGCCATACGACTCTCCAAGGCTTTATGGTGCGTTTTGCCACACCGATTCGCTGGCGCAAAGATGGTCGCTTTGGCCCGGCGGTTATCGGCTCGACGGATTACGAAACAAGCCAGGATGACGCGCGCTGCAATATTACCATCAGCGGGTTAGACATTGAATCTTCACCGATGCTGCCGGGGACTCCGCTCGAAGAGGCTCCCCGCACCATCCGTATGGTGACAGCGACCAGTGGGCACATCACCCATAACATTTTAAAGGGCGGCGTGACCGAAGTGATGAATGGGCCGTGGGAGATTACCCATAATGAATACCACGGCACCGTCCCCGGCACGTTTGCCTACGATACCTTTGCTGGCCATTACACGCATGATGTGTTGGTGCAGGATAATCATCTCCATCCACTGGGGCCACATGGTAAAACCTGGCGGTTTCTGGTTTTGACGCAACAAGGAGCGCATGACGTTGTCACTGATAATACAGTGGAAGGCATTGGCGCGCGCGATGACGACACCCTCCCCAACCCGAACGCGCCGGAGCTTATTCTCACCGAAGCCTATCGTCTGCACTTCGAGGGCAAACCAGCGGCTATGGCGGTGGATGGCCGCATTTTGCAGGTGCCCATGCTGCACATGCCGGGCGTACAGAGCGGCGATGTGGTGTCGGTTCTCGATGGCCCTCATGCCGGGCAATGGCACAGCATCGCTCAAGTGATCAATCCAACAACCTTCCTGATGGATACTCCCTTGCCGCCTGGTGACTATGCTATTTCGATTGCCACTGGCTTTGTTGGTGAATACTTCGGCAACAATACAGCGGATACACGGGGCAGTTCCATCACCGCCAACCTAGTGCTGGCAGGCAATCATTTTGGCCCGCGTGTGGTGGGCAATCACCTGATTGGGGGTGGGGAAGGGTTCCGCATTTTAGCGACACCGACTGAAGCGCCCAACATCTGGGGCTGGTCACACGCGCCCTTTCTGGGTGGTGTCTTTAAGAACAACGTGATTGAGGATTATCTGCGCGGCACTTTTGATGTCGAGCACAGCCAGTATGTAAAATCAAGCCGAGGCCGCGTTTACATGACGGTGGATATAGCGAATAACACCTTTGGCTGGTCAACTGCATTTTTGCAAAAGCGTAAGCAAAAAGACCCGCAGTTCCAGCTTGTTGCTGGTACCATTGGTGATAGTCTATCGCTGGATGCGGGAGAACTAATCGTCCATATGCATGGCAACCATGTGCTAAAAGCGAATCCAGTCAGTAGCTCTCACTTCGTGGTTAAAGCGGCTCAGGTGAATGGGCGATTGATGCGGGAAAAACAATTTAGTCTGCCCTGATAGACCCTGCACCCGGCGACTAAAGTCACGGCTCCGGGCTTTCAGCCGACCGTCCGCCTGCGCGGACGGCACACTACTAATAAACTCTCCGTCCCCGGAGGGGGACGGTCGGCCACAGGCCAAGAGACGCGGTTTCAACCGCCGGAGCATGGGGTGAATTGCGTCAGTTATTACAACGCTTTAGTCAGCAGCGTATCTACCACAGCATCTAAGTTGCCAAAGACCAGCCTAAGTTGATCGCTCTGTTGCGCCACTAACTGATGCTGTCGCGCGGCTTCGCAGTGCTCCATCACTTGAGATGGGGTGAGCAGCAGGGTGCGGGCAAAGTCGGTGATGGGTAGCACGCTTTGCAAAACGGCCAGATTGCCACTGCGGGCGTGGGGCAGGAACTCCTCATAAAAGGCGTATAGGAAAGTCGTCAGGGATACGTTATGCTGGCTCAGGCGAAAGGCGGTGGGGTGGCCACGCAGGTCTAACATCCGTTCACGGGCGATAAGCCCGGCTCCCTGTAGAACGCGCAAGCTACGATCAATGGTGGCGCGATCCTGGAAGTTCCAGCGTGCTCTCGCATAATGAAAGATAAAAGAGTGGGTGAGCAGGGGAGAAGTCGAGAATAGTTGGCCGCCATTGCGCGCTGCGAACTCGGCACTGGAAAAACCCTCTGGCGGGCGTTCGGCGATACAGACGGGGTAAAACAAATCGCGGGCCAGCGCCCCGACAATGGAATCTACTTTGGATAGGCGCAGATACAGCAATTCAATTTGAGTCGGTGTGTGTCGCTGTCGTGCCACGAGTCGCACAAAGGGCTGGCAGTGCGGCGGTGGAGTGATGTTGCGGCGTGTGCCGTTCAGGTAACGCTGGGCGAACTTGGTTGCAATGCGCCAGCGCGTGTGCTGGCTCGGTTGCGGCAGTTGCGTCGCTAAATGCTCAATGAGCGTATGTCGGTCGGTGAGTTTCGTCTTATCCGCAAACTTGAGAGCGCGAATGGATTCATACGGATAAAATTCTTGACCGAAAGAATTCATTTTTGTATTCAACACAAAGGACACAAAGCTGCTTTGAGGATAGAAGATGGAGGATCGAGGATAGAAAGCCTGTTCAGGAAGTCGCTATCCTCAATCCTCCATTCTCGATTTTCCTTCTGTGCCCTTTGTGCAAACTTTGTGTCCTTTGTGTTGAAATGCGAGAAGAGCTTTAATTACCGATAGACTTGGATAACTCCCGCACTTCGTCGGCTGTTACTTCCCGCTTTAGTTCATTCGAGAGGTAAATGCCTTCGGAAATCAGAGCCGTATTTAAGGCGACTTCGGCAGTGGGCAGCAATTCTACGCGGCCTTGCAGGGCTGCTATCCAGTGGTTTTGGGCACTATTATAAACATCGCCGACGCCGCGCACGTTATGCCAGCGATAAGAGGCGCGATCCAGATCTACGGTGCTGTTAACTTCCAGGTCGCCGATATTGGTAAAAAAGCCAAAGGGGTCGAGGCGGATGCCGCCTTCACTGCCGACCAGCACGGAGCCATCAAAGCGATCTAAGTGGATGGCCCAGGCTTCGATAAGGTCAAGCGTGATGTCATTACTCAAGCGGACAAAGCCTAGACCGAGTTCTTCCACATCATAGCCACTGGTCTTTTCACGCTCGGCGTCAATCGCCGTTTTCTGGTAAGTCTTGCCAGTGATGCGCTCAATCGCCGGGTTGCCCAACAAATACAACATGCGGGCTATATGATAAACGCCCATGTCATAGAGTGCGCCGCCCCCAGAGTTGCGCTTCTGCACAAAAGTGGGCGTGCCGTAGCCATCTACATAAGGTCGCCCACGCCGCCGAAAACCTGTGGAGCGGGCATGGTAGAGTTGCCCTAAGCGGCCTTCATCAATCAGCGTTTTGGCGACGCGAGTTTCCTTTTCAAAAAGCGTGGCAAGCTGTATGCTGAGCTTGCGCCCTGTCTTTTGGGCCGTCTCATACATAATTTGGGCATCGCGGTAAGTGCCCGCCATTGGCTTTTCGCAATAGACGTGCTTGCCCGCTTCCAACGCCACCACTGTCATGGGACGGTGGAAATTGTTGTGCAGGCACACATCCACCGCGTCAATATCATCACGCTTTAAGAGTTCTCGAAAATCGGTATAGACATGCGGCACTTTATACTGCTCGGCTACACGCTTGACTTCCGCTTCATTAATATCGGCTAAGGCAACAATCTCGGCTCCCGGAATCTTCTCGTAGCGACTGAGATGAGATTTGCCAATCTGCCCCGTGCCAATCATGCCAATCCGAATCGTCTTATCTGTCTCGGCCATAGTTGCTCCCAGTTTTAGTTATGGAACCACCGATAAACACAGATAGACACAGATTTAGAGGATGGAGAATAGATGATAGAAGATGGAGGATCAAGTATCCAGCATTCAGTATCATCCGTGTTCATCTGTGTTTATCGGTGGTTAAATTTATGCATTCAAAACACGGTGAATGAGTTCGATAGTTTTGCGGGCACCGGTGTATTCATCGCCATCGGTGGGGCAGCTTTCGATGCCCCAGGCACCGTTGTAACCGGCGTCGAGCAGATAGTGCATCGCTTTGGGAATATCAACACTGGGTTCATTGCCAGCCGCATCGAACTGGAAAGTTTTAACGTGTGTGGCGCGGGCATATTTGGCGCACATCTGCCAGCCTTTTTCCTGCATCCCATCCGCCCAGTTGTTGGTATCGAACAGCAAGCCCAAGCCTTCCACTGAATCCAGAATGCGCACCAGATTCTCAGGAATCGGCGATGGTCCCCAGTGGTTCTCGATCAGGACTTCAACGCCCCGGTCAGCGGCATATTTAATGACATCATTATAGCCATCCACGATAATGGCCAGGACATCATCCGGCAGTTCCGCTGGGCCACCCGAATCTATGCGCACCTGACGCGCCTTTAAGGTCTGGGCAATGGAAATCCAGCGATAAGCCTTGGCGCGATTGGCTTCGCGCACTTCCGGATCGGCTTCATAGATGTGCGCCCCATCCACAGCGATGCAGCCAAATGGCAATCCGGCCACTTCCGCTGCGCCTTTGACTTGATCTACATACACTTCATCTACCGCCGAGAGATGCGCCTGATCAGGATTGTGGCCAGCGAACAAAACCGAATCGCCATCTTTCAATTCCGCCAGATGCGCGTTCCACGGATCGAGCAGGGTGCAGCCCAACTCTTTGCAATCGGTGATGTATTTGAAAATATCCTGTTTGCCTGCTGCCAGCAAGCGATGAAAGCTAAAGGAACAAATACTTAAATCCATAGATGAATACTCCCCGCAAATCAATTTCACTGTAGCCGGGGCTATAAAAGCCCCGACCTATGCTTCGGCTGAAGACCGAATGTCAACGGCACAACCAGTGCGTCCCGATTCCAGCCCGGCCAAAAGCACTTCGGTAACATGGCGTGCGGCATAAGCATTGGAAACCGGTGGCTGGATGCCGCGCTCGATGCAATTAAAAAAGTGAGTGTGCAGGTTGCCAACGCTGGCATCGCCCATCACCGGCTCTGCCGTAATAGGGTCATGGTCGCTGGTGTAAGAAACTGGTGTGAATCTGGTAGCAGGCGCGTCGTTCTGGCCGGGAGCCACAAATTTGCCTGCGGTGCCATGCACGCTCAGTTCCCAGGTGCGCGCCGCGTCACACCAACTGGTTTCGGCCACCGCAATCGCGCCACTGGCCATTTGCAGAATAAGAGTGGCGGTATCTTCGAGTTCAGTCGGTTTGTCGAAGGTGCCGACTACGGCTGTGACCCGCTTAACGGTACCTAAAAGCGCCACGAGATGCGCTACAGCGTAAACGCCCATGTCGAATAAGGCACCCACATCGGCGCGGTTCTTATCAAAAAACCAGAGGTCTGCTTCGCCACCTTGCGTTTCTCCAAAGATTTCATGTACTTCGCGGTAATAAACTTCCGGCCCCCCATGACTGGTGCGGGCGCGGGCACCTGAAACTCTGCCGATACTGCCATTGGCAATGGCGGCGCGCAGGGCATAAATAACCGGTGAAAAGTGCGGCATACAGAGCACGGTGCGATCACTCTTCTCGACGGTGGCCACAAAAGCATCGGCTTCACGCATATCGCCGCATAAGGGTTTCTGCATCAAAACGTGCTTGCCCGCTTCGAGGGCGCGAATGCCCCACGAGACATGCTGGGGGTGCGGCGTCGCAATGATGACCGCGTCCACCTTGGGGTCGAGAATGACGGCTTCGTAATCCTGGGTGTAGGTAGTGATGCCAAATCGTTCACAGAGCAGGCGCAACCGCGCTTCTTTGCGACCGCTGATGACAACAACTTCGCATCGATCCGCCAATTCCTGCAACTCTGGAAAATGTAACTTGGCTGCGATGCCACCCGCGCCAATGACGCCAATTCTAATCTTCTCCATCGTGGCCTATACTCCTGTGTTATCAACCTCTCAACCTCTCCTCTCCGTTTCGGAGAGGGGACAAAGGACTACTCTACAGTAAAAGTAGGGGAGCAGCCCTCACCCCCGGCCCCTCTCCCAATATTGGGAGAGGGGAGGTCACATGCCTACGCTTCTCCTAGTACAGACGTAATACTCTCAAAAGCTTAATACTTCCAAGAGTCAGTCATAGTTTGTGCTCCCCTCTCCCAGTACTGGGAGAGGGGCCGGGGGTGAGGGCTGCTCCCGCTACCTCAAATATGGCTCAACCACAGCACTCTCCAACCTTAGCCCCTCAAACTCATCATCGCCGGGGCCATCGTAGATGAGCGTGTAGGGGCCGCTGAAACCAGCCTCGCGGGTAATATCCAGACAGCGTTTATAGTCTTCCTGGTCTAACGCACCGGCAGCCGGAAACTGCGCTTTGGTATGGCAGGATTCGGCGCGAGGGGCAATGGCGGCTAAGTCTTCGTACTTCGTTGGCCCGCCCCAGTTGCCGAAATCCAGACACAAGCCGACACTACCTTCCAGTTCATCGAGCAAGCGCAGCACGTATTCTGGACGTGACAGAGTGCTAAACCAGTTCTCCGTCATCACCCGTATGCCATGCGTGCTGGCGCGTGTCGCCAACTGTTGAAAACCCTGGCGACTTAAAGCTAATGTCTCGTCGGAAGGTTGCTGCTTGCCCGCAATGACGCGCACGCATTGTGCGCCCAGGGCAGCAGCCGTATCAATCCAGTTGCCGATCCAGTCTAAATCGCGTGTAGCATTCTCCGGGTGCGTAAAGTCGCCTTCGTCAATGAGTAGGGAAAACAATTCCACGCCAGCCTCACCCAGAGCAGCGTGCAGTTTTTCCAGATAGGTTTCATCATGGCCCGGCAGATGAAAATGGCAAATCTCTAATGTTTGGATACCCATGCCCGCAATCGTTTTAGGCACTTCCAGGAGCGAAAGTGAACCGACTCCGTAGGTCTCGGCCTCAGCGTGGTGACCTTCTGGATGATTCATGCCGGGCGCATCAGGGTAGGTGATGCCTATGACGCGGTGCAAACTCCAGGTCGAAACTGATAAACGGGGCGCAACAGAACCAATATGGGAGGGGGATGCGGCATCTACGGCTGTATTCATAAGTCCGTATCCTTTTAGTCTGGTTACGATTCTTGAATCGTGACTTTGGTCAGCGTATCACCCTGTTGCACTGCATCCACGACTTCCTGACCACTGCGCACCTGGCCAAATACGGTGTGCATTCCATTTAAGTGGGGCGTGGCAACATGGGTAATAAAGAACTGGCTGCCATTGGTGTTCGGCCCGGCATTAGCCATTGAAAGTGAACCGATCTGATGCTTGTGTGGATTATTGCGCACTTCGTCGTTGAACCGATAGCCGGGGCCGCCACGACCAGTGCCCGTGGGGTCGCCGCCCTGAATCATAAAGTCGGCAATGACACGATGGAACTTGGTGCCATCATAAAAGCCTTCGCGGGCCAGAAAGACAAAGTTGTTCACAGTGGTTGGGGCGTCTTTGGCAAACAGGTCACAGATAATGGTGCCACGCGAGGTTTCGAGAGTCGCGGTGTAGGTCTTATTGGTGTCTATGGTCATCGGGGGCGCGGCTGAATACTGCTTGGGCATGGAAGTCTCCTTTAGCAATGGTTGCACTGATAATTTTGTGGGAATGGAATTCCGTGTTACGTCCCATAGTAAAGCCCCACCGCCGCCGGATGGCAAGTCATGCCGGGGAGACATTCTTGCCTTAGCGGAACCATTCGTGAGCCGCAGGTAGAATTAAATGGCTAAATCTGCTATAAATAGGCCACCTGTCGAAGATTCTTGATTTTAAGATTCATCGCATCTTAAAGGAGCGCATCATGGCTGTGATGACTGGACTTTCTGGTAATGAAATGTATTGCCTGCACCTCAAAGGATTAAAGCCGGGTGACTTAGTGATAGGGAACAGTGTTTACTCGCTGGGTTTCCTGGGTAGCCTGGGCGCTGTCGGTCAGACGCTATTCGGTGGCGAAGTGACACAAATTACCAATGTCATTCACGATGGCCGCCAGGAATCTTACCGGCGCATGGTGCAGGAAGCGCAACAGCGCGGTGGCATTGGAATTACAGGTGTGACCAGTGACCTGCGGCACTTTCATGGCAATATTGAATTTATCTCCGTCGCATCCTGCCTGCACCGTGATGCAGGGCCGCTGCGCTTTGGCAATCAGCCAGCCGAACGCGCGGTGGAGCAGGGTGTATCACTGGATCGCGCTTTACCCCAACAGTGGGCCGACCAAACGGGGGCTAATGGTGGGCAGGAAACCTTGCACTTCACCAGCAGCGCCGATGGGCAGGAGCTTTATTGCCAGATAGATGCAGGCTATCGTCCGGTGCGCTTTGTCTTTGGCAACGTAGCTTATTCGGTGGGCATCGGCGGTGGCTTTATGGGTGGCCTGAAAAGCCTGGGACGCGGCGAAATTAAAGAGTTCAGCGATGTCTTCAACCACACCCGCCATTTAGCCCTGGAGCGTATTGTGAACGAAGCGAAGTCGGTAGGGGCTAACTCGGTGGTAGGCATCGAAACGCGCACCATGCCATTTCAAGGCATACAGGAGATGCTGATGTTAGGCACCGCTTCGCATAACCCGGCTCTGCCACCGGAGTATCAAGCCAACCCCGTCACCAGCGACCTCACCTGCGAAGAGATGTGGAACATCACCCACATGGGCTATGCGCCAGTTAAGTTGCTATTAGGCACCGCCGTGTATTCGTTGGGTTTGGTCGGCGGCTTAACTGCCACTCTTAAGGGCTTTTCACGTGGTGAAATCAGCGAATTGACTTCACTCATTTATGAGGCCCGTGAGCACGCTATTGGCCTGATTCAACGCGAAGCGCAGGCCATTGGGGCCGATGATGTGGTGGGCATTAAGACGCACATCCATGAGCATGGCAACCTAATTGACTTTATGGCCATTGGCACCGCCATCAAACGCCATCCGGGAGTCGCCACCGCCTCACTCACCCTGCCTCCGCAAGCTATTATTAAGGACAAGGATACGTGGATCAGTGCTGGCACTAACATGATGGGAACTTCCGAGGCCAAGCCAACCCCTGCGATGGGAACTTGAACGAAGTTTTATACTTAAGCCAGAGGTTGCATGATGGTTGCACACCGTTACTCACAGGAAGATTTCAAAACGCCCGCAGAATATTTAGAAGCAGAGCGTAAGGCGGAAACCAAGAGCGAATATATCAATGGCCGCATCTATGCGATGGCGTTAAGAAATCGTGCCCATAATACTATATCACTTAACGTGGTTGTCTCTTTAAATGCCCAATTGCGCAGCAAATGGTTTGAATTGTTTGCCTGGAATATGCGTATTAAAGTCAGTGAAACAGGACTTTATACCTATCCTGACGTGTTCGTAGTTTGTGAACCACTCCATTTTGAGGACGAGCAGGAAGATACTTTGCTGAATCCAGCAGTCATATTTGAGATTGTGGCACCTGCAACTGAAGCCTATGACCGGGGCGAAAAGTTTGCCCATTATCGTCGCCGTCAATCGTTAACCGACTATATCGTTATCGCGCAAGACCAGATGCGTATTGAACACTTTCATCGCCAAGAAAATGGCGATTGGTTGTTGCATGTTGTTGAGCAACCCGATGAAATACTGACTCTGGCATCTATTAATTGCCAACTCGTTGTCAGTGAGGTTTACGAACGTGTCACTTTGCCGGAAGTGCCAGCACCACCATTGACACAGTGAAGTCACCGCCTTACGATGCTAAAGCAGTTATCATAAACCCCAACTACTCATCAATGTTTGCTAAAGAGGTTTGTCATGTCAGAAAATGGCTATCGTGTCGCTCCTCCTGGATTTACGCCCACACAACGCGAATTCTTTGATCGTGAAGGTTATCTGGTTTTAGAGGATGCTCTGAGTGAAGAGGAAGTAGGGCGTTACTTAGAGGCAATTGATCGCTGCATTGCCGATGATCCCAAGTTTGCGCCCGATAAGTTTTATGCCAGGGAAAACATTGTTGAGCTTGATCGGGTCTTCACTGCCCTCATAGATCATCCGCGCCACGTCGGCTTCGTTTACGATTTTTATGGCGAATTGTTGAAGCTGCATATCTCGCAGTTCTTTATTCGGCCCCACGGTGGCACCTATAATCTCTGGCATCCCGATGGAGCGCGGGCAGTGCCGTATGGCGTGTTCGCGCCGCACTTGCCCTTGCAAATTAAAATTGGCCTCTGGCTCACGGATTTGCCGCAGCCAAAAATGGGAAATATTGTCATCCGGCCTCGCAGCCAGCACGAGCAGTATTTTGAGCATTACGATACCTCGAACAGCGTGCCGGATGAAAAAGTGCTTTGCCTGCGCCGTGGCACCATGACGCTTTTAAACTGCAACGTCTGGCACCGCGTCGAGCCGAATGAATCGGATGTGGTGCGCAAAAATATCTTTCTGGCTTATTGTCCCTCCTGGGTGGTGGCGGCTGACCATTTCCACTCCAATGCCGAATGGCTCCAGACCTTAAACCGCGAGCAGCGCATCATTATGCGCAATTACTCGTATGCCTATGACCACACCAAACCGCCCAAAGAAGATTTTCCTTTGTTCCTTGATCGTGACACCAGTTTAGACCATGATCCGGGGCTTTATGGTGAGCATGTGGCGATGCATCGGCGTAAACGCAAAGTGACGCATGAGAAGATGAGTTAAGCAGAAGCAAAAGGAAAAATCTGCTGCTCCAATTCTCTCGTTAAGGGCGGGCCATATTCGCAAAGTTCAAAGGCTTCGGCAAATTTGATCTGGTTGCCGCGCTCTGGCCCATAGCGTTCAATGAGTTGATGGCGGAAGCGGTTGGCATCGGTGGCCAGGCGACTTTGCATCCGTTCGTGGAGCCATGTCTGACGCGCTGAGGTTTCGGATGGCACAGATTCTAAATAGTTTCCATTGTAAGGTAGCCACTCAAAGAACTGCGACTCGTGGCAGGTGATGGCAGTGATTTTCTTTTCAACTGTTGAGTCAATGTCCACTAACACGTCCGGTATGAATGGGTAGGGCTTTTGGAAGTGGTCGGTGGTATACATCATGACCGGGTGGCGTGCGACATGTTCGGCAGCGGCTACGATGTTAGGCACCGTTATCATGTAGGCGGCATCTTGCACCAGCACTGCTGTGTAGCGATGGTCGGGGTGATAATCATTAGGGCGCGGCCCTAAGACCAGATGGGGCTGATGCTCGCGGATAAGACGAATAATCTCACGGCGATTTTCCAGCGTCGGCAGTAATTCGCCATCGTGATGATCTAAAACCAGATACTCCACGCCTAGCACTTTGCCTGCGGCAGCGGCTTCTTCCCGGCGGCGACGCGCTAAAGCGGCTCCGGCCATTGTCTGATGCCCGGCATTGCCATTGGTCACTGAGACAAAACGGACATGATGTCCCGCTTGTGCCCACAGTGCGGCAGTGCCACCGGCCACCAGGTCACAATCGTCCGGGTGCGCGCCAAAGACTATAATGCGTAATTGTTCCATGTTAAACCCTCACCCCCGGCCCCTCGCCCACACTGTGAGAGAGGGGAGGTCACAGGCATATTCTTTCATATTCCCTTTAATTTAAGGGCTGTTTCCATTGTAACAAGAGGGTGAGAGGAATAACATACTAGCGAGTAACTTTCAATCCGTACTCCCCTCGCCCGCAGCGTGGGCGAGGCGCCGGGGGTGAGGGCTATATGTCACGATACCTGATTCTTTTTTGTTGCTGCCTTTATTTCGCGTCTCTTACAACGGCAGCGACTCCGTTGCTGCGCGTCGTGCGAAGTGCTCAAACGGGGGTGGCGCTGTTACCTAATGGTGGTTTTGAGGCGATGGATAATCCTGTCCCGATGCAGTGGCAGCGATGGCAAAAAGGTTTCACTGTTGTCCCCGGTCAGGGACGCAACGGCAGCAACGCGATAATGTGCGAGAACCTCACGGGCGAGGGCGAGTATGGTGCGAATCAAACGCTTGACCTACAGCGCAACGTGGCCACGCCATTAGTCATTCGAGGTTGGAGCAAAGCACAGGATGTCAATGGCAGTGCTGATAGCAATTACTCAATCTATGTAGACATCACGTATTCCGACAACACGCCTCTCTGGGGACAGACCGCCGATTTTACGACTGGCACGCATGACTGGCAACAGCGCGAAGTTATGATTGTTCCTGCTAAGCCAGTGAAGTCGCTCACTGTTTATTGTCTGTTCCGCAGTCATTCCGGCAAAGTTTGGTTTGATGATGTAACAGTAGAGGAAATCAAAGCCAATCAGGGCGCAGTGTTATTTCAAGGCGTGCCGGTTACAAGTGCGCCTCAGTCTCCGGCTTCTGGTAAATCGCTGACAGTCGCTACCCGCGATGCGTTAAGCCTCTCGTTGCGTGATAATTCTATCACTCAGCTACAAGTTGAGGGTCACAACGTCAAGGCGAATACGCCTTCAGGTTTCCTGGCGCGGGATGTAGCCGCTAACTCCGATTTTTATAACTTCCAAAACGGTGTCTGCCCTGATTTAGGCTTGAAACTGCAATCCAGAGTGACCGCCGCCACCGATCATATTGCAGTTGAAGGACGAGTCAGCGATGTACGTGGTCAAGACCGCGCTGTGACTTTAGTCTTTGCTTTGCCGCTGGACGCTACAGGTTGGCGCTGGGGTGATGATATACGCCATAGCCGCGTCATTGAGGGGAATACCGAATATAGCAATACGGTAGCGGTACATTGTGGTGCGACAGGCACTATGTCGCTGTATCCATTGGCAGCCGTGTGGCATCAGCAAGCAGGGCTGGCATTAGCGATAGATATGGGACAAATCGCGCAATATCGTGTCGCTTATAATGCAGGCACGAAGCAACTCTTTATCGCTTATGATTTTGGCCTTGTCAAAGAGACCTCACACTTCCCCAGTAGCGCCGACTTTCGCTTTGTGATTTATAAATTCGATCCACGTTGGGGTTTTCGTGCCGCCTTGCGGAAAATGCACGATATTTTCCCGTCTTACTTCCAGGTGCGTTCGCCCCACCAGGGGTTGTGGATGCCCTTTACCGATATTAGCACCGTACAGGATTGGCAGGACTTCGGCTTTAGGTATCACGAAGGCGACAATAACGTGCCTTTCGATGATGCCCATGACATTCTCAGCTTCCGCTATACCGAGCCGATGACGTGGTGGATGCCGATGGAAAAAGGTGTGCCTCGCACAGTGGAAGCTGCCTCCAAAGTGCGCGATGACATGGTGCAAAGGCGCAGCGATATTAACCGTCGGATGGCGCAAGCCTCGCTGTCGGCTAATATGTTCGATGAGGCTGGGCAGCCCGCTATGCGCTTTATAGATGCCCCCTGGAACAGCGGGGCCGTGTGGAGCTTAAACCCGAATCCGTCTCTGCCCCCTGCGCCAGGGCTACCAGATGGTTTGAATGGGGCAACCGTCCACTGGAACCCTCAAATTAAGCAACGACTTTATGGGCCAGAAGCCAAAGGGAATTTAGATGGTGAATACCTCGATTCTATCGAAGGCTACGTCACCGCCGACTTAAATTTTCGGCGCGAACATTTCCGCTATTCCACCGTGCCCCTCACTTTTGCCACGGAATCGAAGCAGCCTGCACTTTACAAAGCTTTTGCAGTCTGTGAATTTACGAAATGGCTGGCGGCTGATGTACATGGCATGGGCAAACTAATGTTCGCTAATGGCCTGCCCTACCGCTTTCCTTTCCTATGCCCGTGGCTGGATGTGATGGGCACCGAGACGGATTGGTTGAATGGCGGCAAATATCAGCCTGTTCCCGATGAGCAATTAGACCTGTGGCGCACCGCAGCTTATGCCAAGCCGTATTTACTGTTGATGAATACGAATTTCGATGCCTTTGGGCCAGAGGTGATGGAGAAATACTTTCAGCGCAGCTTGTTCTATGGCATGTATCCCAGCATGTTCAGCCACAATGCCGCTGATAATCCTTACTGGAGTAATCCTAAATGGTATAACCGTGACCGCTCCTTGTTTAAGAAGTATGTGCCGCTCATCAAATGGATTGCCGAGGCAGGCTGGCAGCCGGTAACAGATGCAATGGTGGATAATCCGCATATTGCTATCGAACGCTTTGGCCCCAGCGCCAATGGCTCACTCTACTTCACCTTACGCAACGACACAACACAGCGGCAGAGCGGGGAAGTTATGATAGATAACTCTTTGTCGAAATACATCACTGATGCATCAACTCAAGAATTAATCTCTGGGCACCTCATCGAGCGTGCTGGTAATCGCTTTTCTGTTGTCCTCGAACCGGAAGAGGTGCAAGCAGTGCATATCAGTAGGTGATGGCCACGAAGAGGCACAAAAAGCACAGAGTTGGTTAGTGAGTTGTGCATCTAAGCTGGTTGGAAAGATGACATCAGCATGACATAAATTCTTATTTGTGGTTTAGTTTGCTATGCTTCTCTTGTGCTTTTTGTGCTTTCTTGTGGCTAACCGATTCAGAGGGATTCTATGTTCAAACTAACTGACAAAGTGGCTGTGGTGACGGGGGCTGGTTCCGGTATTGGCGAAATGATCGCTTACCGTTTTGCTGAAGCGGGTGCCCTGGTGTATGTGGCGGAAATGAAGCCTGAAAGTGGCCAGGCGGTGGTTGAGAAAATTAAAAGTCAAGGCGGACGTGCCGAATATGTGGAGGTGGATGTTGCCAGCGAATCGTCCTGTCAGGCTGTGGCACGGGAGGTTTTAAGCAAAGGCGACAAACGCTGTGATATTCTGGTTAATAACGCCGGTATTGGGCATGTCGGGACAGTGCTCACCACCACCGGGGAAGATTTAGACCGCCTCTATAACGTCAATGTCAAAGGCGTGCTTTATATGACACAGGCGTTTTTGCCCTCCATGATCGAGCGTCAGGCGGGGGCTATTGTGAATCTGGCGTCCATTGGCGGCATCATTGGCATCCGTGACCGGTTGGCTTACTGTGCAACGAAGTTTGCTGTAGTAGGTATTACGAAGTGTGTGGCGCTCGACCATGCCGATTCTAAAGTCCGCGTCAACTGCATCTGTCCGGGCCGTGTAGAAACTCCATTTGTCCAAGCACGGATTCAGGAATATCCTGACCCCAAGCAAGCCTATGAAGATATGGCCTCTACTCAGGCCCTCAAGCGCATGGGACGACCAGAAGAGATTGCGGCGGCAGCCCTTTATTTAGCCTCCGACGAAGCCGCTTTCGTGACGGGTAGTGCCCTCATCATTGATGGTGGCTGGAGTGCCGGGAAGTAAGGACTTGCAGGTTTACGTTAGTATTTTGTCGTCCCAAATTACGGCGCTCTATTTTTTGGGATTGGCTGCCACCTTGACTGAGTGCTGTTAAACTCTTATCCTATATCGAGTAGGAAAAGTTTTTGTGGTTTAACAGATAACTTTAAGCAGTAGGCAGACGGGATGTGGCTCAGCTTGGTAGAGCGCTTGACTGGGGGTCAAGAGGTCGTGGGTTCAAATCCCGCCATCCCGATGAGGAAAAAGCAAATAGGAGGGATAGCCCACTTTAAGCTATCCCTCCTATTTGCTTTTATAGTATCACTACAGAATTGACTTTGGCCAATCTATAACAGTTAAAGAGTTGCCCTGTAAGGATACAACTTAGCAATAAGTGTTTAGTAATTAGAAAAGTTTGTAAGTTTACACTTATACAATATTTTCTTAACAAGAGACGAGTATGCTATGGCTTGTAATATAAAACACAATCTCATAGCGTTATGTGAATATAACCAAAGCTTAATCTCATGCAACCTGAGCAAGACTCGACGGTCTATAGTACAAGTTGTAAACTATGAGGTACTTGGCATCGCTGGCCGGGCTTGACAGTGGTGCGCCAAAGGAGAATTTATATGTATAGTACACGCAGCATGGGGCGAGGCGCGCGTCGCGGCTCCGCCCCCAAATCAGGTTTTACCCTGATTGAACTCTTGGTCGTTATAGCGATTATTGCTATTCTGGCCGCTATTCTCTTCCCCGTCTTCTCACGGGCGCGTGAGAACGCCCGTCGCGCTTCCTGTCAAAGTAACCTCAAGCAAATCGCTCTTGGTATCGTTCAGTATCAACAGGATTATGATGGCAGATACCCAGTCATCGTAGCTAGCGATACTGGTAGCGCCGCGCCTTTTGCCACCAACTATGGCTGGGCCGATGGAATTCAACCCTATCTCAAGAGTACCCAAATCCTTCAGTGCCCCAGCGAAGTGAATACTCCTTCTTCCGCTTTATCCAGTGATGGTGACTTCACTGACTATTATATGAATGCCATGTTGAACACTACTGCTGGCACCGGATTAAGAGGCGTGAATGAGTCTCTGCTCACCAATTCGGCTGGTACCGTGCTGTTGGGCGATGGCGGCGGTCTTACCATGACTCAAGGGACAGCCAGTTATAACTCCAATGGTTGTACTGCTGGTGGTACTGGTACTGGTAGTGCGCGTTGGGCCAATACAACTGCTTGCACTACCTCAGCTACGTTTGTTAATGCAACGCTGCCTAACAATGGAGATGGTGAAATATCTGCGGCCCGTCGTCACTTAGAAGGTTCCAATATGGCTTTTGCGGATGGACATGTTAAATGGGTGAAGGGCCAACTCAATGGTACAACTGACCAAGTAGCGAGTAGTGGGGTGGTTTCCGCCAATACGGGTGGTAAGCCAACTTTTGCCTACAATTAAGACAATTCGTCGTTTCTAATCGTCCTAACAAAAATGCTCCGGCCACCGGCCCCGGAGCATTTTTGTTTTGTCTGGAACCTCGATGAGTTGCGCAAGCTTTGAATGAGCGACCTTACTGTAACCCCAGTTGCTCTACAACCGCTTAGAGCGTGTTATAAACTTAGGGTCTTAATAGATTCGCTAACATCAAAATGATAAAGGCCAGGAAAGGCAAACCGCGTACTGTTTCTGGCAATCTCTCATAATCTTTGGCCACCACCAAAGCAGGACGCCCCAGCGCAACTGCGCTCCATCACCCAACGGCGGGCACCAGCACGAAGCCTATTCAACAGTTTAGATAGGATACTATAAAGATAAGGTGCTAACGCAACCTCGTATAAGTTGAATTCTTTCTCTATGCGCGGTATGCTATCTTTAGGTAGCGCGGAGAGGTAACGATGAGCTTAGAGTTAAATCGGGTGTATTGTGGTGATGCGGCTGTGATGCTACGGCTAATCCAGAAGGAGTCCGTGTCGCTATCTGTGTGGTCGCCGCCGTACTTCGTGGGCAAGGAATACGAACAACATCTAACTTATGAAGGCTGGTTAAAGCTGTTACAGGAAGTTATCCACCTTCATGTCCCGCTACTCAAAACTGGCGGCTTTATGGTTGTTAACATCGCAGATATTTTATGTTTCCCCGATGAAAATATTCCTCGATTTCAAGCCGAAAACCTACGTCGTCGCCGTTCTGATATTACTCGTGCAATGGTCGTGGAGGCAAAAACAAAGTTTCCTGATTTTAGTCGCTATCAATTAGCAGAACATTTAGGCTGTTCTGAACAAACGATTGACCGCCGTTTGAATGGTAATAACATCCGGGGGGAAATATGCGACTCAAACCCGTGTTCATTTAGTGGGTGGTTTACTGGAAGACTTCGCATATGAAGCTGGCCTCTACCTTTATGACCGGCGCATATGGGTTAAGGATGCGGCCTGGGAGAATTCGCGGTGGACAACCCTCTCTTACCGTGCTGTGGATGAATTTGAATATCTGTACTTCTTCTGGAAGCCGGGTGCAACAGTAGTGGATAAAAGCCGGCTGTCGCCACAGGAATGGACTGAATGGGGCACACGAGCTGTCTGGAACTTCCCTTCGGTGCGGGCTAATGATGACCATGAGGCTAAATTTCCAATCGAATTGCCACGCCGGGTTATTCGATTATTGACCGCACCGGGCGACGTAGTTCTTGACCCATTCATGGGCAGTGGCACCACGGCTTTAGCGGCTATTGAATTAGATCGCCCTTATATTGGCCTGGAATTTCAGCCACATTATACAGAAATGGCTAATGCGGCTTGTGAGCGTGCTAAAGAACGACGTGCGTTTCTTAAAGATACGACTGGGGAACATCATGACAGCAACGGGCATAACCCAGTTGCCAGGGAACAGCTAACTCTTCTGGCGACGAGAGGTTGAAGCAGGAGCAGGCCGTGGCTGAGTTTTCCATTGTGTAGCGGCTGTATTTTGGGGCACGATCTGACGACAGCGCCAACCAGTTTCGATGGTAGCTAAGGGGTAGAGCCTGACTCGTGTGCGCTTGTCACTTTCGCGCACGCTCTGGTCATCCTTTCCTGGAATCAATAAGCCCTCAGTGTGAGCATAAAATGGCCCGTCAAATAGCAGCAAGCCATTTGGCACACAAGCCACTTCAAGATATTCCAATGGCTGTTCCCCTAATCCATGCAGCGCATAAACCGCTTTGAGGAAGAAAGTTAAACAGGGTAGGACCCGATCATCCAATACATAAAAAGGTGGTAGTTTCGGTTGAAATAGAAAGCTACTATGCGGCCCCTGCACCTGGAATGGTGAATTGATAACACCTATGTTCCAGTCCGACCCATCTCCAGAAATTTGTTGAGGTGGGGCTACAATTTCATCCACATTATCGCGTGGGCCAGTCAGCTTTATATCGAAGTTGATAAAGGCATCCCGTGTAGCGAAGCGCACATCGGCACCGAAGGGTAAGCCAGGAAAAGTTATGTCATCACGTTGCGACACAATGGCGCGCAGTAGGTTGAATGATAACTATTTTTCTCCTACTTCACTCCACGGTTGTGAATCTCCCACTGGCGCACGTCCCCGTTGTTTAGGAGAATACGAAATCCAGCAAGGCACTAAATCTCGTGAGCGGCTAAAATCAGCGTGCAATGTGGGTGCAGCATCTAAAACGACGCTCACCAGGAAATCCATGTAATGCTGCTCTAACCAAGTTAAAGCTTCGCTCTGTTGTTGAAGTTGGCTGCGATGCTCAAAGTATTCTTCTCTGGTTAGCATTAGCGGCATCCATCTTGAGATTCTAATTGGCTGAAAAGCTGAGTGAGCGAAATTTCAAATGCTTTAGCTAATTTCTGAGCAGTTTCAATGGTAATGGTCTTCTCTCCGCGCTCAATTGAACCAATGTAGGTGCGATGTAAGCCGCACCTTGCCGCCAGTTCTTCCTGAGATAAGCCGACTTCCGTACGTAGAGAGCGGATAACAATCCCCATTTGTTGTGCTAACGTTTCAGGCATCACCTCTAAAATTAGGATTTTGCATTCTATAAATCTACATACTAAAGATAGCACCTGCAATTATCTTGATGAGATGCAAGTAAATTCTTCTTGGGTAGGAGAGAAGAGAAATCTTAACTGACACCACCTTTGTAGCACATCGTTTAGCAGGTCGGTTGGGCAAGTAGCCGCCTCTGGGAATAGCTGTGCTATACTGTGCATCGTTTCAAGGAGGCGATCTGTTGTCCAGAACAAGCGTCCCGGCGGATGCAGGGGTGGAGCCAGTCAATGGTCAGGCGAGCCACAAGGTTGTGACCCATGTTACAACCTCTCAAGCGTTCGGTCAGGGTAATAATGGTCAGGTTAATAACCAATTGCAAAAGCACGATTTTGATATAGAAGCGATCCCGGAGATACAAATTCCTCCGCGTGTACTCATGGGTGCCGGGCCTTCGGCCTCGTATCCCGAAGCCTTACGCGCGATGGGAGCCAATACCTTAGGACACCTTGACCCCCAGTTCGTGGAAATCATGAACAATGTGGGCAAGATGCTGCGGCGTGTCTTTCGCACCACTAATCGCATTACGGGCGCTGTCCCTGGCACGGGCACAGCAGGCATGGAAGCTTCGCTGTGTAACTTAATTGAGCAGGGCGATGAAGTGCTGGTGTGCGTGGCGGGCTACTTCTCCAATCGAATGCAGCAGATGGCCCGCCGCATGGGAGCCGAAGTCACGGTTATTGAGCGCGAATGGGGCACCATCTTTACCCCTGAAGAAGTGGCAGCGGCGCTCTCCAAGATGCATAAGCCCAAGGTGTTGGCCATTGTTCATGCGGAAACCTCCACGGGCATCTTACAACCCCTGCCAGAGATTATTAACCTCGCGCACCGTCACGGTGCCTTAGTAGTGGTGGATGCTGTCACCAGTCTGGGGGGCTGCCCTCTCCTCGTAGATGAGTGGGATATTGATGTCTGCTTCTCTGGCACGCAAAAGTGTATCGGTGCGCCGCCAGGACTTTCGCCGATTACCTTCAGCGAACGGGCGATGGATGTAGTGCGCAACCGCAAGGCCCCGGTGCAATCCTGGTATTTTGATATGTCTCTGGTCGAAACCTACTGGGGCGATACCTCCGCCGGGGGCCGCGCTTATCATCACACCGCGCCCTCCAACGCGCTCTTTGGCTTGCACGAAGCGTTGCGGATGCTGTTGTTAGAAGGCTTAGAGAAACGTTGGGCGCGGCACGAATCGAACTCGCGCGCACTCATGGCGGGCCTGTCTAAACTTGGGCTGAAACCCTTTGCCCAGGAAGGCCATCGCTTATGGCAGTTGAATGCCGTCTGGGTGCCAGAAGGCATTGATGATGCCGAAGTACGCTCGCGCTTGCTGCGCCGTTATGATATTGAAATCAGCGGCGGGCTAGGCGATGTGAAGGGCAAAATCTGGCGTATTGGCACAATGGGCTATTCGGCTTATCCCCATAATATACGCACCCTGTTGTCGGCCCTCGAAAACATTCTAGAAGACCTGGGTCACCCGGTGGAACGCGGAGCCTGCGTGGATGCTGCCGAAGAGGTTTATGCGGCGCAGGATGTTAAGCAGGAATTGGCAGCTAAGGCGGCTGATAACGGCCAGGGTGAGACTATCGGGGCGGAAACTGTCGCACGCGGCATCGCCCACGAAGAGGTCGAAGACCATGTTGAGGACAAACGAGACGCAGGGCATTAAGTGTGCCGTTGTCATACCTGCGATAATAAAGCATATTAACAGCGTGTAAGATTGCTGCATTTATAAAACCAATAAGGAGAGAGCTATGGAAGGCCGTTGCATGAAGTGTAAGACTCAGAGGGAAATGAAGGACGCCAAACAGGTCACAATGAAGAATGGCAAGCCCGCCGTTGAAGGCGTTTGCCCTGTTTGTGGCACCAAGATGTTTAAGATTGGTCAGATGAAGTAGTTATACGGCTTTAGGTCTTTGGTTTTGGGTCTTTGAATTTGCCCCAAGGCCAAAGACCTAAAGCCAAAGTCCAAATCCATGAAATTTCGTACTTTCCCCCAGACAGACCTTACCGTCAGCGAAGTTGGCTTCGGCGTGTGGACAGTTGCCACCGGTTGGTGGGGCGCGAAAACCGACGCAGAGGCCATTGCCCTATTGCACACGGCTCGCGATTGCGGCATTACCTTCTTTGATACAGCTGATACTTATGGTAATGGTCGAGGCGAAGATTTGCTGCTCCAGGCTTTTGGCCCGAATCCATCGGATGTCGTTTATGCTACGAAGTTTGGCTACGATATTTATAATGACACCGGCGAGCGGCGGGGCCAGCAGGAGTTGCCCACTAACTTCTCGCCAGAGTTCGTGCGCTTTGCCTGCGAGCAAAGTTTAAGACGGTTGGGCGTTGAAGCGATTCCACTCTGGCAGGTGCATAATGCTCGCATGGATAGCGTGGTCAACGATGAGTTGTGGGCGACTTTAGAAGAATTGAAGCAAGACGGTAAAGTGCTGCATGTTGGCGTGGCGCTTGGCCCGGCTAATGGTTGGTTGACCGAAGGTGTTGCCGCCATGCGCCACCGCGATATTGCGGCGCTGCAAGTCATTCACAACATTTTAGAGCAGCATCCCGGTGGAGATTTTTTCCCCGATGCGAGAGCGCACGATGTTGGCTTGATAGTGCGCGTCCCCCATTCGTCAGGGATGCTGGAAGGCCACTACACGCCGGATACGGTGTTCCCGGCCAATGACCATCGCCGCCATCGGCCCCGTTCCTGGCTGATTAATGGCATTAAGAAGTTGGAAACGCTCAAGTTCCTGACCGATGGGCGCAATCAAACGCTGGGGCAAGCTGCCATTAAATTCATCTTAGCAGAGCCTAATGTCACCAGTGTGCTACCCAACATTTATGACGAGGCACAGCTCCGCGAGTTTGCTGCCGCCCCCGATTTACCCGATCTCACGGCGGAGGACTTACAGCGTATTGCCGACTTGGAAGCGATTAACTTCGGCGTTGAAGAAGAAGCGCCAAAGCATAAAGGTGAGCCAATCAGTGCCCTGGAAGCCTGGGAAGTAGAATTGGCGAATCGGCAAACTGCGGTAGTCGCTTAAAACTTGGTTCTGGAAATATAAAACACCGACTGTGCTATCAAGCGCAGTCGGTGTTTCGTTGTTTAACCCCAGTTGCTACTGTAGAAAACGTGTCATTCCGAGCGAAGTGCAATGGAGTCGAGGAATCTTAGTAGTGTCTTCCTGCCCTGCCAACAAGATTTCTCGACTGCGCTCCCTGTGGTCGCTCCGCTCGAAATGACAATCCTCTCTGGTAACAACTTGGGTTTGTTTACTATCTTTTCTACTAACGGTCTTTAGAAGAAGTAATCTTTTTAGGTTTCTGCTGGCCAGGATAGGTGTCTCCGACATCTGCCCCGCCTTCGCGGAGCGATGTCTGAACCATTTTAGCCCACTTGGAGTTGCGCATAATATCGTGGGGTGTGATGTTCTCCTGCACGCAGAGAAAAGCGGCGGCCCCGGCAGCTTCCCCGGCGGCCATTGTGACGGGAATCACTCGCGCTGAACCGGCAGCCGAATAGGTGGCGGAGAAGCTGCGTGAGGCGACGAAGACACCATTAATCTTCCGTGTCACCAGGCTGCGCAGGGGAAGGGTGTAATAGTAGCGGCGTGGCTCGTAGGGGTTGAGTTTGCCCTTTTCGTAAGGATGCAGATCAAGTGGATAGGAAACCATTGCAATCCGGTCGAAGAAGCGAGTCTGCGAGCGCACGTCATCTACTTTAAGGGTGTAATAGCCATGAATATGGCGCGTTTCACGAATGTAGAGTTCGGGCGCGACTTTAGCCAACCGTGCGTGCGCAAAACCCGGTACAGCTTTGCGCAGATAGGCGAGTAAATAGGGCAACTCATGCACGCCTTCATTCCAGCCATGCTTGATAGAATTCTGATCGGTGCCATTAACATTCAAAATGTTGAGGGTATTCAACACGATGGTGCCGTCGGTTTGACGCCCGAAGTTAATGGACAACAGCTCAATATCTTTGCCGTGGGGCTGGTATTTCTTAACGGTTTCGCCGCGTTCCCAGGCGTAGTTGCCGTGCGTGCCGCCCAAGTGTTCCCAGGCCGGAACAGTTTTGAACTTGCTGGTATCCAGCTTTTGGTTGAGCGTAATCGCCTTCTGCTCAGCGAACTGCGACTTAATCACACTGGCTGGATGGCCTTGCAGCACTTTTTCGGGGTTCAGTTTTTCCAGTGCCTCTTTGTAAGGTGAAAGGGGCACAGCATCACCGGGAAACAAATGGCCATTGGGCAGCACTTTGGCTTTAATCAGGCGATTGGTCTTGACATAATCACGCACGGCTTCCCAGTTCACGCCCGCTACCGAAAACAGCAAGCCCGCCGCCTGCATCTTCTTATCCGGGTTAGCAGTCTCGCGCCCAATATAATAGCCTGCTCCGGCCTGGGCCGCAAAGTTGGCATCATTGGTGGCATCTACCACAACTTTCACATGAATAAGACGTTCGACAGGTGTTGCCGTGTGAGACGATGAAGGCGTGCTGCTATGAGCATGGTTCGCTACTGTGCTAATTGGCGTAGGCTTTGTCGTTGGCGTAGCATCAGGCGTGCTATGAGGCGATGCGGCGGGTGTGGCCTCTATCGGCTTCGTCCCAACAGGTTTTGACTCAGGCAGGGGCATTGTATCGGTGCTGACGATGACGCCCGTTACCCTATCATTGTCTTTAATGATCCGCACCACTTTAGTGCGCATATAGCGGCGTATCTTAGGCTCGGCAGCCAGGGTATCTTCAAAGAGATGGCGGGACTTATCAATATCGAAGGTGATGCCCAGTTGCTCGAAGAACTCCGCAAAAATGCCATGCACGGGGGCAGGCACCCCAGGGCGCACCGGAATATCGAACATATTGAGCATAGCGTAAACGATGTCGCCGCCCAAATAGCGGCGCGGTTCTATGAGAGTGACCGTTGCCCCGCGCCGTGCCGCTGCTAAGGCGGCGGCGATGCCAGAAGGCGTGCCGCCAACGACAAGGACATCGCAATCTTCGGTCGGGCCGTTAAAGGCTGGCACCGAAGCCGCGCCAGGCACCCCCGGCAGCAGCGTCGCCAGGGTGCCAGATGAACTCTTATGCAAATAACGCCAGCCTAAACCGCTGGCGGTCAATAACAAAACGATTGCGATGATCTTGGGGGGCGAATGTAAGATGGACTTACGGGGTGCGTTGCTAAACCTCATTGAAAAGCCACATTAAATATAATGTGTTGTGGAGTTCAGTGCTACTTATTTTAATTGATATTTTGATATTATCAATTAATGGGAGTTTTAGCAAGTGTCATGAGAAGTAATTTTATTGGGTAGCTAACTCAAAGTGCGACCTTCATTGTTTGTCATTGCTTGCGAAGCGATAGCGTAGTCGAGAAATCTTGCTTTAAACACATCAGCCACCATAAAAGATTCCTCGACTCCGCTTTGCTCCGCTCGGAATGACACCCTTGCTGTTCATTAGCGACTGAGAATCAGCAGACAAGCACGGAATTATACACGGAGTTATGAATGTTTGAGTTGGATCATGTAGCAATACAAACGTTGGATATAGCAGGCAGTGTGGCGTTTTATGTCGAGCATTTTGAGGCGGAGTTGCTGTACCAGGATACAACGTGGGCCTTCTTACGTTTGGGACAGGGTAAACTGGCTTTAGTCACCCCCACACAGCACCCACCGCACGTTGCGTTGCGCGTGGACGAGGCAGCCTTAGCGCGTGCTGCTGAACGGGTGGGTAAGCCCATTGACAGACATCGTGACGGCACAACGAGTATTTATGTCAATGATGCTCAGGGTAATGTGATTGAGCTAATTTGTTACCCTCCTGGAGAGACAGTATATGAGAAAGGGGCTGCTTAAATTTTGGCGCATTATGGCTGTTTAATGCTGGCAACGCAGACGGGTGCTGGGCGTCTTTTTCCTGTGCTTAAAATCTTTTGAACTTCTCCCAGAAGGTAGCGTCTGCGTCGCATCACTAGAGTGTCGCACGCCCCACTCAGATGCCGATTCTTTATCCCCACTGGGCTTGCAGGAGGTTTCTTATGGAGTCCATACGTTTTTTGAAGTCCACTCGCCAAAAATCAAGGCGAAGAAGTTTCAGGTCGGTTTTAATGACCTGCTGCTTACTGTTAAGTGTCGGTCTCTTCTCGAACACCTTTGCTCGTGCCCAGGACGACGAGAATGGAACTCCGCCGCCAACGAATGATGAGGGCGGTAGTTATAGCGTGCAGGACAGCCCGCCTGCTGATACCAACACCGAAGACTCGGCCAGTCAAGATGGCAAGCTGGCTGCTTATACCAGTGACAACACCGGCGACAGTAGCAACTATGCTGTGCAAGAAGGCGCGGCTAATAGTGCTGCCCCAACGAGTGCCACTGCCAATAACGCCAACGATGGCCCAGTGCGCTTAGCCCGCTTCACTTATGTCAGCGGCAATGTAACGTGGCGCGCGGATGATAATAGCGATTGGTCAACGGCCACGGTCAACCTACCCATTCGTCAGGGAGCGCAACTATGGGTCACTGGTGGTGGACGCGCCGAGATTCAATTTGATGATGGTAGCTTGCTGCGCCTGGGCACCGATGCTCTGGTAACACTGCAAACGCTTTATAGCGATGCCGATGGCGAGTTCACCGAGATTAAGTTAAATGCCGGACTGATTTCCTTGCGGCTGCGCCATGAGCATTCTATTTATCAGGTGGATGCGCCGTTTATTTCTGCTAAGTCTGTTGGCCCGGCCAGCCTTCGCATGGGGGCGGGTATTGGTGCCGATAGTGCGGTGGAAGTCGCTGTCAAAGAAGGGCAAGTGACCATTGAGGGCAGCCAGGGCAAGACAACGCTCCATGCTCCCAGTTACCTCCGACTGCGCGATGCTGATGCGCCTTACTTGCCTGGGCTTTTGCCAGCCCGTGACACCTGGGAACGCTGGAACGATGATCGAGATCGCTGGCTAAACCGGGCCGCAGACCGCCCTTCACGGCATTATGTGCCGGAGAACGTCGGTATTGTTTGTGACAACTTAGATGATTATGGCGACTGGCACAATGATGACCGCTATGGCCATGTGTGGTGCCCCCGCGTCACGGGTGCCGATTGGCGTCCTTATTACTATGGCAATTGGACTTGGGTCTCTCCCTTTGGCTGGACATGGGTTTCCAGTGAGCCGTGGGGTTGGGCACCTTACCACTATGGCACCTGGATTAACCGCCCCTATGGTTGGGCGTGGGTGCCTGGCCCGGTCAATCAATACTGGTGCCCGGCGGTGGTCAACTTCTGTGAATATAATGGCTCTGTTGGCTGGTGCCCACTCGCGCCGTTTGAAGTGTCCTATCCATCTTTCCTGAACATTGGTTTCCGCAGTCGCCACTGGTCAGCCTTCTTCTCGATTGGTAGCGCGGCGGTTTATTATCCAACGGGGGGCGGAGTTTGCGTGCCGCGTCCGTGGAACACGACCTATGTCAATCGCGTGACAAACATCACCAATATCACGAATGTATATAATAGCCCCACTACCGTGATCAATACGCACACGACTAACACGTATTTAACCCATCCCTTTATTCCGTATAATGCGCGGACAGCGGGTGGCGTATCGGTGGCAACCATTAGTGCCTTTGGCGGACGCGGGCGCTATGAGCCAGTACCGCGCGGCACGACCGACATCTTTACGCATGGGCGACCCATTGGCGCACCGCGTGTTGGACATGGCCCTATTGCCGGGCCAATTGCAGTGCGGCCCACGACATTAGCTACGACGCCATCGCGCACCTTTGAGCATAATGTGCAACCGCCGCAAACGGTTTCAAGCCGTCCAGTCTTTCGGATGCCGCTTCAACCCAATATCGCACGGGTCTCTGGCCCGCTTGCGCGGCCTCATTTCCCGAATGGAACTACAAATGCTCTTGGAGCCAACGGTGGTGTGAGAACCGCACCTGTTAATTCGCTGCCCGGTAATACATTGCCGGGACGCAGTGGGCGACCCATTGGTAATCCCGCTGTTAATCCCGATACTGGCCATCGTCCGGCTCCTGTTGGCTTGCCAGGCCGACATACCGGGCCAAACAGTGAACCGAACGTGGCCAGTCAAATTCCCGACCTGCCAACCCGACAACCATCCGTGCCAGTGGGCACGCGGCCCAATCGTGTTAATGGGCCGGATACCATTGGAAGCGGAACCCGCCGTCCCGTGACGCGGCCTGCTACACCGGATAATGCCACTGGTATCACCAGTCCCGCTGTGGATGCGGCCCGCCATGCCCGTGAAGGCTTAGGAATGCCTGCTGGTATTGAGCGTCCCAATTCAGATGTGACACGCCCGCAAACGAATGTGCCGCAGGCTAACCCGTATGAAGCTCCTAACCGGGGCAGCGGGAATCCGGTAACAGTGCTGCCATCGCGCATCCCACAGTTGCCACAAGGGACATCTCGCACGGGGGCCAGCGGCATCCCCGATACAGTCCGTCGGGCGCGGCAAGACCCAACGCTTGATCTCCCGCCGACGCGTCCCATAGACCCGACGCGTGGCACCAACCGCGTCCCCAATCAAAGTGGGCAACCGTCCTGGCAGCGTCCCTCGGCTCCGGTGCAAGTGCCAGCTACGCAACCGCGCACCTATCAGCCATACCAAACTCCCACGCAACGCGATACTTCCCGCGATGTGCCAGCCGCAGGCGGTTCTCGCCAGCCCTATGGACAGCCTTATGGTTATGGACGTGACACGACCCCAGCTCAATCTCGCTGGATGCCCGCGCCGCAACGTGCGCCGGAAGTTTATCGTGTGCCCGATGTTACGCGCAGCCAGGCACCAGTCTTTCGCCAAGAGTCTCCAATAAGCCGTCCCACCTATTCGGCTCCGCCAGTTGTGCGCTCTGCGCCCGCCCCGGCACCTGCTCCCGCCAATACGACACGCTCGTCAACTCAATCTAACGATAACAGTCGTGATAATGGCAATGGCAGACACCGGTAAGGTTGAAAGATAGTCTTAGACGGAAAAGCCAGAGAACGGTGGGATTCTTAAGTCCCACCGTTCTCTGGCTTTTAATGTACTTAATGCACTGATTATCACGGCCCCGGAAAGATAGCGCGGGGTGCTTGCGGATACTTACTTCTGGTCCTATCCATCACGCCCGTATCCGTGGCAAAGCTCCAGAGCGATACTTGCCACCACCTGCCAGTTTTATGCAGCAGCGCACTGGTCTCACCCCACAGAAACTTATCGCCTAAACGCGTGCCATTCGCATACAAGGTACTCCCTAAAAAGCTTCATGAAAGATTAGCCACAGAACCACACAGAAGAGCACGGAAATTGGGGATGGGGTTCAGGGTATGGGGTGAAGAAGCGAAGAGGAAAATGAGAGAAAGGGAAGACTAACGAACCGGAGCGTAAGCGACGGACTTCCGTAGGAGTTGCGGGGAACTATCAAGTCAGCCCGTCGCTCACGCTCCGGGTTCGGCACGCTCCTCTGCTCCCCCTCTCCCTTTCTCCTCTACTCCTTTCCGTGTTCTTCTGTGTGGTTCTGTGGCTAAAATTAAAATTTAGCTCTTTGGCTCCATCTTCTTATACATCAACAGTGAATAAGGCACGGGGATGAGGACGGTTAGCATGAGCAGGATGAAGCAGAACACAAATGGTGCGCCCAGCCAGGCGGCGCAGGCTCCGATGAGGCCACCGGCGACCATGAGGCGGGCGGCCAGGCGGTGGGTGGCGATCCAGACCTCGTCGCTGGCGAGTGTCCAGGGCGTGCGGATGCCGATCCAGAAGTTGCGGCGCACTTTGCCCAGGACATTACCGGTTAAGGCGAAAAAGAGGAACAACCCACCCCACAATCCTCGATTCATATTGGCGTCTGGATGCAAAGCGGCCTGGAGCATTATGATGTGCATATAGCCCATGAGCGCAATGGTTATCACCATCACATAGTTGAAGGTGCCGTGGAAATCGGCTGTTGAAAAGTTGCGCGGCGAGAGCCACGGCAGGGCGAAAAGCAGCAACAACAGCAAGAGCATCATACCCGGCATTAAAAAGAGGCCAGTCTGCTTACTGCCCCAGCCATTGACTTGACCGTAAGCGTCCCAATGCGTCGGAATGCGGTCGGGCAGGTGCGGCGCGAGAGCTAAACCGTAAAGGATAGCGGCCACGGTCAGCAAGAGACCAGTGAGAGTGGCATAGGTCGTTTTCATGGATTGGATTTCCCCTTTGTCCTGTCGTTTTTAAGGGCTGCTGTCGAATCGGCTATTGTAGCCGTGTCAGGGTTCTTTTGAAAGAGGTCGAACATGACCGTCATTACATCCTGGAACACCGTGGTATTTAATGAATAAAAAATTTGTTGTCCCTCCCGTCGCGCACTGATAAGATCGGCTTGCTTGAGAATATTGAAGTGGTGCGACATGGAAGGGGCGGATATGTCGAAGTTCTCGGCTAATTGCCCGGCGGTCATTTCACGGTCGTTAAGCAATTGCAAGATACGCCGTCGGGTCGGGTCAGCCAGGGCTTTGAAAACAATATCCAACGCCATTACTGTGCCCCATTCTTAGCGGCCAACTTGGTTTGGAGCCAACTGGTTAATGTATCCAGCGCAGCAGGCGCTACCAAGCCCTCAAAGCCGGGTTCAGCGTCATCCTTAACGGCCTTTAAATTATGGCTGGCTCCTGTTACTACAAAGAGTTGATGGTCGTCGTGCGTCCGGCGTTTGAGACCTGCATCCAGGGCGGGGGCGTCTTTAGCGGCTTGCACTTGAATATCTTTTTCGCCTTGCAGGATGAGGACTGGCCCCGGAAACTGAGATGCCAACTGGGGTGGATCAACTTGCAAGAGACTGCGATAGAATTTTCCGATATAGGGCGGATAGAGCGCGGCCAATCCAGGCGGCACATCTTTTGGTACAGCTCCGGTCTGACGAATCTCTTGCACAATAGCGTCGTTTTTATCAAGGAAGAATTGAGCCTGCTCATCGGTTGCGTGTTGGCGCTTCAAGATGTTGCTCAGTTGTTCGCGCACCACAACATCCAATGGGCGGCCTGGAGTGGAAGCCAGCACTAAAACGCGTGGCATCTGGGGGCTGGGTGGGTGCGTAGTGGTGATGGTCTGGGCCGCTTGCAGCGCGAGCAAGCCACCTTCGCTATGGCCTAAGAATCCGGTGCGCGCGGCATCAATCTCTGGCTGCTGTTGCAGATAGCTTAAGCCTGTGATGGCATCGGCCACAAAACCTTCCCAGGCCGCATAATCTTCCCATTTTACGTCTTTTAGGTCAGTCTTGCTGCCGCCAATACCCCGTTTGTCATAGCGTAGGGTAGCGATGCCATTGCGAGCAAGCTGCGCCGCGATTTGCTGCAATAGGTCGGTGTGTAATGCGCCCTGATTACCGTTGCGGTCGGTTGGCCCGCTGCCAGCAATCAAGATGAGTCCCGGCACCTTGACCCCTGCGGCATGAGTTGGCAGTGTTAAAGTGCCAGCCAGCTTAACCCAGCCCTGGCTGGTGAACGTAACCTCCCGTTCCAGAGGTGCTGCGGCAGTTGAAGTGTTAGCCACCTGCTGAGACTGTGTAGGGATGATAAACAGTCCGATAACAGTTAAAGCAAGAGTGGCTAAGACAAAAGCCCCTGATTTAAGGAATGGCATTGTTTTAACTCCCTGAATTACGTTGGCTCTCCTCCTTCTGGAAAACTATTAGATAATTAGCCAACTGTCTAAATAATATGCTCTATTGCTTTGACTTGTCAAGGGGTGGTACGCAGGGATTCTCAAACTTTGCCAATGCCAGCCCGAAATTCCAATGTGCGTTTAGCGACAGATGAAATGTGTTTCAACTGTTAGAATAAAAATAGTGCTCTTCCATCCCTCCCCAATTTAGTAGCAGGTTGAAGGTAAGGTGAATCGTAATATTACATTCTTCTCATAGTGCTGCGCAGCAAGCGCCCCGCATCAATAGGTTCCTGGCGGCTCTCCCGGAGGCTGATTACCAGCGATTAGCGCCGCACCTAAGCGCCGTTGACTTACCGCACGGTGACATTCTGGCCGATGTTGGTCAGGTGTTGCATCATGTCTATTTTCTGGCTGGTGGTGTCGCGTCTATGGTGGCTGAGTCCAAACAGGGCATCGCGGTCGAAGTGGGCATGGTGGGGCGTGAAGGATTAGTCGGGGCTTCGGCTCTTTTGGGCAAAGAGGCCATCCCGCTGCGCGCTATGATGCAGGTGCCGGGCAATGGCTGGCGCATACCTGTAGATGTTTTGCGGGAGGAGTTCAGACGCCGTAGCGCGTTCCAGGAGTTGGCGTTGCGCTACATTCAGGTGCTCTTGACGCAGAGCGCGCAAAACACGCTCTGTAACCGCTTGCATACCGTAGATCAACGCCTGAGCCGCTGGCTATTGATGATCCGGGATCGGGTGGACTCAGACCAACTTTATATCACTCATGAATTTGTCGCAGATTTATTAGGCGTGCGACGGGCCGGGGTGACAGTGGCTTTAGGCCGTTTCCGGGATGCGGGAATGATTCATCACACACGGGGTTACGTGACCCTGCTCGATATGGAAGCTTTAGAAAAAACGACCTGTGAATGTTACTCCGTCATTAGCGAAAGTTTCCAACGCCTGTTTGAATAAACCATCGTGTCAGTAGCACCAATAGCAATGTCATTCCAAGCTTCGCCAAATATCCCCTGATGAATTTACGGCCTCTGGGTTCAACAAGTTTGTTAGTGTCGCCATTAGGATTGGGGTTAGCCGCATTAGGGCGACCCGGTTATATCAATCTCGGCCATGCGGCAGACTTGGGCCATGCGACGGACTTACATGGCAGCTATGACCTGGCGGCAATGGAAGCGCACGCCCATGAAGTCTTGGATGCCGCCTGGAATGCCGGGGTGCGATATTTTGATGCGGCGCGTTCTTATGGCGAGTCGGAACGATTTCTTAGCTCGTGGCTGATGGCCCGTAACGTTGCACCTTCCAGTGTGACGATAGGCTCGAAATGGGGCTATACCTACACCGCAGGCTGGCAGGTGCAGGCACCAGTGCATGAGGTCAAAGACCATTCACTGGCCGTCCTGCAACGGCAGTGGCAGGAGAGTCGTGCCCTATTGGGTGAGCATCTTGATCTTTATCAGATTCACTCAGCCACTTTAGAAAGTGGAGTGCTGGAAAATCAGGAAGTACTGGCGGCCTTAGCCCAGCTTAAAAGTGTAGGTGTATTGATTGGCCTCACTCTGAGTGGCCCTAACCAGGCGGCGACTTTGCGGCGGGCAATGGAAATCGCTTGTGATGGAGTCCGCCTCTTTGACTGCGTGCAGGCAACTTGGAACTTGCTGGAGACTTCGGCCACGGCAGTATTACGCGAAGCACATGCAGCGGGTATGGGTGTCATTATCAAAGAAGCCCTCGCCAATGGCCGCTTGACCTCCCGTAGCACTGCCCCCGCTTTTGCCACCCAGCGTGCCCGCTTAGAGCGCGAGGCAGAACGGATGAAGATAACTTTGGATGCCTTAGCTCTGGCCGCAGTCCTGGCTCAACCGTGGATAGATGTGGTTTTAAGTGGTGCCGCCACCACGCAACAACTGCTGTCTAATCTCGCGGCCTTGGAAGTGCAATGGAATGATGCCGCTAACACACAGCTTGAGTCACTGGGTGAACCACCCGAACTCTACTGGAAAACGCGTCAGCAATTAGCCTGGAATTAGGCAAAGGTTAAAGTCACAGCGGCTCGGACGCCTGGAGCACTGAATCAAGTAAGCCAGGAAAGCGAGAGTTTAAATCCTCGCTGCGCAGCGAGATGCAGCGTTGCGTGCCTTCTTGTCGCACGTTGATAATACCCGCTTCGCGCAGCACTTTAAAGTGGTGTGAAAGCGTTGGTTTTGGCATGTTAATACCGCAGTTGCCGCAACAGCGTTCGCCCATCTCGGCTACGATCCGCACAATCTGTAATCGCACCGGGTCGCTCAAGGCGTGCAGCACATTAGAAACGGGTACTTCTTGAATGTTAGGGTGGTGCAGTTCTCGCATAACCTAATAAGATAATCTAAGACATTGATTGTTGCGGCAAGGCTAAAACTTCTGCCCCCAAACTCTTGTCATTTTGGCTCCATAGCATTATGCTTAGAATAAATAGTTTGAAAAAAGTCAAACTATTTATTGGAGGTTCCTGATGGCACAAGTGGCAATGGTTAATAGCAGCAATTTCAACACTGAAGTGATGCAGGCAAGTGAGCCGGTGCTCATTGACTTTTGGGGCGATAACTGCGCACCCTGCAAGATGATGGTGCCAGTGCTGGAGCGGTTGGCACAAAAGTTTGAGGGGCAGCTTAAAATCGTCAAGTGTAACGCCATTGAAAATCAGGAGTTGGCTATGCAGTATGGCGTGATGAATATGCCAACGTTCCTGCTGTTGAAAAACGGGCAAGTGGTGGAGCAACTGATTGGGGCTATGAGCGAAGTCCGCTTATCCGATAAAATTATAGCAGCCATTAACAGTTAGATACTGTGAGAGGTGCTCTTTATGCTTAGGCGCACGAGGAGAAATAACTAAATTCAAGGAGACTTGTATGGCTGGGACAATTACCCTAGATGAACTCAAGGCTAAGATAGACCGCAAAGATAATTTCGTGTTGGTAGAGACCCTTTCTCCCTCCTACTATCGCCATACGCACTTGCCCGGCGCAATTAACCTGCCGCCAGATCAGGTGGCGGCTTTAGCACCTCAATTGTTGCCAGATAAAAACGCCGATATTGTGGTTTATTGTGCCAGTTCTACCTGACAGGCGTCGGAACATGCTGCCCGTGATCTGGCAGCTTTAGGCTACACTAATGTGCGCGATTTTCAAGGTGGCAAGGAGGAGTGGGTTCAGGCCGGATTGCCAACCGAAGGCCAGAGCCATATCCATCGCACCGGGGCTGCGCATAAGTAAGAACTGAGATTACCTGACGAAAAGAGAATAAAGTAACAATACGAGGCCCGTCATGTTGAGCGCAGCGAAACATCTCGTGCCTCTGAGTTAATGAAGACTATTAAGCACGAGATGTTTCGCTGCGCTCAACATGACGTATAGCTCCTACGCCACAGCTTAATGCATTTTGTTAGAGCCGCTCAAATTAAAGTACCTCATTGTTAATCAACAGGCAGCAGCGTAAGTAACTTACGCTGCTGCCTGTTGGCATTTACCCCTCGCGCCACAGTCGGAACCTTCTGAAAATCCGGCGGCGTTCACCGCACACCGGTTCGGTGCAAGCGGCGGTGTAGCCGCGCGGAAAATCAGGTTCGTAGAACAAGAAAACGCGCACTTCCTGCTGTTCTAATTGCTCCACGACGCGCGCCAGTTGCTCTTCTGACGACACGCCGCATAGCACGAGATGGCAGGGTTGTGCCGGTTGCTCGAAGCGTTGGCCCGCTTCCAGACAGGCATGGCCGACCTGAACCAACTGGGCTGCGAGAGAAATATCCTGTCGCACGAAAACGTAGACATACGGTGTCTAGGCATCGGGCAAGCTGAGGTTTAGAGTATTGGCCTTAGCCTCAGTCATGGCCAGACACCTCCTCAGACCTCTCATACGCCTGGGGCACTTCAAAGCCTAGGACGCGCTTGGGCAGCAGGCCACGCACTTGCTGAAGAACTTGCTCGTTGATAAGGTTGCCAAAGGGAGCCAGCAACTTATCTTGAGTGTGCTGGGAGTGGATACCGCGTAGAGCGTGCTGCAATCCCCAATTGTAGAAAGCTCCGTTCGCCAACTTGCGGGAATTAGTGATAGGGGCAAACGCCTTGCGCCAGTCCTTGCCGCGCAGCGCCTGATACAGCAGGTGATGCTCCGGGCCAAGCTTGGCTGCCGCCGGTGAGTTTACGAGGGAACTCCAATGCGCTTGCAGAGCCGCATAGCCCTCAAGGGTGTTATCCTGGCCGCTAGCCTGGAAGAATGCGCCAGTGGTTTCTTTGCTTAATGTATTCATTGTTATATCCTCTGAAGTTTTTGAAATGGGTAAACATCAGGGATATAACGGTGGCCCACGACACTGCTATAGAAAATCCAGCTACAACATGACAGTCTCCTGGTGGAGAAAAATAGAGTTGGCCAATGAGCCATAAGGGACTCGAACCCTTTCTGACGCGCTTTTAGAGAGCACCGCTCCACCTATGAGCTTATGGCTCTTCTTGGCTCATGTAACCAATAGTTAAAGTATAACGTGTAGCACATCACTCTGCTGCGGGTCAGTGAGTCATGCAGGGGCATCAGCTACGCCATAAAATTGATATTTTATTAATTCTTAACATACATAGTCTTGTGTTAATATGTGATGGATTGGGAAGCATAACTCCATCTATCGGAAAGGGAGAAGAATATGATTGACCTGGCCGCGCTCAAGCAGATACCAATCTTTAGTGCAATGGATGATGAAGAATTAGCGGGTATTCGTTCGATCATGGACGAAGAGACTTTTATTCCTGGCGAGATCATTATCAGCGAAGAGGGCAGTTGCGATTATTTCTATGTGGTGCTGCAAGGTGAGGCCAAAGTCTTTGTGCATGACGCGAGCGGGCAGGAGGTATTGCTGGATGAAATTGAACCGGGAGAATATTTCGGCGATTTGCCACTCCTGACTGGCGAACCCTCGTCATCGCATGTCCAGGCTAAGTCCGAAGTCGTCGCTCTCGCCTTAGACCGTAACGAGTTCCTCGCGTTTTTACGGGAACACCCCGACGCGGCTATTGATGTGCTAACCGTCTTGGGGCGACGCTTAAACCGCACCGACAAGCGCATCCGCGAAAGTGTGGTGCGCAACGTCAACGATGTTCTGGAAGAAAAGTTAACCACAGGTCAACGCATCGCTGATGCTTTTGCCGCCACGATGGGCAGTTGGCGATTCATTATCGTGCAGAGCATTCTGCTGATTGCCTGGGTCACTTTGAATGTCACCCACTTCATCAAAAACTGGGACCCTTATCCCTTTATCCTGCTCAACCTCGCCCTTTCCTTTCAGGCCGCTTACGCTGCACCAATTATTATGATGAGCCAGAACCGCCAATCGGACAAAGACCGCCTCACCGCTGAAATTGACCACGATGTCAACACCCGCGCCGAATCCGAAATCGGCCTTATTTTGCGCAAGTTAGATGGCATTGATTCCCATTTAGAACGGATGAGTAAAGACACTGTATCCACTAATGGCGTAGGGAAGTAGAACGGTTAGCAATGTGGGAAGGTCTTAGCCTAAGCCACCCAACCAGAGACCAATGCCAAAGACCAACCCACCACCTAAAATAACTTGAATCACAGTTTGAGCCAAGGGGCTTTTCATGTAATAGTAGCGGATGAAAGAAATCGCCAGCAACTCGATGACGACCACGATATAAGCCAGGTGCAATGCGGCGCGTAGATTTGTAATAAGAAAGGGTAGGGTGTGCAGCATTCCGCCGAGAGTGGTAGCCAGGCCCGTGATGCCACCGCGCAGAATCGGGTTGCCCCTGCCGGTGACTTGACCATCATCGGATAGAGCTTCGGCCAGGCCCATACTGATGCCAGCGCCCACAGACGCGGCCAGGCCAACGAAAAAGGCTGCGTGGGGTTTGTGGGTTAAGCCTGCGGTGGCAAAGAGCGGCGCTAAAGTTGAGACAGAGCCATCCATCAGGCCCAGTAAGGCAGGCTGCACGATTTGCAGCACAAAACGCGCTTCCTCTTCATCAACGGCGGCAACTTCCGCCTCCGGGGTTGTAATTACTTCTTCCATTGCTAAGGCAGGTTCCAATCATAAGTCAAACGAGACGCCTTGCTTTGCAATATCTATTCCTCTAACGTCTTGGAGCAGGTGTCCGCATACCTCTGGGGATCAGCAAATGGTCAAGCAGATCAAAGCCAGACTGCACCAGCAGCGCCAGAATTGCCGCCGGAATCGCGCCCTGTAAAATGGTGGCGTTGTCATTGAGACTCAAGCCGCTGATGATAGGCTCACCCAGGCCGCCCGCACCAATCAGGGCTGCAATCGTGGCGGTGCCAACGTTAATGACGGCGCTGGTTTTAATACCTGCCAGAATGGTGCGTGCGGCCATTGGTAGAAAGATTTTGGTGAGTTGCGCCCCTGGCTCCAGACCTAAAGCGGCGGCGGATTCGCGGAGGGGTGGTGGTATCTCTTGAAGCCCGGTGGCTGTATTGCGCACAATCGGCAACAGGCTATAAAGAAAAAGCGCAAAGATAGCAGTCGTGGGGCTGATACCAAAAAATGGTAGCGGCACGAGGAGGGCGAGCAGGGCCAGGGAAGGAATGGTTTGAATAACCCCCACCGTGCCCAAAATAAAACCACCCAGCGGGCCGGAGCGACTGGCCACGATGCCCAGTGGCAGACCTACCAAGATGGCCATCAAAAGCGAGATGCCAACGAGGGTGAGATGTCGTGTTGTCCAGCGTGCCAATTGCGAGGGAAAGGATTCACCGCTAACCCCAGTCTCCGCCGTTTTGTGGGCCGCATCGCCAAAATAGAGCGAAGCGGCGAGCGTGTAATTCTTGGTCTTTTCGGCTTCAGCATTGAGGCGCACCATCTTTGCTTCGGTGAAGGTGCCTTCCAGTTTACGAATGGCGGCAATGGCTTTTGGGTCGGTATCCAAACGATAGAGGAAAACGGCTTTATACTGGGGAAAGAAGTTGAGATCATCGGCTAAAACCACCAGGTTATAACGGGCGATTTCGGCATCAGTAGAATAAGCATCTATCAAATCAATCTGGTCGTTCACCAGGGCGGCATAACCCAGAGCATGATCAATGCCCTTCACGCTTTGCATGTGCAGCCCATAGCGGGCCGTCAATGGCTCCCAGCCATCTTTGCGTTTGAGGAACTCATGCGTCATGCCGACGCGCAATTCAGGATGATTGCGCAAATCGCTGATGTTATGAATGCCAAGCTTTTCCGCTTTGTCGCGGCGCATACAAACAGCATAGGTGTTGTTAAAGCCAAGCTCTCCGGTCATGCCAACTTTGTATTGAGCTAACGCCGTGCGCATCTGTTCCGGCGTCTGGCCTTTACGCTTGAGAATCTCTTCGCCAACAGTGCCGGTATATTCGGGATACATATTAATCGCCCCACTTTTTAACGCACCCCATACAATACCCGTATTGCCCATCCCCTGCCGATGCTCCGCCTGTAAACCTGCATCCGCCAAGACCTTCTTAGCAATCTCGCCTAACACGTAAGATTCGGTAAAACGTTTAGAACCGACAATAACAGAAGCCGCGTGGGTTAGTTGTGGAGTGAATAACAAGATAAGGAGAGCCAGTTTGGCCCTCACCCACCCCCAGTTCCCTGACAAAGGTAGGTATTTGAGGAAGGGATGAGGATAGCAGCCCTCACCCCCGGCCCCTCTCCCAATGCTGGGAGAGGGGAGTGCAAACTTAGCCTTGCTCCTGAAAGGACTGCGCTCTCGTGAGGATGGCGTTATGGCAGGGAGAATTGTTGACCCGCAGAGCAGCGTATTCGTGTAACCTCCCCTCTCCCAGCATTGGGAGAGGGGCCGGGGGTGAGGGCTGTTCACAGTTGCACCAAGCTCCTTTGTGCCGAGATAAAGGCGGAAACAAAAGGATCAGCGGGCTGCTCCCGTAGTTCCTCCAAGGTGCCCTGTTGCACCATTTTGCCGTTGCGCAACAGTACGATTCTATCGGCTAAATAACCGGCTTCGGCCATATCGTGCGTGACCAGCACCACTGTTTTATGCAGGCGTTGAAAGATTTCTTTGAGGTCAGTTTGCAGCGAAGCACGCACCATTGGGTCGAGAGCGGCTAAAGGTTCATCGAGCAAGAGAATATCCGGGTCAAGCATCAGGGCACGCATTAAGCCGACACGCTGCCGCTGTCCTCCAGAAAGCTCAGAAGGGTAACGATTGAGAGCATCGGGAGGAAAGTGTGTGAGGTCGCAAAGCTCCTCTAAACGCCTCTGCATCGCATCTGCCGGACGTGCTAAATGCCGAGCCATGAGCAACACATTCTGAGAAGCGGTTAAGTGCGGAAATAGGCCACCCTCTTGAATGACATAACCCACCTTACGCCGCAACTGCATGGCGTTCCAGGCTTGAGTGGATTTGCCATCCACCATGACTTCGCCTCGTGTTGGCAACAGCAAGCTATTAATGAGCCGCAAGGTGGTTGTTTTGCCACTACCAGATTCCCCCAACAACGCCAGGGTCGCTCCCTGTTGTATTTCAATGCTAAGGGTTTCTAAAATCGGGGCTACGCCACCCGGTGGGGTATAAGATACCTCACGAAACTGAATCAATGTGTCATGTGGAGCAGAATCCATGTTCCAATTATGGCCTAATTTCATGGCGAAGCAAAAGCCTGGTGCAAATAAGCTTAGATGTTATCGCACTAAATTACCCCGCTGCTCAAGCAGCGGACTGAAATATAAAGCCCAGTTCATCGAATTTGCGTCTGGTAGAGTAGCCCCGTTCAGGGGCTTCTGACCTCAGCCCGCTGCTTGAGCGGCGGGTTAGCTATAACCTGCTGGGCGTATAGGAATGAGCTGCTGCCATCCCTTGACCGATATACCCTATACCCGTATAATAATATATAGAGAATATACCCCACCAGGGTATATTGAGAGGTGAATAAGCATGAACGGTGAAGCACGCAAGAAGGTTCAATCACGGGTCAATCGTATTGCTGGCCAGGTGGCGGGCATTCAGCGTATGCTGGAAGATGACCGCTACTGTGTAGACATCCTCACTCAGATTGCTGCTGTGCGCTCGGCCCTCGATGCGCTGGGGGTTGAGTTGCTCACCAGCCACATGAAGTCTTGTGTGGTGGGACACGGCACGGAGACAGAACATGCTTGTGCCAAGCCTATGACACAGGAAGAACTGCTGGCGGAAATGCAAGTGGCGTTGTCACGGTTTCTTAAGTGAGTAGCGTTGGTCAAGTGCTAAAGAGGTAGTTATGAAAGCTGAAATAGCTGATGTCGAGGAAGAACGGCCGCCCGTTGATGGCGATATCCCCAATAGAGAGTTAGAGCGATGTGATTTGCCATTATTGGGAATGCATTGCGCCGCCTGTGCCAATCGCATCGAGAAAGCTCTTAATCGAGCCGAGGGTGTGGCTAAGGCGAATGTCAATTTCGCCACCACGCGTGCCACTGTGCATTACGATCCGCAGGCGACAGATGTTAATGCCTTGCGTGCAGCGGTGCAAAAAGCTGGCTATGATGCCATTTTGCCGCAACCGCCTGCCGTGAGATATGAGCACCATGCTCAAGGGCAAGCTCTACAGGGCACACAGGATGCCGAGGCACAGGAGCGTGAAGCTGAATATCAACAGCAGAAGACCAAGTTCTTTATAGCGTTGGGATTATCTTTGCCCGTTGCTTTCCTGGCTATGGCAGGTCATCTTTCCCCAACTCTAGAGCGTGCCTTGAACTTTCCTGGACGCGCTTGGGTGGAGTGGGCCTTAACTTCCATTGTGTTGTTCTGGGCCGGACGAGAATTTTTCACGGGGGCCTGGATAGCCGCCCGACATCGCGCTGCCGATATGAATACGCTCGTGGCGTTGGGCACCCTCTCGGCTTATGCCTACAGCGTAGTGGCTATGGTTGCACCGCAAGTGCTGACCTCAACCGCTACCGGAGCAGGCAGCGTGGACGCGGCCCACAATATGAACGCTCCGGTTAGTGTTTATTATGAAGTGGCCGCGATTATCGTGACCCTAATTCTCATGGGCCGTTTGCTGGAAGCCCGTGCCCGTAGCCAGACCAGTGGTGCCATTCGCGCCTTGATCGGTTTACAGCCCAAAACAGCCCGCGTGGAGCGCAACGGCCACGAGCAGGATATTCCCATTGAGCAGGTGCAGGTGGGAGATATTGTCCTGGTGCGTCCCGGTGAAAAAGTGCCGGTAGATGGCGAAGTGATTGATGGGGCTTCGACGGTGGATGAAAGTATGCTGACCGGGGAACCAGTGCCGGTGCAGAAGCAAAGCGGTGACATCGTTATTGGCGCGACCCTGAATAAAACTGGGGCGTTTCGATTGAGGGCGACTAAGGTGGGCAGGGATACCGTGCTGCAACAGATTGTGCGTCTGGTGCAAGAAGCCCAGGGCAGCAAAGCGCCCATTCAGCATTTAGCTGATGTCATCGCTGGTTACTTTGTGCCTATCGTTATTTGCATCGCTATTGCGACGTTCATTATCTGGTTCGATTTTGCTCCTAATGAAACTCATCTTACAATGGCCTTGCTGACCTTTGTCTCCGTATTAATTATTGCCTGCCCTTGCGCCTTGGGTTTAGCCACACCAACTGCTATCATGGTCGGCACCGGGCGCGGGGCGCAGAGCGGCATTCTTATCAAGAGTGGAGAAGCCCTGGAAACGGCGCATCGCCTGACCACAGTGGTGCTTGATAAGACTGGCACCATTACCGAAGGCAAGCCTATTGTTACAGATGTTATTGCCCTCAATATGCCAGAGGAGGAATTGCTGCGCTTAGTGGCGGCGGCGGAGCGCGGCTCGGAACATCCTTTAGGTGAAGCGATTGTGCGCTCGGCACAAGAGCGAGGCTTAACTCTTGGCAAACCCCAGCATTTTGCATCTGTTGCCGGACATGGCATCCAGGCTCAAGTCGAAGGGCATCAGATGCTTATCGGCAATAGCAAGTTAATGCGCGAGCATGGGCTTACGCCGGATGAAGCCTCGGCGCAGCAATTAGCAGATGCGGGCAACACGCCTGTTTTCGTCGCTATGGATAAAGCAATGGCTGGTATGATTAGCGTGGCCGATGCACCTAAGCAAAGTTCTCAAGCGGCCATCGCTCGTTTGCACCAATTAGGCTTAGAAGTCGTTATGCTGACCGGAGATAACCAACGCACGGCAGATGCCATTGCCCGTCAGGTTGGTATTGATCAAGTTATCGCCGGGGTGTTGCCCGACCAAAAGGGTGAAGAAATCAAAAAGCTGCAAGCCGGGGGTAAAGTGGTGGCGATGGTGGGCGATGGCATCAATGATGCGCCCGCTTTGGCGCAGGCGGATGTGGGCATTGCAATGGGCAGTGGTACGGACGTAGCAATGGAAGCAGCGGACATTACCCTGGTGCGTGGCGACTTGAATGGGGTAGCTTCCAGCATCGCGCTTTCCAAAGCGACAATTACCAACATCAAGCAAAACCTGTTTTTTGCCTTCATCTACAATGTGCTGGGCATTCCCATCGCCGCCGGGGTGCTTTATCCCTTTACAGGTTGGTTGCTCAGCCCCATTCTCGCTTCCGCAGCGATGGCCCTGTCATCGGTCAGTGTGGTTTCTAATGCCCTGCGCTTGCGTGGTTTCCAAGTCGAAAGGCGGCAAGCTTAATGGACATAGCCAGAATAGTTGTAACCGGTGGCGGCATTACCCTGATTGGATTTACGCTCTGGTTCTTCTTTGGCGGCAATCAAGATGCTCCCATCGAAGCAACAAGCGGCCCCGTCTATGCCTGCTCTATGCACCCGTGGATTACCAGCAGCGATCCCACCGCGAATTGTTCTATTTGTGGCATGAAACTGGTGCGTCAGGATGTAGCGATGAAGCACCCAGCAACGATGGAAACCAGAGGAGGTGCAAACGAATCACATGGAAACCACTCAACTCAAAATCACCGGCATGAGCTGTGATGTCTGCGTGCAGCACGTCACCAAGGCATTACAAAACGTGCCCGGCGTTCAGCAGGTGCAGGTTAATCTGCAAGCGGGCACGGCCACTGTACAACACGAAGGCGCGCAGCCCCAGGCCATGACCGAAGCCGTAGATGAAGAAGGTTATGAGGCACAAGTAACGTAGTTCATCTTCCTATTCTCCCAGTTTCAACACAAAGGACACAAAGATTTCACAAAGAGCACAGAAGGAGCAGACGAACAAAGATTCTAATCTCCTTTTGTGTACTCTGTGTTTTCTTTGTGTCCTTTGTGTTGAATATACTGGTACAGGTGAGGGCCAGAAAAGTTAGACAAGAGAGGCACCCGGCTTGCACTTCCTATAGATTTCGAGAGGACTCTTAAACGGGGAGGTGAAGGCGGGTTTAAGCATAATCAGGTTTCTATTGTTCGCTACCGGACAGAACGTAAAGTTGACGTGCTGTAAATTAAGCTGTGAAACAAGAATGGTAGATGCAAGTGGAGTATGTAAATTCAAGGAGGAAATAGGATGAAGCGAGTAAATGTAGCAGTTGCCTCACTAACAGTTGGAACTTTGGTCTTAACGGGGTGGTTGCCACTCCATGCTAAAACGAGCCACCGTAGCAAGGGCGTCAGTGACAAAACCTTTATGATGAAAGCGGCTCAGGGTGGCATGACCGAAGTGCAATTAGGTCAGATGGCATCGGAAAAAGGTGCCAGCAACGCGGTGAAGGAATTCGGGCAGCGCATGGTAACAGATCATAGCAAGGCCAACGATCAACTCAAGCAAGTCGCGGCGCAAAAAGGTGTCACTTTGCCAACGGACATCGGAGCCAAGAATAAGGCATTGGCTGCACGCTTGTCCAAGCTTTCTGGTGCGGCGTTTGATCGAGCTTATGTCACGGCAATGGTGAAAGACCACAAAGAAGATGTTGCTGAGTTCAAAAAAGAGTCTACGCATGGTAAAGACCAAGATGTTAAAAGCTTTGCGGCGCAGACCTTACCGGTCATTACCGATCACCTCAAAATGGTGACGATGATGAAGCAGAACATGAGCGGACGGGGAGCTAACCATGCGGGGACGCATAGCGTGAACGGCATGGCAGGCGGCGGCCATTAATTAGCTTTTACTAACCAAATTCTCAAATAGGGAGCGGTGCGGATCAATGATGATTAAATCATTCCGTGCCGCTCAATTTTTACAGGGCTGGATCTTGATAAGTCCTTGATTTAAGGTGCAACTCGAATTCGCCCTTAACGAGAAGTTGGAAGGAATATTATGCATCAGATCAGTCAGGAAATGCAGCAGTGCATTCAGAATTGTTTGGCCTGCCATAAGACGTGTTTGCAGAGGGCGATGAACCATTGCTTGGAAACGGGCGGCAAGCACACCGAACCAGCCCACTTTCGCTTGATGATTAACTGCGCGGAAATCTGCCAGACGAGCGCGAACTTTATGTTGAGCGGTTCTGATCTACACCGCTTGACCTGTGGCGTCTGCGCTGAAGTCTGCCAACGCTGCGCGGATGACTGCGAACGCGTCGGTGATATGGAGGAGTGTGTGCAAGCCTGCCAGCGGTGCGCCGCATCCTGTCGCCAGATGGCTGGTGCCGCAAGTTAGCCAGAGCATGTCATTCATAATTGATGGGGCACCATAGGTAGGGGAGACAGTGAGGTAACAGCAGAATGGCAGAGTCAAAAACATCAGCCGATGTGCTGGTTGAAAAATTAATTAGTTGGGGCGTCGAGGTCATCTTCGGTCTGCCTGGTGATGGCATCAATGCCATCATGGAATCATTGCGCACCCATCAGGATAAAATTCGCTTCATCCAAGTGCGCCATGAAGAATCGGCGGCCTTTGCCGCTGTGGGCTATGCCAAGTTCACCGGACGTTTAGGGGTGTGTCTGACTACTACCGGGCCAGGTGCAATTCATTTATTGAACGGCCTGTATGACGCGAAAATGGATCAGGTACCAGTCTTAGCCATTACGGGAATGCCTTATCATGATCTGATTGGCACCTTTTATCAACAGGATGTGGACACTGCACGCTTGATGGCGGATGTCGCTTATTACACCGAGCGCATCATGGGGCCAGCCCATGTGGAAAGCGTGACTGACCTGGCGGTGCGGATGGCGATTAGCAAGCGCGGTGTGGCGCACCTGGCCTTTCCCAATGACCTGCAAGAAAAGCCTGCCGATGAAGATAAAGTCAGTTCGATGAACATGCCGCATCACACCTCGGCAGAGTGGACGCCGCCTTTAGTGGTGCCCACGCCAACCGACCTGTCGCGTGCTGCCGAAGTGTTGAACGCGGGTCAGAAAATCGCTATTCTTGTGGGGTCGGGGGCGCGTGATGCACGACGGGAAATCGAACAACTTGCTGAACTGCTGGGTGCGCCAGTCGCTAAGGCATTTCTGGGTAAAGATGTGCTGCCGGATGATAGCCCTTACACTACGGGCACCATTGGAGTGTTCGGTACCAAACCGACAGCGGATATGCTGAATGAAGCCGATACCTTCTTTATGATCGGTACGTCGTTCCCCTATATCAGTTACCTGCCCAAGCCCGACAAAGTGCGTGGGGTGCAGATAGATAACAACCCGGCGCGGATTGGCTTGCGCTTTCCCGTTGAGGTCGGTTTAGTCGGCGATGCGCGAGAAACCTTACGCGCTTTAATACCACTGTTTCAGCCGAAAGCAGCTCACAGCTTGCTCGAAAAGGCGCGTCAGGAGATGCAGGAGTGGTGGCAACTGATTGAAGAACGTGGCACTTCAACCGATGTGCCGATGCGCCCGCAAGTGCTGGCATGGGAGTTAGGCAAGCAGTTAAATGATGATGCCATTATCTGTGTTGATTCGGGTAGCAATACATTTTATGCGGCCCGCGAGATTAAGATTAAGGGTCAGCAGCGGATGTCCACCTCTGGCCTGATGGCTTCAATGGCCTGTGGTTTAACGTACGCTATTGGCGCGCAGGTCGCCTTCCCAGATCGGCAGGTCGTGGCTTTTGTTGGTGATGGCGGCTTTACCATGCTGATGGGAGAACTGGCGACCTGCATGAAATATAAGTTGCCCATCAAAGTCTTTATCGTAAAAAATAACGCGCTCGGCATGATTCGCTGGGAGCAGATGATGTATGCGGGCAACCCGGAGTATGGTGTGGAGCTGCAGGACATTGACTTTGCCAAATTCGCCGAAGCGTGCGGCGCAACCGGCTTGCATGTCGAGCAGCCACAAGACGTTCCGGCAGCAATTACTAAAGCCTTAGCAACCCCAGGCCCGGTCGTGTTGGAAGCCGTCACTGATCCTTACGAGCCAATGATTCCGGGCAATCTCAAGCCAGAGTTGGCGCAGAAGATGGCGGAAGCTCTTAAGTCGGGACAACCCAACGCGCATCGTATCGGCATCACGCTCTTCCGAGATATTGCGGAAGATTTTGAGCCTAACAGCGAGACATTGCAGGGCGCATTAGAGGAAAAGACACCGCAAGTGTTGCAGGACGCACAGCAAAATGGTCATGGTGGCAACGGGCAAGCTGCCGGGCAGGAACCGCAGGCGGTGTTACAAGAGCAGCAGCAGTCGGCGCAGGAACGGAAAGCGGCGCAATGAGAGAACCGCAGAATGGAGTTAACGATGGAGCAAAATGGTAAGGCAGACATTAATAGTTCACCACACAGCTTAGGGCGTCGAGAATTACTGAGGAATGCGGCGACTCTGGGCATGGGCGTCGCCGTCGGCTTGCAATCTATGCGTGAGGCCGAAGCTAAACGCAAAACTCAGTCGTCCCAGCAGACGCCCCTGACCATCTTAAATGGCCCTCCGGTTGGCCCCGATGAAATTCCACGTCGAATGCTGGGGCGCACCGGTATTCCTATCTCAGTGTTGGGTTTGGGCGGTCATCACTTAGGTGATGTCAAAGATGTGAATGAAGCCATGACACTGGTGCATGAAGCGGTGGACGCGGGCATTAACTTCTTTGATAATTGCTGGGAATATCACAACGGCAGAAGCGAGGACTGGTTGGGGCGTGGCTTGCAGGGACGGCGGGAGCGCGTTTTCCTCATGACTAAAGTTTGCACGCATGGGCGCAGTTCTCAATTAGCCATGCAGATGTTGGAGGAATCACTCCGGCGCTTGCAAACTGACCACCTGGATTTGTGGCAGGTGCATGGCGTCACTTTTGATAATGATCCTGAACTGGCCTATGCCAAAGGCGGCGTCTTGGAAGCCTTTGATAAAGCCAAGCAGCAAGGCAAGGTGCGCTTTGTTGGTTTCACTGGCCATAAAGACCCCAGTATTCATCTCAAGATGCTGCAAATGGGCTATCCCTTCGATACGGTGCAAATGCCGCTGAATCCTTTCGATGCCTCTTTCTTTAGTTTTCAGCATCAGGTGGTGCCCGAAGCCTTGCGTCGTGGTGTTTCACCTTTAGGCATGAAAAGCATGAGCGGTACGGCTGATGCGATTAAGCAAGGCGTTTTAACAGCGGAAGAAGCATTGCGCTATGCGATGAGCTTGCCCGTTGTGACGACGATTGCGGGCATGGATTCCTTAGATGTTTTGCACCAAAATTTGCGGGTGGCGCGTGGCTTTAAACCCATGACACCACAGGAGATGCAAGCTCTGGAAAGCCGTTGCGCGGCCACCGCAGCGGATGGCCGTTACGAGCTTTATAAAGTTTCATTAAAATATGACAACCCTGAAGCGCGGCGTCCGCATCACTACCCCATTGACCAGACGCAGAAAGAAGTTAAAGAGATGCTGCAAGAAGCCGGAGGCCAAAATAAACAGGCTCACTGATAGAGAACAGGGTAGGGTATCTAAAGCAGAGGGTGTAAGGAGAACGTCATGGTTAAAAAAGATAACTCTCAAGAAGTGAATATGGCGGATAGACATGAGCCAGAGGTTGCCCCCAAGGATGCGACACGGCGACAGTTCCTCCAGTATGCCGGGGTAGCAGGGGCGGCCCTGGCAATGAGTGATACGATTCTGCCCACAGCCGCCGAAGCTGTGCCCGCAGTGGCGATGCCCCTGTTGATGCCGCTGGCTATGAGCAACACTGGCCCCGGAGAAATCCCCCGCAAACCCTTGGGGCGCACGGGGGTAGAAGTTTCGGTGATAGGTCTGGGTGGCTCAACTTTAGGCAACGCCGCTTCTTATGAAGAAGCAGAACAAATCGTCCATGAAGCGATAGATGCCGGGGTTACGTTTATGGATAATGCCTGGGAATATAACGAAGGCCGCAGCGAAGACTGGATGGGACGCGCCTTGCAGGGCCGACGCGATAAAGTGTTTCTGATGACCAAAGTCTGCACCCACGGGCGAGACCGTAACGTCGCCATGCAGATGTTGGAAGACTCTCTGCGCCGTTTGAAAACCGACCACCTCGATTTGTGGCAAGTGCATGAAGTGATTTATTACAATGACCCGGAGTTGCACTTTGCGCCAAACGGCGTGATCGAAGCTTTAGAGCAGGCCAAGCAACAGGGTAAAGTGCGCTTTGTCGGTTTTACCGGGCATAAGCATCCCCAAATTCACATGAAGATGCTGCAACTGGCCGACCAACATAATTACCACTTCGACACCGTGCAAATGCCACTGAATGCTTTTGATGCAACCTACCGCAGCTTTGAGCAAACGATTTTGCCGGAAGCTCTGCGGCGTGGCATGGGTGCGCTGGGTATGAAAAGTTTAGGCGGTGGTGGGCAACCGCTGATGCAGGGCGCAATTAATGTGCAGGATGCCTTGCGCTATGCCATGAGCTTGCCCGTTGCCACCACGATCAGCGGCATAGATTCCCTGAGTGTGCTGCGCCAGAACCTCGCCATTGCGCGTGGCTTTAAGCCCCTATCGGTGCAAGAGATGCAGGCTATCCGCACCCGCTCGGCTCCAATGGCTGCCGATGGACATCTGGAACTCTACAAATCCACCAAGCATTACGATGCCGCCGAGGGCCGCAAGCAGCATGGCTTCCCCGCGCAAGAAGAGTTGCCAGTTTAGTTTGTGTAAGTGATATAAAATCTAATGCAAAAGTGGTAGGGTCATGCTTCGCGCAGCGAAGAATCTGGTGAGGGGCAGATAGCCTTATGGTTATTACTCTATAACTCCGCAGAGTAGATTCTTCGTTGCGCGAAGCATGACAGGCGCATTTGTTATCTCTTGGTCCATCACTGGGTCTTGTCGCTGCTTACACATCTGAAACGGTCAAATATTGCACACTGAATAGTTGCTGCGCATCGGTCCAGACTTGCTGCACCTTAAATCCAGACCGTGCTGCCAGTTGCTCGAAATCATTCAGGCTGTATTTGTAAGAATACTCAGTGATGATGTGTTCTTCTGCGTTAAATGGAATGCTAACATCATCAATGTGCGCGACTTGTTGACACTCGCTGATGAGGTGCATTTCGATGCGTCCGGCTTCTTCGTTGTAAATAGCGCGGTGACGGAACTGCTCTAAATTGAAATCGGCCCCTAATTCACGATTGATGCGGCGCAGCAGGTTGAGGTTAAAATCTGCGGTGACACCACGAGCATCGTTGTAAGCAGGTTCAAGAACTTGTATGTCCTTCTTGAGATCAACACCAATTAGCAAGCCCCCACTTTTTCCACAAAGATGAGCGATATGCGTGAGGAAAGCTTGTGCTTCATGAGGCTGAAAATTACCAATAGTGGAACCGGAAAAATAAACAATAGTTCGTGCCGCTGTAGTTTGAGGCTTGGGCAGGGTGAAGCGTTGGGTATAGTCGGCGCAAACCGGCAGAACTTGCAGCCCCGTATAATTCATCATGAGGGTAATGGCAGAACGCACAAGATGCTCACGCGAAATGTCAATGGGCACATAAGCTGCTGGTTCTTGCAGATGATCGAGCAAGATGCGCGTCTTGGTGCTGCTACCACTGCCATATTCAACGAGCAAGCAGTGTGGGCCAAATAACTGCGTCATGGCTCCAACGTGCTGGCACATAATAGACATCTCGGTGCGCGTGAGATAATATTCTTCTAATTCGCAAATCTGATCAAATAGCTGCGAGCCACGCTCATCATAAAAGAATTTACAGGGCAGAGTCTTCTGCGGTTGAGTTAAGCCGTGCAGCACTTCCTCCCGGAAGTTATCGGCCTTCGGCTCAAAGTCATGCAGCCGGATTCCCTCATCCATTATCTTGGTCATTACTAAATTCCTTGTCTATTCACCACAAAGACACAGAGAAGATTTGAGGATAGAAGCTCGAGGATGGAGAATCGCCACAACAGCGTGTCTCTAGCTATCCTCGAGCTTCTATTCTCGATCCTCATTCTCCTCTGTGCCTCTGTGGTGAATCTTAAATCAAATATCTTTAGTTAAGCGAATGCCCGTGAATTGCCAGCGTGCATCGGGTGGGAAGAAGTTGCGGTAAGTGGCGCGGATGTGGGAACGAGAACTGGCGCAGGAGCCGCCGCGCAGCACAAATTGGTTGCACATAAACTTGCCGTTGTATTCGCCTAATGCTCCGGCATCTGGCACATAGCCAGGGTAGGGTGTATATTGGCTGCGCGTCCACTGCCACACATCACCAAACATTTGAGTGAGTGGTGAGTGGTGAGTGGTGAGTTGTGAGTATTGGTCAGAATCATCAGAATCAGATGCTGCATTCGTCGCTCCGCATTCCGCACTCCGCACTGGATGAAAATGGCCGTTCTCGACGAAGTTACCTTGAATCGGTAGCTTACTGGCGGCGACTTCCCATTCGGCTTCGGTGGGTAAGCGTGCGCCCGACCAGCGCGCATAGGCATCGGCCTCAAAGTAGGAGACATGGCAGACTGGCTCATCTAACTCAACTTGGCGCATTCCTGCTAACGTCATCAACCACCACTCGCCATTACGTTGTTCCCAATAAAACGGTGCCTGCCAGTTGTTGTCCTGCACTGTGTTCCAGCCCATTGAGAGCCATAATTCGGGACGCTCATAGCCACCGTCTTCCATAAAGGATAGGTATTCGCCGCAGGTGACTAAGCGCGAAGCCAGGGCAAAACTATTTAACCATTCTTTATGGCGTGGCCCTTCATTATCGAAAGCGAAACCCTCACCTCCATAGCCAACTTCATAGACACCTGCAGGCCATGACTGCCATTCCAAAGGAGACACCGTGCCACTTGGCACAGGCTTGCGATCTCGATAGACAGGCCGCAGAGGATTGGAAGCGAAAACGTGTTTGAGATCCGTTACTATCAATTCCTGGTGTTGCTGCTCGTGATTTAGCCCCAGGTCAATTAATGGCACAAGGGATTCAAGTTGCCCCGCCTCCATCGTTTCCAACAGCTTCAACATCTGCCGATCAATCTCTTCCCGATACTCGTAGGCTTCTGCCACTGTAGGGCGTGAAATGAGACCGCGTTTAGGACGGCAATGGCGTTCGCCCACAGCATTGTAATAAGAATTGAAAAGATAATTGTATTGTGGGTGCTTGGATTCGTAGCCGGGCAGGTAAGGCTTTAAGAGGAAAGTTTCAAAGAACCAACTGGTGTGGGCTATGTGCCATTTAGTAGGGCTGCAATCCGGCATGGATTGAATGACGTAATCCTCGGTCTCTAACGGTTCGCAGAGATACTCAGAATAACATCGCACTTCACAATAACGAGCTTTGAGTGATTCGGCAGACGGCTCGTGTGGGATGGGGGAAAGTGCCTCTGAGGAGGCTGGAGAAGTCGCCATAATTATCCTTATCAGCGTTAGCGGTCAACTCTACAAATAGCCTTACTCGGCAGGTTGCAGGAGCAGTTGGTCTACATAACACCAGGCCCAATCTTCGCCCGGCTCCAGAGATTGCACAAGGGGATGTTGGGTCGCATGGAAGTGCTTGGTGGCATGTTTGTTCTTGGATGAATCACAGCAACCTACGTGCCCGCAGCTCAGGCAAAGCCGCAGATGAACCCACCTGTCGCCCATCTTGAGACACTCTTCGCAACCATTGGTATTAGGTGTAACATCTTGAACTTGATCTAAGTGTGTGCATGTCTTGCTCATAAGGTTCCCCTGTTCAACATAAAGAACACAGAGACACAGAGAAGAATTTGAGGATCGAGGATAGCCACTGTAAAGGAGTGAATGCGATCCTCTATTCTCCATCCTCGATCCTCAAATTCTTCTCTGTGTCTCTGTGGTTCATAAAGTTTATACGCCTACCTTCGCCAGATATTGATGCACAAATTGCACGGCAATTGAGCCTTCACCAACCGAAGACGCTACTCGTTTTACCGAACCGTGGCGCACGTCACCGGCCACAAAGACACCGGGAACATTGGTTTCTAACAGATAGGGGTCGCGGTCGAGTTGCCATCCTCTGGGGCGTTTACCATCTTGCATCAGTTCGGGGCCAGAGAGGACAAATCCTTTATCGTCGCGCTCAATAAAGCCCGCTAACCAATCGGTGCGGGGCTGGGCACCGATAAAAATAAAGAGTGCCCGTGCTGGCAAAGTTTCCTGAGTGCCCGTCTGAGAATTGGCAACGGTGACGGTTGATAATTGGCCATCACCCTTCACCGCTGCGACATTGGTGTGAGTGAGGACTTTGATATTGGGCGTGTCTTCAATTTCATCAATGAGATATTGAGACATGCTTTTGGTGAGAGAATCGCCGCGCACCAGCATGGTGACCTGACGGGCAAACTTGGAAAAGTAAATGGCGGCTTGCCCGGCTGAATTTGCGCCGCCCACAATAAAAACATCATCATCGCGGCAGGCGATAGCTTCGGTCATGGCCGCGCCATAATAGACTCCAGAGCCAGTTAAGGATTCGATACCAGGCACATCTAATTTACGGTAAGAAACTCCGGTCGCTATAATCATGGCGTGGCAGTTCACCTGACCGCCATCGGCTAACTTAACCATGCGATACTGGTTTTCCACGCACAGGGCGCTTACTTCCTGGGGAGCGAGAATCTCAACACCAAAGCGTTTCGCCTGGGCCACGCCACGACGCGCTAAATCGGCTCCACTGAGTCCCACTGGGAAGCCTAAATAATTCTCAATACGCGAACTGGTGCCCGCCTGACCGCCGGGAGCTTCGCGCTCAATCAACACCGTACGCAAGCCCTCAGATGCGCCATAGACTGCGGCGGCCAATCCCGCCGGGCCACCTCCCACAATCAGCAGATCATAAAAGGGTAATTCCGCCCTCGTGCGCAAGCCGATGCGCTCGGCTAAATCAGTAGTGCCGGGGTTTTCAAGGCGTGTGCTATCGGGCAGAATAATGTAAGGCAACTGTGGCTTTTGCGCGCCGAAATAGATGCTACAAGCTTCGGCATCACTCTCCACATTCATCCACTGATAAGGAAACTGATTGCGGGCCAGAAAATCCTTGATGCGGTGCGAATCGGATGACCAGCGGTTGCCAATAACGCGAATCCCCTCAAAGGGTGGGCGATAATTAGCCTGCCAATCTTCCAATACATCATTGAGCACAGGATACAAATTCTCTTCCGGCGGATCCCACGGCTTCATCAGGTAGTGGTCGAGGCGCACGGTGTTAATGGCTTTGATCGCAGCATCCGTATCCGCATAAGCGGTCAGCAACACGCGCTTGGCTTCGGGGAAAATCTGCATCGCTTGTTCCAAAAACTCCACCCCGTTCATCTCTGGCATCCGTTGGTCAACTAAAAACAGAGCCACCGTTTCGTTGCGCTGTTTCAACTGATTGAGGGCGTCTAGAGCCGTCGCTCCAGAGTCGGCTCTCAAGACGCGGAAATTCTCTCCAAATTCGCTCCGCAGATCACGCTCGACAGCGCGCAACACTCCGGGATCATCGTCTACTGTTAATAATATGGGTTTCGCCATAGATTACTCCATGCGCAGTATAGGTTGATTAATTTTCAACACAAAGGACACGAAGGAAGCACGAGGATTGAGAATAGAGGATCGAGGATCGAACTGTGTCGCTGTTACGATTCTCTATCTTCTATCCTCGATTCTCCACTTTCTTGCTGTGCCCTTTGTGTAATCTTTGTGTCCTTTGTGTTGAAAGGTTCTCGTCGGGTGAAGGCTAATCCGCCAGCATCGCTTCGACTTTAGCTGAGACTTCGGCTTCGCTGATGTCATTCATATAGCCGACGGCTTCATCTACGACTTCGCCATTCTTAATAAAAAGCAGGCTGGGGATGCCCCCAATGCCATATTTGCTGGCGAGTTCCGGGCTTTCGTCAACGTTGCAGGTGGCGATTTTAACCTTGTCGCTATACTGGCGAATGGCGCGGCCTAAAGCCTGGCAGGGTTTACAACCTTCCGTCCAAAATTCGATCACAACGGGACGTTTGGACTGTAAGACTTCGGTGTCGAAGTTATTATTGGTGATTGCGGCAACTTCCATACCTCTCCTCCTCGGCGTTATACCGTATATCCGTGTTAGAGTGACGAATATAAAATGCAATTATGGCATAAGTATGACACGGTTGCGTTAAGACTTATTAGCCTACGCAAGCTGTGGACTGAATCAGTTAAAGGGGCCTTACAAGGGTCTAAAAGGGAGCCGAACCTGAAAGCGGGTATCACCGGGCTTTGACTCGAAGCGCAAATCACCTTTATGCCGTCCGGCGACGATGCGATAACTGGTGACTAACCCCAGGCCAGTGCCTTGCCCGACGCCTTTCGTCGTGAAAAATGGCTCAAAGATGCGCTTCTGCACATCTTCTGGAATGCCTGGCCCAGTGTCGCCAATCTCTACCAGTAAATAGTCGCCTTCACGGGCGGTGCGGATGGTGATCTCGCCATTACCTTGCACCGCATAAATGGCATTGTCGAGCAAGTTGGTCCAAACCTGATTTAATTCACTGCCATAAGCGCAAATGCGCGGCAGGGTAAGATCATACTTGCGGTTCAATTTAATGTTGCCCTTCTTGAGCTTATGGCCCAACAACGTCAGGGTGCTTTCCAGCCCTTCGTGGACATTGATCTCCTGTTCCGGGGCCTGATCCATGTAGGAGTAGGACTTAATGGCTTTGACTAAGGTCGAGATGCGCGAAGTGCTGTCATCAATTTGATTAACCAGGCTATCTACTGTCATAGTCGCGGCGACCCAGTTCAACACGGCACCTAAGGCGTGATCGGGGATGTGCTCTGCCACGCCATCCAGCCATTGAGTGTCCAGACCTGCTTCCACTAAGATAGGGGCCATCTTCCAGGGTTCGGGCACCTCATGGGTTTCCAACCATTCTTCAAGCTCGGCTTCCCGATCACTCTGAGCTAAGGGGTCAAGCGCGGAGGTCTTAGGGATGCCTATGCGCTCAGATACTTCGTGCTGTAACTGCACGAGGTAATCGGCCTGTTCCGGTGCAAGCCGCTGTTTGCTGATCTTGCAGGAAAGGGCAGGGAGTATCTTTGCGGTCTCACGCAGCTCTTCGGCAGCACGCCGACTGGCCGAGGCCGGATTGTTCATTTCATGGGCCAGGCCCGCCGCCATTGTGCCCAAGGAAACGAGCTTCTCGCGGCCCTGAGCAATCGCTTCTATGTTTTGCATCCGTTGCGCCATTGTGCGCAAAATTTGCTGCAAGATAGAAGGACACAATGCCATCATCTGCCAGAACGAGTTTTTCTCCAGGCAAAAAACATGGGATTCTTTTAGTGCGCGGCCACTTGCTACGAAGGGGGTGCCTAACAACATTGGAATTTCACCGAAAAAGGCACCCGGCAAGTGAGAACCCAAGACCATTTCGCTATCGCCCACTTTTTTGGAGATTTGTAATTCGCCGTCCAGCAACACAAAGAAATCGGCAGGATCGCCTTCGGCCACCAGCAACTCGCCGGGTTGCAGCCAAATCTCTTTGCCAGCTTTTAGAAAGTCCAAGCACTCTAATTTTTCCTCTGCCATATGCGAGAAGAGTGGAGTCTTCGCTAAGGCAGCCAGCAATGCGTCGTCCATGATGGCCTCCAATTTGAGATCAGCTTTTAAGCTGCGCCTTCGGTCGAACCAGTTCCTGAAGCGGAACGGGAACTCATTAATAAGCCCCGGTCTTTGAGTGCGTGGAATAGTGTAATATCATCGGGATTAACAAAAATATCGCCGTGCATGTCAATAGTCGGACGAATCGAGCGACCATTATTCCAGGCGGCAATGCGCTGCTCATCTTCGGGACTGTCGTCTACCTCAATATAGCGGTAAGCGACACCTAATTTATCCAGTGTCTTTAATGCATGGGTGGTATAACCGCACCAGCTTGAGCCATAAACAATAATTTCATCTGCCATAATTTTTAACCTCTCCCCTGTCCCCTCTCCGAAGCGGCGAGGGAGACACAGGATGCCTGTATAGTAGAACTAAAATGCACTAAAAGTTTTATCAGCCATAACCCCATATCCATCAGGGATTAGCAAACAGTAGAACTAAACCCGTCAACTATCCTCTGACACCCCCTTCCCGGTTCGGGAAGGTTGGGTGCCCATGCAACAGCATATTGATGCTGTTGCATGGGCTGGAGGACGGGGGGTTAGGTTCCAAATCTAATACACAGTTTGCCGAAGTGCGAACCGCTTTCCATGTAGCGCAACGCCTCCCGTGCCTCTTCAAAGGCAAAGACACGATCCACGACTGGGCGGAGGCGATGCAGGGCAATAGCTCGATTCATAGTTTCAAACATATCGCGGCTTCCTACATAAATTCCCTGCACCCGCACCGTACGCATAAGGATCGGGAGCGGGTTAATCTCACCGCCGCCAGAGAGTGCGCCAATCAAACTTATCTGGCCGCCGATGCGTACTGCGCGCACTGATTTACCAAAAGTGCCTGCGCCACCAACTTCTACGACATGATCCACACCAACGCCGTCTGTTAGCTCTTTAACGCGCTTGTCCCAATCAGGATTCGTTTTGTAGTTAATGCCCTCATCCACTCCTAACTCAGAGGCGTGGACTAATTTTTCGTCGCTACTGGAAATAATGATGACACGCGCCCCTACCGCTTTAGCAAATTGCAGAGCAAAAAGCGAAACTCCGCCAGTCCCTTGCACTAAAACACTATCGCCCGCTTTGAGGTGCCCATCCGTAATCAAGCCATGCCAGGCTGTCACTGCCGCGCAGGGTAGGGTGGCAGCTTCCTCGTCTGAAAAATGTTCTGGCACATGCACCACGCCATCTTCATGGAGCACTTTATATTCCACCAACATGCCATCCAGATCGCCGCCCAGAGCTGAACGAAACTTCTGCTCATTCAGTTCGCCGCCGATCCAGCGTTGCATGAAAATACCTGCGACGCGATCTCCCACTTTAACCCTCGTGACACCTTCTCCTAAGGCCACCACTTCTCCTACACCATCGCTAAAAGGAATCAGGGGCAACGGTAGTTTGGGATTGTAATCGCCCTTAACCATTAACAGGTCACGGTAATTGAGCGAAGCGGCCCGCAACTTAATGAGGACTTGGTAAGGGCCAGGTTGCGGCTCTGGCCGTTCCGCCAGGGTGAGAGCATCCAGACCGAATGAATTTTGAATTTCCCAGGCTTTCATAACATGCCTCTTGAGTTAAGCACCAGTTGCCGGTTAAGATGCAACCTGAAGCACAATCTTGCCGCGTGTGTGCCCACTCTGACTCAATTCGTGGGCCTCGCGTGCTTCTTGAAGCGGCAGAACTTTTTCTACCGTCACCTTAACTTGTCCGGCATCAATCAGTTGCCCAATCTCGGTTAGTTGATTGCGGTTGGGCTGAGCGTAAAGCGCAACGGTGTTGATGCCTTGCGCCGTGGCTTGTTGCTCAAAGGGTAATCCAACAACCGACACCAGAACGCCACCGCGTTTCAATACTTTTAGAGAGCGCTCCTGGGTATCGCCACCTAAAGTGTCAAAGACAGCATCTACGTCATGCACAGCGTCTTCAAAGCGGGTCGTGCTGTAATCAATCACTTCATCTGCGCCTAACTCGCGCAAGAAATCCGTATTACGTGCCGACGCCGTGGTAATGACATGGGCACCCTTATACCGGGCGAACTGCACGGCGAAACTGCCCACGCCGCCCGCACCGGCATGAATCAGAACCTTTTGCCCGGCAGAGAGTTTGGCGGCATCAAACAATGCCTGCCATGCTGTCGTAGCTGCCACCGGCACCGCAGCAGCATGAACAAAATCAAGTGATTGAGGCTTGGCAGAGACGAGAGCAGAGGGAAGAGTTACATATTCCGCATAACCTCCACCGACCAACCCGGTCATGGCATAAACCGCATCGCCTGCTTTGCAATCAGTCACTCCAGAGCCTACCGCTTCGATAACACCGGCCACATCGCCACCAATAATGATGGGTAGTTGTTGATTGGAGGACGCCTTGAAAAAACCTTCGCGCGTCTTCCAGTCTGCCGGATTGACCCCGGCGGCATGAATGCGCAGTAAGACTTCATCTGCCGCAGGCTCCGGGCGTGGCGCTGCTTCATAAACCAGCACCTCTGGCCCGCCATAGGCATGTATTCGTACGGCTTTCATCGTTGCCATCATCCGTCTCCTTAAAGAGCCTTCGATAACTTCAAGCCATTTAATAAGCTGCTGTGACCATGCTCAGTAAATTTTGCTCTGTAGATGCACTACAGGCGCACCCGAAAGGAATGCGCCTGTAACCTGTGTCACTGCCAAATTAAATTAGGAACTTAACACCTGATTAACCTTGTCGGTTAGCTGCGTCTCGTTCATGTAGCCGACGGCCTGATTAACGACTTGTCCATCTTTGAAGAAAATCAGGTTCGGAATGGTCATCACGCCATACTTGGCGGCTAGTTCCTGGTTCTCGTCCACATTGCACTTTAACACTTTGATTTTGCCATTGAACTGTGTGGCGACCTTATCCAGCACGGGCGAAAGCATTTTGCAAGGCTGGCACCAGTCGGCCCAGAAGTCCACCACTACGGGTTGCCCTGCCTGCACGACTTCGCTCTCAAAGTTGCCATTTTCTACTGAATTAACTGCTGACATATTTCCCCTCCATAAAACTCTAACTGAAACGTCCTTTGTTCGATGATATACGAACAATAGAAATATACGTTCCATTATGGCATACTGTCAAGGGTGAGAGCTTTACACCACCCTTCAAGAGAGGATATTAATTTAACGTCAGTGCTCTACGCCTTGAGCGATCCGACGCGATTGGGAATTGTCAAAGGGCTGGCGGAGCGGGGCGATCAACCGTGCGGCCCCTTTTGCGTTGGCACCGCCAAGTCTACCCTGTCGCACCATTTTAAAGTGCTGCGTGAGAGCGGGATTATTCAGATGCGGCCAGAGGGCACCAGCTATATCAATTCTCTGCGCCGCGCCGATTTAGATGCTCGTTTCCCCGGTTTACTGCAAGCTATTTTATGTGCGGTGGAGTAGCCCTCACCTCCGGCTTCTCCTGGTAGTACTTTTCATTTCAACACAAAGAACACAAAGAAGGCACAAAGGGCACAAAGAGATAAATGAGATGAGGGAGTAGCGCCTCATTACCTTATCTTTGCTTTAGATTAATTTTGTGTTCTTTGTGTTGAAGATAATTCAAAGGTGTGAGGATTACAGCACCACATATCCCCGCCGCGCCCCTTGCGTCACTGCTTCGGTGCGGCTAGCGGCATCTAATTTAGATAAAATTGAAGCGACGTGAAACTTAACGGTGTGCTGGCTGATCCCTAATCGTGTAGCGATGATTTTGTTGGGCAAGCCCTGCGCCATGAGTTGCAGCACCTCGCGTTCTCGTGTGGTTAAAGTTTCTCCTGCTCCCGCTAATAGTGGGTCAGGTAACGGTTGAGTTTCAGCGATGCTACTATCATTCAGGGGCGAAGTGGCTAACACTGGTAGGAAACTGCGGTCTAAGGCCACTAAGCCCGCTGCCACGGCGCGCACCGCTCCGGCGATTTCTATTCCATCGGCCTCTTTTAAGAGACAAGCCCAACCTGGCAGTGCCCGTTCTGTCAACAACCAGAGCGCCTCGCGGCTGTCGCTCAGCATTACTAAGCCCGTTTCATGGCGCGTCACCAGTTCTAAAATACTCAAGCCCTCGCCATCGGCATCACTGTAATCCAGCAACACGACATCGGCCCGCGCTTGAGGTAACAGGCGTTCCAATTCGGCACTGCCGCTGACTTCGGCAATGATCTCAAAATCCTCAGCCGTAGCAAGCAGAGCATGAAGCCCCGCTCGCACTGCTGCGTAGGCGGCTACAATTAGAACTCGTGTCATTAGAATAAGAACTACAGATTACACCGGGGCTATAAAAGCCCCGGCATACCTCATGCCGCTAACTTCTGCACCCTTGGTAGAGCCGCTACAAAACGGCTGACAATATGGCTCGGCACAGCGAGGGCAATACCAGGGCTAAGAATCATACTGGCAATTCCCACCACTCGCCCAGAGGTGTCGGCCAAGGGGCCACCGGAGTTGCCGGGAGCTAAGGCTACATCGGCCTGGAGCCACTCGCGCTTCGGTGTGGCTGAGGCGGCGAAGCGCCTGCCCGAATTGCGGCCAGAACCCAGCCAGGTGGCACCACCCACGGCACTGACAATGCCTAAAGTTGCCGTGCTTTTGACGCCAAAGGGATGGCCTACTGCCATAATCAATTCCCCCACACGCAAGACTTTGGCATCGCCAATGGGAGCCGCCGGGAGGTTAGATTCGGCAACGTGCAGGGCAGCGAGGTCATAGTCTGGATTGCGCGCGATTACAGTAGCGGCCAGGCGACGACCCTCCTCCAGCTCAACTGTAACCCTATCACGGGCTACAACATGATCATTAGTCATGATTAAACCATCACTTTGCCAGATGACGCCTGCGCCATGCCCATGCCCTCCATGAACCCACACGACACTGTGCGCGAGGTTCTCGGCCAGGGCCGCAGTCTCGGTCGCAAAAGGTGCCAGTAAATTATGAGTTAGTCCCATAAGAGAACCTCCTTTAACTGGTGGCGGCTTGCAAAGTCACATTTACATCACGCACTTCGCCGCCGCGCAAAATGCGAAGCGTGACGTTTTGCCCTGCTGCCAAATCTCGTAGCTCGTGGCGCAGTTCTTCCACATCTTCAATGGTGTGTCCATTGAAGCTCAGCAGAGTATCGCCCAGTAGCAACCCGCCCTTTTCCGCCGGACTGCCATTTTCTACCTGAACAATTAGCAACCCCTGCTCCTGCGAGAGATTAAGCGACTGGCGCAGATGCGTTGGCAAGGCCACCAACTGCATCCGAATGCCCAGGTAGCCACGCTGCACCTGACCATGCTCTAACAAAGCGTCCGCCACATGAGTGACTGTAGGCAGGCCCAACGCCACCCCCCGCCCGCGCCCATAGACGAGGTTGTTTAACCCGACTGCCTGGCCATTCGTATTGACCAGTGGGCCACCTGAAAATCCCGGATAAAATACAGCATCTGTATGCAGCACATATTCCGGTTGCCCATTGCTTTGCGATTCCAGGCGCGCACTGATAATGCCGATAGTCGCTTGCAGCCCGGCATCACCGGGGCGTCCGAGGGCTAAGACCAGATGCCCCGTTTTAACCGCATCGTTGGGGGCGTGCTCAATAGGCGTTAGATTCTGCGCATCCACGCGCAGCAGCGCCAGGTCGGTATCATGATCGCGCCCGACTACTTTTGCGGCATGACGGGTGCCATCGTGCAACTCAATGGTTAAATCCTCATCGCGTTCGACACCATGTGAGGTCGTTATAATGGAGCCATCCGCCGACCAAACAATACCAGTTGCGGTTAGGCGGCTGCCATCATCCACCCGCACCACGGAAGGCGCAACCCGCTCCACGACGTTCGCCAGTTCATTGGAAAGGCTGACCAGGACAGAAGGAATCTCATTTGTCATTATTGCACTCCTTTAGCAGTGGCAGGAGAAAATTAAGGGGCTGTGAAACTCCACCTTCTATAGGACTCCTGTCTGCTAATACTAAGATACCCAAGTGCCAGCCTCCTTAAATCCGCCGTTAGAGCAGAGTCAACACCTGTCCATGTGGTTAGGTGAAGCTTGTCGAGGAAGCGAAATAGCTGAGCAAATCTACCGAATACGCAGCAGGTTGATAACTTGGGCCGCTCCACCTCTGGCGAGTATCTTACCATCCGGGGAGAAGGCCACCGCGCTGTTAAATTTGTGGTCTTCGGGGAGGGTCTGCAATAGCTTTCCAGTCTCAATATCCCATAACCGAACATCGTTGGTCAGAATCGGTTCGCCATCGCCCTTCGAGCGCCCTATTGCGAGCGTTTTACCATCGGGTGAGAAAGTGACTCCGTAAACACCCGTCATAGCTGCTTCAGTAACAGTCCGCTGCAATTCCCCGGTCTGAATGTTCCAGAATCGTACTTCACCTGCGCTGATTCTCTGAGTTGGCCCTTTAGCCTCAGACTGCATACAGGCTGCGGCCAGGGTTGCGCCATCAGGAGCAAAGGCCACGGTCTTTATCCAGAAATCGGAAACCGTAATGGTATTCAACAACTGCCATGACTCAGCGTCCCACAATTTCACTTCTGCCCCCATGCCATCAGGTGATTCCAGGGAATTACTGGTTGCTAAAATGTGCCCATTTGGTGAGAAAGCAACCGAATAAAACATTCTGCCTAATTCTCCATGCTCAATATGGGCATTGGGGACTGATGCTGCTTTCTCTGTGGGAGTGCGCCAGAGTAAAGCTTCTAACTCATGCAAAAGTTCTCCACTCTCTACCTGCCAGAGCAAAACCTTGCTGTGAAAGGAAACTGCCTCATCCTCTTCTTCTCGTCTTGCGCTGACTGTCGCCAACAATTGACTGTTTGGAGCAAAAGCGAGAGAGTCAGCCCGCCCCTGATTGTCTAATGTGGCTATTAACTCACCCTTTTGCACATCCCACAATTTAACTGTTCTATCACGGCTGCCACTTGCTACGATTTTCCCATTAGGCGCAATAGCGACCGCATCTATGGGCCTCCCATGACCTGGTAGAGTGCGTTGTAATTCTCCTGTTTGCGCGTTCCAGAATTTTACTGTTTTGTCGCTGCCGCCACTTACTAAGGTTTGCCCATCGGGTGAGAAGGCAAGTGCCCCAATGGTACTGCCATCCAGGAGTGTCATCACCACAGCGGCGAACTCATGCGGTAAAGGTTCCGGCTTTAGGGTGTCTTCGATCATATCATACATCTCCCTTTTGAGTTGTGCCCGCGCATTACGCAGACGGCTCTTGATGGTGGTGACTGGAACCTCCAGAAACGCGGCGATTTCTTGTAAGGAGTAGCGGTGGAGGTAGAAAAGGGTTAGAGTTAAGCGACTCTCCTCAGACAAGCACCCTAACATTTGTTGAGTCGCGACTTTTGCTTCCACTTGCGCGTCCTGTTCAACACTCGGCGGGGCAGCTTCGAGTGATTCTGTCGGGTGCTGCTGACGCTGCCACATACGACATTCGTTGACAGCTATCTGGCGCAGCCACGAGCCAAACTTGGCTGGTTCGCGCAGTTGATCGAGGTGCCGATAAGCTTGTATAAAGGCTTCCTGAGCCACATCACGCGCATCCTCGGCATTCTGCAAGCGATGGTAAGCTAACCCGTAAATCGCATTGCCATAGTGTTCCACCAGGTGCGAGTAAGCAGCGGTATCACCTATCCGCACCCGCCTTACAATTTCTGCATCGTTCAAAGGGTGTCACTCCATTCAAGGGCTTATAAAGTGGAGATGCAGTGAAACGGAGAAAAGTGCCTATTCAAAATTGTGAACTTCTACAAATCATTATAAAGGTACTACACTGCTTAGAGATCAGGCCGCGCTCTTATGTTACGAGCCTTCTGTCCCGGAATCCTCGTGATGAAGGGTATTCTTTAATCAGCCTGATAGTTCGTTAACGGTTAAATCATTTCCCACTTGGAGAGTTTTGCATGAGAAGAAAAGCAACGGATGCCATCAGTTTAGGAGGTATCGGGTTAATGTTGACGGGCATGGCGACGCTAACTGAGGCGCAGGTTGCGGTGCCACCAACGGTTGCTGCTTCGCCAGGGCCAGCGCCAAAAACCGGGGGACAGCCAAACCCAGATTCTCAATACCGGCTAGGGCCGGATTCATTGCCGCAGGATGGTGTGCCCAAGGGGGAGATACGAGGCCCTTTTACGCTTCCCAGTAATGCTTACCCAGGGACGCAGCACACTTACTGGGTTTATGTGCCAGCGCAGTATGATCCAGCAGTGCCCACCGCCTTGATGGTCTATCAAGACGGGCAAGCCTTTAAGGATGAAAAAGGCGATATGCGTGCTCAGAATGTGATGGATAATCTCATCTATCGGCGTGAAATCCCCGTTATGATTGGGGTATTTATTAATCCGGGTCGCACTCCGCAGCAGCCGGAGCCTACGCCGCAGAACTGGGGTGATGGCACTACCAATCGCGGGGTTGAATATAACACACTTGATGATAAGTATGCGCGGGTGATTACCGAAGAACTGCTGTCTGTGCTGTACCAGCAATACAACATTTCCAAAGACTCTGAGATGCATGGTATTGGCGGTTCCAGTTCCGGGGCAATCGCGGCCTTTACGGTGGCGTGGGAGCGGCCCAATGCTTTCCGCAAGGTGCTTAGCAATGTAGGTAGCTTCGTTAATTTACGCGGTGGTCATGTCTATCCCGAACGGGTGCTGGCGAGCGAGAAAAAACCGCTGCGGGTGTTCCTCTGTGATGGCCGCAATGACAATCGTGGTCTGCGCAACGGTGTCTATGACCCAACCCGCGACTGGTTTTTGCAGAATGTGCGGCTAATGAAGGCGTTGACCCAGAAGGGTTATGATGTGAATTACTCCTGGGGCATGAATCAGCACGGGCAGAAGTATGGCGGGGCGATTTTGCCGGACATGATGCGCTGGCTATGGCGGGATGGGCCGGTGTCTACCGATCCCAACGATGTGGTGGAGCGGGCCTTTCGTCAGCCTGTGGTTAAGCCCGACGCGCCGAAGTGATCCGGTTGGTTGTTATAGTGGCAATAACTATCCCGGCAGCAGTTGGTGCATGGTGCGGCCCTGCCAGCCATCAATGCCCAGCCAGAATAGCATCATCGCCACGTCACCGAGAATCAGCCCCAGAAACAAGGGCATTAATTTTCGGTAGGTGTCCAGTCCTCCGAAGCGCGTGATGGTGACCTTACAGAGCCAACCCGTGAAGATGGAGGCGCAGAAAATGGCCGAGGGGTAGTTGCCCCACATTAAGTAACCGACCGGATGCAAGGGAAACCAGAGGTAGCGGCTGCGCATCCACACTATGCCCCAGGTTAATGCTGCCCCCAGAGTCAGATAAACCCAGTTCACCCAGGCTGTATTTTGCGGCGCGTTTTCCACCACCTTCACAAAGTTCATGGCCCAATCGCCGTTGCCATGCATCCAATACTGGCTGTTCAATTGCAGGCCGCCATTATGGTAGCCCAGGCCCACGCAGGTTGTCCAACTGACACCCAGGGACACCACAATGACAGCCGCAATTAGCCAGCCCAAGGGCTTAATAGCGATGTTCCGATCATGGGCCAACTTTAGGCTGTGCAAGAAACTGGGTAACAAAAAGGAACGGGTATGAACGACGTAACCAGTCTGGAAAATCGCCGCAGGCGCAATGCCTGCCTCTGCGGTGAGCCAATGGCTAGGGCCGCTATCGAGCAAGCGGGCGATCAAGCCCAAAGGTGCACTTTGATGCTGCAAGGATAACAGGCCGCCTTCCACCGCGACGCGGGTAAGAGCGATGCAGCCAGCGACGTAGGTTATCCATAACAAGAGCGCCACATCCCAGCGGACACCTCCGGCAATCGTGAAGGCCACCATCACCAGCCACGACAGGCAAAATCCCCAGAAGGCGACTGGATAAGAGAGCAACTCAGTTTTTTCACCCTCCCGCGGTTGCTCACGCCCTATGGCACGCCGTATCACGTAAAAGTAATGCTCGCGGCCTGTCCAACCAATGAGCGCCACATACATCAGGAACGCGCCCCACGTTTGATAACCGGTAATGAGCTTCTCAGGAAAGAGGGCACCGTTCTGGGGTAGGGTGGCTGCCGGGAACCCGATCATGTAAGCACCCACGTATTGCGCCTTCATCAAAAAATAAAAAAACCATAAAGAAAAACTCACTTCCGTGGCTAATAAGTAGGTCACTCCAATCACCATCGGATACCAAACCAGGGGCACCCAGCCCAACTGATTCCAGGGGGCTTCGGTGAGCAACAGCCCGGTGTTAATATCTAGAGGCACCCGCGGCACGTCGGGAAAGTAAAAGTTAAGGCCATTGAGGGTTTGAATGGTTGCGGGAATGGCGACTCCCACCCACAGTAAGGGATTGCGCCAGAAGGAATCCTCTCGCCCGGAGATGTGCCCCAGCCGGTGCTGACCCGCATCTAAATCGCGGGTCATCTCCAGGGGCAAACGCAGGAGGGGGAAGGATAGTGCCTCGTGCTCGGCCCATTGTGCGCGCAGCATCACGCCCAGACATGCCAGCATGAAATAGCTGATAAGTGTAAAAGTGCTCCACAACGCGAGCGGCACAAGCCACGCGCCCCAGGGCACTGGTGCCCCCGCTGTACCCACATACCAGTTATTGACCACCGCGCGACCAATTGGCCCATAGTGGCCGCCGTCGCGCCACAGAGCAGGTGTCATCCACGGCGCAAGACGCCCGTCCAACCACGATAGCCAATGATTCGTGCTGGTGGCGAAATAAAAAGGCGCAATTAAGTTGGTGATGAGTTGCGTTTCTGCGCCGTGGCCCGTGAGGAGAGAAGAAAACAGGGTGGTGATATAAACCGTGAGGGTTTCATTGCGACTCAGACGCCAGGCCGAGGCGAAGCGACTCAGCAGTGGATTCACCACAACTAATAAGAAAATCAGCGTGCCCACCGCCCCCGGTGGTAAATGCTGCGCCCCCAGGAAGGTGTTGTGCAACTTAAAGTCAATGACAGGCAGGGCGTACCCGAACACTGCCGCCATGATCAACGAAAAAGTTACCACGCGGGGCGTGACGCCCCTTTCCTGGCGTTCGAGTTCAAGGCGGGTTGTGCTGCCAACCACCAGGTTAGCGGCAGCAAGAGGACGTGCAACGCTTGCGGTTGCTGGCACAAGTGCCACCAATTCGCTCTGAGTAGTGGCTGCCTCAGTCGTTATTTGAGGAGCCTTAAGCAAACGAAAATTCATATCGTGGCTTAGAGAGCAGACCTAAAGGGCAGAAACGCCAAGTTCAATCGGTATACTCCATTGTACCTGATGTGGAACTATTTTAGGACTCTGCACTGGATATTTTGAAGTGGATAAATTTGCGGCAGATGATGAATGCAATTGTGTATCGGTCAACTCAAGCTGGCAACTATGCTATGAAGGAAAACTCTCTTGATACCCACGACTAAGGTCACACCTGTGTACATCTGTTGTGCCGGGTGGTCAATTCCTACTGAGCAGACAGGCGAATTTCCGACTGAGGGTAGCCACTTGGAACGCTATGCCGCTCGCTTTAGGGCGGTTGAGATTAACTCATCGTTCTATCGGCCCCACCGACCACAGACCTACACTCGCTGGGCTGCAACAGTGCCTGAACAGTTTCAGTTTTCGGTTAAAGTGCCAAAGACCATTACTCACGAACTGCGACTGCGGAGGGTGACAGAGTTGCTTGTAGCTTTTCTGCAAGAAACGGCGGCATTGGGCAGCAAACTCGGCCCCCTGTTGGTGCAATTGCCTCCCAGCCTCGCTTTAGACAGTGGAGTAGTGAGTGATTTCTTTACAACCTTGCGCCAGCATTTCGCGGGTCAGGTTGTCTGCGAACCGCGTCACGTTTCCTGGTTCACAACAGAGGCCGACGAGCTACTGAATGACTATCAAATAGCGCGAGTGGCGGCTGATCCGGCGCTTATGCCACAGGCTGCTATTCCAGGTGGCTGGCAGGGTCTGGTTTATTACCGGCTGCATGGCTCACCCCGCACCTATTATTCTGCTTACACGCCAGAATTCCTTGATAACCTTGCCGCATCCATACAGGAATTTGCTGCACGTTCTGTCCCAGTGTGGTGTATCTTCGATAACACGGCGGCTGGGGCGGCAACCTCAAATGCGCTTACTCTTTTAGAGCGGCTGGGCCACGCACCACTAACGTAACGGCCAATTTATGAACTGTTTGTAAGGCAACAAAAATCCCTCCCAGCCTAGGCTGGGAGGGATGATCCCTTTAAATGATTTTAAGTGTAAAGTAGCTTACTTCGCGGCGCGAACGTTGGCAGCGCGCAAACCTTTGGCTTCTTTGGTGATCTCGAAGGTTACCTTCTGGCCCTCCTGGAGCGAACGATAACCATCGGCTTCGATGGCGCTGTGATGGACGAAAACATCTTCACCGCCGCCTTCTTGCTCGATGAAGCCGAAGCCCTTGGAGTCGTTGAACCACTTTACTGTTCCGTTAAGCATGTGTCTTTTCCTTGTGTTGTCGGGCTGGAGCTTCTGGCAGAATGAGCGTGATGTGTACCACAGGTGTTACCAGGGGGTCTTCCGCGAGACTGCAATGTTGCGTGGGCGCCGAACAATATAAAAATTGGCCCGTTTTATAGAGCTTGAACAAGCTTAATCTATATTGTGACGCTTGTCAATAGGCATGTGAAGCACTTTTTCCTCTATTTTTCCCTATGGCAAATTCAGGGAGCAAATCCAACCATAAGCAACGGTGACTTAGCCAGCGGGTAGTAAGGGCTATTGGTTATTGCGCCGACCAACACCCATCGCCAGTGCCGGGGAACCGGGTAAAAGACGATAGTCGCCAGCTACCACATCGGCAAAGCGCGGATCAGCGATGCGAGAGGAATCGGCAATGCCAGAGGCGGCGGTAAAGTCGGCAGTGGTCATCAGTTGCTTGCTCTTGGGTCGCCACAGAGGGCCGTAAAGATAATTGAAATGGCCCGGTAAGGCGAACAGCAAGTTATTAGCAAAGCGGATATTCAGGGTTTTCGGGTCTTCAAAGATGGGCTTATTCGCATCACCGCCGCTGGGATGGGGGCCGAAAAAATTGGTGTCCAGCCAGAGAGCGATGTTGTAAGCCTGGGAGTAAGCAACCAGATTGTTACGAATCATGTGATTACGATTCAAAATACGCACTTCTGGCGTGTTGCGTGGCTGATCTATGCGCGGGGTGCTGCGGTTCTGTTCGCGGAAGGCAATGCCATCGCGGTTGCCGATCAGCGTGTTGTTTTCCACGATACAATCTTCGGAAGAAGAGAGGGTAATGCCGCCCTCACCCCATGCCCCACCGGGAGTTTCGCCACGATTGGCATTGTTGACGATGAGATTATCGTGGGCGTGTAGGCTGTAGGAAATCTCGTAGAAGATACCTGCTTCGTCGTTATCGGCGATATAGGAATTGGCGACCTCTGACTGTTCATTGCCAATGTCGAACCAGATGCCCGTGCCGCGATTATCTACCGAGCGGCAGTGATCCATGACAAAGCCACGCGACAGGGTGATCTTGAGGCCACCCGCTTCCCAACCCGTGGAATAACCTTTGAGGTTATTGCGATAGATGTTGCACTCCACCATCCGTGTGTTGTCACAACGCGAAGTGCCAAAGCCTAGCTGCCCGTTATCCTGAAAAGTGCAGCGACGAAAGAGGTGCCCCTCGCCAGAGAACGATGCGCCCGCCGCATTGGTGCGCTCGAAGGTGCAATCTTCCACTACCCAGCCACGCGCTGTATTCCCGCCGCCAGAGGAAATTAAAAACGCGCCACGTTGCGCATGATTGGCGGCATAGCGGAAAGTGATGCCCCGCACATGGACATAAGAGAGACCATCCGCCACCAGCCAATGATCCCGTGTACTCGCTTCCAGTTCGGTGTGGCTTGGATCGCCACTATCGCGCAGCCAGACATAGAGTTTCTTGGCCGCGATGTCCACAAAAAAAGTGCCGTGTGATAACTGTTCCCGCCGCAAGACCTGGCGCAGCAAACGACCATCATGGATCACTTGCTCGGCTCGTCCGGTTAATTCATGCTCTCTATCGTCGGGATGGGTGAGAACCGGAGTGCGATCATCCCGATAGCCAATGGGAAAGATATAATTCCAATCGTGGACATAAATCGGGTCATTGGTGCCCTCGGCTTTACTCCATCCCTCTTTGAGTAAATCTGCGCCTGAAACGACGACGTGTGCTCCTGGCAAGGCGGCTATGGTGAGCGGTGCGGTGGCGGTGCCGCCTTTATGAAGCGTAATTAAATCTCGATAGGTGCCTGCATTAATCAACACCGTATCACCGGGTTGGGCGGCGTCTACGGCATGTTGAATGGTGCGCCACGGCGCGGCAGTCGTGCCCGCCGCCGTGTCATTACCCGTGGTTGAGACGTAGAAGGTGGCTGCCTGTAGCGAACAGCGTGAAAGCAGGATAAAAAGGCAAACGAATAGAGCGCAGACCCGCCGCTGAAGCAGCGGGCTGATCCTAAGAAGCCCGGTAAACCGGGCTGTGTTGGCCGTAGTAGCCCCGTTCAGGGGGCCTGTCCCTTCAGCCCGCTGCTTTAGCGGCGGGTAATAAGTAAGACCTTCAGCTAACTTAAACATATAAATAAAGCTCCTGATTAACTTAAGTTTCTACCTCTGAGGATGTCATTCCGAGCGGAGCAACGCGCAGTCGAGGAATCTTTTCAATGTGTCCAGTGTGTTCAAGGCAAGATTTCTCGATTGCGTTCCCTGCGGTCACTCCACTCGAAATGACATCCTCAGAGGTAGCCATTTGGGTTGATTATTACTTTCATGCTACTGTCCCGAAACCGTATCCACCCCGTCGAATATCTCCATCAGCCGTTGCCGATCTGGGGCAGGTAGAGGAGGGCGCAGGATAGACGCTACATTCTCTTCTAAGTGCTGTCGGCTTCCAGTACCGCTCAGCACCACATGCACTCCCGGCTCCATGCGGCAGAAACGATAGGCGGCATCCATGAGGCTGGTCGCTTTGCCCTCACCCAGTAGAAAACCTAATGGCTCATCTTCATCCAAAGCAGCACGCTCTATTAAGCCCTGTTGCGCCAGGTCTGCAACGGTCTGCCGCAATTTATCCGCATCGCTTAGCGCCCGGCGCACGGCGAACATATCCAGCAAGCCAATGTTTTGCCGCCGGGTGTGAGGCAAAATGCGGTCACGCGCCGACTGGTTAAGAATATTAAAGCCGACCATCACCACATCCCAGCATTCATCCTGAACCGCCCGCGATATCATGCGGTGCGTGGTATCGGAGGCAAACGCTTCGGTGATGCCCAGAAAGCGGAGTTTACCTTCAGCCTGTAATTGCCGCAGGGCTGGCACAAGTTGCTGGGAGGCATAATTGTAATCGTCCGCCGCGACTCCATGCAGATGATAGACATCCACGTAATCCGTGCCGAGCCGTTGCAGGCTCGCTTCCAGACCGCGCCGCACGTCATCTGGCGTTACCAGAGCATCTTGCTGGCGCATAGATTTCTTGGTGGAAATGATGACCGTTTCACGCGGCCTGCCCTGCAACGCCTGGCCGATGATAGCTTCGGTGCCATAGGCTTCGGCGGTATCTATAAAGTTAATGCCCAGTTCCAGCGCGTGCTGTACGAGAGCGATAGACCGCGCCTCGCTGCTACCAGTTTGTTGACCTAAGCGGCTATGCCCACCACCGCCTAACCCCAGCACACTCACCTGGAGGCCGGTGCGTCCCAGTATTGTATAGTCCATAGTAATTCCATGCTTAAACAGATGCAATTCAATGGGACGCAAAGCTTCGCTACGCCATGCTGCGCAACGCAAGCTGACGCTATTGATTGAATAATAGCGTCTAAATTGCGCATGTAATTAGCGTAGCGAAGCTTTGCGTCCCATTAAAATGCCGAACGTTAAGATGCAGTATAAGAAGGATGCGACAGGAAAAGTATGAATGAACTCCGCTTTGAGTCCTATTATCTTCCGGCAGCAGACTTAGGGCCGGAGAATCCACTGCCATCTTTACAACGTCTGCGCGGTGTCAATTTTGTCCAAGAGGTGGAAGATGACATCCCAGCCGAAGACCGCGCCTATCTCGGTTATGGCTTTGACATTAGCCTCTTGCCTTATCGAATGCAGGATGGCTATGAGCGCCAGCGCAAAAGGCGGGCTTTCCAGGCCGCAGTCTTGGAAAACGAGGTGTTGCGCGCTACCTTTCTGCCAGAATTGGGCGGACGGCTATGGTCACTCTATCATAAACCATCGCAACGTGAGTTGCTGTATTGCAACCCTGTCTTTCAACCTGCGAACCTGGCGACGCGTAACGCCTGGTTTAGCGGCGGGGTGGAGTGGAATATCGGTGTGCCGGGGCATAGCCCCCTGACCTGTTCACCGCTCTTTGCGGCCCGGCTAAACACGCCTGAGGGTGAACCTGTCCTCTGCCTGTTTGAATGGGAAAGGGTGCGACAAGTGCCGTTTCGGATTGATGCTTATTTACCTTCTGGTTCACCTATGCTCTTTGTGCGCGTCAGCATTACGAACCCGCACGATGAAATAACCCCGATGTATTGGTGGTCGAATATCGCCGTCCCGGAGCATCCTTCGGTGCGAGTGGTAACGCCAACCGATTATGCCTATAAGAATGCGTATCGTGGTGGATTGCAACGGGTGTCGGTGCCTCTCTGGGAGAATACCGATATTACGTACTCCACTAATCTGGATGCGGCTAATGATTTCTTCTTTCGCATTCCCGATGGGCAACGTCCCTGGATTGCGGCCTTAGATGGACAAGGCACAGGATTAGTGCAAACCTCGACGGCCCGCTTGCAAGCGCGCAAATTGTTCGTCTGGGGCATGAGTCCGGGTGGGCGGCGCTGGCAGGAGTATCTTTCTGTTCCTGACCGGCCTTATATTGAAATCCAAGCCGGTTTAGCGCGCACTCAATCCCACTGCTTGCCCATGCCGCCACAGGCACAGTGGTCGTGGCTGGAAGCCTATGGATTATTAGAAGCTGATGGCCCCACAATACATGGTTCCGATTGGGCAAAGGCTTGGACAACAGTAGATGAAACTTTAGAGCGACTACTGCCCGTAGAACGCATGGCAGCGATTGACCAGCAACTCTCAATGGTGGCATCTACCACCCCGGCGACACTGCATCAGATGGGTTCAGGGTGGGGCACGTTAGAGCAACTGCGCCGTGAAGCCATGCAGGAAACTCCGTTGCTCACGCCTGATTTATCTTTCCCCGCGACTTCGTTAGGTGCAGACCAGGCACCCTGGCTCAACTTGTTGCAAAATGGAGAACTGCCATATCAAGACCCGGCGCAGGAGCCGGGAGCCTGGATGGTGCAAACCCAGTGGCGGGAGTTGCTGGAACGCGCGGTGCAAGCCGGGCACGGCGACCACTGGCTCTCGTGGCTGCACCTGGGAGTGATGTACTACGCTGCTGGACAATTAGAGGCAGTGCGCGATGCCTGGACGAAATCACTGCAACACGAGCCGTCAGCCTGGGCCTTGCGCAATCTGGCGGTGTTGGCTCAGGATGAGAAGCAGTATGAAGCAGCCGCTGCTCTCTACGAGCAAGCTGTGGATTTGGCGCCGCACGTCACACGCCTAGTCATTGAATGCTGTGAGGCTCTCTTGGGGGCGAATCGCGCCGCTGCGGTGCCACCATTATTGGAGACTGTGCCCTCCACAGTGCAGGCCCATAGCCGGGTGCAATTATTACGTGCCCGCGCCGCGCTGCAATTAGACGATCTGGAAACAGTGGCGGCGATTCTGCGCCAACCTTTAGAGTTCGCGGACATCCGCGAGGGCGAGGTGTCATTGACTGATCTCTGGTTCGGAATGCACGAAAAAAGGCTGGCGCAGACAGAAGGCGTAGCCATAGATGAGAGCTTGCGGCGACGCGTGCGGGCTGAATATCCACCGCCAGCAGAATTGGATTTCCGTCTTTCAGGAAGTTAATGTTGCCTGTGTGCCGGAGCTATAAAAGCCCCGGCAGGAAGGCTAAAGCCAACCGTCCTCCCGGACGGTACACTGATTACAACCTTAATCTTTGTGGCGTCCAACGGCCTCTCTGCCGGGGCTTTTATAGCTCCGGCACTGAATAGCGTTCAAATAGCGCATGAAATTAGCGTCGCCGCAGGCATGGCGTCCCATTACAGTAGACTTACAACCAATAACCCTCTTTAGAAAGCATGGCAGGATGCTCAACAATGACGATGCCCGGACACTGCGCCGTGACTGGAACTTATTCACCGCCCTCACCTTCCTCTTTTCTTTTGGCTTTGCCATTTACATGGGTGTCTTCCAGAATTACCTGCGCGATGTGCAGCACGCTGGGCCACTCCAGTTAGGTGGCCTGGAATCACTGCGGGAAATCCCCGGTTTTCTGACTGCCATTACCACAGGCACATTGGTAGACCTCGCCGAATCGCGGGTGGCCGGGCTGGGGCTACTCATTGCAGGCATTGGTGTCGGAGCTACTGGCCAGGTGCCCAGCTTTGGCCCTTTGATCGCCGTCACTATCTTCTGGTCAGTTGGCTTTCATCTTTATGCGGCGATGTCTCCAGTTATCACTCTTACCCTCGCGCAAGGGCAAGAAGGTGGTCGCCACCTGGGGCGCATGGGCGCGGTTGGTTCTGTGGCGACATTAGCGGGGCTGGGTGTGGCGTGGGTGATAAAGCAAGTGCTGCCGACACTACCTTATGCCGCTTACTTTTATCTGGCGGGTGGTTGCATTATAAGCTCTGGTGTGTTGTGCATGGCGTTAGGCAAGCACAGCGCCTCTACCGAGCCACGGGCGCGACTCATTTTGCGGCGTGAATACAGCTTGTTTTATCTGCTGACTTTTCTCGAAGGCTGCCGTCGCCAAATTTTCGCTATCTTCGCCTCTTTCGCCCTGATCCTGGTTTACCGCGTGCCCTTAGCGCACATGCTGGCATTACAATTAGTCAATGCGATTCTTATTGCTGTGACCGCACCGGCTATCGGCAAACTGGTAGACCGTAAGGGTGAACGGGGGCCGTTGACGTTCTACAGCATCGGACTGATAGCCGTGTTTCTCGGTTATGCCACCTCGCGCACCGTGGGCGCACTCTATGCTCTCTTTCTCTTAGACAATATCCTTTTCTCTTTCGGGGTTGGCTTTACCACTTACCTGCACCGGATTGTGCGTAAGGGGGAATTGGCTCCCTGTGTAGCGATGGGCACTACGATGAACCATGTGGCTGCTGTCACCGTGCCCATCGGTGGAGCCTGGTTGTGGCAACGCTTTCATAACTATCAACTGCCCTTCTGGGTAGGGGCGACGATTGCGGCGGTGTCTCTTGTAGCGACCCGTTGGCTACCCTATGGCAGCATCATGGCGCAATGCGACAGCCAGGATGAACCGCTCGCTGACGACACCGTAAACGAAGCACTAGAAATCGGGGCGGGCCATCTTCATGTGGAGAGAGTGGAAAGTTAAACTTATCAGGAATGAGCAACCCGCCCCTAAAGGAGCGGGCTGAATCGAGAAGCCCGGTGAACCGGGCTAACGAGGATTGCTAACAGGCCCGTTCACGGGTCTTGCCCTTTCAGCCCGCTCCTTTAGGGGCAGGTGTTTTGAGTCTCTATACGGTTAAATCAATAGTCTGTTACCCTCATAAGAGTCGTTACATTTTAGAAAGAAGAGCTATGCCAAAACTACGTTTATTATTTCTGCTGTTAATCTTGCTCCCCTTCAAACTTAATTGGGTATGGGGACAGGCGGTTGGTCAGGAGCCAAATCCTAACCCAATCATTAAGCCATCGCTACTGCTTACGGGGGGCACGGTGGTGGATGGCACTGGCGCACACCGGCGACGCGCTGATGTGCGTATCGCTAATGGCGTGATTCAAGAGGTTGGGCACCTGCGGCCCCGCACCGGTGAGAGAGTCATTGTGGCACGAGGCATGGTGGTCGCGCCGGGATTTATTGATACGCATAGCCACGCCGATGGTGGGTTGCTGGAAACGCCGGACGCAGAAAGCCAGATTCGCCAGGGCATTACGACCGCTATTGTAGGACAGGATGGTTTTTCACATTTGCCACTCACGCAATTTTTTGCGGATGTGGAAACGAAGCATGTGGCCTTAAACATCGCTTCCTTTGTCGGGCATGGCACTCTTCGCAGCCAGGTGATGGGCGAAGATTATAAGCGACCCACGACGAATGCTGAAATGGAAAAGATGCAGGCACTGGCAGAGCAGGAAATGCAGGCCGGGGCGCTTGGACTCTCATCGGGTTTAGAATATGATCCGGGGCTTTATGCCACAACCGAAGAAGTGATTGCTTGCGCTAAAATTGCCGCCGCGCATGGTGGCATTTACATCAGCCATGTGCGCGATGAAGAAGACGAGGCATTGACCTCTTTTCGTGAAGTCATCCGTATCGCGGACGAGGCGCACCTGCCCGCGCAGATTTCGCACATCAAACTGGGCTCCAGTCCGGTCTGGGGCAAGGCTGATGAGACCCTGCGCATGATGGCAGACGCCAATCGGCGCGGCCTGGACATCAGTGCGGATGTGTATCCCTACGATTACTGGCGCTCAACGATTACTGTCATTACACCCACCCGCGACTGGGACAATCGTGCTGCCTGGCAAAAGGGGCTGGATGAAATTGGTGGGCCGGGCAACGTCCTGCTTACAACTTACACACCCAACCCCGCCTGGATTGGCAAGACTCTGGCTCAACTGGTAACTATGACGGGTAAAGACCCCGTTACCATCATCCAGGAAATCGTCAGGAATACCCATGGCAAAGACGCCACCGGGCAGGAAGGCGTGGTCGTAACTGCCATGCAAGAAAAAGATGTGCGGCGTTTTATCGCAGCCCCGCGCGTTATGTTCTGCACCGATGGCGGCTTGAAGAGTTCCCACCCCCGCGCTGCCGGAACCTATCCGCGCATTTTGGGCCGCTATGTGCGTGAGTGGCGCGTTTTGAGCCTGGAAGAAGCCATCCGCAAAATGACTTCATTACCTGCTCAGCGCATGGGATTCAAAAATCGGGGTTTACTAAAACCAGGTATGCAGGCGGATGTGGTTATCTTCGATCCCCGCCGAGTTTTGGATACCGCGACCACGGCTGACCCAATGGCGAAACCGGTTGGTATCTCCACGGTTATTGTCAATGGGGTTCCCGTGCTGGATAACGGAAAGTTGACGGGGCAGCGTCCGGGGATGGTATTGCGCCGCAATGAGCCGATTAGTCATTTAGCTAATGGTTAAGCACACGGGCGAGAAATGCCTTCGTGCGTTCCTGGCGCGGCGCTTCCAAGACCTGCTCTGGCGGGCCTTCTTCCAGGACACAGCCATCATCCAGAAATAGCACGCGACTGGCGGCATCGTGGGCAAAGCTCATTTCATGCGTAGCCACCAACATGGTACGGCCTTCTTGAGCGAGGTCGCGCATTACTTCCAACACCTCACCGACGAGTTCCGGGTCGAGCGCCGAGGTCGGTTCATCGAATAATAGCAAAGCCGGGCGCAAGGCTAAAGCCCGCGCAATGGCGACACGTTGCTGCTGCCCACCCGAAAGTTCCGCCGGATAATTATCGGCTTTAGCCCCTAAATGAACCCGCTCCAACCACTCCTGCCCTTCCTGTGCCGCCTGCTCTTCTGAGACGCCTAAGACCTTGCGTGGCGCTAAGGTTACGTTCTCTAAGGCCGTGAGGTGTGGGAAAAGATTAAAGCGTTGGAACACCATGCCAATCTCACGTCGCGCTTGGTTGAGATCGAGTTGGCTGTTGGCCGGAAAGAGTTCGGCACCTCGAAAGTGAATAGTGCCGGAAGTTGGCGATTCTAAACGGTTGAGACAGCGCAATAAAGTGGATTTACCACTGCCGGAAGCTCCAATTAAAGCCACCACTTCACCTTCCTGCATGGTTAAGCTGATGCCCTTCAGGACTTCAAGGCGACTGAAACTTTTGTGCAGGTTAGAGACCGTCAGTAAAGGTGCCGCGCCGTTTGCTTTCACAACACTTCACCCCCACTACGCTCAACTGATTGCTGAGCGATAGGCAAAGTGCGCAGCCGCGACTGACGAGTAGGCCGTAGCTGACTGATTGGTTGCCAACGAGTTTCCAGACGGCGCACTAAATGGGTGAGGGGTAGTGTCATCACCAGGTAAAGGACAGCCACCGCGAGGACAATAGTCACTGGCGAGCCGGAGTTGCTGGCCTGTTCGCGCCCGACGCGCATCAGTTCCGACAGGCCAATGATAGAGATTAAGGAGGAATCCTTTAGCAATGCTACTGCTTCATTAGTGAGTGGCGGGAGGACGCGGCGCAGCGTTTGCGGTAGAATCACCCAGCGCATCGCGCCTCGGTAATCCATGCCCAAGGCCCGTGCTGCTTCCATCTGGCCAGAGTCAATGCTCTCAATCCCGCCCCTGAAAATCTCAGCAATATAAGCGGCAGAGTTGAGCGTGAGGGCGGCGACGGCGGCGACCACTTGCGGCAGAGAGATGCCCAGGGAGGGTAGCACAAAGTAAATCACAAAGATTTGCATGAGCAGCGGAGTGCCACGCACCACTTCGATATAGACTGTCGCCAGCAATGACAGGGGCCGCAATGTCGAGAGGCGCGACAGCGCGACGATTAAACCCAGTGGTACGCCCAGCAAGAGGCCCAGGAACGTGATCCACAGCGTCATCAGTGCGCCGCGCAGCAAAAGCGGCCAGGTACTGCGCAATAAATCCCAGCGGATCGAGAAAGCTGACCCAGTGCCAGTGACTTCATGCTGCGTTCCCTGGCTTTGCACCTTATCCAGACCAGCCAGATAGGTGGGTGGCAATGGTTCCCGTATCCAGCGTTGGTAGATACGTGCGTAACGGCCATCGGCCATAATGCGTGCGATAGCTGCATTGACTGCGGCTAATAATTCTGGCTCGCCGCGCCGCATGACGACGCCATAGTTTTCATGGACGAAGATGCCGCCCACTATTTCTAATTCGGGATAGCCCTTGCGAATCATCTCGCGTAAGGCTGGCAGATCGCCGACGGCGGCATCACCCCGTCCATTGCGCACTTCGAGCAGGGCATCTTGCATTGTCTCGAATTTGCGAATATGCTCTGGCGGCAGGCCCATCTTTTCTACCGCGTATTGGCCCGTAGTTTCCTGCTGTACCGTTATCAATTTGCCCGGCAGGTCTTTAGAAGAGTTGATGCGCGTGTCGCCTTTACGCCGCACAATCGTTTGGCCGGATAAGAAGTACGGGCGGGAGAAGGCCAGTTCTTGTTTGCGCTTGTCGGTAATAACGACATCCGAAAGAATGAGCTCGAACTTGTTCGCCTTGAGCGCCGCAAAGATGCCATCCCAGTTGATATTCTCCCAGCGCACGGGGACGCCCAACTCTTTGCCAATCTCGTTGCCTAAATCAATGTCAAAACCTTCAAAGCGGTCGCCAGTTTTTAACTCAAAAGGGGGATAGGTGGCATCCGAGCCAATGACCAGGACACCCCGTTGATGGATGCTTTGCAGGGCGTTCGCCCCTTGGGCTACCTGGCCATAGGAAAGCAAGAGGAGAATAAAGGAGACAGTGAGTATTCGTAATAGCATAATTGCAATGGATAATTTGAACTTTATTGCAAATGAGATAAAGTTGAAGTGGATTGCACTAAAGTTTCAACTTATAGGCAGATTATAACTCAAGAACTACTTTGCTCTGTTGGGAAACTTCCTCATCTGACACTCTTGAAACTTGTCAGCTAAACTTGAGTCAAACACCTCATGGGAACTCACCGCTTCGGTGTTTAATCCTTCACTTTAGTTCTACTTCCCACTCACTAAGGAAACGGTATATGTTGCGGGTTTATTTATCGGTGCTGATGGCGTGTCTGCTCGCCAGTAGCACTACTTTGGTTTGCGCAGCGACGCTTAATATGACACCAGATGGCATTATGATAGACAACGGGAACATGGGCCAATTTACCCTCGATTACCCGACGCTAATGAATGATGCAAAGCAGACGCCCTATAAGTTGGTCGAAAAAGTTCCTGCTGGCAAGACGGCAACTGTGAAGTATGATGGCGGCGCACAGCTTGATGTCACCACCGATGATGTAGGCAATATCGCGTTGAATTTCTCAAAGCTGCCAGCGGATGTGAAATGGTTCAAGACGACCATGCTCATCAACTTCAGTTTTAGCCAGGGCGGCCACTGGAAAATCGGGGCGAACGAGCAGGCTTTCCCTGCCGCGAAACCAGCGGGGCCAAAGCTGTTTCAGGGCAATGCAGGCGATTTACAACTCACCAATAATCAGGGCAAGAGCTTGAGCTTTACCATTCCTCCTTTTTCCTATGAGGAGCTACAAGACAACCGCGAATGGGGCTGGAGCATCTTTGCCTGGAGCTTTATTACTCCAATGGATCATAATGTCTCGACTTATAAGATAGCCGTTGGCAGCGGCGGAGCCGGGGACGGCAAGCCGGTTCCCGTCGTGGATGCTTTTGGTCAATCGAAACTGCAAGATTGGCCGGACAAGGTTAAAAGCCTGGATGAACTCAAGGCCGATGTCGAAAGTGAAAAAGCCTATTACGATAGTTTGCAACCTCCCGTGGGTGATACTTACGGCGGCTTGCCAGGGAGCGGGGCCAAACTCGGACTTAATAAAACCGGATTCTTCTACGTTGAGCAGAAGACTAATAAATGGTTCCTGGTTGATCCTGATGGCAATGCCTTTTTCCACATGGGTGTGTGTGGCTTTGGGCCAAGCGATGACTACACCCTGGTCAAAGGCCGCGAGGATGCTTATGAGTGGCTACCCCCCTACGATAACCAGTTCAAGAGCGCCTATCTCAGCGGACATGGCAATGAGGTTGTCTCCTTTCACTTGGCCAATACCATCCGCAAGTATGGCCAGCCCCATACCTCGGAAGATTATGCGGCGCGCATGATTGGGCGCGTAAAAAAATGGGGCTTCAACTCGATTGGTGCCTTCTCGCCCATCCCGCAAGCGGTCCAGACGGCGCATTTTCCCTACGTCTCTTTTCTGCCACTGGGACAGTGGGATGATGGCATTCCTCGTCTGCCTGGTATCAACGAGACGTGGGACCCCTTTGACGAAACCAACCGCACGAAAGTCGAGCATAACTTCGCCAAGAACCTCCCGCGCAGTGCGGATGATCCGCTGCTGATTGGCTATTTTCTGGTGAACGAGCCGCTTTATGAAGACATTCCCAAAGTGGTGCCCACCCTCAAAGGCACTTTTGCCTGCAAGCGTCGCCTCGTGCAAATGCTCAATGAGAAATACAAGACTATTGCGGACTTCAACACCGCCTGGGAAGCGAACGCCGACTCATTCGAGGCGTTAAACGATTTGAGTCTGCTGGTCAAAACCAAAGCTGCCGCCGAGGACATGCAGGCATTCACCGGCCTCTTCTTTGAGAGCTATTTCCAACTGGTGTCTAGCACCTTTCACAAATACGATACGCACCACATGCTGATTGGCAATCGGCTTCAGCCGGGCACCATCAACAACGAGCAACTTTGTCGCATTTCGGGCAAATACCTGGATGTCATTTCTTTCAATTACTACACCTATGCGCTCGATAAGGATTTCCTCAATCGCATCCACGAGTGGACGGGTGGTCGCCCCATGATGCTGAGCGAGTATTACTGGACAGCCCCCAGCGAATCGGGCCTCGTTGGTGGTCTGGAAGTAGCGAGCCAGCAGATACGCGGTTTAGCTTATCGCAATTATGTTGAGCAGGCGGCTTCGCTTGGTTATGTAGTAGGCATTGAATGGTTTACCCTTGTGGATCAAGCTACCACCGGGCGCTGGTTTCAAGGCTTTAATGGCGAGCGGGCCAACTCCGGTTTAATCAATGTGGCTGACCGTCCGTGGAAGCCCATGCTGGCCGAGATGATGAAGACCAACTACAACATCTATGATGTCTGGACAGGCGCGAAGCAGCCCTTCGTCCTGGATGATCCCCGCTTCACTCCCGCCGGTGGCGGCACCAAGACGGCGACTGTGCCGCGTGCGGTTGGCCCGATCAAAATTGATGGCACTACCAAAAACTGGCCGGGCATCCCGCCAGAGCAAATTTCCGCCAAACGCACTGTGCAAGGCAACAACGCCGGGGATATGGAAGGCACCTTCAAACTCTGTTGGGATGACGCCAATTTGTATCTGTTAGCCACGGTGATTGACCCCACCCCGATGAAGAATGAGCAGACTGGCAATATGCTATGGAGCGGCGATGGCTTAGAACTGTTCCTGGGTTCCGAAAAGCTGGATGCGGGTGGCCCGCTTCTCTTTACTGATCGTCAAGTGCTGCTCAGTGCAGGACAGCGCGAAGGACGTTTTTATTACGCTAACGCGCCACAGCAATATCCCTGTGAGATGATCGTCGTGCCCGGCGTAGACGGCAAGAGTTACACCCTCGAAGCCGCTATCCCGTGGCAAGCCCTCTCCATCAAGCCCACACCAGGCACCGAACTGCGTTTTGATTTAGCGATAGATGATAGCACCGATGGCACAGGCCGGAAACGCCAACTGATGTGGAATGGTACGGACAAAAACTCCTCTGACCGCTCCCACTGGGGACGAGCTAAATTGCTGCCTTAACTTCATAGGCCAGGCGGCTGAAGCCGCAGGCAACAACAGCGCAAAGCCTGCCTTCGCAGGCTCTCAAAGGCATAAGCTAATAGCGAGAGTCGAGCGGGCGGGCTTGGTGTCGTTGTTGCCGCAAATTGATTCTCCAAAAATGGGCGATTCAACGCATGGCTGCATGAGGCACCATGCTTGGAAACACATGCGCTTGGAGGAGAACCAGGATGCCCACCATTACGGCCAGGGCGATGCTGTGGAAAAAGACGTAGCGCAGGATTTCTCCCTCATCGCCTTGCTGCTCTGTCGCCACGCCCGCCACGACAATACTCTGTACGTCAATCATCTTGCCCATCACTCCACCCGAACTGTTGGCGGCAGCCGTCAGAATCGGCGACACCCCAATCTGGTGCGCCGTGACTTGTTGTAAGTTGCCAAAGAGCACATTAGAAGACGTATCGCTACCCGTGAGGGCCGTGCCCAGCCAGCCAAGTAGGGGAGAGAAGAACGGGAATAACACGCCCGTTCCTGCCAGGGCTAATCCCATTGTGGTATCGGAGCCGCTGAAGCGTGTCGTGAATCCCAGGGCCAGCATGGTGGCAATCGTCAACAGCGACCACCGCACGCGCAGCAGGGTTTGACCGTAGAGGCGCAGCAACGCGAGAGGGCGCAAACCCAGCAACAGTCCCGAAAGAATGCCCGTCAGCAGGAGGGCTGTGCCAGTGGCCGAAAGCCAGTTTAAGGCGAAAATAGCATCTTCGGCTTTGGGCTTAGGCACTACGGGCGGAACGCGCACCACTCCCTTATCCAGGTAGGGCACAGAGATGTTGATATTGGAAACATTATTTAGCGCATCTTTGACAGGCTGCAAACTCCACAGAAAAACCAACACCGATAAAATGACCCACGGCATCCAGGCGCGTTGCGTTTCGCGGCGCGTAGCTACCAAGCCTGTGCTGTCTTTATCGGCTGTATGCTCTGCCTCATGCTCAAAACGCCATGTGGTGCGCGGCTGCCAGAAGCGGAGGAGCAAGCTTAGCGCGAGCATTGAGACAATGGCACTGATGGTATCCACCAACCAAGGGCCATGATAATTGCTGACTAAGAATTGGGAGAGGGCAAACGTGCCTCCTACGACCAAGCAGGCAGGCCAGACTTCCCACATGGCACGCCACCCCGACATGGCGGCAATGAGCCAGAACGGAATCAGAATAGAAAAGAATGGCAATTGCCGTCCCACCATTGCACTCAGTTGCCCCAAGTCTAATCCGGTGACTTTGGCCAGCGTGACAAGCGGAATGCCAAGTGAGCCAAACGCCACCGGAGCTGTGTTACCGATGAGAGCTAACCCGGCAGCGTGGATAGGCCGGAAGCCCAGCCCCAGCAGCATCGCGGCGGAGATGGCTACGGGCGCCCCGAAACCCGCCGCACCTTCAATAAAGGCCCCAAAGCTAAACGCGATAAAGAGAGCTTGAATGCGGCGATCACTGGCCAGCCCCGCAATAGTCTGCTTGGCCACCTCAAAACTTCCGGTAGTGACGGTGATGTCGTAAATAAAGATGGCATTCAGCACCAGCCAGCCAATGGGGAACAGCCCGAAAGCCGCACCATTACCGGCAGCGGCCAAGGCCAACATTATGGGCATTCGATAGAAAAGGATTGCTAACAATAGCGCAGACGCCAGCCCCGTAAGAGCCGCCCAATGCGCTTTGACATGAGCAAAGCTGAGGAGTCCCAGCAGCACCACAACTGGCAAGGCTGCTAAGAGTGCTGAGAGATAAATGTTGCCCGCTGGATTATAACTCTGCGCCCACGTCATGAATGTCGTTCCTTGTTCGGGTTATGCTCTGGAATTTAAGCCTGTTGTCGCAGCAAAATTCAAAGCTGCAATGTCGGTGCGAAATTAAACAAGTTGACCGTAATAAACCATTGTCTGGTAGTCAAACTGGACGTGTCCATCGGCTTGGAACTCATCGAAAATACGTTGCAGTTCCGCGAGGGTAGGTTCAAAGTTAGGATGGCCTTGCAGTGGTGCATAAGAGGAAGAAAGTAGGCGTCCTTTTAAGCTGAGGAAGTCGAATACTTGAGCATTGGCAAATGATTTTACGGTGAAGCCCTGTGGTGCAAAGAATTCTTGCAGCACACTTACATCCGTAGCGGTGACGGTTTTATGCGACACATCCTGATAATCAGTGCCGTAGTTTAGCAACAGTTCCTCATAAGCGCGGGCAAAGGGTGTGGTATCCGTGAGCCGTTGATTCCAGATTAAGGCCACTGTGCCCCCAAGCTTTAAGATGCGTTTAAATTCCACTTTGGCTTGTACTGGATTGAACCAGTGAAAGGCTTGCCCCACAATGATGAAGTCAATACTGTGCGCTCCTAAAGTTGTCGCTTCAGCAGTGCCCTCAATGCTTTTGAAGTTAGGGTAGTCCTTCAATAAGCTTTCGGCGGCTTCGCGCATTTCTCGGTTCGGCTCGACGCCGAAGACCGTATTGCCATTTTGCAGAAATAGCTCTGCCGAAAACCCGGTACCAGAGCCAATATCAGCGATGGTGTGGGTGGGCAATAACCCAAGCTCTGCCTGAAAAAGCTGCAAGACAGCGGCAGGATATTTGGGGCGATAGAGGATATAATATTCCACACGGTTAGAGAACCGTCGTGTCGGATCGCTTGCTGATAGCATTTTTCTTTCCTTGGGGAGAACAGCCACAAAAAGGCACAAAAGACACAAAAGCCTTAGATAGGAAGATCAAAAATATGTTTTGTGGCAACAGCTATAACTACTTTTATACAATCCTCGATCCTCTGTCCTCTACATTTGTGTCTTTTGTGCCTTTTTGCGGCTATTGTACTTTATCATGGTCACGGCGGATATAAGCCCAGGTGCCGGGATAAGATTTTGCTAACCGCTGTCCTTGTTGCGCCCCCAATACGCTAACGGCAGTGGAGAGACTATCGGATGTAATGCCCTTAGGCGCGATAATGGTGACAGCGATGCGGTCGGTTAAGCCCAAACCAGTGCGAGGATCAACAATATGAGAGTAGCGCTGGCCGTTGAAGGTGACGAACTGCTCGGTATCGCCGGATGTGGAAATTGCGGCGTTAGCCAGCAGGCGTGTGTGCTGTTTCAACTCTTGGCCCGCATTCAGTATTTCGATATTCCAGCCTGCTTTACCGGGTGGTGGATCACTCATTACAATGTCGCCGCCAGATTCAAAAAGCGCGCGTGTAATACCAAACTGTTGGAGCACATCCAGCGCACAGTCGCCTGCATAGCCTTTGGCAATGCCACCTAAATCAAGGCGCATCCCCAGCACCAATAGCTGCACTGTTTTATGCCTGGCACCAAGACGCACCTTTTGCCACCCCACCAGTTTACCGGCTTGCGCTAATTCCTCGGTCGTCGGAAATACATGCTGCTTGCGCGCTCTGCGCCAGAGTGCGACGTATGGCCCCACGGTGATGTCAAACGCGCCATGACTGCGCGCGGCAACTTCCTGAGAACGTTGCAAAACAAAGAATAGATCATCACTCACTTTTATCGGTGGCCCCCCGGCACGAGCACAGAGGCGCATCAATTCACTGGTCGGGCGGTAATCGCTCATGATGTCTTCCAGTTGCGCAATGCGATTAAAAGCCGCGGTGCAGGCGCGTTCAGCGGTGGCTTGATCTAGTGTGTAGACCACCAGCCGCGTTTGCACCCCCATTTCGAGTTGGGCATACTCAAAACGTCTCAATTTCACATTCGTTGGACTATTGGCAGCAGACTGGATAGAGCTTTGCCAGAATAATCCGAGACCTAAAATCAGGCTGAACCATATTATGAAGCAACGCATTCAAATCTCTACTCCACTTGTGGTGTGTAAAACGCTCTTCTATACGCTGGCCGTTGCAGCGCAGTTCACGGCTTTCTCATGCTTCTCCATGCCATCTGTGGCGGCGGAAGCGCCAGCACAAAATAATGCTGCCGAGGCCAAAGCAACCGGGGCTTATACCCAGTCTATTCCAGGCACTCTGGTCAAATTTGAGATGCTGCCCATTAGCGGCGGCAGTTTTAGCATGGCCGACCCTGCTAAGCCGGGGCAGATGCGCAAGGTTGAGCTAAAGCCCTTCTGGATGGGTAAGACTGAAGTCACCTGGGATGAGTATGACATTTATGCCTTTCGCCTCGATTTGAGCCAGCAGGATCAAGCGGCGGGAGTGGATGCCGCTTCGCGCCCCAGCAAGCCCTATGGTGCGCCAGATCGCGGTTTTGGCCATCAGCATTATCCGGCCCTAGCGATGACGCAGCACGCCGCCGAATTATACTGCCAGTGGCTCTCGAAGAAAACCGGCAAGAAATATCGTTTGCCCACTGAAGCCGAGTGGGAATATGCCTGCCGCGCCGGGGCAACGGGCAATGAGTTGTTCGACCAGAAGACCTATCTGGATGACCACGCCTGGTACTGGGAGAATGCCGAAGACAAAACCCACGAAGTGGCTACCAAGCAACCGAACCCGTGGGGCTTGTACGATATGTTAGGCAACGTGGCGGAGTGGTGCATCGCTGCCGATGGCGTGGGCGTAGTGCGCGGCGGCTCATGGCGCGATAAAGCCCCCAAGGTTACGCCGGTGGCGCGTCAGGTGCAAACCCCCGATTGGGACATGACCGACCCGCAAAACCCCAAGAGCAAATGGTGGCTCTCCGATGGGCCATTTGTCGGTTTTCGTGTGGTGTGTGAGGGATAACCCTCACCCCCGGCCCCTCTCCCACGCTGCGGGCGAGGGGAGGTCACAGGATAGCGGTTTAGATAGCAAATAGCTCTATGCAGTTGTCATAAGGATATTTAGCATTGCCTGCAAACGAGCAATTATGCCTTTGTGCTCCCCTCTCCCGCAGCGTGGGAGAGGGGCCGGGGGTGAGGGCCGTAAGGAGTCGTATGAGTAAAGACCGTAAAGACAAAGAACCGTTAGAGGATTTTATCGCCGGGGCCATCCGTGAGGCGGTAGAGCGGGGTGAGTTTGACAACTTAAAAGGCAAGGGCAAGCGGCAGTATATTAATTCGGAAGAGATGGTCAATCCGAAGATGCTGGCCAGTAAGCTATTGAAAAACGCCGATTTGCCGCCGCCCTGGGTTTTGCAAGAAGACGAAATTAAGCTCGATATTGAGCAAGCGGAACAGTATATTCTGCGCGCCCATCGTTCTCGCCTGGCTGCATTAAGTCAACCGCGTGCTGACCCGCAAATTATCGAACAAAACTGGCAGAATGCCTTAAAGTTCTTGCAGGACAAAGTTGAGCAGGTGAATAAGAAAATCTTAAAGTTCAATATCACCATCCCGCCACAAATGCCACACTTGCACAAGCCGCGCGTGCGTGTTGAAAAGATTCTGGAAAAACACAGTATTAAAATTGATTAGCCACACCCCAATACCCTTTACCCCATGAGTGATGATAAGAAGTTAACTCCCCGCGCTACCGATTTTAGCGCCTGGTATAACGAAGTCGTTTTACGCGCTGAACTGGCCGATTATTCCCCCGTGCGCGGCTGCATGGTGATTCGCCCCGATGGTTATGGCATCTGGGAGCGGATGCAACGCGCCCTCGACGATATGTTCAAAGCGACAGGCCATCGCAACGCTTACTTTCCTCTTTTCATACCGGAAAGTTTTCTGACCAAAGAAGCCGAGCATGTGGAAGGCTTCGCCCCCGAACTGGCCATTGTGACGCATGGCGGCGGCAAAGCCCTCGAAGAACCGCTCGTGGTGCGCCCGACTTCGGAAACTGTGATTTATGCGATGTTCGCCAAGTGGGTGCAGAGCCATCGTGATTTGCCTTTGTTAATCAACCAGTGGGCCAACGTGGTGCGCTGGGAAATGCGGACTCGCTTATTCCTGCGCACCTTAGAGTTTCTCTGGCAGGAAGGCCATACGGCCCATGCCACGCATGATGAAGCCGAAGAGGAAACGCGCCGGATGCTGGGCGTCTATCGCACCTTTATGGAAGGCTGGATGGCGATGCCTGTTGTCACCGGGCAAAAGAGCGAATCTGAAAAGTTTGCCGGTGCCCTGCGCACGTTTTCTTGTGAGGCGATGATGCAGGACAACAAAGCTTTGCAGGCGGGCACCTCGCATAACCTGGGGCAGAACTTTGCTAAAGCTTTCGATCTGAAATTCCAGACTGAAAGTGGGGGGACAGACTATGCCTGGAACACCAGTTGGGGCGTCTCGACGCGCCTGATTGGTGGCCTCATTATGACGCACGGCGACGATGTCGGTGTGCGTATTCCGCCGCGTCTGGCTCCGACTGAAGTCGTCATTGTTCCCATCTGGCGGGCCGATGAAGAAAAGACTCGTGTGTTGGAAACAGCTAATCAGATTCGCACCGATTTAGAAAACCGGCAGCGTGGGACGGAAGGACGCGTGCGAGTGCATCTTGATGCCCGTGAGAATATGAAACCGGGCGCTAAATATTACGAGTGGGAAATGCGCGGCGTGCCAGTGCGCATGGAATTGGGGCCGCGTGACTTAACCAATCAGCAGGCGGTCTTGGTGCGGCGCGATACCAAAGAAAAAACACCTGTCGCCTTTGCTGAACTCGGTGTAGCAGTAGAGCGACTGTTGGACGTGATACAGCAGGATATGCTGAACACTGCAAAAGAACGCCGCGAGCAGAATAGCTTGCGCGGCAACATCACTTATGAAAAGTTCCGCGAAGTGATGGCTGGTGAAGGCGCGTTTGTTTACGCCGGTTGGTGTGGGGGGGACGCCTGCGAAGCGCAGATTAAAGAAGAAACTAAAGCCACTATCCGCGTACTGCCTGATGAAGAATTTCGCTCTCCAGAAGCACCAACGCATTGCCTGCGCTGCGGGCAGCCTGCCACAACAGAAGCGGTTTGGGCTAAGGCTTACTAGAGGTTCCTGTAAAAGAAACGTGTAAAAGAACCTATCATGCTGAGCGCAGCGAAGCATCTTGTATTGGTGTGCAGAAAGCAGTGGTTAAATGGATCACTTCATAGCTCCGCAGAGTAGATGCTTCGCTGCGCTCAGCATGACAGTGGCTGCTATGAAACGGTGTTGTCAGTGCTAAAAATAGTAGTATTAAGGATAAGTGTGCCTCTCGGTCGGCATTAACAATGCCAATCAACACCGGGCGGCAGAAAGGATTAGAGATGGTCAACGATGATAAAGCCCCGCAATCCAGCCAGGATACAACAGGTGGCTTGAACCAAGATAATGGAGCGCAAAACGCCAAGCAGCCGGAAGTTACTGGGACAGATGCTACGAGCTTAACCCGGCGTGGCTTTTTGAAAACGACCGCCGCTGTTTCTGCGGCGGCTTTGATGTCAAGCTTAGGCCAGAACTACGCCCATGCTCAGGGCAACGACCGCCTGCGGGTTGGCCTCATTGGATGCGGCGGACGCGGCACGGGTGCGGCGGGCGATTGCGCTCATGCTCATCCCAGTGTGCAAATTGTGGCCTTAGCCGACTTGTTCCAGGATCGTCTCAATGGGGCGCGGGGCAGCCTGGCGGGTCAATTGAAAGACCAGTTCAAAGTCAATGACGACCATACTTTCGTGGGCTGGGATGCTTATCAGCATTTAGTGAAGAGCGATGTGGATTTAGTTTTGATGGCCACGCCGCCGGGCTTTCGACGCATCACCCTCCAGGCGGCTGTTGAGGCAGGCAAGCATGTCTTTATGGAAAAGCCAGTCGCGGTTGATCCGGCAGGCGTGCGTTCGGTCATCGCCTCCTCAGATTTAGCGGCACAGAAGAAATTGGCTGTCGTAACCGGCACACAACGCCGCCACCAGGCCAACTATATTGAAACCATTAATCGCATCCATGATGGCGCGATTGGTGATGTGCTGAGTGGCCAAATCTACTGGAACCAGGGCGGCTTGTGGCTGCACGAGCGTCAGCCAAACTGGAGCGACATGGAATACCAGATACGCAACTGGCTTTATTACACTTGGCTTTCTGGCGATCACATTACGGAACAGCACGTCCACAACATTGATGTGATGAACTGGGTCATGAATGGGCACCCAGTCTCTGCCTATGCGATGGGTGGTCGCCAGGTGCGCACCGATCCGGCCTATGGCCAAATCTTCGACCACTTCGCGGTAGAATACGAATTTGCTAATGGCGCACGCTGGTCGAGCCAGTGCCGCCAGATAGATGGCACCGATAGCCGCGTGGCAGAAAATGTGGTCGGCACCAAAGGCACTTCTAATCCCAGCGCGGGTTCTATCAAAGGGGCCACAAACTATCGCTTCGATGGCCCCAGTCGCAATCCCTATGAGCAGGAGCATGTAGACCTTATTGAAAGCATTCGTAACGGCAAGCCGCTCAATGAGGGTCGCCGCATTGCCGAAAGCACCCTGACTGCCATCATAGGCCGCGAATCAGCTTATACCGGCAAGCAGATTAAGTGGGATGACGCCATGAACAGCACACTCGACTTGCTCCCCGCCAAGCTGGAATTCGGCCCGGCTCCAATTCCCGAAGTCGCTATCCCCGGCAAGACGCAATTAAATCGCACTCAGCTCATTGGTAATGCCTCGAAAGCATAGTTAGCCCTCACCCCCAGCCCCTCTCCCACACTGCGGGCGAGGGGTGTCTCCAAGGATAAATTGCTCGTAAAAGAAGACAACCGCAGAGACGCAGAGGGTACAGAGATTTTAGGCTTTACTCTGTGCCCTCTGCGTCTCTGCGGTTCACTACTAACACCAGTAAGTAGTAGATCGTGCTCCCCTCGCCCGCAGTGTGGGAGAGGGGCTGGGGGTGAGGGCCAATGAGCATGACTTTAAATCAGGTTGTCCCGTGGGGGCGTTCCTTAGACGAATATCAATTGATGTTCGCCCTCTCGGATGCCGATTTAGATAAAAGTATTCTGGGTTGCGGTGATGGCCCTGCCAGCTTTAACGCTGAGATGACGGCATTAGGGCACCAAGTGATTTCTGTTGATCCGATTTATGCTTTTACTAAGGATCAGATAGCACAACGCATTCAGGAGACATACGACCCCATCATTTCTCAGGTTAAACAGACGCAGCAGGATTATATCTGGGATAGGTATAGTGATCCTGATATATTAGGTCAGCATCGGCTCCAAACGATGCAGCGGTTTTTGGATGATTATAAAGTGGGTTTAGCGGTTGGTCGCTATCGAGCGGAAGCACTGCCTAGCCTCAGTTTCACCGATCATCAATTCAAGCTTGCCCTGTGCTCCCACTTTTTCTTTCTTTATTCCGAGCAACTTTCGTTTGAGTTTCATCGAGCGGCTATTGCGGAACTACTGCGCGTTGCAGCGGAAGTGCGAATATTCCCGCTCCTGGCGTTGGATTGCAAAGCATCACCTTATGTAGAGCCAATTCAACAGCACTTCGCCCACTTAGGCTTTAGCGTGGAAACTGTGCCAGTACCTTACGAATTCCAGCGTGGCGGTAATCGGATGCTGAAGATTACTTACTAAAATAGGACGCTAAGCGGGCTACTCCATGCTGCGCAACGCAAGCTTACGCTATTGACTGAAGAATAGCGTCTAAATTGCGCATGTAATTAGCGTAGCCCGCTTAGCGTCCTATTCTGTATCAAAGCGAATATAGTTCTCCATACTTACCCCGTAAATAGCGCAAATATGGCTCAATGCTCAAAGGGTCACCGGTGACACGTTCAATGAGTTCAGGTGCGGTGTATTTGCTGCCGTGCTGGTAAATGTTCTCTTGAAGCCACTCATGCAATGTCGAGAACTGGCCTTGTTCAATTTCCTGTGGGACTTTAGGCTGTGCTGCGGTTGCTGTATCAAAGAATTGTGCGCTTAGGATGTTGCCGAGGGTGTAGCCTTGAAATGCGCCGCCAATGGTGCCGCCATACCAATGCACATCTTGTAAAACGCCATCACGGTCATCGGGTGCCGTCAAGCCTAAATCGCTTTTGTAACGCTCATGCCAGGCTTCCGGCAAGTCGCGCACGGATAGTTCCCCTTCTAAGAGTTGCAATTCTAAATCGAAGCGAATCATGACGTGCAAATTATAAGTGACTTCATCGGCATCGGTGCGGATCAAGGAGCGATCCACCCGGTTGATGGCCCGATAGAAAGTGTCCTGCGACACGTTTGATAAATTGCTATTCGCTTGCTGCAAGAGCGGATACCAATGGTTCCAGAAGCCGCGTGAGCGGCCCACGATATTTTCCCACAGGCGCGACTGGCTCTCATGCACTCCCGATGAAGTGCCATTGGCGAGGGGAGTGCCTTCATAGTCCTGGTTAATGCCTTGCTCATAAAGCGCGTGCCCTGATTCATGTAAGGTGCTAAAAAGAGCCTCCGCCAAATCGTCTTCCTTAGCGCGAGTCGTAATACGGACATCGCCGAGGGAAAACTTGGTCATGAAAGGATGGTGTGTTTTATCCTGACGGCCTCGCTCAAAGTCATAGCCATAAGCCTTAATAATTTTGCGTCCAAAGGTGAACTGCTCGGCTTCTGGCCAGTGGCCGTGCAGACAACTCTCATCGGTCTTGGGCTGGGCTGTGATCGCTTCCACGAGGGGCACCAACTGCTGCCTTAAATCCGCAAACAGGGCACGCACAGTGGAGGCTTTCATGCCTCGGTCTGAAAAGTTAATCAGCGGGTCAGCGATATGCTCATAGCCGGGGAAGAAATCAGCCAACTCGCGGCTAAAGTCGAGGGTCTTTTCTAACAGCGGCTGCACCGCTTTGAAATCATTATTGGGGCGCGCGGCTGTCCAGTCTTGATAAATCGCGGCAATGTGATCTGAAAAGCGGGCTTCAAATTCCGCTGGCACTTTAACGGCCTCTTCATAATCGCGGCGGGTGGCCCGAATTAAACTCGCCTCATCAGAATCGAAGGAGAGCGACTCTTCATAAGGGCGCAAGTCTTCGAGCAACTGACCAATGGCCCCGTCAGTGAATTTCTCATGGGCCAGGCGGTTGAGCGTGCTCATCTGGCGTCCGCGTGCCGCCGCGCCACCTGATGGCATGTAAGTGGCCTGATCCCAATGCAAAAGGGACGAAGCCGAGCGCAGGTCATTCACTTCTAAAAGGCGCGTTTTCAGTTCTTGGAGCTTAGGGTCTTGAGTTTGATTGTTCATAATAAGTTGGTCTGTTTCTGTTAAGCGACTCTGACATAGTTAACTCAACTTTCTACCCACCACCTGGTGGTTTCAACCGCCGGACTTATCAAAATACTCTGTGAGCGGATAAACATTATCGTTTAGCTGCTTCATCTTTTCGATCAACGGCAGATAAGGCTCATAACGAATATTAACGATGCCTTTATTCGAGTCACGGTTAGAGGGATCGGCTTTAAGATTGGTCGGATCATTGTCCATATATTTGAACCAGTGCCAGCCAACGCACGCTTTAGACTCTAAAAGGCCAAGCGTAAAATTCTGGTAAAACAGGCCCCGGTCTTTCTGCGTGGGCACAATCCAGCCCGCGCCGCCAGTGTTGCCCATGCCAGTATCGTCGCCTTTGACATACCATTCGGTAATAATAAAGGACTTGCCTGACCAGCTTTCCCAGTTCGCCATCGTGACAGGATTCGGTGTCCATGCTCCATAATAATTAATGGCAATCGCATCTAAATATTTGCCTGCGGCTTGAAAGGCAGGCTTACTGTGTAACTCGCTACTGTGGAAACGCGGCCCCAGACAGAGGTGATGAGGATCATACTTTCTAATAGCTGCTGTCGTAATACTTAGATAGCGATCCACTAAATAACCACGAAAGGCGGCGCGGTCATCATCTGTAATATCCGTCTTGCCAGCTTGGTCGTTATGCTTGCGTTCGCGCAGCCATGATTGTGCTGCACCATAGCCAGGATCAGTTTGTGGCAGGGACAAATAACGGTCGAGCGCATCACCCGGAAAGGGCAACTCATTATCTGAGAAATGTCCCAGCAGGTAAGGGTCATCTTTAGTGGCGGCTAATTGGCGGGCGTGCTCATCACAAAAGGTGACAAAATCAGGGTCAAAGACAAAGATGCAGTCGTTAGGATAGCCGGTATGCCCCGGTTGTTGATAAGTGCCGCCACGCTTTTTGCCATAGGAACTCATAAAGTTCCAGATCATGGTGTAAGCAGTGCGTGTTGGAGTCTGGCGCAGTAAATCGGTTGCTGACCAGGCTCCGGCTCCATTGAAGCTATTTTCCTTTAACATCTGCGTGGTAGCGGCGGCCCACTTTTCCTCAGTGCCAAACTTTTCCTTTAAAGCGGCCTGGCTAATTGCGGAAGTGCCGGGCGTGACACTTACCACACCAACATGAATAAAGGCATAACCCGCCGGATCAACCAGCCACCAACGACCCCCAACCTGTTGTGTATGAAAGAACCCGGTGGTTGTCATCTTCTTGTCCAGCCAACCTCCATACGAGCTTAAACGGGCTTGTTTAGCCCCGACAGCAAAGCCGGGCAGGGTATCAATGGTGCGGGTAGGGTATTCTTTCCAGGCTTGGTTGGGCTTAGACTTGGCCCTGACCATTATAGAATTTGCGGGTGGCACTGTCTGCGCGTTGGCTACATACCAGCCAGTGGTCGCCAGGATGAAGAAAAGAGGACAAAGGCTGTTAAACAGATTCAGTAGAGAGGATAGCGCCAAAATAGATTGCCTCCACCGCTTGAGTGCCAGGATTGTGGTGCATAGTATAACGGTTACAGAGAAGAACCTGTTAGAGCAGCAGCTATAGATATGAACAGTAGGCGAAAGGCTGTTTTGCGGCTCAGAATTATAGTTTGTAGGCAGAGACAAATAAGCCAGCGACCAAAGATACCGCTCTGGTCGCTGGCTTATAGTTTTAACCAGGGTTGAAGTAATACAGTTTAATCGGCGCGTGCAGTAATAGTGGATGTCGGCTGCGAGGTCTTGCCTTTGATAATCTCAATGGCTTTTTGAAGCTGTGCGCCACCGCGTGCAGGGGGCACTTGCTCATCTTCGGGGCTGGGCTTGATCGCAATGTCAGGAGTGATGCCCTTATCCGTTATGTCATGCTTGGCCGGTGTTAAGTACTTGGCGGTGGTAATCACCAGAGCACCACCATTTTTGAGTTCGATCAAAACTTGCACGCTGGCTTTGCCATACGACTGCTCACCAACCACTGTGGCCGCACCCTTGTCCTTCAAAGCGCCGGTGACAATCTCGGCGGCGGAGGCGCTGTATTTATTTACCAAAACCACAATTGGCATTTTCAGGTTTAAGAATCGCTCGTGCTGGGCGTTGAGGGGCTGTTCGCTCCCATTGCGCTCACGGGTAATCACAATCGGGCCAGACGGAATAAAACGGCTGCCGATCTGCACCGCCACATCCAGCAAGCCGCCAGGGTTGTTGCGCATGTCGAAGACGATACCTCGCGCCGGGCCTTGTCCATCCGGGCCTTTCTGAATTTCCTGGAGGGCTGTGGTCATCTCGTGGTCGCTCTTCTGATTGAACTCGTCTAAGCGGAGCCAGGCGATACGTTCTGGCAACCAATCGAGCTTAACGGGATGAATCTCTATGGTATCGCGGGTGAGGGTCACATCAAAATCCTTAAAGCCAGCCTCCCGCGCTGCGCCCTGGGGCACGGCCACCTTGCGCTCGATTTTGAGATGCACCGGGGTGCCGCGCTCGCCACGAATGTAATTCACCGTGGCGTCCTCGTTCATATCCGCCGTATTGCGACCATCAATTTCCAGGATGATGTCGTCTTTCTTGAGGCTGGCTTTGGCCGCCGGGCCACCTTCAATTGGCTCGACAATGTAGGGGCGAGAAGCACCAGAAGGTTTAGCCAGCGGGCCGCCCATGTAGTCTTCTTTGACATCAATATGCGCGCCGATGCCGGTGAATTCACCCTTGTTCTTGACCTGGAAATCGTCATACTCCTCCGGGGTCAGGAAGCGGGTGAAGCGGTCGCCCAGCGAGCGCAACATGCCCCGAATCGCGCCATAAGTTAAGGTAGTATCGTCAACCTGGGTCTTAACGAAGTTCTCTTTGATATCGCGCCGGACTTCATCCAGAGTCTCATAAGGCTTCAGGTCGGCCTTATTAGAGCGGCGCGAAGGGGTCACCAACCCCGAAGCCATTTGCCCGTCCGCCGTGCGCACTAAAGGCCGCACCTGCGATGCTTCCTTGGTGGTGGGCAACCAGCGATCACGGGCCGCCTCCTCGCTATGGGCACGCGTCCGGTAGCCGACACCAAACGCCGTTAATAATGCCAGTAAAATTAAAGAACCATACGCGCCACGCGTTTTCCACGTCATATAAACACCTCACCGCCACCGGCACATTTTAATGAATAGGCTGCTTGGGAAGTCGTATTTACCCGCCACGCCAGCGGCTCTGCAAAGATTAACTCTCTCTATTAATGTTAGCAGGCGTTTGGACGTTTGGACAGCATGGAAGTTTCGAGTTTTGTTCCTGCTAAGGATGATCTAAGGTTTTTCGTGCAGATAAGGTGTGGGGTCAATTGGTTTACCATTTTTGCGCACTTCAAAATGCAAATGCGGCCCCGTACTCCAACCAGTCGAGCCGACGTTGCCAATGTATTCGCCCCGCTTAATAGGCTGCCCTGGCTTAACACCTAATTTGCTGGCGTGGCCATAGAGGGTGGTTAAACCGTTACCAGCGTCCACGATAACCGTGTTGCCATAGGCTTTTTTCCAGCCCGCCCAGAGCACACGGCCACCATGTGCGGCACGAATGGGGGCGCCGTAGGGGGCCGCCATATCATCTCCGGTGTGGAGCTTGCGACGATGTAAGATGGGATGATAACGAATGCCATAACGCGAACTGAGATGACCCTGGACTGGGGTCCCCCAACCGTCTCCGCCGCCCTGTCCCCCATTGTCTTGGGAAAAGCCTTGGCTCAGGCTGCCACTGCCCTGGTCTACGGGCACCATCTCATCGCGGTACACAATTTCCTGAATCGGCATCGGCTTAAGCTCGCCCGCCGGACTACGCACATAACGGGTGGTATTGACACGCCGCGCCACCCGCCGCCGCACATAGCGATGATAGCCCCGGTTATTGGAATAATAAGCCCGTCGCCGCGCTGCCGCCTGTTCCTCGTAAGCCTGGATAATAGACGCCCGTTTTGCAGAAAGCTCGCCAATCATGCCTTCAATTTCATGCGATGACTGCTCTTGCGCCGCAATATAGGCAATAGTCGCATAACGCGAATGATTGATGGCGTATAACATGCGCTGTTGATCTCGCTCGGCACGGGCAATGCGCTCACGCTCGCGGTTAGCGGCCAACTGGAGACGGTTGCGCCGGTTCCACTCGTCCATCAGGGCAACGTGGGTTCTTTGAAGTTCATCGCGGTCTTGGTGTAATTCGGCTTGCATTTCGGCGTCCCGCGTGGTCAAGGCGTTAAAGAGATAAGCGCGGCGCGTTAAATCCGAGAGGGTGCGCGACCCTAGGAACAGTTGTAGGTAGCCCAACTTGCCGCAACGCTGCATGGCTGACAAACGCCGCCCGAACATGGCGCGGTGCGCGTAGTAGTGGTCGGTGGCAACTTTTAAGCGGCGGCGCGTTTTATTAATCTGCACTTCCGTGCGCCGCATCTGATGCCAGTAGCCGTAGTAAGTGTCGGTTGAGCGTTGCAATGCCTGCTGGGTTTGTTCCAGGCGATCATGCAAGCTGACGGACTGTCCTTGCAGATTGTTGGCACGCACCCGCGCCTGTTGTGCTGCGCCATGCGTAGCCGCCTTGCGTGACCACAGCGCGCTAATGGACGCGCGTAAGCGGCTCAGAATCCCGGCGTGCGCCGGAACCTGTGTTGTGGCAAAACACACCACCCCACCTATAACGATTGCGATTCGCACCCTTTGCCGTGTCTGCATGGTTGTCCTTAAGATTTTTGCCGATACCTCTTAAGTCCTGGTATATCTGGCTGACGCTGAATGCTGCCCTATATTGTATCTGATACCAGACACAAAAATCTATTTTTGCCATGAATTGTGGGCAGAGATGGCCTCTAAATGAATAGAGTAGGGCATTCGGTTGTAGATGAGCAGCTAATGCTAAACTGATTTAAGCCGTTGAGAACTGCCTTAGACCCGCCGCTAAAGCAGCGGGCTGAGCTGCAAGGAAAGCCCCCTGAACGGGGCTAATGATGCAGGCGCAGCCCGGTTCACCGGGCTTTTACCCTCAGTCCGCTGCTTTAGCGGCGGGTCTAAGGCAGTTCTGTCCTTGGAATGAAGAAATCTCAACCTCATCAACAAAGGAAAGATGACGGGGCGCGGCAGCGTTAAGCGTGTGCCCCCACGGATTCGATATTGATAATCGGAAGAGTATCAACAAGTTATGCTACGTCAATTTTTTGCTTATTATCGGCCTCACATAAGGCTGTTTCTCCTGGATTTCTCGTGCGCCGTTATCTGTGGGTTACTGGAATTAGCTTTTCCGCTTGCGGTCAGAACGTTTGTAGACCAGCTCTTGCCCAGCCAGAACTGGGGGTTAATTTTAGGAGCGACAGCGGGCTTACTAGCTATCTATCTGCTCAACACCGGATTGCAATATATCGTGAACTACTGGGGCCATGTACTTGGTATCTCTATCGAGACCGAAATGCGCCGCAAAATCTTCGATCATCTCCAAAAGCTCTCCTTCCGTTTTTATGACAATCAGAAGACGGGTCATCTCGTGGCGCGGGTGACCAAGGATTTAGAGGATGTGGGTGAAGTCGCGCATCATGGGCCGGAAGACGCTTTCATTGCAGTCATGACTTTCTTCGGCTCCTTCATCCTCATGTTCACCCTCCATCACAAACTCGCGTTGATTACCGGGCTGGTGGTGCCGCCCATGACGTGGATTTCTACCCGCTATGGCCGCGCCATGACACGCACCATGCGGACGCTATTCGCGCGCGTTGGAGATTTCAACGCACGGATTGAGGAAAACGTGGGCGGCATCCGTGTGGTGCAGGCGTTCGCCAATGAAGACCACGAGCGGAAATTATTTGCAGTGGATAATGCGCGGTACCGCGAAACCAAACTGGATGCTTATCGCCTGATGTCGAAGAGCATGTCACTCAGTTACATGACGATGCGGATCATACAACTCTTTGTGATGATTGCCGGTGCTTATTTCGTGCTGCATGGTGAGTTGACGGTCGGTGGCTTTATGGGCTTCCTGCTGCTGGTCAATGTGTTTTTCCGGCCTGTAGAAAAGATCAATGCGGTGCTCGAAACCTATCCCAAAGGCATCGCTGGATTTAAACGCTATCAGGAACTATTGGGCACCGTGCCCGATATTGCTGATGCCCCTGATGCAGTGTCGGTTGGCCATCTACAAGGGCAGATTCGCTTTGAGGGCGTTAGCTTCGGCTATGATGAACACAAGCAGGTGTTAGAGGATATTGATCTCGTTATTTATCCCGGTGAGACGGTTGCCTTCGTTGGCCCCAGTGGAGCGGGCAAGACGACGATTTGTGCCTTAATCCCCCGGTTCTATGAACCCAACGCCGGGCGCATCACCGTAGATGGCACTGACATCCGCCACATGACGCTGGCTTCGCTCCGCCAAAACATTGGCATTGTGCAGCAGGATGTATTTCTCTTTGCAGGCACCATCCGCGAGAACATCGCTTATGGACGGCTTGATGCCACCGAGGTAGAGATTCTGGAAGCGGCCCGCCGCGCCCGGCTGGACGAGATGATTGCCCAACTACCCAACGGACTGGACACGACCATTGGCGAGCGGGGCGTGAAACTTTCCGGTGGCCAGAAACAGCGTATGTCCATTGCGCGTATGTTCCTCAAGAACCCGCCCATTCTCATCTTAGATGAGGCAACTTCGGCCCTCGATACCGAGACAGAGCAGGCCATTCAAGCTTCACTTGCAGAGCTGGCTGTCGGGCGCACGACGCTGATTATCGCCCACCGCCTGGCGACTATTCAAAATGCAGACCGCATTATTGTAGTGGATGAGACTGGTGTCGTGGAGCAAGGGCAACACCACGAATTAATGACAGCGGGTGGCGTTTATCAACGTCTGCACGAAGCGCAATATCGCACCAAAACCTTTGCCGCGCCCGCTTTGCAGTAGGCGAGTAGCAGCCCTCACCCCCGGCCCCTTGTATGGTTAGCAGCAGGTGGTGAGGTATCCTGAGTTTAAAGTCACCAGCCCCCTGCTGCACCGCCCGCACCGTCCAGCTTGAGGCGCTGGCGGGTGACAGCCTGGGAGAGACGACTTAGGCTCTGGCC
>JAFAZH010000020.1 GCA_019239895.1 Abditibacteriaceae bacterium | reverse complement strand
AAACTCTGACGCTGGCCGCACGCCCGGCACTTGTGGCGACCATCGCTCAACTGCCAAAACCAGTGATGTCCACAGCGCACACACGACTTTCGCATAGCCTCTTCTTCCCAGAGTTTAGTCCGGTTTGAGGGGGTATTACCTAAATTTTTAGGACGTGGCATATTTGCCAGGAGCCATTTCTGGTTTTTCCGATTGGTGCTCTTGCTGGTTGCGAAGGTAGTAAGCATAACCAAACCAGAAGCCAAAGAAGAGGCACAGCATTACAACCGTAGCGGCAATAGCAAAGGCGGGAGAAGCAGTGACTTTGCGCACCACGATATAGAAATCCAGACATATGCCCAGAGCCAGGGGCACCATTGCGCCTAAGACCATGTGGCTGGCAAAGTGATAAAAATGCTCTGTCGCCTCACCCTTTTCCACTAGGCGATGATAAGCCGCTGGTGCCATCAGCAGAATCGTACTGAAAGCAATTAAGGCGAGGCTCACCAGATGGAGATGTTGAGAAGAGGCAGGCAGCTTATCGAAGCCTTCTTTCATCATGCCGATAAATTGAAAGCCGAGCAGAGCCTGCGCGCCCGGCAGCACCATGCGTGCTTCGGTTAAAGCATGGCGTACTTTGTCGTTGAGTTTCGTTTGCTCCTGGGAGGATTCAGGTTTATTCTCATCTGCCATGTCATTTTGCTCCTTTGTGGATGGGGCATGATGCAATTTGTGCATCGCTTCGAGTCCATACCAATAAAAGAGTGCTAAACCCATGATAGCGATGCCGAAAAGAATGCTATAAGCTGTGCCCAGAATTTTATGAGTGCTAATGCAAACATCAATGCCTAAGCCAAGCGCGAAAGGAAGAAGAGCAGCACCAGTCACATGGGACACAAAGCTGTTCAACTCTTCCGTATCTTCCCCTCTGGCTGAGATGTGGTGGTGTGGTGCCGTGGACATTAAAAGAACTATCGTCAACAGCATGAGACTCAATGCCCCGATTTTGGCATATTGCAAAGGGATGGGCATTTGATCGAAAGCTTTTTCCAGGATGGCTTGGAATTGGAAGCCCAGCAACACTTGCACGCCCAGAACCAGCATTCGGCTCTCATCCAGCGCATTTTGCACTTTGTCTTTTAAACTGGTCATGGTTGCTAACCCTTCTTAACCTGTTCTTAATATTGCTGGCAGTAGCAGCAATTCATCCTGGCAGTGCAGGGATCACTACCAGGGAACAAACCGCTTTCTATCTTTCTGTCAGCTACTCTATTGCACTTAGAATGCCAATGTTATGTCGCGGATCCAAGGCCAACCCGCCGCTAAAGCAGCGGGCTAAGAACAAGAAGCCCGGTGAACCGGGCTACGGACACGCCAGAAGCCCCGTTCAGGGGGCTTGTTCATTCAGCCCGCTGCTTTAGCGGCGGGTTGGCCTAACCGTTACGGGCGAATTGCTGGCCTGCGTCTTGGGGTTGTGGCTTTTCTTCTGGTGCCCTGCCAATCAACGATTTGAGGTCTATCTCGGTTGAAGGTCGAATATCCGCCTTTAGCACTTGTTGCATGATGTCAAGCGCATGTTCATTGTCTTCGGGCGTATTAGAAACCGTACAATCTTTGGGCACCACAATATTGAAATCACGCATATAGGCATCATTGGCTGTGAAGAGGACGCAAATATTGCCCGCGAGGCCCGTAATAATCAAGGTTTTGGCTTTTAAATAATCCAGGAGAATGTCCAGGTTAGTCGAGAAGAAGCCGGAGTGTTTGGGCTTGAGCACAAAATAATCATCATTATCCGGGCGCAAGAGTTCCACTATGGGCTTACCCTTTACCCCGTCTTGTAGGCAATGCTCGATTACGCGATTGAAGTCCGACTGCCAGCGGCCAAAGTTATCGTTGACGTAGACCGTAGGGATATTCTGCTGGCGTGCCCGCTTTTTTAAGTCCGCAATGGCGCGGGCCATTGGCAGGGCATATTCTAAAATCTGCTCGCTACCGGGGAATTCTAGGTCGTTGATAACATCAATCAATAGCAGTGCGACATCGCACTCATCTGGCACCATGCCGTGCAGGTCTTCATTTTTCGCTGGCATACATGGGGCAAAGCTGGCAAATGATATGCCTGGTGCCGACCAAAAACATCACCACTGCCGCTCCTGAATGAGCAGGGCTTCGGCACTTTGCAGGTCAAGAGGTTTAGAGAAGAAGTAACCTTGGCCATATTCGCAGCGCAGGTTGCGGAGATGGGCCAGTTGGTCTGCCGTTTCGACACCTTCAGCGACCACATCTATACGGAGACTGTTCGCTAGGGAGACAATGGCCTGCACAATTTCCAAATTTCTTTCGGCGGTTGTCATATGGCTGATGAAGGAGCGGTCTACTTTGAGGACATCAAACGCGAAGCGATGCAGATAGCTCAACGAAGAGTAGCCTGTGCCGAAGTCGTCCATGCCCAATTGAATGCCCAGTTCACTGAGCTTGCGCAGGGTCAGAATGGCTGATTCGGCATTGTCCATAATGGCGCTTTCGGTGATCTCCAACTTGAGGGCGGTGGAAGGTAGACCTGTCTCGGTGAGAATCTCTTGCACTTGCTCGACCAGATTGGGTGTGGAAAAATGGCGACTCGACAGATTAATGCTGATAGTCAGTGGCGTCTTGTCTTGGGCGATGGCATCGTGCCAGCGGCGCATTTGATGGCAGGCGGTACGTAAGACCCATTGATCTATCGCCACGATACGCCCCGTTTCTTCGGCGACGGGCACGAATTCTAACGGCGATAGCAGGCCACGCTGGGGGTGCTGCCAACGCACGAGGGCTTCAAAACCCGTGATTTTTCCAGTGGCCAGCGAGACAATCGGCTGATAGCAAAGTACAAACTCTTGTTGTTCAATAGCCCGGTGCAACTCATTTTCAATTTGCAGGCGGTGCATGGCTTGCGCGTGCATATCCACGTTAAATATTTCGTAGCGTGCCCGCCCTTGGGCCTTAGCACGGTACATGGCGGTATCCGCATCGCGCAGCAGGTGCTCCGGGTAATCGTAACTAGGCGTATAGAGCGCAATGCCAGTGCTTACGGGGGCAAAAACTTGTTGTCCATCCAGGTCAAAAGGCTGGCGCATCGCCGTTTGCACCCGCTCGGCCACTTGAGTTGCTTCGCTTAAATCTTCGATACTATCCAACAATATGGTGAATTCATCACCACCCATGCGAGCCACCGTATCGGCAGTGCGCAAGCAGGTTTGCAGTCGCTCGGCGATAGCCACCAGGAGTTGATCGCCCATCGTGTGTCCCAGGCTATCGTTGATAACTTTAAAGCCATCGAAGTCCAGGAAAAGAACAGCAAAGAGATAGTTCTCGTGGCGTTTAGCGTGGGTAAAGGCACGCTCCAGCCGGTCACGGAACAGGGCGCGATTGGGTAAGCCCGTTAGTTCATCATAAAGCGCATTATAAACCAGTTGCTGCTCGGCCTGTTTGCGTTGAGTGATGTCGGTCAACATGCCTAACGCGCCGATGAATCGGCCCTCGTTATCGAAGAGGGGACTGCTGGAAAGAATCGTCCAGAACGTAGAGCCATCTTTGCGGCGAAAACCAAAATCGTGCTGCTCGGCGATGCCTTCGGCACAACGTTTAAAATGGGTTTCGGCTTCGATGTGATCAGCAGCATCCAGGAAATCCAGAGGTGTGCGGCCCTGTAGCTCTGCCCACTCATAACCCAACAGTTCGGACAGGGTGCCATTGGCGTAAATAATGTGAGCTTGCTCGTCCAATAACCAAATACCCTCGCGGGTCGTGGTGACAATAGTGCGAAATCGCTCTTCGCTGGCTTGCAAAGCCGCCTGCGCTTGCTTGCGCTCGGTGATGTCATAGCAAGCCCCCATATAGCCAGCAAAATTGCCGTCCATGTTGTTGTAGGGACGCCCATAAGCAACAATCCACCGATACTCTCCATCATGGCGGCGCAGGCGATATTCCATTTCAAAGGGCTGCCGCGCGGCAAAGGCTTCCTGATAGGTCTTCAGGCTGGCTGCTAAATCGTCGGGATGCACCCCTTCCCGCCAACCGTCGCCGCTTTCCTGTTTCATGGTGCGTCCGGTGAAAGCGAGCCAGGTTTTATTAAAGTAGTCGCATTTGGCGTTCAAATCAGCACGCCAGATTAAGGCGGGAAACTCTTCTAAAAGGGTGAGATAGTAGTTGCCAGCTCTGGCGATGAGCCGTTGCAAGCGTTGACGCTCGGTAATGTCACGCGAGTTGACGATAACCGTGCCGTGCAACGGATGGGCGGCGTTGCCGCTAAAGGTCTTGCCGATGGATTCCAGCACACGCCAGCTACCATCCTTGTGGCGGTAGCGAAATTGAACCGATTGCGCCACTCCCGGCCTTTGCACGATATGCTTTAATGTGCCGCTGACATCGGGCGCATCTTCAGGATGCACGAGGTCGAGAGCGTTCTTCCCCACTAATTCTTCAGGTTTATACCCCAGCACGCCTTCAATAGAGGGACTTTCATATTGCACAATGCCGTTATTATCGAGAATGGAGAGAATATCGAGCGCGTTTTCAAGCAGCGAGCGCGACTCTCCATCGCTCTGGCGCAAGTTCGCTTCAACGAGCTGAGAAGCCGCAATCTGCTGCTCTAAAATCTCGTTGATTTTTAGTAGTTCTTGAAGGTCTTGTAGCACGGCTGTTGCTCCTCTCCCTTAACCATCTACAACAGCACGACAATCGGCAGTGACTATATTTTAACTGTTATAACCCTATCTTGCGCGATTATTGTTTATGATTGGCCACAGCACCGTTTATATTTTCTGCCACTCCCACAGGGACAAGGCTCATTACGTCCTGCTTTAACCTGAACTTGAGACCTGTGACCGACACCCCTATTAGTCCCATTTAACTGCAATGAAGATGCCGAATTGGGTCGTGTTTTCTCCTGGGACGCCTGCAAAAGCATGATATCCGCAGCGGGCCTGCCACTTTGGAGCAATTGCGCCATCGTGCGCATAGCCGGATCAATGTGCTTCAAGAACTTCTTGTAACCTGCGCAAAGGTAATTTAAGCCCGGCTCGCCATCGGGGGTATTGATAAAGCGGTGCTTGGGACATTCTCCATTGCAGGCGAAGCGCACTTCACACTGCTTGCAGTAGCGCGGCAATGTGTCTCTTTTATCGGCTCCAAACTGCTTTTGTGACGGCGACTCTACCAAGTCCAGAATGGGTGTATCTGTAATGTTACCCAATTTATATTGAGGATAAACGTAATGGTCACAGGAATAGAGGTCGCCATTATGTTCCATCGCCATCGCTCGCCCGCATGTTTCGGCAAAAACGCAAAGCGAAGCTGGCATCCCCATCCAAATACCAAGTTGCACATCGAAGAGTTGCACAAAGACTTGTCCCACATCGTGGCGCACCCAGGTATCAAAAATAGTGCAGAGAAAGTCACCGTAAGTTCGCGCTTCCACACTCCAGGGAGTGACTGGGGATGCCCTCACCCCCGGCCCCTCTCCCCAGCTTGGGGAGAGGGGAGCATCACTATTAACGATGGGGAGGGGAAGAGAATAGTTTCTGGGGGTGGATGAGGGCAGAACTGGTGGCGCGGCAAACATTTCGTCGTTGCCTGCTCGTTCTACTAGGGGGATGAATTGCATAAAGCCCGACCCATGTTTTTTGAGGAAGTTATAGACCTCTAAGGGATAGCGGGAATTATGGCGGTTAACCACGGTCAGAGTATTAAATTCAACCTGATGCTGTTTCAGATACTCTAGGCCCCGCATCACCTTGTCAAAAGTTGGCTTGCCCCCTTTATCTACACGGTAGCGGTCGTGCATTTCGCGGGGGCCATCAATGCTTAGCCCAATCAGAAAATGGTGGTCGTGGAAGAATTGGCACCACTCATCATTCAGTAGGGTGCCGTTAGTTTGCAGCGCGTTGGTGATGCGTTTACCCGGTGGGCAGTATTGCTGTTGGAGTTGCACGACGCGCCGAAAGAAATCCAGCCCCATCAAGGTTGGCTCCCCACCCTGCCAGGCGAAGTTAATCTCCGGCACATCTTGCGCTGCGATGTATTGGCGGACGTAGCTTTCCAGTACTTCATCTGACATCTTGAAGCTCTGGGTGCCAGGATAAAGCTTTTCCTTTTCCAGATAGTAACAATACTTGCAATCGAGATTGCAGATGGCTCCTATTGGTTTGGTCATGATGTGAAACGCTGCGCCGGAGGGGTGGAAGGTGATTGGATTACTCATATGACAGTTAGTTTGCAGGTGCGCCTTTTTAGACAAAGTGCGCTTCGATAGAAGCTTGATTTATATCATGCAGCTCTCGCTTTGACAAAACATTATATACTCTTGACAGGACATTGATAAACCGGATAGGAGAGACAAGACAACCCTGAAGACGACAAGAGTTTATATCAGGATAGAATGTAAGACCTACATTGCTTCTCGTTTTATTGCTGTGACAATGCAGAGACTACCATGCGGCAAAAATTATAAGCGCGATTTTAAACTATTCCTTTTAGACTTTCCTTCCTAAGATTAAAAGCTGTATGGAAGAACTATTCCAAGACCTCATCGCTACATTGCGCGAATCCCTGTTAGTGTTAGACCTGGATTTGCGGGTGCGAGTAGCGAATCGCGCCTTTTATCGCACTTTTCAAGTAGAACCCGTTGCAGTCGAGAACCGGCATCTTTATGAATTGGAGAATGGCCAGTGGGACATTCCCTCATTGCGAGCGGTACTGCAACAAGTTGTAGAGAACGGAACCCCCTTTGAAGACCTCTCTATAGAGCAAGAATTTCCTCATATAGGCCATAAGGTGATGCTGCTTAATGCGCGTCGCGTTGAGCGTGCGGTGGGTGCCATGCCCTTGATTCTATTGGCGCTGGACGATGTGACGGAGCAACGCCTGGCCGCTGCCACCATTCAGCAATATCTCCGCAAATTAGAGTGGAGTAACCGCGAATTACAGGACTTTGCCTATATCGCTTCGCATGATTTGCAGGAGCCATTGCGGGCCATACAAGCATTCAGTGATCGCTTGCAAAGTAAGCACGCTCCCTCCCTCAATGCGCAGGGCCTAGATTATTTGGCCCGCATCCAAAAGGCAGCGGGCCGAATGCGTACCTTAATTTCGGATTTGCTCACCTACTCTCACGTGACCACCCAGGGGAAGCCGTTTAAGAGCGTGTCGCTCACGGTGTTGGCCCAGGAGTGCATGGCCGACTTAACCAAGCGCCTCGAAGAAACAGGAGGCAGCATCGCAGTAGGCGATTTGCCAACGGTGGAAGCCGACCCTGTGCAAATGCGTCAACTGCTACAGAACTTACTAGATAATGGCCTGAAATTCCACCGCCCTGGCGTGCCGCCCCTGGTGAAAATTGAGGCTCACTGTGCTGCCACGCCAGAGTTCGCTGCTCCTGCGCTCAACCTTCCAGGCAGTCAGTTCTGCTACATTTCGGTACAAGATAATGGCATCGGCTTTGATGAAAAATATGTAGACCGCATTTTTTCCCCGTTCGAGCGATTGCACAATCAAAAGCAATATGCGGGCACAGGCATTGGCCTGGCAGTCTGCCGCCGTATTGTGGAGCGGCATGGCGGCAGCATAACGGCCAGGAGTGCGCCAGGGCAAGGCACCACATTTTTTATCGTGCTGCCGCTGCACCAGCCGCCAGAAGCGCACCATCCCCTTAGGTCATCCCCGCCAGGGCCAGCCCAAGCAGCAACAATCCCCGTCCTACCAGCCCAAGCAGCCTCACCCGGAGAAAACACATGAATAACTTACGTGAGCCACTTAAGCCCGTCACGATATTGCTGGCTGACGACAGCGAGGACGACCGTCTCATGACCCGCGAGGCGTTAGCCGAGAGCTTTGTCCTCAACGAATTGCGCGAAGTTGAAGATGGCGAAGAATTGATGGACTACCTGCACCGGCGTGGCGCTTACACTGATGCGGCAAGCTCTCCCCGTCCCGGCTTGATTTTGCTTGACCTCAATATGCCGCGCAAGAGTGGACATGAGGCATTGCGAGAAATCAGAGCCGACCCTATATTGCGCCGTATTCCTGTCGTGGTGCTGACGACTTCGCGTGAAGAAGCCGACATTCTGCACTCCTATGACCTGGGGGTAAGCTCTTTTATTTCTAAGCCAGTGACCTTTGCCGGGCTGGTGGACGTGATGAAGACCTTCGGCAAGTATTGGATTGAGATTTGCGCCATTCCTCCCATTGCGGAGGACGTATGAGCCAGACCGTGCAACGTGTGCTGTTGGTCGAAGATAACGAAGACGATTATGTGATTGTCCGCGATCTGCTGGCTGACATTACGGAAGTGCCCTTAACTTTGGCCTGGGTGAGTACTTATGAGGCGGCTATTGACGCATTGGCGCAGGGGCAATACGATGTGTGCCTGCTGGATTATCGTCTGGGTGGTCATACCGGCTTGGAGCTTTTGCAGGAACTCCCCGCTACGAGCCAACTCCCCGTTATTCTCCTGACTGGCAGCGAGGACTATCGTGTTGATGTTGCAGCGGCTCAGGCGGGAGCGTTTGATTACCTGATTAAAGGCCATATCAATGCTCCGCTCCTCGAGCGTTCGATCCGCTATGCCATCCAACGTAAAAGCAGTGAAACTGCCCTCCTGCAAGCCCAGCGTTTCGCACAAGCCACTGTGGACGCCCTCGCAGATCATATTGCGGTATTAGATGGGCAAGGCGTCATTATCGCCGTAAATGCCGCCTGGCGTGCCTGCGCGGAGGCTAACGGTTTTATGGGTGCCGAGGCAGGCGTTGGTACCAACTACTTGCAAGTCTGTGACACCCGTGATAATCAAGAAGGCCACGCCGCCGCCAGTGGTATTCGCGCGGTGATGGCGGGAGGCCAGGAGTTATTCTCCCTGGAATATCCATGCCACAGCACCCATGAGGAACGCTGGTTTGAGCTGCGAGTAACACGCTTTACTGGCAATGGGCCGCTCCATGTGGTGGTAGCTCATGAAAACATTACCGAGCGCAAACAGGCCGAGGCTGCGCTACGTGAGAGCAATGAGAAATTCTTACAGTTGGTAAACAATATTGGAGATGTGTTTTGGATGCGTTCCCCCGATATGCGCGAGTTGCAATATCTTAGTCCAGCCTTTGAGCGTATTTGGGGACGTTCTATTGAGAGCCTGTATGCCACTGCGGAACAGTGGCCCGAATTTATTGTGCCGGAGGATCGTGAACATGTGCTGGGAATGTTTGCCAGGCTCCAGCGCGATGCCCCGAGTATAAGTTGTGAGTACCGGATCGTCCGGCCCGACGGTGGGGTTCGTTGGGTCCACACGCGTGGTTTCCAAGTACGCAACGACGCGGGTGAATTAATTCGCCTAACGGGTGTCGTCTCCGACATTACCGAGCGCAAACAAGCCGAATTGGAACTGCAACGAGAGCGGGATTTTAGCACCGCAGTCGTAGATACGGTGGGTAATTTAGTGGTGGTGCTGGATCGAGAAGGCCATATTGTGCGCTTTAACCGTGCTTGCGAGCAGTTGTCCCGGTATAAGTTCGCGGAGGTGCAAGGCACGGATTTCATTGATCGGCTCGTGATTCCTGAGGAGAGGGAGAGTGTGCGAGCCGCCTTCAAGGAACTGTGCGCCGGGCATTTCCCGAATCACTATGAGAACTATTGGGTTGATCGGCAAGGCCACTGCCACCTAATCACCTGGTCTAACACGGCGCTACTGGATGCAAATGGCCAAGTCGAATATGTGATTGGCACTGGGTTAGACATCACAGAGCGCAAGCGTGCTGAAACGCTATTGCGTGAGCGTGAAGAATTTCAACGTGCGCTTTTGGAAAACTTTCCCAACGGTTCAGTCAATGTCTTCGACCGCGACTTGCGTTATGTGCTGGCAGCAGGCGGTGGCCTCGAACAGAGCGGACTGGCCCAGGAGAGGCTCATTGGCAAAACGCTGGAGGAGGCTTTCTCCCCAGAGGAAGTGGCCCTGGCTAAACCTCATTATCAACGGGTGCTGGCAGGTGAAACGGTAGGATTTGAACTATCCTATAACGGACGGTTCTATAATATTAATGCCACCCCATTGCGTGACCAGGAGAACACCATTTGTAATGTGCTGGCAGTGGCTCAGGACATTACTGACCGCAAACAGGCTGAAGCGCAGCGTGACCGTTTCTTCACTTTGTCTCTGGAAATGTTAGGTATTGCGGGGCTTGATGGTTACTTTAAGCGCATCAACCCTGCTTTTATAGAAGCGCTGGGCTATACCGAAGCCGAACTGCTGGCCCAGCCGTTCCGAGAATTGGTGCATCCTGACGATTGGCCTGCTACCGAGGCCACAATAGAGCAATTATGGCAGGGCCAGCCAGTAGTCGGTTTTGAAAATCGCTACCGCACGAAACAGGGCGACTGGCGGTGGTTAGAATGGAAATCAGCGGCTGTCCCGGAAGAAGGCTTGATATACGCCGCAGCGCGCGATGTGACTCAGCGCAAGGAGTCGGAGACTGCTTTGCGCCGAATGCGCGATGAGTTAGAAGTGCGGGTTGAGGAGCGCACGCTGGAACTGCGGCGAGCTAATGCCGAAACACGGACACGGGCGCGGCAACAGGAAGCGGTGGCCGAGTTAGGGCGGCGTGCGTTGACCGACTTTGACATGGATACGCTCTTGATGGGCGCGACGGCTCTGGTAACAGAAACCTTGGATGTCGAACTCAGCGGCGTATTGGAATTACTGCCGAGTGGTGATACCCTGAGAGTTCGTGCTGCTACCGGTTGGAGCAAAGAGATGCTTAACCAATTGGTGCCAGGCCATAAAGATTCCCTGGCAGGTTATACACTGTTGTCAAACACCCCCCTGATCGTAGCAGATTTGCCCACAGATACCCGGTTTAAGGCACCGGCGTTTATGTTAGAACGGGGTGTAATTAGTGGCATGACAGTGGTGGTGCCAGGGTATGAGCGGCCCTTTGGTACTTTAGGGGCACATACTGTGCAGCAACGCCAATTCACTCAAGACGACATTAATTTTCTTCAGGCGATGGCCAATGTGATAGCTGCGGCTATTGAGCGCCATCGTATCGAAACCGCAATTCGCCAGCTTAACACGCAGTTACAAGAAGCCAATCAACAGCTAAACGCGGAGAAGCAAGAAGCCGAACAAGCCAGAGAGAATGCGGAAGTGGCCAATCGCGCCAAAAGTGAGTTCCTGTCGCGCATGAGCCATGAGTTGCGCACCCCGCTGAATGCCATTATTGGTTTTGGACAAGTCATGGCGATGCGTAGCCATGATGCTGATTCGCAACAGCAAGATAATATTCAGCAGATCCTCAAGGCAGGCCGCCACCTGTTGGACTTAATCAACGAGGTGTTGGATATTGCCCGTATTGAAGCGGGGCGACTGGCATTGTCTCCCGAACCGGTGGCAATAGGCCAGATGGTGCGAGAAGTCCTGGATTTGGTGCGCCCCCTGGCAGCGGCTCGCCACATTGAGCTTGTCAACGAAGTGCCACAAGAGCATGGCGAGTTGCAGGTATTGGCCGATCCGCAGCGACTCAAGCAAGTCTTGCTTAACCTCCTTTCCAACGCTGTGAAATATAACCGTGACAGGGGCCGCGTCATGGTTTCGTGTGCAGTGGTCGGCGACGAACCCATTAGTTATGAGAGCATCTCCTGCCAGGGACGGTTGCGGTTGCGGGTGCAAGACACTGGCCCTGGCCTCACTCCAGGTGACATGGAGCACCTATTTATACCCTTTGAGCGGTTAGGAGCTGTCCACACCAAAATTGAAGGCAGCGGCATTGGGCTATCGCTTTGCAAACAACTGGTGGAAGCGATGAAAGGGCAGGTTGGGGTGGAGAGTGCAGTTGGTCAGGGCAGCACCTTCTGGCTTGAACTCCCTCTGGTGCAGGATATACAAGCGAAAGATGCCCCCCTGCAAAGTAACGCAGTATCGGTCATGCCGGGCCAAAATGGGCAGATGTCCAGCGTCTCCGCAGATGGTTCCCTCCCACTGGGTTGGCTATCATCCCACGGTTCGCCGCTCATTAGCGCGACTGCATCCTCTAACTCCTCGGTTGCGGAGACCCGCTACACCATTCTTTACATTGAAGATAACTCATCTAATATCCGTTTGATGGAGCGGCTCCTATCCAACCTGAGTTCTCATCTTGGCACGCAGTTTCAACTCCTGACAGCTATGCAGGGAAGCCTGGGCTTAGACCTGGCAGCGGAACACCATCCTCACCTCGTTTTACTGGATGTGAATCTACCAGACATCATGGGCGATGTGGTGTTGAGCCGCTTAAAAGCTAATCCCGCGACACAGCATATTCCTGTGGTGATGCTAAGTGCTGATGCCACACCAGGTCAAATTGAGCAGTTGTTAAGCAGGGGAGCTAACTACTACTTAACTAAACCCTTGGATGTGGAACAATTCAGAAGGGTGTTGGAGGCAAGTCTCGCCGGTTGAAGTCCAGCTACGGGCGCAATTCTTACTCAGCAGACTCAGCAAAGGATTGAATCATTATGCAGCCTGGCATTTTTCAGAAAGCCCGTTTCTTGATTGTAGACGACGAGCCACAGAATATCAGTGTCTTAACGCAGATGTTGCAGCAGTGGGAGGCTAATAATGTTATTAGCACCACAGACCCTTATGACACTGTCGCTATGTTCCAGGCTTTTGCGCCAGATGTGGTGCTACTGGACTTGATGATGCCAGGGTTGGATGGCTTTGCGGTGATGGAACAGCTTCATCCTCTGATTGCCCCCGATGATTTCTTACCGATTCTGGTCTTAACCGCTGACACCAGTGATCAGTCTAAACGTCGCGCGTTAGCGCTGGGGGCCGCCGATTTCCTGACTAAGCCCTTTGATGCGATTGAACTGTCCTTGCGTCTGCACAACTTGCTGTCAAGACGCTTGCTCCACCGCCGTTTGCAAGACCAAAACTATTCCTTAGATCAGCAAGTACAGGAACGCACACGGCAATTAGCCCAGGCCGAGATTGATACTGTTGAATGCCTGGCGATGGCTGCCGAATACCGCGACGATGATACTGGCCAACATGCCCAACGTGTCGGCCATACGGCTGCACAGATAGCGGATGCTTTAGAACTGGGCGAGGCGCAGACGACCTTGATCTGGCGTGCCGCGCCCTTGCATGATGTCGGCAAAATCGGTATTCCTGACCACATCCTGCGCAAACCCGGCAAGCTGACGCCGGAGGAGTTTGATGTGATTAAAACGCATTCCTCTATAGGCGCAGCCATCTTGGTGCGGCATCGCACCACGCTCTTGCAACTGGCGGCTGACATCGCGCTGACGCATCACGAGCGATGGGATGGGCAGGGCTATCCGCAGGGGTTAGTTGGTGCAGAGATTCCTATCGCGGGACGCATTGTCACGGTAGCGGATGTGTTCGATGCTCTGACCCATGAGCGGCCCTATAAGAAGGCTTGGCCTCTTGAGCAAGCGATAGCCGAAATCCAACAGCAAGGTGGTAAGCAATTCGACCCGGCGGTAATAGCAGCTTTCTCCACGGTAGCTCAATCAAAAGGCTAAACTTTTTGGGCGAGTGCATTAGCTTTGTGCCTCTATCGCCGAAACCCGTCTTTGACCACTGGGCCGCAACGGTGCAGGTTCAATGGTCGGTGCCTCTTCCCCCGCAGCCACCATGCGACCGATAAGACGTTCGCGCAGCAGGGCCGTCACTTCTTGATGAGATTCAAAGCCAAGGAGGTTTATCAGTTCATAAGGATCGGCCTGTAAATCGTACAGAAACTCTTCTGCGTAGTGGTTCGAGGCGGCATCGCGCCAGCCGCTTCGGTCAGGGGCATGGACGCTATATTTCCATCGTGCGGTGCGGATGGCACGCCCGACCTGCGATTCACTGATTTGAACAAAGACTTCTTCCGGCCAATCCTGCGCTGCCCCTTTCAGCAGGGGCAGGATAGAGCGACCCTGCATGTTGTCAGGAATAGGTAGACCCGCCGCATCTAATAAAGTGGGCGGCAGATCAATCAAACTGACTAAGGAGCGCAGTTGTCCACCCCCATCGAAACCCGGCCCTTGCAAGGCAGTGGGCACCCGGATTGAGCTTTCGTGACAGGAACGTTTATATTCGTTATTACGCGTTTTAAAGTGGCAACCGTGATCGGAAGAGAAGAGAATAATGGTGTTCTCCAGCAAATCGAGACTTTTAAGGACATCTTGAATTCGGCCCAAGGCTTCATCTAAGCGCCTAACCATGCCATAATATCCACCAAGGTGCCCGTAACTGGAGCCACCGAGGGCGGCGAGGTCGGGTGGCATCCAGCGGCCCGTGTAGCGCGTGTTGTAAACATCAGGAGCCGGGTAATCATCGCGGTGATTCTGGTGGTGTGGCTCTAAAAATGACAGGAAAAGATAGAAAGGCTGCTGTTGGTGCATATCAATATAGCGTATAGCGGCATCGGTTAAGGCATCCACCCGGTAGCCAGGCAATTTGACGGGATCGTTCTGGTTATTGTAAATAAGGGTGTCATACGCATCCGAAGTGCTTTCCAGGGCGTTGGCGGCGAGCCAGTATTGATAGCCGCCGCGTTGGGGTTCCGGGACTGGCTCGGCACCAGCTAAATGCCATTTGCCAATATAACCTGTGGTATAACCCCCGGCCCGAAAATGGTGCGCCAAAGTTTGGGTTTCGGGTGGTAAGGGAATGCCATTGCGGAAGCAGCCTGTGGCGGTCGCATAAAGGCCAGTTTGCAAGCAGGAGCGAGCCGGGCCGCAGACTGGTTGGCAGGTGAAGGAATGGAAAACGTGCGTCCCCCGCTGCGCCATACGGTCGAAATTGGGAGTCAGGTCAAGCGGATTGCCATGCACACTGGTCGTGTCCCAACGCTGCTGGTCGGTGAAAAAGACGATGACATTGGGGCGATTAGGCTTTTGAATGCTCATGTGAGGGCTGATAGTAGTTTCGGAGGACGCACCACCCGCTGCTTTAGCAGCGGGCTGAACGGGGAAGCCCCCTGAACGGGGAAGCCCCCTGAACGGGGAAGCCCCCTGAACGGGGAAGCCCCCTGAACGGGGCTAAGGAGGCGTCTGTAACCCGGTTCACCGGGCTTTTACCCTCAGCCCGCTGCTTTAGCGGCGGAGATATTAAGAGTCAGTATAGCAAGACAATTTATGCTTTTCAGAAGGCACAAACTGTGACACTGCGGCTTAAAACTCTGCTAATTATCGGCGCAACGCTGGGTGGATTGGTGGCGGTGCTCTATGCCGTTTCGTCGGCTATTCTGCTGCGCAGTTTTCCCGCAGCGCAAGGCCGGGCCACGTTGCAGTTCTTAATGGTCGCAGTCCTCCTGACGGGCTTAGCCTTCGCCATTGTTACCCTCTTTCTGTTGGAGAGAAACATCCTCGCTAATTTGTCCCGTTTAGTACACGAGGTGCAAGACATCGGCACCAGCGGCGATTTATCCAAGCGCTTGAGTTTAAGGGGCAATGATGAAGTCTCACAACTGGGTTCCAGTATCAACGAAATGCTGATGGCCCTCGAAGGTTATGAGCAGGAGCGAGAAAAAGTAGCCACCCAATGGCGTGAAGCCAAAGAAGCGGCGGAAGATGCCAGTCGTTCCAAAAGTCAATTTCTGGCTAATATGAGCCATGAACTGCGCACCCCGCTCAATGCCATCATTGGCTATAGCGAGATGCTACAGGAAGAAGCCAAAGATGCGGGGCAAGACGACCTCGTGCCGGATTTAGAGAAAATTTATGGTGCGGGTAAGCACCTGCTTGCCCTGATTAATGACATTCTTGATATTTCTAAAATCGAAGCTGGCAAAATGGAACTGTTCTTAGAGCGGTTTAGTGTCGCCCAGATGGTGGAAGGTGTCGTGACCACGATTCAACCGCTCTTTGACCGCAATTCTAATCAGTTAGCTGTGCAGGTGGCCGCAGACATCGGTGAAATGTACGCAGACTTGACCAAAGCCCGGCAAAACTTGTTTAACCTGCTCTCCAATGCCAGCAAGTTTACGGAACAAGGCACGGTGACTTTAAAAGTCTGGCGCATGGCAGAAGATGGCAAAGACTGGATACTGTTCAGCGTAAAGGATACGGGCATCGGCATGACGGAAGAGCAGTTAGGCAAGCTTTTCCAGGCATTTACCCAGGCCGACTCTTCCACCATGCGTAAGTATGGCGGCACTGGTCTGGGATTAGCGATTACCCGTCGTTTTTGCCTGATGATGGGCGGTGACATCGCCGTTAGCAGTGAACCTGGTAAAGGAACAACTTTTACGATTCGTTTACCAGCACAAGTGGCAGACCCCCAGGATGCGGGCCGCATGGTAGAAGGCAAGACTGGCAGAGAGTCTGACGATCCGGGGGCACAGAGCACGATATTAGTAATTGACAACGACTCGCGCACGCACGAATTAATGCGACGGTCACTGGAACCAGAAGGGTTCCGTATTGTAGGAGCCTTGAGCGGTCAGGAGGGATTACAGTTAGCCAGAGAAGTGCGGCCCGACGTGATTACTCTTGATGTTGTAATGCCAGGCATGGATGGCTGGAGCGTTATCAGCGAATTGAAAGCCGACCCGGATTTAGCCGAGATTCCCGTCGTGATGTGCTCGTTGCTGGGCGATAAGAATTTGGGCTATGCTTTAGGCGTCACAGATTTCTTAGCCAAGCCCGTGAAGCGAGAGCCATTGCTGGCCTTACTCCATAAATATCGCCTGGAACAGCCACTCCACCCGGTTTTAGTGGTCGAAGATGATGCGACTACCAGGCAGATGGTGCGGCGTATCTTGGAAAAAGAAGATTGGCCAGTCGCCGAAGCCGAAAATGGCCGCGTGGCCCTGGAGCGCGTGGCCGAGCGAGTGCCGGGCCTCATTTTATTAGACCTCAATATGCCCGAAATGGACGGCTTCCAATTTGTGGAAGAGCTACACAAACACGAAGCCTGGCGCTCGATCCCCGTAGTGGTTGTGACAGCCAAAGACATTACCTTAGATGATCGGCGGCGACTCAACGGTTATGTTCAGCAGATTCTGCAAAAAGGCGCTTACAGTGGCGAGGAACTGCTCAACCAGGTGCGGGCGCTGGCCAGTGCGCGCTACGCGGAATAATGGACTGTAGCAGATGGGGCGCAAAACTACGTTACGCCAATTCCATGCGCCAGCTAACGCTATTGCTTATCTTTAAATAGCGTCATCTAACGCATGGAATTAATGTCACAGGCAGGGCGTCCCACTGAATGAGGATGCGGAGGGTAGCATGGAATCACAACTCAAGGTCGAGATGGCAATGAACGAACCTGTAATGAATCTGGAAACGGGAGGCGATCCCATCCCCAACAATTTCCCTAATGCTTCTAGTCCCGCATTGGAGGGTTTCCGCCTGAAGAAAGCCCTGCTCTCTCACATGCGCGACGAATTAAGCACGCCCATCAATGCTATCATCGGCTACAGCGAGATGTTGTTAGAGGATATGACAGAGTCAGGCGTGACTGATTTTGAGGCTGATCTCCACAAAATACTCAAAGAAGGGGAATGCCTGCGCCTGGTCTTTAATAAAATCGTAAACCCGGCGCAACTGGCCAGCACCGGTAGCGACCTGGGCCTGGAAGTCTTCGGAGAGCGTATCCGCTACGAGATGCGGACGCCTTTAAATACGATTATTGGCTACTGCGAGCTATTGTTAGAAGATGCCCCGGATGTGTTAGAGGGGCGCTTCGTGCCGGACTTGCAAAAGATGCATACCGCAGCGGAACAATTATTGGCCCTCGTGGATGAGTTGGTATGGTTCTCTAAGTTACAGGCCGGAGTCTTAAACCTTGACCTGGATTCTCTTGAAGTCTCCCCGATGATTCGGGAATTAATCACCAGTATCCAGCCCTTGCACGCTGAGCAACGAGCGCAGCAGCCAGTGCAGGGGCATTTACTGGTGGTGGATGATAGCCAGGTCAGTCGTGAACTCACCTCGCAGCGTCTGATCCAGCATGGTTATCATGTCTCGTGCGCCAGCAACGCGGTAGAAGCCCTCGATATGTTAGCGGCTCAGTCGTTTGATTTAATCTTGCTGGATGTCATTATGCCAGGCATGAATGGCTATCAAATGTTGGAGCGACTTAAAGCCGATAAGACTTTAAGGCATCTCCCGGTCGTTATGCTTTCGGCGGTGGATGAGATTGATGTGGTGGTGCGCTGTATTGAATTAGGCGCCGAAGATTATCTCCCCAAAGAAGTCAATCCTGTCATGCTGAAAGCGCGCATTCACTCCTGCTTAGAAAGGAAGCGTCTGCATGAGCAGGAAGTGCGCCTCTTAGAACAAGAAGTGCGCCTCTTTGATGAGTTGCAAGAGAACTATCGTAGGCTGCAAGAGTTAGAAAGCCTGCGTGACAGTTTGACGGACATGATCGTGCATGATCTGCGCACCCCGCTGACCTCCTTCTTAACCGGGCTGCAAACGGTGGAAGTTTTAGGTGACTTGAACGAGGATCAGCAAGAGTTTCTGGGTATATCCATTGATGGCGGCCAAAACTTGCTTTCCATGATTAATGACCTGCTCGACATCAGCAAAATGGAAGGCAGCACCATGATCATGGAACGCCAGGAGGTGACAGCCGCCGACCTTGTGCAGCGTGCGCTCCAGCACGTCAGTTCGTTGACTAAAGATAAGAACCTGACGCTGGAATCCATTGTCCCCGTTGATTTGCCCGCGTTTTTGGGTGATAAAGAAAAATTGTTGCGCACCCTCGTTAATCTCCTGGGCAACGCGATTAAGTTCACCCCCTTTGAGGGGATGGTGCGGATAGAAGCCTATATCAATAAAGCATCAAGCGATGGAGCAGAGGCGAAAAATGAAATCTGCTTTGCCATTACTGATACTGGTGAGGGTATCCCCCGCGAAGCGTTTGGTCGTATCTTTGAAAAGTTCGGACAAGTTGAAAGCCGCAAGGCGGGGCGCAAAATGTCTACGGGGTTGGGTTTAACATTTTGTAAGATGGTCGTAGAGGCGCATGGCGGAAGAATTTGGGTTGAGAGCGAATTAGGACAAGGCAGCACCTTTTCTTTTTCTATTCCCCTTTAATGGGTGGCGCTTGAAACCATCCTGTCATACCATGAGTCAAACTACTTATATCATAAGAATAATCATTGAAAGCCAGAGGGAGAATGAATGACAAAGATATTGTTGGTAGAAGATAACGAATTAAACCGGGATATGCTGTCGCGGCGCTTGGAACGACGTGGCTATGAGGTGGTGATTGCTGTAGATGGTAAAGAAGGGGTTGAACTTGCCCAGTCCGCTATGCCAGACATCATTCTTATGGACTTGAGTATGCCGGTGATGGATGGCTGGCAAGCGACCCGCGAAATTCGCTCTCTCCCCACGGTGCAAGACACTCCCATTATCGCCTTTACCGCGCATGGTTTGCGAGGTGAAGATGTCATTGAGGCGGGTTTTGATGATTATGATATTAAGCCGTTGGAATTCCCTCGCTTGCTATCAAAAATAGAGGCATTATTGGAGAAGCGTTAACCCATAAATGCCCGCTCCCTGCTTTCTTGCTAAATAATCAAGGACTTAATGAATGACAAAGATATTGTTAGTGGAAGATAACGAATTAAACCGAGATATGCTGTCGCGGCGCTTGGAACGACGTGGCTATGAGGTGGTGATTGCTGTAGATGGTAAAGAAGGGGTTGAACTTGCCCAATCTGCCATGCCCGATTTAATTTTGATGGATATGAGTTTACCGGTGCTGGATGGCTGGGAAGCAACCCGTCAACTCAAGGCGGATGCGCCCACTCAGGCTATCCCGGTTATTGCTTTAACCGCTCATGCGATGGCTGGTGACCGCGAGAAGGCACTGGAAGCGGGTTGTGATGATTATGACACCAAGCCCGTGGAATTGCCCCGACTCATTACAAAAATCGAGGCTCTTTTAGGCGCTAAGTAAGCCCGCTACCGCTCATTTGGCGATATTAGTGCGCAACTATAAGACTGTGAGTATTAGCACAACGACTGCTGAGTCGCTTAACCCACAGATGCCAACATCCATCCTGGCGGGAGGGGTAGAACCATTCGCTGCCCGCCGCGAGCAGGCCCCCGAAACTGTCCGTGCCCGCCGCGCTTTTCTGGCGTACATGCGCGATGAGCTACACACGCCCTTGGATGCCATCATTGGCTACAGCGAGATTTTACTGGCCGATTTCAAGGGGCCAGAACACGCTCGATTCACGGGTGATTTAGAGAAAATTCATGATGAGGGTGAGCGAATGTTGGGCCTCACCAATGACATTCTCAATACCTCCAAAACGGAAGAGATCGCTGCCACCGATCTGGATTTAGAAGCTTTTGGAGCGCGTATTCGCTATGAAATGCGCACTCCCCTCACCGCAATTATTGGCTATTGTGAACTGCTGTTAGAAGAGACTGGCGCTGTCTGTTTAGCCCGGTGCGCCGACCACTTACGCAAAATTCACGCCGCTGCCCAACAGTTATTGGCTCTTATAGACGAACTAGTGCGCTTCTCCAAGATACAGGCGGGAGTGCTGGAACTCGACCTCAACTCGCCCGAAGTCACACCCATGATTCGGGAGTTGGTCGCCGTCATTCGTCCCCTAGCTGAAGATAAGCACGAAACTCCTCAAGTGAGCCAGGGGCGCATCCTGGTGGCCGATGATAGCAAAGTCAGCCGAGAACTCCTCTCGCATCGCCTGCGCCAGCAAGGGTATGAAACGTTTACTGTCGCCGACGGTCAGCAGGCGCTGGATACCTTAGCCGAACAAGCCTTCGACCTGGTGCTGCTCGATATTATGATGCCGGGCATGAATGGCTATCAAGTTTTAGAACATCTCAAAGCCGACAACACCTTGCGCTATATCCCGGTCATTATGATTTCGGCCCTAGATGAAATTGATTCCGTGGTGCGCTGTATTGAACTGGGGGCTGAAGATTATCTGCCCAAACAGTTTAATCCGGTGCTTTTGCAGGCGCGTGTCGGCGCGTGTCTGGAAAAGAAGCGATTGCGCGATCAGGAAGTGCAACTCTTCAAGCAGTTGGAAGAAAACTATGGGCGGCTGCAAGAATTAGAAAGCCTGCGCGACAGCCTGACGGACATGATTGTGCATGACCTGCGCACCCCGCTCACCTCGCTCTTAGGTGGGCTTTCGATGATTCGTGGCATGGGTGAGCTTAACCCGACGCAGTTGCGCTTTTTAGCCATTTCACTGCGCGGTGGTGAAACCCTGTTAGGCATGATTAACGACCTGTTGGACATCAGCAAGATGGAAGCCGGGTCGCTGGCCCCCCAACTTCAAGAACTCTCCGCTATGCGCCTTATCGAGCTAACCTTACTGCAAATCGAACAACTGGCCCTGGAAAACAATCAGACCCTCATCACCGATATTGCCCCGGTATTACCGTCCTTTCAAGGAGATGAAGACCAACTGCGCCGCACCCTGGTCAATTTAACTGGCAATGCCATTAAGTTCACACCACGCGGCGGCACCATCACCCTTGCCGCACGCCTCAGTGATGACGGCAACGCGCTGCGCTTTGCCGTCAGTGACACCGGAGAAGGTATCCCTCCTGAAGCCTTTGAACGTATCTTCGAGAAATTCGGCCAGGTTGACTCGCGTCAGAACGGCCACAAATTATCCACTGGTTTAGGCTTAACCTTCTGCAAGATGGTCGTCGAAGCCCACGGCGGCAATATCTGGGTCGAAAGCGAATTAGGACGCGGCAGCACCTTCTTCTTTACGATTCCTCTTAAGTTGAACCTCTGATAGAGCAGCTATCCTGTTATTGCGGAGGTTGATCTGGCGGCTGAATAGTCTGCTTGCACTTTATATTGACACCAACAGAATACATGGGGAACATGTGATAAGTGATAAGAAGATGCATAGAAGACTGACAATTAGTGTGAATGAACAGGTGCAAGAAGGCCCAGGCTCCCTTAAAGATAATTTAGAGTTGGGGTATAAGAACATGGCAGCAGATGAAAGGCGTGAAGTGGAGGCAATGGAATGGGCCGAAGCCACAATAGAAGATGTACGCAATGAAATGACTTAGATGCAGTGAGTCAACTGCGAGAATAGCTGTTTATTGCAACGTCGCTAGGCCCCAGGTTTCGGGATAGTAAACATTTAGCCCCCCGTTGAAGTCTATTCCGCCGACCCATTCACTGGTTAGGATGTCCCCCTGGTTAGCCAGCAGCGCAAAGCGGATGGAGCGGCCTGCGGTGGGTGTAAAATTGGGGTCAATATAATTCCAGGGGACGCGCGCGACTAGTGTATAGTTTTCGCCTTTCTGAACTGTGACTTTAGAATTTACCGGGGCAACATCTTTGACCACCGATGCCTCCTCCATGCCCCGCACCACAAAAATCTTCATCGTGCCCGTGATAGGTTCAGGATACCAGTTGATATTTAAGATTTGATCGTTGGTAAAAGTTGGTGCAACGGGTTGGATGTTATCCGCTGGCCCGGCAGTTGCCTCATTGTTATTGGGTTGAGCAGGCGTCACCCCAGTGGCAGCTTGCCCGTTATTGGTTGCCCCGGTGCCCCCAGCGGGGTTTGTTGGAGTGTTATCAGTTGCTCCTCCACCTCCTCTGGCGGCGTTTCCTGCTCGCTCGTCTTGAATTGATGTTTTAGGCCCTTCTTCGGTGTTCTGACCATCGGGAGGTGCAATCGGTGGGGCCGTTACCGGGCCAGTGTACAGGCGCAGTTGGATGGAATCGCCATCCCAGAAGGGTGGGCCAGTAGGCAACGGCGACCAGGGCGTGGGGTCATCTACTTTGACGTAGAGGTAAAGGGCCTTATCATCCCACATCCCGCGCAAATAGGCACTTTGCTCGCCCACGACTTCGGGGCCACCGGCTACCGGGCCGATGCGTTGCGCTTTAGCCCAGGCTTCTGGATGTTCAATCGGTGAGATTGCCGTGCGCAGGATGGGCATGATTGCAGTCTTAATCGTCGGCGCTGGCTTGGTTGCGGGAGCCGGTAGAGATTGAACAACTGGCATCGCACTGACAACATGGCCATTGGTATCGCGCACGGAAGCAAAAACGCGCAACGGGCCACCGGTGAGAAGGGGAGTGAATGTCGCTGTCCAGGCATTGCCTTCTTTAGTTAAAGGGTGCTGTGCCCAGAATCGGCTATCGTAAGCGCGGGTCGAGGTTGTCCAGGCAAAGCTGCCGCCATTGATGGCTGCTGCATCCGGGGGCTGCACACTGATAGTCCAGGTGTTGTTCTGACCAGGTGTCAGTGTGACTGTTGGGCTGGGCGGAAAAGCCGGGCCAGCTTTGAACCAATGATTAAGCCAGTCTGCACGAGTGTCTATCCCAGAGCCAAAAAGGTGGTTCGCCCCGGCTATCAGGTGCAGCGATTTAGGGGCCGCAATCTTGGGCCAATATTCGGCCAGGGTGTCTATTGAACCAAAAAAGTCAGAAGCGCCTAGCATCAGGAAAAGGGGACTCTTGATATGCTCGGCGTAAGATGCCGGGTCATAACGCTGTGTCCATTCTATCATTTGGGCGGGTGATAATAACTGAAGGTGCATGGCAATGCCCGCACGGTAACGGCTGGCCCATGCGCCGGAGGCCGCAGAAGATACTGTGGCTTTAATGCGAGGGTCAATGCCAGCGACTAATTGCGCCATGAAACCACCCCATGATTGACCTTCGACAATGAGTTGATCGCCATCTACTTCGGGTTGTTGGCTCATCCATGTCAGCGCCCGCCGCGCCGCCATAACACCACGATAAAGCACGGGGCCTTTCCAATCGGGTTTGGGCAGAAAGAACTGGTGCCCCCACTCTTCCTGATGCCACTGGTTTCCCTCTTTTTGCCACTCATCATAGCGCAAGTTGCCAAAGACGCTATAGGGTTTCGATGGCAGTGGGTCGCCTTGTTTCCAGTTAGCAAGGGGGGTGTTGTAAGTGTTCCAATCGAAAGCTAGGCAGGCGTAACCTTTCTTGGCCCAGGCTACCGCTCGGTTGGGGTCTGCGCTGCCGCCACCGCCATGAATGTAAACAATGGCCGGAACTTTAGCGGCTCCTACGGGATGGGCATAATAAGCGAAAATTCGCACTGGTTCATTGCGATACATCTCGCTGGTATAGACCATCGCCTGCCACGCCACGCCCTGATAGACGCCTCTTTTTAGCACGGTAACACTAAAGGGCAATTCCTGTGGCGTTGGCTCACGCCAGAACTCGTTCGCATCAAAGGCCAGGGCTTGAGTTGGGACTTGAGCTGTGGCCTGGGCGTGAGATGGTTGTCCACTATACAACAGAACCGCTAATGTAGCCAAAGTCAAGGCAGCAGTCAAGCGCAGAGATTGCGTACAGCGGTTTGTTAATAGACGTAGCCAACTGGCTAACACGAGGCGCGGAAAGATAGTTGATTGTGTCATAGTGGATTAGATATACGGGCAAAGTGTAAAACACTCTGGAGCGGAAGTATTTCAAAGATACTGTACCTTAGAATATATGACAAATACAGTGGGTATGGGTTACTTCTAACCGCAATAAAGGCTATAAAACTATTCATGAATGATATGCTGCTTAGACAACCGGCCCGGATGCAAGCCGTGCAGTCGCCCATTATTCCCGTCGTGGCTGAATTAATTAAACAGCACCCCGGCACGATTTCTCTTGGCCAGGGGGTGGTGCATTACGGCCCGCCGCGTGAAGTCATTGAATATATCGCTAAGTGTTTGAGTGATCCCAATAATCACAAATATCAAGCGGTGCAGGGGATTCCTCCGCTGCTCGAAGCGATTGAGGCGAAGCTGGCGGCGGAGAATGGAATCCGTCTTGATGATGGTTCTCATGTTGTGGTAACAGCGGGCGGCAATATGGCTTTTATGAATGCGATATTAGCCATCGCTGACCCTGGGGATGAGATCATTCTCCAGACGCCATATTATTTCAACCACGAGATGGCAGTGACTATTGCGGGATGCTGCGCTGTTTTGGTGGCAACTGACGAGAACTACCAACTGCGCCCGGAGGCTATTCGCGCCGCTATTACCAATCGCACCCGTGCGATTGTGACTATTTCACCTAACAACCCCACAGGTGCTGTTTATCCTGAAGCGGCATTACGCGAAGTGAACGACATCTGCCGCGAACAGGGGCTTTACCATATCAATGATGAAGCTTATGAGTATTTCACTTATGATGATGCCCGCCATTTTTCACCGGGTTCAATAGCTGGTAGTGAAACCTATACGCTTTCGCTGTACTCGTTGTCTAAAGCCTATGGCTTCGCCAGTTGGCGCATCGGGTATATGGTTGTCCCGGAACACCTCTTAGTGGCGGTCAAAAAGATTCAGGATACCATCTTGATTTGTCCGCCCGTCATCTCGCAATATGCGGCTTTAGGTGCACTGCAAGTGGGTTCCACTTACTGCCACAACAAACTAAATGATATTGTCGAGGTGCGTCAAATTGTGCTGGATGAGTTACAAACCATTGCTGATATTTGCACCGTTCCCCCGGCGGCAGGGGCCTTCTATTTTCTCTTGCGCGTGCAGACCGAAATGGGCGCAATGGAAGTCGTGGAAAGGCTGATTCGAGAGCATGGCATCGCGGCTATTCCTGGCACGACTTTTGGCATGAATGATGGATGTTATTTGCGGGTAGCCTACGGGACTCTCCAAAAGACTAAAGCCAAAGGAAGTATTGGGCGGCTAGTGCAGGGATTGAAAGCGATTGTGGTTTAACTCTCAATTTCACGTCTCAACACAAAGGACACAAAGAAGGCACAAAGGGCACAGAGGGAGGACGAGGATTGAGGATAGAAAATCGAGGATCGAAATACCAACACGTCTTGCTATCTTCTATCTTCCACCCTCGATCTTCAATTCTCTTTTATATCCTTTGTGTTGGAAAGAGCGGGTGGGGCTATGAAACTTTACGGTTGTCAATTGAATATTGAGTGGGAAAACAAAGCGGCTAATCATGCTAAAGTGCTGGCCATGCTGGATGCGGCTATGCCGGAGGAAGGCTCTCTGGTGCTGTTGCCCGAAATGTTTGCCACTGGCTTTAGCATGAATGTTGAGGGCATCGCGGAAGGCGCAGAGCACCAGACAGCGATGTTTCTGGCGGCAGTAGCGGCTAAATATAATGTTTTTATCGTGGGCGGGTTGGTCACCATTGGAACCGATGGGAAAGGGCGTAATGAGGCGGCGGTTTTTAACCCTGATGGCAAAGAAATAGCGCGGTACTGCAAGCTGCACCCGTTTAGCTTTGGTGGAGAAACCAAGCACTATATGTCGGGAGAAGATATAGCTATCTTTAACTGGCAAGACTTCACTGTTGCCCCCTTTATCTGCTATGATTTGCGCTTTCCTGAAATCTTCCGGGCTGCCGTGCGGCGCGGGGCGCAACTTTTTACGGTTATCGCTAACTGGCCGCAAGCGCGTGAGGCGCACTGGATAACTTTGCTACAAGCGCGGGCCATTGAAAACCAGGCTTATGTGGCGGGCGTTAATCGTTGCGGGCATGACCCAAAATTAGCGTACTCTGGGCGCAGTCTCATCATTGATCCGCGTGGCGAAATTATCGCGGATGCTGGCAATGGCGAAAATATCATCAGTACTGACCTTGATTTGAACGCATTACAGAAGTATCGTCGCGACTTTCCAGCACTGGAAGATATGAAAGCCGAAACCGGTTGGTAAAAGTAGACCTGACACTCAAGCAGCGGACTGAACGCATAAAACGCGTAAACAGGCCGTACTACTTCGTAATAACAATTCCCTGACCTTCGGGGCGAAAGACGGGTTGGAAACCAGGGGTCGCCTGGGCGTGTTGGGCTAACTCGCCTAAGAGGACAAAGCGATAGCCGCGATTGCGGACTTCATGAATCAAGTGTGGCAACGCCCGTGCGGTTTGCGGCATGGGGTCGTGGAGCAGAATCACATTGCCAGGCGCGAGTCGTTCTAGCACGCTCTGACTAATGGCGGTGGCATCACGCTTATCCCAATCGCTGGAATTATTGGTGGTGTCTACGCGCACCATGCCCAATTCTTGAATCGCTTGCAGGGCATCGGAAGTATAGTGGCAGCCGGGGGCGCGAAACCAACGCGTGGGGGCACCGACGAGGCGGATGAGCACTTCGTTGGTGCGCTCGATTTCATCGCGCCAGTCTTGCAAGGTGAGAGCCGCTCCCTGGCGGTGATGGTACGTGTGGTTCCCAATGTCATGCCCTTCCGCCAGCGCCCGCCAGATGAGTTCCGGGTACTTTTCAGCATTTCTGCCAATCACAAAGAATGTAGCCGGAACATGCTCCTGCTTTAATATATCGAGAATAGCTTTGGTGCCTACCGGATTTGGCCCATCATCGAAAGTAAGAGCAACCAGTTTTTCCTGGTCGCTACCGCCACTAAAGTAGGCATAATGGATTTCGTTTTGCGTGATCTGCCGTGCCTGAAAGCGACGGTGTGCCACTTCGCTTAAGGCAGCCACGCTGTCCACTGGCGGAATAGGTGCCGGGAGCGGTTGGGCTGTGATGGGGTTAGTGGCATGGCCCAGGTTGGTGCCAGTTGATGTCGCTGATGAGTCCGTCTGGGGTGGCAGGTTAAGGGCCAGGAGAGGTGCGGCTTTAGGAGTGGGTGCCGTTTGCTGCTCTAAACTATGCTCCGTATTTAAGGTTGCGTGAGGCGGGGGTGTTGGCAAAGGCCGGGCCTGAGTGTGGGGAGGAGCCGCAGCCAGAGGACTATTGTTAGTAGTTGCAGGCCGCACGGGAACGCTGGTGGAGTCAGCGCGCACCGATTTCTTCGGGTTGGTAGCATAAGTGGTTAACCCTTGCATTATGCTACTTTTAGCAGCATGTGCTGTCCCCGGTTGAGAGACTCGCGGTGCCCTCTCTGGCGCAGGTAGAGCAGCCGTTACAGGCACTTTCGCGGATGCGGGGGGTGTGGATTTTGGTGAAGCCATCAGCGCCAGGCGTGGCGGAGCAGCTACATGCTTGGCTGGCGCGGGGGCTGGCGTGACGGGAGGATTACTTGGAGCCGCAGGAGGCGTTTTTATTGCCGTTGTCTGGGGCAGCACCACGATGGATTTATGCGGTGTGGTTGGTTGCTGCGCCGTCGGTTGAGCTTTAGATGGAATTACCTTATGATGTGAGGCAGTAGGGGGTAATTGCGCTAAGCGTGGGACTCGTTTTGGGTGCGTCCCTGGCGTGCGTTGCCCGTTATGGGGCTGCGGTGTAGTTGTGCCCTGCCGAGCCTGTCGTGTTGGATGCAGTGATTGCTGTTGCTGCATGAGACGGCCTGGATGCACTAATGGCCCGGATAGGGACGCCGCAGCGGGTGGCGATGTACTGGATGACACGGCCACAAGCCGGGCATGGACTGTTTTCCCTGCGCCCGCTGCCTGGCCGATGACAATGGCTTCTGAGCCGGGGAGTAGGTTGTCGCTTGTCAGGTTAACGTCCCCGGTGCGGCGGTTCCCCAAGGTGGTCGCCTTATCCACGATAATGATATGGCGGCCAGGGCCTGTCAGGTCTCCTACGGTATCGTCCTGTGAGACTTGGACATCAACTTCTAAGACAAATTGATGGTGCGCTTTATCAATTTTAAGAATGGTGCCTTCCAGACGCGTTTCGCCGGGGCGCATAGTAAAATCGAGGCCAAAATCGGTGGTTTGTGCGCTTGCTCCCCGCACGAGGAACCAGACAGTAACGATAAGAAATAAGGTGGTTTTAGGGATCAATGAGTGTCGCATTAAATAACAATCTCCTTCAGCTAACTCGACCATTCATTTTACAGAAAAATTGAACTTAGTGTGGCAAGGTGAAATGGAGTCTCGAAAAAGCCATACTTGCAATAGATTGGCGAAACCAAAAGGTAACGGTAGAGGTTGCTAGTCCATAGGCTATTAAATCATAGGATGTTTAAGTCTGTACGAGAGCATTATGGAAATTGAAGTTAAGTATGCCATTACTGGCCCCTTAGAATCGAAACAAATTACAGCACTGAATCTGGAACCTTACTCTTTGCGTTCGCCCGAAACGAGAGTGCAGTATGATACGATACTCGACACGCCTGAAATTGCGATCCGGCGGAGCGGTCATGGGTTACGCATCCGCAGAATTGAAGACAGGGCTATCTTAACTCTCAAAGGTGCTGGTCAAGCCGCCGATGGAGTGCATGAGCGGGAAGAGTTGGAAGAGGAACTGCCCCAAATTCCCGCAGATGGCAGTTATGCTATTGACCAATGGCCGGAAGCTATTCGTGCTAGAGTGCGCGACTTAATTAGCGATGACAAGCTATCCCCTTTGTTCAACATTAAAGTGCAGCGCACCGCCTGGGCCGTGGAACGCGATGGACAAGTCTTGGGGGAGTTGGCTTTAGATCGTGGCATCATTATGGCAAACGGTCTAACCGAGCCGATCAATGAAGTTGAAGTCGAGCTTAAAGGGAGCGGCGCACGCTCGGATTTAGAATTCATTGGCCAGCATTTGCTCGCTCAACTGCCACTGAAACCTGAAGGTCACACCAAGGCGCAACGCGGGCTGGCCCTGCTCATGCGAAGCCGTGCGCGATCATAATGCGGTAAGCGATTTCTAAGGGTATTGCTATGGCGGATATTGCTAAAGAAGCCGGACTAAAAGCCGATGAATTGATGCTGGTGGCTGCCAGTCAACTTTTTAGTTACCTGTGGAATACTGCCTGGGCACAGGCTCAAGGGACGTTGGAAGGCGATGCCGATGCCCTGCATGATATGCGAGTCGCTATGCGGCGGCTACGCACGGCTCTCCAAAGTTTTGAAGGCACCTCGGAGGCTCCCCTCCTGCCGCCTCATCTGCGCCGTGAACTTGCGCGTCAACGCCGTAAGTTGGGCAAGTTGGGCGATGCCCTGGGAGCGGTGCGCGACTTTGATGTGCTCAAGGGGCATTTAAAAGATTATCTTGAGGAACATGAAGTTACACCAACCAATAAAGCAAAACGCGTATTGCCCACAGTAGCAGATGGAGGATTAGAAGATTTAAAAGACTTTTTGAAATCCGAGCGCGAGGCTGCTTTTCCGCACATGGTAGAGCAAATACAGGAAAGTATGGAACCGGGCGGTCTGCGTGAAAACTTCGCGCGTTTTGCTCTGGGCCTACCAGCGGCGAGTGCCCCACCCCTCTTGCTTAAGGGGGCCGCTCAACTCATAGTGCCGCTTCGCATCAATGAGGTTTTGCATTGCGCCCCCCTCTTGCATGATAGCCATGATGCTATTGGGCATCATGAATTCCGTAAAGCGTTGCGGCGTCTGCGCTATTCCCTTGAAATGTTAGCCCCTTGCCTGTCCGTTCCGGTCGGGCCACATATAAAGCGGCTAACACAACTCCAAGACCTTTTAGGGGAGATGCAGGATCGCCAGGTCTTATGTGGCACAGCCCAGGCTGCGTTTAAGCTGGATGAGCCAATTCACTTCAAACCGATTAAAGGCAACAAGCAACCGCAGCTTCCCGCGTCAAACGCGGCTAAGCAGTATGAATTCAAATTGCCCAAGAAGCATTCTTTGCCACCAGATGTCATAGAGTTCTTGGCCTATGGCGAATCGCGGCGACATGAACTCTTGAAACAAGCCCGTGACTTGTGGGAAGAACAACAAAAGCGCCACTGGCCTCAATCTCTTGCGGAAGATGTTTAGTAGTCTTGGAACCACGAATGGACACGAATGAACACAGATGATGTTTGAAAATCGAAGATAGAGGATTGAAGATAGAAATAGTTTCCCTAACTGCTATCCTCAATTCTCCATCCTCCATCCTCTATCCTCATTTATTCGTGCTTATTAGTGTTCATTCGTGGTTAAAATACTCTTATGCATATTGAAAAAGTTGAAGCCTTTCATGTGGACTGGGGCGGCAGTAAAAGCGCCTGGGTGCGGATTACGACTGATAATGATGAGTATGGTCTAGGTGAAGCCAGTCCGATGGCCAATGGAAGTGCTTCACTGGAAATTATTGCGGGTGCTTTTAGGCCGCTTTTGCTACAGGCTGATCCTTTAGCGCATCGCGTGTTGCAAGACCAGTTGATGCATCATCATATTAAGCTGGGGCCAGAAGGCGCCTTCGCGGGTGCTCTGGCGGCGGTGGATATTGCCCTCTGGGATTTAAAGGGCAAACTGTTAGGGCAGCCTATCTATAAGCTATTAGGTGGCGCATGGCGCACGGAGCTACCGTTTTATGCCTCCATTGGCAACAATGGACAGCGCAACGTGGATGAAGTTTGTCGTGTGGTAGAGTCGTGGTTAGAACTGCAACCTGCTCAAATCAAGATTCGCTTCGATGGTGATAAAACCCAGCGTGACGTAGATATTGCAGGCGATATGGCTAAAGCTCGTGCGGTGCGCAAGCTGGTCGGGGATGCCTTCCCCTTAGCTTTTGACGCCAACAATGGCTACTCCGTGCAGGGTGCCATTTGTGTGGGGCGCACCCTGGAAGAACTGGGTTATGTATGGTTTGAAGAACCTGTCCAGCACTATCACATGGGAAGTTTCGAGAAAGTGGCTGCAACATTGGATATAGCAATAGCGGCGGGTGAGCAAGAGTATACTTTGCAAGGTGTGCAGCGACTTATTGAGGCCGGAGTGGATATTGTGCAGCCGGATATTGTGAAAACGGGCGGCTTTACCGGGCTGGGTGATATGGCAGCTTTAGCCCGCGCTTATGGCGTGGATTTCGTGCCGCATCAAACCCAGCCTTCCATCGGACATACGGCCAACTTACATTTTGTGGCGGGGCTTACTCATTCTCATCACCCCTGCGAATATAACGACAATTCCGGGCGACAGAATGTGGTCTTTAAGGTGCCCATTCAACCCTCGCAGGGAAAGTTTATAGTCACAGATGCTCCGGGGTTAGGTTTATCGGTCAATGAAGATGAACTCAACCGACGCATCGTCCCGTGGCGTAATTAAGGCATGTAAAACAAATCTAAAACCGCATAAGAGGATACCTGTAATCCATGATTAACATTCCACAACGCATACTACTTGGCCCTGGCCCCAGTGATGTGCCGCCTCGTGTCCTAGAGGCATTAGGCCGTCCCACGATTGGACATCTTGATCCGGTCTTCCTCCAGTTAATGGATGACATTCGCACAAAGTTAAAAGCGGTGTTTAGCACCCAGAACGAAATGACCTTAGCGATGAGCGGCACCGGTTCGGCGGGTATGGAAACGCTTTTTGCCAATCTGGTAGAACCGGGTGATAAAGTTTTGGTGGCAGTCAATGGCGTGTTTGGTGGCCGCATGGCGGATGTGGCTGGTCGTTATGGGGCACAAGTTGAGACGATTGAAGCGCCCTGGGGCCAGAGCTTTAAGCAAGCAGACATCATTGAGGCGGTGGAGCGCATCAAACCGCGCCTGGTTGCTGTGGTTCATGCGGAGACATCCACCGGGGTGCTGCAAGATGTGGATCGTCTGGGCGCGGCCATTCACGAGCAGGGCGCACTGTTCTTATTGGACTGTGTCACGAGTTTGGGCGGCGTGCCCGTTGAGATTGATGCGTGGGGCGTAGATGCGGCTTATAGCGGCACGCAAAAGTGTCTGTCCTGTCCGCCGGGACTCTCTCCGGTTACCTTCTCGCCGCGCGCTGTAGAACGCCTAACTCAGCGCCAGCAGAAAGTGCAAAGTTGGTATCTCGATCTCACTATGCTGCGGCAATACTGGGGTGAAGAGCGAGCTTATCATCACACGGCACCGATTAATATGCTGTATGGATTGCAAGAAGCCCTTTCCATTGTGTTGGAAGAAGGCTTAGAGGCCCGCTATCAACGCCACCGTGCTATGCACGAATTATTGCGCGATGAACTCAAAACCTTAGGCATTGGCTATGCCAGTCAGGAAGGGCATCATTTGCCAATGCTCAATGCTGTCACCATCCCGGAAGGCGTGGACGACCTCACCACCCGCCGTCGCTTGCTCGATGAATATGGTATTGAAATCGGTGGTGGCCTGGGCGCGTTCAAGGGCAAGGTGTGGCGTATTGGCTTAATGGGCCATGCCTCCAGTCGGCGCAACGTGACGCTTCTCGTGGCAGCATTGCGGGAGATTTTAGGATAGCTCTTTGCTTTTCAACACAAAGGCCACAAAAATTTCACAAAGAGCACAGAGGGATTTGAGCATAGAAGATGGAGGATATAGGATAGCCAGAGTATCCCTATAATTTCAAGCTCTTTTGTGTTCTTTGTGAAATCTTTGTGGCCTTTGTGTTGAATAAAAGGTGATCAGAGAAGAAGTGAGGATTTATGCAACGCACAAATATTTCCAGTGGCACGAAGTGGGAGCCGATTATTGGCTATTCGCGGGTGGTGCGTGTAGAGCAGATGGTTTATGTTTCTGGCACTACAGCTACTGATGCACAGGGTCAGGTGGTTGGCAAAGGTGATGCTTATGCGCAAACAATACAGGCTTTGCGAAACGTGCAGGCGGCGCTGCAACAGGCAGGCGCGAGCTTAGAGGATGTGGTGCGTACGCGCATCTTTGTGACGAATATGGCTGATTGGGAAAAGATTGGCCGAGCGCATGGCGAGTTCTTTAGTGAAATTCGGCCCGTTACGGCGATGCTCGAAGTCAGTCGCCTCATTGATCCTGATATGTTAGTGGAGATTGAAGCCGAAGCGGTTATTATAAATGCCTTCGACCCCAGCCCCCGAACTCCAGCAGGCACCCCGATTGAGGAAGTTTGATTAATTTATCTACTGGCAGCCCGTTATTGAAATATGCAGTGACAAACGGATAAGATATAGTTTCAAGCCAGACAGCACAAACGCATTGCAAACGTGGGAGCTTTTAGTGGCGCTTCAATTCCTCCGTAAGACTTTACTTCTTGGTTTCATAATCTCGGTGTTGTGGATTAGTAACAGCTACTCGCTATGCGCACAAACCAATGGCAATGTGAGTGCTGTCTCTGAAGTTGTTATGCATGAAGGGGAAATCGCGTTAGAAGGTAAGGTTCACACTGTTGATGTGGGCCAGAAAACTCTGGTGCTGAATGTCACAGCGTTCATTTTGCCTAATGGAAAAACGAGCCAGTTACCAACGGCGAAGGCTAAGTCTGTGGTGCTTGACGCGAAGACCGTGCTGTATGTGCGTGGTGATAACAAGCGACTGTTATCGTTAGCGGATTTGAATGATGCCCAGGATGATATCTCAGCCCTCGTGATTGGCAAAGATTTAGGCAGCGGTAAAGCTCTTCCGGCCCGTGAAGTTGCGGTGTGGGATAGAGTTGAGAACGGCAAGTTTTCTTTTAAAGGCGCGACAGTAACAAATGGAGCACAGGGCAATGATGCGGTGCCCATCAATCCGCCGCTTGTTGGTTCACCGACCGATACGGCTTCCCCGCCCCCGACTCAAATAGCGTCTAACGACCCGGTTAATGTAAACGCCATCTCCATGCCAGTGCATAATGTATTCCCCTATGGCGATTTTGAAGATGTAGATGAAAAAGGAATACCCACCGGTTGGGTTTTTAGCGATCATCAGCATATCAAATTAATGGAAGAAGACGGCAATCATTTTCTCCGCATTATCAGCCCGCCGGGTGCTGATGGTAAAGCCAATGGCTTTATTGCTGCGCCGATTCGTTTTAAGATGAGTCCGACCTGGAAAACCATTCGCCTGTATGCGCGGATGCGCGCGGCCAATTTGAAGTTGGGGTCTAAACCCTGGGAAACAGCGCGTCTGGCCCTCTTGTTTGAAGACGCTGGGGGCAATCGGGCTGGCCCCTATCAGCCAGTTATTGAATTGAAAAAAGATTCTGATTGGGTGGATCAATGGGAAGACTTGCAAGTCCCACAGTCAGCGGCTTACCTCTCACTCTCGCCAGAGACCTTCGCAGCGGGAACCATAGACTATGACAATATCCAGGTTGAGCCGAATCCGGCTCCGGTATCAAGGGTGATTTTAAAGGATTTCCCTGAAGGGGATTTTGAACATCTTGATGCTCTTGGCAATCCGATTGGCTGGCGCATGAATGATTCCCAACATATCAAATTAATCGAAGAGGCCGGAAATCATTTCCTGCGCCTGGATAACTCACCTGGCCCCGATGGGAAATGGGTGCCTTTCTTAGCGGCACCCTGTCGTTTTCGTCTCGACCCTATCTGGAAGAAGGTCAGAATCAAAGCGCGCATGAGAGTTCATGATTTAAAGATGGGCAGTCGTGGCTACGAAGATGCACGGCTGACGCCACTTTTTGAAGATGCGAAAGGACACCAGGCTGGCCCGGATACCCCAGTATTAGACTTAAAGCAAGACTGTGATTGGGTCGAGAAATCAGTAACTTTAACTGTCACACCTGGTTCGGTATATCTGACCCTGTCACCTGAAATGTTAGGTTGCAGTGGCGTGGCTGATTATGACGACATACGTCTTGAAGTGGTGGGTTAACTTAGAGCTGCTTAAACGGTGGGCAAGCCACAAAAGCGCAGTGAAAGAGTTGCCGCAGCGAAAGCTAACGGCTCTTCTCTGGAATCAAGCGCACCTACTCCGAGGCTTGCTCTTGTTTATAGTCTGGCAAGTCCTAATGGCAACTTGCTGTCCTACGTTCGCCCAAGTCAGTGTCGAGCCAGATACTCCCGTTGCTCCTCAAGAATTAACAATGAGGTTGGGGGAGATTCAATTAGAGGGGCAAATTCGTGCCGTTGATCCAGTCCAGAAGACCCTGACGCTGGATGTCACCTCGTTTACCTTACCCTCTGGCAAAGCCAATCAATTAGCAGCCACCAAACCTAAAGTTGTCTTGCTGGATGAGCATACCCTACTGCATGTGCGAGGCGGTCTCAAACAAAGCGTCACCCTGGCCGACCTGACAGCATTAGGCGATGGGATATTCGCCGCTGTGGTGGGCAAAGATTTGGGCAGTGATAAAGCTTTACCGGCGCGGGAAGTCGCCGTCTGGGATAGAATTGAGGCGGGCCTTTATCGTTTCAAAGATAAAGCCGCGCCAGATAACCAGGGGGGCGGTGATGCTTCTGAAGCGAACCCGGCTGATGCCGATGATGATGCTCTTGACGAGCCAGCTACCCCGCCGATGAGTAATATCTTCCCCTATGGCAGTTTTGAAGAGGTGGATGAGCAAGGTACTCCGGCGGGCTGGGCCTTTTCCGATCATGAGCACATGAAAGTCATGGAAGAAGGCGGCAACCACTTCTTACGCATCATTAGCCCGGCAGGGCTAGATGGTAAAATCACGATTTTCCTTTCTGTACCAGTGCGGTTTAAGCTCAACCCTAGCTGGCAGAAGATTCGTATCTATGCCCGGATGCGGGCAACTCAGCTTCACCTTGGCTCTAATTCCTGGGAGACCGCCCGCTTGGTGCCTGAATTTCAGGACGCCGGGGGCAACCGAGTCGGCCCCTATCAACCCGTCATAGAACTAAAAAAAGATTCCGATTGGGTAAGCCAGATGATTGAAATAGAAGTGGTGCCGGGGGCGACTTATCTGCGGCTTTCCGCAGAGAGCTTTGCTTCCGGCATTATAGATTATGATGATATTCGCGTCGAGCCAAATTCACCATTACCCGCGCACCGCTGGCGCAAAAGTTTCCCGGAAGGTAACTTTGAAACTCCCGATGCCCAAGGCAACTTGCTGGGGTGGAAACCTTCCGACCCGAAACTTTATCAGGTGATGGAAGAGAACGGCAACCATTTTCTCCGCATCAACAATTTACCCAATGCCACTGGTCAATTCTCGCATTTTGTGAGTGCTCCTTGTCGCTTTAAACTCGACCCTCATTGGAAAAAACTCAGGATTCGGGTGCGGATGCGCGCCAGTCACCTCAAGATTGGAGTAAACCCGTGGGAAGATGCACGCCTGGCATTAGTCTTTGAAGACGCTCTGGGCCGTCATATTGAACCCTGGACTGCCGTGCCCAGCATCAAGCACGACACTGATTGGGTTAATCTGGAACAAATGCAGGATATTACGCCTGGCTCGGTCTATCTCACTCTGTCACCAGAAATGCAGGGTTCTAGTGGCGTAGTGGATTACGACGATATTCGCTTTGATCCTATCGGTTAATTTTGGATGGGACGCAACGCGGGGCGACGCTAATTACATGCGCTATGAATCGCTATATAAGAAATAAATTAACTTGCGCTGAACTGGGTTAGACGCAACTTTCAAATAGCATTATTAAGAGTGCCTAAAACAATAAGTCTCTGGTCACTGGATATAGAATCAGCGAAACTGGGTCGTGTTCCATTATCATTTATCGCAATAGAAGAGGTTCTTTCTATGATGCAATCGTGGTTTCCCGACGCTAAACTGGGCATTTTTCTGCACTGGGGCATTTACTCAGTTAAGGGCATTCCTGAATCGTGGGCCTTCTTTAACCGGCAAATCTCTTATGAAGATTACATGGCGCAGTGCTCAGGTTTTACGGCCAACCACTATGACCCGCAAGCCTGGGCGAATTTATTTCAACGTGCCGGGGCCAAGTATGCGGTGCTAACGAGCAAGCACCACGATGGCGTTGCGCTCTGGGATACTCAATTGAGCGATTTAAGCGTGGTCAAGCAAACCCCGGCGGCCCGTGACCTCCTAACCCCTTATTGCGAAGCTCTGCGGGAGAAAGGTTTAAAGGTTGGTATCTATTTTTCGCACCTCGATTGGTCACACCCGGACTACGCGCCGATTCCACCGGAAGAGCGCCACGGCGATACGATGGAAAAAGCGTATCAGCAATGGAGCGATGGCCCGAATAACCCGACCTGGCAACGCTTTTTAAAATTTCATCGTGGCCAATTAGAAGAGTTATGCACCCGTTTTGGCAAAGTAGATTTGCTATGGTTCGATGGCGATTGGACACCAGGCGATGAATACTGGCGCATGGCGGAACTGCGCGAACAGTTGCTTAGTTGGCAGCCGGAGACTATTCTCAATTCGCGGATGCGCGGGCATGGCGATTATCAAACGCCGGAGCAGGGTATCCCTATCAGCCGACCCGAAGGCCCGTGGGAATTCTGCGTTACCATTAACGATTCATGGGGCTACCAGCCACAAGATCAAAATTATAAATCTGTGCGTCAGATTGTGCGAATGTTTGCCGAGTGCATCGGTATGGGTGGCAACCTTTTGCTGGATATTACACCCAAAGAAGATGGCATCTTCCCGCCAGAACAAGTCGAACGATTGGAAGCCCTGGGCGATTGGATTCGCCAGCATGAAGAAGCCGTCTATGCCACTGAAGCCGGTTTGCCAGCCGGTCATCTCTATGGCACCAGCACCCTCAGCAAAGACCATCAAACCCTTTATGCCATGATTTTCGACCGCCCGTGGGATGAGATTGCCATCAAGGGCATCCGTAACCAAATCAAGCGGGTTTCCGTTGTCGGTTCAGGCCATGAACTAAGTTACCGAAAAATGGGCGGAGCCGCGTGGATGAATATTCCTGGTGTCTTGTGGATAGAAGTGCCCGAAGCTGAACTTAACCCCAATGCCACAGTCATTAAGATTGAATTGGATGGCCCCTTAGACCTTTATAGCGGCGCGGGCCATGCCATTGAGAGCAACTGAGGCAGTGGTGCTGCGAATTTAATAGATTGTGGCGGGCAACTTAAGTCGCGGCAACAACGGCACGAAGCCTGCCTACGCAGGCTCTCAAAGGGTGGATCTCAGGTTCTACCGAGAGTCCGCGTAGGCGGACTTTGCGCTGTGGTTGCCGCGACTTGAGTCGCCCGGCACCCGCTATCAAACTGTCATTTTCTTAGCAATTTATAAGTCTTTTGCTGTCGCGCACGGCCCCGCCACAAATACTTCACGGTAAACACTAAGAGGGGTATCGCCAGGATTACTCCGGCAGCAAAGAGTGCCCTTTTCGCCCTTTCTGCTAAAGAAATTCTCGGTATCTTTTCCGGGGGCAGGAAACGCTGGAAATCGGCAGGTTCTACCTCCACCAAATCGAGGTCAGGAAAGAGGCAAACGCCCGCTTTATCAAATGCAGTGGCTACAAACTGACCGCAAGTCCATTTGTCTTTGGCGGCGTAATTGAGGCGAAAGGTGGTAAAGATACGATCCAGGAGCATAACAGCGACTCCTGTGTTGTCATAGCCATCCCCAATCCGCGTCTCGGCCCAGGCGAGAGCAGCGCGCCCGGCCCCGGAGGGTGCAGGAATAACCACAAAATAATGAATATCATCCACGTCGCGCAAATCGCGGCGGACAACACCCATCGGTCGAGATTCGATAACTTCTGTTCCGCCCGCAAAAACGGCCACATGAAAGAAAGGTGAGCGCGTCACGAGGGGAATAATATGGTTTATCCCGGTGGCATTATAGAACAGCAAAATATCACCAGGCTTGGCCTCCCGCTCTAATTGAGCTTCAACCTTATTCGCTTCTTCAAACCGACTTGTCTCTGCCATCATTTCAGCTAACTTTCACAATGGCAGCCGCCATTGAAGATTCCCTTTAAACAGGTTTAATTCTCTTACAGCAAAACTAATACCCTGATAAAGTGGCTCTGGCGGGCAAGTTACTCCTGTTTATGGTATAAATCATGCACAGATGGGGAGTAAGTGAAAAATTTCACAAACTATTTGTAGAGGAGACTGCCATGAAGCGAGTTGTCATCGTCGGGATGGGCTTCGGTGGTATTCGTGCCGCTAACGGGTTGGGTGGTAAGGGCTTGGATGTATTAGTCTTAGACCGGCAGAATTTCCACCTCTTTCAGCCGTTGTTGTATCAGGTTGCTACGGCTATGCTGGGGCAGGAATCCATAGCGCACTCGATTCGTTCGATCATCCGCCATTATAAAGGTGTGCATTTTGAGATGGCGGAAGTGCAGGGCATAGACCTCGACAAAAAGCAGGTCATAACGGCTACTGCCTCGATTCCTTATGACTATTTAGTGATTGCTACTGGTAGTGTGACGAACTTCTTTGGCAACGAAGAAGTTAAAAAGCACGCCTTTGACTTGAAGCAACTGGACGATGCCGTAACGTTGCGCAACCATGTGTTGAGTGTCTTTGAGCGGGCCGTCAAAGAACCTGACCCCAAAGTGCGCGAAGCCTTAATGACCTTTGTTATTGTGGGTGGCGGGCCAACCGGTACAGAATTCGCCGGTTCATTATCGGAGCTAACACACCATGTACTGACTAAGGACTACCCGGAACTGCCGGTGCAAAATAGCAAGATTATTCTGCTCGAAGCATCGGAGCATGTGTTAGGGCCATTTCCCAAGAAATTGCAGGAGTATGCCAAGCGACGCTTGCAGCGCATGGGTGTGACAGTGCGACTGAAAACACCTGTTAGCGGCGCAACTTTCGACCGAGTGTTCCTGAAAGATGGTGGAGAGATTCCGGCTTACACACTTTTCTGGTCAGCAGGTGTGCAGGCAGCACCACTCAGTGGGGTACTGCCAGTGCCTAAAGGACGCGGCGGACGAATTGTAGTGCAGCCTGATTTAAGTCTCAAGGAGCATCCTGAAGTTTTTGTGATTGGCGATATGGCCCACTTAGAGCAAGACGGTACCCCATTACCCATGCTGGCTCCGGTGGCGATGCAAGAGGGTGAGTATGTGGCCAAGGCCATTGTGCAGCGGGAACAAGGCGGGCAAATCAAACCCTTCCGCTACTGGGACAAAGGCACGATGGCGGTTATTGGCCGTTCGTCAGCCGTCGCCAATGTCGGTCCGCTCAAACTCATGGGGTTCTTCGCCTGGTTAGCTTGGCTGGGCTTGCACCTCTTCTATCTCATCGGCTTTCGCAATCGCGTTTTAACGGCCATTGATTGGGCCTTTGATTATCTCTTCTTTGACCGCCAGGTGCGACTGATTACGCGGGAGCGCAGTGAGCCTGCTGATCAAGAATCGCATGTGCAGAACACCGAAGTGCCTGAGCAACAGCAGCACGTTGAGGCACAGGTTGAGGGCACTGGCACCGCACGCGGCCATGAGATTGCGCAAGGCCGCAATGCTAAAGAAAAAGTCCCTGCTTAAGAATTTTAAGCACAGCAGAACAGGGGAAGCGAGGTAGGGGCATGGCTTGCCGTGCCCCTACCTCGCTTCCCCTGTTCTGCTGCCGCTAATTAAATAAACTATGATTCATGCGGCAACTTTCTCAGGAGCAGATTCAACAATACTGGCGGGATGGCTATCTATCTTTTCCCGATGTGCTCACGACTGATGAAATCGAACAAGCTAAAACGGCTTTGTCTGAGTTAGTGCAACGGGTGGCAAATAGCACGGAGGTAGATAAGCGTGGTTCATTCTGGATAATGCCTGGCACTGAATTTGGCGTGCAGTTTGAACCGGGTTACAGCCCTCAAGATGCAAGTGACGGGGATGTGGAATTAAAGGTGCGCAAGCTGATGTGGTATTGCGATCAGCATCCGCATCTATCTTATCTAAGTGCCCACCACCCGCGTATCTGTGGTGTTATAGAATCCCTGCTGGGGGCGGGGCCGCTGATGTTTCAGGACATGGCCCTTATTAAGCCGCCTTTTATCGGTAGCGAAAAGCCCTGGCATCAAGATGACGCTTATTTTTCCGTGGTACCTCTGGATGCAGTCTGTGGTGTGTGGATCGCTTTAGATGAAGCAACCGTAGAAAACGGCTGTATGCATGTTTTACCCGGCGGTCATAAGGTCGGGCCGCGCAAGCACTTTCATGGGCGCGATTGTGAGATTGTCGAAGATCGTCTAAACCCGGCCTTAGCTGTACCCGTTGAACTGCCGCCCGGTGGTGCAATGTTCTTTCACGGCCTGTTGCCGCATCAGACTCCGCCCAATTCCTCTTCGGCACGGCGGCGTGCCTTGCAGTTCCATTACCGCGCGGCCACCAGCCAAATCGTGCCTAAAGAACAATATGACAGCATCTTTATCGAAGCCGATGGCACCCCGGCTTCCTGTGCTGCTGCCCGTTTATGAATTCACCACAGAGACACAGAGGCACAGAGATTTTGAGGATTGAGGATGGAGAATAGAGGATCGAAATAGCAACTTTTGCTGCAATTCTTTATCTTCCATTCGCTATTCTCAAAATCTCTGTGCCTCTGTGTCTCTGTGGTGAATTCATTCTCTAAGGCAAAGTAGAGATAGGTTGCCACCCCTCGACTCGTTGTCTGGCATCGGTTATAAAGCACCTTACCATGATCTCTTTAACTCTCATTCAGCAAGAGCGACTGCATCGCGCTTTGGAGCCGCTGCACCAGAAGTATGATCCAGCCGAACAGATGATCCGCCAGCCGTTTTCGTCGCCTGGTTATCACACGACGTTGCACGGCGGATGGGTGCATCCGACACGCGATTCGCTGCAATATGCGGTGGCTTTGCTGGATACGGGTGAAGCGGATTTGCTGCAACGCGCCGAGGCGATATTGCGGCACGTAGTGGCCTTGCAGGATAAAGACCCCGCCAGCAAGACCTATGGCATCTGGTCGTGGTTTATGGAAGAGCCGCTTTCAAAGATGTCGCCGCCCGACTGGAACTGGGCCGACTTTTGCGGCACACAGCTTTTGCAAGTGGCCCTCGATCATCGTGACCGTTTACCGGCTGAACTGATGACGCAAGTTGATGATGCTATTGTCCATGCGGCCCGCTCCATTCAAAGACGCAATGTCTCTCCCGGTTATACCAACATCGCCATCATGGGCACTTACGTGACCTTAGTAGCGGCGAATCTCTATAAGTTGAGCGACCTGCACGATTATGCCTTTGACCGGCTCAAGCGTTTCCACGCTTATACTTTCCACCACGGCGCGTTTACCGAATATAACAGCCCCACTTATACAATAGTGGCATTGAACGAGTTGGGTCGGATGTGCCATGATGTTAAAGATGAATCATCTCTTGCCCTCGTGAATGATACTTATCGTTTAGCCTGGGAAGAAATCGCGCAGCACTTTCATGCGCCAACCCACCAGTGGGCCGGGCCGCATAGCCGCTGTTATACCACGCTTCTCGGCAAAGGGACACTGGCCCTGATCGAACGAGCCACCGAAGGGCACGTGCGTTTTGGAGTTAATGATACGACTCCCGACCTCAATGAACATCGCCTAATACTGCCTTGCCCTCGTGATTTGGAGCCTTACTTCACGACTTTAGATCAACCCCGTGCCTTAGTCAAAACCTTCGTCAGAGATGAGCCGCCCGTCGTTGGCACCACCTATTTAGCGCCTGCCTTTGCCCTGGGCAGCATTAATCGGGGCGACCTGTGGAACCAGCGACGGGCTTTATTAGCCTACTGGGGCACACCAGAGCATCCCAGCTACTTGCACCTACGCTTTCTCCATGATGGCTACGATTTCTCCGCCGCCCAGTTCTTTAGCGTGCAGCAAGATGGCAAAGCCTTAGCGGGCATCAACTTCGCGGTAGATGGCGGCGATACGCACGTCTCACTCGACCGCATTAAGAATGCTACCTTCCAGGCCAAAGACCTGCGCTTACGTTTTGAAATCGGCGGCGCTGCTGGTCTCGGTGACTTCCCGCCTGACTTCCGCGCCCCGGCTGTCTTAGATGAAGTGGCTAGCCTGCGTTGGGGGGCGGTACATTTACAATTGATGGTACCTTATGCCAGTTTAGGCAATACGAATGGCCATTGGGAAATCGCGCACGAAAAGGACAAAGCTTGCCTGGATGTGGTGCTATACAATGGCCCGCAGCGAAGTATCCATTTACCAGATATGAACCCAATGGGCCTTGGTTGTGCGGTGCAGTTTTCTACGACTGAAGAACCCCTGACTGGTGTGACGGCAAAGGCCCAGGACGGACGATTAGAAATGCAATGGGGCGTGCTAAATCTTTCACTACCCTTAATGCCAGATAAAGCGGGCATCTTACAAAAGAGCTTTCAATCAAAAACGAGCAAGTTAATTTGAGGTTCTACCTAATGGGTTTCTCTGCACCTTCATGAAAAGTGGAATTGAAGCGAGTTGAATAACAACGGAGAATATTACCAGCGCGAGGATAGAGTGGTCGTAAAGGAATCCAATTAATGCGCTGCCGAGGAACCAGCACACGCCATAACCTGTGTTGAACACGCCATAAGCCGAGCCACGACGGTTCGCAGGCACCATATCCGCCACGGCTGCCTTCATGACCGATTCCTGTGCTCCGGTACCTAAGCCCCATAGGATAATGCCAGCGAATGCCAGCGGCAGATTGCCAAGGAAGATTAAAGGCGCAAACAAGGCCGAGAAGAGAGCCGCTATCAGCAATACCGAAAAGCCGTTGCGGTCGAAGAGCCGTCCACAGATGAGAGCGGTAACTGCCTCTACTCCCATCGCCAGCGAATAGAAAAGGGGTATCCAATTATCCGGGGCCAGAGCGACTTTCTTGAAGTGATACGCAATCAGAGGAAAATCAGCGTATCCTGCTGCAATCAGCGCCACTGCTGCCAGATAAGTCCAGTAGGCTTTGGAAAATCCTTTGCTTTCTAATTCGATGCGTTTAACTTCGAGGTGCTGCGGATGTGGATAAAGGAACCTGGCAACCAAAAGCACACATAGAGCCAATAAAGCAGGGATAGCCAAGACCGCAAAGCCAAGTTGATAACCTGCTAACTGCGCAGGATGAGTCCCCTGCATCAGCGAGTGATGCGTGCCAATTAAAGGGGTAGCTTGCTCGTTGGAAGTGCCTTTGAAATACAGCACAGTGGTTATGATAATTGGGCCAAGCAGGGCGCCCGTTTGATCCATTGCTTTGTGCAATCCAAAGCCTTTGCCGCGTCCCATTGACTTGGTCGCATGGGAGAGCATGGCATCACGGGCCGGGGCACGGAGAGCCTTACCGGTGCGCTCCATAATAATCAGTAAAGCGGCTACTTCCCATCTGCCCGCTAGGGCCAATAACGGCACGGCGATTAAATTGGTAGCATAGCCCAGAAATGCCATGCCCCAGTAATTTTCGGTGCGGTCGGTGACATAGCCCGACAATAACCGCAGGGTATAACCAACTAACTCACCCGCTCCGGCGACAATCCCCACGGCGAAAGCACTGGCCCCCAATAACGCAAGGTAAGGGCCGGTGATGCTGCGTGCGCCTTCATAGGTCATATCGGCCAGCAAGCTAATGCAGCCCATCAGGACGACGAACTTCAAAGCCGAATGCGGTGCCAGCTTGGATTGATCGGATTGGTTATTGGCCTCGACTGTAAGCGTAGCCAAAGGCTCTGGCGCGGCTGCCTGTTGCGGACTCTTCACATTCGCTCCTGATAACCTGTTGCTGTAACTCTATTGATAACTGTGCTATCATTGCCCATACTTCATCTACCAGTATGGAGACGCTCACGCAAACCATCAAGGCCAAGAGTGAAGAGGTAATCGAATGACTGGCACATTAGCAACTCAACCGAGCTTACAAGAAGCCAAGCGGCAGTATGATAGAGATGGCTACGCCCTCTTTGAAAAGGCCATTAATGATGAGTTGGTGCAAGAGGCTAAACAGCATGTGGCCTGGCTGATGCAGAAGTATCCTGATTTGCGCCCGGAGCAACTGGGACACACGTTAATGCCATATGATCCTTTCTGGGTGCGCCTGATTAGCGATGACCGTCTGCTGGATATTGCTGAACTTTTTATCGGCTCGAACATTGCCCTCTTTGCTTCCCACTATATTTGCAAGCCACCCTATGATGGTCAACCCGTGCTGTGGCACCAGGATGGCAGCTATTGGCCCTTAGAACCCATGCAAGTCGTCACGCTCTGGTTAGCGGTAGACGATGCCCTACCAGAGAACGGCTGTCTGCGCGTTATTCCCGGTTCACAACAGATGGATTTACAGGCCATGCACAAACGCCCGGATGTCAAGAGCGTTTTGGGTTCGGCTATTGACTCAGCTTTGGTGGATGAATCAAAAGCCACAGACTGTGTGTTAAAGGCCGGAGGGGTGGAAGTGCATCACCCGAATACCATTCATGGCTCGGAAGCGAATAACTCGCCTTTGCGACGTTGCGGCCTGACCATTCGCTACATCCCCACCAGGACGCGTATTACCGCCAAGGGTTGGCCTTGCGCCTTCCTCCTGCGTGGTGAAGCTGTGCCCGGAATCAACGAATACCTGCCGCGCCCCCGATATAGAGCAGGTGAGCATATACCATTTCGTGGGTGCGAAGATTGGAAGTAGCTCAATTTCAACACAAAGGCCACAAAGGGAGCACAAAGAACACAGAGTTTGAAGATAGAAGATGGAGGATAGAGGATCGCAAGAGCCAGCTATTTCTATCCTCGATTCTCTATCCTCGATTCTCTATCCTTGATCCTCATTCTCTGTGTTCTTTGTGCTCCCTTTGTGGCCTTTGTGTTGAAATAAACAAATTAACTGTAAGTTTCCCACAGCGCCGAGTTCATTTAGATTTTCATACTTCACCTTATACCCTGAACTTTAACTGAGATGTTGCGAGTGGCGGAACAGAAATTGCGACATGCAGCAGTGTCTGGTGGCTCAGAAGGGGCAGCAATGAGCTGCCCCTTCGCACTTTAGGAACTGCTTATGAATAAATACCTGGCTGGAACCATAGCGGGCCTGGTGGCGACGGGGCCAATGACCTTGGTCATGGAACTGCTGCATCGCTACTTACCGCCCACGCAACGCTATCCCTTGCCACCGCGCACAGGCACCATGCGAGTGGCCAAAGCATTAGGGCTGCATCGCCATCTGGATGAAGAAGAACGTGTTCAACTCACAACTGTATCGCACTTTGCTACAGGAGCCGTCTTAGGTGCGATTTATGCAGCGAGCCATAAGAAGCTGCGGGTGCATCCAGTCATCAAAGGTGCGGCTTTTGGCGTCCTCTCCTGGTGCGTTAATTATCTGGTGTTGCTACCCAGCGCACAGCTTTTATCTCCGGCAACCAAGCATCCGGCAAAGCGCAATGCCCTGATGATTGTGGCCCATTTAGTGTGGGGCATCACCACGGCATTAATAGTCGAACGCTTGGCTGATAAAACTACCGATAACTAAAAATTATCTGATGATCACAAGCTAAACTTAATAGCCTCATCGGATCACTTGTAAACTTTATAGGGTGTGACTGTAGCGATTCCTTATATCTTTCTCATCACATAATAGTTTTGCAGCGGCAATTGATGAATGTGTGTTGCTTGATTGCAATGCTGAATTATCGGCCTGGATACGCTGCTTATCTCCCCATCGCGCTCCCATTGGGATTTTGCTTGCCTGGCTGCGGACTCTGCACCAAACACATAAAGCCTTCTAATTCGCCTTCACTCAGGTCAGAGACGGCCCAGTAAGTCATACCAGAGCGCGTCCAGTGCAGAATATGGTAGCCCTGGCGGGTTAGCACGGCAGGAACTGACGGAGTCGCTTTGTCACCCTTAACTTGTGCTGCGCCTGTGGCAGAGGGTGGGTTAGTGCCCGACGGCCAGATAAACAGGTTAATAAAATGCTTGCGTCTCTTATAAATCAGGGCGGCTACTGGCCTATTATCCAGATAGTCAAGGCGTCCGCCAACTAAAGGGAAGCCCAACGGTGCGAAATCTGTTACTGGCGGTGAGAAGTCCAGTTTGCCATTAAACCACGGCTTAACCGTATGCTGGTCGGTAGACGGTACATCCATTAAATGTTTAGCCATCAGCGAACGCACATGGCTGGCTAACACCTCTTGTGTTATTTGTTCCTCTCTCAAGCGAGAAGGGGGCGTCTCTACCACTGTTGTAGATGGTGTTCCAGTCAATGGAACAGGAGCCGGAGTTTGCGTCTTAGTCATGAAAATTAGCGACGCTGCAAAGGCCATCGGCACCGCCACGCCAGTCCAGTGCCACGGCGTCAGCTTCCGCACTGGCCTCGTATTACCTCTGACTTGAGTTGTTGCTGGAGGCTCCGTTTTGGTTTGAGGCACAGCCGTGAGTTGGGGATGGACTTGAGGCAGAGTTGCCTCAATGCGTTGCCGCAGCGACGCCGGTTCCTGGTAGTAAAGGGAGCCGCGACTGATGGCGGTACTTAATAAGCGGTGCTGCTGATATTGCTGCGCGCAAGTCGCGCATTCTTGCAAATGCTGTTCTAACTCCAAACTGTGGGCCAGATCGAGTTCGCCATCGCCATAGCTCTCTATTAAGATCTGGGTTTCTGTGCAATCCATCGGGGCGCTCCTCATCCCTTATTCTTCAGCCATGCTCTGAGCCAGGTGGTGCTGAAGTCGCTTGCGGGCGCGGGCCAAGCGTGACATCACCGTGCCTAGCTGAATCCCCGCGATGCGGGCAATCTCTTTATAGGACAAACCTTCCATCTCCCGCAGTATCATTACTTCCCGAAACTCCACGGGCAACTCATTGAGGGCTTGGCGAATCAGCCGATCATCAAGAGTCCGCAGCAGCATGTTCTCAGGATTATCGCTATCGCTGGGGACATCGTGAGTAGCTTCATCAAAGGATGCCGTGAGTTTATGTCCTCGATTCTGTTCGAGCCAGGTATAACAGGTATTGCGCACGATACCCAGCAGCCAGGGACGGCCCTCCGTGCCATGAAAACTGTCAAAGAACTTAAAGGCGCGCAGACAAGCCTCCTGCACCACATCCTCCGCGTCCTGGTCATGGCCAGTGAGCCAGCGTGCCAGATTGTAGGCGGCCCCCAGGTGCGGCATGACGATCTGGGCAAAGCGTGCCTGTTTGTCGTGTCCCGCTTCCTGGTGTTCTACCACGCGCTTTTCCCCGTCTGATTAAACATAATACTGGCTAACTCACTATTTTATTCCCGCCCCTTAATTGGCGTATTTTTGGGGAATATCTTGGCCCCCATACAAGTATAGGGGGTAAGACAGTTCAATAAGGAGACAAATGATAGATCACATCGCTCACCATCACAACCAAGATAGTGAAGAGGGCATTTTGGAAGATGGCCCGCAGGGGAGTGCGTCGGGTCAGCACCACGAGGGGGACGGCATTGACCGTCGCGGCTTCCTTAAATGCATGGCCTGGGCAGGCACCGGAGTTTTGTATGCCATGAGTGGCGGCATTATGACCTCTTCGAGTTTAGGCCAAGCCGCCGCTGCTCAAGGCGGGGGCGGGAGCGCAGGTGCGTCCGCCGGAGGCTTCAGCTTTCTACAAATCAGTGATAGTCATATCGGGTTCAGCAAGCCCGCTAACACGGATGTCACAGCGACTTTGCAAGCTGCGATTGACAAAATCAACGCCCTGCCCACGCCCCCCGATTTTATCCTGCACACTGGCGATCTGACTCAACTCTCGAAGCCGACGGAGTTCGACACGGTGGCGCAACTTGTGCGCGGCATCAAGAGCAAGACGGGCCAGGTGTTCTATGTACCGGGCGAACATGACATGCTCAACGATGATGGCAAGTCGTACCTGGAACGCTACGGTAAGGGTACCAAAGGTGCGGGCTGGTATAGCTTCGATTACAAGGGTGTGCATTTTATTGGCTTGGTCAACGTGGCGAACCTTAAGCCCGGTGGCCTGGGCGACCTGGGACGTGAGCAGTTGGAATGGCTGGAAGCCGATTTGAAAGGGCATTCTAGTAGCACACCCATTGTCGTCTTTGCGCATATTCCCCTCTGGGCCATATATCCCCAATGGGGTTGGGGCACGGACGACAGTACGCAGACGCTTTCCTACCTCAAGCGGTTCGGCTCGGTGACTGTCCTCAATGGCCACATTCATCAGGTGCAGCAAAAGGTGGAAGGCCATGTCCATTTTCATACCGCCATGTCTACGGCCTTTCCCCAGCCCGCTCCCGGCACCGCACCTAGCCCCGGCCCCATGAAAGTGCCAGCCGACAAACTCCGCAGCGTCCTGGGCGTGACCAGCGTGAATTATGTGCCGGGCAGTCATTCGCTGGCGGTCATTGATTCGGCACTTCAACCCCCTGCCTGATATGCCGCTTAAGGTTGAGGAGTTGCGGCCTCCATCGGCTGCACTCCTCGACTCATGGAAGGCATAAGGATCAAGGCTGTCCACCGTGCCTGTAATCAACATAAGCCTAGCAAATCTTGCAAATCTTCAAGCATTAAGATCAAAGGATCAACTATGAAAATCTTACCTTTAAGTGTTTCCCCCCTAGCCATAAGTACCAGTATGATACTGAACCCCGCCAGCCCCAGCAGCCACCTTGCCATCGCGTCCCAGAAGACTGCAACGGCTTCCTCCCAGAAAGCTAAAGCGCCTGCTGCTAAAGCGCTTGCTGCTAAAGCGCCTGCTACCAAGCAGGTCACCATTGACAACTTTAGCTTTACCCCGGCGACCTTAATTGTCGCAGTTGGCACTCAGGTGACGTGGATCAATCATGATGATGTGCCGCACACGGTGAAGACAACTAATCATGTCTTTATGTCGCAGGCGTTGGACACAGATCAACAGTACTCATATCGTTTCACCAAGTCCGGCACTTACCAGTACTTCTGCTCTCTGCACCCGATGATGCAGGCAAAAGTCATCGTGAAGTAAAGTGTAGTAAAGTAATCGGCCCCTGGACTCACCCCACGACGCCTGCAAAGCAATGGCATCGTGGGGTGACTGGGTTTATGATGGGTGACACGTATATGGTTATCAAGTCCACAGGATAAAGGATTTACAATGCATCGCTTCAAGGCTTATAGCAGAGTGCCCGGCTATCTATAGTAGCATGACGGTGTTATTGGTAGTAAGCCTGGGTTGTAAATTGTTAATGACTAAAAACTGTCTGATTATTATAAGCTAAACTTAATAGCCTTACCGCAACATCAACTCGTAAACTTTATAGCAAGGTGAACTGTAGCGACTGCCGTAGGCGGTTCTCCACTCACACTAATTTTGGCAGGAGAATTGATAGATGGCCTTCCCAACCTGGGTCGAGATGCATGGTGCTCTGACCCATTTTCCCATCGCCATGTTACTCACGGCGGTTTTTTATGAAATTGGCGCTGCCGCCTTGCGCAAACCAGAATGGCGCATCGTTAGTTTCTGGCTATTAGTGACGGCGGTGGTGCTGTCGGTGCCATCCCTGCTTACCGGATGGTTCGCGGGCTACGATTTTACGGGTGGGGCAGCACGTCCCCCCAGCGTTTTTATCTGGCATCGGCTTTCCGCTTTTATTACGTCTGGCCTGTCGCTGCTGCTCTTGCTGTGGCGCGTGAAAGTGCGTGATCAACTGTCCGAGCGGGCTTTACTCGCTTATATGGTCTCCATTTCTCTGGCCGCTGCCGTGGTGACTTATACAGGTTATCTGGGTGGGCAAATGGTATTTGGCGGCACCTCCACCAGTGGCGCAGTGACCGCCAATTCCAACCCACCAGCAGGGGCGACCCCCACTTCAGGACAAGCCACTCATCTGGGACAGGGCACCACACCTCAAGATGGTGCAGCAGCAGGGCCATCCCGCACGGCGACTGGGGTTAATGTAGACCCACAATTAGTGACCACCGGGGAGAAGCTCTTTAGAAGTGAAGACAACAACTGTCTGGGTTGCCACAAGATTGGCAAAGATGGCGGCACGAGAGGGCCAGACCTGACGCATGAGGCCCAACGCAACTCGGATTTGAACTGGCAAATTGGGCACTTGAAAGACCCGCAGAAGATGAAGCCTGGCTCCAATATGCCGGGCTATGGAGACATGAAACCAGAGGAGCTTAAAGCTCTCGCGGCTTACATGATTACTCGCAAATGACACGTCCTAAACCTACCCCTGCTACCACTGCCAGCAAGTCGAGCCGCAAAGCGAAACCTGCTGTCGATGCTGCTCCGGCCCAAGCGCCACAGGCGCGGGCTGATAAGCAGCCGTTTGATATTGATGTGGCGCTGGAGCGCATTAGCCAGGCGGTGCAGCCGTTTCCCAAAGCGGGGCTTTTCGAGTTGGCCGAGGATGGGTTCAACTCCACCTTCCAACAACTGGTGGCTTGCATCATCTCCATTCGCACTTATGACGAGGTGATGCTGCCCACGGCTCGCCGCCTCTTTGCCGCAGCGCATACCCCGGAAGCCGTCAGTCGTCTCACGCCGGCGCAGATTGATGAACTGATTAACGCCTGCACTTTTCATGAGCCGAAAGCCCAGACCATCCATGATATTGCCCGCCGCACCGTTGAAGCCTATAATGGTGATTTGCCCTGTGATGCAGAAACCTTAATGGCCCTCAAAGGCGTCGGCCCGAAATGCGCTAACCTCGTGTTGAGCATCGCCTGTGGCCAACCTTTCATCGCCGTTGATGTGCATGTCCATCGGATAACCAATCGCTGGAAACCTTTCAATACTAAGACCCCAGAACAGACGATGGTGAAGTTGGAGCAATGGTTGCCCAAGACGTATTGGGTAGATATTAATCGTTTGCTGGTGCCCTTTGGTAAGCATATCTGCACGGGTAAACTGCCCAAGTGTTCAACCTGTCCCATCCTGGAGATGTGTGAACAGATAGGCGTAAATGAACACCGTTAATTCTCAACGGTTTTGGGAAATCTTAACCGCTATTGAAGACAAAAGCACACTTCCTAAGACCGGAAGCTCCTACAACAGAACCCAATCTACAGATGATTGCTTTGCCCTAAGGGTTGTTACACCGGGGGTGGGAGTACCAGGATCTAATTCAGCGTGATTAAAAGATGTGGTTCTTTTAGTGAAGCCAGTAGTAGGAACTATACATAGACCAAAGCTTTAATTATTCTTTCTTAATTTACTGCCAATCGGCGGAAACCTTATCAAAAATTGGGGCACTGACAACCGATAAGGCTGGTGGCTTGCCGCTCTCTGCGATTGCTACTAACTGTGTATTATCACCAAAAGCGCGAAAGGTAATTGTAAACTGCTCGGCTGTCAAAGAAGGGTAGATGCAATCAATGATTTTACTCAGCACATGATTCTTTTGATTGGCTGTAATTGTCGTGTTTGAGACATCTAACACTAGTTCAACATCTTCAAGCATCTGTTGAATTAAACTTGCCCGATCCTTTGCCGACTGGGGTTCTCCTTTCACTTTATCGTAGGCTGCAAGCTGGCCCTCGAGCCGAGTGCGCTTTAAGGCTATTTCTCGTAACAGAGTCTCATAAACGGCGGTATTTGCTCCGACAGCCACTCCCTGCACCTGAGCCTTTGCGGTAGCTATTTCTTCCCTGTTCAAGTCTGTCAATTCTCTTTTTAAAGCCTGATACTCCTGCTCTTTAAACTGATTGTTCAATGAATCGTAATAAGTTTGATAGGCAACTTCAATAGCCGCAGGATGGCGAATTACAGCTTTTACAGTGTCAAGAATTACAGGTTCAACCCGTTTGACATTGATATGCTTATTCCAACACGCTTTACCTATGCTATTGGTTGAGGGGCTGGCCTCTTTGCATTTGTAATGGCTAACAGAGTTCTTCGACCAAGCGCGGCCTGTCATCACTCGTTTGCACTTCGGGCAACGGAGCAGCCCCGTCAGAATGAGGCGATACGTAGGACGGGTGCTCAGGCGGGCGCGGTTCTCCTCACGGTTGCGCTTGCAGGACTCCCACACTTCTTTACTAACGATGGCAGGACAATCAATGCGTATCCATTCTGCTTCTGGAACGGGGACTTCATAACTGCGGCATTTAAAGCCCTGGAAAACGCGACTCTCATCCGTTATCATGCGTCTGCGGCCAAAGACCGCTTTGCCATAGTAGGCCGGATTATCCAAGATAGTATTGATATTGGAAGGTCGCCAGAAGAGACCCCCGCCAACTGTAGCCACACCAGCGGATTGAAGCCACTTGCAGATACCATGCAGAGACTCGCCAGCCAAACTGCGATGGAAGATTTCAGCGGCGATAGGAGCACGTTCAGGGTCAATCAGATATTTGCCTAATGTCTCTGGCGGATACATACCGCGAATAACGTCGTTTCTGGTCGGAATCTTATAACCGAAAGGTGCCACCGTGCGAGCAGGCATAACACCTTCTACAGCGCAGCGTCGGCGACCTTTCATCGTGCGGTCTTTAATGACTGCTCTTTCTAAGATAGCGAAGTCTCCAGTGACATTCAGGCTAAATTCACCTAATGGAGAATCTTCATACATCACATCCCAAAAGATAAGAGTCGCTTTAGCATCTTTAATCCGCTTGAGGATTAATGCTTGCTCAGCCCGATCATTGCGAGTCAAACGCACCAAGTCTTTGACAATCAGGCAGTTAGCTTTGCCTTCTTCTAAGGTTTGTAGAGCCTTTTGAAGTCCCTGGCGAGTGAGATAGAAGCCACCTGAATCGGTGTCTTCAAAGTAAGCGATCATAGCAGCATCAATATCTTTGGCCTTGCTATGATTTCCAGCGAACTGGTCACGTAAACTGGTGCCTGACTTCTCTTGTTCTTCGGTAGACACGCGCCCATATCCGACTGCTCTTAATGCCTCTTTCATCGCATCGTCCCTACTTTCGTTGGTAGCTTACCTTGAATTTGTAACAGCACTGTAACTGTCACAGCTTAATATTCACTTTATAAGTATACTAAAATCTTTACTAAAATAAAAATATAACTATAGCAGGGCTTGTAGTAAAATAGAAAGCTGATATGACAGAAGATTTGCTAACTGTTGATGAAGCAGCCCAGTTAAAGGGAGTCACTGTGGCGGCAATCTATTCAGCAATTAAGGAGAATCGTCTTCCCTGCGTTCGCATACTAAATCGTATTGGCTTGCGTCAAGATGACGTGCAATCATGGACGCCGCGCAGCTATGCAGGCCGTCCAGGGGCTAAAAGTGGAAGACCGAAGGGAATACCTATGAGTTTAGAGGCCAAGTCGCGTATAGCAGAAAGCCAAAGACAGCGTTGGGCTGAGCGCAAGCGAGGATAACTTCTACATACTGACCATAGCAGACCTCCAGTAGCAGACCTCCACACGCTGACTTCACGAGATAACAGAAAGAAAGGTTGTCTCGTGCAGCATCGTTTTTCGTAAGATCAGTTGCCATAATGACGAAGACATGTAGCTATCGACACCTCTCGTGAGATCACTCGACTATGCGAGCCGAGGGTTGCGCCGATGTCCACCAGCAATCTATAGGGGCCAGATCATCAAGCAGCGTAATCAGGCAGTCTCGTCGCACACCACGCAATTTCTCGGCACATGACTCAGTAGGTGCCATCCGCTGAATCTCTGAGGCAGTAGTCAAAACATAGCGTGCCAAGCTGTTGATTTTCAATTTGGGCGGAATCCAGACGGCACCAGATGAAAGCCTGCCATCCTCCGCAGCCCTCACTAAATGAACGTAAGGTTCCAGCAGAGGGGACGTAAAGAATTGAGTGACTGATACGGGTAGCTGTTTGGTGAGCATATCCATGAGTTCAGCCTTATGGCGACGAATAGAGATTCGATCAGCGTCAGTAAGTGCAGCCTTTGGCTGGGCTAACAAACGATCCCCCTCCACTCTCAAGCTAATACTTCTCTCTTGCAAGCTGCCGATGAGTGCGGATGCAGTCATCAGAATTCCTCCTCTTCGTTAATCTGAATGGGGGAAGGGGTTGCTTCATGGAATAATAAATCGTCTGCATATTCCGATTCGTGTCTACCCGTTTTCTCCCCCCAACACGTATCTTGTATATTTAGAGACGATTCTTGGCTCTTTCTGACATCTGGTGTAGCTATGGGGGAGTTTACGGGTAGCTCACTCGTAATTCGTGCGTAGCACCCCCGTGCCCATGTAGTTAATTGCCAATGGTTTTCGCTTTTGCTTGGTTTCTGATGGCTCACGACACCATGCACGTTAAGCTCTTCCAATGCCCGAGAAGCGTTCATGAGCGGGATATTCAACGCCGCCGCTACTGCTGAGGTGGTGCATGGTTCGGCGTATTGAGCGAGATGCCGAAAGACCCGGAGACGAGCTTTAGGCATTGAATCCTGAGCAATTTTGAGCAAAACCTGCCAGGCACTTGATTTAGGGACTCCTATAATGAGTATCCCGACAAACAGCTTGGATAGTTGCTGTGCAATGCGCGTAGGCGTCTCTGCATCGGGTATGTTCGTGATGTCACGCGTATAGCTGTCGCGCTCCACTGCGCTCCGGCATCGGGCCGCAAGGCTGGCCAGGTCAGCGAGTTTCCTTCGCTCCTGGCTGTCTAATGTATGGACTTCATGAGACCACTCAATGCCATTAAATAAAGAAGCTACAGCTTCCGCTAATTCAGCGCGCATGGAAGGTTCACGCTCGATATTGCATAAAGCTTTTTCGACTCTGCGATTCTGTAAACCCTCGTCAACGGAGGGGAGTCGAAAGAAGAGAAACCGCTCCCCCATTGTGTTGATTACCGCGTGGTGAGTGTCAATCGCTTCGGTAACACCTACTATGACACCAAGCTTACCCTCCCATGATAGGGTTCTGCCCCCATCCGTGCCGATGTAACGAGTCCATGAACCGTCGTAGATTTCGCGTAAAGCGGCAAGGAGTTCGGCGCGTTTCTCGAACTTCATACTTAAAATCGTAGTGAAGTCTTTGAGTAGGAGAATGCCGAAACTACCAATTTGATTTAATAATCCGCCGTGTGCATCTTTGGCTTTATCGCGGCGGGGGGTGCCGCTCAGGAGTGCAGCAACACTTAATTCAGCCGCCATATAAGTGTGTGGAAGTTGGGCTAATGCTGTTATATGTTCTGTCTTGCCACTGGCTGGGGGGGCTACAAGAGCCAGCCACGTTGCCTCGCCTCCGTTTTCCTGTGCCCAGTAGTTAGCCGCCACTGTGCCTAATGTTGCGTATAGGGTTTCGTGATCTGGCATTACCAGATACTTATCAAAGACTGCCTCAACTTCCTTTAGGGTCTTAACTGCTGTTGTCTTAACTGCTGTTGCTTGAATCAGCAAAAGCAGTTCATCCAGTGCGTGTCCGGCTTCAAGCCAGTCAAAGATATCTTCTTTTTCTGCAAGTCCTGGCAGTTTAATAACCTGGATGCTTTTCGCCTTGTTTTGTAGGGACTCCTCAATTCGTTGTGCATGGTCGTAGCCTGCATCGTCATTGTCGGGCAAGATAACTACGTCTTTATTCTCAAGGTCACGGCTATACTCTTCTAACCATTTCCCGGCTCCCTGGGAATTAGTTGTGGCGACATACTTACCATAGAGGCCAGCATCTCTAAAGCTATCATTAAGGCAGTCTGCGCACTTTTCACCCTCGACAATAAAGACAATTGAAGCTTGTAACACATCGGCTCGCTGGTAGAGAACACGCCGGACTCCCTCCAAATTCCATATCCAGCCCCCCGACTTATCAGGCCGCCGCTGCTTGATCTTCTTGCCCGTTGGGTCTTCATCTCTGACAACTTGAAAGAGAAGTGACCCGTCAGTGTCTCTGTAATCATAAACGGTTGGAGCGGCTTTCGAGGAGCGTGCGTCTGGGAACCCATTTAGCAAGGCGGGGGCGGCCTGGGAAGAACCATCGGGCCAGAGTCCACGCGCTTTAAGGGCTGCTATGACTTGTTCCTGGGAGCAACCACTATGACAGCAGCAGACCGGTCTGCCGTTGCGTCCGGTAGCCACGGAGAGGCTTGGGTTGTTGTCTGGATGGGACGGACAGTGGACGTTACCCTTGGGACTGCGGCAGCCACAGCGACGATTACTACATTGAAGGGCGGCACGGATAGTCTCAGTGGCGCAGTGCCCCCCATCTTTGCGGAGAGATTGTTCTGTCGCGCTTAATTGTTTATTAGAAGTGCCCTTGGCGGTTGCAGGCAAACGCTGCAAAGAGGTAGAATTATCCATAGTATAGTCATTTGCGCGCCTCGGTTTGCAGACCGGTGGCGCGTTTGGCTTTTAGGAGCCTCCCCGCCACAATAAGCACGCTATAAATTAAATTGCGATTACACCTTTTACATCTCTATGCCGGTTCCTCCCCTGTCATCTCAAGCGCGGGCACTAACTGTCTGTTTTGAGGCGTGTCGGATGCAGAGTCAGCCGCACTTTGTTGAGCAGCACGGCTGCGCGACAGAGCCGCCAAACGCATAATTTCCTCGAAGAAAGAAACCCATGCGCAGCTATAGTGTTGGTTGGGGGAACAATCTTGTAGCTCTGATCGAGATGCCATTTCTGTAAAGTCACCCCAAAACAAAAAAGGGGTGACTTCGCTTCCTTACCTTTAAGTAAGAAAAGCGAAATCACCCCATGGAAAGATTATTTCCAATGAATTTGGGATGGAAAGTTAAATTTTAATTCGCAGTTTCCTGCGCTTAATGTGTTACTTTACAACCTATTGTCTACTCAGTCAAGGTTAAGTCCTGCGATGAATCGAGACCGAAATCGTCGTGTTTTGTGGCAGTTACGCTAAGTGATAATTGCTCTCGATAGTTCATGCAGCGACCGCAGAATACTACAAGCACAAAGAAGAACTCTCTCAGCAAGCCAAACAACACAAAGGTTTGACTTTTTTCGATTACATGGTTCAAATCTTCCAAGACCACGATCATATTGAATTGCGACGTCAATGATATTTCCCAAGCGGCACAACCAGCCACTACAACCGATGCCTACTCACCCAGTCCCTCAGCCCCGTCTGACAGCACCCTTACCTGATGACATAATGGCTGTGATAATGGTTTTGCTGCATTAAGACGCCTTGTCATCAACAAACTTTAAGGCCACTATACTACCTGCCAGAAACACAAAGGCACCACGCGAAAGGGGGACTAACGCGTGGTGTCTTTGGCTCCAATGCAAAGAGCAATCCCCATTCTATCTAAGATGGCATTCTCTGCCAATTACAAACTTTGCGTTCTACGGCGACGCTACAGCCCCTATGGGCCAGTGTCCTATTAGTGTTGTCCTGAGTCCTAATCGTGCGCTGTGGATTACTGTGGCGCGTCCGTGTTTTCTTGCTCTTTGGGAGGCACATTGGAGCTTATAGTGAGACCTGCAGTTATCACCGGATCGGGAGCCTTCCCCACCGAAAAGGTAATATTTATATAGCTTATTCCTTCGGGGAAAAATCCCTTTTTCTCGCCAGTCGGTGGATTGTCATTGCGGTGTGCTGCATTTAGTTGCGTTACGACTTCTGCTAACACGAGTTTTACTGCATCCCTAACGGTTTCGGTCGTGTTAGCAGAAACTTCTCCTCCTCCAGATCCCGATGCTGCTTGTGATTCTTGACCCATAATCTGAGCCTCCCTTTGTATTTGGACGATATTATATCTCAACTTTCACACGAATCCACACCGGCTGCATTATCACTCAAGTAGGGTGGCACAGCGGCGCACAGAATTACAGAATTAAAGCAAATGAGCAGTGTAAAGAAATTAGCACACTGCCAGGTTGTGACAATGTATAATACATCCATCTTAATTCTTAGGAGGTTGTATGTCACAGGGACCCATACAGGTCACTATCACAGACCAAAACACTGATGTTCCAGTCAAGTTTTCGGGAGCCATCCCCATCAAAACAGATGGTGCTATAGCAGTAACCGGAACTGTCACGGTCAACCCTGATGGGGTAATAAAACAGCAAGAGCAGCCTCAGGGATGGTTGTATAAAGTTATTAACATGAATAACTCGTCAACCCCTGATGATTATGAAAATAAGATCAAAGAAGCAGGACTACAACAATGGGAGCTTGTTGCCGTCTATGCCGGGTTCGCGTTCTTTAAGAAACCGAATGGTTAATGAAAATTAAAGGGTGTTTGCACTGTATGCAGACACCCTTTAATTGCTACAGTTCATAGCAACTAATATATTACGCCCATCCACAATTTTCGGATTGTCATTTTCCTCTGACTCAATAAACCCATGAATGTCGGAGATGGTATCAGCTCTATACTTGTGAGCTATGGAAGAGTTAATCAGAACCTTGTCAGGTCTTTTGCTTATCGGAATGTGGATTATTGCCGCCGTCTATGCTTACCAGCGAGATCAACGCGAAGCAATGGCTCGACACAGCATCACAGTGGAAGTGGATTAGCGGCGTTGCGGCATCATCTATTGTCGGGCCGCTGCGCGCAGTGTTTAAGTCGGTCAGAACTCATTTATGCGTCATACTTTGGCCCGATTGGTCAATCAATACTGGTTCATGGGATTAACCATGCTGCTGCTTGACACAGGGTTTGCTGGCGGCAGTTTTTACCTTTCCAGAGTGCTTTCCCCACTTTTGCTACTCTCCGTTTTAGCCGCTATAGGTTTTGGGGCTATTCAAATGGCGTTTGGTGACCTTGAGAGTCACTTTGCGGTTGTCGTCTTATACATTGTTTCTTTTGTGCTTTCTACCCAGTCCTCATCTGTAGGTGCCGTCTTCATGGCTGTTCCTGTCGGTTTAGCTGTCGCCGTTGTCTGCATGGGATGGATGGACAGGCCAAACCAAGAGGAACTCATAAAACAGGCACAGGAAAAAGAGTGAGATGCAGAACCAAAGTAACAGCGGCTCAACCAAACGCTGCAACCGACGCTTACCTCTCTCACCCACTCCCTTAGCCCGTCTGCCAGCACCATTGGTCAATAACGGATATCACTTCTTCTGTGGGTCAAGAGCTTTTTAACGAACTCCTGGAAATCCTCATGGGTAAAACCGTCAAGCTCGTCAAACCTTTCATGGTCGTCTATGCGTCCCAGGAAACTTACAACATGAGTGGAGGAGTAAGGGCGTTTCTTATTCTTATCGCACCAGAGGGCAAATTCATAAATCTGCCCAATCTTTTCTCGGTTAGGCGGCTGCTCTAAGTAAGCTTCGATTAAATCGTCATAGAGTCCATACCACAGGCTATTAGGGTTCCGCGCCTGCTCAATGGTATGCTTACAGGAGGGCACTTGTTCAAGGGCTATTCGCCGCCACAGGCTCATACCTTCATTATAATGTGCTAACGCAGCCCCATCTACCATTTGCGTTTCCTGCCCTTGTGCGCCACGCTACCCCCCACCCGCACGATTCCACACCCGGAGCCTAATCGTTTCATTGAGGCGGCATAGCTCAGTGCTGGTGGCACAATAGCAGGCTGCTAAACTAATGCCTCAATGAACGCGTATAAGCTTGCATTGTCCTTAGTTGCTCTGCTGGGGGTGCCTGCTCTATCAGCTCCCAAACTTGCCCCGCCCAAGCCGCTGCCCAAGTCGAAAACACCGCCCCACGCAAAGGCATGGCCCAAAAACCTCAAGCTCCCCACTTCTCTCTACACGATGGGGCAGCTTCAAGCGGCTCTCAATCGCGCCTATCAAGCCGCCAATCATCGAGACGTGGTTGGTTTACTCAATCTTTATACCTCCGACTACCGGGTGTTAGATCAGAGCGGCCACATCCACACTAAAGCTGAAATGCGACGCAACATGGTGGCGACCCTGGCAACGGTGCAGTCTTACCATATCGAGGCTAAGATTGTGCATTTGCTTGAGAGCGACAACCCCAACCATGTGATAGCCCTGACTGCTATAGACCAAAGCATGACCTACCGTGAGGCAAGCACCGGCCAACTGGTGCAGCCAAAAATGCACACTTTACGGCAAGATTGGTGGGTCAAATCCAAGACCGGTTGGCACATCCGGCAAACTAAGCTCTTCGCCGCCCAGCGTGAACCGCTGCAACGCTAAGAGCCATAGTTCAAGTGGCTTATCAACGTCTTGCCAGATTAATGGTTTGCCAGCGTAATCGGGAGCATGTCACTCAGCAGCGTATAGCTAAAAACCACTACGGTTAAGACAACAACACACCAAACTATAATGCTTTGGAGCCGCACGGCACCAGTTTGAGGCTGTCCAGCGGGTTCATGTTGGTGTCGCTTTGCTGGCCGCGCTGCCGTTTCCTGGTGCCAGCAGTGATTTATCGCGCCAGCTAAACTGAGCACCATCGCCAAGCGCACCAGATCAACGATTACATTGTCTGCGTTGTGCCAGAGGGGGCCACGCAGAGCCACTAAGATCGCCAGGCCGGTCATACCAACGAGGAGGGGTTTCATAAAGTGCACCGTTTAAACCTGTGCTATTATCACCAACCCTCCTGGCTGACACCACTACTGACTGATACCACTATTGACTGATAGCATTATTAACTGATAGCACTGTTGACCATCAAGGTAATTCAAAGTGCGTGTGGCGAGCGTTTAAGGCCAGGTCAAAAGCCGTCTCATTGCGCTTGACGCCGTTAGCAATATCCGCTTCGGAAATGGGTGAACAAAGCATACGGTGGGGTGCGGAGAAATCTACTGAGTCATCCTTCAAGGTGCGGGTGGAGCGATCATAGCTGAGTGTATAATTGTTGCCTTGGACGTGAAAGCGCACCACGAACTTATGGTTGTAAGGGTGCAGGCGCAGAGCTTCGGCTAAGCCCACTACAGCACGACGCTCTCCGGCTTCGATTTGGCTGTAGGAGCCAACATCCACCTGCACTGGTGCGAAGTATTTCAGCAACCCAAACAAAACCAAAGGCAGGGCCAGCCCTAAGACGATCTTGTAGCCAGTCGTTTTTGGCATGAGTCCCGCTTGTAAACTGTCAGACGCTTCTCAGGATTGGTATCTCATCTTTACTCAGCTATTATAATGTCTGACATAATGTCAGACGTGGCGATTGTGGAGAGATGAGCCAGCACTTAACACCAAAGCATATTAGCTGAGCAGGAAGTCTAAAATCAAGATTAGCAGGCTGGATTAAGCGACATGGAGCACTGCATTTATGGATCAAAACTTATTAACTCAATTGCAACAGGCTACTCAGGGTCTCTCCTTTCAGAGCGAATCCGATGCGCCTATCGAACCCTTTACGGTCAGCGAAAGCGAAGCCACGGTGTCGCCTGAAACTGTGCTCAAAGCGGGCCACTATCCGGCTGGCACGAAGGTAAAAAGCACCAGTTTACAGACCTTCTTTAAGAATGCCATGCAGATGCAGGACTGGTTCAATGACGAAGAGAAGCAGGCAGCCCAGCGGTTTCAAAATCTGGTGCAACTCTTGAAAGATAACCTCAAGGGCGTCAAAGTATTCAAGGTGGGAGAGACCGAGCAAGATGTATATGTCCTCGGCACCACCCAAGATGGCAGCGTGGCCGGTGTCAAAACTAAAGTCGTAGAAACTTAATGCACTGCACCATTACTGCTTACTGGCCATTGGTATTGGCTCGATAGCCATGCTGAATGGCTTCGGCCTCCGTCATGTATTGCCCTTCAACGGTGGCACCATACCAGCGTTGACCGGGATAATGATACACCCCGCTCTTGGTATTGACCCACACTCTGGGCGCACCCCCAGCATCTTGGCTGGGCGCGGTCTGTGGCGTAACCGAACGTGTGCGGTGATGTGATGTTGTGGGGATAGACTCCGCGTCGGGGATAGCCCGGCTATCAGTCGGGGTTGATGAGTTAGAGTAGTGTCGCCTGCGAGATGCTCTGGTGCTCCGTTGACTGTTGGTATTGCGTCCCTGGCTGCCACTATCGTCTCCACTGGCTGCGCGGCCCGCATCTTTTTTAGCACGCAGGGCACTCTGCACATTCGCCGGTAAGTTGCTAAAGAAATGGTAGCCCGTCTTCTGCTCAACATCAGCGGCGGTGGTGATGTATTTCTGCCAGCGATCTCCGGCAATGCCTTCAACGTTGGGCATATCCACCGCAATGACGCGAGTGTTGGCATTGATGCGATTGAGATCGTTATCGCCCTGTGGCAACTCGACCACGACTTTCCAACAATCCGTGGGAATGTTGACCTTGTTGCGAGCTTTTCCCTTACTCCCCGATCCTCCCGCCACAATGTAGAGTTCATTGCCTGCCTGGACACGATCCCGACAATAAGCCTCTAACTTTTCCCAGACATGCCGGTTCAGGTCGCCGGACTGGGGGAGCATATTCGACATATAAAAAGTTGCGCTGTTATTCTCGACTGAACTGGTGCGATCACCGGAGGGACACTGATGGCCGCGGTCATACCCCGAACCGGTGTAATCGTTGGGCCGAATCTGCCAGTCGGGAGGTAACAAAGGATCAGGGGCGAAGTTATTGGAGCGTGGCACCCGACCTAAGTCAGATAGCTGCACATGCCAGGACACCCAGTTCGGGCCACCGTTGCTCCGGTTGTAAGACAGGGTGTATTGTGGTCTTGTCAGTAGATAGTTATCTGCGTTGCCTTTATCGGCAGTGGCATTGCTGGGATTGCCCAGAGCCAAGTTATCACCTGCGGTCGAAGCAGTCGAACTTGGCCCCCCTGCATTCCCGCGGGAGCCAGTGCCACCGCCAGTTTGAGGGCCACTGCCAGCTTGAGTATTCCCGCCCGTGGCAGTAGCACTGGACACTGCTGCCTGCCGACATCCGATGGCACTCAACAAAAACAGACCTATCAATGGAGCCAGGGTCAACGGCCTGAGCACACGATCTGACTTGCTTTGTAAAAGTGGCGTGGCTGGCGAAGATTTAGTGAAAAGCATGTTCATTAGATTGCGGTTGATTCTACTCCTGGCATGATGAATGGCGACTGTCACACGGTTCTATCCTAGCGGCCTGGCTTATCATCTGCGACGTTTGCTGATTTGTCTTTTCCTGTCTGTGGGGTATGAGGCAAGTTGTTTGTGGTTTCTCAGTTTAACTCCTGACTGCTGTAGCTGTCGTTGCAACAGCAGCAAGCCTCTGGCATCCTCTTGCTCTTGCCGATCTAACTGCACACTCTGCCGCTCCGCATGGGCCAAGAGCAGGGGATCAGGGTGTGTCGTGCGAAAGAAACTGGCTTTGACCGAGCCAGCCACCAAAGCGCAAGCTATGACGCCGCTACTGATCCAACGCATCAGTATGCAAGCGTTAAGTGCAGGACAGGCTTGAAGTTGCTCAAGAATTTTTGTCATGGCATTGGCGCGTTACTGTGCTACCTTAGTTTATAAATGCCCTGCCAAGTACATCAGATGAGGGATGAAGCCAATTTCGCAACTAATCATAGATTATAATGGCACGTAAGAACCATGCCTCTAAATACTCTTATCATGGAACTGACCAACGGCATGGATAGCAGCTTGGCACAATCAGAACATAGTAAGACTTTCCCTGAGTATTCATGGGCACTTCAAGGGTGGTTAAGTGACGTATAACAGAACAAAGCACCAGTGATTTTCGTCAAATTACGGGTTAGGAACGCCAACGCACTGTCTAGGAACCCTTATCAGTGCTTTGGAACCCCCATCAGTACTCACACAAAATGCTGAATGAGACTGAGCTAATAAATCAGCAGGCAGAGCAGTTCCTCAAGCTCGTCGAGAGCCGCTCATTTTCGATTCTAAGCCCTTGTGCCCCACGCTACCCCTAACCCGCACGATTCCACACCAGACGCCTAATCGCTCCACAGGGGACAGCACAGCGCAACAGAAGCAAGGATAAAAGGGTAGCAGCAGAATATCGCTGCTACCCTTTCCCTTGTGCATAGCGTCCGGCTGAGGTGGTGACAAAGTCAGCAGTGGGGCTAAAGGCACCTTCGATTTGCCTGCAACGCAGCCACACTTAAATCCTCTGTTTGGAAGATGAAAGCAGCCGCATTCGCCTGTAAAATACTGGCGGGAAACCCAATTCCATCGTTGGAACCCTCAATCAGACTAGGAACCCTATTCCGAACAGCACAAAAATGAGCACTCCCGAAGAAGAGATTGAGCAGCCATCAGCAGCGTTTAAGCGCAGTCGCTACTGCCATCATACCGGAGCGGTCTTTTACAAACGAGGCTCATGTCAACGAGTGTATTGCAGAGGCTCAGAGGTATCACAACCAAACAGCGGGATGACTACCCGATACAATCAACGCCTCCCCTCAGACCCACTCCCTTGGCCCCGTCTGACAGCACCCTCTCAACTGGACTGATGCAGGCTGTGGCATAATAGCGGGTGTGGAATCGTTTCTCTTGAGTGCTTTCTTTTATTGCTACTACGTGGGCGGCGTCGTGGTAGTGGTAGGAACTGTATGGCTTCTTGCTGGCGTTAGAACGATGCGCAAAAAGGAGCAGGAGCAGCATAGCGTAGAGATTGAATCCCAGGACGACGGCGGCTATCAGGTGGTGGAGTAGATGTTAAGCGGTAAGTTATAAACATCATGGCAATCTTAGATAACGGTTACATTATGGGCTACGTTACAATGGCATTCACGTTGTACTGTCTCATCGTTGGGGGCTGGCAGAAATGGCAAGAACGACAAGAGTTACAAGCCCAAGCGATAGCCCAACACAGCGTCACGGTGGAAGTGGATTAGCGGGGCAAGGGTAATTCCGTATAACACGCGCTTTGAGGATGCTATACGGAAGTAGTCCGCATTTTGCGGTATAAGGTAGTCCGTATAATACTCTGTTCGGCGGCTTGCGCACGGCTTGGCTGCGTGCAGTAAAGTCCATTGAAATTAGAAGGATAGGGTGAAATGATAGACGATCCGTTACCCAGCTTTCCTGCTGAACTTCTAACGGCTGAGGTAGGCACTATTGCTGGCACAGCGAGACAATACTCTATCACCATTAAACTCCTGCCCTTCCATGATGGAGAAGAGACCATTAATGAGACATTAAGGATAGATAAGCTACCTCTATTGGCAGAACGGATAGAAGAGTTACCGGGGCGGCAGTGGGCATTCCCCTCAAATCCTCAGCCAGGTTATGTCGAAACCTCCATCTATATGTGGACAGTCCATAACCCTATTGAGGTTGAGTCCATTCGTTTTGGTAAGATAGAGAATGGCTACATCGAGGCTGAATTGCAGACGAGATTTGTCTTCGAGTATGAAGGAGGCCACAGCAACTTGAATAAGACGTTTACTTTGCCGCTCAAAATAGAGAGTTAAGTAGTCAGCAACAGCCGCCGAACCAGGCACTGCAACCGACCCTTCCCCCTCTCACCCACTCCCTTAGCCCGTCTGACAGCACCCTGCCATAACCCCACCATAATCCCACTGGTGCAGGCTGTGGCATAATAGCGGGTATGGAAGTGCTTTTTCTTCTCGTTACGGGCTTGGCTGTCGTGTGCCTGGCAGGTGCCTTAATCAGTTACCTGGTGCATGGTGTGGTTTACGGGGCTTTCGGCTTTTGTCAGCGTGTGGCGCAAAGTCGCCAAGCACGCGCCAAGGAGATAGCCCACCACAGCGTCACGGTGGAGGTAGATTAGAGGGGTGCAGAGTATATTGTTGGGGTGCTGGGCCGTAGCTTTATAACTTGCCAGACTCACAACATGAAAGTGACTCAGTATTCTCGAACTAAGCTTATCCTATTCGTAACTGTCGGCCTCGTGGCTGTCCGCCTCTTGTTCTTTCGAGCACCCTCTGAGGAGGAAATGATAAGCAAATTCAGACAGCAGAAGTCACAGTTCGAGCAAATTCGCTTGATGCTTCAACAAGATAAGAATGTCGTAACGGTTGGTAACGATTGGGTCGAGACAAGATGGCTGGGCTATGGTGAATTGACACGAAATACTGTATCAGCAGAGAGGTTGGCTCTGTATCGTGCGCGACTGAGGCAATTAGGCTTTTCCAGAGTAGATCGGGTGGGGATAGAGCAAGTGCAGCTTGAACTTTTTGGTGGGGGATTTGCGGATACGACTTGGGGTATTGGTTACGTTTGGTCAGACGCGCCTCCCCAACCCCTGGTTACATCAGCCTACAATTCCATGCCAATGAGAGAGCATAGAAATTACTCACCTTTAGAGGGGCATTGGTATATTTATCATCGGCGATAAGCCACGCCACAAAAATACAACCAAGCATTACGACGGACGGCTTACCTCTCTGCCCCACTCCCTTAGCCCGTCTGACAGCACCCTTCAACCCCATTGATGCAGGCTGGGGTAAGGTGCATAAGCTGCACGCCACCCGACAACAGCGACTCTTGGCCCACAGCGTCACGGTGGAAGTGGATTAGAACGCGGCATAGGTGATCGTGACTTGATGCGAAAAGAAATCCTAATCGAGGGTTACACGTCAGAAGAAATCCTGCGATTGCCCCCTGAGCAAATAGAGGGGCTGGTTCTTACGGGCGAACCGGTTATTGTTAAGGCAGGTTCGGCGCAAATCTTGGTTGAGTTCAGAATCAAGGGCAAGCGGCTGGTGGTTGAGTTGGCACACATTGATGGTGGAGGCGAAGGCGTGTTGCTGACGCTTTGGTTGTTAGCCGAACATTATAGTAAAGGTCGAGGTTTACAGGAAATAGAGTGGATTGTTCATGCTCTCCATTGTGCTAATCCAAACCCGAAATTGCGGCCTCTGCTTGAACGACGCGGCTTCATGGTTCGTGATGTTCCTGGTATTGGTCAAGCATACTACCAACTGTGTCGGGTAGCCGAATCTCAGTAAACGCCATACAACAAGATACGGTGTCGTCCAGAGGCCAGTGTTGGCTCTTCAATCGCACTGCTTTCGCCCCGTCTGACAGCACCCTGCCATAACCCTACTAGTGCAGGCTGTGGCATAATACGGGTATGAAAACTATTACCTGCATGTTGTCAGCCATCGTCCTTCTTGGTTTGATTGTCGCGCCGACTCGCGCCGTCGCCACAGTGAATGACGCAGATTTCGCCAGAAAGCTTGTCGAGGTTTTTAATGATTGTCAGAAGGTTAAGC
>JAFAZH010000034.1 GCA_019239895.1 Abditibacteriaceae bacterium | reverse complement strand
TGCGGCAGATGCAGGTCTGCTCATGCATCTCTTGACTAACGGCAGTTTTGAAAGTGTAGATGCCCAGGGTCAGCCTATTAATTGGAAATTACCTGACCCCAAAGCAGCCCAGATAGTTGAAGAGAACGGCAATCATTTTCTGCGCCTCACCAGTAATAGCTTCACGGCGCATCCAGACGCCGCGAACCGCATGAGAATAGACCCCCAATGGAAAACTATTTCGATCCGGGCGCGCATCAGAACCAGGGATTTGCACTTGCGCCAGAACGCTCAAGCCACGGATGGCGCTCGCCTGGAGTATGCCTTTGAGAATGCTAATGGTGTCGGGTTAGCTGGTGCGGGTACGCCAGTAACGATGCTGCGGGCCGTGCAAAGTGATCAAAACTGGACATTTCTTAAAGCTGATGTGTACAACGACAACGAGAAGGCTGAATACCTGCGTGTGACTCCTGCCATTGCAGGCGCTACGGGCACAGCGGACTTTGATGACATTCATGTGGTGCCAAATCCGGTGTTGGATTTGACTCCACGTCTGCGCGAAGGCTTGCCGGAAGGCAATTTTGAGAAAGCGGATGCCGCCGGTAACCCGCTAGGCTGGAAAATAAGTAATCCTACACAAATCAAGATTGTGGAGGAAGAGGGTAATCATTTCCTGCGCTTGCTCAACAAGACCAAGGGTTTCTTATCGGCGTACAACGACTTTACAATTGACCCTACCTGGCGACGCATTCGCGTACAAGGGCGGCTACGGGTGCAAGGCTTGAAGCGGGGAGCAAACGAGTGGGAAACTACACGTTTGCAATACTGGTTTACCGATGGTGGTAGCAACATGATTGGCCCCTGGCAGCGGCCAATGGAAATCAAGCATGATACTGATGATTGGGTGCTAATGCGCTCGGAAGCCAAAGTGCCACTAGGTGCTACCCGGCTCCGCATCTCTCCCGAAATTCTCAATGCTGCTGGCCAGGCTGATTACGATGATATAAAAGTGATGCAAGAGCCAGCCTGGTTAGATTTACCGATTCGGGATGGGTTCCCCGAAGGCACCTTTGAAAACGTGGATGAAGAGGGCAATCCGGCGGGCTGGATTTTAGATGACAAAGAACACGCCCAGGTCGCCGAGGAAAAGGGCAACCATTTTCTGCGCCTCATTAACGACAACATAGACGATTCGGTCAGTGCCAGCACGGAGTTCAAACTCAACCCGACCTGGAAGAAAATCAAGATTCGCCTGCGGATGCGCGGGAAGAACATTAAGATCGGGCCTAGCCCTAATGACGAGTCCCACCCGCGCCTGGCTTATGAATTTGCCGATGACAACGGCAAAGTCGGCCCGTGGGTTGGTAACTTGCCTACCTTACCGCAGAGTTCCGATTGGGAAACCAAAGAAATCGAAGCGACTATCCCCCCCGATGCCAAATACATTATGCTCCGCCCCGAAATGGTCTACAGCAGCGGCATCATGGATATAGACGATATTCAATTCACTGTCTTGCAGTAGAGCAGGGGCTTATTAAGCGCAAAAGCAAAAGGGATGAGTATTAATTACTCATCCCTTGTTTAATTGTCAGTCAAGCTCTCACTTTACTCTTCGGTATCGCCTTCGCCGATGGTGTCCATCGCGCCGACGTATTCCTTGGCCTCATGCTTGTAAGCGGCGGGATATTGGTCGTAGATGCGGCGGAACATTTCCATATCCAGCACTTCACTGGCAGACTGGCCTTCATCGAGGGTGGCATCAATCATCTTGAAGATGTTGCGCGGGTCTACAGCACGGATCACGCGGCTGTCCTCTTTATACCACTTAACCAGAATATCGCCCAGTTCGGCGGCAAATTGCGGCTCAATGCCGCTCTTGGCTGCGATGCGGCGGAAGATGTCTTTCCAGAGTGCAACGGTTGGGCGGTCTACCAACACCTGGTACAACAAGCGGCGCTTGAAAGCGTCATCCAGGATTTCCTGGTGGTTGAGGTTCGTGGAAAGGAACAAACGCTCCAGGAACGGGGCACGCATAGCCGAACCGCCGGTGAACTTCACGATAGATTCTCGTTGTTCCAAAGGATAGATGAACTGGTTGAGAATCATGTTGTGATCTTCGGTTTGGCGACCCAAGTCGTCGAAGATGAAGATGCCGTTATTAGCTTTCACCTGGGGTGGTGCGAAGTATTGGCCGTCGAAGGAGATTTCAAAGTGCGAGACTTTAAATTCCGTACCCACTGTCACCAGGGGCGGGGCCGAAATTAGCCAGCGCCGGTCGGGCTTGCCAGCCGTGCTCACACTGCCCGAAGACTCTTCCTCTTCCTGCTTCATCAGGTCATCGCGCAGCTTGTGGAAGGCTGGGTCATAAAGCTGTACGACTTTCCCATTAAACTCGAAGCAGTAAGGCAATACGACCGGGTCTTTCAGCAAGCGGTGCAGGTTATCGGTAATCAGCGATTTACCATTACCCGGCGGGCCATAAAAAAGCAGCGGCCCCTGAGAATTAAAGCCTTCTTTAAGCATCCGCTTCAATTCCGGGCGCATGGGATAGTCCGAGAAGACCTCATCCACGTCCTCAAGCGTGACGCGCCGCTCGCGTTTGGCCTGTTGCTGGCACATCGAGCAATAGTCTTTGAAAGCCACCGGAGCTGGCCCCACGTAAGCATCTTCGCGCTCGATTAAGGTGGTGAACTCTCGACCGCGTGTGGTCAGGTCATAGTGCATCGGCATGGGCGTATCGAGTAACTCGCGCTTGAGCAGGGATTGCACCACATCCTGAAACACGTTGATGCTCAACTTAAGCTGTTCGGCCAGTTGTGGCACATTCTGCGGGCCTTCCTGCTTAATGATTTTTAAAACTAAGCCTTCTAAGACACGATAGGAGACGCCACAATCCTTAAAAGACTTGGGTTGTTCAGGACGGAACAGCCCTTGGTGCTTGCCAGCAATGCCACGCATCGCTCCGTTGGTTGGGGCTGAGGTCGGTGCTGATGGTGCGGGTGCTGATGGTGCGGGAGGGGAAAAGCTGGGGGCGGGGCCAAGCGATGTGACGCCTCCATTGCCGTTCCCATTCCCATTGTCAAAGCCCTGATCGTCCATCTCGACGGTTCCGGCAGCGCCGCCGGATTGCTGCGCTCTGAATTGTTCTAAGGCGGCTCGCGCCGCTGCACTTAATGCCATAGGGGGAATACCTCACTTCAAAGTGACAACTCTATTATATCTGCTCTGTGCTTAAGGCTCTTAATTTAAATCGTGGTGTGGGATGTGGCGTCTGTGAATGAGAATTATTTTGCAGCAAATTTGCCACTGCGACATTCTGTTGTCAAGTGGTCATCGAGCTACTAAAGAACTATTTTGAGTTCGGTGCTGATGTGAAATGGCTAACAGAATTGGGCCAGAGTTCATGCTACAATAGAACAATATCTGTGACTCTAAAAGTATTACATATTAAGTTAGTGTAGAGCGGCTAAAGGAACGTCCATTTCATGAACAAACTGCTGAACATGCTGCAAACTCAGGACTTCACTTTGATGGTATCGTTGCCACGCAATGAGGTTTGCCTGGCGCAGGCGGCGTTGCGGGGCGGCGCGCAAGGTTTGAAGATACACCTCAATGTGCATCACTTTGCTTCGGGCACCCACTTCGGTTCACTGGAAGAAGAGCGAGCTAACATTATACGCATTTTAGAAGTGGCCGGGGAGGTGCCAGTGGGCGTGGTGCCAGGCGGAGCGCCTTTTGCCACGGAGCCGGAATTCGCTGAGTTGGCTAGAATGGGCGTAGATTTTTTCGATGCCTATCCTGCTGAAACCCCAGCCTGGGCGCTGACGCAAAATCATTTGAGTTCTATGCTGGCGGCTTTTGAAGGAGCATCCCTGACCACGATGGCAGCTTTAGAGCATCTGGGCATGGAGATGTGTGAAGCCAGCATCGTCAATCATGCCGCTTATGGTTGTGCCCTGGATACGCTCGATTTAGCCCATTATGCCGAACTGGTGCAGGCCATTAACGTGCCGGTTATTGTGCCTTCGCAAAAGCTTATTGTGCCGGAGGATATTCCGGCATTGCGGCGCACTGGCGTTAAAGGTTTGTTAATAGGCGCTATCGTGACGGGCAAAGAGGCGGCAAGCATTGAAGGGGCCACCCGCGCTTTCCAGGAAGTTTGTGCAAGCAAAAGCGCGTGAGGAAATTCTCACGCGCTTTAATAGTTTGTAACTAACTGACAGAGGTTAGCCGCATTAGTTTAGCGTTGCGTTTTAGGCTCTTTGGGATTCACGCTGGCGACCGCTTGGGTGGTTGTGCCATCCAGTGGGGCAACCATAATGACATTATCGCTGCCTGGCGCATTGAGGGCCGCGCGCAGATACCGCATGGCCTGGGCCTGTTCGTTAGCATCTAAACGATTATCTCCGTTTTTGTCAAAACGCCGCATCAGTTCTTGATGGAGTTCTGAAGCAAAGGGATCATAACCCTGGAAGAGAACCCTGTTCTGCTCGCCAGCTAAACCGCCGAAATTAAAAAAGCTGCTCGAACTCTTGGCCAAGACATGGACTGAGGTGGAGCTAAACCCTGCATCCACTCTGCCTATTGTCCCTCCTACCGCACCGGCTCCACCTGTGGGCATGGCAACGTTCAAGGCAGGGGCCATTGCTGTTGCTGGTACAGCAGGCACAGGGAGGGGATTAATCGCCGCTGGCGGTGGTGGCGGCGCAGGCACTACGACGACCTGGGTATCGCCGATAAGACCGAATAATATCAGCATGGCCTCTAAGCGAGGATGCTTAGAATAGCCAATCTGGGCATCCAGGGCCGCCTCCGCTGCCTGACGGCGTGCCTTATCTTTTTCCAGGGCCGCGCGAAAATCGGTAATGGCCGCTCGTATCTGCTCATCGCGTGCCGGGTCATCGGCCAGGGGCGCAGGCGCTGCATTCAGGGCGACGGTGGAAGTTGGCGCAGTTCCCGGCGTGAGGCATTGCACCATGCGCTGGGCGCTATTCTTGATGGGCCAGCGGGCACGTTCTTCTTTGCGAATGTAAGTGAGCAGCGCGTTCTGCGTATCTTCACCCGCAAAACCAAAAGCCGCCCATTGCCCGCGCAGGCTTTGTTCCATTTGTTTGCGCCGGGGGTTGACTCCCTTGGGGGCGCGTTCTGCTGGTTGTCCTGCATTCTGAATACCTAAGGTATAAGCGCCTCCGGCCCTGTCTGTTTTACCGGCGGTCGGTATTGCCTCCCCTTGAGCCGGGGGGAGGGTGCCAGGAGTCGCTGTATAGGGTTGGGCAGGGGCGGCGGGGGCATTGTCTACAGCCGTTTGTGCCAACCCTGTGGTGGCTGTCGCTACGGCCAGAGTTAATGCTGCTGCACCTACTGCCAACGATTGATATTTCATGTCAAATCTCCGTCTGTCTTCGACTAAGATTCAAGTGGTTCTTGCTCTAGCTTAATCCTTTATTAAGCCATTTTTCGAGTACTTTTACAACTTAGTCGTGCAATTTGACAACAATATGGCCCGTATGTTGCGCTGAGGGCGAGCGACCAAGGTTGTATATGAGGTTGACGCGGACAGTTTACCCGCTGCTCTATTGCTAACCTCACCTTATAATGGTTATAATGCGCGCGAGACTATAAAGCAAATTTTGCTTGTCAAAATAGCCGTAAAGGAATTTCCTTATGCCTACAGTACGCGTGCGTGTGCCAGCCACTTCCGCCAACCTCGGCCCTGGGTTTGATACCCTTGGTCTGGCTCTCAATATCTATAACTACGTGACCATCAATGAAGCCCAGGATGGAGTCGGGCGCATTATCCTGGCCGGTGAAGGCAGCGACAATGAGGCGGCTTTGACCGATAGGAACCATAACATCGCGGTCTTAGCGGTGCGCCATCTCTTCCAATTTCTCAATGAACCTCTAACGCCCTTTGATCTAACTCTGGAAAATGGCATTCCCCCGGCGCGGGGTCTGGGCAGTTCGGCAGCGGCCCGCGTCGGCGCTCTGGTGGCTGCGAATGAATGGGCCAAACAAAGCGGACACCGTAGTGCCTCGACTGCCGAACTCATTACTCTGGCCACCCAGTTAGAAGGGCATCCTGATAATGTCGCCCCCGCCTTGCTGGGTGGTTTAGTGGTCTCGACGATAGCCGAAAGTCAGCATCCACCTCGCACCGCAGGGCAGTCTCTAAGCGATGAGACCAAGCCAAAAGATGACCTGCCTAACTTTGCGCAGAACCCTATCACCAGAGCCGAAACCACTGGCACGGCAGCGGCGACCTCCAGCCTGGGAGCAACACAGCGCGATGCCCCGGCCCATCATGACCCCACGCCTCAACCCCCTATCGAGCAAGCTCTCGCGGTGCAAATGCCGGTGGCCGAATTTCCCGGCCTGGTCGTTTTTATACCCGATAGCGAATTAGCCACCAGCGCGGCGCGTGCGGTTTTGCCGGATGCGGTCTTTCGCGCCGATACCACATTTAACATGGCCCACACCGCGCTGCTGCTGGCGGCCCTGGCGACGCGGCAATGGGACTTACTCCCTGAAGCGTTACGGGATCGGCTGCATCAAGATCATCGCGCGAGGCTCATGCCCGGTTTTCATGCCATTTTGCGCGCCGCCGCCGAAGCCGGAGCGTATGGCGCGACGCTCTCTGGCGCTGGCCCCACGATTTTGGCGTGGTTGCCAACTAACAATGAGAATCTGACGCAAGAAGTCTGCCGCGCCCTGCAAGATGCGGCGGCTGAGCATGAAGTTTTTGGTAAAGCTTTGCTGGTGACAGTTGATCTTGAGGGTTGTGTGGTTACAGATTAAGCGGTGAACCACAGAGACACAGAGAGGACGAGGATTGAAGATAGAAGATGGAGGATCGTAATTGCCGCAACAGCCATTTTCGATCCTCTATTCTCTATCCTCTATTTTCTTTCCAATCTCTGTGCCTCTGTGGTTCATTTCTGTTGGCGAGGGCTAATGCCCCGCTTCCCGCCGCTTTTGGAACTCCTCAATGATAGGTCGCGCGACGTTATCGGGGACATGGCTGTAATGGTCGAACTGTTTGGTAAAGCTGCCGCGTCCATGCGTTAAGGAACGTAACACGATTGGATATTTGAGCAGTTCGGCTTCGGGGATATGGGCCTTCACCCGCACGGTTCCATCGCCGGATGGCTCCATGCCCAAGATATGGCCGCGCCGCGAGTTAAGATCGCCCACCACATCACCCGCCGAAGCTTCGGGCACCTCAATGCTGGCTTCCATGATAGGCTCCATCAAAACCGGACTGGCCTCTTTGACGCCACCCCGCAAGCCGAGGCTACCGGCCATCTTGAAGGTCTGGAGGGAAGAGTCCACATCGTGGTATTTACCATCGAAAAGCGTAACGCGGATGTCCACCAGGGGGCAACCGGCGAGGGGGCCTTCTTTGGTCGCTTCGCGCACGCCTTCTTCCACACCGGGAATGAAGCTGCGCGGCACCACACCGCCGACAATTTTATCCACAAATTCCAGGCCGCTGCCGGGTGGCAGGGGTTCCAGTTCTAACCACACATCGGCAAATTGGCCGTGCCCACCCGATTGCTTCTTGAGCTTGCCTTCGTATTTAACGGTCTTGCGGATCGTTTCGCGATAAGGGACTCTGGGATCGGCTTTATTGACATCTACGCCAAAGCTCGATTTGAGACGTGCTACCAGGGTATGCAGATGAATATCGCCTAAGCCCGAAATTACAGTCTGCCCGGTGGCCGGGTCGCGGGTAACCCGCAACGTCTGATCTTCTTCGCTCAGGCGGGCCAGGGCATCATTGAGCTTATCGTCGTCACCATGCGTGACTGGCTCAATGGCCAAGCTGTACAGGCTGGGCGGGCATTCGGGACGGCTAAAGCGCACTCCCGCACCAGGGGCTGCCAGGTTGTCGCCTGTGCTGGTGCCTTTAAGCTTATTGACGAGGATAATATCGCCCGCTTGCGCTGCCATGACTTCGGTTTGCTTTTTACCCAGTGGCGAATAGAGGTGGGCCAGGCGTTCGTGGTGGTCACGGTCGAGGTTCACCACATCGGCATCTTTGCGCAGGGTGCCTGAAGCGATCTTGATAAAAGTTAAACGGCCTGTAAACGGATCAGAGAAGGTCTTAAAAACGTAACCCCGGAAAGGTGCAGCGGGATCGGCGGCGACTGTCGTTGCTTCACCGTTGAGGTCAGTTGCCTTACGCGCCGGGGCATCGGCAGGCGATAGAGCCAACTCTTCGAGAGTTGCGAGCAACTTTGCCACGCCGATGGACTTGGCGGCACTGCCACACAGTACGGGCAGCAGGCAACCCTGGCCGACCGCTTTTTTAATCAAACTTTGCAGTTCCCCAGTGGAGATTTCGCCCCCATCCAGGTATTTCTCCATCAGGTCGTCGTCGCACTCAACGGCGGCTTCAATAAGTGCCCCGCGTAACTCTTCAATACGCCCCATGCTTTCGTCAGGAATGGGAACCTCGGTCAACTTGCCCGCTTTGTCCTCATAGGCTTTTTGCTCCACGACATCAATGTAGCCCCGGAAGGAATTCTCAATGCCTAAAGGATAGGTGAGGGCCACGACGGGAATTTTAAGCTTGACATGTAAGGCATCGAAAACCGACTCAAAGGAAGATCGCTCGCGGTCGAGGTGGTTAATAAAAACAAAACAGGCCAGGCCATTTTGCCTGGCCCGCTGGGCCGCCGCCTCGAAACCGATTTCCAACTCTGTCGTGGCGTTAGCCACCAGGACAGCATTTTCCACTGCCGCCATGCTGACACACACTTCGCCAAAGAAATCGGTGTAGCCAGGGGTATCTAGAAAGTTGAATTTGACGTTGCCATGTTCAAACGCTAGCAGCGTCGCGCAGATCGAGCTTTTGCGCTTGATCTCTTCGGGCAGGTAATCGGAGACGGTGTTGCCATCGTCCACTTTGCCGATGCGGTCGGTCGCACCAGCCGCGTACAGACACGCCTCTTGCAAGGTCGTTTTGCCCGCTCCGCTATGGGCGGCAAATGCCACATTGCGGAGCGCAGCGGGAGCATAATCCCTCATAATCGTGACCTCCAGTGCAGAATAAGCGATACAAAAAGCTTTCAAACTGATGGAAAGCTTGAAAGGCTTGGAGTGCTATGCTGGCGAGAGTGGCCCGTTAGGATGCCTGACGCACCTCCGCTGAGGCCAATCTCCGATAATCCTCAACACTGAAATGGCAGGGCTGTAATGAATGGGTGCTTGTAGCACGCATTATAGCATAGGCGATACAAGAGTTTAAGACGAGGTCAAAAGAAAAGTGTGCGTAAACGTCAATAGTAATTCATTAGTGATGCATTTGATAAAATAATAATGTGCCAGAATTGAGCCGTTTCTACGGAATTATCATCTGTATGTATATGGAAACTGGGGGTCAGCACCACCAGCCACACTTCCATGCCTATTACGGGGACGAGGTAGCTATTTTTAGCCTCATGTCTATTGAATTAATAGCTGGCTCGCTACCCCGCCGTCAGCAACGGCTGGTAGAAGCATGGGCTGAATTGCATGAGGCAGAGTTACTGGCCGATTGGCAATTGCTGCAATCAGGACAACCTCCGCAGCCAATTGCGCCCTTATAAGCAGGAGGTCAAAATGCTGCATTCCATTTATCGCGTGCTATCGTTTGCTGTTGTCGCCCCTTATACTTTAGAGGTCAAGTTCGACGACAATACGGCTCAAACTATTAATTTTGAGCCAGTCTTAGCGGGGCCGCTGTTTGGCCCATTGCGTGACTCGGAAGTCTTTAACCAGGTTCAGCTTGACCCGGAAGTGCATACTCTGGTGTGGCCTAATGGTGCCGATTATGACCCGGCCACATTGCATGATTGGCCGCAACACATTCAAGAACTCACGGCGCGTGCCAGGCAGTGGGAATTGACGCCAGCTTGAGAGGAACCGCAATTATCCGAGTTGTTACTCTTGCCCAATCTCTCCCCTAAACGATAGGAGAGATGCTGGTCGAAGAGAAGTCGGACTGGCGCAGCCCCACCGCTCAATCAGCGGGTAAAAATAGGCTGCGGTGCAAATGGCTCGATTGCGCGTTTGCTAAACTAATGCAGGAGGTGAAGTGTGGAACAACAAATGACAATTGAAGAGATTGAAGCCCAGTTTGATGCGGAATGGGTATTAGTAGAAGACCCGCAGACCAACGAAGGATTAGAAGTACTAAGTGGGAAGGTATTACACCATAGCAAGGATAGGGATGAGGTCTATCGTACAGCAATAGCACGACGGCCTAAGCGGTTTGCCATGCTCTATAACGGGTGAGATGCCAGAAGATACGGCGGTTGTATTGTGACTGAGTCCTTCAATCCCCACCAAGGGCTGATTATTGTCCGAACTGAGGTGTATGGCCCTTCGGGAGTTGCCGTTTTGCGCCTTGCTCTTGATACAGGTGCAAGTGGCACGATGGTTAACGTGGGTCTACTCAGTGCCATTGGGTATGACCCATCATTAGCGCCAGATCGGGTGCAAGTCACAACTGGCAGTGGCGTTGAATATGTGCCGCGCCTCGAAGTCAGTCGCCTCAAGGCTCTGGGACAGGAACGCACCAACTTTCCCGTGCTGGGTCATACCCTGCCGCCCAGTGCCAGCATTGATGGCTTGTTGGGGTTGGATTTCGTGCGCGGGCAAGTGCTAAGCATTGACATCGGCCTAACCTCAACCGCGCAAGTCTCTTATCGCGGTAGCTGAACTGAGCGGCATGGCGGAAATTCTCATAACACAAGTTGCTATCCAACACCCGCGAATGAATTCACGGGCTGCAATACAAAGTCGCCCTGCGGCGACTGGGGGAGTCCGCCCCGCGGACTTCGTCTTGCAGCCCGTGGAAGGAACCACGGGTTTGGTTTAAAGTTCTCCTTAGACACTCCCTTCCTGTGTCGGGAAGGTTGGGTGCCCATGAGACAGCATATTGATGCTGTTGCATGGGCTGGAGGATGGGAGTTAAGCAAAAAGGCCATGCCCCACAATGAGGGCACGGCCTTTTACTTGATTACAACCAACCAAACTTACTCGTAAAACGGCGCGGTAACTGTCGAGCCTTTAATGGCACCAGTATTCTCAGGTGTTTCGCCATCAAAGTCGTAGTCCATACCTGCCCGTGCAGGCCATGCTTTTGCAGCGTTACCACCAGCATTTGTAGCTGGTCTGTAAGGCTTTAATGCCTTCACATGACCATCTGCAAAAGCATAATTGGCAGTATCTAAATGGATATCAGCACGGATGAAGGCATTGTTACTACCTGTATAAATTCCAGACCCTGGGTTCGCTGGGACAGTAAGTTGACGCCCATTGCAACAGTCGGGATCGTTGAAGCCATCATACAAGAAAACGTAAGCCTGATTTGCATCAGCCAGGCTGCTTGAACCAATCACATCAGCAAATATGGGTTCTGAGGCAGGCATTGGCATATCCGCTACAGCCCGACCAAAGCTTCCCGTATTATTAGTGGTATCAAAACTAACTCCGGCTCGGAAATTCATAGCATAACCTTGGAAACTGACATTGCTAGGGCACCGGAGAACTGCGGTGCTTTTGAGATAGGGCTGCATGATCTGATTCCAGGCGAATGCGCTGCCGCCAGAACCGCCACTTGTCGTATAGGGAACCGTCATTTCATCGTTGTCCTGGCTATATTGTATCCAGGCTAAGGAAATCTGCTTGAGGTTACTCGAACAACTGGAGCGGCGGGCATTTTCGCGGGCTTTGGCGAAGACCGGGAAAAGAATAGCGGCCAGGATTGCGATAATGGCAATGACCACTAAAAGTTCGATAAGGGTAAAGCCTCGTGTCCTTCTCTGCATAAATGTTTTCTCCATAATCTGTCCTCCATACATGCGACTGGGATTGACGGGTTTTAACTTATTTGGTGGTTGCGTTGGCCTTTAATTTGCAACACCAGTTGGGCAAGTTTAAGTGATAACTGATAGTAATGCACAGGAATTAAAAAGTTATTAAAGTGAATAGTCATGATACGTTTGCAAGTTGCTCAGGAAATTAAAGTGACTGTACCTGGTTGCATTTAGCTCGTTATCGCTGCATCACCTCGCTTGAGTTCAGGGCTTCCGGGCTGGTCACCCCCTCCAATTCCACGACAGAGTTAAAATAAAACAATCCCCTCTGAATGAACGCGTTTTAATAAACACCAAAATCAGGGTTGTTTAATGGTTAGAAACTATTATTAGTATTCCCATTATAACTTTTATTAAACATCCGCTTCTTATATCTGACGCGTTTCTCTTATGTTACAGGAGTTATCTTTAAGGAGTGAATCTTGACCTCCATCTTCTTTCCCTTTCCCGGCATAGGAAGAGGATGGCTATTATTGCACTAAACTGAGCTATAATAACTTAACCCAACAGCCCTCCTTTAATACCCTTTCTTTATGGAGGTCAAGATCAAAAAGGACATGCCTCACAATGGAGGCATGTCCTTTTGGCTTGATTACAACCGGATGAGATTACTCATACAAGTTAGGACTAGTAAGTGCCTGTGCACTGCTAGGCCCTTTAATACTACCGCTATTCTCGGGAGTTTCGCCATCAAAATCATAATCCATACCAGCGCGTGCTGGGTATGCTGGTATTCCAGCGGGAGGTGGATACTGATAGTACTTGAATGCCTTTACATGTCCGTCAGCAAAGGCGTAGTTGGCAGTATCAAGATGGATATCTCCGCGAATATTGCCAATACCGCCGCCTGGTGTATTCCAGCCCGCTGAACCGGGGTTAGCGACATTGGCCAGGTCCCTATTTCCGGGCGGATTATAGCCATCCTGCAAGAAAACAAAGGCTTGGTTCTGATCGGCAAGAGCCGTAGAGCCTTTGACATCGGCAAATATTGGCTCTATGGCTGGTGCTGGAACATCGGCCATAGCACGTCCAAAGGTTCCGCCATTATTAGTAGTATCGAAAGTGTTGCCCGCCCGGAAGTTGTAACCATAGCCCTGCCAACTTGTATTGCTGGGGCAACGAAGAACCGCAGTGCTTTTGAGATAGGGTTGCATAATCTGGTTCCAGGCGAAGGCATGGCCACCAGAACCACCGCTATCAGAATAGGGCACTGTCATTTCATCATTGTCCTGGCCATATTGCATCCAGGCTAAGGCAATTTGTTTCAGGTTGTTGGCGCAACTGGCGCGGCGGGCGTTTTCGCGGGCTTTGGCGAAGACCGGGAAAAGAATAGCGGCCAGGATTGCGATAATGGCAATGACCACTAAAAGTTCGATAAGGGTAAAGCCTCGTGTCCTTCTCTGCATAAATGTTTTCTCCATAAAATCTGTACTCTGTAGGTCATTGAGTCTGGCTCACACCTACTCCGGTAAACCTGCCGATGCTTAAGTCGCGTCATGGTGATTGGTTTGACGAGAACTTGTTGTGGACGTTGTAGATTAAGCTGGTAATTAATCGTAACTGTCTGGAATTAAAAAGTCATTAAAGGGATGGCTGAAGAGAACTCTGCAACAAGCCTCGCATGAAACTTAATCCGACTTGACTACGCCGCACCTAAATCTTGATCTTCACATCACCTCGCTTCGGCTCAGAGAAACTGTGTATTCCCCTGCTGTACTTTGGCAACACAGTTAAGTTAATCAGAACAATAGTGCCCGCTGTATAGAGGTGCGTTTTAAGAGACCCAAAGTAACGTCTACATAATCGTAGAAACTAACATTAGTATTCCCATTATAACTTTTATTAAACGTAAATTTTTATATCTGACACGCCTTTGTTATAGCTTAGGAGCTATCTTTGACCTAACCCCCGCCCTCTTCCCGACGCAGGAAGGGGGAGAGTCGGGACGGCTGCCTTACTAAAACTCAAGCTCTTCTAAGATTGGCTTCGATAAGGGCTAAAAGTATAAAGTAACAGCCTCACTCCCCCTTCCCGGCACGGGCTGAGTACAGGACACAAAATTAGCAGCGGCGTTTAGGACGGGTCAAAGCTAAGGTGCAGGGGACGGGTTGGCCGCGCAGCAGTTGCCACTGGAAGTAACGCCAGTCTAAGCTGAAAAGACTGTACACGGGCCGCGTGGCCGGTTCAAAATAGGTGCGCCAGCCGTGAGCACTGGCGTAGGTGCCTAAGCTCAACAACCATAGTTGGGCTAAAGCCACCCCCAACAGCAACCGCTGAGCATGAGCCGGAACCGCTGAGCATGAGCCGGATCATAGACGCGGCTGGTTTGCCACTGCAAGCCCTGACTCTTCTCATCCCGAAAAGCTTCTTCGTGCCACATGCGCCGCCGATATAAATGACAACACCTGGTATTAGGTTCATGATCGGTGACTAACAACCACGCTTCAGGAACTCCTTTGGGCCACACGGCCACCACATTGACCGCCCGCCACCCCGCTTTTTTGAAAGCTTGGCCGCGCCCATAAAAGCGGCTGCCGGGGTGGCGGGCTAACTCCTGCAAGGCACAGCGGCGGCCATCGGCTAAACAGACGCGGGTTTGGCCCTGGGCGCGGAACACAAAATGCCAGCCTAAAGCGCGGCAGACATCCATCAGGTGGGGGTAGCACAGACCCCGATCCGCTAATAAAGTCACCCCGACACCAGCGGGCAAGCACTCACTCAGGCGGTTTAACAACTGCTCAATCATCTGTGGTTGGGGTTCTGGGGGTGCATTGAAGGTGTAACAACGCCACAGCAGGGGCAAGGCGCGGTGGCGGTAAGCCAAAGCGACTTTGATGACCCGCAGGCGATTGCCTAAAGGCGTCTCATCCAATAAGAAGAGGAGTTCGCGTTGGCCCCAACCCGCTAAGAGGTGGGTGGTGAGAGCACTGGCCCAGTGCAGGGCATCAATGCGCTCATTGGCTAAAAAGCGCCGCCAGCGGCGTTCGCTGCTGGCGGGGCGGGTCGCCCCGGGCACGGCTAAGGCGACCCGGCTGAGTTGGCAATGACGGGCCTGAGCTAAACCAAAGCTAAAAGCGGCGACGGTGGCCAGTTGGTAGGGGTGGGCCTGGGGCAGCAGAGGTTGAAGGGTGCGCTGCCACTGCTGCATAATCTCAGTAGCGTTCATAGTGCCTCCTGATTCAGAGAGCGGGCTAACTCTTCTGACGTTAAGGCACTATGAACGCTACCACTTTTCATCTCTCATTTTTGTGTCCTGTACTCAGCCTGCGTCGGGAAGGGGGCCGGGGGTTAGGTCAAGGTCTATCTTGAAGTGCCGCCTGTTGTTTGCGGAAGGCAACTGGAGAGAGTTTCGTCCACTGGCTAAAAGTCTGACTGAAATGGGAGATGTATTTATAGCCCACAAGCTGGCTGATTTCTTCAACCGCTAAATCGGTGCCTTCTAACAGGGACTTTGCGGTCTCAATGCGGCATTGGGTGACGTATTTCATGACCGAGAGACCAAGTTCGGCGTCAAAGATGCGATTGAGGTGCGAAGGTGAAACATAGGCGTGGCGGGCGATGACTGGTGGGGAGAGCGGCTCGTCGAGGTGGCCGCGAATGTAAGCGCAAGCGCGTTGGAGGGACAGCACGCGGGTCGGGACATTGCCCGCTTCCAGACCTTCTCCAGAAGGAAAGACCCGCAAAGCGCGATCTGTTGCTAAAGGCCGCCCCGCCGCGAGATTACGCTGCAAGCGGTGGAAGAATGCTATCAGATAGGCCTGGGCAATACACTTATAATCCGTCAAGCCTTCTTCCATCTCTTCGAGTAATAGTTGGGCCAGAATAGCTAGTTGGCTGTCTCGCACAAAGAGGGAAGGATGCGCGCTGTGGTCGGTGCCCCTGGTCTGGCAAGTATGGCAAACCGCCCCGGCGGGCATGATGTAAATCCAGAGGATTTGCGAGCGCGCCAATTCAGGATTTGGGCGATCCCAGTGCAAACGCACGCCATTATTATGGGGGACTCCGGCGGGGATGAGAAAGAAGGTGCGTTTTGGCAGCATGAGAATATAGCGACTGCCCTGGCCATCATTTTCCCCGCTCTGGGCCACCATGCTTTCCGTCGTGCAAACTTCTAAATCGGCTTCTCCATCTAAGATGCACCCCAGGCAGGGAAAGCGTGACGTATGAAATCCCGCATCACCCCAATGCTGATAAAAAACACCGTTACGTGGATAGCGGCCCGCCCCGGCTTCGCGCAAAGGGGGCACCGCATAGCGTTTAATTCTGACATTAGTCGGGGGGCTGAGCGGCGGTTGGCCAAACATCATCTGCAAAGCACACTGCTCCTGCGTCCAGGGAATTAGTTTTTCCCGGATGACTTGCAACAAAGCATTGTGCAGCGATGAAGTCAGTAGCATGATGAACGAGTTTAAACAAAATAAAAGCGCAACGAAACTTTTGTTGCGCTGCGCTTGACCTAACCCCCCGGCCCCTTCCCGCAACGGGAAGGGGGAGAGTTAGGGCTACTCTGATTAAAACTCAAACTCTCCTGAGATTGGCTTTGCTAAGAGCTAAACGTATAAAGTAATAGCCTCTCTCCCCCTTCCTGTGTCGGGAAGGGGGCCGGGGGTTAGGTTTTACAACATGCTTTCGAGTTCTTCTTCACTGTGGCGGGCGCAGAATTCAGCGAAGGATTCTTGCCCCTGACGCCCGGCTTGATAATGCCCGATCACACGCTGAATGGCTGGAGCCACTTCTTCGGCGGGCAGACGCTTGATGCGACGGTTGAAAGTGGCATTGTGGCCGAGCGTGCCACCTAAAAACACATCGAAATGTTCGACTAATTCACCACCGATTTTCTTGGTGCAGCCCTGCAAGCCGACATCGGCTATCCAGTGCTGGCCGCAGGAATTTGGGCAGCCGTTGACATTGATACGGAAGAATTCTGATTCCTTCCAGGTAACCCCTTCGTCCAGTAGATTTACAATGTTCTTCGAGCGGTTCTTGGTTTCGGTGACAGCGAGGTTGCAGAACTGGATTCCTGTGCAAGCCACCACGCCGCGTTGCACCGGACTGTTATTGACGGGCAGACCAAGGGCATCGAGACGGGCTAAGACAGCATCAACTTGTTCGTTGGGAATATTAATAAGATAAAAGTTCTGCATCACCGACAGGCGCACTTCGCCCGTCCCGAATTCATCAGCTAAGGTGCCCATCGCTTCAATCTGGTCAGCCGTTACACGTCCCGACACCACCGGGACGCCAATATAACTCAGCCCGGCCTGGCTTTGTGGATACACGCCTAAGCGGTCTTGATAACCAGGAATCTTTTCGGTTGAGGGTTCGGCATCGCGCAGGGGCGCACCCAGATATTCTTCCAGCTTGGCGCGGAATTTTACTGCTCCCCAGTCGGCTACCAAATACTTTAAGCGAGCGTGTTTGCGGCTCTTACGGTAGCCGTGGTCGCGGTAAATCGCCGTAATTTGTTCTAACACTTGCAAGGCTTGTTCAGGAGTCACGAAGACGCCTAAATCTTTCGCTAAATGCGGCTCAGTCGAAAGACCGCCGCCCACGCGCACGCCATAGCCGATACTACCATCATCCTGCCGCCGCACTGCATAGAGAGCGATACCATTGATTTCAATCTGGCCCGTAGCCGGATGACCGACAATCAACATTTTGTGCTTGCGTGGCAAATCGGCATATTCAGCTTTACCCACAAAGAACTCGGTCGCCTCATGCACAAGGGGCAGCGGGTTGAGCAACTCCTCTGGATCAATGCCAGCGAGGGGAGAACTGCAAATATTGCGCGACACATCGCCACAGGCCCCTCTGGTAGTTAGTCCCACCGCCTGTAAGCGACTTACCACTTCCGGGATGATGTCAATGGTCAGCCAATGCACCTGGAAGTCCTGGCGTGTGGTGATGTCGGCAAAGCCCTGTCCATAATCGCGGGCTATGGAAGCGACAACGCGGAGTTGATCTGAGGTAATCGCGCCACCTGGTATTTTGAAGCGCATCATAAAATGGCCGGTCTTGGGGCGCTGCTGGTAAATGCCATACCATTTGAACCGCTCCATATCGTCTTCGGTAATAGCATCAAAACCTTCTGTGACGTAGCGATTAACGATAGTGTCCCAGACTTCAAAGGGCGATTTTTCCAGCTTAATGCGCTCGTTCTTGGAAAGCTCGCGGCGTGCATCCCCCAGTTCGGCTAAAGTCGCCGGGCGTCCATCTTCGGTTAGTTTGAGCGCCGCCATACGACGCGTCTCACGATCTGGTGTTCCTACGGCCATTATCTTAACTCCTGAATTCCTTTAAACATTTAGACCTAGACCCGCTGCTTTAGCGGCGGGCGATGCATAAGTCATAATTAAGTTTTAATCAACTATTTCTGCTTTTAATTATCGACTTTAGTGTAACCAGAAATATCTTGTGCCATACGGCTTTGAACCGATTGGCGCAGGGCTGCTAACTGCGAGCGTTGCGCTGCATTCAAACTATGCCATGAAAGCGCAATAGATTGCTCTACACCTTGTAATAAACCTTCTATATCTACTTCATAGTAGCGTGGACGAAAAGGTTCTAACTTCACCTGCGCCCGGCAAAGTTGGCGGACTGCTCCTACGGCATTACCACGCCGGTGCTGATAGATCGCCACGGCACAATTAATCAGCCCGTTATAGAACCAGCGTTGTTCGCCCCATGTTGTACGCCACACCTCTTCCAATACTTCGTGGCAGGCGAAAAACTTCTCTTCGCTCCATAGCTGCCAGAAGCGGCGATAACCTTCCGGCGCGTCTTCTGGTAGAGGCGGCACAGGATAAGGCAATACCCCGGTCACCGGAGCCTCTTGATGCTTCTCCGCTTGTGTTTCCAATATTTCTGCTCCGCAGACGCAGCTACAGTAAGTCTACCCAACGAGTAGGAATAAGCAAGGATTGCTTAATTTTATTTTAGGTAAAATTACGGACAACCGATAAATGAAACTTCCGCTTTATCTTTTGGTCGCAATTTAAGTGCATATCCTTGGCGTGGAGAGTAGACAGGATTAAACAGGAAACATGAAATCAATACTTCTTATTGCTGCATTGAGTTTGGGCTTAACCGTCCCTATCAATGCACAACAAGCGCAGATTACAGGCGATAAACTTCCGGCGATTGGCGAATGGGATGGTGTTACGCCATCTGCTGTGCTGGATGGGCCTTATGAAGACCCCAAGCAAGCTAATGTGCCGTTTGGCATCATCAGTTACTATAACCAACCCTGGCGCAGTTACATGGATACCTGGCCTGCCCGCAAGTTTACAGAAGTGCCAGGGGTGAACTGGAACATTGATCTTAAATATGCTGAACCCATTGCGCAACTGATGCAGGAAAGCGGCATCCGGTATGCACGAGTGGAAGTGGGATGGGGCAGTATTGGCTGGGACGATGACTTAAGGCCCGATGTTAAGCAGCGGACAAAAAATCTGCTTACCGTGCTGCAAAAACATGGCATTCGGCCTCTTATTTTGCTGAACGCGCATCATGGCTTGCCCTGTCCGGTGCGCGATGTGCCGGTGGAAATAACAGCCGATGCCAGGAAGGGCGACCGCACTCTAAAATTAAAAAGCGCCCAAGGTGTGCGGCCTCATTACACGGGCATTCAACACCCCGATTATATCGCTGCTTATCCCGTGATTACGAAGGTGGATGAGGATGGCACGGCGCATCTTTCTGCGGGACTGCCAGTTGATATTAAAACCGGGCCATTGACGCTCAAGGAACTCAAGTATCAACCTTTCCAGGGCGTCAAGCTCAAAGACGGCACGCCAGTGCCTGCCGCGCAGGAAACTGCCGATGGCTGGATGAAATATGCCGCCGCTGTGGGACGTTTTGTGCGGGAGGCTTTAGGGACTCAAGGTCAGCCCGATGCTGGCTTTGATATTGAAGTATGGAACGAACAAACGTTTGGCTCAAATTTTCTGGACATCAATCGCTATTATGATGAGAAGATCGAATATGCTGAACCCTTTGTCTACCGCAAAACACGCCCGCTTTTAGCCACTTATCGCCCCAATGCCCAAACGCAGTTCGAGCAGAAAGATGCTTATGCTATTCTGCCGATGACTATTGACTATTTCAATGACCCTGCTAATGGCTTTCGCGGCGTCAATGTCATTAGTGGCTTTGCGAATCAATGGCCCTGGGATAGTGGCACCGCTCTCTGGGATGGACAGGCTGGTTTTAGTCGTCACTATTACACGGGCGGCTGGCAGGATGTGTCACCCGAAACACCCCCCGGCCACAAAGACAGTGGCACCATTGATGCCTTGGGCAATTTCGACGGCAAACGCGCAGGCAACGAGTGGCACCAGATTGTCCCCGGCACCAACTTCGCGCCCACCTTTCGTATGGGCTTTCCCGAATTCTTTCACTCCGGTTTTAAGACCGAATCGCTCTCCCGTGATGTCATTCCCGATTCGCGTCTAAGTGGTATGGGTGGCCCACATAATCGGCACGGGCGATATACCCACAATGGCGACTTTCATACGGCGCAGGTGTGGCAAACCGAAGTCAACTATGACCGCAGCCAATTCTTTGATGCGGTAGTGAAAGAAACAGGTGTTAAGCGTGATGATCCACGTCTCCTCGCCCTGGCGCAGCACATGGCGGGCAAGATGCTGCTGCGCCAGTACCTTTTTCATGCCCATAAGGGGTTGCAACGCATCATGCTGTTCAGCTTGCAACCTGACCCTTATAGCTTGGGCGTGATGCCACCTTCAGTCTATGCAGCACTGGACAAAAGCAATGATGTCCTGACTCCCGAAGTCCGTGCCGTGGTGCCGCCGGAGTTTAAAGGCATGTCATGGTTAGCACGCGTGATGGCAGACGGCGAAAACCTGGCCGCGCCACGTCCGTTACAAGTGGAGAAATTAGTAGAGTATAAACCTCGTCTGGTCTTTGCCGGTGATGGAACTCCTGCCCATCCACATCGCTGGAACCGCGACCAATTTGCTTTTTTGCCCTTTCAGCTAACGGCCAGTAAATTTATGATTCCTTACTATGTGGTGACGCTGGATGTGACGCACCGCTGGGACAAGCAAAAAGATGTGCTTGACCCCAAACGCTATGATATGCCCGATCAAGAGTTTGATGTAACAGTGAGCAATGTCGCCGGGCCAGGCACAACGGTGACAGCCTATGATCCATTAACTAATACCCCTTTACCGGTGCGGGTGGTCTCAACCACGGCAAATAGTCTCACCGTGCGTTTAAGAGCTGTAGACTATCCGCGTATTCTGCAAGTCACCGAGGCTAAAGTCGGGCCGCAAATTATCGAGCCTCAAGTGGCGCTCAATAAGGATCAACTAACTGTCAGTTGGAAAACAAACATTCCTGCTCGTGCTGTCCAAGTGACCTATGGCCCTGACTGGCCCCATCGCTCATCTCATGAGATTGATGTGCCTGCGGATAAGACCACTTCGGGCAAGACCACTTATAGCGTCAAAGTTCCCGCCAATGCCGGGGTGAATGCGGTGCGAATTCGTGTCGCCGCCAATGGTCTCTCGGATGTCTGGCCGCGTTGGGATGAAGACCCGGTTGGCCAGGTGGTGGTGCCTGGTAGGTCAACACTTACTGACTCAACTACAACAAAACCTTAAGCCGGGTCTTTTACAGGCTCGGCGTACAATCAACAATTTGGATTATTTATGTCATTATTATCCCGATTAACTATTACCCTGTTCTTCTGCATCATCAGCACATCATGTATTCCGCTCCTGGCGGCTCCCGGTCTGCCCGATTACTTCAAGATCACGGTGGTAGATGAAGCGACGGGGCGCGGCATTCCCCTGGTGGAGCTTAAGACGACTGGTGATGTGCGCTATTACACCGATAGCAACGGCATTGTGGCGTTTTATGAGCCGGGCTTGATGGGGCAGAATGTGTTCTTTTTACTCAAAAGTCACGGTTATGAGTTTCCGGCTGATAACTTTGGCTATCGTGGCACGGCGCTGAAGGTAACAGAAGGTGGCAGTGCGGTGCTCAAGATGAAGCGTCTTAATATTGCCGAGCGGCTGTACCGCATTACGGGAGAAGGCATTTATCGGGACAGCCTGCTTACAGGGCAACCGGTGCCGATTCAGCAACCAGTCCTTAATGGTCAGGTCATGGGGCAGGACACCGTGGAAGTTGCGCCTTATAGGGGCAAGCTATTCTGGCTGTGGGGCGATACGAATCGGCCATCATATCCGCTGGGCAACTTTGCGACTTCGGCGGCGACTTCGGAATTGCCGGGTAAAGGTGGGCTTGATCCGAGTGTCGGGGTTAATCTCACTTATTTTGTAGATAAAGATGGCTTTTGCAAAAAGATGTGTCCCCTCCCTGGCCCTGGCCCGGTGTGGCTGGATGCTCTGATGACCGCGCCAGATAAGCAGGGTGTTGAGCGTTTAATAGCACGCTATGTGCGCATCAAGAACTTAGGCGAAGCCTACGAGCAGGGTTTAGCCATCTTCAACGACCAAACCTCCACTTTTGAACGCCTCATCCCCTTAGATTTACATGCTACCCTGCACCCGGAAGCGCACCCTTCGCGGGTTGTTGTGGATGGCAAAGACTATTACTATTGGGGCAATCCATACCCCATGGGAAGGGTGCAGGCGGACATGGAACATATTACTAATCCTAAAAGCTTTGAAGCTTTTACCTGCCTGGTGGCTGGTAGTCGCTATGATAAGACCGCGCCGAAGCTGGATCGTGCGCCCGATGGTCATTTAATTTGGGGGTGGAAAGCGGACACTGATTTTATCACCCCGCAACAGCAGCAGGATTTAATTAAAGGCGGCAAGCTAAAGGCCGAGGAAGCCTTATTGCAACTGCGGGATGTGGACACTGGCACTCCGGTGCAGGCTCATGCGGGCAGTGTCTTCTGGAATGCCTACCGCAAACGCTGGGTTATGATTGGCCAGCAGACGGGTGGCACCTCTTTCTTGGGTGAACTCTGGTTTGCCGAAGCGGATACGCCCGTTGGCCCCTGGGTTTATGCCAGAAAGATTATCACCCACGACAAATACACCTTTTATAACCCCACCCAGCACCCCTACTTCGATCAAGATGGCGGACGCTTGATCTACTTCGAGGGCACCTATACAGATTTTATTTCGGGTGCCACCGACATAACGCCACGCTACAACTACAACCAGATTATGTATCGCCTGGCGCTCGACGATCCGCGCCTCGCTTTACCTGTCCCCGTCTATGAATACAAAACTCAAGATGACCAGCGTCGCTATGGCACGCGAGAAGATATAGAAGGGCCGAATAGATGGTCGCAGGTGCAAGCGGCTCCCTTCTTCGCGGTTGCTCCGACACGTCCGCATGAGGGGCTTATCCCCATTTATGCCGTAGCCGACAAAACGATGGCTCCCGGTGCCATGTTACTGCAACGCACTCCCCCCACAGAAACCGCACGCGAGGCCAAAGTGCTTTTTTATGCCTTTCCTGCTGTGGAAGATAAGAATCCAGCCGCATCTGCTACAGTTACGCTGTATGAGTATCTCAATACCGAAAATGGTGGACGCTTTTACTCAACAGAACCTAATCTAATACATGTAGCAATTAAGCGTACTGTACAGCCGCTTTGCCGCGTTTGGCCTAATCCGATGCGGATGCTGGTGTTAGATGCCAAGGCAAAGCCTGTTGTGCATTAATTAGCCCTCACTGCTCTTCCAGATCGAACTGGCGCACGTCCTGCTGGTCACGGGCGGGTCTATGACAGACCCATCTCATCCACAGTGCTGCTACGGATTTATGTGTTATTGGTGTAGGTGGGTTATAATCATACTAATTCCCACTTCCGCTCGCTGAGGCGGAAACTGTCGAGCTTAAAGCAGAAATCACTCGACGATATATGCTGATACACCTCGCAGCCCCATTGCTTAGATTTGTCGCATCCAGCCAATAACCTGGCTGAAAGGAAACCATATTATGACGCGGATATCCAAAGCCACAACAGACGATGCCAGCCAGCTACCCAAAAAGAACACTCCCGGCCACCAGCAGGCGGCGAATGACAGGGCTGTCCAACAGCGGTTAGGGGATATGCTGGCAGCCGAGGATCGGGCACGGGCTAAGCAGGTTATAGCCAGTCAGCAGCGGCAGGTGCAAAAACGGGAAGAAGCGGAGCGGCTACATAAGGCCAAACATAAAAATTAAGCAAAGTGCCCAATGGCTGCAAATACGAAAACGAACCCGGAGCGTGAACCACGGGTTCGTTTTCGTATTTTGGCTGCCGCACTTTAGTTACTCCCATAACCCAAGCAAGGTATGGCAACCGTGCGCCGCTTCAAGCGTCGAAAAAGATGTTTGGCATATGAGATGCTCTCTTAAAACTAATTTTAAAAGCCGCACGATAATTTCCTAAATTCTAAAAAGTAGCACTGAACAATTCTTATTTCCCGGCGTCAACAAGGATGTTAAGGCATTCAACGACGGAAAAGGGACATGGAAGAGGTGCTGCGGATGGTTGCAATGGCTTATTCTAAAACCTGGGCAAGCGGTCAGGAGATTGATAGCGATTCCTATTTAGTCGAACGGGCGCTGGATAATGATCTGGCGGCGTTCGAGAAGTTGGTGAGTCGCTATCAAAGCAAGATTGTCAGCTATGCCACCCGTATGTTGAGTGATGCGGACGAAGCCGAGGACGTGGCCCAGGAAGCTTTCGTGAAGGCATATCGCTCACTGGAATCGTTTCGGGGCGCAAGTTCTTTTTCAACCTGGCTTTATCGGATTGCCACTAACCTCTGCATTGACCGCGTGCGTAAACGCAAACGCAGTCCGCAGCAGGCTTATTCCTTAGACGAGCCGATGGACAAGGAAGAAGAGCGCGGTGGACGCGATGTGCCTGATGATTCTGGCGAGCCTTCCAAGAACATTGAGCGTGAGGAATTGAAAGCGCAAGTGCGCCAGACAGTGGCGGAGATGCCCGAAAAGCTGCGTTCCGTCTTAGTGATGTGTGATATTCAGGGGATGTCCTATGACGACATCGCGGGCATCTTAGATTGCCCAATAGGAACTGTCAAGAGTCGCCTCTTTCATGCGCGTGCCGATCTCGCCCGTCGGATGCGTCCTTATATGAGTGGCGTGAAATAATTTTAAGAGCTGATAAGGGCGTGATAAATATGGTGAAGATTAATAACAACGATTTAGTAGATTATGTAGACGGCACGCTCGATGCGGCTCGTCTGGCAGCGGTCGAAGCGCACCTGCGCACCAATGCCGAAGACGCCGAACTGGTGTCAACCATGAAAATGGCGCAAGAGGCGTTGGGCGAATGGGATGAGGTCGAGCCGGTGAAGGTCTCGGACGACTTCTGGATTAAGGTGCGCGAGCAACTGCCGGAGCAGCCCCAACGGAGTTGGTTTCGCGGCGCACTGGCTCAATTAGGTGCCTGGGCGTGGCCCGCGCAATCGCCCCTGCGCTTGTCTATGCGGGTCGCGGCGATTGCTGCCATTATCGCACTTGGCGCTATTTTCTTTGCTCCCCAGCAAGATATACACCGAGGAGAGACGAACCAACCGCGTCTGACCCAGGATGAGAAGACATTTATTCAGCAATCGTTGGATCGCCATTCGGCTTATGTCTCATCGCAGCCACTCAGCGGGCCGTCCTTAATCGTGCCGGGCGATGTGCGTAGCGCCGAGCATGGGGCCGATGATGCCGGGCACGACCAGACGCCGGAATAATCAAATTGTGGTTTCATTAAAGATGCGGGGGCTTGTGCCAACCGCATCTCTTGCTTTTTAGGGTGATTTAAAGGTGAAGCTGAATACTCCACAGCAGGTCTTACTCTTAGCGACAGCAACTCTGGGGCTAAACCTCTATATGGCGCAGGCGCAAACGCCTAATGGGACGCAACTATTGCAGGCAATGGCCCAAGCCGAGCGCACCGTGCAATATAGTGGCACTTCCACTGTAAAGCGACAGGGTTCAAGGCCCATTACTATGCGCGTGTGGCATAGTGGCATTAAGCGCCGCTTAGAGTTTCTGGAGCCTCCCATACGTCGTGGCGACCTCTTGGTGGATAATGGCGAAGAAGTGTGGAGTTATCACCGCAGCGAGAACACGGCCACACGGATGCGGGCCACTGCGCTACGTGGCGCTGATGCCTATGGGACGGGCCAAATTGCGGGTTTTGATGCGCGGGTGCTGGATAAGGAAAATGTAGCGGGGCGAGCGGCCTGGATCGTGGCAGTCTCACGGCATGGACAAGCCCACGTCGCCAGCAAATTCTGGATTGATGCCGCCACCAAAGCGCGTCTGCGCATGGAACACTACAATAGCGCTGGTGCCCTCGTCGTAACGGCGGGGCTGCAAACGGTTAAATTAGGCGCTATTCCGGCCACCCAATTTGCCTGGTCGCCACCCCCAGGAGCCAAAGTCACGCAGACTTCTGGCACCCTGTATAACGATTTAGCTCAGGCGCACCAAGCCGCAAGCTGGATACAGTACCCACGCTCCCTGCCCGCTGGCTATGCTTTTGAGAGTGCCGTGGTTGACCCCAAAGGCGAAGCCTGGCTACGCTACTCGAACGGACTCAATCGCTTCTCCATCTTTCAGCAACGCGTGGCAGAGAATAAGATTACCGATTTGCGTCAGGTGTCGGGCGGCTGGTACTGGCAGCGTGGCGGCAGCCGGTTCCTCGCCGTAGGCGTGCCTGCCGCCGATGCCACGAAAGTGGCAGCCGGGGTGCGCTGACCTAACCCCCCGTCCCCTTCCCGAAACAGGAAGGGGGGGTGTCTGAGGCATAGTGTCGGGTGAAACATAAATCTCACGATAGAGTAATCCTTCGTCCCCCTCGCCGTTTCGGAGAGGGGACAGGGGAGAGGTTATCCCCCCAAAGTCCCAATCACTTCTTCCAAAGTCCCCTTCACACCGCTGATAATGGGCGTGTCGCGCACGGTGTAGCGGCTACCTTCGGTTTCGCGCAATTCCATCACTAAATCCACGAAATCTTCGGGGTGATCGCTCTCGAAAGCTACTACAAAGTCTTGGTCGTCAATCCCAAAGGAGTAGGTCGTATTGAGCTTGACGGTGGGATATTTATTACCCACAAAGATGTGTTCGTCCATGATGCCCTGGCGGGTGTGCTTGTGCAAGAGATACCACTCGCGGCTCTTGACAAAGGGATAGACAAAGATGTATTTGCCCCGACCTGGCATGATGGTGGATCGCAAATCTTCATGTTCCGGGTTAATCTTGTCCACGTAAACGCTGCGTTTACTCATGGAGAGAAAGGACGCGGAGGGTAACAGGTAACTGCCCAGTCCCGTGCTAAGCATAGCGGCAGTCATCCCTTGCAACCTCTCTAATTGGTAGTCAATGCGCCACAGGAGAATATCGTGATCAGCGCGCAAGCCCACGCACGAATAGGGCACTAAGACGGTGCCGCTACTCTGATATTCGCGCACGGCGGCCAGCCATTCCTCACGGCCCCGTGCCCGTTCTTCGGCTGGCAACCGTCGCCAAGCCGGGTCGAGTTTGTAAAATGAGAACGTAATGAATTGGCGTGGCGTGCGTTGTGCCCCTTCTGCGGGGGCCGGTTTGCTCATAGGATAGGCCGTGCGCGGGTCTTGAGTGCCATTTTGGGTCTCGTGCGTGCCATTCGTCGCCTGTGTGCCCTTGGCTTGCTCCTGTGTTGGTTTGGTTTGGTTTGGTGATGACATGGTAAGATACTCCAGATTATCGAGTTTTGTTCAAAGTCACTGTGAAAAGTGTAGCACACCCTTTAGAGGTCTGATGCGGGAACAAAAGTCTTGACAGGAAAGTCAACTCTGTGTCAAACCAGGCGCGGGACTCGCCTTCGTAGAAATTTTGTGTTAATCTATGGAGGGAATGTTAGCAGGCTGTCTTCTTACGTCCATCGGCTCATGAGGTCGGTTATCATGGGGGCCGGTAATCAATGGGTGACGTGGAGTAGGGCTATAAAACATAATCTTCGCAGACAGGTCTACTCGAACCGCAATTACGGACGTTCATAGACTATGGATAATATCTCGCATTGGCTAGCGATAAATCTAACCACTGCTCTCGGTGGTGCTTTAACAGCGTTCGTAGCAACGCTTCTCTTGACCCCTCTGGTTATTCAATTTACCCGTAAACATGGTTTAGTCGCTAAACCTTCCACCGAACGTTGGCATAAACAACCAACGGCACTCTTCGGTGGCGTAGCTATTGTGGCCGGGGCCACTTTAGCGGCGCTGATTTTCCTTCCTGATAAAGCTAACTTTATCGGCATTGGCGTCGGCTCGCTTTTTGTCTTCGTGGTGGGGCTGTACGATGACCGGTGCGCGATGCGTCCGGCGCATAAGTTCGTCGCCCAGTTAGTTGCCGCGTGTTTCTTCGTCGCCTTCTTTTATGGGCAAGTCAAGACGCCAACCCTGGTGTGGCTGATACCCTTTGCTATTGTATGGATTATCGGCATTACCAACGCTTTTAACCTGCTGGACAATATGGACGGGCTATCGGCGGGGGTGGCAGCCCTCGTTGCCGTTTTGATGGCGGCCCATGCGGCATTTGTGGGTGATACGGGCGTAGCGTTTGGTGCCCTGATTGTGGCGGGGGCAGCCGGAGCCTTTTTGGTCTATAACTTCAACCCGGCCCGTATTTTTATGGGCGATTGTGGCTCCATGTTCCTCGGCTATTCACTGGCTTGCTTGACGCTGATGGGTCATGATGGCCTGCTATCGGGCAACTTGTTTACTGCCCTGCTGATGCCCACCTCAGCCCTGGCGACACCACTTTTTGACACAATTTTTGTCTCTTGCGTGCGAATGTTGAATGCACGTCCCATTTCGCAGGGTGGCCGTGACCATACTTCACATCGTTTGGTGCTATTAGGGCTTTCTGAGCGACGCGCCGTTTGCTTGCTCTATGGCATTACGCTCTGGTTTGGCCTGATTGCCCTGTGGGGTTCGACTGTCAAGAACAACTTAGCCACCATTGCGATTTCGGGCATGTCGGGCGTGGCCTTGGTTGTTTTCGGTTTGTTCCTGGCTGAAGTGCAAACCTATTCCGAAGAAGAGTATGAGGCAGCCAAAGCCAAATGGCATGGCGAGAAGATGGTCATCTCGCGGGTCTTCCAACATAAGCGTCGCTTCGTCGAAGCGATTATGGACTTCTGCCTCATCTGCGCCTGTTTAATCGCGGCTTTTCTGCTGCGTTTTGAAGATGAATTGCCCAACCAGGCACGCACCATTGGCATTGCCCTGCCATACGCCATAGCTTGCCAGATGACAGCATTTTATGCGATGGGGCTGTATCGTGGTCTTTGGCGTTATGCGACCATCAGCGATATTGGCACGATTGTGCGTGGCGTGCTGGCGGGAACCTTTGCTGCCTATGTACTGATTGCTTTTTGGGATCATTTTCATCCTAACGACCCCATCAATATTGCGCGCACCGTGCTTATCATCTACGCCGTATTGTTGCTGTTGGGCACCGCAGGTGTGCGTATTGGCCTGAAGGCTTTGCGCTATCACTTTGCCCTCAAATGGCGCGATGGTCAGAAGCGCGTGCTGATTGTAGGAGCCGGAGATGCCGGGGAGTTGGCTGTCCGAGAAATGTATAATAATCAGGCGCTCCAACTCCAGCCTGTCGGCTTCCTGGATGACGATCCCACTAAACTCCAAGCCTCAATTCATGGCGTCCGCGTCCTCGGCCCGCGTAGCCGTTTATTAGATGTCATAGACCGGATGCAAGTGGATGAAGTGGTCATCGCCATGCCTTCCATCGGTAATGGCGTCGTCCAGGAAATTATTGATGCCTGCGATAACCACGGCATCTCTTACCGTGAAGTGCGTGGCGTGATTCTTTAATTCACCACAAAGACACAAAGGGCACAAAGAGTTAGAGAAGAATACAGTAGGCAGGATACAGCACACCCTCTAATCAGTGGTTACTCGTGTGCTGTATTCGTTTCCTATTTTCTTCTCAAACTCTTTGTGTCTTTGTGGTGAATCTTTTAAATCACGATGTTAACCATCCGGCCTGGCACAACGATTACCCGCTTTGGTTCTTTACCACCAAGATGAGCCTGCACTTCCGGGTGCTGCAAGGCTTGTTCCTGCAACAGAGCCTCATCAATGCCCACTGGCACTTGAAGCCGCGTGCGAATCTTGCCGTTGACCTGCACCGGAATCGTGATCTCATCCTCGCGGGCAATCTCTTCATTACCCTCTGGCCACGAGAACTCATAAGCCGAGTGCGTAAAGCCTAAACGCTCCAACAATTCATCGGACAAGTGTGGCGCAAAGGGCGCGAGGCACATCAGCAGTGATTCTACAGCGGCGGAATAGAGAGCCGTTTTTAAGGCGTCCAATTCGCTGGCTGATTTGTTCTGGTTGAGCCAGTCGGAAATGGCGTTCACCTGCTCCATGAGGGCGGAAATGGCTGTATTGAGGGAGAACCGTTCAATATCATTCTGCACTTTGAGAATGGTTTGGTGGGTTTTGCGCGCCAGCTTCATGTCCGCCGGAGCTAACGCCACATAATCAAGCGTGCCGCGCCAGTCGCGGTTAAAGGGACGCGCCTGGGTCATGCGCCAGACACGCTCCAAGAAGCGATAGATGCCCGCAAAGGTGCTCTCGCTTTGATCTGTCCACTCGGCATCCAATTCTGGTGGCCCCAAAAAGAGCGTCATCATGCGGGTGGCATCGGCTCCATAGCGGCTGACGGCATCGTCGAGCGAAACCACATTGCCTTTGCTCTTGCTCATCTTGAGCACTTTCTTTTCGGCGGGTGAATACATCGTCACCATGCCCTGCGTGAACAAGCGCGGAAACGGCTCATTAACCGGAGAGAGTCCCATATCATACAGCACCTTGGTGAAGAAGCGTGCGTAGATGAGGTGCATGGTGGCGTGTTCAATGCCACCCACATATTGATCTACTGGCATCCACTGTTCCACATCGGCGCGGTTAAAAGGAGCATCATCGGTGTGTGGCGAGCAGAAACGGAAAAAATACCAGGATGAATCCACAAAGGTATCCATCGTGTCCGTTTCGCGTCGTGCTGGACGGCCTTTAGAGTCCACCGTGTTGATAAAGCTTTCCGATTGTAAGAGAGGGTTGCCTCCCTGTCCGGTGAACTTCACATCGGTGGGCAACAAGACGGGCAACTGGTCTTCCGGCACGGTCTCGATGCTACCATCTTCGCAGTAGATCACCGGAATGGGGCAGCCCCAGTAGCGTTGACGCGACAAGCACCAGTCGCGCAAGCGGTAATTCACGGTGCGCTGGCCGATGCCCTCGGCTTCCATGTATTCGGCAATTTTGGTTTTTGCTTCCACTGAGGGCGTGCCGCTGAAGTCGTCGGAGTTGACCAATACTCCTGGTTCAACGTAAGCCCCATCGTCCACGAGCATATCGAAGTCCTCATCACCCGGTTCATCTGGCGGCGCAATGACGACCTTGATAGGCAAGCCATAAGCTTTGGCAAACTCCCAGTCGCGCTGGTCATGCGCGGGCACGGCCATGACAGCGCCGGAGCCATAATCGCTGACCACGTAGTTCGCCAACCAGATCGGCACATCCTCATCTGTCATCGGATTGATGCAATAAGCCCCGGTAAAGAGTCCTTCTTTGGGGATGTCTTTGGCATCACCATCGCGCTGCTCGTCTTTCTGGCGAGCGACCCGATTGCGAAACTCTTCGGCTGCCGCTTCATGCTCGGTGCCCTTAACCAACTGGGCCACCAGCGGCTGATCGGGAGCCAAGACCATATAGGTCACGCCGAAAACGGTGTCCACACGAGTCGTGAAGACTTCGATAGATTGATCTGGCTTATCTTTGAGCGCGAAGCTAAATGTGGTGCCTTCGCTGCGCCCAATCCAGTTGCGCTGCATCGAAACCACGCGCTCTGGCCAGTCGGTGAGCGTGTCAAGATCATCCAATAAACGTTGCGCGTAATCGGTAATCTTAAAGAACCATTGGGTCAATAATTTCTGTTCAACGACGTGGTTACAGCGTTCACAGCGGCCTTCCTTCACCTGCTCATTGGCAAGGACGGTTTGATCGTTGGGGCACCAGTTGACAGTCGCCTCCCGCCGCACGGCTAATCCCTTTTTGTAGAACTGCAAGAAAAGCCATTGCGTCCACTTATAATAATCGGGGCGACAGGTGGTGACTTCACGATCCCAGTCAAAGGAGATGCCCAGCTTGCCGAACTGCTCATGCATCCGCTCAATACAGCGTTGTGTCCAGGCGTCTGGATGCACGCCATTTTTAATCGCGGCGTTTTCGGCAGGCAAGCCAAAGGCATCCCAGCCCATCGGGTGCAGCACATTCGCCCCACGCATGACATGGTAGCGGGCTACCGCATCGCCGATGGCATAGTTGCGCACATGCCCGACATGCAAGTCACCCGACGGGTAGGGGAACATATCGAGATAATAAAACTTGGGCTTATCAGCATCCGCCCGCGTGCGGAAAAGCCCCGCCTGATTCCACCGCTCCTGCCATTTCGGTTCAATGGCTCCTGGCTCATAACGCTCTGCAATTGCCCCGGTCGCCTGGACGGTATTGCCTGCTGTGGAGGTTCCCTCGGTGGTTGCGTTGGAGGTTTGGATTTCAGTTGTCACAATAACACCTTTTCATTTCGGTTGTTCCATAGACGCTTGCATAAACCTGCTGTATGGAACTGGTTCCGCTTGAGTTCTTATTGAATTCTACGGCTTGAGTTTGATGGTCAGACGCGGCAGGCGAAGTAGCTGCGCTTGAGCAAGAATGGGGACGAAGCGACGCGATCAAAGGTTAAGAGAACGGTTAAGTCGTAGCATGGAAGTGACTCCGTTCTCTGTATAGGCGGCCTGCCGCGTTTTGACGGTTTTGTGCTTCATATCTTGCTCAAATACTATTTTACTCATACCGACGTATAAAGCGCCAGTCAGGATCACGACGAAGATGCCCGCATAAAGTAACGCAAACTTTTCTTCCCGCGTATATTGGAAGTGTTTCAGGTTGGGGATGGCGACGCCCAGGCCAATAAAGAGTAGCCCTGGCAATGCCTGCACGCCCAGGAATGGAAACTCAATGGCTAAAAGAGCCAACGCCATTAGGGGGACAGTCCACTTTATTGCATCACGCCAGTTCATCTCATGGGCGTGCAGCACGGCAAAGAGAAGTCCCAGAAACAGGTAGTCGCCAACGCCGATGTCGGGCACTGCGATGGAGTAGTGGGATGCGGTGGCGATACCAGCCGCTGGCCCTTTCACCATGCCATGACTTACCGCCTGCGGCGCTTTGCTCATCAATTTTGAGACAATGCCACCAAGCAGCACGCCCCAGACATCAATCATGGCGATGATGGCACACACTGGCCCCAGCATATTCGGAGTCGTAATAATACGCGAAATTAAACTGCCACCTAAGACCGCTGTGCAAAGCAGGGCTAATCCGGTGAATGCCTCCGTTAAGGTCAACGGGAATCGTTGAAGCCCTGTCGCATGGACGTGAGTATGGTGATAGGCAGTAGCCAGAGGCTTAATCACTGTCGGTTGGACAACCCATTCCAGCACTGCCCAGAGCGCCAGGCTCGCTATAAACAAAGGCATCAATTTACCCAAAGGCAGTTGCAGGCGTGTGACCTGCGCTGCAAATTGTACAACTATGATGACGTAAAGAATCGTTAAGACGATGGTGCCGACGATAGCCAGAGTGAGATTAGGCACCGGCACAAAAGGCAGCGCCAGATTAAGGATGAAGAGTATGACCAACCAGAGCCAGGGTGCTTCCGGCAGCGCCAGCCGACGACCGCCCGTTTGAGGGTTAGTGGACGCAAAAGTTCCCTGGCTGTCTACCATCGCTTCCTCACCTGGCATATTGCGGATTATAACGCGAATTTAACCCTCACGCATGAACGCGAGGCATGAATGTAGCGCATAACCACGCACAACGTGGCTCATGATTAGCACTTGTTGCTGTTCCTGACAGTTATCAAATTAAAAGCACGCAGTCTTTCCTGAGAGGTTCCCCATGCCCCTGGTGCCAACTCCCCCGCCCCAGCACGAAGCAACCTGGACGCATCATGAAGCGATCATCAATGGTGTGCGCCTGCATTATGTTGAAGCAGGTGCGTCAATGGGCAATGAGGAGCTGCGTCCACTGGTCATTCTGCTGCATGGGTTTCCCGAATTCTGGTATTCCTGGCGGCATCAGATCACAGCTTTAGCGGAGGCTGGCTTGCATGTTATCGCTCCTGATATGCGCGGCTACAACACTTCCGAAAAGCCGCTGGGCCTTCGTAACTATCGCATTGAAATTCTCACTGATGACGTAGCGGCCTTAATTCGTCATGCTGGGGCCAGCAAAGCGACAGTAGTGGGCCATGATTGGGGTGGGATAGTCGCCTGGTATATGCCGATGCGTTATCCGTCGCTGGTCGAAAAGCTTATTGTCTTAAATGCGCCCCATCCCTTGGCAATGGCACGCCAACTTCGTAAACCCTCGCAAATGTTACGCTCTTCGTATGCCCTATTTTTCCAATTGCCCCTGCTACCTGAACTGGCTCTGCGTGCTCATAACTATGCAATGCTGCGCAGGGTTTTGCGCAATGACCCGACTTTACCTCATACCTTCACTAAACACGACATCAACCGCTACGTTCAAGCCAATAGCCAACCCGGCGCACTGACAGCCACCCTCAACTACTATCGCGCCGCGTTTCGTTTTACCTGGCCCCGCGTGTTGCGCCAGACTCGTCGCATTGAAACGCCGACTCTACTCATCTGGGGCGAGGAAGACCGCTATCTGGAAATCGGGATGACCGAGAACCTGGAACAATGGGTGCCCGACTTGCGCGTGGAGCGACTGCCCAACGTCAGCCATTGGGTGCAACATGAGGTGCCGGAAAAAGTGAACCAACTCATGATAGAGTTTCTTCAACGGTGATGTGTATAGATAGAGTTTATGAGGTCGCTATTAAGCTTTGTCATTTCGAGCGAAACGTAGTGGAGTCGAGAAATCTTGAGAAGCCATTTTTAGCTTTCTCACTAAAGATGCCTCGACTCCGTTGCACTCCGCTCGTAATGACACCCTGATGCGTGAGCCATGTCATAAAACCATACTGGAGCAAGTTGATCCACCACAGCCCCGTTCAGGGGGCTTTAAGGATCAGCCCGCTGCTTTAGCGGCGGGTCTCCCTCAGTCATAATAAATAGCGTAAAACTTTTCCAAAAGAGAGCCTCCCTTGCACCGAATTTATCTATTTTTCGCACTGGCCTGGTACTTAACACCGACGCAATTCTCCAGCGCACAAGGCATACCGCCCAAAACGATTGTCACTTTTGATGCGCCATTTCTCTTTTCCTACGGTTCCTGGCAGAACAAGGTGCGTGTCGAGAATGGGCGAGCCTTGCTACGTGGTGAGGGAGTTAACCCTCGTGGTGGAGCTGGTAGCCCTGTCACCTTAGATTTAAGTGCGGATGCTAACTCAAGCCCTGCTCTTCGCGTTAAAGTTGGCGCCGCGAACACCATGCCGCATTTGCGCTTGCTGCTGGGTGATGCCGCTGGACGCACTGGCACCTGGGAATTTACCTTGCCTGCTCCCAGCGACACCTTTGCGGTTGTGACGCCTCAAGGTGGTGCGCCACTCTCGAAACCAAACGCGTTGGATAAACCCAATCAATTCCCTGATTCAACCAAAATTCGGCAGTGGCAATTAATTGGCGATTGGAGCAGCGATAAGCCCCTGGATGTGGAAGTGAGCGGCATCTTGTTAATTGCACCGGATGCGGCAATGCAAGCGCAGCGCACACAAGTAGCGCAGCAGGAAGCGGCGGAGCGCGAGCGGTTGCGCCAGGAGCAGGAAGCCCGCCACAAGCAATATCAGCGCAATGCTAACTCACCAGAAGTGGAAGCAATCAGTCTGGTGGCACCTGATATTCTCTCTCTGACCATTCAGGCGGGGCATGTGGTGCCCGGCTCGCTCACCAAATATGTGTTGCAACCGGGCGATGAGAAGCGGGCCAAGGACAGGCAGGTAATCCTGGTGCGTGGCGGGCAGGAAATTGGCTGGCTGATTGGGCCGCAGCGTGATAATCTGGTTGCCTATGAGAAGTTGGAAGGGGATCCCTTACTGGAAGACCTCGCTGATATGCCTACGACTTATACCATTCGCTCGCAGGATGATGCCGCGTTTAACACCGGGGTGCAGCCAGTCGCCGTGTTCCGCAAAAGCAAGCCGACCGACTGGGCGCAACCCGGCAAAGGTTTGGCTATGCGCCATATCGTTTATCTCAAGCTGCCCCGTCCTCTAATAGAGGGAAAGACTTATTCCATTAGTGTTGGGGAATTGAATCTTAAAACCCCAACGCTCACCTTCACCTGCGCCCCGTCTAAGACGCGCAGTGAGGCTGTGCATGTCAACCAAATCGGCTATCGCCCGGATGATCCGGCAAAGCGTGCCTTTCTTTCCCTCTGGCTGGGCACGGGCGGAGCGTATCAATATCCTCCGAATCTGCGCTTCTCGCTTTTAGAGGATGCCAGTGGTAAAGCGGTTTATAATGACAAGGTCGAATTAGCCCAGGATGTCAATCAGCCAGAATTGATGTGGCACGACCAGAACTACAACAAAACGAATGTCTACCGCATGGATTTTAGCAACTTCAAAACACCAGGTCATTACCGCGTTTATGTGGAAGGCGTGGGGTGCAGCTATTCCTTTGAAATTGGCGCGCAGGTCTGGCAATACGCTTTCCTAACCCAGATGAAGGGACTTTATAACGAGCGGAGCGGAGTGGAACTTGGCCCGCCTTACACCGCTTTTCGCAAGCCCCGTGATTTTCATCCGGCGGATGGCGTGAAGGTGTATCAATCTACTTATTCGGTGCTGGATGGCCCCTCGGAAAGCCCCGAATTAGAAAAGCGTAGTACAGGCCAACTGGTGCCCGAAGCGTGGGGTGGCTATCACGATGCGGGCGACTGGAACCCCCGGCGCGTCACGCACATGCGGGTGACGATGGCGCAACTTGAATTATTAGAAATGTATCCGCAGTATTTTCGTGGCCTGAAACTGAGTATTCCGCCGACGCCCAATGTGCCCGATTTATTAACCGAAGCACTCTTTGAAATTGACTGCTTTCGTCGCCTGCAAAAACCCGATGGGGGTATGACTTATGGCATCGAAACCAACGGTGATCCGGTGGATGGTGAGGTGAGTTGGCTGCAATCTTTTCCGGCTTACGTCTATGCACCGGACATTTGGTCGAGCTACATTTATGCAGGTGTGGCGGCCCGTGCCGCGAAGTTGTTGACCCCGACGCGCCCTGACTTGGCAAAGATTTATCAGGACAGTGCGTTGCGGGCGATGCAGTGGGCTGAAGCCGATTATGCCAAACGCAAAGCAGCGGGGACATTAGACAAACTGCGCTGGGAAATCAAAGACGACCGCAACTTATCGGCCCTGATGCTCTATGACTTGACGGGCGATAAGCACTGGCATGATGTGTTTCTGGAAGATACGGTGCTAACCAAGCCTAATGCCAGCATCTTCGCCTGGGGCGTGCATGTGCAGCGCGATGCGGTTTTTGCCTACGCCCGACTCAGTGATAAAATGGCTGACCCTGCCATAAAAAAGAATGCTGTTGCCGCCATCGAGCAGCAGGCTCAAGCCGCATTGAATTATGCTAAAGGCAATGCTTTCAATCTAACCACGCCCGATAAAGGCAAGCCGATGTTTCTGGGCTTCTACAGCACACCCGATGCCATAGAACTGGCGCGGGCGCATTATCTCACTGGCAAGTCAGAGTATCTGGCCGGAGCTGTCCAGGCGTGCCAATTCCAATCGGGGTGCAATCCCAATAACATGACTTATACGGTTGGGGTGGGACGCAACTGGCCTCTGCACCCGTTGCATCTTGATTCGCGCCGCACGGGTCAACCTGCGCCGGAAGGTCTTACTGTTTACGGCAACTTTGATTTTATTGGTTGGAAAGATCAACAATGGGCGCTTTGGCCTATTACTTACTATTTAGATAAAGGTTGCACACCTTCCGCCTGGGAGTGGCCCATCCCGGAAGCCTACTTCGACATCTTCCTCTACCCCGCCATCAATGAATTTACGGTAGATGCCTGGGCGCCCAACGTCTATGTTTGGGGCTATCTCGCTGCTCATAAATGATGCAGCCGGGGAGCTATATAGCCTTCCGATTAAGCGGCGTTGCAGCTACTTGTACAAAAAGCGGAAACTCTCTGGCATGAAGCGATGGTTTGTACAGAGTTCGGTTGTTATTTTAGGCAGTGGGTTGTTAATCCTGCCAGGTTGCTCGCATCAGGGCAATGCTACGAGTCAGGCCAATAATCAGAATGCCATTTCCCAGAACACAAAAGGCGTTGACCCCCTGAAGACGGGGGGGCAGCACAAGATTATCTATAAAGTGCAGGGCGCGGCGGCAGGGCAGTGGCTATGGATTAAATACCTGGCGAAGCCCACTTATGATGACCCATCTCTGGTGCAAGCGAAGCCGGGATTGCTGACGAGCGTGCGCGTGCCCGCTAAGGCTTTGCCGTGGACTACCCAAATTTCATTACCAGAAAAAGCTGTCGCCTGGGTGTGGGCTGCTAATGCCAAAGGTCAAAAGAGTCATCTGAGCGTCTCGATTATAGATAATGGAGAAGAATTTGTAACGAAGCCGCTTAATCCTGACCCGGTTGAATCGCTTTCCAGCATCCGTGGTGTGGGTGAGTCTTGTTGCAGTTAGACCTTAGTTCGTTGATTAAAGGCAGCTTAAGTAGTTGCCGCTTGAGCGGGGCGATTAAAATCACGGCAACAACAGCGCAAAGTCCGCCTACGCGGACTCTCAGCAGAGCATGAGACTCTTTCCCAAGGAGCCTGCGCAGGCAGGCTTTGCGCTGTTGTTGCCGTGGCTTTAGCCGCCTGGCACCTTGAGCACTTATTCAGGTGCGCACCATCCTTAGTTCTTGACAACTCCCAAATACCTCTCAATGGCATCGGCGGCAATTTGCGCCCCGTTTTCAGCTTGCACGATACGGCCCACCTCGGCAGCTTTCTTAGCATAGGCAGGATCATTTAAAATCTTGCTGAGTTCGGCAGCCGCTGTTGTTGCGTTGTAGCTTTCGCGGGTGATGGTGCGGCCCACTCCCAGGCGCGTGCTGCGGGCGGCATTGTCGGGTTGGTCATGGCTAAAGGGCATCACCAGCATCGGTTTGCCGGAGCGTAGCGCCTGGCCAGTGGTGCCAACGCCACCCTGATGCACGGTGGCAGCAGCATGAGGTAACAGTTCAGAGTAAGGTGCATAGTCAAAGGCTACGATACCTTCAGGGAGGGCTTCAGACGGCAAGTTGCGTTGATCGCCAATGAGCAAGATGGCGCGTTGTTTGACCCGTTGCGCGGCGGCGATACTATCACGAAAGAAGTTGCGGGCATCGAAGACAGCGGCGGAGCCGAGGGTGAAAACGATGGGGGGGACGCCGCTTTCGAGAAACTGCCTCAACTCTGGTGACATGGCATTCCCATCACGGCGGTCATAAAAGCAGAATCCGGTCTGGCACGTCTGCGGCGGCCAATCGGGTTGCGGTTGGGCTAAGACGGAGGAAAAGAGTGCCAGCACCAAATCCGGCGCGTGTTGCCCCTCGAATAAGGGGTGCTGGCCGAGCGGCAAGCCTCTTTCCCGCCGCAACTGATAGACCTCTTTAATCCACTGCTTACTTTTCCACTGCGCCATGCGGGTAAAGCCACGGTAAGCGGCTGGCCCCAGTTTTGGTAAGAATTCCTGGCCTGGCACATTCGGTAGCACCGATGGGTCATGCGCCGACCAGAAAGAGACTGGTGAGAGCACAGTAGAAATCCATTTGATACCTGTCTCCTGGGCGATAATTGGCCCGGCGAAAGTAATCACATGCGTGACCAATAAATCGGCTTCCTGCACGGCACGTTTCAGATCGGCATAGCTATCGCGCAACGGCGGCATCATGATGTGGGTGAAGAGATACTCGGAGCCATTCTTGCCATCCATGACTTTGGCGGTCATTTCAGCCATGCCCTCATCTTTGGTGGGGTCGGGCAAATCGGGCCGCACGGGGGCAAACTCAATCCCGGCGTCTTCAATCTTTTGTTGATAGACCCGGCTGGTGGCGATAACCAGATGATGCCCTCGCGCTTGGAGTTCAAGGGCAATCGCCATGTAAGGATGCAAATCGCCAAAAGAGCCAAAGGTGGTTAATACAATACGTTTACCCGTGGAAAGCTTGGTGCCTGCTGGTGTTGGTGCCTCAAGATCGGAAACTGTCGCAACATGAGACGAATCAGGATGAGTTTGCACATAAATAGTTTACCTTCCACAAAACGCATTTTGGCATGGTCTTAGAGACCCACCGCTAAAGCAGCCCGCTCCTTTAGGGGCGGGGCAGTAGCAATCTTGTTCTTGGCACAAGGATTGAGCATGGAGGGGCTATTCGTCTCTCTTATTGGGCCAGATGCGTTATAGTCAAAGCACATAACAACCATAAAATCAGGAGCCATTATGGAATATCGAAATTTAGGTCGCACCGGTGTTAAAGTCAGTCCGCTCTGTCTGGGCTGCATGAATTTTGGCTGGGGCACGGAAGAAGCTGATGCCATCAAAATTATTCATCGCGCTTTAGATGCTGGTATTAATTTTGTAGATACCGCCGATGTCTATGGCAAAGGCGCGAGTGAGACCATCACAGGCAAGGCGTTGCAGGGTAAGCGCGAGGATGTTTTCTTAGCTACCAAAGTGCATGGTAAAATGGGCGAAGGCCCGAACGACCAGGGCAATTCGCGCCTGCATATTATGCGTGGCTGCGAGGACAGCTTAAAGCGTCTGGGCGTAGATCATATTGACCTCTATCAAATTCATCGTCCCCAATCAGATATACCCATTGATGAAACGTTGCGTGCCTTGGATGACCTGATTCGCCAGGGTAAAGTGCGCTACATTGGCACCAGTACGTATGGCGCATGGCAGTTGGTCGAGAGCCTGTGGCAAAGCGAAAAGCTGGGTCTCAATCGCTTTGTCTGCGAGCAGCCACCTTACAACTTGCTCGACCGCCGCATCGAACGCGAGTTGTTGCCTTTTGCTAAGACTTATGGCTTTGGCATTATCCCCTGGAGTCCCTTAGCCGGTGGGATGCTAACGGGCAAATATCACCGCAACGAGCAGGGGCCAGAAGGCTCGCGCTATCAGAGCGGTAAGTTTCGCTCTGGCGAACCCGTGCCCGAAGCCGCTTGGTCTGTAATCGAAGGCGTCGAGCAAATGGCTAAAGAAAAGGACTGCACAATGGATGCCTTTGCTCTCGCCTGGTGCGCCCACCAGCCGCACGTCACCAGCCCCATCATCGGCCCCCGCACTATGGAGCAGTTAGAAGGTAATCTCAAAGCCTTGGATGTCACCATCACCGACGAAGACCGAAAGCGCGTAGATGAACTCATCAAACCCGGAACTTTCGTGGCAACTTATTATGAAGCGGATTTTGGGCCGGGACAGTATCGGTAGTCGGTGGTCAGTAGTCGGTTGTCGGTAACTGGTAACTATCGGTTAATAGTTATAGGCAAGAATTTATGAACTCAAGAAGCTATCGGGATTTGGAAGTGTGGCAGAAAGGGATGGATGTGGTTGTAGAATGCTATCGAGCCACCAGGAATTTTCCTGAAACTGAAATCTACGGTTTAACCAGTCAACTACAACGGGCAGCGGTATCTGTTCCTGCTAACATTGCGGAGGGGCAGGGACGCCAACATACAGCGGAATTTATACAGCACCTTTCGATTGCTTATGGCTCACTGGCTGAGTTAGAAACCCATATTGAAATTGCACAACGCCTGGCTTACATCAGTTCTGAGGACGCCCAAAACATTTTGGCTCAGACAAGCACCGTTGGTCGTCTGTTGAACGGCTTGCTGCGCTCGCTCCGCAATAGCCAACTGTCATCTAATGGCCCCCGGCCACCAATTACCGACCACCGACTACCGACCACCGACTACCGATCATGAACCGAACCCTCGACGCTACCGTTCTCCGCTATACAGGCTATGCGCTGTTGTTTTTGATCACAGCGTATTTGTTGTATCTCGTGCGGGGCACGTTGCCGCTTTTTTTCGTCGGCGCTTTAATCGCCTATACCCTGGACCCTATTTTGCGTTGGCTGGAACGGCGGGGTTATACCCGGCGCGGTGCGGTCGGTTATGTCTTCCTGATCTTCCTGCTCTTGTTTGCCTTAGCCCTGGCACTGTTAGCTTCGGCGTGGCAGCAGGCGCAGTCTTTGATGACGCGCTTTCCTGAGTTTGAAGATCGCGTGACGGAGATTGTCAATCATGCGCAAGATCGGCTCGACCGCGCACGCGTGCCCCAGGATGTTAAGAAATCGGTGCGCGAGGCGGTCGCCGATCTGCAAGCGCGGGTGCCTAATTACGCGAAAAATGGGGCGACGTGGGTTCTGGCATCGGTGCCGTCACTGGGCATCTTGTTAATCGTGCTGCCCATTGTGACTTTCTGGTTCATGCTGGAGATGAACACCGTGCGGCTGCGCCTGCTGATGCTGGTGCCTCCTGGGTATCGCCGCGACGTGACGGACATCGCCAACAGTATTAATGAAATGCTGGGGCGTTATGTGCGGGGGCAGATGATCGTTTGTGGTCTCTTTGGTTTGCTCTGCACAATAGCTTTTTACGTCTTGCACTTTATGTATGGCATGGACTATCCCTTAGTGCTGGGTTTGGTCGCGGCTTTTGCCTATATTGTGCCCTATCTGGGGATGGCTTCTATTGCCAGTGCCGCCGCGCTGACCGCCTATGTCACTTCCAGTTCGCCTGTGCTGTGCGCTGCTTTAGCGGTGGGGTGCTGCATATTATTCAATCTGATTCTCGACTATGGCGTTGCGCCGCGTGTCCTGGGGCGAGGTGTGGGGTTGCATCCCCTGATGGTCATCTTCGCGCTGCTGTCAGGTGCTCAACTGGGCGGCATTATCGGCATGATTCTGGCGGTGCCCCTCTTTGCCTCCATGCGGGTTGTCGCCATTTATATCTTCCCGCAGTTGACTGCGCCCTTGCCGGATGCCTCACCAGAAACCGGCAGTGCCAACAAGTCGGAAACCACCGATAAGATTATGGATCAGGTAGCCACAGCAGAGATGCATTCCTCCAGAGCAGATGCCGAAGCCGCTGTCACTGGCACGGCTCAACATTCTGACGCATAAAGCCGAATGCTGTTTCTGGATTAATGTTTCCTCTAGGCATTCAACTCGCTAAACTCAACGTGCAACCATCTTCACTGAAGAAATAATAAGGAGGAATGCTGTTTAACTCAGAACTCAGCACTTAGAACTCAGCACTTACCATGACCGGCAACGAACTTCGTCAAAAATATCTCAACTTTTTTCAATCGAAAGACTCGCTGATTATTCCCAGCGCATCGCTAATACCCACCGACCCGACAACACTGCTCACTTCCGCCGGGATGCAACCGCTGGTGCCTTATTTCAAGGGCGAAGAAACACCGCCAGCACGTCGCCTGGCGAGTTGCCAGAAGTGCTGCCGCGCTGATGACATCGAGCGCGTGGGCGTGACCTGGCGGCACGCTTCGTTTTTCGAGATGCTGGGCAACTTCTCGTTTGGCGATTACTTTAAGCGTGAAGCGATTATCTGGGCGTGGGAGCTTTTGACGAAGGACTTCGCAATTGATCCCAAGTTGCTGTGGGTCAGCGTGTATCACGAAGACGAAGAGGCCGCGGGTTACTGGAAAAATGATATTGGCCTGAGCGACGACCGGATTCTGCGCTTTGGCAAGGAAGACAACTGGTGGGGGCCAGTGGGCAAGACTGGCCCGTGCGGGCCGGACTCGGAAATCTTCTTTGATCGTGGCCCGAAATATGACACTGGCGACCCCGAACTCGACCGTCCGGGGGGCGATGGCGACCGTTACGGCGAAATCTGGAACCTCGTCTTTCAGCAATATAACCAGCAGGAAGATGGTTCGCTGCCGCCATTACCCGCGCCGGGGATTGATACCGGGATGGGCTTTGAGCGCGTGTTGACCGTGCTGCAAGGCGTGAATACCATCTTTCAGACTGATGTTTTCGCGCCCATCGTTAACGCCATAGCGAGTTGTGGCAAAACAGGAGAACTGCCCTTCTCGACCCAACCTCTGCCCCTCGACCCTCAAGACCCCAATAGCAAACCGCTCAAAGTCATTGCCGATCATGTGCGCGCCGCTATCTTTATGGGCGCGGATGGCGTGGTGCCGGGCAACAGCGGGCGCGATTACATGATGCGCCGCTTTATTCGCCGCGCTGTGCTGATGGGCCGCCAACTCGATTACTATGAGCCATTCCTGCATCGTCTGGTGCCGATTGTGGCACAGGTTTACGAAGGTGTTTATCCTGAATTGAGGGAGCGGCAGAGCGCCATCACCGACCACATCCAGCGTGAGGAGCGGCGCTTTAACGACACGATTGAAGGTGGCATGGGACGTTTAACCGATATGCTCCAGGCGTTACAATTCAAAGATCAGCGCGTTCTGTCGGGTGCGGAAGTCTTTCGCCTCTATGAAACCTATGGCTTTCCCTTAGAGCTAACGACCGAGATTGCTGCCGATAGCGGCTTTACCATTGACGAGGAAGGTTATCACCTCGCGGCGGAGCAGCACTCGCAGCGCAGCGGTTCGGGTGTGGGCGAATATGAGCGGCGCGAGTTCGGCAATCTGGAAACGCGATTCCTGGGTTATGATGAACTGACCGCCGACGCTAAAATTCTGGCGTTCCAACCGAATGACACTCCTTTCACGCCTCGTGCCCCGGTGCAGTTAGGTGGTCAGAGTACGTCCGCCGCAACCCCCATTGTGGGCACGCTGCATCTGGTTTTAGACCAAACTCCTTTCTATGCGGAAAGCGGTGGACAAATTGGCGATATGGGTGAACTGGTGGGTGATGGTTTCCGCGCCCGCGTGCTGGATACGCAGAAACAGGGCAAAGCCTGGGTGCATACGGTGCAAGTGCTTGAGGGTGAGCCGCGCCAGGATATGGTAGTGCGCGCGATTGTGGATGTGCCGCGCCGCCATGCGATTGAGCGGGCGCATTCCGCGACCCATATTCTTCATGCCGCTTTGCGCGAGCACTTAGGCAAGCATGTTGAGCAGCGCGGCTCTCTCGTGGAGCCAGACCGCCTGCGCTTTGACTTTGTGCATTTTGCGCCCATCACGCCCGACGAGTTAGCCCGCATCGAAGAAACAGTGAATGAAGAGATTCTCAAATCACAACCCGTGGAGATTCGCTATACCAACTTGAATGAAGCGCGGGCAATGGGCGCGATGGCACTCTTTGGCGAAAAGTATGGCGATATTGTGCGCACGGTGCGCATGGGTGATTTTAGTCTCGAACTGTGTGGCGGCACCCATCTACCCATCACCTCGGCAGCCGGTATCTGCCGCATTGTCAGCGAGGGTGGGGTGGGGGCCAATCTGCGCCGGGTGGAAGCCCTAACGGGTGCCGCCGCCTTGCGTTACGACCGCTTGCAGGGCGAGCGACTGCGCGAAGTGGCCCATCATCTGAGCGCGCAGCCGGAAACCGTGCCCGCCGCCGCCGAAAAACTGCGCCAGCGCGTGCGCGACCTGGAAAGGCAGTTGCAGCAAGCCCAGCAAAAGATGGCTGGTGGCGCAGTGGAGAATTTGCTGAGTGGCGCTACCGAGATTAAAGGCGTGCGCCTGGCCGCTGGCCGCGCCCCGCAGGGCTTGAATGCTAATGCCTTGCGCGAAATGGCCGACCAACTGGCGCAAAAGCTCAATGGCGTGGTGGTGCTGGCAGGCGAAACTGAGGGCAAGGTGCTGTGGGCGGTCAAAGCCAGTAAAGATGCGGTGGAGCGTGGCGCGCACGCTGGTAATGTGGTGCGAGAATTAGCCAAGTTCACTGGCGGCGGTGGCGGCGGTCGCCCCGACTTCGCCCAGGCTGGCGGCAAAGACACGGCTAAAATAGACGAGGCACTAAAGCAGGCCGCATCCTTGTTAGAAGCGCAGATTAAATAAGGGCAAGATTAGCGACTTTCCCCTTCAGCTTGCTCTTCCACCAGTTCTTCAATCTTTTCTTCTAAAACGGTCACCCGCTGTTCGACCTGCTTGAGTCGGCTGGCGGTCGAAACCGGCGCGTTGAGATGGAAGTCGGAAGCATTCTCTTGCACGCTTTGCTCGATATTGCTGGTGGCGGTATTGGGCTGGCTGCCGCTGGTATGAGTATCACTGCGTTGTTCTTCTGTCATATTACATCTCTTTAGTTACGAAACTTTATTTTGTTAGAAGTTGGTGTTAGGAGTACTGGTTTGTGCAGTGGAGCCTGAGCTTCGCTATGCTATCTCGGTACTCATTGAGGAGGCGAGAGAGCTTCTGTTAAAGCTTTCAACTCAATGTGAGGCATAGCCGCATACTCAAGAAAGACCCGTAGGATGCTAATGGAGTCTTCCTTCATTTTAAACAGTCTTAGTTCCCGTCCCTGCATAGTTCTAAGAAAAGAGTTATCTTTTTTCCACTTTTGAATATCCTCAGCTAAACTTTTAAAATTATCTAATCTCTGTGCAATATCAACTTTATTACTCGTATTAATTATCTGCTCAATGGAAGACCGGATATTATTAGGGATTCTAGGGTTAGTCTCTACATATGTCTTAGCAATTAACTTTCCAGCAGCCACCAAAGTCTCTAACTCTATTATTTTTTCTGAACCTGCCCAAAACTCATGCAAGTCAAGTACCTCTTGACGTATATCAACTAACCGCTGAGGTGCTGTTTTTTCAGTTTGATTCAGTATTTTACATATATTGATGAGTCGCTCTTGGTTGTTAATAAACCAAGAACCGAGCCTTGTTTGCTCTGCTGTCATCGCACCTGAAAGTATAGCGTTAACGCATAACCTAAATACTCGACGACCATGAGTTACCAATGCACCGTGACCTGTGCCCTGTTCCATATCTTTTTTAATCTTCTTTTTCTCTGACTTATTAGAGAGCGATTCGCGCGTCTGATACATAAGCGTATGCCATTTGCCGTGGTGAACAATTTTTGATCTTGCTTTATAAAACTGTTCTATCCATTCTCCCAGTTGTGGCGTAGGCCCTATCAGAATTTGCACGGCTTCCTTGAATCTTTTTGTAAAGCCATCACCTTGCTCAAGTCCTAACAGAGTTTCGAGGCCAATGGCAACGCTTAATAGAGCAATCTCTTCTGCTGCATTTATAGATGCGCTTCGATTGTACCACTCAAGCGCATTTATCACTCGGGTTGAGAATTCGCTGTCGTTATCTTCTATATTTTTGAAGAATTCAATTATTGCCCAATTGCGGGCATTAACTGAGTACATTAGCAGTTCTGTACGCAAATCTTGGCTTGAGTTGAGCCAGATCCTATGTGCTGGTGGATATATGCGGCTGCCAGAGGCGACAAAGAAGCTCGAAGTGAAATTCAAATGCACCGTATAGCCAGGGGTATCATAACGACGATTGTAGATCGGGCGGCTATCTGGGGGCCATAAGTTTTCAGTGCGCTCAGAAGACTCTAATGCATACTCTGATACCATTGTGGGATCGAAAAAATAAATGCTGGAGTGTTCAAAACTATAGAATGGCTCCCCATTAGTTGACGGGGAAGTATATAAATAACCTATTAATATCTGTGCCACACTAAGTTGTTTTTGCTGTTTTCTACGGATTTCCTCATCACCTGTGTCTGGCAGAGTTACATAAACCATATCAGTAATTCGGAGATGATGAGCCAAAAAGAAAAGAGAAGAGATTTCAGATAAGCGCCCCTTATCTGAAGGTGATAGATGATTTGTATCCTTTATACTTCTAAATACGAGATCAAATATGTAAACAGGTTCAGAAGTTTTTAGGTATGGTAAGATAGCAAAATTGGCAGGTCTTTTTTGCTTAGTTCTACTGACAGGCATCGTATTTAAACCTCTTTTATAAGCAGATAAAATTCTTCGGCTCAAAAGCTGTAAGACCCGATGACGCACTAATGCTCATTGAAATGGGCCTAATGTGACGCCAACTATTTCGATGCTCCGGCCCTTGCTTTAGGGCACCCACAAATATCTGAATAACCATAGTCGTTCACATCCAACGTGTCCCTTTAAAGCTTAAAGCAACAGTATAACAAGCAGGGGCACATAACGAAGAAGGCACGCTTCCTTTAGGGAAACATGCCTTCTCATTTGCGGTTATAGATTAGTAGTTATTCGCCAGAACCCTTTACGGCGTTGGCTACGTTGTGCATGGCGTTGCCGACGGCATCTTTGGCATTGCCCAGGGCTTTCTGGGCGTCGCCCTTGACTTCTTGGACTTCGCCTTCGGCTTTGAGGTTTTCGTCACCGGTCAGGTCGCCAGCAGCTTGCTTTACTTTGCCCGCTGCATCATTAACCGTCCCACGAGCTTTGTCATCAGTTGAACTCATATTTCATCCCTCCTAGGATGTTTTGGATGGTAGCAAAGTCAATGCCGATGAGGGTTAAGGCTTTTCCACCTGGCGTGACGGCTTGCGGCGCAGCAGCTTGGCTTTGATCCAATCCCATTCGGGAATGGCAAAGAGTTGCGCGGCGATGGCGAAGGCGACAAGAGCCACCGCGCTGACCCAGATGGCGCGCATCACATCGCCCAGCAGGTCATCGGCCAGAAAGCTTAGCCCGGCTCCATTGGCTATCAGTCCGGCAATGCCCATGACGGTGCAAGCCAACAGGGTTTTTATCAGCGTAATCCCAATACTATGCAAGCGCAACGGGGCGCGATAGCGGCGACGGTGCAGCTTGGCATCGAGCGCGAGCAGGATGCACACGAAATAGGTGACGGCTCCAATGCTGGTGGCCATTGCTAAACCGCGCACGCCATCCACTTTGCCTGCTATCCAGGCGAGGGGAATAAAAAAGAAGAGGGTGAGGGCGCTGCCAATCAGTGTAGGGGTTGCTGTATCTTGCAGAGCATAAAAGCCGCGCGCCACCAGTTGCTGACCAGCCCAGGCGAAAAGCCCCACGCAAAAGAAGGCAAAGGCGATAGCCGTTTCATCAGCGGCAGCCTGACTGTAACGGCCATGTCGAAAGATGATATTGACAATCGGGTTAGAGAGCAAAATCAGCCACACCGAAAGCGGGAGCGAGAGGAACAGCAAACGGCGCAAGCCACCGCGCAAAAAGGCCGAGAACTTTTTCCAGTCTTGCGCTGCCGAATCCGCCGCCAGGTAGGGGAACGCGGCAACACTGGCAGCCTGGGCCACAATCGCTAAGGGCGCGACCATCAGACGATTGCCATTGGTAAGATGGGTGCGCGCTCCATAAGGCAAGAGGGTGGCAAAGCTGCCCACCACGATTTGATCCACCACCGGGAGCGAGACGCCCAGCATAATGGGCAGGGCATTGCGGAAAAAGCGTAAGACGGCGGGCTGTCGCCAGTTGAAATCGGGTCGAAAATAGAAACGTTCGGAGCCTGAACTGAGTAAGGCCGCTGCCAACGGCACGCCAAAATTGCCGATAGCCGCACCAAAGAGAATGCCCCAGGCGAAGCTAATCGGGCCAACAAAGTGGAGCAGACCTAAGCCCACCACAATCGCTATCAGGTTATAAACGGCCCCCGTCCAGCCCGTTGCACCAAAGCGTTTATAGTAGTTGAGCACACCCACAATCACGCCACCCAGATAAAAGAAAAGCTGGGCGGGCAGCATAATGCGCGTCATCTTTATCGTCAGCGCGAGGACTTCCGGTGATTTTGGCTTGTTGTCGTAACCGATGGTGGCATAGCCGATATTTAACAGCACCACGAGCGGATGCGCGGCTATCATGCTGATGACAATCAGGCCCGCGATCAAAACCGCCATCACCGTACCAATTGTCGAAAAGAACCGCCACGCTTCGCGCTCACGCCCCGTCTTCATTAACTCGGTGAAGATGGGAATAAAGGTGCTCGAAAGTGCGCCTCCTGCCACCACATAATTAATAAAATCCGGCAAGGCAAACGCGCCCGTATAAGCATCAGTGGCCTGGGGGTTAAGCGTCCAGGAAATGAGGGCACTCTGCCCCAGGCCAATCACCCGCGCCAGTAAATACAGCCCCGAAAGCAGCACGGCAGCTTGGAGGGGTCGCGGTGCGGCCCCAGGCGTGCAGCTCGCTTGAGGCTTTGTAGCAGCTTCAACTAATTGTGGAGAGTTCCCGTTCTGCTGTTGGTTTGAGGGAGAGAGTCGTTGCTTTGGCTCTGGCCTTCCAGAGCCAGAAAAGCGATGGTGCGGCGGTAAGTTCACTCCAATATTTATATCACATTGCGGTGGCCCTCACCCCGGCCTGCGGCCACCCGCCGCCCAGAGGGCACCCGGCCACTGCGTAGGCGAGGGGAACACAAACTTAAATTGATAGACTTAATGTGCAACACTTTTGATGAGGCTTAGAGGCAAACTAAGCCATCTAAGTCTAAGGGTGGACGACCTAATTGTAAGTTTAAGAAGACCACCACTGTATGAGCCAACACTTTGCGAATCAAGCGATGTTGAAAGTGCCACAAGTCATGCACCCGAATGCGTGCCACCTGGAAGCGTTCGGTCAGGTGGGAACCTACCGTTTCGACTTGCTTGCGGATGCGGGCACACGCTTTGAGCAGCGCGGGACTGTGGGCCGCCGGAGCCTGCATGTTCTGGCGCGGTGGGGTCACGACCTGCACCTGGTTCCGGTGCACCTGCAAGTGCTGCTCAAAGGGATCAATGAAACCTTTGTCAGCAGGCACTAAACCGGCAAAGCCTTCTACTAAGGCAGGTAAATGGCGCACATCATGGGGTCGTGCAGCCAACAGCGGGTAGTGGGTAATCATCCCACAACGGGCGATGCGCAAGCCTAATTTGAAGCCGTAGTAGGTCAGTTGCTTGGCGGCACAGTAACCGTAATCAGCGACGCCCACAAAACAACGCTCCCGGCGACTGCGCGTAAAGGTGCAGACCGGCAGGGGCAAAGTATCAATCACTTGCACCGGATCGTCAGCGGCCCCCGCAACCTGCGCCAGACGCTGCTGGAGGCGAGCTTTAAGTTGCCACAGGTTAGCGGCTTGGCGCACAAAGCGGGTGCGCTCTTGCAAGCGCGGAAAGAAGTGTGGATAGTGGGTATGAAAATAAGCAAAGAGGTCTTTGTCGGTGTTCATCTTGAAATACTCACCACATAGCTCAATGGTGATGACTTCCTCATCGGTGAGTGCGGGTTCAAAACCACCACGCCGCAGGCGATGCGGCAGCGTAGCACAGACGGCTTGGTAGTGTTGGCAGACCAGACAGTAGACAGTAATGATAAAATCATCTCGATCCATTGAGGCAGCCTCCTGAATAGTGGGTGTGGCAACTTGCTATTCTACAGAGACGGCCCTCAATGGATCAATCCTTATTCCTTAAACCATTAATGTGTTGCACATTAGGT
>JAFAZH010000029.1 GCA_019239895.1 Abditibacteriaceae bacterium | reverse complement strand
GGACTGGGGGCAACTCAAAGGGCAAGTGGAGCGGTTCTTGCAGCACTACAACCGCCCGGCACCAGACCTGCTCCGCTATGTCGGATTACTAACGGATTAGATTGTCAAAGATCATCAATACCCGGCAGGAAGGCTGACAAGCGTCCTGCCGGACGCCATCTGGAGAAGAGTTAAGCTGCCATAATGAGGACAGTTCAGACCAAGCTAAAAGTCAGGTTTCGCAGCAAGCCTCTTCTTCAACAACAATTTATTGTTCAAAGAGCCAACCGCGCTATTGAGCCGTCCGGCAGGACGGTTGGCTTTAGCCTCCTCGCCGGGTATTGATGACTTTTGATTAGCTAAAGACCTAATGCTGTTGAACCCTCCCCCAGCCCCTCCCCGCGGGAGGGGAGCCTGGTTCCGCCCCCGCTGGGGGAGGTGAGGTGGGGTCTCTAAGGCCGTATCCCTTCAGGTCTTTAGATTGGCAAGGGTCATCAATACCCGGCAACCACTGCCTTATCCAATCCACTGCCACTATACCGACTGACTGCACCCCGACCAAAACTATTGTCACGGAACAGAACGCCAGCCGTGTCTTTTTCGGCCACGATGGAACTATGCGCGTTTTCCACTGTGCAGTGCTCGACGATAGCATCGGTGGCATTGCCGCCAATGTTGATATTGCCGCTGTTGTCGGCGTGAATATGATCGCCGCGATGAATGGCGTAGCGGGTCGTTGTGCCGCTGAAGATTTCCGGGTTACGCAGGTCGCCAGTCGTTTGCTCCAGGGTCTGTCCTTCATAGAGATCATTGTTCAGGTATTGGATAAACCAAGAAGCATGGACACTCGCTTCGCGTAACCCCAGATTGAGCAAGGCTCCAACCCGATAAAGGCTGTTGTTGGCGCACACCACATCAAAAGAAGAGCCATAGCCCATGTTGACCCAACCCGCGTCCTCAAAGCGATTACCAATGACTAAAACTCGCCCCCGAAAAGGGAAAATAGAAATGGTTGAGCTATTATCTGGCGGGACATCGAAAGGCCGGTCTAGCTGCCAGGTGCGGCCTGTGTTGACCGTGATGTAACGATATTGCCCGGTGCCCTTGCCATCCATGATGCACAACACGGATCGCCGCCATAAAGGATGCTGCTCTGGTGCCCAGTTGGGATAAGTGGGGTCTTTATCGAGCGTGACCTGGGTGCCATTAACTGTTGCTATTTTGCCAAAATACGCGCCACCATTACCATCGAATGTCCAGGAGAAATCGGATTGATGGGCAAAGAAACTGCTATGCTGGTTGCGGGCATAATAGACGTTGCGCCCCTCACCACTGAGGTTGATGTAAGCGGTTGGGTCAAGGCTAACGAGATCATTGTCTTCCACAATGACGCCATCACTGCGCTCCAGGGCGAACTGTGATTTGCCTGCCATGATCTTGTTGCGGGCGATAATCTCATCATGGCCGGAATTGAACATGAAGGCCACTCCCTGTGAAAGAATATCGCAATCTGTGACCCGGCAGTTATTGCCCAGGCGAAAAGCCACTTCATTCTCGCGCTGGCCACTGCGCACCCAGTAACGGTCTACCCGCACCCGCACATGGTGCATCTCGAACCCATCACCTGTCGTGATTCCTGTCTGGTATTCGCGCGGCAAATACAGGCTCATGTCCTCCAGACCGAATTGAGTTCCACTCATCAGAGTTGCGGGAATCGCCTGGTCTGCATCTTCAATGCGTCTGACATCACTGCCGCCATCAAGGGCAAAGCCGCCCTTGCCCCACCAGAGAGTGACTAACCCCATGCCCGCACCGCGTAGAACTGTGCGCGGCGGTACTTTGATCTCGCCCTGCATGGCATACTTGCCTTCCGGGAAGTAAACAATCCCACCCCCATTAGCTTCGGCTTTCTTGAGGGCAGCCTGGATAGCCTGTGTCCTATCCACACTTGGCGCACCCTTGGCCTGAGTCTTAGCGATTTCTTTTCCAGCATCGGCACCGTAGAAATCCATGACGTTGAACATCTGCGTGGGCCAGGGCGTAGAAGTCTTAATCTCAATGGTGTCTGCTGCGCCCCATCCGGCATTGCCGCCAAAGCCATTATGCACCGAGACGTTATAGCGGCCTGCTGGTAGGTTCATTGGTACCTGGCAGGAAAGGGAGTAGCCATCGGAGTGCGTCGCCTTAAGTACGGTGGTCTTACCACTCGCTGGCTTTAAAGCAACTTGACTGGCACCACCGAAATTAAGGCACCTGCCAAAGATGCGCAGCCATCCACCCGGTGTGGCAATATCACCGGCATCAGCCTGCAACCACCAGGGGTCGGGAGCATTAACTAATACTGCCCGCGATGCCGTTAGGCCAGCCATAACACGACAGGCGAAGATACCATTCTTCCATGTTGCGGGAATAATGAACTTCGTGCAACGTTGACTGGCTTGCACCGGCTTAACTTCCTGCCAACGTTCGACCGCTGGTTCGCCGGAAGCCGTGGGTGGGATGGCTGTTGTAGCCAGGCTATCTTTTAATCTTCCAATCCGCACAGCAGTGACTGGTTCTGGATTGTCACCTGCAAGTAAGACGGTATCATTTGACTGCACCGGAGCCGAAGCCCAGAAGATTTGCGGGGCAGCGGGCTGTGCTGCTACAGCTATGGAGTTAAAGCCAAAAAGTGCAGCCACGCTAAACGTGGCTGCACTTTTGAGCAGTTTAACGAAATTAACTTGCTCGTTAATCATCATGCGGTTTTTTGCTCAATCAAGGTGCCGAAACGTTTGCCGATAGCCAGGGCTGGGTCGAGTGGCACATCTACGGGTTGGCAGTCTGGCGGAATGCTAATGGTTGGGGTTGGCTTGATAGATTTACCTTCAAACTGCGGCAGGTAGGGCCGCAATTCTGCCAACATTTCCATAGTCATCTCTCGGATTTCCTTCAAGGTGCAAACAGCAGCCGTGAGTGGGTCGAGAGCCATCGCATGAACAAGGTGCTCCGGGTCGCCACTGAGGGCAGCTTCGGCACAGAGCAGTTGCACGTTGATGTTCGTCATGCAGGCGGCGGCGCACTGCGGGGGCAACGCGCCAATAACTGTGGGGTGCAAACCCGTATCATCCACGTAAGTTGGCACTTCCACACAGCAGCCATTGGGCAGGTTTGTGATATAGCTATCGTTGCGGACATTGCCCATTAAGCGGAAAGGCACCCCTGTGGTAACTGCTTCGAGAATGTAAGAACAATACTCAACACTCCGCTGCTCAATCTGGGTAGATTCAAATTGGAGGGGATCAACCTCGGCATACTTTTCGGCCATTGCCTTGCCCCACTTATAATAGGCACCGGATTCTCCACCAAAAGCTGGCTCATCACAGTAGAGGCCGAGGGCTTGTTTGTTCTTGCGGAACCACGGCACATACTCGGAGAGGTGCCCGGTAGATTCGGTCATGAAGTAACCGAAGTGCCGGAAGACTTCACCACGTACTTTCTCGTTTTTATAATATTCAGGACGTTCAAAAACCTCGCGCAGTTGAGGATAAAGATCACGTCCTCGGTGTTCCAGTTTCAGGAACCAATCCATGTGGTTAATGCCGCCACAGATAAAGGAGATTTCATCCTTCGGCACCTTACAGTAACCTGCAATTAAATCAAGCGTGGTCTGCACGCCATGACAGAGACCAATAAACGGTACGTTCGAGACGCGGCCCAGCGCCAGACAATTCGCCGCCATCGGGTTGGCATATTGGAGCATGATGGCACCAGGACGAGCCACTTCTTCCATATCTTTGGCAATATCTACCAAGACCGGAATGTGGCGCTGCCCCCGAAAAATTCCGCCAGGGCCAAGGGTATCGCCAATGCATTGATCCACGCCATATTTGAGTGGGATTTCGTAGTCCACACCATAGGCATGGAAGCCGCCAACCTGAATCATGACGACCACAAAATCGGCGTCTCGAATCGCCTCGCGGCGGTCGGTCGTGGCCCACACTTTACCAGGCAGGTTGTTGTCTTTAATCATGCGTTGCCCGAACGCTTCCATGCGCCGCAACTTGGATTCGGTTGGACTCATCAAGGCAAACTCGCTATCGGCTAAAGCAGGCGTTGCCATAATATCGCTCATCAGGGTCTTGCAAAAAACCACACTGCCCGCGCCAATCATGGCTATCTTCTTTGGCATACTGTCTCCTTCTGATTCAAACACATGGGTGGATACTTTATTATGTCCTTAATTTGAGGGGAAAGCCAGGAGGCCAGGTATTTCAATGCCCGGCTTCATGGCGCAACCGCTGCTTCCGTCGAACGCAACCTGACCGAAACACCCCTCAAGCCAGGCGAAGTAGCCGCAAGCTGAACGTTGCCGCCACGTTCCTTGGCTTGCAGCACTACCATGCAAAGCCCGTTAAAGGCATGGCGTTGCGAGGCTTTGTCCGGCTCGTGGCTGCTGGGGTCGCCATTGGCCACGCCACCGACATGGGCGGCACCAGTTACTTGAAACGTCACCTGGTTATCAGCGATTGGCACCACGCGGCCTTGCGCATCGGCCACTACCACTTTGACCAGGATCATATCTTCGCCATCGGCTTGCATAGTGGTGCGATCAGGCGTAAGTAGCAATTGTGCTGGTGCCCCGGTAGTTTCGACCACATCCGAAGTGGCAAGGGTCGTGCCGTTGTAGCCTCTAGCTTCCAGGCGGCCAAGGGCATAGGGCACCTTCCATTCCACATGGCCATAGCGTGGCATGTCTCTGCTGCCCAGGCTTTTGCCGTTCAGCAAGAGTTCGACGCGGTCACAATTGCTGTGGCACCAGACGTCTATGTCCTGGCCTTCTTTGCCTGTCCAGTTCCAGTGCGGCAGGATATGCACGAGCGGTTTATCACCCCACCAGGCTTGATAATAATAGTAGTTGTCTTTGGGGAAGCCGCACATATCCATTATGCCAAAGTGCGAGTTGATGCACGGCCAGGAGTATGGTGTCGGTTCGCCCCGATAGTCAAAGCCCGTCCAGACAAAGCCCCCGGCTACATAGGGCCGCTGCGCGATAGGACGCCAGGCATCTTCCGCCGTCTGTGCCCAACCAGGAAAGTTCACGTCATAGGCACTGACATAGCCCCTCACTTTATCGTTAGCATAGATGCCCCGCGTGCTAACTGTGCTGGCGGTTTCGCTGCCGTATAATGGATGGTTTGGGTGCGCCTTATGATAGCCATCATACCCGTTAGGATTATAGTTGCCACCCTGTAAATCTTCGACTAAAGAGAAGCCACTACCCCAACCACCATTCATGGCGGCGGTGACAGGGCGGGTGCCATCCCATTTATCGGTGGCGGTCTTCATCGCCTTGAAAATCCGCGCGCCCTCATCCGAGCCTTGCAGCGGTTCTTCATTGCACATAGACCACATAATGATGCTGGGATGATTGCGGTCGCGCTTCACCATTGCAGCTAATTCCGATAAGTCCTCATAAGGCGTACCTGAAGGCGTCTTGCCGTTGAAGGTATCCCCTAAGTGGCGGTTCTCATCCATAACCACCATGCCCAGGCGGTCACAGGCATCTATCAATTCAGGCGAAGGAGGATTGTGCGACATGCGGCAAGCATTGGAACCCATCTCTTTTAACTTGCGAATACGCCAATACAGCACATGGTCGGGCATGGCGGTGCCTATGCCGGCAAAGTCTTGGTGATTGCAGGTGCCCTTGAGCTTGACAGGCTTACCATTCAGGAAAAAGCCTTGCTCTGCGTCGAAACGAATGGTGCGAATGCCAAAGGGTGTAGTCACTGTATCCACCGTCCGCTGCCGGCGCTGCACTTGCGTCACCAGGCGGTACATATAAGGTGTCTCAATAGACCACAAACGTGGATTTGATACAGGGGCTTGCTGCGAGAACTCCTGGCTTTGTCCTGCTGCCAGAGTATGGTCGGTCGCCACCGTTGCCACCGTAACGCCTTCAGCGTTTTGCACTTGAGACACCAGGCGGAAAGTAGCAGACGCATTTGACTGATTAGCCACTTCGGTTTTTACCTGGACATTGGCTCCATTACCCTGCACATCAGAAGTGACAAAGGTGCCCCACGGAGTAACGTGCAGCGGGTCGGCTACGTTCAGCCACACATGCCGGTAAATGCCGCCACCTTCATACCACCAACCCTCGAAAGAACGGGCATCGGCGCGTACCGTCAGCACATTGCGCCCACCGTAGTTGGCGGTATCGGTAATATCGAAGCGAAAGCTGGTATAGCCGCCGGGATGCTGGCCCAACAGACGACCATTGAGCCAGATTTTGCTGTTGCGATAAATGCCATCAAAATCCAGCCACAACCGCTTGCCCCGGTCAGCAGAAGGGAGGGTAAATGTCTTGCGATACCAGCCCACATCACCCGGCAGAAAACCATGCGAAGCATCGGCTCTGCGGTCAAAAGTCCCTTCCACCACAAAGTCGTGCGGCAGATGCACCGAGCGCCAGTTACGGTCGTTGTAATTCAGCGTGGCAATCGTCACCGGTGGTGCGGCTCCAATTTGCACGGCTGCCGGGCCGACACCTCCTGCTCCAGCAGTGTTCTCCACTAAAACGGCGACTTCATTGGGCACGCCTGCTTGCCAGGCAGTATCCAATGGCACATCGAACGCCTCACCCCAACCATTGTGGCGCAGCAATCGCTTGCCGTTAAAATAGATGGTTGCGTTGTCATCTACGCCCTCAAAGTGGAGAATATGGGGTGCTTGGTCTCTGGCGGCTGGAACGGCGGGCAAGGTGGCGCGAAACCAGGCAAAACCTCTGCGCCCACCAAAAACATCCTGACCGGGAGTCGCGTCTTTCCACTCATTACCCTGGGTATTCAGCCCCGGTGCCGCCAATTCGCTGGCTGCTGCCTCGCCTCGTGTATCCGCCTGCCAACGCCATTGGGTAATGCGGTTGCCAGCCCCCAGCATGTTGTATTCGGCAGGATCACCACGTTGAAAACGCCAGTTCGCATCCATTAAAATACGCTGTCGGGCCGCTACGGGCGCGGCGTGACTTGCCGACTGCGCCAACAGTAAACCCGCGAGGCCCCAGGCCATTATTTTCGACATATTACAAAGCTCCTGAACAATTGAAAGTAAAAAGCATTTTAGCGCATACTCTCTACGAGGACGATGAAGGAAAGCCATGTGGTCTTTGCTCCGCAATAGAATGTTTTAATTGAACTCAGAATATATCCAAGGATTTATTTCATGCTAATGAGTAAAATACACTGCCAGTTTTCTTATCGCTTAATGAGCCTTCTCTGCTGGCTCGTTTTTAGCTTGATGTCCGCCAGTATTTCTTGTGCTGCGCCCGCAGGTAACGGCCCTGCTGTGGTGCGCGTAGTGCCAAAAGGTGAGGGCTTCCAACTGCTGCGCAATGGTGAACCTTATTACATCAAGGGAGCCGGAGGCGACGGCTCCAAGCAATTGCTGCACGATGCAGGAGCCAATTCAGTCCGCACCTGGGGTGCTGATAATTTGGGGCCACTGCTCGATGAAGCTCAGAAGTTGGGTCTGACCGTCACCGTCGGCATCTGGTTAGGCCACAAAGAGCATGGCTTCAATTATGATAACGCCGACCAGGTGGCGCAGCAATATGAAAGTGCGCGGCAGGCTATCTTGAAATATAAAGATCATCCAGCACTTTTGATGTGGGGCATTGGCAATGAAATGGAAAGTGGACAAGAAGATAATGCGGCCATGTGGTCGGCTATCAATAACATTGCAGTGATGGCCAAAAAGCTTGACCCGAATCATCCCACCATGACGGTGATTGCAGAAATTGGTGGCAATAAAGTGAAGAATATCAATCGCCTCTGCCCCGACATTGATATTATTGGCATCAACAGCTATGCGGGTGCGCCCTCTATTCCGCAGCGTTACAAAGCAGCAGGCGGTGTGAAGCCTTATGTGCTGACCGAGTTTGGCCCGCCCGGAACCTGGGAGGTTGGCAAGAATAGTTGGGGTGCGGTGCATGAACCCACTAGTGCCGAGAAAGCGGAAGCTTATCGTAAAGCTTACCAGCAGGGCGTTCTGGCCTCGCCATTAAGCCTGGGTTCTTATGCCTTCACCTGGGGCAACAAGCAAGAAGCAACGGCGACCTGGTTTGGTATGCTGTTGTCCGATGGGAGTCGCGTGGCTGCCGTGGATACCATGACCGAATTGTGGTCAGGTAAGCCCCCGGCCAACCGCGTCCCCGATCTGCGTAGCCTGAAAATTCAAGGTGCCGATCAAGTGGAGCCAGGTGGCACGGTACAAGCCAACCTGGATGTCGTTGATCCTGAAAATGACCCCTTGAAAGTGCAGTGGGTCTTACAACAGGAAGTGAAATCTTATAACACCGGTGGCGCGAACGAAGCGGCCCCGCCCACTTATCCTGATGCCATTGTCAAAGCTGATAATAAACATGCTGAAATCAAGATGCCAAAGTTTGGCGGCGGTTATCGCCTCTTTGCCTTTGTGCATGATAATCACGGTGGGGCTGCCGTTGCCAATGTGCCGCTGTTGGTGAAGGGTGGCGATAACGCTCCCCTGGCGACTGCCAAGGCCGCACAACTTCCCGTAGTGCTTTATGCAGAAGCCGGACAAGCCGAGCCTTACGCCCCATCGGGTTACATGGGCAACACCGGGGCGATCAAAATGGATGAGAACGCCACCAATAATCCTCATGCGGGTAAAACTTCCCTGCGCGTGGACTATACCGCCAAAGATAATTGGGGTGGCGTGGTGTGGCAGAGTCCAGCCAACGATTGGGGTGACGCACCTGGCGGCCTTAACCTGACGGGAGCTAAGAAACTAACCTTCTGGGCGCGCGGTGAGAAGGGTGGTGAAAAGGTCAGCTTTCTTTTTGGCTTGCTGGCTCACGACAAAGCCTATTTTGACACCGCGCAGGGTAAGTTAGGCGATGTGCAACTCACCACAGATTGGAAGCAATATAGTATTGATTTAACAGGTAAGGACTTATCGCGCATTAAGACCGGCTTTGCCTGGACGGTAGCGGCTAATGGCGAACCTGTAACATTTTATCTGGATGATATTCGCTACGAGTAGGAAACGCTTCAATCAGAGCTGTTTAAGAAAATGAAAACTTAGACCCGCCGCGAAAGTAGCGGGTTGAGCATAAAAGCCCGCTGAACCGGGCTGCGTTTGCCTCGTTAGCCCCGTTTAAGGGGCTTGCACATTCAGCCCGCTGCTTCAGCGGCGGGTCTAAGTTAGTCATAGAAGAATAGCATGTCAACCTCCATAGTCCCTCGACCAGAACCCATTAGAGACGGTACTCTCTTGCACTTTGGCGAACAGACTTTTATGTTCGGCAAAGAAGTCGTTGAGTTGCAGGATTCGAGCGCCTTGATGGGCGACTTCGATGCTCTGCGCCAGCGCATGAAGGCCGAGGGGTATCTCTTCCTGCGCGGCTTTCATCCACGAGATAAAGCCTCACAAGCTGCTCTCGTGACATTGGAGGCTATTGGGGAGCGTGGCGGCTTAGCTTCGGATACTGCCATCAGTGAAGGCATGGCTAATGCCGAAAATAAAAGTTTTGGCTTTTTCCGAGATGTGGAAATCTCCCACTCCCCCGCAGTTCTAGAAGTGGTAGATGGGCCACATACCTTCCGGTTCTTCGAGCAGTTTTTAGGCGGGCCAGTAATCACGTTTGATAAACGCTGGCTGCGGGCAATGGCGCAGGGCGGCAGCAATTTCTTTCATTACGACAGTGCTTATGTCGGGCGCGGCACGCTCAACCGGTACACAATGTGGAGTGCCCTAACGGATATTGATCTGGAAAACGGCCCCCTGGTTATCTGCCTGGGTTCACACAAAGATGAGCGGCTCAAGCAGACTTATGGGCAAATTGATATGGATCGTGATTTGATTGATCCCGTATTCAGCAAAGATGCCTATGAGATGGTGCATAAGTTCGGTTTCAAATTAGCGACTGCTCACTTTCAACCCGGCGATGTCATCATCTTTGGCCTCTTTATGATGCACAGTTCGGTGCCCAATCTCACCAACCGCTACCGCATCAGCATTGATACTCGCTACCAGTTAGCCGCTGATGAGAAAGACGAACGCTTCTTTGGAGAGCAGGGTAACTGGATGGGCAACTTTTATAATAAGGGTGCCACCTATACCCCAATAGAAAAGATGCGGGCCGAGTGGCAATTAGATTGACGATAATTGGTTACGACTAAGATCACCTCATGAAAAGTTCATGGTTTGTGCTGTATACTTTGCTGCTTCTCTGTGGTCTTGGAATGGCTGCTCCCAGCCACTACATCCCTCCACCGCCAGTAAACAATAACCGAACTACTAACGCCGTCTTATGGCAATTAGGGAAGATGGATGATTCCTCTGCCGAATTAGCGGATTACAAACGTGCCAGTGCGCAGCTAAATGTGCCCGGCGATTGGCAAGCACGAGTTGATTGGACTGCTCTCCCCAAAGGGCTTAAAGCGGATATTAATCCATCGTTGAATATTCATTATCAGCTTGCTCGTCTTCCCAGGAATGGAGTGTGGCTCTCATTTAAGCTGTTGCATTCTGACAAAGCGGGAGCGCAAATGGCTGTGTTTTCAAATCGGCTGATGGCAGGTCTGATTCAACTCTGGGGCACCGGCGGCACAAATAGTTCTTATCATTGGCAGAAAACCTACCAACTCTATATTCCTAAAGAATTGCTGGTACGCGGTGATAATGTGCTGCGGCTGGAAGCGACTCGCCCCGCCTGGAGCGACGCGGCTTCAAATGCCTCGACATGGTGGGAGTGGGATTATCTAAAGCTGGAAGCCTTAGGTGCCCCGGCCCAAGAGCCGTTGCATGGCAAAATGACTTATCTGGGCACGACTTTAAAGCAATCGGGCAACGACTTCCGTATTGATGCGCGCACCCTCGCTATAGCCCCTACCACCTTCAAGTGGATGGGCATTGCTTATAGTGGCAATACTATCCGCGCCGACTACTGGTATGATGTCGGCAATCAGCAACCAAACCGTTTAGAGTATCTTCAGATGTTGCGCGACCTTAATATGAGCGTCTGTGTTGACCACATCAGTTCATACCATTTCGGACTTGATCCTAATGGGCAAATGCCGCCATCAACCAAAGACGACCTCAAGACTTTCTTTGATAAATACAGCTCTTATTTTCAATATTACGAACTCGAAAATGAACCGACCGGTTTTGCCGGGCCGCATAAGTGGGGCGGCACACACGCTGCGATTATGCAGCTTGCCAATTACATTAACTCCATTAAACCGGCGCATGTTAAAACGGTGGCTCCAGGGTGGGCCTATTGGGACAAGGGTGGCACGCCTAATGGTTGGGAAGCTGACCCGGTAATGCGGCGGCAAATCGAAGATTTATGCCAAGCGACTAACGGGCATTCTTATGGTTTCTCCTACACGCAAGATCGTGGCGGCAGCTTTATCGAAAATCTTAAAACCTATGGCGGCGTAACCGATGGTTGGCCTAAAGAATACATTAATTCAACTTGCTACCGAAGTAGACACTCAATGGAGAATGCCAGCAGGAAGCAGACCACCTTGAGCACAAAACCTTGTGGTGTCACCGCATGAATATGCTTGGGAAAGCGGGCGGTAAGTTGGCTAAAGCTGGTCTCGATCCGTT
>JAFAZH010000028.1 GCA_019239895.1 Abditibacteriaceae bacterium | reverse complement strand
TAACCTAAAGTTGGTACCTCACTAAACAGCGAAAGGAGAAAGCCAGTAGAAAGCACACGATCTTGAGGATAAAGCCTTGGGCTGTCACAGCATGAATGGGCTTGGGAAACAAGGCCGTCACTTGACTGAAGGTCGTCTCGATCCCTTGTCGCAGCGGCATCTAATAAACTCCCGCCACAGCGGCATCTGCCGTTTGGCAGCAGCTTTACGCTGCGCGATTCAGGTGATGTTGGCGGTTTCCAAGAGCCATTCTTGGGCCTGATAGTCGGTGGAGGCGCGGGCGCCCAACAACTGCGCCCCCGCAGGCAGATCCAAGTTCAAAAGGTGTAACGCTCGCACATCGGCACATGAACCTGGGGTGAGCATAAATTCGACGGGTTGACCTTGACCAGTCATCACCAGATGCACTTTGAGACCATAGAATTTGAGACCATAGAAGTAACGCCGCTTACTGGCACAGTAGCGCCGCTAGGCTGCTGCCGGGGAGAGCTTACCGCAACAGATACGAATATTGTCACAGACTGGCACTGGTAGCGCATCAATGACATAGGTATGACAGCTCTTAGTGGCCGCGAAGAGATGCCCCAAAAGGTGAAACAAGGTGTGCCACACCGCCTGGGGCACGGCATGTGACCGGCGATTGAAGCGCTGGGACTCAGATTCTATTGGAAGTAGCGGAAGTAGCCATGCCTGACAAGGAAGCGCCGTGCCAAGGCGAGATGGCCGCCAAAGAAAGCGGCGGCCACTAAGAGAAAGCGGCGGCCACTAAGGGCACCGTCATGATCTCGGCAGTCGAGAGCCAACATTGCAGTCGAGAGCCAACATTGCAGTCGAGAGCCAACATTGCAGTCGAGAGCCAACATTGCAGTCGAGAGCCAACATTGCAGTCGAGAGCCAACATTGCAGTCGAGAGCCAACATTGGGGATCATCGCGGTAGTCGAGGGCCAACAGCAAGCGATGGCACATATAATACATGGTGGTTATGGTATCTTGCAAAGTGTTCTCCCGGTTAAGTGAGTTGGTAGCTCGTTAATCGGGAGAAGACTACATCCTCTTTATCGGTAGCAACTTAGGTTATTTAACCCTCGCACCATTGGCGTGTGCCTGCTTGCCAGCGTCCAACGTTTTTAAAATTTCATCCACATCGAAAACGCAGCCGCCCCAGGTGCCACCGCTAACGTTTTGCAGGGCAGCCCACAGGCGCGTATCATCTGGTAGTTGCGTGTCTGCTGATAGATCAGCTCGCAACGGGCGTTGTGCCAGAACTTTGGTGCCCTGTGTGGCTCCGAAAAACTCTGTGCCATGCCCGACGAGATCAAGCGTCCCTTCTAAGCGGTTGCGGTCAATGATGATTTGAATGATGTCACCATCTAACACTTTCCCAATCGGGCCACCCGCCAAAGCTTCTGGCCCAACGTGACCAATGCACGCACCGGTGCTGACGCCGCTAAAGCGGGCATCGGTAATAACTGCCACATCCCGCCCCACCGGTAAGTGCTTGAGGGCAGAAGTAATCTGATAAATTTCTTCCATCCCCGTGCCCAGTGGCCCACGGCAGATGAGGACTATAATATCGCCCGGCTGAAGGGAGCCATTCTTAATGGCCTGCACCGCATCGCGCTCACGAGTAAAGACACGTGCTGGGCCGGTTTTGCGATAAATGCCGTCTGCGCCGACTACAGACGAATCTATGGCCGTGCTTTTGACCACCGACCCCTCCGGGGCCAGATTGCCATGCGGAAAAGTCACGGTGCTGGTTAGTCCCCGTGCCTGCGCCTTCTCAGGACTCAGAATCACGTCTGCCGGGTCAACGCCATCACGTTCGCGCAGAATTTCTTTGAGGCGCACCCGTCGCTCTGAGTGCTCCCACCAATCGAGAACTGCACTTAATGGTTCGCCCGTCACAGTCAAGACGCTTTCATCCAGCAGTCCTAAACCGCGCAAGTGCAACATGACTTCCGGCACACCCCCCGCTAAGAAAGCGCGCACGGTAGGATGGTATTCTGGCCCATTGGGTAGCACACTCACCAGGCGTGGCACGCTACGATTGACCTCCATCCAATCTTGCGCAGTGGGACGTTTTAACCCGGCGGCATAGGCAATAGCGGGAATATGCAACAGCAGATTGGTCGAGCCACCAAAAGCCGCATGAACTACCATCGCATTACGCACTGCGGCATCGGTAAGGATGTCTGTCATCTTGAGACCGCGTGCTTCTATTTGGGCCACCGCACGAGCGGAACGGCGTGCCATGTCGAGCCAGACTGGTTGCCCTGATGGAGCCAATGCCGAATGCGGCAGGCTCATACCTAGGGCTTCTCCCACGACTTGAGCGGTCGCAGCCGTGCCCAGGAATTGGCAGCCGCCACCGGGCGTGGCACAGGCACGGCAGCCCGCTTCGGCAGCTTCTTGCAGCGTAATGAGACCATGCGAGAAACGCGCCCCTATCGTTTGCACCGTGCCCGCATCTTCACTACCAGCAGCCGGTAATGTCACACCGCCTGGAATAAGCACACATGGTAAATCATGCATGGCAGCCAGTGCGATCATCATGGCGGGCAAACCCTTATCGCAGGTAGCCACACCAAGGACGCCCCGGCGCGTCGGCAAGGAACGAATCAGGCGACGAAATATCTGCGCGGCATCGTTACGATAGGCAAGGCTATCGAACATGCCAGTAGTGCCTTGACTACGCCCATCGCAGGGGTCAGAACAAAAACCTGCAAAGGGGATAAAGCCCTGCTCTTTTAATTGTCGTGCCGCCGCTTCAACGAGCAAGCTAATTTCCCAGTGCCCGGTGTGATAGCCCAAAGCGATAGGTGAGCCATCAGGCGCACGCAAGCCACCCTGGGTGCTAAGAATCAGGAATTCCTTGCGCCCTAAATGCGATGGGTTCCAACCCATGCCCGCATCCTGTGTCCAGCCGAAGATGTCACCGCTGGGAGCATTGCGCAACATATCTTCATTTAAGGGCAGGGCACCCTGCGGGCCAGGGGCGCTGGTGGCAATGTTGAAAATATCAGGATTAGACGAATTAACAATTTCTGCGAAAGCCATCGGTAAGTCCTAATTTAAGCTTGATTATGATGATTCAGTTACCAAGTAAGCCTGTCATTCTGAGCGCAGCGAAGAATCTTCTAATAGTCTTCATCGAAGCTCGGTTAAAACACTATAGCTCCGCAGAGTAGATTCTTCGCTGCGCTCAGAATGACAGACGTATTATTCAGCATGACAGACGCGCTATACCGTTTATGGTGTCTCAACTCTTGATGTTTACAGCTTTACCTGTTAGCACCGACTTCTGCTCTTGCAAGCAAACAGCTAATGCCTGGCGTGCTAGAGGTGCCGCGATAATATCAGATTCACGATTGGCGGCTACGCATTCGGTAGCGTGTTGGAGTTGGGCTACGAAAGCTTCTTTGCGGCGTGGGCGTAGCACCCGTTTTTGTCCCTTTTCTGGATACAGCCAAATATCATCACCGGTAAATAAGTTGTTGTATTGCAGTGTGGCTTTTTCCAAGTAGATGTCGTAGCCATGCTCAAACATCAGGCTGGGGGTTGCGATAGCGCCGCTCTGACAGGTAATGCACGGGCCACCGCCTGCATAGAGATATTGCGTCTGCAAGTAAGTGATGGCCCCATTTTTAGCGACCACGCCAGTGGATTGCACTCGTTGCGGCACCCCGGCCACATAGTGAACGAAATCGGTATCGTGGATATGTAAGTCCAGCGCCGGGCCACCCGATTTAGAGATGTCTTCAAAGTGGTCGTCTGCGGCCCAACGAGGCGTAGAAATGATCCGTTTGAGGTGCGCCCCGCGCAACGCGCCATACTTGCCGCTTTGCACCAGGGCGTGGGCTTCGGCAAAGGCGGGGAAGAAGCGCAAGACTTGACCAACCATCAGCAGTCGCTTGGCTTTGGTGGCAGCGGCGATCATCGCATCCGCATCTTTGAGGGTGAGGGCAATAGGTTTCTCAACCAAGACATGCTTGCCTGTCTGCAAAGCTTGGATGGTTATAGCACGATGCAAGTGCGTCGGCAGGCAAATGTTTACCAGGTCAATGTTAGGGTCAGCCAGTAAGTCGTCAATCTCTGCATAGCGTGCAATACCCGCTAAGTCTTGTTGCCCGCCCGCGTCCCCGAAGTTGCCCTTAATAGAACGCCAATCGCCATTCAGCTTCTTGGGGTCACGGGTGCTGATGGCCGTCACCCGCGCACCTTTCACCTGTTGTAGAGCCTTGAAGTGCGTGACGCCCATAAAGCCAATACCGATAATGCCCACTTTAACCATTGCGCTTTAACCCCTTGTGGAAGGTTGATGATAGCTTGCCGGTGCAGGATGCAATCTATAGCAAGAAAATAAAATAAATGCGCTGCCTGTGTAAGCAGTATAAAATAATTGCTATGCTAAAAACCTTGGAACTCCTGGCCCTCGCGGTGCCTCTTTGCGCGCTTACCTTACCAACCCTGGCTGCGCCCACCACCAATCCTCCAGTTACAGCCCGCAAGATGAGCGATGCGGCTAACGCTTTCTTGAAGACGCTCGAACCTGCTAAGAGAGAGCAGGCAGTGCTGAACTTTAATGATGAGAATCGTTTGCAGTGGTATTATATTCCGACGCAAGATGTGCCCGGCGGCAAGCGCAAGGGACTCTCGCTAGGCGAAATGAGCGAAGCCCAGCAAAAAGCGGCGCTTGACCTCTTGCGCGTTGGCCTCAGTGAAAAGGGCTACAAAAAGGCGGACATGATTCGTCAATTAGAGCCAGTGCTGCGCGCTATTGAGAATGGCAACCCGAACCGTGATCCGAGCCGTTACTTCTTCACTGTTTTTGGCACGCCATCATCGGAAGGCACCTGGGGCTGGCGCTATGAAGGGCACCATTGCTCGCAGAATTGGACGATAGTTCAAGGCAAGGCGATTGCCACCAGCCCACAGTTCTTCGGCTCCAATCCTGCCGAAGTGATGGATGGCCCGCTCAAGGGCACCCGCGTTTTAGGAGCCGAAGAAGACCTGGGCCGTTCCCTGGTGCAATCGCTCACCGAAGCCCAAAAGAAAGAGGCGGTGCTTTCTGATATTGCACCGGGCGACATTATCACTGGCTCTAAACGGCAAGTGGCAATTCTGGAAGACAAGGGTGTTGCTTATAAAGATTTGGACACGCATCAGCAGGGCATTTTATTAGCTTTAATTGAAGAGCACGCCAGCGCGCAGCCGCCAGAGTTAGCTCAAGAGCGGTTAGCTAAAATCCGCCAAGCGGGTTTAGATAATGTAAAGTTCGCCTGGATGGGCGGCTTGGAAAAAGGCCAGGGTCACTATTATCGCATTCAAGGCAGCACCTTCTTAATTGAATACGACAACACCCAAAACCATGCTAATCATGTCCATGAAGTCTGGCGCGATTTTAAGGGTGACTTTGGCGTTGACCTGCTCAACCTGCACTATCAAGAATTTCCCCACGATAAGCCAGCCGCAAAATAGGTAGCCGTATCCAGTCTTGTAAGATAGAGCTATTAAACCAACTATGAAAACTTTACTTTATCCTGCTTTTGACCAACTGGAATTGGCGGAACAGCCACAACCGACCGCCGGGCCGGGCGAAGTGTTGCTACGTGTGGCGGCGTGCGGCATTTGTGGCAGTGAACTGGAAGCGGTTAAGCATCATAGCCCGCGCCGTCCGCCACCCTTAGTGATGGGCCATGAGTTTTGCGGCGTCATTGCTGAACTTGGCCCCGGCGTCAGCGGCTTCCAAGTCGGGCAGAAAGTTGTGAGCAATTCATTGGCTTCCTGTGGTCACTGCGTGCGCTGTCGGCGTGGTGATAGTCATCTCTGCGCCGACCGGCAGATTTTTGGCATGAAGCGTCAGGGGGCGTTTGCGGAATACGTGAATGTGCCGACAGAGTGCTTAATACCCTGGCCCAATACTCTACCGGCGCAAGCCGCGTGTTTAGCAGAGCCGCTGGGCAATGGTTTGCACATGGTGCATCTCACCGAGCATCTCAAGCCACAGACGGTTTTGGTGATGGGCGCTGGCCCCATCGGTCTTATGGCACAACTGGCGTTCCAAAGCGTAGCGGGCGCGACCGTCTTTGTCACAGACCTGAAAGCGGAACGGTTGAGTGTGGCCGATAAGCTAGGTTCAAAATTGACTGTCAATGGAACGCAGACGGATGTAGTGCAGACCATGCTGGAACAAACCGAGGGGGAAGGCGTTGACCTGGTAATTGATGCGGTGGGTGCGGCAGTGACGAAAAAACAATCATTAGCGGCAACACGCCCCGGTGGTTCGGTGGTGTGGATTGGATTGACAGAAAACAACATGAACTTCAATTCCTATGACATCACCCTGCCGGAGAAACAAGTCTTTGGCACCTATGCCGCCACCATCAAAGATTTGCGGGAAGCGGTGACTCTGATGGATAGCGAGAAGATTGATGTCACCAGTTGGGTGCAAACCTTTCCCATTGAGCGCAGTGTCGAAGCCTTTCAACGGATGTTAGCAGCGGAGGGGCATGATATTAAAGCTGTGCTTCTGCCCTCTGGTGAACCCGTATGAAGCCCCTGGTGGCCATTATTGATTGGGCGATGTCGCCGCTGGGCGATCCTGATGCAGTCGTGGAAAAAGAAGTGCTGCACGATGTGGCAGAGGTGCGGACTTTCTTCTGTAACAGTGATGTTGACTTCAATGACGAAGTCTGTGATGCCGTGGCCATCATTGCCTGGCATAACACGCCCATCACGGCCCCTGGCATCCAACGCTTACGCCAATGCCGCGCCCTAATCCGCAACGGTGTGGGCTATGACAGTGTAGATACCCAAGCGGCGGCGCGATGCGGCATTCCGGTGTGCAATGTGCCCGATTATGGCACCGAAGAAGTCGCCGACCATGCCATTGCCCTCGCCCTTGCCTTGTGTCGCCAGATCATGCCCCTTGATGCCGAAGCCAAACAGTTAGGCTGGACAATCCGTGTGGTTCCTAAACTGCGCCGCTTGCGCGAGCTAGCCTTTGGCATTGTGGGGTTGGGGAGAATCGGCACCGCAACGGCCTTGCGCGCTAAAGCCCTGGGCTTCCAGGTCGTTTGCTATGATCCCTACCTGCCTAATGGCGTGGATAAGGCTTTAGGGATTAAACGCGAACGCCACCTTGATGATCTCTTGAAGCAATCAGACGTGCTTTCGCTCCATTGCCCTCTCACGCCAGAAACCCATCACCTCATTGGGGAACGGGAACTATCTCTTATGAAACCGTCAGCGTTTATGGTGAATACGGCGCGTGGTGCCATTATCAAGAAAACGGCCATTCTGGATGCCCTGCGCACGGGTCGTTTGGCTGGCGCAGGCTTGGATGTTGTGGAGGATGAGCCATTGCAAACCCATGAAGAAGCGGCCACGCCGAATTTAATCGTTACCTGTCATGCCGCCTTTTGCAGCCAGGAATCTAAGCATGAAATGCGCAGCACCTCGGCGCGTATCGCACGCGCGGCAGTCTTAGGTGAGCTACTGGAAAATGTGGTGAATGGAGTAGGTCATGTCAACTATTGATTATCGGGAAGCTACGCCTGCGGATCGGGATGCGATTGTGCAGTTCCAGATTGCAATGGCGCGTGAAACAGAGGACATGCCGCTTGACTATGCGACTTGCAATTTAGGGGTGCAGGCGGTTTTTGACCAGCCAGCACATGGGCAGTATTACGTTTGTGAATGGGAAGGGCAGGTCGTTAGCTCACTGTTAGTTACTTATGAGTGGAGTGATTGGCGCAATGGCGTGGTGTGGTGGATTCAAAGTGTCTATGTGAAGCCAGAGGCACGGCGTAAGGGTATCTATGCGGGCCTTTATACTTATGTGCGAAACTTAGCAGAGGCAGACCCGCAAGTGCGTGGTCTGCGGCTGTATGTGGATCAGCGCAATGAGGCCGCGCAACAGGTTTATCGCCGGTTGGGTATGGATGGAGAGCACTACCAGGTTTTTGAGTGGATGAAGGCGGGGCCAGCCTGACAAATTTAAGACTAATTCTTAACAGGTGGCCATGCCAGCAGTGATAATTTTATGGGTATTGACAATGCTATAATGAAATCTTGCAAATCGTGGATTCTAACGCGGTGCTAGCGAAGCCGCGCCCGCGTCTTGTTTTAAAATTAGCTGTAACCATTGCCATAATCAAAGGGGAGACAATGCAAAACTTACAGAGAAGACTATCGCTTTCGCTATTGGCCGTGGCTGGCCTCCAGTTGCTTAGTGGCTGCTCGCACACATTGGTGACAACGACCGTGCAGCCCGATGGAGCGTGGACACGCAATATTAAGGTTTCCGTGCCGCGTGGTGACAAGGGAATGCCGAGCAGCTCTAAAATGGAAGATGTTTTTGCTCTGCCCACTGGCCCGGCCTGGAAAGTGACCAAAGGGCAGACCGATCAGGACGTAATTTACACTCTGGAACAAAAGCGGGCCAAGCCGGGTATGTTGCAGGATTTGGTCATCAAAGGCGCGAAGAAAACGCCGATTCTAACCAGCAAGGTTTCGGTGCGTGCCATCGCGCCGGGGCAATATGAGTATCGAGAAGTTTTGCACTGGACAGGCGATCCGATGCAAGAAGGCCCGACTTCCGCCAAAGATACGGCGGAAGCCATACATCTTGTTAAAGTGTCTTTGCCGACAGCCCTGGCCACCGATGCTAATGCCAAAAGCATTGCAGATGCCTTGTCGCCCCAGATCGTAAAAGTGCTGTTTGGCCCGCCCTCGCCGCTGATAACGGAATTAATGACAAACCCCGACTTGGCGGGGCAGCAGATTTTTCAGCGTTTGGGTAAACCGTTGGATACCATATTGCAACAAAACCTGGGTGGCCAACTCAGCACCGAGGAACGGCTGGCGACGGAGCGTAAAATAATTGAGAATCTGAGTGACACTGTGCAAGTGCATACACAAGCGGGTAGCGGTATGCAGCCAACTACCCCAGGTAGCAAGAATCCAGACAGTAAAGAGCAAAGCGATAACTTGGTGGCGCTCACCTACAGAGTGAAACTACCAGGGAAAGTTATCTCCTCTAATGGCGAAGTCAACGACATCACTGATGAAGTCTTCTGGGGTCTCTACCCGGAGGCAGCTTCGGCAGGCGATGTCGAATTAAAAGCCACTTGCCAGATGGGGCCGTAATCTAATTCCCGTTCTCCTTTCCGGTTCCCTTTCCCCTTTCTGGGGCGGCTGAGTACAGGACACAAAAGGAGAAGTTGGGGAGGAGGGGTGTCACATCCCTCCTCTGCTGAGGAGCCGGGTGCCCTCTGGGCGGCGGGGAGGTTGAGGTGATAGGTTCCTTTCCAGGGGAGAGGACAGCCTCAACCTCCCTTAATGTCTCCCCTTGGCTAAGGGGGACGGTCACTACCACTGCTGGGTCTCCCTTTGCTGTCCTGTCCCTAACTTGACGCGGGACAAGGAGCGAAGGCAGGTCTCATAACACCCATAAGCGATTGTTAGCTGTTCCAGCACGGCGCGCAGGTTGCCGTAAAGTCAATTCCTGAGTAAAATGTTGGATTCAGGAACAATATCATAGCGTGTCCTGGTTTATTAGATTTCTTATGCAAAGTCATAAATAAAACATATTAATGATTGTTGTTTATTAAGTGTTGCCAGTGGGCCTATTCAAAAAACACGGTACTTTATTCTGACGAAAACGTCAGAGTCCTGAGACGTTAGTGAGGAGTTAGCAAGTATGGCATTGAGTAGTCTGCCCCCCCGTCAGGGGCTTTATGATCCACAATTTGAGCACGATGCCTGTGGCATGGGCTTTGTCGTCAATATTAAAGGTCGTAAATCGCACGAGATTGTCCAGCAGGGCTTGCAGGTCTTAGTGAACCTGGAGCATCGTGGCGCGAGTGGTGCGGAAGAATGCACGGGCGATGGCGCGGGCATTCTGATTCAAATTCCGCACACTTTCTTTGCCGCCGTCTGTGAAGGTATTCAATTACCCGCACCGGGGCAATATGGTGTGGGAATGCTGTTTATGCCCAAAGACGACGCGATTCGCCAGGAATGCGAAAAGCGGTTCGAGCAGATTATCGCCGAAGAAGGCCAAACCCTGCTCGGTTGGCGCACGGTGCCCACCAATAATTCTTCACTCGGTATGGCTTCGCTTTCGGTCGAGCCGTGTGTGCGGCAGGTGTTTATCGGGCGCGGCGCAGATACCGCCAACGTCCCAGATAAAGATAATCTCGCCTTCGAGCGCCGACTCTTTGTAATTCGCAAGCGGGCCGAAAATGAAATCGGGCGATCCGACTTAACCGAGGGCGTGCCATTCTATATTAATAGCCTGTCGTGCCGCACCCTCGTTTATAAGGGAATGCTGACGCCGGAGCAGTTAGAAGAGTATTATCCTGACCTTGCCGATGAGCGTTTAGAAACAGCTCTGGCGCTGATTCACTCGCGCTTTAGCACCAACACTTTTCCCAGTTGGGAACGGGCGCATCCCTATCGCTACCTCATCCACAACGGCGAAATCAACACCTTGCGTGGCAATAGCAACTGGATGCACGCACGCCAGGCCCTATTGCAATCTACGCTCTTTGGCGAGGACATCAGCAAAATCTTCCCGATTGTAGATAACAGCGGCAGTGACTCACAAGTCTTCGACAACGTCTTAGAGTTCTTAGCCTTGGGCGGTCGCTCGTTGCCTCATGCCGTGATGATGATGATCCCCGAACCGTGGGCCAACCACGAAAGCATGAGCGATGAGAAGAAAGCCTTCTATGAATATCACGCTAGCCTGATGGAGCCGTGGGATGGCCCCGCTTCCATTGGTTTTACCGATGGCATTCGCGTTGGCGCGGTGCTTGATCGCAATGGCCTCCGGCCCTCACGCTATTATGTCACCTCTGATGATTTAGTAGTGCTGGCTTCTGAAGTTGGGGTGCTCAGCATTCCGCCTGAAAAAGTTATCGCCAAGGGCCGCTTGCAGCCGGGGCGCATGTTCCTGGTAGATACCGAGTTGGGTGCCATCGTCAAAGACGAAGAAATTAAGAACCAGATTGCCAGCGAGCATCCTTATCGCCAATGGCTCAATGAGCATTTGGTGTCGTTGGAAGAACTGCCCGCCGCGCCGCATGTGATTGAGCCAGACCATGAGACGGTGCAGCAACGCCAGTTAGCTTTTGGTTATACCTTCGAGGATTTGAATATAACCTTGGGGCCGATGGCAGCCAGTGGTGTACAGCCACAAGGCTCAATGGGCAACGATTCACCCTTAGCGGTGCTTTCGAGTAAGCCGCAGTTGCTCTATTCCTACTTTAAGCAACTCTTCGCCCAGGTGACCAACCCCCCGATTGACGCCATCCGCGAGGAAATTATTACCTCCACAGTGACAACGCTGGGGGCAGAAGGTAATCTACTCAACCCGCAGCCGGAAAATTGCCATCAAATTAAGATTGAATCGCCCATTCTCAGCAATGAGGATTTGGAGAAACTGCGCCATATCAACCAGCCCGGTTTTAAGGCCGCGACCCTGCCGATTCTCTTCCCGGTGGATGAAGATGGGCCGGGGTTGGAAAAGGCTCTCGATAATCTCTACGCTGAAGCAACACGGGCTATCGAAGACGGTGCCAATATCCTGATTCTTTCTGACCGAGGTATTGACCGCAATCAGGCTGCGATTCCAGCATTACTGGCGGTCTCTGGCCTGCATCACTACCTGATTCGAGAAGGCACGCGCACCAAGGTTGGCTTAGTTCTGGAATCCGGGGAGCCACGCGAGGTGCATCATTTCTCACTCCTAATTGGTTATGGTGCGGGAGCGATTAACCCTTACCTCGTCTTTGAATCGCTCGATGACATGATTCGCCAGGGGATGCTAACCGACATCACCCACGAGAAGGCAGTCGGCAAATATATTAAGGGTGCGGTCAAGGGTGTCGTCAAGACGATGGCCAAGATGGGTATCTCTACTATTCAGAGCTATCGGGGCGCACAGATTTTTGAGGCGATTGGCTTAGCGCGGGATTTCGTGCAGAAGTATTTCACTTGGACGGCTTCACGGGTCGAGGGTATTGGCCTGGCAACATTAGCCGAAGAAGTCAAGTTGCGCCATCGCCGCGCTTTCCCGGCCCGCGATATTGAAGTGGATGAATCGCTCGATGTGGGCGGACAGTATGCCTGGCGTAAGGAAGGCGAGTATCACTTCTTTAACCCGCTCACCGTGCATAAGTTGCAGTATGCCTGTCGCAACAACAACTATAAGGCGTTCAAAGAATACACGGCGATGCTCAACGAGCAGACCACGCGCCTGGCTACGTTGCGTGGTCTGTTAGAGTTCCAGTTTCCCGAAAACCCCATCCCCTTAGAGGATGTGGAGTCGGTAGATGATATTGTCAAGCGTTTCAAGACTGGCGCGATGTCCTATGGCTCCATCAGCCAGGAGGCGCACGAGTCGTTAGCCATTGCGATGAACCGCTTGGGCGGTAAGAGCAACACCGGCGAAGGCGGCGAAGACCCGGCTCGTTATACGCGCGATGCTAATGGCGACTCGCGCAATTCGGCCATTAAGCAGGTGGCCTCTGGTCGTTTTGGCGTCACCAGCAACTACCTGGTTCACGCCCGCGAGTTGCAGATTAAGATGGCGCAAGGTGCAAAGCCCGGCGAAGGTGGCGAATTACCAGGCACTAAGGTTTATCCGTGGATTGCCAAAGTGCGCGGCGCAACACCGGGTGTGGGCCTCATTTCACCCCCGCCGCACCACGACATCTATTCAATTGAAGACTTAGCCGAATTGATTCATGACTTGAAGAACTCTAACCACCATGCGCGCATCAGCGTGAAGCTTGTGGCCGAGGTTGGAGTGGGTACCATTGCCGCAGGTGTGGCGAAGGCCAAGGCCGACGTGGTGCTTATCAGTGGTTATGAAGGTGGCACGGGTGCTTCGCCGCAGTCGAGCATCTGGCACGCAGGTATTCCCTGGGAGTTGGGCCTGGCCGAAACGCACCAAACTCTCCTGCTCAACGACCTCCGCAGTCGCATTGTTGTCGAGACTGACGGCAAACTGATGACCGGACGCGATGTAGCTATGGCATGTTTGTTGGGTGCAGAAGAGTTTGGCTTTGCAACGGGGCCATTGGTGGTGCTGGGCTGCATCATGATGCGGGCTTGCCATTTAGATACCTGTCCGGTGGGTGTCGCCACCCAAAACCCGGAACTGCGTAAGCTGTTTACGGGTGACCCGGAGCACGTTGTCAACTTCATGCGTTTCATCGCCGAAGAGTTGCGCGAACTGATGGCGCAACTTGGCTTCCGCACCGTGGATGATATGGTGGGGCGCGTAGATATGCTCGAACCGCGCAAAGCTATCGAGCACTGGCAGGCCAAGGGATTGGATTTCTCCAACATTCTCTATCGGCCTAACGTGTCGGAGAAGGTAGGCACCTTTGCGCAAATGAAGCAAGATCATGGTATTGAGCGGTCGCTGGACATGACCACTTTACTTGACTTGGCGGAGCCTGCTTTAGAGCGTGGCGAGCGGGTCGAAGCCAGTTTGCCGATCAAGAACACCAACCGTGTGGTAGGCACCATTCTGGGCAGCGAAGTCACGCGGCGCAATGGGATGCCGGGATTACCCGAAGATACCATTCGGCTCAACTTCAAAGGTTCCGCTGGTCAGAGCTTTGGCGCGTTCCTGCCGCGTGGCGTCACTCTGGCGCTCGAAGGCGATGCCAACGACTATGTCGGCAAGGGCTTATCCGGTGGCAAGATTATCATCTTCCCGCCTGATGGCTCGCCCTTTGTCCCCGAAGATAACATCATCATTGGTAACGTGGCGTTTTATGGCGCGACCAGTGGTGAGGCTTATATTCGTGGCATGGCAGGGGAACGGTTCTGCGTGCGCAACAGCGGAGTTCATGCGGTTGTCGAATCGGTGGGCGATCACGGCTGCGAATATATGACGGGTGGTCGCGTGGTGGTGCTGGGCTATACTGGGCGCAACTTCGCGGCGGGTATGTCGGGCGGCATCGCTTACGTGTTAAATGAAGTAGGCGATTTCGAGGGGCACTGCAACCCCGAAATGGTAGACCTGGATAAGTTAGATGACGTGGAAGAGATTCTCACCATTCATGCCATGATTCAGCGCCACGCCCAGTATACCAAGAGCACTCTCGCCCAGCGCATCTTAGATAGTTGGGATGCAATGGTGCCGAAGTTCTTGAAGGTCATGCCGCGTGACTATAAGCGAATGTTGGATGCTATCACGCGCGCTAAGGGTGCCGGATTGGATGAAGAGGCAGCCGTCATGGTGGCCTTCGATGAGAATAAACGTGACCTGGCCCGCGTTGGCGGCACCTAGCCCCGGCTGACTGTGGAGTATAAAAGGGGCGGAGTTAACTCCGCCCCTTATTGCACTTATAATTGGCCTTTAGAAGTGGCCCAAGATAGCACAGTATCCTAGTTGCGGGAAATGCAGTAAATTCTATGCGGCAGAAAATTCTGCATTAGATTTAAGATAAGCGTGGCCCGGCGAATAAATTCGCGGCTCCAAAGGCGCAAAGCCTGCCTGCGCAGGCTCTACGGAGTGTCGGGGCCATTGTGAGTCCGCGTAGGCGAACTTCGTGCTGTAGTTGCCGCGAATTTATTCGCCGGGCACAACAAGCAGATGGATTTAAATAATAAAACCGTTAGCTATTTAAACTGTTAACAATAGAGAAGTTGGAGGACATTGGATGGGCAAGCCGACAGGCTTTATGGAATTTGAACGGGAGTTGCCTCCCGACCGCCAACCTACTGAGCGGGTTCACGATTGGTTAGAGTTTCATCACCACTTACCGGAGGATAAATTACGCTCTCAGGGCGCACGCTGCATGAATTGCGGTGTGCCTTTCTGTCACACGGGCACCCTGTTAAACGGCATGGCGTCAGGCTGCCCGGTTAACAATTTGATTCCAGAGTGGAATGACCTCGTGTATCGTGGGTTATGGAAACAGGCCATTGAGCGGCTGCACAAAACGAACAACTTCCCCGAGTTCACAGGCCGTGTTTGTCCAGCCCCCTGTGAAGGCTCCTGCGTCTTGGGCATCAATAATCCTCCGGTCACTATTAAAAATATCGAATGTGAAATCGCTGACAGAGCGTGGAGTGAAGGTTGGCTTGAACCCAAAGCACCCCCCAAGCGCACCGGCAAAAAGGTGGCGGTAGTTGGTTCCGGCCCTTCTGGATTAGCGTGTGCCGACCAGTTGAATACAGCGGGCCATTGGGTGACGGTCTTTGAGCGTTCTGACCGGGTGGGTGGCTTACTGATGTATGGCATTCCCAACATGAAGCTGGATAAGCGGGTAGTGCAGCGCCGGGTTGACCTGATGGCCGCTGAGGGCGTTAAATTCGTCACCAGCACCGAGATTGGCAAGACCATTCCTGCGCAACAACTGCTCGAAGAGTTTGATGCCATTGTACTCTGTGGAGGGGCTACTAAAGGGCGCGACTTGATGATTCCAGGGCGCGATCTCAAGGGCATTCACTTAGCGATGCAATTCTTGCACGCCAACACCAAGAGCCTGCTTGACTCGAATCATGAAGATGGTAACTACATCTCCGCTAAAGATAAAGATGTTATTGTGATTGGCGGCGGTGATACCGGCACCGACTGCGTGGGCACCTCCTTACGGCATGGATGCCGCAGCCTGGTGCAATTCGAGATTATGCCCAAGCCACCGAACGCCCGCACCCCCGATAATCCCTGGCCCCAGTGGCCACGCATCTTCCGCATGGATTATGGTCAGGAAGAAGCGGCGGAAATCTTCGGTGATGACCCTCGCAGCTACAGCATCGTGACCAAAGAACTGGTAGGCGACGACAACGGCCATATTAAAGAACTCAACACCATCCAGGTGGAGTGGAAACGCGGTGACGATGGCCGCACCGGGCCGGTCGAGATGCCAGGCACCGAGCGCACCTGGCCTGCTCAGTTGGTGCTATTGGCCCTAGGCTTCCTTGGCCCCGAAGATACTGTTTTAGAACAACTGGGTGTCGAGCGTGATGCCCGTTCCAACGCCAAGGCGGAGCATGGGGAGTTCACCACTAATGTGCCCGGTGTCTTCGCAGCGGGCGATATGCGGCGCGGGCAGAGCCTCGTAGTATGGGCCATTAATGAAGGACGCGGTGCCGCCCGTGAGTGCGACCGTTACCTAATGGGTTCAACGGACTTGCCTTAACTGATATAGAAAACCCTAAGAACCGTGAGAGCTAAAGTATTTACTCTCACGGTTTTGTTTTGGTAGCACTCCTTTGTGGGCCAGACACTCTTGTCTGGCAAGGGTCTAAAAGTATCAACAAGCCAGACAAGAGTGTCTGGCCCACAAAGCAATTCTTTGATAGCTCAGCATATTTGCTTTATTCGCTGGTTTTGTTATTCTTTTCTTACCACTTGATCTCAGCATAAAACTATGCATTACATCCGCACCACTATTCTTACTCTTTTAGGGCTGACTGCTTTGGCGGTAATGGCTTTTGGTGGGCGTAGCGTCGAGTCTCATAAGGGACAGGTCGTCGTGACCTACTGGGAGAAGTGGACGGGCAAAGAAGCCGAGCAGATGCAGCAGATCGTCAATGACTTCAACCAATCCGTCGGTCAGCAAAAGGGCATCTATGTGCAGTATCTTTCGATGAGCAGCGTAGATCAGAAAACCCTGGTCGCCACTGCTGCCGGAGTGCCACCTGATATTGCCGGATTGTGGAACAGCCAGGTAGCCCAGTTTGCCACCATCAATGCTGTTGAGCCCTTAGACGACCTGGCCGCCGCGCATGGTATTACGGCCAGTTATTACAAGCCCGTCTACTGGGAAGGTTGCCGCTTTAATGGTCATCTATGGGCTTTAATCAGCACTCCGGCGACCATCGCTTTGCATTACAACAAACGCCTCATGTTAGAACGGGCAGATTCCCTACGCAAAGCGGGGCTTGACCCGAATCGGCCACCACGCACCCTGGATGAATTAGATCGTTATGCCCAGGCATTGGATATGGTGGAGAAAACACCGAATGGGCAGAAGCGCATCAAGAGTGCTGGCTACCTGCCAATGGAACCCAGTTGGATGCTGACTTATATCCCTTACTGGTTCGGCAACAAGCTCTTTGATGAAAAAACGCAAAAACTCACTTTAACTGATCCTGATATTGTGCGGGCTTTCGAGTGGGTTAAGAGCTACTCGGTGCGTTTAGGCAAAGATTCCATGACTGAGTTCACCAATGGCTTTGGCCAGTTTGCTTCGCCCCAAAATCCTTTCTTAGTTGGCAATGTGGTGATGACTCTGCAAGGCCCGTGGACGGCGAATTACGTGGAAGACCTCAAACCTTCGATGAACCGCTGGAAGTTCCCCAAGGAGAAAGAAAAGGGCATGTCAGTGGAGGAACGTCGCAAAAACTATGAGTGGGGCGCGGCTCCCTTTCCTTCGGCAGTGCCCGGCTTAACGGATGTCTCGTATGCCAGTTTCGACACTCTCATGATTCCCAGAGGGGCTAAGCATAAGCAAGAAGCGTTTGAATTCATCGCTTACGTCAATCGCCAGGATGTGATGGAGAAGCTCAATTCCTTGCACTGTAAGAACTCACCATTAAGCCAGGTCAGTGAGCAGTTTATCCGCAACCATCCCAACCCTTATATTTCCGTCTTTGAAGAGTTAGCCCGCAGCAAGAATGCGCGTGGCGTGCCACCCATGCCCATCTGGCCGGAAGTCGCGGATGAACTGGGTGTCGTCGCACAACGTGTTTATTTATTACAAGCCGAACCCAAAGAAGCCTTGCAAGATGCGCAAAATCGGTTGCAGGAAAAGTATGAGACTTTCTTAGAACGGCAAAGGTTGCGGGCTAAAAGTTAGGTGATATGACCAGGACAGAATGGAAACAAATTGGTAAGGGATTAGCGTTTTGTTCACCCTGGCTCATCGGCTTTATGGTGTTTACGCTCATCCCGGTGGTGCTGTCGCTGTATTACAGTGTCTGCGATTATTCACTGCTGCAACCACCGGCTTACATCGGTGGGGCCAATTACCATGAACTTTTGGACGACCCCATTTTTCGCAAATCACTCACCAATACGTTGCTGTATGCGATTATTGCTTTACCGGCGGGGTTGATGGTTTCGCTGGGGTTAGCTTTGCTGTTAAATGTTAAAGTCGCCGGGCAAACTTTTTATCGCACCGTTATCTTCCTGCCGTCCTTAGTGCCCACCGTCGCCTCGGCCATGCTCTGGATGTGGCTATTCAATGCCAAGCTAGGGCTAATTAACACTGTGCTGGATTGGTTGCCCTTTCGCCTTTTGATTGCTGGCATCAATGCTATCCTGGGTCTCGTGCATCTGCCGCAGATAGAGACTCCTATTGGCTGGCTCACTAATCCAGCTTGGGCGTTACCCGCTCTGGCTTTTATGAGTTTCTGGGGCGTAGGGCACACGGTTGTGATTTACCTGGCCGGATTACAGGATGTGCCCAGTGAACTACTCGAATCGGCTGAAATAGATGGCGCAGGCATGACGCGCCGCCTCTGGCATGTGACCTTGCCCATGCTTTCCCCGGTCATCTTCTTCAATCTCATTATGGCCATCATCGGCACTCTACAAGTCTTTGCCATTCCCTATATTATGACGGGCGGTGGCCCGGCCCGCGCCACTTACTTCTTCACGATGTATCTGTATGACAACGCCTTCCGCTATCTCAAGATGGGTTATGCCAGTGCAATGGCCTGGATTCAGTTGTTAATTATTCTGGCTCTCACTGCTATTGCCTTCTGGTCGAGTCGTAAATGGGTTTACTATCAGGGCAAGTAAAATATTCGTATGAGCACATTGGAAACTGAAATTCAGAATCGGGTCAGCAATTCCCCCACTATCAGTGCAACGGCGCGTCCCGTTGCAAAGCGCAAGCACCTGGAACGGTGGGTTGCCACTATTGCTTTATTGCTGATTTGTATTGGATTTGCTTTGCCTTTCGTGTGGATGCTTTCCACAAGCCTCAAGACACTGGATAAGACAATGGAGGTGCCACCGCACTTTTGGCCAAGTCCAATGGTGCCAGGCAACTATTGGAAGGTTATTAATCATCCTAAATTAGATTTTCCTTTACTGGCTCGTAATACTTTAATCATTGCGGTGCTGTCAGTGCTGGGCACCGTAATCTCCAGTTCATTAGTAGCCTACGGCTTTGCTAAAGTTCGTTTCAAAGGGTCAGGTGTCCTTTTCGTTATGATGCTGGCCACCATGATGATTCCCTTTCCCGTGATGATGGTTTCTCTGTTTAGCATCTTCCGTTGGCTGGGCGATCATACTCCCGTGCAATTCTTAGGCACGCTACGACCATTGTGGTTGCCCACCTGGTTTGGCTCGGCTTTTAATATCTTCCTATTGCGCCAATTCTTTATGACCATACCCGATGAGCTTTCAGAAGCGGCGTTGATGGATGGCTGTTCGGAGTGGGGTATTTTTCAACGTATTATATTACCGCTCTCCAAGCCCGCACTTTCGGTGGTCGCACTCTTCACCTTTATGGGAGCGTGGAACGACTTCCTGGGGCCGCTGGTTTATATCCAGCACCCACAGCAATATACGCTTGCGCTTGGCCTGCAAACTTTTCAATCGCAGCACGGCGGCACCGAATGGAACCTGCTTATGGCGGCTTCGGTTTTGGTTATTTTGCCTGTTATCATTTTATTCTTCCTCGCCCAGAAAACGTTTATCCAAGGCATTGCTACCACCGGTCTCAAAGGCTAACACCTCAGTCCCCAAGGCAAAGTTCTATTAATTAAGAGGCATCAATGCCTTTGCTTCTGTGCGACGTTGTAAACTTGTTATGGTTTTGCTGCATTAAACAAGCCCATTAAACTTGCAAACACGCCTATTAAATATTGATAATGAGACCACCACTAGCACGTCAAATTAGACGAATTATTCTGGAACAATCGAAGCGAGCGCATGTCGGCCATATTGGTTCGGCTTTATCTATTGCGGATATTATTGCGGCACTCTATGGGGGTAGCTCAATTGGAGGTAGTCTGCGGATTGAATCACCCGATGATCCTGAGCGAGACCGCTTTGTGCTTTCTAAGGGGCACGCGGTGCTGGCTTTATACGCGGCTTTCTTTCTTAAAGGTTGGCTTACGGAAGAATCTTTGAATACTTATTGTGGCGATGGTACGGCGCTGGGAGTGCATCCAGAGCATATTCTGCGCGGGGTTGACTTTGCCACGGGTTCGCTGGGACAAGGGTTATCTCTGGGAGTCGGGGCGGCTCTCGCGGCGCGGTTACAAGGCTCCGCGCGACGGGCTTTTGTGGTGGTCAGTGATGCTGAGTGTAATGAAGGCTCATTGTGGGAAGCGGTTATGTTCGCGGCCCATCATCAATTGTCGAATCTGGTGGTGATTGTTGATCTGAATGGCCAGCAGGCGTTGGGCTACACGCGGGAAGTGATGTCCCTGGAGCCTCTGGGCGAACGCTGGCGGGCCTTTGGCTGGGATGTGCATTCGGTGGATGGGCATGATGCTGAGGCGATACAGGAAATTATTGCTGGGTTGAATATGACTGCTGGCCCACCGCATGTGCTTATTGCGCGCACCACCTTTGGCCGGGGCGTGTCGTTTATGGAGAACCAGATTAAGTGGCACTACTGGCCGATGTCAGATGAAGAATATGACCAGGCATTGGGCGAGGTAGCCACGCAGGTTAGAGCCATGCCGGGTGCGGAGATTGAGCCTGCGACGGGGGCAATTCAATGAGAGGTGCTTTTGCTCAAGCCCTGTCTGAACTGGCCGAGCGTGACCCACGCATTCTATTACTGACGGGTGATTTAGGCTACATGGCGCTGGAACCTTTCGCGGATAAATTCCCGGAGCGTTTCTTTAATGTCGGGGTAGCCGAGCAAAACATGGTGGGCGTAGCTACGGGCCTGGCTGAAGCGGGCTTCATTCCTTATGTTTATTCGATTGTCACCTTTGCTTCTTTGCGTGCCTATGAATTTATACGCAACGGCCCGATTCAACATCAGTTACCAGTGCGCATAATAGGCGTCGGGGGGGGCGTTGAATATGGACAGAATGGCCTTTCACATTATGGGGTGGAAGACGTAGGCGTAATGCGGGTGCAGCCTGGGTTAACGGTTATTGCCCCGGCGGATGCGGAGCAAACTCGCACAGCGGTCTTAGCCACCTATGATTTACCTGGCCCCGTCTATTTTCGCCTGGGCAAAGACGATAGAATGACGGTGCCCGGTTTGAATGGACGTTTTGAGTTGGGACGTGCCCAGCGCATTGGTGAAGGGCGTGATCTGTTGTTGGTTGCGATGGGCAATATGGGGCGTGACACGGTGGCTGCCGCGCAAATTTTAGCCAGTCGAGGCATCACTTGCAGTGTTTTGGTGGTCGCCAGCCTGAACCCGGCCCCACACCATGACTTAACGGCGGCCCTGTCACAATTCCCGGTGGTGTTAACCGTTGAAGCGCATTATATTACCGGGGGCGTAGGATCGTTGGTATCTGAGATTGTGGCTGAAGGGGGCCTGGGGTGTCGTGTGGTGCGTTGTGGCATCAAGACAATGCCCAATGGCATCACGGGCAGCCAGGGCTATCTCCACCAGATGTATGGCTTAGCGCCAGAAGCGTTGGCAGCAACCGCGTTAGAAGCACTGGGTAAGGAGTGAAGACCACCAATAAAAGCAATGCTGTCAACGCCTAAAAAGTTAAGCGCCATCATCGCGTGCTATCGGGATGCCCCCGCTGTGCCCATTATGCACGAGCGGCTGGTGGCGGTCTTCGAGAAGTTGGGCGCTGATTACGAGATTATTTTCGTCAATGATGGCAGCCCGGATAATGCCCGCGAAGTTCTCACCGAATTAGCAGGCCGGGATAAGCATGTGATTGTCATCAATCATACACGGGCCTTTGGCTCGCAAAATGCCTTTACCAGTGGGATGCGCATTGCGACCGGGGACGCCGTCATCTTGCTGGATGGCGACTTGCAAGACCCGCCAGAGATGATTGAGCCTTTTTACAGCAAGTGGCAGGAAGGCTATGATGTGGTTTATGGCATTCGCGTTAAACGGGAAGCAACGCCTTTCTTAAAAGTGGCTTACAAAGCGTTTTATCGTGTTTTTCGCAAGCTTTCGTATGTCTCCATTCCCCTAGATGCAGGCGACTTCTCGCTCATTGATCGCAAGGTAGTTAGTGCGCTGAATAGCTTGCCCGAAAATAATCGCTTTCTGCGTGGCTTACGGGCCTGGGTTGGCTTTAAACAGACCGGGGTGCCTTATGTGCGACCTGAACGGATGTTTGGCCGCACCACCAACTCCTTATTAAAGAATCTGGGTTGGGCGCGTAAGGCCATTTTCTCGTTTTCCTATGTACCGCTCGATATTATCACCTGGCTTGCCATTACGATTGTTGGATTCTCGACCCTGGCTATTATCTGGCAGATAGGCATCCGCTTCTTCCGCCCTGCCTTAACTCCCGGTGGTTTTACGACCATTATTGTGCTCATCCTCTTTTTGGGTGGTATTCAGTTGCTGTGTCTGAGCATTATCGGCTCTTATCTGTCGCACATCTATGATGAGGTAAAACATCGCCCGCCCTTTTTAGTGGAAAGTATCATAAATGCGCCTGCGGCCATTCCGCCCACCCCATCCTTGATAGGCGAGGAGCCAGATAAGAATAAATCCTTACCGCATCAAGAGGAAGGGCAAATTGAAGGTTCTTTAGAACTTCTCAATAAGGATTAGTTTTAGAGAAGTATTGATATGGCTGAATCTATTCAACTCTATGCGACTTGCTGTGCCATTTGCGGCACATATGATAATGCGACTGAACTTTATCCGGCTAACTTCGATTTTGCTGCTTTCAATCCCGCTATATTTTCAGCCCGTCGCTTGCCCGACCGCATTCACTATCGCTTAGTGCGATGCAATACCTGCGGTTTAGTGCGCTCCGACCCGGTTGCTGATGCCGAGACCTTAACCCATCTTTATGTGCAAAGCAGTTTTGACTATGGGGCTGAGGTCGCCAGTTTACGCCGCACCTATGGGCATTATTTGGCTAAGCTCAGGCATTATGGAGGACGCAGCGAGCGGCTTTTGGAGATTGGTTGCGGTAATGGCTTCTTGCTGGAAGAGGCATTGCGCAGAGGTTATAAACAGGTTTATGGAGTGGAACCCAGCACGGAGGCGGTGGCTAAGGCTAATGCGCGAGTGCGCCCACACATTATCTGCGATATTATGCGGCCTGAATTGTTCGATGCTAATTATTTCGATGCGGTTTGTCTCTTTCAAGTCTTCGACCATATTCCTGACCCCGGAGCATTATTAGATGAATGTTTTAAGGTGCTTAAACCGGGAGGCTTAATGCTGTGCTTGAATCATAATGTGCAAGCGGTGTCGGCGCGGTTACTGGGCGAGCGCAGCCCCATCATTGATTTAGAGCACACTTATCTCTACAGCCCATCCACCATGAGTCACATTGTCGAAGCGCATGGTTTTAAAGTGCGCCAAGTGGGGCCAGTGTTTAATAACTATCCGTTGCACTACCTGACGCGACTCTTACCGTTACCCAATAACATCAAGTTACCGCTGTTAGATTGGCTGGGACGGGTGCCCCTGGGCCGTCGGATGCGTTTATCCGTCCCTTTGGGCAATCTCTATCTCATTGCTCAAAAGACAGAAGTGCCGGGGTAAGTTCTAAGCATCCTGGACAAATGGCATTGTCCAGGTCAGAAGAGTCTGTTATGCTGAGCGGAGCTAAGCATCTGGTAGGAGTGTCCATAGAGCAAGGGTAACCCAATCACGTTATAGCTCCGCAAAGTAGATGCTTCGCTCCGCTCAGCATGACGTTGCACAAAAGTATTTGGGTTCATTTTAGGTGTTTCAAGAGCATGAAACGTGTGATTGTGACCGGGGCGACCGGATTTGTGGGGGCCAATTTAGCCCGCCATCTTTTGCAAGCGGGGTATGAGGTGCATCTTCTAGTGCGTCCGGCTTATCAAAGTTGGCGCATCGAGTCTATCCAAGGCGATGTTCATTTACATGAAGTGGCACTAACTGATGCCCCTGTGCTCTCGTCCACCGTGTCTAAGATTCAGCCGGAGTGGATTTTTCACCTCGCGGCGCATGGCGCTTACTCCTGGCAAAATGACCTGGAACAAATTGTCCAGACCAACTTTATTGGCACTCTTAATTTCGTGGAAGCTTGCTTACAAAGTGGGTTTGAGGCTTTTGTCAATACGGGATCATCTTCGGAATATGGATTCAAGGATCATGCCCCTGCCGAAAACGAATATTTAGAGCCTAACAGTTACTACGCCGTAACCAAAGCATCGGCAACCTTATTCTGCCGCTATACGGCCCAGGCGCGTGGTGTTCACCTTCCCACCTTGCGCCTCTATTCCGTTTATGGCCCTTATGAAGACCCTGGACGGCTTATGCCCACTCTGATCCGACACGGCTTGCAAGGCACCTGGCCGCCTTTAGTGAATCCAGAAACGGCGCGTGATTATGTTTACGTGGATGATGTTTGTGCTGCCTATGTATTAGCGGCGACCCGGCCCAATCAGGAGTTGGGCGCGGTTTATAATGTTGGTACTGGGTTGCAGACTCCGTTGCACGAGGTGGTCAGCGTGGCGCAGCGGGTGTTAGACATTGCCGCTCAACCGCAGTGGAACTCAATGCCAGGCCGCCAGTGGGACACGGGAGTATGGGTGGCTGATAACCGTAAAATTGTGCAGGAGTTAGGCTGGCAGCCGCAATACAATTTGGAAACAGGCTTGCGGCGCATGGTGCAGTGGATGCAGGATAATACGGATGCAGTATAAGTCTGCTCAGTAGTCGAACAGCATTACCGCTGAATTGAAATATTTTGAATTATTTCTATCTGGCTACTTACGCTATGCAGTAACTAACACGTAGAGATTAACATTCGCTTAGTGGCAGCGCAGGACTCACTTCGTGTTGCATAGTGCTTCTTCCTGCTTAGACCCAATCAAATTGGGCCATTGCTAAGGACTCTATCACCGTTATCTGAATGCTTATCTATCGGGCGTAAAGAACTCCTGATACCATTGGATGGTTCTGGTTAAACCTACCTCCAGGGTGAATTGTGGTTCCCAGTGTAGCACCGTGCGCGCTTTGGCGGCACTCAAGTATTGGCAACGAATCTCGTTACTGGCTTCGTTGCGCACGTCCGGCGTCAAATCCGACTGCATAAGCTGCAAAATCTGCTGGACTAATTCCAATACGGTGACTTGAATCTCATTGGAGAAGTTAAAAGCTTCACCCCGTAGGTCAGGACGCGCGGCCAATGCTTCAGCCAGCAGCATGTAAGCGGCGGCACCGTCCTCTACATAGAAGTAATCGCGGACATAGTTGCCATCTGAGCGAATGACTGGTGGCTGCCCCCGTAGAATAGAGCGAATGGTGCCTGGCACAATACGATTCCAGTTAAGGTCCCCGCCGCCATAAAAGTTGCCACAGCGCGTAATGGTTACTGGCAAATCATAAGTGTGGGCATAAGTGGCAGCGATTAAATCCGCACATGACTTACTGACATCGTAAGGATGCTGTCCCTGTAAAGGCGTATTCTCATCATAAGGTAAGCGTTCTTGGGAGCCATAAGCTTTATCCGAAGACGCCACTACAATCTGCTGCACTTTGGGACTGCGACGGCAGGCATCCAGCAGACACCAGGTGCCCTGGATATTAGCTTCAAGGGTAGAGACCGGATTACGATTGGCAATACCGACAATGGTTTGTGCTGCTAAGTGCATTACAGTAGTGACTTCATATTCACCCAGTGTGCGTTCTAAGAGAGCTTGATCCTGAATGTCACCGCGCACCACCTTAACGCGCGCGGCGAGGCCACTGCGTACCAACTGCGATTGGGGCACCCAATCACGGATAAGGCAGATAACATCAGCCCCCGCATCCACCAGACTTTGCACTAGCCAACTGCCGACTAAGCCCGCTGCTCCCGTCACTAGAGTCGGACGATCCCGCCAAAAATCAGACATTAAGACCACACTTTCCACGGGGCTTGTCCGCTTGCCCACAACTCATTAAGTCGCTGGTATTCCCGATAAGTGTCCATAGCGAAGAAGAAACCTTTATGGTGGTAGGCTTTGAGTTGACCTTCCCTCGCTAACCTTGCCAGTGGCTCCTGCTCTAAGATACAGTCGTCGCCGTCCAAATAATCAAACACGCGGCGATTAAAAACCAGGAAGCCCGCACTGGCCCAGCCATCCAATTGGGATTTTTCCACAAAGTTGAGGACATTATCTTCTTGATCCACCTTGAGTACGCCGAAGCGGGAAACCGGTTGTACGGCAGTCAGGGTGGCCAAACGCCCATGCGCGTGGTGAAACTCAACTAACTGCGCGATATTCACGTCTGCTACGCCATCCCCATAAGTCACCATAAAGGTGTCCTCGTCCACATACTTCTGGATCCGTTTGATACGCCCGCCTGTCATGGTCTCTAATCCAGTGTCGGCGAGTGTGACATGAAAATCTTGTTCTTGATGAGCGTCATGATAGATGGTGCTGTGCTGGCGACCCAGGCAAATGGTGAAATCGTTATTCATAGCCTCATAGTTAAGGAAGTACTCCTTAATCATATAACCCCGGTAGCCCAGGCAGAGGACGAAATCTCGAAACCCATAGTGGGCATAGAGTTTCATAATGTGCCACAAGATAGGACGCCCTCCAACGTCCACTAAGGGTTTAGGCCGATACTCGGTCTCTTCGCGCAACCGGGTGCCCTGACCGCCGCAAAGAATAATAACCTTCATGATCTTGCTTTCTTATCGTGCTTCTTTGGCCCTGGAGACGAACAGTTTGGTGACTGCTGGCTCCTGGTGCTCTTGCATTCTCGAATAAACATATAAGCAGCTTCTTTAAGATCACAACTCGACTGCACTAAGGCCACTGATGCGGTGGCCAAGGTACGCTTCTGCCAGCCTAACTTGGAGCGCACGAAGACTCACTAAAGCCGAGACTGCTCTACTATTCATTGTTGGTGGCTCTGGATCATTGTCAAAGGTTATGCAGGAGGTCGATAGCCTTAGCCTTAATTATTGGCTCAACACGAGAAGCTGCTCAGGCAGGTGACTGACTCTTGAGAGTTGTAGTCAAGCACATTCCCAGTTACAATTATAGCTTATGCCGTTTTGAAATTATGCTCTTTTGGAGTTATGATCTCCGGTTGCATGTTGTTTTTGCAATATGTCCTCCATTCATAACAATTAATTGCACACATAGCGATTCATTGCATAATATTAAGCAGATGATGAAAAAGACTGAGCGGCCAGCGGTATCCAGAAACAAACAAGCCCGCTCCAAAAGCCAAGTACGCAACAAAGGTTCAAAGCCAGTTGAGATGGAACGAACTGTCACCCTTAAACGGCGTTGGCGGAGGTTTTGGCGTCGGCGCCATCAGTGGGGACACTGGAGGTTTACTGTCCCCGTGCAGTGTAGTTATTGCCACTTGAAGTCCAAAATTGGGGCTGAGGTGCGGCTCAACGAATTTCGCTGTCTTAAATGCCATCGGCGGCTGCGAAGGATTACTCTTTGGCTGCGCTTGCGGCATTGGTTCGTGCAATTTTTCGCTTAACTGTGCCCTCTTTTCCGCCTTGTCGTCTTGTTGTTTATTACAGGGCCTAATTGGAAACATTCACCTGCCACTTTTTACAGCAGTTATGACTGAACTGCTTCTTAACGCTGGTCCTTATAACTGTTGTGGCTGGCACCTGCTGGCAGGTTAAGGCTTCGGTTATTCTTTTGGATGAGGGGCTAGCCGCCTTTGAGGTCTATGTCATATCTAATCCTATGCGACAGCCAGAGAATCAGGACTATCGTTTCCCCAGTTCAGACCACAGCCAATTCCTGGCCACGCTCCTGACTGGAGCATGGCGCAAGAGTCCTCCTCCCTTAGAATTTTCTGCTGAACAACTAATCCAGATAGCCCCTTTATTATTGGGGTCGGGTGCTGGAGCCCTCGGCTGGAATCGCATCCGCAAGACCCACTTGCGTGAGACTCCTGCGGCCTTTGAACTACGCCAAGCGTATCGGCTCCATACTTTGCAGGCGGCGGTGCAGGAAGCACAAATTCAGAAGGTTTGGAGTTTGCTTCACGCAGCTAATATTGACCCTATCCTCATTAAAGGTTGGTCCAATGCTCGCTATTATGCCGAAAAGGGATTGCGACCCTATGGTGATCTCGACTTATGTATTCGCCCAGGGCAATACCATAAGGCGTGCGCGGTTTTCGATTGTCCTCCCAGCCCGGATGGCTGCACCGTTTTGAGTTGGGAAAGTTCTTTGATTGAATTGCATCGAGGGTTGACCGATTTAGATGATCCGGCAGATTTTACCTGGCCTGAAGTTGTCGGTTATGCTCAAGCTATTGACTTAGGAGCAGTCGAGGTGCGTGTCTTAAGCCCGGAAGATCATTTGCGTTTGGTTTGTCTGCATTTCTTGCGCCATGGCGCGTGGCGTCCTCTCTGGCTTTGTGATATTGCGGCACTGGTCGAATCTCGGACGCCCGACTTTGATTGGCAACGCTGCCTGGGAAGCAATAGAAGAAGAGCGGATTGGGTTGCTTGTGCCATTGGTTTAGCGCATCAACTCTTAGGATTGGACGTTGCAGCAACCCCCGTGGCCAAGCGTGCTCAGCACTTGCCACGCTGGATAGTGCCTGCTGTTTTAAAAGCTTGGCAACGCCCCTACGGAAATGACCATCAACTGGATCGGCCTTTCGCCACAGTTTTTCGTAATCCTGCTCAACTTCCACATATTCTACGAGCACGGTGGTTAGGCCCAATTGAAGCCACGGTTTTGCTACGCAAGGATTTTAATGATGGGCCAAAGTTACCCTGGCAGTTTATGTCATACGGATGGCGCGTGAGCAATCTTTGCCAGCGTACTCTCCATCAAATTAAATCGTTCAAGCCTCCCGCTAACACATCGCCAGAAGCACGCCTCAGCGATAAATCTGATTTATAGCTATAAGTTCATTTATCATGAGGGAACCCAGCGCCCTTTGCAGAATTACAGAATTCCTTCATGATATAATCAGTGATAGCGTAAACTTCCTATAAACCGCATTGCGCTTGAAGACCAAGGTTGGATTAGCGGCTTACCACGATCTCCATTTCAAGTAAGCTCATGACAGTCTATTAATATGGGAAGCTAGGCAATGATTCACAGGGGATTATAAATTTCAATGACCTTTAAATGGCTGCTATTGCCTGTATTGAAATGGCAGCGGGACAGTGTAAAATGGGGAAGATTGTAACTAAAAGTATGCCTCGGCTCGAACTTGTTGCTCAACCAAATAAGTGGACCAGCCAGGCCATTGCGGTTCTCCACCCGCTTGGTGTCGCGGTGACCAGTAAGTTTCCCTTACCAACCTCGGCTAGGCGCAAAAACCAGGCGCAAAAGGAAGTCGCAGAGAAAGTTAGGCGGGTCGCCCTGCAATCAATCTCCTTTGTAAACCCTTTGGGTATAAACGCTGGTTAGGAAGGACTTGGGCTTCTTGAAATTGGCTACAGGTTGTTCTAACCAGGCTGTTTTAGTTTTGCAGCCTCAATGCGGCTGAAGTGCATATCCAGCGGTAGTGTAGGAATGCGGCGAAATCCTCCAGTAATTTAAATCAATGGCAAGCAACCCCTCAGCAAGCAGCCAAGAGCCAGTCCAACTGAGTGCTGCGTCCCAGCAAAGAATCAGCCCCCAGCCGTTTTTGTTGTCGGTCGTCATGCCGGTCTACAATGAGGAGGCGACAATCCAAGAAATTATCGCCCGTGTGCGTGAGGTTGATATTCCTAAGGAAATCGTGATTGTGGACGATGGTTCTCAAGATGGCACGCGCCAGATCTTGCGGGAAGAGATCGCTGGCAAGTTCTCGGATGTAAAAATCTTCTTTCATAAACGCAATCGTGGTAAAGGCGCGGCGATTCGCACTGCTATCACCCATGCCACCGGCGACTACATCCTGATTCAGGACGCGGACCTGGAATATGATCCCCGTGAATATCATCGGCTCCTAGAGCCTTTACTTGATGGTCGAGCCGACGTAGTCTTTGGATCGCGTTTTTTGGGGGGGCCACACCGGGTGTGCTTTTTCTGGCATCGCGTGGCCAATAGCCTGCTCACCACTTATTCCAACGTGATGACGAATCTCAACTTGACCGATATGGAAGTCTGCTACAAGGTGTTTCGGCGCGAAGTCATTCAGTCAGTGCGCCTGCGCTGCAACCGCTTTGACTTTGAACCCGAAGTCACGGCCAAGGTAGCAGGTAGAGGCTACCGCATCTATGAAGTGCCAGTCTCTTATAGTGGGCGCGATTATACGGAAGGAAAGAAAATTGGCTTGAAGGATGCTTTCGCAGCTTTCTGGGCGATTACCAAGTACCGCTTTTTAGACTAAGCTCCTTTTAAAATGAAGCCCTTTCTAAGACAAGACCAACGCAGTTGTCTGCCCACGCCGCTTCAGGAGGAGAAGGTAATTGCTCCTCCTGAAGCGCATTTCACTTTGGTTGAAGCCCGCATTTAACCTTGAGTTCTTGCGTTTGCAGGAAACCTACCACCAACGGCAGAAGGCATTCTAAGCTACTCAATTCCCGTCCATGCCTACAACCCAAGGCACTGCTGGCGTGACAACAATTTTGGTCTGGCACAGCCATAAGTGATCTGTTTAGGTGATGTTTTTGAGTAAAGCGTTGCGTGAGTCCTACAATTTCTCTTATGGAGGAGATGTAACTCAAGCTCGGACGCGATTGCTGGGCTGTGGCCAACATGCCTGGCTCCGTTTAGTTGGTTGGTTTCCGTTTTGGTATGATAATTTAGCGGCTAAAGCACACTAACACCTAAGCCTTGAGGGTCCACCGCAAAGTCAAAGAAACGGGCCTGTGGATTAGGGGGGGCGTGTTGAAGCACCTGCCGGATTTGGTGCGTGGCCTCTTCATCCCGCGCCATTAATAGCATAAAGCCACCGCCACCCGCGCCACAGAGGAGGTTCGCTACGGTATAAGGTTGGACTTGCTTTATAATGGCCTCAATAGCCTCGTTGGTGGTGCCAGGATCAAGGGCCTTTTTAAGCTCCCAATACTCGTCCACGCATTGGGCAAAAGTGGCAAGGTCATTGGCCTCCAACGACTGTTTGGCCATTTCGGCACCGGCTTTGAGCCGGTTTATGATCTGTAATACGGCTGGTTCGCGGGCGAGATAACGGCCTAAAACATTTTGCAAAATATTAGCGGCCAATCGCTTCTGGCCAGTAAAGTAGAGTAGAATTCGCCGCTGGAGGACGTTAGAAGTTGGCCCGACACCACCAAAAACGGTCCACTGTAAGGCTGGGATTTGAGCCATGCCCGGTTGGGTGCGAATTAGCTTGACCCCGGCGACAATCCCGCCCACCTGATCTTGCCACCCCCCACCGCTTGTCATTCTCTGTTCCAACAGACTAGTCTGGGCAATCAATTCGGAGTGGGTAAGTTCCTGGCCTAACACCCGCGCCAGACAAGCCAGGACGGCGGCCCCTAAAATGCTGCTGGTGCCCATGCCACTGCCTTTGGGCAGCCCACTAAATAAGGTCAAATCCAAGCCGCCCCCCAGCACATCCAGCCAGTGATCCAAAGATAGGGTCTTTTTGCTGGTGCCAAGAGGAAACGATGATGGTCGAGCCGGGACAATGCCTGCTAGAACGAGGGCCATCTTGGCTAAGCTGCTCCAATGGTTTAGGTCGGGTGGGCCATTGATTGCGGCGGCTTCTCTATAAATCTCGCGCTGACCTAAATCAATACTGGTTAAGCGGATGCAGCGTTCTTCGTTGAGTTTGGCGACTACTTGAATCGGGTATTGCTGATTAATCGTGATCGCTGCATTGAGCACGACTCCCCCTTGTTCTAAGCAGATTGGTGGTGTATCCGACCAACCCCCTGCAAAGTCAATCCGCGCTGGGGCAGTGACCCAGACCGCCTGGTCGTGTAGAATCCTTGCGGGACGGGGGTCATGCCGAAGTTCGAGTGTGCTTTCCAAGGCATTAGCGACAGCACTCAACGCGGCCTGGTTAAACTCTCCTGCCTTGGGTAAAGGGTTTTGGTTAGCACTAAGGCTGCTGACTCCGCTTATGGTTTGGAGAAGTGGTGTCACGCGCTTGCCGTTTTTGCTACCTGCGTCCTTCTTGGCCTTCGTGCCTGGCACCTCCTTGCGAGATGTAGTTCTTTTAGCAGATTGAGTAGTATTGCCTTGTATTAGGTTAGCTTCCTCTGCTTTAATTTTTGCACCGTTCTCGACGATTTCTGCTAAAACTCCGGCGGCCCGCTGGATGCGCGCTTGAGTTAGCGGTGGCACGCTTATCTCCTGGCCCTGCCTCCCCTGATCAGCTTGCCGTGTATAGGTTTCCCATTGCCGGAGCAGTGCATTGAGTAGTTCGGCGGCGGCTTCCCCTTGATTATCAACGTCCGTCACCTGCGCTAGAATATCTACAACGGCCAAGTTAGGATAATCTAAGAGGAGTGCTAAGACCTGCTGGTGATAATAAGTAGCTGCCATTTGATGGCGGCGAAGCAAGTCCACGGTGTGGTCAACTAAGGGCAACAAATCACTGAGACTCCAACGCTGCTGGGCACGCCATTGTTTTAGACGTTGATGTTGTTGTTTGCGCGTGCCCTTAGCAAGGGATGCGACGGGTGGCCCTAGGACGGGTTGCCGCAGGTGTTGGGGCGACTCCGAGTGTTCGGGTGATTCCGGGTGTTCGAGTGGCTCAGTGAAAATATTCAAAAGCAACTCTATCGTATCCCATCCAGCTTGCCCGGAACACCAAATTTTGGCCGTCCAGATCGAGCGCTCTTCCTCAGTGGGCCACAGAACCTCTGGGGCAATACCAGCCTTAATCAGGAGTTCGATAGGCTGGTTGAGCAGGCGGCACAGCCCGCTCTCATAGGTCCCTTTATTGTCATCTTGCACCCCAAAAACAATGGGCACTTCAATTGTTGGAGGGACTTGCTGGCGACTGTCCTCTTGCCCATTAACGATTGGTGAGCGGACGGGCCAGACAGTGAAGCCAATACCTCGTGGCAGGCTACTTCTATGCGCCAGCAGCGCTGTGGCATCCCATAAGCCAACCAATACGTTATCACCGCCTAGTTCTACAGTGGATTCAACATTTTGTGATGCAGCATTTTGTGACGAGAGTACGGTATTTTCAATATAACTGAGACCATGTACCTGCAAATGCTCAAAATCCGTGACCGCATTAAACAGCGTGAGACCATTAACATTAACCACGTCCTGCCTTTTAGCCACGTTTTGTGTCTGCGGTTTTTTCCCTGGTACGGTTGCAAGATTGGCCGCCAAGGGATTGGCTGCCAGGAGGTGAGACGCTGGGCCTGGCATCGTCAACTTAGAGAGATTATGACTGCGATAGCCATTCTCAAAATGGAAGGCTCTGGCCGTGCGGCTGGGTTCTGTAAACTTGGTCAGCAACTCACGCGTGGTGCCAATATGGAAAAACTCGCCATCGGGCACAGCCACTACGTTAAAGGGTAGGGCAGTGTCGTGGAGGCGATCAAAAAATTGGCCGAAGCTCTTTTGTGCGCTTCGTGTACTGTTGGTGGGGCTCAGGTTGGATAGGTAACGCTCCCGGCTCATGGCAGCAGGTAAGGCTAACGCAACTTCTCGATAAAGATCAACGAGACTCACGCGCGACTCCATCAAGTCCCGTTGCAGACCTGCATTCATGACCACGCGGCTGCCCTTAAGTCCAATGCCAGCGGCATGGAGCAGAGCCTCGGCTGCTGCTGGCGCGATGCAGAAAACACCGGTGTCGATCAGCACGCGTCCGCTGGGATCAATGGCCCCCTCTGCCAGTATCTCGCTCCGGCTGGGCTTTTGTAGAAAATCAAGCACGGGGCCACCCAGACTGGGAGTCGCAGCAACATAAACACCATGCTGCTCGCCGACATCTGGGGGCACGGCAAAACCTAGTCCTGTGATGCCCCCAGGCGTGTGTAAGTTGGTTTCTTCAGAATTGAACGTCAAAAGTACATCACCCGCGCAGATGATGATTTCGCCTTCTGGAGCAGTGGGCAGCTTGGAGAGCGTTTGCAAAATTAAGTCAAAAAGAGCGGCGGGATGGCGCTGCCAGGGCGGCTGGCCAGTGGGTGGCACATCACAAGGAAGCGGCATAAAGATTTTCCCCTGTGGCGCGTAGGCTGGAATACGCCTCGCATCGCCACCCGAATGGGCAATCAAGATCCGATGCTGGCTGAAGCGCTCTGTGAAATCACCCCCGTCCTGGCAAACCGTATCGGCCAATTGAGATAAAACTGCCAAGGTACTGCTGCCGGATCCAACCCGGCGTCCACCCGGATCGGTGACGACGCGCCAAAGTGTGCCCTCGCGCAAAAGACCCTGTCGCACGCGCGCCTCCAACTGTGCCCGATAGCTACTGGCCTGGGCCTCATTGGCTGCTGTGATCACGATAATGTCAAAAGCATGGGATCGAGTTAACATGTCAGCAGTAGTATAGGCAAAACAACGTCTAATAAATTTTAGCAGTTGAGTTTAGGGGAGGAAGGGAGAGCTTTGACCCGCTGAATGGCAAAGTCAAAATACACTACATGGCCTCTGCCTTCCAGCTAGCGTGTCTTTAACGGGTACTCTCTTTCAGGAAAAGGTGGACTTTTCAGTGGTCAATCCCCGCACGGCAAATTGATGCCACAGTTCAGCCGCGTTTGTGTAGAGAATTGTATCCATGCCAACGGCTTGAGCGCCTTCAATGTTGCTTTGGATGTCATCAATAAACAAGTGTTGACTGGCGGAATAGCCACTATCGCGGATGACCCACTGGTAAATAGCTGGGTCGGGCTTCTCTAAGCCTATTTCATGAGAAACTACAACCTTATCGAAGGGTTGTAACAGATGCGGGAAATGCGTTTGAATAAAGCGCCAGTGAATTTCATTGGTATTAGAGAGCAAGTAGCGCTTTTCGACAGGAGCGGCAACCACCAATTTGAGTACTGCCTCATCCGCCCAGAAAATATTATTCCAGGCGAAGCAGAAATCGTCATAACTGAGGCTTAATCCCGTCGCTGCCTGGAGCTGCCGATGATACTCTACCCCATTCACGGCACCCACCCCAAATCCTGTTGCTTGGGCCAAGGACTGCGCGACCGCTCGCGCCTCCTGCGGAGCCAAGCGGAAGTGAGGGTTTAAGGCATCCCATAATCGCTGCTCGTCAAAAGGGAGTAAAACCTTACCTAAGTCACAGACGATAACGTGGATAATGCAGAGCCTTCTATAGTTAGGATTCTGAGATGCAAAGAGAAGAATCAGGTATAAGGCAAAACATAATGCCCGTTCGTCTCGCTCGCACCTGTCCCGTCTAAACTTGAGTCAGTCTATCTACAATTTAATAATGCGGGCTTGAGAGTCTTGAACGGCTTTGAAGGCGTTACGTGTGTCTACGACTAAGTGCGCCTTTTGAGCAATTTCTTGGTAGTTGTAATTGCTGTGGTTGGTCAGCAGCGCGACACAGTCAGCCGCTAAGACTTGCTCTAAGGGTTGTGAGGTGATGGTTTCGCCATGCAGCCTTATGCTGGGCACATGCGGATCATTGTAGATGATCTCTGCGCCCAAACTGTGCAGCAGTTCCGCCACACATAACGAGGGTGATTCCCGTGCATCCCCCACATCGGGCTTGTAGCTCATGCCAAGCACCCCAATGCGTGAACCACGCACCGCTTTGCTTTCATCATTGAGGGCGCGCGTGATTTTATCTACGACATAACGCGGCATAGCGCGGTTCACTTCTCCGGCCAGTTCGATAAAGTTGGTCTGGAAGTTATACTGGCGGGCTTTCCAACTCAGATAAAAGGGGTCAATCGGGATGCAGTGCCCGCCTAAGCCCGGCCCTGGCGAGAACTTGGTAAAGCCATAAGGTTTGGTTGCGGCAGCGTCAATGACTTCCCAGATGTCAATGTTCATGCGGTCGCAGAGCATCGCCATCTCATTGACCAGGGCAATGTTGACGGAGCGGAAGATATTTTCTAAGAGC
>JAFAZH010000057.1 GCA_019239895.1 Abditibacteriaceae bacterium | reverse complement strand
CGGTAGCAGCCAACAGGTAGAAAGCTTTTTTACCAAAACAAAGGATCAGGTAGGAAGTCACCGCCTCACCCTTGAGATAGCCCGTTAAAAACGTCGCAGAGTTCCCCAGCGCAGCGCAAAGGGCAGTTACATCTTCAATATTTGTCTCTAAAGCCTTCAGGCCCTTCTGTTGCGTCATCTCATGATGCAATCGCACAAAGTCATGCTTAACACGTTCATCGCGGCCCACTTTCCATTCAATATCCTCTTGCATAGCCTGGCGCATATAGGAGCGGTGTCGGGGTTTGATTTTATGTGTCAATGACTCGTGTGATTGGCTTAAATCCAGAGCCGTTGAATAGCCAGTATTGACCGGCAGAATCGGTCTGGATAATGATTGGTTCAGAGCGTAAGAGAATTCTGCCTGCCACGGTAAATAACTATCAAAGCGCAGAGCCAGGCGGCGGTGACGGCGGGAGAGAGTGTCTAACAAGGACTGCATAACTATTGGGATGTCTTTTGACTTGCTGTGAGGAAAGAGTAAAACAGGTGCTCCCGGTGCCCAGCCAATTTTAATTTTTGCCGGTAGGGCTTTAACCAGGATTTGCGCCATCGCCACGATATGGTCGTCGTGACGCGCCAGCCAACGCCACGGCTGCCAGCCAAAATTGCGCTTGTATTCACCCCATCCAAAAGATTGAAAGACCGTGTAGTCCTGGCTCTGCAATAATGCCTGATCCCATTCCGTTGCCATCCTGTCTAATGTGTTACGCGGCAGTAACTCCCACCGCACTTTACTGTTTACAGGGTGTATCATTTTAATTTATAGGATGAGGTTCAAGGTTTGACAGCGCGCACCGTAATTAGCATTTCGTAATCGCGGTCACGATAATCGAGTTGTTCCTGATTGAGTTCTTCGGCAGCCAGACCATGCAGGAAAGCTGTGGCCACCAAAACATTACCGTAAACTTCGACGTTTACATTGTCACGCGGGAAGAACTCTTCGCATAAACGCCGCACCGACTGAGATGTAAAACGCCAGTAATCTCCCGACCAGGCTTCATCCTCCGGGATACGCTGGCAGATACCCGGAAAATGCGCCAGCAACACACCTCCGCTTTTGAGGGCTTGATAACAATGGGCAATCGCCGCCCGTACCTCATAAATCAGAAAAAGCGTATTGATAACGATTAAGCAATCGAATACAGCGGTGGGAATGCCTTCCCCGGTGGCTAAGTCTCCTACCAGAGTGGCTTCCGGGTTGCCTGCCACAAGATGCAGTACATCAGCCTGAGACACTTTAGCCCCACCAAATTGGCGCGTATAACGGGGATCGGCCATCTCTAAGGTGCGGCCCTTGATGTCTGAGGTGTGAGCGGTTAGAAATTGCTCAATGTAATAGCGGTCAATCGGCGTGCCGCGCTCCAGCCCATGAATACGGCTAATGGGGTTAAGACGCGGCAAACTTTCCAGGGCTACAGGTTTGGCTCGCAACTTTCTCCAGCGCGTTAGAAAAGGACGATAGATAGCGGGTGAAACGATTTTCTTCAGAGTTCCCTTGAGAGATGCTGGCATTAGGTAGATTCAGACCTGGAAAATAATCGACAAAAAGTGTAAGCGGCAAAAGCCATGAGATAAGGTTCAACATACTGGCGCTCCCGCACCATACCCCAGAAAGCCGCATGGCCCAGAAAGTAATAAAGGATCATGGCATACAAGACCATACTGCTTGATGGCTTCAGTCCTCTAGACTCCCGCGCCACTTTAACCTGATCCCGTCGCCACCAGAATAAACCCGGCAAAGCCAGGGCCATCATCACGATGTACGGCACGCCTAAAAGGAGCCAGGTGCGTAGCGATGAGTTAGCCCACACAGGCCGCCACATACTGATGAGTTTACCTCCCACCAGTTGAGCAATATGTAACGGATGCTTCAAGTTTTGCAGCGCCGCTGAAGCATAAGTGCGCTCGCGGGCGTGCATGTCTTTTTCGGTATTAGCATCAATTGCACCGGTATATTGATTCCACTTCTGGCTATCGCCATGCCCCTCATAATAACCATTGGTTTCGGGCGCGGCATAATTCGAGTTGGCATTATAGAGGTAACGCGCTGGCCCATGTGGGCTGAGGATCACTTGACCGAAAACATTATAATTGCGCACCAACCAGGGCGTTAAAGTGAGACCAAAAAAGACAACTGCGATGCCTGTATTGAAGAGCAAGCTCCTGCTCAGTAACTGCTTGCTCTGTTCGTCTATCGTCCGACCATTACGCCAGCACCACCATAAGTTCCCGGCTACAAAAAAGAGTATCAGGCCGATGTGTGTGTAACGACTCAACACACTTAACCCCAACAAGACGCCCGCTACAACTGCCCACCAACGCGTTGGCTGTTGCACCTCAACAGGCAGTAACTGCGCCCAGGCCAGGGCAAAACCCACTGTTAAAAAGATCGAGAAATTCTCTTTGAGCACATAAGGTGTGTTAAATATTTCCAGAGGATAAATGGCAAAAAGGCAAGCTGCTATGAAGGCAATCCGCTCGGCTGCAATAACTGTAGGGACTTGATAATAAACCAGGCAGCGCAGAACAAGGTAATAAAGGCAGACAGCGGTTAAAGCTCCCAATAAGGCATTCGCTAAACCGGTGCCAACCACGCTTGGCCCCCAAAGAGCATAGAGACCCGCCAGAAAGAAAGAGAAGAGTGGAGGAATACGGCTAATCTCGGCATAATTGCCAGCGTATTGATAGCCTTGTCCATGCAAGATATTTTTGGCTATCTGGTCATAGACAACGGCATCATCGGCAAAGATCGCCATCGCGGGTTGGTAAGCTTTCGGCGCAAAATTAAGCCATAACACCACAAAAACCCGTAACCCTAAAGCCAGGCTAAAAATAATTAATAGGCGGCGACGCAGCAAGGAGAGGCTTGTCGGTGCAGCCCCTTCTGCTACAAGATTTGGAGTCGTAGTATCAACCTTTGCAGGATGGCTGACTTCTTTACCTGAAAGGGGGGAAGTTAGGGGAGATCGAGATGCCATATTGTTATCTACTTGCGCCCCCCTGATTTTGAGCGTCTACTTTTCTTTTTTAACTGTGTTTCAATCAGTTCACTCATCGCTTCAAGCCGTGCCTGCCAATCTCCCAGGGTAGCCACCTCGCGCCGCCACGCTAAGGTGCCCGCATCAGCCGGAGCACGCAGAGCTTGTTCAATCGCGTGCAGGAAAGCCTCAGGACGCGCCGGTGCCACCGTTAAAATTTCATGTTTTGCATTAAAGTTGCAGACCGCTGGAAGCGGAGTTGAAACCACAGGTTTGCCAACGGCCAAATATTCGTTGATTTTGGTTGGTACTACCGTATCAGTGTAAGAAGAGCTGACATAGGGCACCATACAAACATCGAATCGTTGCACGTAGTGGACTAGATCATTATGCGGCTGATGCCCTACCAGATGCACATTAGGCAACAGACATAATTCATCCACTGCCGTTTGCAACGGGCCAACGAAGACCCAAGACCATTGAGGGCGTGCTCGCGCCATCACAGCCAATAATTCTATATCAACATGGCGGTGTAAGCCGCCAATATAGCCAATCACCGGGCGAGGCAGGTTTCGCATAGCTGGCGGACAATCGGGATCAGTTCCATCCACCACGGTATGACCAGTATTAATATCTTCTAAAGGTGACGCAGCCAGGGGAAACGCATCCAGATTGACTCCAAAAGGAAAGATATGCACGTTATCATTCCAACGGGCGCAATGGGAGGCGATTTCAGGGCCTTGAGCGAATACCACATCACACGCTGTGAGGATGGCTTTTTCAGCCCTCTCAAGTTGACTCAATTGAGGCGTTAATTGAGCAAAATCGGCAATGCAATAATAAACCACGGCGCTTTTAGGAGAACGCAAGGAGCGAATCAAGTCTAAGGCTGTATCTGTTGGCAAGTAAGTCCAGAGCAGTACATCACGCAGCCCAAGCTGGCGCACCACACGACGCACGTGGGGTAGGAGCAAACGGCGGTTGACCTGGCGTTGCCAGCGTGCGCCAAAAGGCGGTAACACTAATGGCGCACAGACATAAAGATTAGGGGCGACCTGGCGCACACCTTTGGAGCGCAAGGACCTGGCCCATGCCTGGAGGCGATGCACCACCCGTCTGGCATCTTTGAGACCGGGAGAGCGCACACCCGTGTTCTCTATATAGAGAACACGGTTTCCGGCCTCAGCCAGACGCGAAGCAATCTCCTGGTGCCCTTGCCACAGAAAATCCCATTCGATGCTCGCAATAAAAACAATATCTCGTCCCTGAATCATGAAGGCTATCAGAGTCTACAAGGGCCACCGGCTTTAGCCAAGCGATGGCGAGTAAGGCGTTGCTGGGGCTAGAGAGCCACCCCATTACGCATCAATAGGCCGCAGGGGATGGGATAAGCGCCACAATGCGGGAACAAAAATTGCGACTGCGGGAATGATAGCTATCAATTGAGGCGTACCGCAATAGATTAAAGTAAAACCGACGCCACAGGAGAGGGCACCAATGAGACAGGGTTGGATTAGAGCGCGCAAGGGTAAGGTAATACCAGCCCCCCGTGCAATGACAATGCAACAAACAGCCAGCAGGCTATCGGCGAGGGCCGTGGCTAAAGCGGTGCCCGGTAATCCATAGTACTTGGTAAAAAGCCACAGGAAAATCAGGCGCGGCGGTACGGTCAGTGCCAGTAACAGCGTGGCCCGATAACTTCTTGTCGAACCTGTTAAGGCCGACATAAACGGGTAACTGATGGCGCAAGCCAACAAACTGGGAGTCATCAATAGCAAAGCGGGGATGGCAGGCGTAAAGCCCGGCCCAAATAGGAGCGGCACCAGGGCCGGTGCCGCTAACCAGATGACGGACATCATCAATATGGCAAACAGGCCAAAGGCGCGCATCATCTGGCTGTTGAAGCGGGCCGTTTTTTCGGCTCCCTGCAAGGAAACTTTAGCCGCAGCGGGCACTAAGACATAAGCAATGTGAGTCGGCACACGTAAAGCGGCTTGAATCACTGCCACTGCCGCCGCATACAAACCTAAAGAAACCGCCCCACCTAACTGTGCGCCGACAATCCAACGATCACTCCAGGTTGAGAAAACCGTAAAGAACGTAAACCCAATGACGGGCACTATCTCGTTGATTAGTGGTCGCATTTCCGCTAAAGGCAAGGGTGTTCCCAGTAAGCGATCCCGCCACAGTTGATAGCCAGCTACGATCCCTGAACACGCATAAGATGCTGCTGCCGCGCCCCAGATAGGCAGTCCAGGCATGAAACGGTAAGCCACCACATAGGCTAACATAGCCAGTGGCCCTGAAATCCAAATGCCTAATTCGGCGCGGGGCCGCAATAAGCCATAATAGATGCCACTGGCGCAGTAGGAGATAACAGTAAGTAATAAGACAAAAGGAAAGGCTAAGGTAAAAGTAGTGCCAAGCGACAATCCCGGCCCCAACAGTTGCCCTTCTAAGCGGGTGAGATTCAAGCTGACCAGTAATGCCACCCACACAGTCAGAAAAAGCATCAGGCCCAGGGTAGTCGTGCAGAGCCTACGCACGGCCTCATGCTGTCCTTCTTCTTCTTGCTGGGCCACATGTTTAGCGAGAGCTAAGGACAGACCACAATCGCAGAACGAAGCACTCACAAAGATCAGCATATTAGCAGCCACAAAGACAGCATAGCCTTGTGGCCCGCCGTGTCGGGCGATGGCAACACCCGATAATGTCGTCAGCAACATTGTAACGACCGAGCCAAAGCCCGTCACAGAAACCGCTGAGGCAATGCGCCGTGCCAGGGGTGCAGGCGTTGCGAGAGTAGATGGCTCTGGGGGGATTGGAGGCGCACCCTCCTGTAAGGGCAGAGCCGGTGGTGCCTCAGAATCAATCAAGGAAGACAACCTCGTTTCACAAGGTTAGAGTATGCAAGTTCAAGCCGATTGTAACCAGGGCAAAGCATAACAACCGCTGCGGATGGCCTCAGCGGTTGTTACTTAACCCAAGTTGCTACCCCAGGCCCAGTGGTTGAAACCACGGGCTGCAAAACGAAGTCCACCTGCGCGGACTTCCTGAGTCGCCACAGGGCGACTTCGTTTTGCAGCCCGTGACTTGAGTCACGGCACCAACCAGTAGCAACTTGGATTACTTAATGATCTCATGCCCATTCAATGGGCTAATAACACGGTCTGCCCAACCAACGTAAGCCCTGTGCTATCCGTGAGGTTCCAACTAACCACCACTTTATCCCCAAAATGCACAGCGCCCTCTGGCAAAGCCAGAGTAACACTATTGCTATTGCTCAAATAAGCGGCACTTTCCACTGGCACCTCTGCTCCGTTGATAAAGACAGAGTAGGAAGACACATCGCTGGCGATAGCTCTATCCAGCGCCCCACTAAAGCGCAGATGAACAAGCCCTGTCGCTGCTTCAACACTGGCTGTCGAAAGTTTGACGGGGGAGGCTGGCCCTGTCCGTGCTACGAGTGCAGCGCCCGCTGTGAACGACCAGGTAAAGACGATGCTGCCACTGGCGGCATTGGTTGGAATCGCAGTGCTGTTAAAGCCATCTACGGCGATGTTATAGGTTTTGCCTGCCACTACGTTCACCGTGACGCTACTGGTCTGGCCTCCGAGGGCATCGTCATTGTTACCGATAAGCGTTAATGCGCTTACGCTGGTTCCAGTGTAAACCGCCATCACGGTGTCGAAGTTGCTGCCCACAGTCGCAAAGGTCGCCTTGCCGCTGGCAGGAGCTGTCCAACGATACCACACCGATTTACCGCCAGGGCTATTGGCGTGCTTGGGTTCTCCGGCTTCCTTGGTGGCATTGACATTAGTGCCCGTGACTTTACCCGCCTTGCCGCTTACGACTTGCGCCTTGGCAAAGTTATCATTGGGCGGAACAGCGGTATTGCCCGCAAAGTTCCAGTTGAGCGTGATACCCCCACTGGCGGCGTTGGTGGGGTTCGTGCCACTATTAAAGCCATCTACAGCGATTTGATAGACAGTGCCTGCTGCCGTCGCAAAGCTGACGCTGCTGGTTTTATTCGCGCTGCTGACGTTATTATTGGACGAGTTGGCAGCGGCTGGCTTCAAGGCACTGACACTGCTTCCGGTATAGACCGCCAACAGGGTGTCAAAATTGCTGCCAAGCGTGCTGAAAGTAACACTGCCATTCGAGGGTGCCGTCCAGCGATACCAGACCGACTTTCCACCCGCGTTACTGGCGTGGTTAGGCTCGCCCGATTCTTTGGTGGCATTCAAATTGGTGCCTGACACTCGCCCGACATTGCCACTCAATGCTTGCGCGTTAGCAAAATTATCGTTCGGGGGCCGGTTCGTGGGAGGCGGAGTGGGAGTGGGCGTTGGTGTAGTGCCACCTCCGCCTCCATTGCCCCAGCCGATGTCGTGGAAGACACCCATTGCGACTGGCCCTGGATCATGGGTCACACCACTACTAATGGGCGTCATTAACTCATTGATGCCATGATAAGTCGCTTCGTCTAAGTGACCAACGCTGGAGCCAGGTTCATAAGGATTAGGCGCGTAGATGCGAGCATTGCTGCCCCCGTTGGCGGCATTCGCATTCGGGCCAGCAAAGAACAGCGCATTGCTGACCACAGCGGCGGCGCGGGCTGATTGGCTAAGCGCGGTTAAGCGCGTAGCTCCTAAAGCTGGCCCATTGGCCAGAAACGTATCGTAAATGTCAGGATTGCCATTAAGGGCGAAAGACCCATCTTGATTGACGGAATCTATAAAGCCTAGCCCGTGTCCAAACTCATGGAGAATAACAGAATAGAAATCAATATCGCCTGGCGGCGGATGGCCATCGGTGCCATAGTAAAAGCTGGTTGGCCCTAAAACGTTTGGAGTATCAACGTTACTATTAAATTGAGCGATGATCTCCGGGTTGCCCTGGTTTAAATCCTGCTTGGCATACTGATTGGCTAAGGCCACCGGATAAAAAACGTTGGTTAAAGGTAAACCAGAGGCATTAACGAAAAAGGTGGACGGGCCAGCCGAACCCAGCACGGCGGAATTTGCGCCGCCCGGCAACGGATCCATCGAGGCGCTGATAACCACCGGAATCGTTCCCGGCAGGCGTTGCGACCAGTTGCTGGCTGCCGCTTCAAAGGCATTGCGCCGCGCAGAACCCAGAGTGGGGTCATTAAAGCCTTCCCCAGCACCATCGGTGTAGGTAATCTGAATCGGCACCGCATAAGCCGCCCGCGATACCGCTCCTCCCAGAGTGGCTGCCATCAATGCGCCGAGCGCGGCCACTTTAGCGACAGCCTTTAGTTCACGCAATTTTCTCTGTTGCAGGATGTACAGCAAGATTCCCGATAAGAACAAACACATGGATGACATTAACTTTTCCTTGACCAATAGAAAATCAGCAGGGGACGGTATACCCTGCCTAAATCACGCTCATAGAAGATTTTAATACTTAACTACAACTTGTTTCGCGTTCGCGCTTGTTTTTACAACTGGCTTATTTTTCGGCGCGGTTACAGTAGTAGGAGTTGTGGACGCACCATTGGCAATAGCTTCATGCTGCGCCGCGTTACCCCCATCAATACATTCTAAGGCGACTTTGCCCTTTTGCCCTTTCTGTGCTGGTGTGGTGACTTTAGCCATGACATAAGGATAAAAGCTACGATCTACATGGGCTGCCGTGCCGCCCGCTTTGGTTTTGCCAGGCTCATACCAGATTCCCGCCCCGCGTGTCCCATACCTCGTGCCAAAGCGAGGCTTAGGCGCACCCGGCTTGACATAAATCCAACCCTTGTTCATGCCAGCACGCCCTGCCCCTTGAGCGGGAGCAGGCTGTGGCACGTTACGCACCATCACACCTGGATATTTAGAAGGCGTATAAGGCACCTCTGCCGCTGAGTCGCTACCCTGATGTGGTGCAGCCGCCTCCGCGCTGGGAGTAGCCACAGCAGTATTTCCGGCCTTGACATCCGCATGACCCATCAAGATGCCACCCGTTGCCAAGCTCGCTACACCCAGAACGGCCAGAGTACCAGCCACCAACCGATTGGTTGAGTTAGCCCTGGTTGCAGCCGATTGCTTATTGGCTATACGGCTGAGAGAAGGTTTAATACCGTTTGCACTGGCTTTTTGATTTTTAGAAGTCTTCATGGCGTTTCACTTATCCATCTATTTCTATTCGACTCTCATTATTGAGATATTGTAACTGTTTCCATTGTTCCATGCGCTAACTTGTCTTGTCTTCTCAACATCATTGCCAAGTGAAGTTAAACGTCTTAGGGCAGCAAAAGCGTTGTGGAGTCTGGCGGAGTGATTTAGAGGCGACAAGGAATTACCGCCACAGATTATAAGTTAGCTGGTGTGGTATCTTGCTTATGATAACCACAAGAAAGATAGAGTAGGAAAAGGAGCAAGATTGTAATCTTGCTCCTTCAATTGTTCGCTATAAGTCTGACGTATTAATGGCGAATCATCAACACATCCACATCCCGGAGGGGCAGACTCACCCGCAAATCAGTGCCATTCTGCGTAAAGGGAACTGTGCCCTGCTCGGCAGAACCGACTGAAGTCACAGTGCCTACATTATGCACCGTCACCGCAATTTGGCCCTGGGGCTGGTTTGTCCAGTTGAGCAATGTCACGGCGATGCCCGCTGTCGAGTCAAGGCGAGAGGCTTCCACAAGGTCAGTATCTACATCAACTGGTCGGCCTACGCGCGTAACTCGCGGCACCGCCGTTATAACACTTCGTAATGCGTCGTTCCAGCCTTGAGGCAGTTGTGCGGGGCCAGGGCGTTGCACGGAGGCATAATACGCCGTGCCGGGCCAGAAGCCATAGGAGAGAGCTAAACCTTGTCCCACCCGATTAGAAACGAGGGCCGGACTGCCATTGGCAAACTGCGCCAACGTCGTGCCACCCGTGACTTGCAACGGCGCACTCGGCCCAGAGAGCGTTAGGTTATTGCCAAAGTTCTGATCTCGAAACGAGACTTGCACCGCCCCTACTGCATTACCCGTGTGGGGCAGCATAATCGCGCGCACGCCCCGCGCCGCATTAAGCGTGCCGCTGGGTGAATTATATTCATCTGCTGCCGCCGCGCCGGGACTAAAAATAGCCGTGCCACCATTATTAATCCAGGTCTGCAACGCGGTCTGGGCTGCCGCCGCGAGATTGGGTGAGGTGACATAAAGGATGAAATAATTGCGGCGGGCAAAATCGCCGCTCGCCAAATTCTCTTCATCTATAAAATCAACTGGATAGTGGCTATGCGTGAGGGCGAAGTGGATGCCTTTGACCTCTTGTTGATAAACCGGAAATTGATTGATAGTGGATGTTTCGTCCCAGGCTTGGGCTGAACGTGGCAGGAGGATGGCAATGCGAGCAGGCAAACGCTGCCCCGGATAAAGTAAAGATTCAGCACGACCAATCAGGCGATTAGCCCCGGCAATCGCGCCATAGGCATTGCGGTTGTTGGAATAGGTGTTGCCAGGGAATTGCGATTCCGGGCCATAGCAGAAATAGTCAATGGCTTTGGCCCCATGTCCGATTAACGCCAAAGCTCGATATTTGCCACCGGCTGGATTATCACCCAACTTGCGGCCTGTGATATAGCCGCCAAACTGCACACCGCTTTGTTGCGCCGCCGAGTGCAACGCATCAGCATAATAGCTCCAGGACTGGGCGTCCTGGTCGGTAAACCAATCTTCTGTCCAGAGCGCCGTTAACGCGCCTTTGCGCCCGACATCCATCCAGTCCATCATGCCCATTGCGGCATCCGGCCCGGTTTCCTGGTTGTTACCGATCTTTCTGCCCGGCGAGGGATAATAATAACGGTCAACCGGATTGTTCCAGTTGCTGGTAATCAGTAAATTCGGGTTAAACTGGCGGCGTAACGCATCGCTCCAGGTCTTGAAGGCATCAGAAGCGGTCTCGGTTGGGTAACGGGTTGTCCAATAAAACAAGCGGCGACCCGGCAGGTCATAATTTCTGGCTTGCAATTGCGCCGCAGTGAGGGGCAGCACCTGCGACCAGTCTTGTGCGCCTACATCGCCTGGCTGCAAACCCTTGGATTGCAGGAAGTTGTGAAACATTTGCAGCCGCGCCGGAGACGATGCAAACTGGCGCGTAATGTAAGGAAAATACCAACCCGGCTCATCAGCCATATGAAAAAGCGCCACATCGGAGGCAGGCATCCCAAAGGCTTCCGATTGCCGCACTTGGTCGCGTGCCCAAGCATCCACTTTAGCGGGCGTCAGGGCATCAGTATTCCACGAAAAATAGAGTGAAGGATTGCGGTCGGGGTTAGGCGGCAACGGCGAATAGATAGCCCGCCGGAAACGGGTAATTCCCACCTGTCGCGCATGGGCCGCCACTTGATTGCTTAAAGCGCCCCAGCGCCGGATTTCGGCAGTGTTCATGCCCAGGGCAGCCAGCGTTTGCAAGCCTGCGTCCAGGTCTTGGGGCTGTTGGTTAGCCGTTGGGCCGATGAGGTAATCAGCAATCACAAACTGGCGCGGACGTAAGTTATCCGGCACTGCGACCGCCTGTGCCCAAGCTAATCCCTGCTGATACTCTGCGGAAGCTCCTGCATTTTGGGCTTGGGCCGGGGTAAAGCGGGTGACTGCCGCCAGCCCCGCTATCATGCACAGCGGGGCGACAAAAGCCCACGCACAATTCTTAATTTGCCGAGATGTCATGGGGTATCTCCTGATAAGGCCAGTATCATGAAAGGACTACTGGCTGAAGTCATTCTTTTAGTTAAAGGTCTGTCAACTGAGTAGCACTTGGTGCGACTATGACTTTTGGACGCGAAGCCGTTATTTAAGTTCATGCTGGGTTAGCGATTCCTAACTTGCGGCTACTCTTCTAGATTATATCTTTTCTGCTTATAAATCATTTTGCGCTTTCGCTTGATAAAGATGCCAGTGCGTTTAGCGTTTATAACGTGGAACAATTTATAGTAGAATAACGGGCCTCACCCCCATGCAACTTTCCAATTGGAACAACATTAGCACAAGCGCAATCCAAATCTGTAAGGCGTTGGTACTTATGAACTGGCATTATAATTGATAATATAAATAGCAAGGCGTCGGGAAGCACGCGGAGTATTATTGACACTATGTCCACAGACCATCAAGAATCACAAGCAATAGCTGCACTCCAGGAGCAGTTGGCACGGGAGGTTGCGTTACGCGAGCAAGCGGAGCAAAGCTGCGAGCAGGCCGAGGCAGCCCTGCAAGAGTTGCGGGATCAATTTCAGGCCGTCCTAGATGCCGTGCCGGGAGGAGTCTCCTGGATTAACTCCGATTTGCAATATCTGGGCATTAACTCTCGCCTGGCTTCCACTTATAACTTGAACCCCAAAGATTTTATCGGCAGACCCATTGGATTTCTCAGCAACAGTCCCGGCTTTACGGAATTTGTGCGCGAGTTTGTCTCCAGTGATGAGCAGGGAGCCTCCCGCGAACTGGACATGATTATCGAAGATAATCGGCGCACCTATCTGGTCATGGCCCAAAAGTATTTGCTGGGCCAATCCGCCGTCTTCGTGGGGATTGATATTACTGAACGCAAGCAAGCCGAAGAGAAATTATTCCACGAAGCGTTTTACGACAAATTGACAGGATTGCCGAACCGTGCTCTGTACATGGAACGGCTGGATCGTGCTTTAGAACACGCCAAGCGGCGTGAGAATTACTTTTTTGCCGTTATCTTTCTCGATTTCGACGACTTCAAACTGGTTAATGACAGCCTGGGCCATATGGTGGGTGACCTGCTGCTCGCGGCTATTGCGCGGCGTCTGGAATCAGCGATTCGCTCAGTTGACACCGTGGCGCGTTTAGGTGGCGACGAATTTGTAATCTTGCTCGATGACATCGAAGGCTTGAAAGATGCCACGCATATCGCCGAGCGCATTCAGCGCAGCTTAACGGTGCCTTTCATGCTGAATGAGCAAGAGATTTTTACGGCAGTCAGCATTGGCATTGCCCTCAACCGTTCCGATTATGAACGACCGGTTGACTTACTGCGCGATGCGGATACGGCGATGTATCGCGCCAAGGTGCAGGGGCGTAACCGTTATGAAGTGTTTGATCGCACCATGCACTCTGAGGTGATGCAGCGACTTGAATTAGAAACCGATCTGCACCGCAGCCTGGATCAAGAAGACTTCTTATTGAATTACCAGCCCATTGTGCATCTGGGTTCTGGCAAGATCAGCGGCTTCGAGGCTCTGGTGCGCTGGCAGCGCCCCCAGCGTGGCTTTACCATTCCGGCAGACTTTATTCCCTGTGCCGAGGAAACCGGACTAATTGTGCGCTTAGATCGTTGGGTATTGCGCGAAGCCTGCTTCCAGATGAAGGAGTGGCAACAAAAGTTTCTGGATCATGCGCCTCTCACCATGAACGTGAATCTTTCCAGCCGCCAGTTTACCCAGCCCGACCTCGTGGACTACATTGGGCAGGTGCTAAAAGAAACTCAGCTTGAACCGCAATATCTTAAATTGGAGATCACCGAAAGCGCCATTATGGAGAATGTGGAATCGGTGGCCACCATTCTCAAAGACCTGCGGACGCTGGGCATCCAAATGAGCATAGACGACTTCGGCACTGGCTATTCTTCCTTGAGTTATTTGCATCGTCTGCCATTAAATACGCTAAAGGTAGATCGCTCTTTCGTCACTCAGATAGATGAGGGCAATGAGAACCTGGAAATTGTGCGCGCTATCATTACCCTGGCGCACAGCCTGAGTATGGATGTAGTAGCGGAAGGCATCGAAACAGCTAATCAATTAATGCATTTTCGAGGGTTGCAATGCGAGTATGCGCAGGGACATTTGTTCGCCGCCGCTGCCGACAAAGACACCATCGAAAATATAATCATGCAAAATCCGCAGTGGTAAGAACCCTTTTAGCAGGGCAAATTTATAAGGCTATAGATCATGCTTGCCATAGACGGTAAATTGAATTCAATACGATAAGGACTCGAAAAATTAGATTCTCAATCTTCAGCATTGCGGCCATCGTGGGTATGCTCTCACTGAGCGGTTGCAAGCAACTCACCAATACTCCACAAAACTCCAGTTCAGCGCCACCCGCCGGATTCAACGGTTCCAACGAAACTACGCAGCGGTCAAACGCGGGCACGGCTAACGGAGCGCAGTTGACGGTACATTTCTCTCCCAATGGCGGCTGCACAGAATCAATAGTCAATGAAATTGATGCCGCCCGCAAATCCATCTGGGTGCAAGCCTATTCCTTTACTTCAACACCCATTGCCAAAGCCTTAGTTGAAGCGGCCCGGCGTGGCGTGAAAGTCACCGCCGTGTTAGATAAAAGCAATGCTACCGCGCGTTATACGGGTGCAACCTTCCTGGTGAACATGGGTATTCCAACCTACACTGATAATAAGCACGCAATTGCACATAATAAGGTGATGGTGATTGATGATGCTACAGTTATCACGGGCAGCTTCAACTTCACCAAAGCGGCAGAACAAAGTAATGCTGAAAACTGCTTAATTATCAAGGATGCGCCCGCTATCGTGCAAGCTTATAAGAGTAACATCCAAGCCCATATCGCTCATTCAATCCCCTATGAAGGGCGTGCGACGGTTTCCGGGATTGCGGATACCTCCAACGCGGATGCTGAAGGCAGCGATGCCAGTCTGAGTGACACCACTACAACTACCCATCGCCGTCGCCGCAAACGCAGCCGCACCTCAACTTCCCTGTTTGGGCTTTAAGGTAGTTGTGGCTTAATTCAACTTGCTACCCTTTCCATTGATAGCATGAGTTGGCTATCTCTTTATGGTTTATTAGCGCAGTTGCTCGAATACAAATACGCCTTTTTTGTTAGAGATGATAATATCGGGCCTGCCGTCACCATTAATATCCGCCACGCAAAATTGAGTGCCTACACCCGAATCATTATCAATTTGATGCGTTACAAACTCCGGCGCTGCGCCTGGTTTAGATTTAATTTCAAGCCATACCAGCACTGCCGGAGCATTGGGATCAATGTCACCCTTGGGGCCATGCGCCCACCACCGCTTGCCAGTCACTAAATCTTTCTTGCCATCACCATTGATGTCTACAAAATTCATGGAATGGCTCTCGCTAAAATCATTTTCAATAAGATGCCGCGTGAACTCTGCGCCCCCCTTACCTGGCATTTGGCGATGCCACCAGATACCCTTCTGGTGGGCTGAACTGCTAATCACATCATTGAGGCCATCACCATCTAAATCAGCAGCATACATATTGGCACAGTCATAGCCCAGGTTAGCCGGATGAAAAGTCCACGGCTGCTCGCTTGTTCTGGCATTTGCTGGTTGCTCCCACCAGCCCTGGCGGATTAAGACATCGTTGCGGCCATCGCCATTAATATCGCCATAGCCCAGGCCATGCGAGAACTGCTCGGTGCCGGGCACCCTTTCATCTTTAGTGGACGGCTTGCTAATGGGATGCATCTTCCACGGCTTGTTTAAATCAGTATCAGGAGCAAACCAGGCCATCTGCCCTTCGGGTTGCGTCGCCATCAAAAGCACTTTCTGGCCATTCCCAAAGAGATCAACATAGTTAGGCGTTTCATCACAGGCGCTATGCCAGATTAGATGCTCCTGCCAATGCCCCGGATGGTTCTGCGGGTTTTGATACCAATAGCAGGGCTTACCGGGAAAACCCACAACCACCAGGTCAGCCCAGCCATCATGATTGATGTCATCGGCAAAACATAAGAAGGCTTCACTATAACCGTTGGAGCCATCACCATAATCGTGCGGCGTGCGAATCTCATGCGGTGTCCAGTGTGGAGCTTCGTACCAGACATCACCCACCAGAATATCCATCTTGCCGTCATGATTCACATCGGCCACGGCCACACCTTCCGAGCGAAACTTTCTCTCCACAACTGTCTTCTTCCACTGCACATCGGACAGGGCAGGTCGTGCCGCAGGAGCTTCCTTTTCTGGTAGCGGCGCTTCCTGCGCCTGAACCTGCAATGCCCCAATAGCTGGCAAGACTAAGCCTAATAATAAGCAGCAGAATATTTTCAAGGAATTCAGAGTTTTCTTCATAAACTGTCCAATTGCCTCATCACACTTATTTCATCTTTGCTAACGATTTTAGTTCTCCCGCCCTTTGCCAACGCGGTCAGGTTTATACTCCCAGTGCCACGGCTCTGGCTCATAGGCGATAAAGCCAAACTCTTCCGCTCTTCTGTTGAGCCAATTCCAGAACCAGGATTCTTTCCAGGGGTCAGCCTGCGCCATTGAAGCCGAAAGTTCGGTATGGCCCTCTGGCTGTTGTGGTTCAGGCTTGAGCAAGAGAGCAAAGTCCACGGCAATCCCACCTTGATGATTGGAAAAGCCGGGAGCCGCCACGCGCACGCCAATGTAATCACGCAAGAGTTCCGCCGCCGCAAGACCGTGCTCGCCACCAACACAGGCTTTACGCTTTTCGGCAGTCGCCTCGTAGTAACCCTTGAAGTTGCGATTCCAGATGGCGAACTGATGTGACGCCGAACGATAAGCATTATTAATACCCAGTTCCTGCACGCGCCGGGCACGCGCTCGCCGCACCTCAATTTCTGGGGTGTGACCCGTATCCGCTAAATCGTACGCGAGGTCAACTTTTGCGGCAGCCATTAGTTTCCCCAGGGCTTTTGCGGCATCACGTTGCATTTGAATCTTGGTGCCCGGAATCAAAGCTAATTCTGACGCGGGCAAATCAAAAATCCGCGTCCGGCCCGATTTTACGCCACGCTCGACATGCAACCGATAAACTTGTTGCTTAAAGGCATAGGCTGCCGGAGACAGACCATCACGCGTGAGCTTTTCAGGCGCGACCAGAGCCGCTGCATCCTCATTCTCTTTAAGAGGCGCAGATTTCCCCCTGGCGTCACCAGCCAGAGCGACATGCATCAGGAGAGGCAGCATTGTAACTAACGAGGTGAATAAGAAGCGAATGAGATACATTGTATGCTCAAGTCTGAACCATCTTACGCTAGTATGCAATAGCTATATGGACTAAAGGCCAATGAATGAATTCGCCGACTGCAAAACAAAGCCATCCTGCGGTGGCTATACGGATAGTCCGCGTAGGCGGACTTCGTTTTGCAGCCGCTGGTTTTAACCACCAGGTATCACAGTAAGGAAATCTATGAATTACCGCCATATTGTTTTAGCATCTATCTTCGCTACCTTCACAACCGGGTCAGGGTACGGCTCTAATACAATAGCGTTAGCGGCCACGCGTAATCCAGTGCGCGCTCGACATGGCATGGTGGCTTCCAGTAATCGGCTCGCCTCACAAGTTGGCGTTGAGATAATGCGACGGGGCGGCAATGCGGTGGATGCCGCTGTCGCTGTAGCCTTCACTTTAGCAGTTACTCATCCGTGGGCTGGCAACCTAGGTGGTGGCGGTTTTATGCTCATTCGCTTGCATAATGGCAAAACAACCGCCATTGATTACCGTGAGACCGCGCCCGGCAAAGCGACCCGCAATATCTATTTAAATGCACAGGGGAAGTTGATTCAGGGCGAAGGCTCCTCCACCGTTGGTTATCGCGCGGTAGGAGTACCAGGGACGGTGGCCGGAATGGAACTGGCCTGGAAGAAATATGGCTCCGGCAACCTCACCTGGTCACAACTCATTGAACCCGCCCGACGTTTGGCGGCTCAAGGTTTTCGAGTCAGCTATCGGCTCGCTAAAGTTTTTCAAGAGCAGGGCAAGTCTCTGCGACTTTATAGGGATAGCCGCAAAATCTTTATGCGGCAGGAGCACTTTTATCATGAAGGTGAAGTGTTGCGCCAGCCTGATCTTGCCACTACCCTGTTTCGCCTTCAGCGTAACGGAGCGCGTGAGTTTTATACAGGTCGCACTGCCCGTCTGCTTGCTACTGATATGCAGCAACATCACGGCCTGATGAGCCTCGCCGATTTACGCGGCTATCGCGCTAAAGAGCGCACGCCATTGCGGGGCACTTATCGCGGCTATGGCATTATCTCCATGCCGCCCCCATCTTCGGGCGGCGCAGTGCTGCTCGAAATGCTGAACATTCTAGAAGGTTACAACTTGAGCAAGCTGAACCCCTTCTCAGCGCAGAAATACCATCTGCTAACAGAAACCATGAAACGCGCTTATGCCGACCGTGCTGAGTACATGGGTGATACTGACTTCGTTAAATTACCAATTCAAGGGCTTATTGATAAAGCTTATGCCACACGTCAGCGCAGCACCATCAATCTCAACCATACCACCCCCAGCACCCACATTAAAGCAGGTAAGCCTAGCGGTTCCGAAGCATCGGAGACCACACATTTCACAGTAGTGGATAAAGATGGTAATGCGGTCTCCAATACTTACACTCTCAATGGCTATTTCGGCTCTGGCGTTGTGGCGCAGGGAACTGGCATCATCTTGAATAATGAGATGGATGACTTTGCCGCCAAGCCCGGTGTGCCAAATTCTTATGGCCTGATTCAAAATGAGCGTAATGCGATTGCTCCTCACAAGCGTCCACTCTCTTCAATGACGCCAACTTTTGTGCTGCACAAAGATGGCAGCTTGTGGTTTGCCGTAGGCAGTCCCGGCGGGCCGACTATTATCAATACTGTCTTGCAAGTTATTATTAATGTCATTGACTACCATATGGATTTACAACAAGCCGTAGATGCACCGCGCATTCATCATCAATGGCTACCGGATGAAATCACTTATGAGCCTTTTGGTTTATCTTCTGATACCCGCCATATCCTGGAAACAATGGGACATAAATTCACCACCAAACCCCGTTACATGGGCGATGCCGAAGCCATCATGATTGAACCCCAAACAGGTATGCGTCTGGGAGCCAGCGATGCCCGCTATGAAGGTGCAGCAGTTAGTTATTAAAACTTATGGCGGCAGTTATTAGATTTGCTTTTTCCATGTATGTCTGCGAGAGGACTCGAACCTCCACTGGATGGTGTTTAAGACCATTGCCTCCTGCCAATTGGGCTACGCAGACCGATAGATCTTGATTTCAGGGATGAGAACGGGAGGACTCGAACCTCCAACTTCCTGCTTATGATACAGGCACTCTGCCAGTTGAGTTACGCTCCCGAAGCTTACTCGTTATTTTGTTATCCTACCCGTGAGAGGAGTCGAACCTCCAACAGACAGTGTCTGAGACTGCCGCCTCTACCAGTTGGGCTACACGGGTCTATTGAATTGACGATTGCGGATTGACGAATGACGATTGGATGCACTACAAGCTTATGCCTCCAAGCGTTAGCTACTGTAAATTCGTCAATCGTCAATCTACAATCGTCAATTCAATTGTGCGTGGAAGGACTCGAACCTTCACTGGACGGGTTTTGAAGCCGTTGCCTCCTGCCATTGGGCTACACGCACGTTAAGTTTTACGGCCTAGGAGCGAGAGGAATTGAACCTCTATCATCAGGGTCGAAACCTGGTATTCTGTCCGTTGAACTACGCTCCCGCAACAACACAATTATTGTCATTTAAATTTCGGCAACACGACTGAGAGGAATCGAACCCCTGCCTTTGGGTTTGGAAGCCACCATTCTACCATTAAACTACAGTCGCATTATTCATTTCCGACCTACCCATGCGGGGACTCGAACCCCGAACAGAGAGCCTCTCGAACTCTCGCCTCTACCAATTGGGCTACATGGGCCATTCCATTGACGATTGGAGATTGACGATTGCGGATTCAACAGTAGCGCACAGTGGCAAGCTTGAATCTGCTATACATCCAATCGTCGTTCGTCAATCTTCAATCGTCAATGTCTCTGGGGATGGCAGGACTCGAACCTGCAACAACTGGATTAGAAGGCCAGCACTCTGTCCATTGAGTTACATCCCCACTTAATTGTTCTGGCGGAGAGTGAAGGATTTGAACCTTCGCCTCGAAACCGAGGGCTTCACATTAGCAGCGTGACCGCTTACCACTCGCGCAACTCTCCCTGTAAATCTCTTCATTTCTGCATAAATTACATTCGTCAATTGTCAATCAACAATCGTCAATTCAAATGGCGGAGGGGACAGGACTCGAACCTGCATCGCTTGACGCTTACCTGTTTTCGAGACAGGCGGAGTACCAATTCTCCAACCCCTCCTTCCATTGCGGATTGCAGATTTCGGATTGCGGATTGAGTCAGTTACAGCACAAGCTGTGTAGTAGCAGCTACTTTATAAATCCGCAATCCGAAATCTGCAATCTGCAATTCACTGCCCGGCCTGGACTCGAACCAGAACTTAGAGAGTCAAAGTCTCCCGTCCTACCTTTAGACCACCAGGCAATTGAATTGACGATTGGAGATTGACGATTGATCCCTGAACTCCTGCTGCCAGGCTAAAGTGATAGTCCCTGATAATCGTCAATCCACAATCGTCAATCTCCAGTCATAAGGGGGAGCGAGAGGAGTTGAACCTCTATTACAGAATCCACATTCCTGCGTGTTTACCGTTACACCACACTCCCATTGATTAATCGCTTCCATCGTAAAATTGAACAGCACGAGGGCAGGATGGGACTCGAACCCATGAAAACTGGAGTTGCAGTCCAGCGCGTTAGCCGCTCCGCCACCTGCCCGATTTGAATTGACGATTGTAGATTGACGATTGACGAATTTACAGTAGCTAACGTCTGCAAGTTTGACTTTGTTATTTATCCAATCGTCATTCGTCAATCTACAATCGTCAATAGCTCTGGGGATGGAAGGAATTGAACCCTCGACCTCGACCTTCGCAGAGTCGCGCGCTTTCCACTGCGCTACATCCCCTATAATTAACTGGCTGTTTGCACTCCTCCAAGTTAAAATAATTGTGATGTTAACTAATAGTCACTAAATTGTTAACTCGACAAACAAAAAGCCCACTGTCGGGAACTTCTCGACAGTGGGCTTTGGAAATTGCTCTGGGATAGCAACTATAACAACTTATAGTTCTCTGATCCTGGATGATTTCTCACTTCCTGTCGAGAGGCTTCGGTGCAACAAACCGCTACGCTGTTGTAAGCTCTGTAAACAGCGACGGCTTGAGGACGAGCTAAGGCACCAGTGACTCCGTTGGCCGGAGCACATGGATAATCTGCCTGATTGTAGGGAAGTGAAAGCTCGCATTGGATTAAAGAATATACTATCTTTTCAGGTACGACAACCTGATAATATAATGGGTTCCCTCTTTCTCGTCAAGAGGTTTAGCAAAAATTTATTTTATCGAGCAAGCAACTCACTCTCCAGGAACGAGTAAGCTTATTTTTATGTTTGAATATCTTCCCACACCCACCCTGCTCTTAGATCAAGACCGCACCACCCGCAACATCCGGCAGATGCAAGCGGTTTGTGATGCACACGACGTTGAGCTATGGCCGCACATGAAGACGCATAAGATGCTTGAAGTCGCCAGATTACAACTTGAAGCCGGGGCTAAAGGTTTAGTGTGTGCTAAGCTGGGCGAGGCGGAAGCCATGCTGCCCAGTAGCGTGCGCCGCATCTTTATCGCCTACTCATTGGTAGATCCCCTGCAAGCGCCACGCTTGCGGCACCTGGCCGCCTCTTTAGATGAGTTAATCCTGGCTTGCACGAGTGAAGCTCATGCGGAAGCTCTCGAAACTTTGCTGGCAACTGCCGATTTAAAGCTGCCTGTTTTAATGGCGGTAGATACGGGACAACATCGAGAAGGCGCGCGTGGGCTGGAAGGGGCCATGCGCCTGGCCGCTTGCATCCAACGTCAACCACACCTAGAATTGCACGGTCTTTATACTCATGAAGGTCATGCTTATGGCACCGCCAATGGCAATACCCAAGAAGTCGCGGCCACGACCCATAAGCAACTGCTAACCTTACGGGATCGCCTGGATTCAACCCTATCTATCTGGCCGGGATGCAGCGTGACCGCTAAAGAACTGGCCACTATGCCCGGTGTCACTGCCCTGCGCCCTGGTGCTTATGTGTTTGGCGATTTAAGTCTTGCCGCTACCCAAAATATTATGCAATGGGATGACGTGGCTGTCACCATATTGGCTACAGTAGTAGATCGCCCTGAACCTGGTTTGGCTCTCATAGATGCAGGGTCAAAAACTTTCAGCGGTGACAAAACCGCAGCCGGGCTTTCCGGCTCCTTCTACGACCAGCGCGCCATTCACATCACACGCTGTAGTGAAGAGCATGGTTTCGCCACCGGGCCGCAAGTGGACGAACTGCGCATTGGAGAACGGGTGCGCGTCGTTCCAGCACACATCTGTCCCGCAGTCAATCTGGCCGATGAAGTAACCGTTATTTGCAACGACCAAGTTGTAGATACGTGGCGTGTTGCCGCACGGGGTAAAGTGCAATAGTGGAGAGATCAGTTTTAGCCCTTTTACCACTGGCTCCTAAACAACAATACTGCTCCTGGAATAGTTGTGCTGCCGAGGGAGATGAACATGAAAATCACAATAGCGATTGGACGCCAATTGGGAAGTGGCGGCTCTTATGTGGGGCAACGTATCGCTGCCGATTTAGGTTTGCGCTATGTAGATCGTGACGTGCTGCGTATAGCGGCGCAAGACTTAAACCGCAGCGAAGAAGAACTATCTTACCGGGAAGAGCGCGTGCAATCTTTCTGGGAAAAGCTGGCCGATGCTTGCACGATTATCAGCCCGCCCGAAGCGAACTATGTCCCACCTCCGATGCCCCCGCTTTCCGATATGGCTCTGTTTCACAAAGAGACTGAAATCGTAAAGACCCTCGCCGCACAGGGCGATTGTGTCCTAATCGGACGTGCCGCTGTCCATGTGCTACCGGCCCATACCGCGACGATGAAGTTTTTCCTGTATGCCCCGATTCATTTTCGGGTGCAGCGTGTCCGCGAGCTTTATAACGTACCAGATGACCAGCAAGCGCGGACGATGATTGCCGAATCGGATGTCATGCGGCAGAAGTTCACCCTGCAAATGACAGGGCAAGAGTGGATGCGCCTTGAAAATTATGACCTCGCACTGGATACGAGTCTGCTGCCACTTGATGCTATCGCCAATCTGCTGATGAATTATATTCGCTGTCGCACAGGTGCGAATCCCTATTAAGTTAACTCTTGATTACGGAGCCAGTTCCAGCATAATGGACTTCATCGTTGGCTTGGAGCCGCAATAGAGGCGATAGCTTTCATCCGGCTGGCGCACGATGTGGACATCCTGCTTTGCCTGTCCATTTTCTTCCCAATTATAAGTCACCTTGACTGGTTTAAAGCCACCAGAAGGCTCCTTGTAATCGGCGTTGATGCGGATGTTGTAAAGGTAGGTTGTATTGCGCTGGGTGCCTGCAAAGCGCACCAGGGCCGACCTCGTGCCTACTGGAACCTCTGTCACGACCATATAGCGACCAGCACTAACCGTTGGGCCAGCCAGGTGATCCACGGTCTTAAAACTCTTGCCACGATCAAAAGAAACTTGCACATCCCAGGCATCAGCTTTGTCGCGTGCCCGGTAAAACACGCCAATGCGCAGCCGCTTCATAGCGCCTGGTGTCTCGACGGGAAAAGTAATGGAGCCTTCGCCACCTGTTAGTTTGGGGGACTCGGCGGCAATGCCTTTTAACTCTGGGTGAAAGTCGGTGTATAAAAGTTGCTTGCCTTTGCTGGCGGCAGAGGTGCTGCCTTCAATCGTGATGGTGCTCTCGGTATCGGAACTAAAACTGATGGTATTGGCTCCCTCACCCACAGCAGGCAATGGACGCTGCGAGTGCTGAATGTCGTGGGTGATGTTAAGCGCATTTAACCCGGTGCCCTTGCCCTTCAGCGTGAACTTTAGCCGATAATCGTAGCGACGAAAAACTAATGGCTTGAGGTCGAAGTGTTGTTGGCCGGAAGTCGTGATGCTGGCGATGTCTTTCCAATCGAGGCCGTTGTTATCAGAAAAGGCTACAACAATCTGCCCGCCGTTAGGCACTACCGCTTTGAAGGTGAGGTCTCCGCTGAGATAAACATAACTGCTGGGCATACGCAGCACCAAAACGCCCGGCTGCTTCACGTCTTTGAGGTGTAGCGCCGGGGATTGTTTATCGTCGGAGATAGAAGCCAGATTATCGGCTGTCATGGCACCATAGCGGAACGCGCCACTGGCCAGAGGTACCTCATATTCGAGAGTGCCATTGCCCAGTCGTCCCGGTGCCAAGTCGCCAAACCTGGGTGAATAGCGCAACTGCCCCTGGCCGACCTTTTCGGTCATAGCTCCCGGCGCATCGCCATCGCCATTCATATTGACGTGCAGCCCCTTGTTCGACCAGTTGCGCGTTAAACGCTCGCCCTGCCGCAGTTGCACATTGACCTGATAGCCCTGCGAATAACCCGCCTCATAGGGAAAAGGCGTGCCGCCCTTGCCACTATATTCTTGCATGGTGGAATACCAGCCGTGCGTAGCGGCGGGTAGCCAACCATTGTCGTCATAGAAAGGAGTGTGGGCCAGCACCTCCGGCCCTTTGCGCCAACCGCCATTCGCCATAAACTGGCGCAGTTTATCGTCATTGCCTTGATAATCCGGGTGTTGCGCATACCAGTCTTTCACACCCGCAACGATCTCTTCGACCCCGGCGGGCTTGCCGTCCGGCTTAGGGAAATAAGTGATTAAAGATGCGTCTAACATGTGCCACTGCCCATCCCAAAACACTTCAGGGACAACGTGGCCGTTAATCGTCCAGCCCCGTGCCTGGAGACCCGCATAACGCGCCAGGGCCAGCACGCTGGCCGAGGCGACACTACAAAAAGAATAGCCATAAACGTTATCCTGCTTGATGGGGTCAAGCACCAGGTCCTCAACCTGAAGATATTCCTTGGGCGGCATATCCTGGAACTGAAACTTCACGACTGAATTCCATACCGCCATCGCCTTTTGCTCGTCGGTCATGCCATCCTTAATGAAGGACTTCTTCCACGCTTCCAGACTGGAAACATCCTCCACCTTATCGGATAACACCTTCACATGGCACACAACACCAACCTTATTATCTGGTGTGACCGGAGCCGGGGCCGCATTGATGGGCACGGATAGCAGCAGAATCAACGCCACCGCAGTAACATAAAACTTTGAAATTTGCGTCACAGCTAACTCCTTCGTTAATGGGTCATTAGTTCTGACATTTGCTAAGACTTGCAGTTGTTATCTTTCTGGGCGCGGCCCGTAAATGGGTATTGGTTTGCCTGTCTCATAACAACCTATATCGGGGGCACGTCCGGCGAAGTCTTCGTTAATATTGGGGAGCAAAACGCCTGCATCCACCGCTCTGCTGTTTGGCTTCAGACGCAGATCAATAGCATCCGGCGCATAAGTTTTGCCTGCTGTGGGAGGAGCCGCTTTGAGGAAGTCATTATAATTCACTACCACCCCATGTGCTTCGTGGCCAGTGGCAGTATGGAACTCAGCCAGGGTCGCATATTTTCCCCAGGTTTTGCCACCATCGGCTGACCACTTGATAAACCGCGTGGGATCATCAGTCTGTCCATAACCGTTGTAATCCAGGCTCGTATGCGGATCGGGCGAGCCATTCTCCATTGCATAGCGGTGCGCGCCCACAAATAAATTATTGCGCAAAGTGGCGTTACGCCAGGCCGGGGGCGTTGAGGTAAATCCTTCATCGCTGCCCAGAGCCGTGTTGTGAAAGAGCAATAACCCCGTCGGATAGTTGTGCAGTTTGAACGGCGCATAAGTCATGTTATACAGCGCGTTGCGAATGAAGTAAATTGGCCCCGCAAGCTGGGGTTGGGCACTCAGGCCAGTGTGCGTATTCATAATCCGATTATTGAAGACACGGATGTTATGGAGGGTATCATCCGTTTCAATGCCATCATCTTGCGCCTGGGAGATGTCGTTGTTGTAAATGTCAATCGCCATCTGCGGGTGCGTTGGAGCCGTGGCCCAAGCCTGGGGAATCTCGCCCACGTTATCCGTTGAAATATCGTCCCAGAAATGGCTGATGCGATTGAAGCAGATGTCATGGCCGCTACCCGCGCAGTTGATGCCCGTATCACTATTTTCTGGACGGGGATACCAGTTCTGCACGCGGCCCGTAATGATGTTGTCGGCAATATACCAGTTGGTGTTGCCATTCGTGTGGCTACCCACACCATTGTTGACATCTTCCAGCTTGCACCGACGCACCACCAGATTGCCGCAGTCGTTGGCTTTGATGGCGTTGAAGCCGTGGCGGATTGTCAAACCCTCAAACCAAATATCATGCGTGCCATTGACCTCAAAGACATTGCCATTACCGTCCTGCCCGGACACTATGGCCTCACCATCACCCGCAGCACGAAATATAATAGGCTGCTTTGAGGTGCCACTTTTAGTAAGCCTAAAATTGCCGGTATAAGTACCCGTATGGAGCAGCACGACATCACCCGGACGGCACTCCCGCACTGCCGTTTGCAAGTCAGGAAAACTCGACATCTGGCGTGTCACCGTATGGCTAACAGAATAAACGTGCATCTGCCGCTCGCCCTTAATAATTGGTGGCACGGCACGCGTGTGAGCCGTCACAGTTTTTTCGTCTGTGCCGCCGTCGGGGTCAGAGAGTGTACAGCGCACTTCATAAGTTGTGTCACGCTGGAGGTTTAGCACACTACCCGCGAACAGGTTGCCATTACGAAACGGCTGAGCTGACCCACGCGGCACCACTTCTCGATTAATCCGCAGCATTGGCAATGCACTCTGCCACGCCACTGTGCCCTGCTTGCGATACGCAACATGCACCGTGGCATTACCATTATCATCACCAGTAATAAACCACCGAAATGCCAGGCATTGCAGGGTGGCCGGATCGGTTATAAGTTCACCGGGAGTGGTGGCATTATGAGTTACAGGTTGTTGCGCTGGAGCAACGGCACTGAGCCAGATGGCGGCCAATGCTCCCAGACTAAATCCTAGCTGGCACTTTAGGAAGTGGTACTTTAGGTCATGGCGTTTGGGGCTTATCATTAAATCCTCACGGCTTTTGTAACTTTGTCTTGCATCAGGGGATAAGCAGTAGTATAGAAGAAATGCAGAGGCAATAAAGTCCCCGCCTAGCCACATCATTAAATGGGGCAGGAGCAGCGATGGCCAGACGAGTTAAAATCAGCACCCTGGGAACTATGCCCCCCACAGTTCCCCCACAGCTTGGTAATCAGGCGTTGGTAGACAATATGATCGCCTTCTGGCAGAGTCAACTCGACCAGGTGCTGCCGGATAAGCCCGATTTAATCGTGCTCCCGGAAATGGGCGACCGCTATCGCGGCTTTAAGCCAGAACAGGCGGCGCAATATTACGAGGTGCGCGGCGAGCAAGTCTTAGAGTTTTACTGCAAGACAGCGCGTGACCACAATTGTTATATCTCCTACTCCGCCGCACGCGAGGCCAAGGATGGCACTTATCGCAATTCGACACTCATCATTGATCGCACTGGGAATGTGGCAGGCACGTATAACAAAAATCACGTTGTCATTGAAGAGACTTTAGACTGGGGCATTTTGTGTGGCGCGGAGACACCCATCATTGAGTGCGACTTTGGCCGCGTCGCGTGCGCCATTTGTTTTGACTTAAACTTCGATGAACTGCGCCAGAAGTATGTAGCCGCGAAGCCCGACTTAATCCTATTTCCTTCCATGTATCACGGCGGCTTAATGCAGGCTTACTGGGCCTACTCTTGCCGCGCTCATTTTGTGGGTGCATGTTGCAACCTGCCCAGTGCCATTCTTTCGCCACTGGGACAAATTCTCGCCACCAGCACCAACTACTTCAATTTCGCCACCGCCACCGTGAACTTAGATTGCTGCATCGCGCACTTCGATCACAACTGGGATAGGATAAAAGCCCTCAAAGCCGCCTACGGCCCGCTTGTCACCATTAGCGACCCTGGTTTATTGGCTTCTTTCTTAATCACCAGCGAAAGCGAGGATGTAACCGCCGCGCAGATGGTACAAGAATTCGAGATTGAGTTGCTGGACGATTATATGGCTCGTTCCCTGGCGCATCATCACGAGCCACAGCATCGAGAGTGTCTGTAATAATGCCTAACTAAGACCAACTCCAACTGGATTCGGTTGCCGCGTGAGATTCTTTTTGGTTAATGGTGCCACCTTAGCTTCCATTATGATTTTGATGATCGTGTAGGATAGCCTGTGGTTTAGCGTTGCTCAATGGCGTTAGCGCCCACTACTTCCCAAAATCAAAGGAATAACTTTTATGCTATCGGAAGTGGATCGTAACACCCTGACCAATCTTAGTTTATTTCAAGGTCTAACGCCAACTCAGGCAGCCAAATTGGATAATGTATTACATTGCTCGACCTTACCCGCCAACAGAACTATTATCACGGCTGGTCGGATCGGTGAGGCAGTTTACATTCTCCTCAAAGGCACGGTTAAAATCACCGTTGATGGATTAGACGATAAGGATGTTATTCTCGCTATTTGCGGGGCGGGAGAAGTTTTAGGCGAGGTTAGTGCTCTAGACGGGATAGGCCATTCCGCTAATGTTGTGACCTTAGAAACTTCCAAGTTTTTCTGGATTGATTGCGCCTCGTTCCGCGAGTGCTTACAAACTGTGCCACCTTTAGCCTATAACTTAGCTCTCCTCCAGGCCCGCCGCTTGCGACGCATAAGTTTGCACGCTGAAAGCCTGGCGATGCGGGATATTTATGGACGACTCGCTTACCAAATTTTAGCTTTTGCTAACGACTACGGGACGCCTGTAGCTCAGCAGACAGCATCAAAAGAGGGTGCCCGTCCGGGTGACGTTTTGATTCCTGTCCGACTGACGCAAAGCGACCTGGCCGCTTTGGTGGGGGCTAGCCGAGTGAGCGTCAATAAAGTTCTGATGTCCTTCCGGCGCAGTAAATTCATCTCCATAGATGACAAATATCATATTACGCTTCATAACCGGGCGGCGCTCGCTAAACGGTGCCAGTAGTAAGCTAACGTTCTACATCAATAGGGCTACGGCTCTGCGTCAAGGAATAGAGAACACAATATCGTTGGCCGGGTCATTGTCGGGGAAATTTTCGGTAGACATCACCGTTTTCCAGGTGCCGCCGAGGGAACCGCTCGTGCCATTGGCGTAGGTATTATGAAACGTTTCTTCGGTGATGAGGAGACGGCAGTGGTAGGTGCCTTTAGGTAAGCGGACAAAGCTCAGGCGGCCCCATTCCCACTCATAAAATAGCGTAACGGTGCGCTTACCATGCTGCTGCGCAATGTCGGTCGAAGGGGCCTTGAGACCATACCCGTAATAGTGTGTCGTGCCCTCATGGGTCTGGCTCCCCAGCTCTATCTTCCCCGGTTCTGGCTTCTCTTGTTCTACCCCGCCAGCGATGTTGAATTTGCCTAAGCGGACGTGTTTAGCGTTTTTTTGCCAATTCTGCCAGGTGACATGATAACTTCGGTTGCCGACAACATCCCATTCGGCATTACCATATTTATCGGTCACAAAATCACCAATAAAGATATAGCCATAAATCGTGTCTAAAGTATTGAGCTGGTATTCTTCATCCGTCACCGCATTGGTGTTGTTAGAGGGAAAGGAATCGTTCCACCACCGGCCAGCATAGCCTAACTGTTGATTTGTCCAGTCATCGCCATTAACCGGCGTCGGATGGCCTTTAGCATCGAGCACCGTATGCAGCACAGGCCGTCCATTTTGTGCCTCAGAGGTAGCTGTCACATAAGACGATGCCGTGCCAAAGCCGCGTGTGCCAGCCACCGGTTTGCCCGTCAGTTTTAACTGGTAAGCGAAATTGGGCTTTAAACCTTTGGCGGTGATATGCCCTACAAAGCAATGTGTAGTCGGGTTTTTATCGTAGATAAGAGTTACGCCTTCAGCCCGCGTGCGATAATCGAACTTGCCATTAGAGCCGCCATAACTGAGCCAGTCATTATACTGGTTATAGTTGCTCTGCTGGGCGTCTCGATAAGAAGCGATGTCCCACCAACGCTCGGCGGCTAACGGCCAGGGATCGTCGTAAGCTACCATGTGAATGGGAGCCGAGGGAGCATGGAGCGTAAGCGGCTTGGGCGCTGCATAACAGATTAGTAATACAGATGAGAGTAGCCCCCACAGGAAGCAAACTCTTAATAATACGGAGCCAGAAATTGTCTTCAATTGCATAATCTTAAGCTTAGTCGTTATCGCTAAAGCACTGGCGTAAGAGCGCCAGACTTTTAGGAACCGCTGTGGCCGGGTCTTCTTTGCCTTCCATCTCTAACGAGATATAACCACTGTAATTAGCGGCACGCAAAATCTGCGCCACACGCGGGTAGTCAATATCGAGGCTATACCACTCGCCACCACCATAATACGTCTTGGCTTGTATCAGAATGGCATGAGGAGCCAACGCCTCCATCTGGGTATAAGGGTCTTCGAGAAAATTACCCGTATCGAGCGTGACTTTGAGCCAGGGCGAATTAATAGTCTCGACGATGCGCAGCACGCCCCCCGCAGTGCGACCTAATCCCCAGTGATTTTCCAGGCCCAGCAACACACCACACTCCTCGGCGCGAGGCAGGCATTGCTCAATGGCACCGATGACCCAACCATACGCCTGCTCTTCGGTATAACCAGGGAGTTCCGCCTCGATACCTCGATTAGCCATCAGTTCATCAAAGGAACCACTGGTGCCCCAGCGCCCAGTATTAATACGAATAGTCGGAATGCCCAGCTTATAGGCCAGGTCAATGCAACGCAGGGTGTGCTCAATATTCTGCTGGCGCACGGCTGAGTCGGGCGAGACAAAGCCCTGATGAGTGGAGAAGCCCATCAAATCAAGCCCCAGGGTGAAAGCGCGGCGTTTAAGACTTTGCAGATAGCTGTTTTCTTCTCCTGCCATCTGCTGATGCAGAATTTCCACGCCATCAAAGTCCATCGCCGCGGCCTGGTCAATACAGGTGGCGATTTCAACGCGTTCACCCTTAAAGTGCCAGAAAGAATAGGTCGAAACACCAATCCTCAGGGTTCGTTTAGCTTTTGATGTTTTATAATCTGCCATAGTCTTCAGATGCTTTCTTACAGCTAAAGTGAGGGGGCTTCAGGTCAACAGTAAGCTAAGTCCCTGTTCTATGATTTATAACGCACCTTAAGCAGTCGAGCTACTGAATCTTGTTTCCATTTCTTCTCAAGGGGTTAACCAGCATCTATTGAGTAGCACCTCAAGTCCTAGGCGTCAGGAGACGGGAACGGAACGCTCATTAATGAAAACGGAGCTTGTGTTGTTAAAAATGGAGCTTCCGTTAATGAAAACGCTTCTTCCGTTATTGAGAACGGAAGAAGCGTTGTTGAAAACGAACGCTCCGTTAATGCGAACGGAAGAGGCGTTTTCATTAACGGAACGTCCGTTCCCATTAAAGGAAGGCACGGGCTTAAACTCAGGTGCTCTTGCCCTCAATCTCGCTCTTGGCTAACTTGAACAATACTATTACTTCTGCCCATATCTTTGCTAAGATATTTATTGGCTTCTTTATACTGCTTCGCGTAAGGATTTTTCTGCATCAGAGTGCATACTGAACAAGGGTGTCAATAGAGAATGGATAATCGTAAGTCGGGTGACGAACTGCTTATTGTAGATAATGGCGATCCAGAGTGGAAGACATTAGCTTATTTAACAGAATGGGCTGATATAGCGCGTGCCTTGGACGTGGCAACGGGTTATTTTGAGATTGGCTCCTTATTGGCCTTAGATGGACAGTGGCAGAAGCTCGATAAGATACGCATTCTTATGGGTGACGAGGTGACGTTGCGCACGCGGCGTGCCTTACTGGAGAGTCTTAAAGCGCGAGCGACTTTGAAGTTGGACGAATCCCTTGAGCAAGAAAAAGAGAAGAATGATTTTCTGGCTGGCGTGCCCGCTATTGTGGAAGCCTTGTGCAAGGGTCAAATCGAATGCCGCGTCTATGCCAAGCAGAAGTTTCATGCCAAAGCTTATATCATGCACGCCCGCTCGCGTGTGGTGGGATCAGCGGCACTTGTTGGCTCTTCTAACTTCACTTTACCCGGCCTGACCCAAAACATTGAACTTAACGTCCAACTGCGCCGCGAAGTTGACCAACTGCAAGCCTGGTATGAGCAGCACTGGGAGGAGTCTGAAGACGTTGGTGAGGACGTGCTCAAGATCATCCAGCGCCATATTGTCGAGTATTCACCCTTTGAGGTTTATGCCCGTGCTTTGCGTGAATTGATGCGCAACCATATTCCCGATGTTTCGGAATGGGAAAAGACACAATCTAAAATCTACCCTCTACTGGCTGCTTATCAACGCGAGGGCTACGCTTCTTTGATGCAGATTGCTGATAAATTTGAGGGAGCATTCCTGTGTGATGGAGTCGGTTTAGGCAAAACCTTCGTTGGGATGATGGTTATCGAGCGATTGCTGCATGACCGCAAGAAAGTAGTGTTGCTCGCCCCCAAAGCCGCCGTTGAACCGGTGTGGAAAAGCACACTCGAACGGTATCTACCCGAAGCATTTGGCGTGTGGGGCAATCTCAAAATCTATGCTCACACCGACTTAGGCGTGGCGCGTTTACAACAGGAGTGGGAAGATATTGCGGCCCATGCGGACGCCGTCGTGATTGATGAAGCCCATCATTTCCGCAACCCTGGCGCACTGGGGGGTGAGGGCAAACGCGAATCACGCTATCGCAAATTATTTCGCATCTGTGAGGGGAAACAACTTTATCTGCTCACGGCGACCCCAATTAACAATTCGCTACGCGACTTTCAGCATATGATCGAATTGTTTTCGCGCAACCAGGGCAACTACTTCGCGCCCCAACTTGGCATTCATTCGCTCCCCACCTATTTCAGCGAGATGGAAAAGAAACTCGATAGGGAAGTACGAGGATTGACGCCCGCTATGCAGATGGAAATGCCCCTGGAAGTGAATGAGGTTGAAGCGGAAAGTGTATTGCGGGATGAAAAGATCTTTCGCAGTCTCGTGGTGCAGCGTTCACGCACTTATGCTCGTGAGAGTCAGCAAAAAGAAGCGGCGGCACGCGGTGAAACCGGCGACAAGCTAAAAATCTTTCCCGACCGGGAAGCACCTAAAGTCGCGGAATACTCAATTAAAAAGACCTACGGTAAATTACTGCAAATGGTCGAAGCCGCTTTCAACAAAGATAAACCACTCTTTGCCCTGGCCATTTATTATCCCTTAGCTTATGCCAAGGATGAGGAAAAAGCCCGCTTAATGGCAGCCGACAGGCGGGTAGAAAACCAACAGCAACAAGTTGTTGGTTTAATTCGCACCAACTTCCTCAAGCGTTTTGAATCGTCCACCTGTGCTTTTGGCGTATCCTGCTCCCGGCTGTTGCTCAAGCTGTTGACGTGGGTTGAAGCTTATGTGCAGGAAGAAGGCGAAGTGCGCTGGTTAGAAAAGTGGAAGGCACGCAATGCCGATGTAATGGCTTATGTGCAAGAAGTTGTGCCCACCGCATTTGAGAACGAAGAGGACGACGCGGATGCCGATTTAGAGGATGACGCGGCAGACTTGCTGTCACGGGAAGCTTATAGAATTAGCGAAATCCTGCTCGATTGCTTCAGTGATCTGGATCAAATTGCAGAGTTTTTGAAAGAGTTGCGCAAGTTCAAGCCGCAACATGATGACAAATTGCGCAAGCTCTTTGAACTCCTTAAGAAAGACCTGAAAGACCGCAAAGTTTTGATCTTTACCCAGTTCTCGGATACCGCCAAGTATCTCCAACAACAGTTGGAAGAGGCTGGATTTGCGGCGGTGGATGAAGTGGATTCGAGTGATAAACGTGACCGGGGCGAGGTGATTCGCCGTTTTGCCCCTTACTATAATGGTTCGTCATCCCCGGAACTGCAAGCTGATGGGTTGGCAGAAACCCAAATCCTTATCTCGACCGATGTGTTAAGTGAAGGCTTGAACTTGCAAGATGCCACGCGGCTCATTAATTATGACCTGCACTGGAATCCCGTGCGCTTGATGCAGCGCATTGGTCGTGTGGATCGCCGTATGAATCCCGATATTGAAGCGCGGATTGTGGCGGATAACCCGCGTCTGTTCGCGGAGCGCGGCGACAACAATGTAGTCGCTTATTGGAACTTTCTGCCCCCGGAAGAGCTGAATGAACTCTTGACTCTGTATAAACGAGTTACACATAAGACGCTACGCATCTCGAAAACCTTTGGCATTGAAGGCAAAAAGCTGCTGCGCCCGGAAGATGATTTTGATGCCCTGCGCGATTTTACCCATGCTCTCGAAGGGGATAAATCCCCAATGGAAGACCTGGCGCTGGCCTGGCAAGGCTTAGAAACTGCCGATCCTGCCTTGCCCGCGCACCTGGACGCTCTGCCGGGTCGCCTATTTTCTGGCAAAGCCCATCCTCAGCCCGGTTCACGCGCCGTATTCTTCTGCTATGTGCTGCCTGTGAAAGACCACAACGGTGATTGGACTTATGAAGGTGGCCCAGTCATGTGGCTGCTATTTGACTTGAGCCGGGAAAAGATTTTGGATGCGCCTGATGCCATCGCGGAATTCATTCGCTGCACACCAGACACACCACGTCGCGTTACAGGGGAAAAGGAGACTTTGTCCGAAGTGCGTCTTAGGATAGAAAAGTATCTCAAAAATACCATTATTAAGTCGCTTAACATTCCAATGGGGCAACTCAATAAACCATTGCTGAAATGTTGGATGGAATTGGCTTAAATCGAAGGAAGGAACCACAGCATCATGCCGCTTACGCCTGAAAGCATCGCAAACATCGAAGATTTCGACCAATTACTGGAATATTTCGGGGAGGAACTGAAGTGGCCGCTTGTATTTGACCCGGCTTTAGAAGATATTGCGGATGTTTACAGCGCCAGTGAATTGCAGATTTTGCCTGCCACCGAAAAGCAGTTAGCAGGCGGCGTGGTGCATGGCCTGCAAAAGATGGTCGAGGATCAGCCGTGGGGCATTTTCTTTGTCCAGTTCGACAACGGCGCAATTTCGGTGCAGGCATTGCGTGATGTGTTACGCCGTCTGGTCAGTAAAAGTGCTGGCCGTCAGGCTTTTGCCGCTGATGACTTATTGTTCGTTTGCGCTACCAAAGATTTTCAGCATTTCGCTTTCGTGCATTTCCAAAAGCGGGGAGCCGGGCAACCCCTATTTGAAACCTTCGGCTGGACGCGTGGCGACGCTCACTTGCGCACGCTCTGCGAATTCAACCTGGAACGGTTGCGCTGGCACGATGCCTTTGAAGCCGATGCCAATAAATGGCGCGATGCCTGGCGGAGCGCCTTCGATGTCAGTGCCGTCACCAGTCGCTTTTTCACCCAATATGAAGAACGCTTCCGTGCAGTCGAAACTAAGGTTAAAGGTTTCGAGCCACCGCACGGCGCTACGCAAGCTGTCAAGGATGAATGGGAAGAAAAGCGCAATGCCTGGACACAAAAGCTTTTCAACCGTCTACTCTTCGTGGCCTTTTTGCAAAAGAAAGGCTGGATGACACCACCCGCTACCGCGCCCAACGGTCGCAACTACCTCGAAAGTCTCTGGCATGATTACGTTGCTCGCAAAGAAGAATTGGAAGCGGAATCATTTTTCACCTCGCGGCTAAAACCACTTTTCGTGGCTTTGAACACTTTCAATGCTAAGCTTGATTTTCTGGTGGGAGATGTGCCCTATCTTAATGGTGGTTTATTTGACACGGAAGAAGATGGGCGCACTGATCCACCTGACGTGCAGGTCGAGGATAAAGTGATCCAAGACATCATTTTTGAACTGTTTGCACGCTATAATTTCACGGTTGAGGAATCTACACCACTGGATGTGCAAGTAGCCGTTGACCCGGAGATGCTCGGCAAAGTCTTTGAGAAGCTGATTTTGAAACGCGACCGCAAAGCCGGTGGCTCGTTTTACACGCCACGCGTGATTGTTACCTTTATGTGCCGGGAAGCCCTTAAACGTTATTTGGGGGACAAATACGCGCCACTTATCGAATGTGGCGACGTATCGGGGATTAGTGTTGAAGAAGCGGGCGACCTACTGGATAAATTGGCTGCTGTGCGTGTAGTTGACCCGGCCTGTGGCTCAGGTGCATATCTGCTGGGGATGCTGCATGAATTATTCGTGCTGAATAAGAAACTTGACACTACTGCGAGACGGGCCAACGCACGCGATGATTATAAGCGCAAGCTGGACATCATTCAAAACAATCTTTTTGGCGTGGACTTAGATGACTTCGCCGTGCATATTGCGCGACTGCGTCTGTGGCTTTCATTAGTAGTTGAGTTTGACACGGCAAGTGGCGAAAAGCCCGATCCACTACCTAACTTAGATTTTAAGATTGAAACCGGGGATAGCCTGACTGCGCCCAATCCTTCAGCTATTACACTTCAGCGTGAAGAATATCTCAAGCTTGCTGCTCAGTTGTTCGAGTTAGAAAAAGAGTGGTTTGAAGAAGGCGAAAAAGAGCGCGGGGTGAAAGTCAGCGAGCAAGGTCACAAATAAAGCTCGCAATTCATGAGCAGACTGATGAAATTAGAAGACTCTTTGGGGATGATGTACAGGAGGGTGCTCACGATTATCGAGTTTGCTTCGCGCACGTTTTTGCGGCTGGCGGCTTCGACATCGTCCTGGCAAATCCTCCTTACGGCTCAGACATCGCCGAAAATGTGCGTTGGAACTTTTTCAACCGAGCTACCGATGGCGCACAGGCTAAAGACCCTTACGGGTTGTTCATCGCGCGGGGTCTGCAATTGCTTAAACCCGGCGGCTGCCTATGCTACATTGTTTCTAATACCTGGCGCACCCTCAAAACGCATAAGCCATTGCGCAAGCGATTGGCAACGCAGGCGCGGGTTGAACACTTGCTTGATTTGCCGCGCTGGATTTTCGAGGCAACTGTAGATACTGGCATCCTCACCCTCGTCAATGAAAAGCCTGCTGAGGGTCACCAGCTTATTGCCGCCGATCTCGCGCCGCTCCCCAAGAATGATTGGAATGGGTTGGAAGCCAACCTGGAAGCTGTCGCCGCGCACGGCCCTGACGTACAAACGCTTGATTATGCCCGATACACCTATCCTCAAAAGCTAATTGAGGGCTATGACAATTTCTCCTTCTTCATCGGTTCCCCCCGATTATATGAGTTATTAGGTGCGGCACATTTTACAAGACTTGGGAATATAGCCTCTGTGCCACAAGGAATCTCTACCGGGCAGAACACACATTATGTTCGCCGCTTTGAGGCCGGTGAGGGCTACAGGGAAATTGATCATTCTTTGATCCTTAAAACTGATGAAATTGCGAGGCTCTCCGAAGACGAAAAGCGGGTAAAAGGAGTTGACCCTAAAGCGCATGGCGGTCGCTATTTTATTCCGTTTGATAAGGGTAGCAGTTCTGACTCTAATGAGGGATGGATACCTAATTACTGGGTTCCAACAGAGTACTTTATTGATTGGTCTGAGCAATCTGTTAAACGAATGAAAACGTTAACTATTGCAGACAGAAAGAAGCAGGAGGGCAAAGAAGATAAAATCAATGAGGGAGACGACAAGAAAATCGCAGCAGCATTGCGGAATCCCTCCAACTGGTTTAAACCTGCTATTACATTTTCACCTACTGGGGAGTACAGCCCATCTTTTAGAATTGGAACCTCCACGCTCTTCCAGAATACCGGATCAGGGATCATTTGTGAATCTATCCCTCTGGAAAGGCTCCTTGGAATTCTATCCTCAACGTGGGCAAAATATATTTTCAAGGTTTTCTTGAATCACTCTGTTCATACACAAGAAGGAGATATTGTAGAATTCAGACTTTGTGATATGAACTCGGCAGAAGTACAACGTATTGGTCAACTGGTATCACAAATCATAGCTAAGCAAAAGGTTAATTCTCGTTATGCCTATCACGATAATGAGCAGCAGGAAATTGACAAGATAGTTTACAAACCCTATGACTTGCAGCCAGAGGACATCCGTGAAGTAGAGTTATGGTATTGCCGTCGTTACCCCAGGCTAGCGGCGGCTCAGGGCATTACGAAACATGTCCTCGCCGAACACGCTGATTTTCTCGAACGTGCTCGCGTGCTACGATCCAAACCTTATCGCTATTGGAGCAGCCACCCGTGGCTGCAAGAAATTGGACAAGGCGAAGGCCATCAAATTGAGTTCAAACAACAGTTTGCTTTTGCCGATAAAAAGGTCTTGGAAGCTGTTGCTTCTATGCTTAATGCCGATGGAGGAAAGGTATTCATTGGTGTGACGGACTCGAATAATCCAGTTGGTCTTGAGCAATTTGATCTTAAGCAGGCTGATACGCCTAACGTGGATAAATTCGAGTTAAAATTGCGGAATACGCTAGGAACCCGTCTGGGCCTTTCCCCTCTCCCACCCTTTATCACAATAGACGTTGAGCCAGTAGCAGGTGTTACCCTCGCGCGCATTGAGATTAAGCCACACCCTGAACCTGTTTATATAGACAGGTCAACCCTTGTTGTGCGCGCTGGGAACCAAAAGAACACTTTAACTGGCCCTGATGCGACGAAGTGGATTCAACAACGAGGTCAAGCCTCAACACTTTAAACTACTTAAAACAGCATTGATTTCACATCCTACGAACCCAGAGCGTGAGCGACGGGCTTAAATAATAGTCTCCCAAGACTACAGCGAAAGCCCGTCGCTCACGCTCTGGGTTCGTTAGTGTTGGCTGTCGCAAGTTCTCGTCCGTCGTCTACTGCTAAAAGTTTCAATATAGCTTCTCAAGAGGACACCGAATAGTTGGAGATTAAAAAGCTATGGTTTAGCCAAAGTAATGGCGAGAATTTTAACATTGGGGTTATTGGGCAGGGTCAGGCTCTTGACAGTTTTAGCTGGATTGAGATTAAAGCCGTAACTATAGGCGTGGAAGGTGCGCGGGTCTTTGGCTCCATTGGCCATGTTGCGATAGGCCATTTTGACGGCGCGGCTCTCGCCGGGAAAGCTTTGCGGCTCAAACCAATCGCTAAAATTCTGCACCAGGTTTTCGGTTGTGCCATCGGTGTAAGTCACGGTGAGCGTTTGCGCCATCTGGTTACCCTCGACGGCTGCACCCAATAGCCACAGAGAGGCATAGTTGCCCGCCGTTAAAGGTAGGACCTGACCAGTAGCCGAGATAATATTGGGGGCATTAGCCGGGCCGATGGTGAACTGCACATCCTTCCAGTTCACCGTGGTGCCCAGCAGCTTGGCCGAATACGCCGCCCCACCCGCATCGAAGCCGCTCGTCTCATTAAACGTCGCCCCGTCGTTGGAAAAGCCCATGCCATTGAAGGCAGCAGATAGATTGATGGGCACACTGCTTCCGGCTTTGACGGTGGGCAGTTGGCGGGGCCGATCCGCTGCTGCAACGGGGGGCGTAATGATGTTGACCGGGTCGGCCTTATACGCGGCGATAAACTCCGTCCAGAGGGTGTCCACGTCCTTGCCGCAATACTTTTTGAACAGGTCATTGTTGTAGTGACCGAAACGAACATCGTGATTTAATTTGGTGACCAGGCGGCTATCATAATGCAGCTCGCACCAGCCGAGGAAGGTGGCGGTGGTGCGATAGGAATCGTGATAAGTCGCTTTAGCCGTGTTGATACGCTGATGCTGGTTCTCAGGCTCAAACTTGACCCAGCGAATGTAATCGGCAATGCCCTCAATGAGCCAGACCGGATTATAGGCACTCATCGCCTGAATCACATGCGCCGTCTCATGCACGGTCAGACCCGTATCTTCAGGGTGTTGGTGACACCACTGCGTATTGACCGTCATGACGCCGCCCCCTGTCGCCGCCACACCGGTGACGCCAGGGCCAGTGCGATAGACGACAGTGACCATGTTCGGCGTAATAAAGCCATCAGAATAGAGCAGTGCGGCAGTGTCGGGCCAAAATTCCTCCATCTGCCTTTCCGCTTTTTGCGCCCACCCTTCCAAATCAGGCGACGCTGAAACGTCATAAAAGCCGCGCCCTGGCCCCTGCATGACGTGAGCAATTTTGACAGGCGAATTAATGGTTATCTCGCGCACTAAGAGGGATGGAATGCCCCGGCGCGGGTTAAGCCGGATGCGCAAAGCGGACACCATCTGGTTGTTGAGTGTAGCGTCGGCCACGCCCGCCTCATTAAAGGCCGCCGCCCGGCTGTAATTCTTGGCATCCGGGGACGTTTCCACGAAGCCATCGGTTAGTAAATCCTGGTTATCCGCATCGCCCGTGACAATGTGCAGCGATTGCACGGGAATCGGGCGGGAGAGGAGGATCAGGAAGTTGTCCCCGCCACTCATGCCGTACACCGATTTAAAATAAGTGGCGGTGTCGCCGTCGAGGGCCATTTCCGGGCGATGCGCTGCGGTTGATGGCATTGAGGAATAAACCAATGCCTCAACGGTGTTCGCCGCTGCTGGCTCATTAGGCGTATCAGCCGCCTGAACCTGGCTACTGAGCCAAAGGCAGGATGCTGCCAAGCCAAGAGTTGAAATACGTGTGCAAGACGTGATTCGATTGAAGATTTTCATAGTTGTTTATAATTATAGAAGATCAAAAGACCAGAAGATTTAAGCCCATCGCTACTCTATCTTTTGAAATTACCGTGCGGAGAGTTCCATGCCTAAATTGTTAGTGCCCATTAATTTAGCTGCCACGCTGCTACCCATTGCACTTTTAACATTGACCACCATCTGTGTAGCCGCCCCAGATACCACCGCGCAAGCGGCACCGGATACGAAGACGGCAGAGCCGCAACCCGCCCCGGCGGGCACCTGGGAGACCATATTTGAAGACGACTTTAATGGTGCCACCATTGACACCAAAAAGTGGAATATCAGTGCCTATGGCCGCGACAATGCCCAGTTTGTGCCAGCTAACATTTGGCAAGCGGATGGCAACTTAGTCATCAAAACTCAGAAGGAAACCTTTGAGAAGTATAACTACACCTCCGGCGGTATTGAGTCGAAGGGCAAAATGTTTGTGCATCCCGATAATTACGGCGGCAAAGTCCGCTTTGAAGTCCGCGCCAAGCTGCCCAAAGGCAAAGGTATCTGGCCCGCTTTCTGGACATTGCAGAATGAAGGTGGCTGGCCCCCGGAAATAGATATTTACGAGACGCTGGGCATTAACAGCCGCATCTACATGACCTATCACTGGAAGGATGTAGATGATGGCAAGCATAAACAAAACGGCAACGCCTGGACACCCGATTGGGACTACTCGCAAGACTTTCACAACTATGCTGTGGTGTGGACGAAAGACTCATTGCAATGGGAAGTGGATGGCACCGTGCGCAAAACGCTCACTGATCCGGCCATTCTCGCGCAGTTAAAAGATCAATACTTCATCATCTATACGCAACTGGGTGGCTGGGACGGCAACTGGCCGGGCGATGATGCCGTGCTGCCCGCGTATACCTATGTTGACTGGTTCCGCGCTTCCAAGTGGGTTCCCACCCCACCCGCAACCAAATAAACTACTTCTTACTCCCAATTAAATTCTCCAAATCTCTACAATTTGTTATGTAAGGAGTGCCTGGTGAAAAAAAGTCGTATGCTATCCCTCTCCACCGCTTTGTTGGTGTCCTTGAGTTTTGCCGCTGTGGCCGATGCAGGCGATGATAAAGCAACTGTCATCAATGCGATGGAAGAAAATAACTTTGCCGTGCCTGCGGAAAAGGTGAAGGTTGAATCCGTTGTGGGCAAGACGGGCAAAGCCTTGAAGTTCTCTTTTGCGGAGGACGCCAAAGGCGTCTTCGTGCAGGGGCGCGATAGGCCCACCCCCGACTGGGACAAGGCAGCAGGATTTTCCTTCTGGGTACAGGGTGATGGTTCCAACCACTTAGGCGGCATCGAGATGATTTGGAACGGCGATTATGGGATGCGCTATGCTTATGCTTTCCCCCTAAACGATATCCAGTGGCACAAAGTTGTCGTGCCCTGGCGCGATCTGATTCCCGAAGTCTCCGCACCGATTAAGCCTATTGATCCAGCTAATGGTAATGCCCCCTCGAAACTCAGCCCCATCAACTTTGGCAAATGGTGGTATTGGGGTGATTACGCCGCGCATTCCTATGCCATTGATGATATTCGCCTGGAACCCACCATTCCAACGGCGACCCAGGACTTGCATCCCCAAGCTGCGCCCCTGGCGAGGGTAGCCGCCAAGCTGAAAGCGGGCCAGCCCATCACCATTGTCACAATGGGTGATTCGCTCACCGATTTCAAGCACTGGACAAACCGCGAGACGAACTGGCCCACCACACTCCAGAAACAACTCAAAGCCAAATATGGTTCCGAAGTTAAACTGGTGAACCCGGCAATGGGCGGCACCGAACTGCGCCAGAATCTCGTTGTCATGCCGCGTTGGACGAGCCAGGAACCGCAGCCCGACCTCGTGACGGTATTCTTCGGTTTCAACGACTACACCAACGGGATGCGCGGTCCGGCCTTTCAGCAAACGCAAATGGATGCCATTGACCGTATCCGTCGCGCTACGGGGGGTAAAGCCGATGTGCTCATTCTCACCACCTGTCCGCCTTTTGAAAACGGCGAGCGCATGGGCGAGTTAGCTGAAGCGTGTCGCAATGCGGCCAAAGCGGATAAGGCAGGACTGGCCGATGTTTATGCCGCTTTCACCGCCGTGCCCCAGGGCGACCGGGAAAAACTCTATGCCAACGACAAAGTGCATCTCGCACCACCCGGCCAGGAGTTGGTAGCACAGACTGTATTAAAGACATTAGAAACTGGCGGTTAGTAATCGCACAGAATTAGGTTTTACGACTCCGCATGAAGTCAGTGTCATTCCGAGCGAAGTGGAATGGAGCGGAGCGTAATGCAACGCAGTCGAGGAATCTTTAAAATAAGAGTCATAATTCCGGCTAAAAGATGCCTCGCCTCCGCTTTGCTCCGCTCGGAATGACATCTTGCTCTGATATTGACATCTCCCAAGGAAGCACCTCTATGGAAAACTATTACTCTCGAACCCTGCTCAAAAGTCTGCTGGCACTGATCCTGAGCATCTTTTGCTTGAAGAGCGCGCAGGCCGCACCGCAAACTCCCCCGCCCACAGCCAAGCCCAAGCACTGGCTGTTTATCTGGCGCGACATGAGCAACCCTAAAGAAGTAGATCGCATGATCGCTCGTTTTCCTCGCGCTCAAAAGGATGGCTACAATGGCGTGGCGTTCTCCTATAACGTCCCGGCTGCTAAAGCACCTGAACTCAAGCAGGCCGCACAAAAGTATGGCCTGGACTTGATAACTATTGTGATGGGAGGTGCCCATGATCCCAATTATATGGAAGGCGTGCTTTCCAAGGACGCTTTATTTGTAGCTCAGGGCGGCACCGCGAGCTTGCGCCCCGACAACCCCACCCAGGTCTTGAACGCGGACTTTGAGGACGCGACGGGCAACCATTTCAAGGGCTGGACACTACAAGATGATGAAGGTGTGACCACCTTTGCCGACCATGATGTAGTGCATAGCGGCAAGACTTCGCTGCGCATGGAGAATGTTGGGAAGAATGAGGCTCGCCACTGCCGTTTAGCCCAACCCATCAAGCTTCAGCCGCACCGCCAGTATCATATCTCGTTTTGGCTGAAATCCGAGAACCTTGCGCCCGCCGATCCTGAAGTCAAGGTGCTCAGTCCTGATACCGCACACGAAATCAACTTCCAGACCTTTCATACCGAGCGGACACAAGATTGGACGCATTATGATTTAGTGTTTAATAGCCTCGACTATGATTCGGGGTTACTCTATCTTGGCTCCTGGTCTGGCAAAGACGGCAAGATGTGGTGGGATGATCTCAAGGTCGAAGAAATTGGCCTGGTAAATGTGCTGCGTCGCCCTGGATGCCCCGTTACTGTGCGCGGAGAAAATGGCACTATCTATCAAGAGGGTCAGGATTATCAACGAATTGTTGATCCCAACTTACACCCCTGGCAAGCTTACCATGAGCCACCCGTTATCAAGCTGACTCAAAACACCCGCATCACCCCTGGCCAGCGACTGCGCGTAAGTTATTACCACCCCATTATTGTGTACGAAGACAGAATCACCAGTTGCCTGAGTGAGCCTAAAATCTTTGAGGACTGGCGGCAAGAAGTGCAGCAGGCTAATACTCTGCTGCATCCCGCTGCCTTCTTTATGTCACACGACGAATTACGGACCATAAACCAGTGCGCCCTCTGCCAGAGCAAGCACATGACACCCGGCGAGTTACTGGCGTGGAATGTGCATCAGGCGGCGCAGATCATTCGTGACATCCGTCCCGATGCCGAGATTTGGGTTTGGAACGATATGTTCGACCCCATGCACAACGCGGTTGATCATTTTTATGCGGTGAATGGCTCGCTCAAAGGTTCATGGAAGGGGCTTGATCCCGGCATCGGCATCGTCAACTGGCATGGTGGGCTGATGGGCAAGAACTCTCAGTTCTTCGCTGACCTGGGGCTGCGGCAAATCCTTTCCGGCTACTACGACGGTGACGAAGATGGTTCTGCTATTAGTAAATGGATTGCCAATACCAAGGGCATCCCCGGCATTGCAGGCGCGATGTATACCACCTGGGAAGACAAATACGACGCAATGGATGTATGGGCACAAAAAGCCTGGGGTGGCAAAGCGCAGTAGTCGGTAGCTACTGACCAGTTTTAGCCCTCACCCCCGGCCCCTCTCCCGATAACAGGAGAGGGGAGACTAACTCTTATCAATGGCGTTGAAATAGGCCACACAAATGAGGAGAAGATAAGTATGTTTCCTATTTTCTTTTGTGCTTTCTCGGTGTCACTGCGGTTCATAATCGTGCTCATCGGTTTCAGTTAGTCTCCCCTCTCCTGTTATCGGGAGAGGGGCCGGGGGTGAGGGCTAAAACCCGGTGACGTTATGCACGGCTGCCACCAGACCGGGCGTATCTTTAGCCAACAGGTTTAACGCCCACTTTTCACCCACAAAAGGTGAATAAGTGACTGCGACGCGGAATTGACCGTTGGTTAGAGCTTGCCAATCATCGGGCAGTAAGTAACCACGCGCCTGGTCGAGTAACAATAGATTGTCACTGGGCGAGCCGAGCAAAATCAAGTCGGCGTCCACAGTTCGCCACTGCGGGTATTGCTGTTGTGGTCGGAGCGGTTGTAGGCTCAAAACCACATCATTAGGCGCGATGTGCCGGATTTCTACCTGGCGGCCTCGCGCTTTGAAATAAGCACTCAGTTGCTGCGCCAGGGATGTTAGTTGCGGATTGTTACTTTGTTGCGGTGTGAGGGCAATGACCAGAGGCACGTCACGCCGTGCGGCAAAAGCCCTCAACTGTTTAGCTGTGTTATTCACTGGTGATGCTGTAGGTGCCGCTACAACTTTGAGTGAAGCCGTCGCAGCCTGACCAGAGAGTAACTCTTTAACCGTGAGCGTCCATTGTCCTAATTCGTGGTCTGTGATGGGCAATGAAATGGGTGTGCCAGAAGCACCATAGACCGTCGCCGTATCCTCGCCTTTTGAGACAGTAACTTCCACTGGCACGCCAACGATAGCTGGTGTCTTGCCGATTGTAACCTTAGCGTGATAGAAGCCATCCCCGCCATGTGTTGCAGTGATTGCAGGAATACCGATAGGCGCAGGGGGCAGAGCATAAACGCGCACGGCATCATGAGTTAAATCAACGATTTGAGCTTCAGCAGGCGTGATTTTACGGCCCAGTGCCAGATCATAAATAGGCCGATTGGTATTCCAGGCCAGCAGGTTGTCCTCTTCACTTCGCACTACAACTGAGGCATTTTGCCCTGCTTCATTAGCCCAGTTGACCATCGTGACATACTGCACATCGCCCGTCTGGTGTGGCACGGCCCAAATATACGGTCTGGAAGAGACCACAATGGGCTGTGCCAGATCTTTCAAAGCAACGTACAACTTATTTGCGTTCTCGCGATTGCGCTCCAGCAATCGCGGCGAAGTATCGGTTTTGCTTTGCACCACGTAGGCTGCAATGTGTAAATCGGTAGGGATGGCCGCCACGCCTGTAGGCACGACCGATTCATCATCAAGCAATAACTTACCACCGCCAGTGACAAATCGTTTGAGGTCGGCCTCCATGCCCTTCGACCACAGCCAGGTGTTGTCGAAGCGGTTGAGTCCCGTCAGCAATACAGCTTTTATCGAAGGTGGCAGGCCGCGCTTTAACTCTTCGGGCGTAATGATTTTGGCCGGGAAGCCTGCCATGTGGCAGAGAAACAACGCCTCGTTGGTTTTGCCTTCGTGCGAGCCATGATAGAGTTGGTTTGGATCGGGATTATCACCTCCGACCACGGGTCGTGAAATCGCCTGCTCATGCACATAGAGGATGCCGATTTGCGGCTGCAAACGGGTGCCGTGATAGATACCACCGTAGCGTTTAATCCAGTTATAAAGTTCCTGTTGTTCCGCCACCACCGAGGCGCGATGGCGGGGTTGGCCAGACACTTGGCCCGAATGTTCGCCTTCATCCGTGCCCGCACTGGTGTGTGCCAGAAAGTTAGTGCCAATAGCTTCAACGCCGCGTGTTAGGGCCAGGGCATAAGCCCGCTGCCGCGCCTCACATCCGAAGAATAAGCCAAAGTCATCCACCAGTGACCAGGTGGGTTTATCCGGGAAGTAGGAGCGCATCCGGTCGAGCAGAGCGACATTGTGCAGGGGCATGGAGGAAGGGAGTTCGTTCCAATCATAGGCCATTTGCACTGGCAAGTTAGCCAACATGGGCCGGGCCGGAATGGTGGCCCAGGGCCAGCCGCCGCGCCCACCCACTCCGGGGTTCGAGCCATAGGAACCACTCGCCAACAATGCACCAGGAGCGGCTTCCTGCACGGCATGGGTGAAGTAGCCATAGCGTGTGAAGGTGTCATCATAGCGGTGAATGTAATCCAAGAATTCTCGCTCGGTGCCGCGTGTTTCAACCGATTGAGAAGGCGTAATAGCTGGCCCGACCGGGGTTTTAAGGGCGTATCCCTGTTGGAATTGTTCATACGCACGGCCCCAGGGCCGGTCGGGAATGGTGGGTGCCCAATCCCAGTAAGTCACATAACCTGCATTATCGGCCCCAATCAGCAAACCGAGGAAGTTGTGAAAGACCTTGAAGCGTTGCGCTAATAACTGGGCGTCACGGTAAGCAGGCTGTCCCCATTCGGGTAGAAACGAGGATTGGAATGCCAGGTTTGGATTGCTAAGAATGCCAAGATTACCGGGAATATCGGGATTCAGGCCAAATTTAAGGCCCTGCGCCTGCATCGCTGCCGCCCAGTGTTCAAGAGGGAAATCTTTGGCATCCAAAGTGGTCGGCGTGGCGTCCTCGAAGACCCAATCGTAGCCGTTTTGTTTGAGATAGGCGGCATATTCTTCCGGTGTCCCTTTGAAGCCAGTGATATGAAAGCCATTGAACATGTGCCCGCCGCTCATCCCGGCGCGCATAGAAGCGGTAAAAATAGCAACCGGCGAACGTGGCACCTCAAGGCCCAGGTAACGTTGCGTGCCATTATTGAGTTCGGCTGTAGGACGGGCTGACACCGTGCTGGCGAGCGATTTCTGGTCATCATCCCAGGCACGTTGGTTCGGGAAGGCAGGTGGGCGAGCAGCTAACCGCACCGTAATCGTGGGGCCATTGCCGGGAACGGTGGCGTTCACGGGTAACGGCACATCTTCCGGGTGACCGGGTGTGACAGGCTTTAACCCTACATTGAACCGCGCCGGGCCACGACCATTGACCCACAGTTCATAGGACGCACCATTCAAGTTGGCAGGCAAGAGCAGCGTGAGTGAGCGCAACGGTTCCTGGCGTTCATAAATGGTTTGTCCGCCTAAAGTGAGATGGACGGATTGTAGGTCATGTTCGCCGGGGCCACGTATTTCGATAGGGAAAGCCCAGATTTCATAATCGCCACTGGAAGTGCGCGCTGTGCGATCTGTGGTGTAAACGAATTTGCGACCCCACAGCCACTCGTTAGCGCGCAGCCAGTGATTCACCGGTTTAATCTCATGGTCAAAGGGCTGGCGAAACAGGGAATGCGCCTGACCTTCGGGGAGGAGGGGCACTTCACCAATGGAATCGGCGGTATCGCTCTGGAACAAGGGGGTTTTGCCATCAAGAGTGAGGCGGGGCCAGTCGGTGGCATCTGGGCCAGGCACGCGCTGGGCTGTCTGGTAACGGCGCGCATCATAAGGCTGAAATCCGATGGGCATATCAAAGCGTGCTAACGCCATGCGAATCGGGAAGAGAAAGGATGGTAAATCGGCGTCACTGGCGGGCCGCACCATCAGACCATTGGCTGCCATGTCAGCGCGCACCTGTTCGGGGGTTAAGGCCGAGGCATAGATATGCAGATTGTCCACCGCTCCGGCCCAAGTATCGCCGCCCAGTTGCAGCGGCACATCCTCTGGGTAAAACGCGAAAGGGGTATCACTGACGCCGGTTTGCTGGCCATCCATGTAGATGCGGCCTTTGCCACCTTTTTGAAATGTCCAGGCCACATGCACCCACTGGTGGAGCGGCAAGGTGCCGCCCCACGCTCCGGCATCATACCAGCCACCGCCCCAGTTGCCGTGATAGTAGAGGTTGCGTTGCGGCGATACCCCCAGTTGAAAACCGGTGTTGCCACCCTTCTGGAAAATGAGAGCCGTTTTAACCTGTGGTGCTTGTTCCAGCCGCAGCCAGAAGGTAAAGGAGAAGTTGGTGCCAAGTTTTTGAATAATGGGGCTATCAAACAGCACTCGCGCTGTGTTATCTACGTGGATAGCCTGCCCCTGCTTGCCGGGGACAAATGTTGCTTTATCGAGCTTGCCATCAATCCTCAGTGGGCCGGAATCGGTTAAGCGCGTGGCATTACCTGCATCTGGCTCACAGTTATAACTGGCTATCAGCGGCACCGGTTGAGCGTGGGCCAGTGTTGAACGGAATATAACGAGCAAGCTTAAGGTGATGAAGAGTGTCAAGCGGCGAGGCAGAGCAGCGAAGCGTGTAGTTAAAACGTGGTGCATAGAAAGATAAAATGGCCCGGCGAATAAATTCGCGGCTCATGGCCGCTGGCCGATCCGCCCAGAGGGCACCCGGCCTGCGCGGACGGAGGGTCTAATCTAATGTGCCGTCCGCACAGGCGGACGGTCGGCGGCACGCCCGGAGCCGCGGTTTCAACCGCCGGGGCATTTTCATTTAGCTGGCTCCAGCTTGATGTAATCCAGCCCAAACAGGTAAGCCTTGTCAGCTTTCTCGTTCGCACCAACAATCTCCGCTGTCAGCTTATGCTCACCAGCCGTGAGATCAACAGTGCCCAGCGGTAACTCACCTGTTGGCACGACTGTGGGATTGTAGCAATCAATGGGCGCACCTAACTTCTGGTCATCCAGATACAACTGCACAATGCCATAATCGCGGGCTTTGGTCAGTTGCGTTTTCAGTTGATATTTCCCCGCATTGGCAACAGGGACGATGAGCGTCAGCTTGTCGCCTGGTTTGGCTTCCCGCCACCACAATTGGCTAAAGCCACTCCACTGGCCGTTAAAGCCAGACATATCCTGCTCACTGGTATTGCCTCCAGTTTTACTGGCGATGCGCAAGGCTTCACCCTCGGTTACACCTGGCAGGTGCAAAGGGGTGAGTGGCTTATAATAACCAACCCGCTGCTCTAAGGGCACCGGGCCATAAGGATCACGACCGCCGGGTGCCAGATACCAGTAGGTGGTAGCGGCATAGAGAGTCGGGCGTGCATTGGGGAAATACTTTTCGATGCTGCCATCAAAAGAAGTGTGGAAGGGAATGTTATCGGCAATGTGCCAGCGGTTGTCCGAGATATTGCCCGTCTTGGGGTCAGAATGCGTTTGATTGTGCAGGGCGTGGTAAAACAATTTTGGACTCGACCAGGCATAGCCGAAGTAATCTTCTGAACCCGTGCCGAAGGTGGAAGGAAACTTCTCGCCATCTACAAAGAACTTCTCGTCACCCTCGCCCCACCAGCCACTTCTGGGATTCCACACATGCAGCATGACGCCACAGAAGCGCCCTTGCCCCTGAGTTTGTAGCAGTGTCCAGTCAATGGTGCGCCCGGTGGCAGGATCGGGCAGTAAGGCATCACGGTGCCATTTGGCATGGAAGCGACCCAATGTCGAGATAGGCCGGATAAGCGGAGCGTGCGTCAGGCTAACTTGCAGCGCAATGGGCTGCTTACTCTCGTTGAGAAATTCAATGTGCGCCCTACGGCCAAATGGCATATACCAGTAGGAATAAAACTCGTTATCGCTCATGCCGAGGGGCACTGATTTATAAACATTGATACCCGGTGCCGTGCCAAAGAAATCGCCTAAGGGTACCCAGACGCTGGGCGTTGTCTCGCCATCCCAGCGAATGCTCATCACCACTTGCCGCAGGGTGTCCGTCGCTTCGCCCAGTGCTGCCGGATTGACTCTAACGTGCAAGCTGGTGATCGCCCGCGCTCCGCGCAAGTCAGCCAGGGCAGCCACCCTATTGACCGGCACGATTAGATTTTGCGTAACCTGCCTCTCACGCCGACGCCCGCCATAAATAGTCGCGGGATCAGTCCCCACTCCACTGCTGAGAAACTTATCAGCCGCAGCCAGGGCTGCTTGCTCCGGCACCCCTAAATTGCGGGTAAAGGTCGGCACAACGGTGTTTGCGGGAAAGGTGGTATAAGTGAATTGATAATAGTTACCCCATCCTTTATCAGCGACGATTTTACAAGACTTCTGATAAGGCACGGGCACATAGGAATTCCAGCCATTGGCGGTGGTGGTATGCACCAAGGCCGGATAAACAAACGGGGCATTACGGTGATCGAAGTAAGCTTTAAAAGGTAAATCCACCGTTGGCTCGGTCGCGCCATCGAGGTAAATCTTAACGTGCCCATCGCCTGGCGTCGCCGACCAGATGCGCCAGATACACCCCGGCCCATCCATCTCCGCCAGCACAGACTCATCACCTTCGTGGCGGATAATGCCGCCCCCATCCCCATTAGCGTTCCAGTTCACGTATTTATTGGTGGCCGGGTCATACACACTGGCGCGATCATAACTCGACCACTGCGCCGTCTTTTCACCCGGCAGCGGCAGCGTCGCCAATCCTTCAAGATCAGTCAGTCGCCGCACCAGATCAACATAAGTCAACCGGGCAGGCGCAGCATTAGGCGTGGCGGCGTGCGCCACATTCCCCGCCACCAGGCACAGCAGTAGAGCAAGTACAGTTCTCATTATTGTCCTCTTAAGTAAGCGACCCACCGCTAAAGCAGTGGGCTGAAACCATCTGTAAGCCCCCTAAACGGGGTTAGAGGGTGTTTCCGTGTGCCATGACAGCCCCGTTCAGGGGGCTTCTTTCCCCTCAGCCCGCTCCCTTTAGGGGCGGGTTATCGGTTATGCGTTTGCCTGATAGAAAACCGAAGTTGTGACATATCATCAGAAGCCTCCTTAACGGTTCCACGCGCTACGCAGTTCATGCACATCCAAATGGCTGAAGTTTGCGGTACCGCCGTGGGCCGCGACGGAAAGCGATTTCTCTGCCGGATTCAAGTTGATGGGCATGGGCACGTAGGTGAGGCCGTCGCTCGCGAAGACTTCGAGGCTGGTGCGATCTACATAAATGGTGAGGTTTTGCTTGCCATTGCGCAGCGGGGCCGGGGCATGGTGGCCGTTGACGATCAGTTCTTGCTGCTTTGCATTAAAGATGATGGGCACACCACGCACGTTGAAGGCAATCTCATTGGCATCGCCGGGTTCAAATTCGCACCGGATTTCTAATAGTTCACCGCTTAGCGCGGCGAGTGGGTTGGCATCGCCTTCGCGGAGGGTGAGCGCACCCAGCGCGTGCGACTGAGTGCGCAGCGATTCTAGTTCCTGCACGGGCATCCAGGTCAGGCGCGGGCCATCGGGGGTGCTTATTAGGCGCAGTTCGATGGGCAGGCTCATGGACTGGTTGAAGGGCATTCCCCCCGTTGCGGTTTGCATCCAGCCGATTTGGACGCGACGACCCTTTGGTCCATCATTGAAGGTTTGGGGCGCATAAAAGCCACGTCCCCGCTCACCTGGCAGCTTGGTCGTTTCAGGTGTAAACTGCTTGCCGTCGAAGCTGCCCACCGCATATTCCGTGTTGGCAGCGGTCAGTATCCACTTTTTATGATTGGGATCGCCATCTAATGGCAGTTCAAAGATGTCGGGGCACTCATAAAGGAAGTTGTCGCCATTCGCGCCGCCCTGGGTGATGCCGGAAAGCGTCCAGTCGCGCAGGTTGGGCGAGGTATAGAAGTGAATGGTGTGATGCCCGTCTTTTTCCACATAGAGGGCCGTAACCCAGTGTTGTGTTGGCGCATACCAGAAGACTCTGGGGTCACGATTGCCGCCCGTCACATTCTGGATAACCGGGTTGCCTGCATACTTGGTGAAGTTGCGGCCATCGGTGCTATAAGCGATGCATTGGGTAAACGGATTGCCCGCAGCGGTATAGATCAGCACTAATGGTTCCTGGCCGTTCTTGCCGAAGCCGCTGGTGTTCTTCCAATCTACGGCACCGCTGCCGCTCCACATCGCGCCAAATTCATCGGGGTAAAGCGCCTCATCCACTTCCTGCCAATGCACGAGGTCACGGCTCACCGCCTGCCCCCAGTGTTTCATGGCATCGCCCCAGCTAAAGGGGCTGTGCTGGAAGAAGAGATGGTATTCACCGTTGAAAAATGAGAGGCCATTGGGGTCGTTGAGCCAGCCGCGTTGCGCCGAGAAATGGAACTGCGGGCGCAGGGCTTCATGGTACAGATTCTGTGTGCCAGGAATGGTGTCGCTTTGCGTGACTTGCTCCAGACCATGCGAGTTATCGGGCAGTTGGTTCACCGTGACGGCTAAGTTGTGGCCGCGCCAGGCCCGCACGTCGAGGGGTGCCCACCAGTCGGGCTGTGCATCGGCCAATTCAATCTCAAAATGGCGCACCACTTTGCCATCTACATTGATAGTAACATTGCGCATCTTCGCGCCGTTTTTAACCGGAAAAAGCAGCCAGTGATTGGCCGCGGTGATGTCGCGTGAAACGTTGGTCAGCAGCTTTGCCGCAATGGGCGGTTTGGTATCGGTAAAGGTAATATTATCCACGTTAATATGCCCCCAGCCTCCTGTGGCTTCATCCACAATTTCAATATGCGCGGTTTTACCCGCCAGTTCGCTTACGTCCCAGCCGCTTGGCTCCAGTCTTTCGCTGCCGCCAGCCGCCGTGTTTGGCCCGGTCGAGGTACGAACTACTTTGCCATCTACCACCAGGTTCATGCACGTCTTGCCATCCCAGCCGCCGCCGCCAATGAGAAAGGCAATAAATTTTCGATTGACGATAAAGTCAGGCGAAGTCAGTTTGCCCCGCGTATCATCGCCACCATTATATGAGTTCACCAGGCGATGACCTTGAAAGCCTTCAACGACCATTTGCCCCGGCAAGGTGCCGGGCGCGGGACGGGTGCCAAACGCCGTACCTTCCACACGCCACGCGCCATAGTCATTACCTTCAAAATCGGCAAAGACAATGTCGTCTGCGGCCCTAACCGTTGGCGCTCCACATAGAAGTAGGGCCAAGGCCAGCGTTCCGCCCCATTGTGGGCGGCGTTGCATTTTATTTCTCAAGTGCTCTCTCCTTAAGTGCGACGCCGTCGCCGCAGCATGTCCAGTAGCACAGCGCCCAATATTACCAGGCCCAGCACAACTTTTTGCGTATAAGACTCAACATTCATTAGGTTCATACCATTACGAATCACCGCGATGATAAACGCGCCAATGAGAGTGCCGAAGATGCGCCCCTCGCCGCCCGATAAGCTGGTGCCGCCCACCACCGCCGCCGCGATGACATAAAGTTCATAACCCAACCCGTAAGTTGGCGCACCCGCTTTAAGCTGCGATGCGGTTATGACTCCACCTAACCCAGCCATCAGTCCAGAGACGACATAAACAAAAGCTAAGGGGTAGTTGACATTCACCCCGCCGAACCGGGCTGCTTGCGCGTTGCCTCCCACCGCATAAATATAGCGTCCGGTAACAGTGCGCGTCATCAGCAAATGGGCCAGCACGTACAACACTATCATCAACAGCACAGAGTTCGGCAACGCACCCAGCCCGGTGCCACGCCCTAACCACGTAAACGAAACTGGAATATCATAGAGCGACTCGCCTTTGGTCACAATGAAAGCTAGGCCACTGCCCACTTGCATCATGGCTAAGGTAGCGATGAACGGCGGAATGCGAAAGACCGTAATCATGAGGGCCGAAAAACCGCCCACTGCCCCTGCCAGCAGTATCCCAGCAAGGCTAGCCAGCAGCATCGCGCCCGGTGAAGCATTCATACCACCCCAGGCACCGATGAGCCAGGCAGTGACCACCGCTGAAAGGGCCACCAAACTACCCACCGACAGGTCTATGCCCCCCGTGACCATCACCAGCGTCATGCCTATCGCCATCACCGCAATCACGGCGATTTGATCGGCAATGTTGTTCAGGTTGCTGCGTGAAAGAAACGCGGAGCGCCGTCCACCTTCCGGCGCACGGACTTCTATGTGGGCCAGAGCTGGGATGGTGCTTTTCACAGCATCAAACAGCGGCCAGGTGCGGCAAGCGGGCGAAGTAGCGACCACATCCACCGGGGTGCCAGCACGGGCGAGACTTTCTAATTTCTCGCGCACCGTCGGCGGATCGCCCTGCGCCACTTCAGGTGGCGGGAAGCCACGCGTTTGCAATTCCTGCTGTAGAGCAGTGACGAATTCATTTTCCTCATCATCATTTTGCGACACGATCACCACATGCGCTGTCGTCCCCGGCGCACGCTCCAGCGATGCCGCTAAAGCGGAGGCCCCGGCTGCGCCCGTGGCTGGCTCATCCCGATAGGTAGCGAAGGTGAAATAGACGCACAGCAAAAGCAGCACGCCTAACATACCATAAGCAGAAAAGAACTGGGCTGAGAACCGACTGATAGCAGGCCGCATCGCTAAGAGTGTCTAAACAAAGAGATTTTAACCACCGATGAACACGGATGAGAATGAGGATATAAGATGGAGAATAGAAGATCGCATCACCCGCATCAAGCATCTTGTATCCAGCCTCCCAAAACATCCCTGTTCATCTGTGGTTAATTATTAAAAAGGTTAAGAAGTCTTTGATTTGAGGGCGGGGTCTTTTTCAGCGTCGGCCTTATGATAAAGCGAAGTTGGGATCAAGACCTGAGACGGCACTTTTTCGCCACCCATGTATTTGACAATAGATTGCACGACGGTGCGCCCGATCTTGTCCGGGAACTGAATGGAGTCCGCGAAAATCTTACCTTCTTTAATCGCTTGCTTGGCTTCCAACTGACCATCGAATCCGATGACCTTGACTTTGCTGAGGCGACCCGCTTTTTCAAGCGCCGCCACGGTGCCCAGCGCCGAGGGATCGTTGATAGCAAAGATGCCGTTCAGGTCAGGGTTCTTTTCCAGAATATCCTGTGCTACCTTAAAGGACAGGTCGCGGGCACCGCCGCCGGGCAATTGTGCTACGACCTGGATGCCCTTGGCCCCGGCAATAGTTTCCTTGAAGCCCTTGGTGCGCATAATGCCCGACTCCACTTCAGGATGGTCAATAATGGCGATTTTGCCTTTGCCGCCGAGGGCTTCAATCATGGCTTTCCCGGCGAGCTTGCCGCCCTCATAGTTGTCAGTAGCAACGTGCGCCACCACTTTGGCCGTTTTGTCCATGCTGGCAATGTCGGCAGTAAAGACCGGAATACCAGCTTTGTTCGCTGCCTGAATCGCTGTGCCAATAGCCTTTGAGTCGCAGGGGCTTAACACAATGGCGCTGACCTTCTTCACGATGAAATCGTTCACCTGGTCGCGTTGACGGGCTGGGTCTTTTTCACCAGCCGTAACGATCACGCTGTAGCCACTCTTGGCCGCTTCGTCTTGCATTGCATTGCCAATGTCCTTAAAGAATGGGTTTTCCATCGTCAGCAGCGAGACACCAATAGCACCTTTCTGCGTCGGCGCGGATGCCGCGGTCGTATTCGAGGCCGCTCCTCCTGCTGACGCGCTATTATCTCCCGCCTGCTGGTTACACCCCGCTAACGTCGCCATTAACCCGGCACAGGCGATCATCCAAAGCTTTTTCACAGGTTCTCCTTAGTAACGAAGTGGTTTTAAGATGAGAATAGATAGTGCGATGACATGCCATTTGTAATTGTGGAGGCTCATGAAGTTATATCAAAGATCAGTTGTGATAACTGCAACAGCCAGACAGCAAACGAAAGTAAGGGAGTGCTGCCGCTAAGCGTGGCTTGTGCTATTGAAGACTTATTCTGATCAAGTTATTATCCCGGTTAATCCTCTGCTAGCCTCCATAATTCTTCTGCTCACATCAGTCATTTTCTCTGCGACAATATAGCTCCACTGACCGAAAGTGCTGTCAGCGTTAACCGCGTTGACCCAGCGTTGAGCGGCTGCCGCCTTAATCTCTTTTAAAGGATCATATCCTTTGGTTTCAAGAATAAGGTGATGTCGCGTTGTATCTTTTAGGCGGATGATGAAGTCAGGCATGTAGTCGTGGCGCTGACCATTGTGCAGATAAGAAATAGCGAAACCTAAACTGGCGTTCTTAACGAAAGCTTCGACAGCGGGATGATTATCAATAAAATAGGCCGCTGACTGTTCCCATTTAGTTGTGTCAGCCACCACATAGTTCAGGTGGCTATGCACTATTTCACGAACCTCGCGTTTGGTAAAGAAATCCACATCAGCGGTGGAACCGGGGCCACGACTGGTTTCATAGCGTGGTACTTCAGGAGCTTCGCCCTTCGATGTATCGGCACGAATGTCCTCAAATAAACGCTCTACTAACATTCCGTAGTAAGGGGAAAGCCAGAGATCAATTTTTTGAGCTGGAGCAATCGCCTCAACCTTCTCATCAATATAGCGACGCACCAACGATGCCATCTGGGGGAACAGCATATGAGCGGGAATTTCACAACGCTTTTGCGCCAGAAAGTCGCGCGTGAGGACAGCGGCAATGTCGAAAACCAATTCTTGGATACGCCGATTGGCGCGATAGGGGCTAAGATCAACTGTCTCCCGCTTACCAGGCCCCAATAGAGATGGACGCCCTCGATTAGTAGGCAACGACGCTTTCATTTCTACTTCGGGCGGAATGTTCATTGGGTCGAGACACAAGGGAGCAACTGACGACCAATCAACAGTAACGCGATTACGAATGGCCTGGGTATAGCCTTCAACACGGGGGAACTGAATTTCAAATTGTGCTTTGGAAGGAATAGCATGAACATGATGGCGTTTGACTGGGGGAGGCGGCAAGGGCTGTTTGTTAGCTTTGAAGGGTACCACTTCAAACGGCACGCCAAAAACTTTGGCAACTTCTTCGGGAAACTTACCGTCTTCACCCAATTCATAATTCATGCGACGTAAACCGCGTCCTACTACTTGTTCGCAGAGAAGCTGTGACATAAAAGGTCGTAAACCAATAACGTGAGTGACGGTGTTACAATCCCAACCTTCAGTCAGCATTCCTACACTCACGATGCAACGCACATCGCGTCCCGGCGGATGCAGGTCTTCGCCGAGTTTGCGTGCAGTTTCTTCAAAGCCTGCCGGGTAAAGGGGCTGTCCCTGGCTATCAAGCGGCCATTGCCTTTTCCCCACCGTGTCCAGGGTAAAGCGCATCCATTTGGTGGCGTCATTTTTAGCTCCCCCTGAATCGGTTTCATGCACGACTTTGGAATCAACACGAATTGTATTAATCGTGCCGTTGTTGATAAAACTCTCGATCTTGGCTGGTGGAATTCCAATGGGCGGCTGGTTGAGGGCAAGCCATTCATAAACGACTTTGGCCACCTGTACATTACGACAAACAAGAATAAAAACCGGTGGGCGAGGATCACCAGTTTGCGCCCATTTGCGGCTTTCTTCTTCCCACAAGCCCGCCAGCATTGCAATGGGGTGATTGGCAAATTTAAGAATAGCTTCGGGCTTGGGGCTGGACTTTTTACCGCCCCGTTCAGAGGGCGTTAATTGCGGCAAAATCCAATGCCAGATATTGAAATAGCCTGGGATTTCTGCACCTGTAGTGTCACGCACTGCCAATTGCGGAATCTTGACTAAACCGGCTTCAATGGCTTCGATCAAACCGAAGTCACTGACCACCCACGGAAAAGGGCGGTTGGCGGCCTGTCCGACACGGCCCAAGAAATAGGGCGTTGCTGACAAATCCACACAGAAGTTGATACCACGCAATTTGCTGATACGATCCAAGCCATCAACCCAAACCGTAGCTTCTTTGAAAAACTCTTCGGCATCTTCGGCATCACCAAAGGCTAAATCTTCTTGCTCGTCTGGCTCATCGCGCTTGATGCGATAAGCATGGTGGGCTTCGTCATTCATCACCAGGATGTTGCGTTTGCCGCCGACTTCACGCCCCAGTACATCGTTGATTAAAGCGGTATCACTTTTGACGTAACGGCTAGATTCCACTTCGGCCCGGATCAGATTACCAGCACTATCATGCTCTGCGTTGAGCACACGAAGCTGCCCGGATTCAACCTGAGCCTGGAAAGCAGCCGGTGTAAAATAGCGTCTGCCGCGTGCAGTTGTCGTCTTGGTGCCGATAACCACAGTTTCCTTGCGCCGCACCTCAACCCCGGCCTTAACCACCCTAGCGCCTACCCCATCCACTTGGACTAACTGCGGCTCGAAAACGTGCCAGTTGGTGACAAGCACTCGCCCTTGGGTTAGCAGTGGCATTAAATGGGGCGGCACAATGTCACGCGTTAGATACAGGCTGGCTTCGCCTGCTTCGGGGTCGAGTTCGCGCAGGCGGTCACGAATCGTTACATTGGGGCAAACAATCAGCACGACATCAGAAAAGCGCGCATCCTGGCGGTCATTGACCTTGTTGAGAATGCTCCAGGCCGCTAACATCGCCATCACCGTTGTCTTGCCGGTGCCGGTGGCCATTTTGCACGCATACCGCAAAAATCCCGTATAGCCTTCGGCCTGTTTTTCTGCGCTGGGGTCATCGCGGGGAATTTCGATGCCCTGCTTGAAGTCGGCACGTGCTTCATTCAAAAAGATAATAGTTTCAGCGGCTTCAAGCTGCGCGAAGAAAAGACGCTTGCGCTCATCGCGGTCGTCACGCTGCCACCAGGCCAGCAGTTCGGCGGTGGTGCGTGTCACGCCGGGGTAGCCTTGCGCCCGCCATTCTTGCACCCGCTCGCGTAAGCGGTTGACCAATTTCATCTCAATGGCGATACCAGCCTCGCGTCCGGCGTAACGCTCCGGCGGCGCTTTGGGGTCACGGTAATAATAGACAGAAGCACGACGACCAACACGGCGCTCTGGCAATTCACCCTCAACAATATGCCAGTACTCACGAGGCTCTGTAAAGGGCGAATTTAGAATCGGTTCTGGGACTTCATAGGCACTCATAGGCCAAAAGCCTCCTGAATCGCGTCTAATTTTTCGCGCACTTCAGGATGAATTTCTTCCGGACGCATCAGTGCTGCAATTTCATAAAAGTCACGTTTCTCGATGCCGTGAATTCCTGCCGCCGCAAGTATTGAAGGAATTATCCTTTCACTCGCTTTGACACCCTCAAGCGTTAAATTTTCGCCCAGCGGTTCAGTTAGCAAACCGGGCAACTGCTTCTCAAAATAAGCACGCACTTCCCGTTTGCTTTCTAAGGAAATATCATCTGGCCCTATCTTCAGTTCGATAAATCTGTCAATAGCATCGGGATGAAGCAAGTAACTTTCAATCTCGTAGCGTTGCCAACGTAAACGTTGCAGCTTTCCTGCCTCGAATGCTGTCTGCTGAATCCCTTTATGATCGTCACCATCAATTAACTCGACTCCACGAATATCTGATTTAACAAGTTTTAAAATCTCGAAATGGTCGCGCGCCTTGCATCCTTCAGCACCTAACCGTTGATTAATGACTTTCTCTTTCCAAAATAAATGTGCGGTGAGGGTTTCCTTTAGGGGATGATCGAGAATCTTTGCCCATTCACGCAAAATGTCTATGTCGGTATGCCCTTCTGCATAAAGAACACCGGGGGCGTCTATAGCAAGCATAATATCAGTGTTAGTAAGGAAACGTAGTGCTTGGACAAGTTTACTGCGCTCAACTTCGTTTTCTAATAGTCTTGGGCGATCCAGCAACATACATAACTCTTTAGGCTCAACTGAGTTAATAATGACTTCTGAATGCGTGGAAATTATAAGTTGTGAATTCTGAGCCACCGCAATTGAACGCAATTCACTATAAATAGCATCCTGTAATATCACATGGAGATGAGCATCCGGTTCATCTAAGAGCAACACCGATGCAGGGCGTGTGTAAAGGAACGCCAACAGCATAAGTACCTGCTGAAAGCCGCTACCAGCACTAGCAACATCAAAATGAGGGCCATCTTCACGCATACGGTAATTAGCAATGATAGTAGCCCCGCGTGCGTTGGGGGGCAGAATTTCAAATCCGAAAAGACGCTTAATGCTATTTTGAAACTCTGGCCACACGTCTGATTGGTGCGCTTCAGTCAGTAAATTACGTATAATCTCACCCGGCCTACCTAACCCTAATAGACGGTCAAGCATGGCGCGTTGGTAGACAGGTTCTTCTATATTGAGACCTGTCATGGGAGGGATATAAACGGGTGACCAATCAAGCGTATGCAATAAGTCAGCACTGGCGTCCTTTTGGGGACGAACTGAAACCTGTTGGCTACTGTCTCGAATGATCTCCATTGTCACTTGCCAGCCATCAGTGCCGCGCACTTCGATTTCCACTGGTTCACGATGATGTGCTTCAAGCCACAACATATCGAAGTCGCGTATAGGCACAGCGTAAAACTCAGTGCGGATGATCTGTTGTTTGGCGTAAGCCCCACGATGCTTGCCGAAATCATTACGTTCTCGCCAGGCATTAAGTGCTAAGCTCCATGCAGCAATTGCTTGTAACATCGTCGTTTTGCCAGTATTATTAGGTCCAGCGAGAACCACATGCCCCGGCAGATCAAAAGTTACCTCACCGAAACGCTTGAAGTTGCGAATGACAACACGTTGAATCATCGCGCTTCCTCCAGTCTCTTGACTACCATCAGTTCATTACCCCGGTCGTCAATGACTTTCACGGCGATTTGGCCATGTTCGCCAGCGGGAAAGGTCGTACTGCGGGTGCCTGAAAGATGTTCCCAGGCGCTTTCATTAAACTCACTTTTGAGGGCTTTCTTCAAATTGTCCCAGGCGGCAGTGCGGGGGAAAAACGCTTGCGTGACATGGAAGCACAAGCCATTGTAGTCACTATCGAGGAACCAGGCGGGGACATCATTGCCGCGCCGGTGCTCAGTTTCCATCGTGACTGGGTCGAAGATATCCAGGCCCGCCAATTCTACCTGATATTCTTTATCTTTGGTTGTCTGCAAAAGTACTTCGGGCAGGCCAGCGACACTGAAAATCTGGCTGCTGCGCATGTTCTTCAACAGATCGCCCATCAGTAAATCAGGGGTAGCTTGCACGTAAGTAGCAGGGACACCGACCATAGCAGCGCAATCCTCAACTAACTTGCGTGCATTGGGTTGAATGGCAAAGCCGATCACATACAAGTGTGTGTAGCTTTTGGCGTAGGCTTCACGCGCTGCCTGAAAGACTGTATTCTCACTAATCGCGCCGTTTTCGGGGCCAAAGACAAAGGCCACTGGCTTCGCTTCGCCGTTCTCGACCATCGCTTCGGCGGACAGCGAGAGCGAACGCGCTGGGGGCCGCACGCTTTTGAAGGCGATGGTTTTATTGTCGTTCAAACGCAAGACTGGGCTTTTGCGTAGCACTTCCAGCATCCGCTCAACATACGAGCCATAATTCTGCGCGTCGGCACTACCACTGTCTTCGGTGCCGTCAGCGTCCCAATCAACCGGGGTGGGAATAGTAGCCTCCACCGCAAATGGGCCACTGACCCGCGTCACGCCTTTCTCGACTTCAGGCCGATCCACCAACACTTCTTCGGCAGGTGGTTCATTGTTGGCGATGCTCTTGAGCGTAATGTGCGGCACGATGCCGCCAACTTCTTCGCCCTTTTTGTTTTGCTTACGCTTGTAAACGAACCCACCTGATGGCCCCTGAGCCGGGTCTTTAAGTTCGTAGTAAGGGAAGGTCGCCGTCAGCAAACGTTGCCGCGTCAGCGCGAGCGGCACGCGGCTGGTATCAATCGTAATCCACCGCCGCCCCCACTGCTCCGCCACATACGCTGTCGTCCCACTGCCACAGGTCGGATCAAGCACTAAATCACCGGGGTCAGTCGTCATCAAAACGCAACGAGCAACAATCTTAGTGACTGTTTGAACAACATAAAGTTGAGCTTCTAAGAAACTACCCGCCCCTGTATCAGTCCAGACGTTTGTTAAAGAGACTACAGGAAAATCGTCGACATAACGAACGTATCTTAGTGTCTTCGCAGATTGGTAGAGCCGATTTGCCTGGGCGAGCCTTGCCAAACCCGCTCTGTTAGTCTTCCATCGCTGGATATATTTTTTACCACAATATTCAAACTCAAAAGTCGGATTAGCAGATTCCAAAGAGGTGGGTTGAAAGATTCGAGAACCTACGGGGAGAATGGTTAGATCATCACGCTCTTCAGGTGACATCCGGCGACGTTGCCCATTGCTAAGTTCTACATATTGATAGCCAGACCCTTCACCTTGAGATTTAGGTAAGTATAAAGGATTAAATTTGAGTCGTGATCTATCCTTGGCATACCAAAGCAGAAAGTCAGCGGTTACTGGTAAGACACTCTGTGAGAGTCCACCTGTTTTCTGAACAGAGATTACACAGACAAAGTTTTCTCCCCCAAATACCTCATCCATCACTTCGCGCACATGGTGCAGGTTATCGTCACTGATTTGGACGAAGACGGAGCCGCTAGGATGGAGCAAGTCGCGGGCAAGCAGCAGGCGGTCACGCAAGTAAGTGAGATAAGAATGCAGTCCCAGTTCCCACGTATCGCGGTAGGCTTGCACCATTTCTGGCTCGCGCGTCATATCATCATCGTCGCCGGATGACACGTCGCGTTTGCGCACGAATGGCTGGAAGTTGGAGCCGAACTTGACGCCATAGGGCGGGTCAATATAGATCATCTGCACTTTGCCGCCCAAGCTTTCATAGTGCAGGAGGGAGTTCATCACCACGAGCGAATCTCCCAGCACCAGGCGGTTCGTCCAATCACCAAATTCATAGGGGCGCAGCACTTGATCGGCCACCGGGCGGCGGGGGTCACCGTACAGGTCAAGCATGGAAAGCTGATCGCTGCGCTTATGGCCCCGCAGTGTTTGAATAATGGCTTCGGTGGAAAGCCGCTCATGCACGAAAAGTGGCAGCGTCGGCACATCAAACGAAAGCCGCTCGGCTTTACCGGCCCAATTGAGAAAAGGCCGACTTAACTCTTTCAACTTTTCGGCGGCAGCCTGCGCTTCCTCTAACGACTCAGCTTCAATGATGCGGCGAATCAGGGCTTCGCCCGCCTCGCGCGCGGCGTTCTGGCCGTCCCAGCTTAATTCAGGTGCCAGCGACGGATCATAGCGATAAGTCTGTGGAGCTTTTTTCTTTTTCCATTGCGCCTGCACACCCGCATCGGGCCGCAAGGGAGTTTGGGCAGCCGGATAATTATAGCTTTCGATGGGTTGCGATTTAGCGGCGTCTTTAGATGGGCGCATATTTATTTAGATCGGTGAATCAGGCGCGACATTCTTAAATACAACTTGCAATACTTCAATAGTGTATCTGAATCTTCCTTAAGTTTAGGTCAGTTATGGTAGTTTTGGCCGGATAGCTCAACGATTATAGTAAGGGCAGTGTCTTAGCCCGGCATGAGTTGGTGGTTGGTGCGGCCCTGCCAGCCATCAATGAGCAGCCAGAGCAGCACCATCGCTATATCGCCCAGCACCAAGCCAAGAAACAAGGGGGTGGTTTTGCGGTAGGTATCCACGCCGCCGAAACGGGTGATGAGCAATTTACATAACCAACCTAAAAAGGTGGAGAACCATAAGAGGTGCATTGGATAGGTGAGACCCATCAAATACCCAATGGGGTGCAGGGCGAACCAGGGAAAGCGGCTGCGCGCCAGCATCATGCCATAGGTGCCTAATCCACCTAACACCAACCACACCCAGTTCGTCCAACTCACGCCCCTGGTGCCTTCGAGCAAATCTTTAGAAAGCCGAATGACATTGTTAGGTTCGCTGCGGACATACCAGTTATTAGCGAGCTGCAAAGCCCCCTCGTGATAGCCGAGGCGCACGTTCATCCACAGTCCGATCCCCATGCTGATGACAGTGACAGCGCAGATTAAACTCAGCAGCGGACGCGCCCTAATTTTTTGATCGTGGGCCAGCTTAAAGCTTTGAACAAACGAAGGCATTAGGTTGCCCCGAATCATGTTCATCATGGCCGATTGAATAAAAGCGGCAGGCACCAAGCTTTCAGGTGGCAGGAAAGTACCGGGGCCGGAATTCACTAATTGCCCCAGAATGCCCAGCGGCAACCATGAATGCACCACGAACAAGAGGCCGCCTTCGGCCACCACACGCGTCAGGCAGATGGCGATGACCAGATACAGCAGCCAAAGCACCAGGGCCACTTGAGGACGGATACCCGCCGCAATGCTCCAACCCACAATAAAGGCAAAAGCAAGCACAAAACCCCAAAAGGCTACTGGGTAAGAAAGCGCGTCACCTTTTTCCTGCTCACTGGCCGGGGCACGTTTCAACACCCGCTGCAAAATATGCGAAAAATGCTCCCGGCCTGTCCAGAGCACGATAGCGGCAAAGACCAGAAAAGCTCCAATTTGCTGATGACCAACAAACGTCTTTGATTGCGAGGTCGGGGTGGTTGGTAGTGTGCTGGGCATATAACCCAGGTAATAGGCCATGATGAGTTGGAGTTTAAAAAACCAGAAAAAGAACCAGAGCGAAAGGGAAACTTCGCTGGCCAATAAATAGCTGATGCCCACCGCCATCGGATAGACATAGGGGGTGGCCCAGGCGATCTGGTTCCACGGCGGCTCAGTATAAAGAGGGCCAGTATCTATGCTGAGCGGCACGCGCGGCACATCCGGGAAGTAGAGATTGAGGCCATTAAGTCCCTGAATCAACACGGCAATGGCAAAACCAATCCACATTAGCCGATTGTAGAAGAGAAGTGGTAGAATGCCATCACCCCGTTTATCCAGGCCGTAAATGCCACCGTCTGGGGTTCCTTCCGTCAGTTCCAATGGCACGCGCAGCAGGGGAAAGGACAGGGCTTCATGCTCGCCCCATTGCGCCCGCAGGAGGACACTTAAACAGCCCATCATGGTGTAAAGCGCCAGCACCAACACCCCCCAGGCTATCAGGGGCACGAGCCAGGCGCTCCACGGAATCGGCGCGGCTCCGGTGCCTGTAAACCAGCCTGTAATGACAGGCTCATTATATTGATTCTGGCCATTGACCCATTTAATAGCGGGAGTGAACCAAGGCTTGAGGTGCGGCAATAAAAAATCAAGCCACCTGTTTTCGCGGGTGGCATAGTAGAAAGGCGCAATGAAGTTCGGCACCAGAAAGTTCTCTGCGCCCACCCCTGGCACCAGACACGAAAACAGGCAGGTAATGTAAATGGTGAGTATTTCATTGCGCGCAAACTGCCACTGCTGGCGCACCACCCACAGCACCGGATTCACGATCAGGAGCAGAATCAGCAGCACAGCCAGTCCACCCGCTGGCAACTGTGTGCCGCCCAGGTAGGTGTTACGCAGCTTAATGTCAATGATGGGGATGATATAACCAAACAGCACTGCCAGCGCCAACGCAAGGACTACCACTCGTCGTGTCACGCCGCCTGACTGAGTCGCAGCGCCTCCGCTTGCGCCAGGGTAAGTGACGGTATCCCGCTGGAACTTCGTTGGTGTGAAATTAAGATCAGAGTGGGTAACAACGTTAGGCTGAGTAGAGGGCACGCATACTATTTTGCCTCAAAGAGCTTTACCGGAGTAGTATTAGGCTTGGGCGTGCATCAGTTAGCGTCACTTCGATATGACATCTGCTAGCATCACCACTAGAATCCTTAATCTGTAATCAGGGATAGGGATAAAGAGGTGGAATGAAAGTTAGTGGCTGCCCCAGAGTCCTCGTTTGGTGGCCTGGGCTGTCACTTGTAAGGTCTTCAATTTCTCTTCACCAGGCGCTTCCTGCTGATTCCAAGCCGCATAACCACTGGCTATCACTTCACGGTTAATGCAGATTGGCCCTTTGAAGACCCAGCCACTGATGATTCCATCAGGGCTTGTAGCTTTAGGGTAAACGGTGAGTTCACCACCCCGCACTAATTCCTCTATAAATTGGCGTGCTTTTTGAGTGCTGCTAGTGTCCTGATCTACGGCATCAAGTCCATACAACTTCACTGAAAAAGTTTGCTCGTCCACCTTGACTGTAATAACCGCTGGCCCCGTCACACTCACTAAGCTACCATGCCACGGGGTCTCTTCACTCGCTGCTTGGAGACTTAGCTGTTGTTGCGTCTCCCCTGCTCCTTTGGCACGACGCAACTGATCTCGATGCACGTCTGATGAATCCGCACTGGCGGCTACTGGAACCTCTGGGAGCTGATTATAGCGTGCCGCTTGCTCTGCACTAGCAGAAGGCATCGGATATGCGCCAGGTTGTGGGCTACGATGCGGGGGTATTGCCAACCACGGTGAGGTTGTGGTCTCATCACTCCAATCGGCCTGTTGCTGTGCCATCTCTCGCTCCATGCGTTCCTTACGGCCTGGCGGAAGATAACCAGGAGTGTGGAGGACTGTTCTCCCACCGTTCTTATAAAAGCTACCAGTATGCAAGGCGGGCTGACGCATACGACCTGAGTTGCGCAACCAATTATCAGCATTCAGGCCGGGCGCAGGCGGATAGAAAATGTTACCCATCCGGCCTGTCATTACGCCGCCGCCTGGAAGAGTAGGCGGACCTGTAAATACTACAGGATAGCCATTGATTGTAGGAGGAACATATTTAGGTCGCGCAACCGCAGCAGAAGCAATAACGCACAAGGTGCTAACTAGGAATAAAGACTTTCCTAATCTTCCCATAACGGCCTCCTGCCAGACAAACTTTGAGTGTTAAAACTTTTTGTAACTTCTATTATAAGCTAAATCAAGTCGCAATGCGACTTAGGATAGCTAACCTACAGGCGTTAAGGGTTTGCCAAGCCGCCCAAGAATGAAAGTAGGAATTCACCTCGCCTTTTCCACTGGTGCGTTTGTTGCCTGTCGAGTAATGGTTCAATCGAACTTTGGCCGTTGACCGCCAGAGCCAGGCGCTTTCAATTCGGCAGCTAACCAAGCCAAGCCGCGCAGGTCGCTGCTTAATGTCACCTCGGCGTCTCCGCCCTGTTCGGCGATCAGCCCGATAGGGCCATGCCAGCCACTCTGCTGAATCACGCGCAGCATTGCTAGTTCATGGTCGCCTTGTGAAGGTGGAATGAGTTTGTCCGCACCGCCCTTGACCATACCAGTGACGTTCACGGCCACTACATAGGGCTGAATACGTTTCCAGATGGCCGGAAAGTTGGCGATGTCATCGTGGCCATGACTGAAGTTATAAACCATGCCGACCCCGCTTATACCTTGCTGCTTTAAACGCTCAATAATAGCGACTTCGTTGTTGGGCTGACCAAACCAGCCATTATGGTTATACAGGTGAACCTGGCAACCAGACGGAGCCGTTAAAGCCACAATCTGGCGAATGCGCTCGGCCTCTTGTTCGATGCGCTGCTGCTGTTCGGCAGGCGTTGTGGTTGGGCCGCCAGCACCCATGACCCATAATTGTGGATGAATGTGGTGGCGCTGAATGACTTCCAAAATCGCGCGCGCCGTGGGGTCGTGCGGATCAGTCGGAAACCACCAGGCCACGAGGTTAATGCCATGCTTTTGTAGGGCTTCGACTTCGGCATCAAAGGTGGGCACATGCTCGGCACGCCAGTCATAGGCAAAGTTGGTAAAGCCGAGCCGTTGCAACATGGCCGCACGCTCTTCTGCCCCGCGCTTTTTCGCGTCAAACGGCACCACGCACCAGGCCGTTAAATTCTGTTTATCGAAGAGGCTTGAGGCTGGGGCGGACGAAGCAGGCACGACGGGCAACAGCAGCAGGCTTAGGACTAATAGCGTGAGGGCAAGATTCAGCACAACCAAGTCTCCTTGCAGTTGAAGCGGTGGCCTTGAGTGTATGTTAATTGTGTCAGGGATTGTAGGGTTAGGGAATTGATACAAAGGGGCCGCAAAACTGCGTTACGCTATGCTACGCAGCGCCAACCTACACTATAAAACAAGAAATTAGCGTAAGCTCGCGCATGAAATTAGCGCCGCCTCGCGTTGCGTCCCATTGGAGTAACAAGGATTCAATTACACAGTAACTAAACGGGTCACAAACCAGAAGGCACCCATTGCGGCAATAGTTAGTGAGCCGCAGAGCACGACCTGGCGATGCAGACGAGTCTGCCATTTGAGCGGGGAATTTGATAGCCATGCCAGAGCCGGGGCACATAAGAGGATGATGGTCGCCTGCCCCAACTCCACACCGATATTAAACGAAGCAAGTGCCCAACCCAAGGCTTCACGGGGCAGACCCACCTCGGCGAGGGCACCGGCAAACCCAAAGCCATGAATCAGCCCAAAACCAAAAGCGATCCAGGGTCGCCAGTCTTTCTTTTCCGCTTTTAGCTGCGCTTGATGGACGCGCAGGTTCTCGAAAGCCGCGGCCACAATGGAAAGTGCAATGAGGGGTTCAACGATACGTGGCGAGGGTGCATAAATGCTGGTCGCAGCCAAGGTCAGGGTGATGCTATGCGCCAGAGTAAATGCTGTCACCGTCTTTAGCAGTTGACGCAGCGAGCCACCCATTAAGATGAGGCCGAACACAAATAAAATGTGATCTAACCCGCCGAAGATGTGCAGCACGCCTTCATGGGCAAAGCGGATGATGATATTGCCCACACTAACACCTTCTAGCTTTGACCCACCAATGACTACTGAGGGATGTGTCGCATCCAGCAACACCTCCTGGACAACATGGCCCTGTTTAATAACGGAAACGACCAAGCGAGAATTGACATCTTCGGGATAGAGGCGAGACAGCACTTCAAGTCTGGCAACGCTACCCTGATATTGCGTTTGCCACATAACCACATCATTGGCCGGGTCGCGCATGACATGGCTGGTGACGGGCACGAAGTCTTTATCATCCAGCCGCACCTTCAGGTGCTGGCGAATGGCCGCGTCAGGATCAGCGGCTTTTAGCTTGCTGGCATGAGTTACCACACTGAGGGTGATGTCATCGTTGTTCCAAATGATTTTGAGACCTGATAATTGGGGGTCGTGTGCCTGCCCAGCGATGCCCAGGCTCAACGTCAAAATCAATAGTAAAAGCCGCTGCATAATATTCCTGAACTGCATTTAAGATGGGACGCCATGCGGGGGCAACGCTAATTTTATGCACTATTTAATCGCTATTAGAAAATAGCGTAAGCTGGCGCAGCGTAGCATGGCGTAACGCAGTTTTGCGTCCCATTTTGAATGCACACTATCAAACAATCGTTGTATCTACTGCTCCCCGCCCGGCCCACCAAAGGGCGGTGGCCCACCGAAGTTACGGCCTGGCCTGCCAAAGGGTGGTGGCCCACCGGGACGCTGCCCACCTCTAAAACCGCCAGGGCCGGGGCCATTAGCGTGCCCGTGTCTCAAAAAGGTCGCATCCGGGGTACCTTTCAACACGCGGGGAATAATCGGCCAGTTGGTACTCAGCACATAGTAATAAGTGCCATGTGGATATTCGGGTGTGACACCAGAACGTCCATTACATTCATCCAGGTCGCCGCTACCCGCCACATACTCATAATCCGCCGTAAAAGTCCCATCATAAACGCCCCCTGGCCCTTTATCGCCGCCGGGTCGCGTGCCAGTTTTCAACCGGTAACTAGACTTCATGGCGCGCAACGCACTCTTTGGGTCATTCGGATTGGCATAGACATAAGGGGCATAGAGCGGGAAGCCATCGGCGGCATAACCGATAAGTGTCATGTGGCTCGTCGCTTTCAGCTTGTTCATCAAGGCTGTGGGCAGGCCATGATAGTGATATGCGCCATCCGGCTGCACATGCGCGTTATTCTCATCAAGACCTAAATTCACATTCACCGACAGCGGATCGTATTGCCAACCGCTATTCCAGTCGTTATTCCAGAACTCGGCGGCGCTGGGATCGAAAGCGATGCCATTGAGGGCTACCGCGAAAGGAAATAAACCTAGCTTTGTCTCCTGGGCTGCCGGTTTGGGATTGGCCAGCATACGAAACGTGTAATCCTGTTCTTGAACGGTGTTGGGATTGTGTCTATTAGGGAATTGGCCGGTGGCATGATCGGGAATCCCGTTGCTACGGACATAGCGATATATCCCCTCTAAAGTAATGCTGACTCGATTAGTCAGCGCCGCCGCAGAACTATTACCTTGCCCCCTTTGAAAACGACCGAAACCGGGGCCGCTGCGACCTGCGCCGGGGCCATTACGAGGACCGCCAAACGGTGCACCAGGAGGAGGCGTGAATTGCTGAAAGATGGCCCGCTGCTCCGGGGTTAAAATCTCACTGATGCGGCTCCGTGTCCGACGGTGTTCTTCTTCCAGTATTTGTTGAACCTGCTGCTGCTGTTGCGCCGTGAGATGTACCTGCGATAAGACTTCCTCCAATGGGCCACCCGGCGGCATCCCTGGTAGGCCACCTTGCGGGGGGCCATCAGGTGGCGCATCATCCGGGCGCGGAGGCCCAGCTTCAGCCGCATTGCGACCAGGTGGGCCATCCGGGTCACGGGGAGGTCTTGGGCCAGCCTTGGTTTGAGCCACGGTGGGTTGATAGAATACCAGTGCCCCGGTCAGTCCCATCACCGTTAGACCCAGTGCTGCTTTCCAGCGAGATTTGCCGCTCTTTTTAGTTGGGTTGTTGCCTTTAATTTTTTTCATAGGAATGCTCAAGTTTATAAATAGGGATGAAGCCATAGTGATGCAGGAGTATAGTTCACTTTAACTTTAGCTCAGTTCATCGGCGCAAACGCGATTGCGACCCTCCGCTTTAGCTTGATACAGTTGTTTATCAGCTCCGGCGATCATACTTTCAAAACTTCCTAATCTAACGTTGTCGGTCAAGCCCATGCTCATGGTGACATGCATTTCTGGATGAATCTCGTGCCAGGGATAAGCCTCAATCTGTTGGCGCAGCCTTTCACAGAGCACTACCGCTTGATGCAGTCCCGTGTGGGTGAAAGCCACCACAAATTCTTCGCCCCCATAACGCGCTACGATGTCACTATCACGGGTGTACATTTGCAGAATACGGGAAACACATTGCAGCACTCTATCGCCACCAGCATGAGAGAAGGTATCGTTGATGCGCTTAAAGTAATCAATGTCGCCGATCATCACCGTAAGCGGCTGATTGTAGCGTTCCGCCTGAGCAAAGGCGGTGGCAAACTGCTCGTTGAAGTGGCGGCGATTGTAGAGTTTGGTCAACTCATCGCGGATGCTAATTTCTTTGAGTAAAAGCGCCTGTTCACTAATCTTCTTATTCGATTGTTGCAGCTCTTCGTGGGCTTGGGCTAAGTCCGCACTCATGCGGTTAAAAGCCCCCGCTAAGACACCAATTTCATCATGCGATTGCACCCGCACCTGCTGACGCAACTGGCCCTGTCCCATCGCTTGAATGGCCGTTGTCAACTCCCGTAAAGTGCGGCTTAAATAGTTGCCAAAGACGATACTGAGAATGAGGATAAGAGCGCCCGCTCCCACGACTCCATAAAAGAGAGCTTGCTGTAATGCGCCCAGATATTCGCGGTCTTGACGGCTGTAATTCGGTTGTCCAAACGGCACGGCCAGCGCCACGACTTGACCCTTGACCACAATCGGCTCAGCACCCGCCCGCTGATTGGGAAGCGCCACATGGCCACGCAGTTCGGGTGGCCCCATTAGCACCTTACCTTGAGGGTCAAGCAGTAAAAATAGAAAAGGAACCTGTGCCCCGTCCCCTGGCCCCGACCTGGGCGCTGCTCCGGGGCCAGCACCGGGCAATGAATCATCTTCTTGCGGCGGGCCTGCGCCGGGTGGCCCGGCGTCCTCTGGCGGGCCTGCGCCATCTGGTGGGCCTGCTTCATCAGGCGAACCTGCATCTTGTGGTGGGGGCACCGCGTCTGCTGGTGGGGAGCCGCTATTGACCCCCACTGGCGCAGGCATCGTGCCCGTAGTGAGATTACCGCTCCGGGCTTGTGCCTGATGGGAAGTACGCCAGCGCCTTTCATACTGGTCAAACGGTTCTGCCTGTTGCGCCTTTTCCCAGGAGCCATAGGTGGTCAGATAGTCTTTGACGGAAGTGCGAAATTGCTGAAAGGAGTTTTCCATCAACAGATGGTTAAACTTCCGCAGCATCATGCCGCGCGAAATCATGCCGACCAGGGTAATGGCCGTCAGACTCGTTACGACCAGCGTTAAGGTGAACTTCAAACGCAATGAACGCATAATAGATTCACTCCCGCGTAAACTTCCTCGCACCTATTCATACTGGGCCAGACTGCACTTTGCACGACGCGGAGAGCCACTAAAAAGTGGCTCTCCGCTGCTTAAAGACATTCCGTTCATCACTTTCCGCTCATCACTCGCCAGGGGGTGGCCCGTCTGGAGGCGGTGGCCCGTCTGGGCCACCGGGTGGTGGGCCTTGCCTATCACGACCTGGAGGTGGCCCCTGCTGTGGGCGCGGGGGCCAGTTGTTACCTCTGCCGCCGGGCCGGTACTTATCCATTACCTCATCGAGCCGCTCTGGGGAAACGCCCAGCGTTTCAGCTAACACTTTGCGATTGGCCCGCCGCTGGGCTTCGGTGGGCTGTTGTCCTGGCCCTGCTGGATGCACCTTCCTGAACGCGGCGCGGAATTGCTCCGGCGTCACGCCTAACTCCTTGGCTATCTGAGCCACGGGACGCCCATGATCCTCATCCTGTGGCGGCGGGCCATTGAGATCATCGGGCCTGCCGCCAGGAAATCCATCCGGGCCACCAGGAGGGCCAAAGCCATCGGGCGGGGGGCCGAAGCCATCAGGGGGAGGGCCAGGCCGCTGCCGCAATTGTTGCATCTTAGTGCGTTGCTCCGGGGTCAGAGCAGCATCAATCTGTTTTTGGGTGGCGTCCAGAATCGCTTTGATTTTCTGTTGTTGCTGTGGGGTGAGCTTCAATATTTGGGTCAGGTCGTCAAGCCGTGGGCCGTCCAATCGCGGCGGGCGACGGGGGCCATTGCCTTCAGCCATGCCGCGTCGTGGAGTTTGGCCACCTTGAGCGCCGGGCTGTGCATTGAGGGGTCTGTTCAACACCAACGCTGTGCCCAGGCTGAGTGCCAGAGTGCCTAACGCATAAGCCGATGTTCTTTGCATAATTTGCCTCCTAAAGCAATCCGAGGCTGTAACGCGACCTCGTGCAATTTGATTACAGCACGTTGGAAGGTCTTAGTGTGTAGAGGTTGTCTGTAGTTTCATGGACAACTGCAAAGAAGTGTGAAGAAATGTGAAGTGACTGCTTACTGTAATTAAATCCTATGACCGTGAAGTTAAATAGTGAGTTTTAATACGGTGACAGAGGCATAAGCTAACAGACCTCACGCCAACATGAAGCTGAATGCAACTACGATGAAGGCCACCAGACAGATTACTTAAATGCCTGCTCGTTTCAATTCCACAATGGTTCGATTAAAAGCTTGCGGCTGCGAACGCGAGAGCAAATTCCATTGGCCGTTTCAATTCCATGTTGGTTCGATTAAAAGTCCCTGGAGGGCGGCTAAATATAACCGCTTTAGGCGGTTAAAGTTGGACATTTCTGGTTGTCAAAGGACTTGACACCCGTAGCGTGTTACAAGAAGGTGTCGGTGGTGAGCTTTTCCTGGCCCATGACGCGCTTTTCCCAACCACGCGGATTCTGGATGCAATAGAAGAGGACACTATCACTCTGGCCATCAATAATCTTGCTCAGATCAGCCTGGATTTGCTTAAAGTTGGCCTCGCTCACTTCGCCCTCAAAGACCGAGTTCTGCACCCAGGTGAGACGGCGGCGCAGCGTGCGGCATACTTTGCCGACGCGCTCCTGGCCCACATCATAAACGAGGATTAAATACATAGTTGTGGGGAGTAAGTGGTGAGGAGTGAGTGGTTAATGGGGAGTGGTGAAGCAGTGAGTGGTAGGAGGTGAGGGAGGGGGCACTGCAAGGTTCTGTTCTGCGCTACACACTCACGCACTCACCTATCACCTACAGGACTTACGCACACCCGCCGCTAAAGCAGCGGGCTGAGTGCCAAAAGCCCGGTGAACCGGGCTGACGACACCCCTTAGCCCCATTCAGGGGGCTTCCCGTTCAGTTCAGTCCGCTCGTTTACGGGCGGGTCTAAGTCAGTCCTGTACCTATTAACTCCACACCACTCACGCACCCACCACTCACCACTCACCCCTCACCATTAACCACTCACTCCTCACCTCCTACCACCAGATTTTAAAGGGTTCGTAGCGGTCTATGCCCATCAGGTGGCGTTCCAGGCGATAGCACTCCAGGCGCACTAGACGGCGGTAGGAAGTTTTGCGGCCTAAACCGCGGTGCTCAATCGTTTGTTTCAATCGCTCGTCCCAAGCGGGCAACAGAATCTTACGACCACTCTCTTTGAGGTAGCAGTAATTCAGCCTTTCATCGAAGTGCTCTGGCCGCAGTTCACCGTTGTTAATCAGCTTGAAGATGAGGCGGTCGCACAGGATCGGCTTGAAGATTTCCGCTATATCCAACGACAGCGAATAGCGGCGTGCGCCTGGCTCATGCAAATATGAAATGAGTGGCGATAGCGGTGTGCGATAGATTTCGCTCAGGGCGAGGGTGTAACAGAGTGAATTGCTGAAGGACACTAAGGCGTTGATCGGATTATCGGGAGGCCGTTTGACCCGCCTGGTGAACTCGGCCCAGGGCGCAGTCAAGATCAACGGCCACGCCTGGTAGTAAGCGGCGCGCATGGTGCCTTCGATGCCCATCACCGTGTTGATGTCGGGCGCGGTGGCAATCTTTTTACGCTCCGTTTCGATCATGGCGATGACGCCGCCCAGGTCGCGCCCCCGGCTGGCCGACCCATAATACTTGAGATTCTTGAGAATATTAAAAGACGCCCCCTCCACCAGCGACCGTGCCAGCGCCAGACGTTTCTTGCGGTCTGCATAGTGCTCCACTTGGCGCACCAGTAAATGGCCGGAATTGATTTCCTGGCGCGGCATAATCGAAGCCGAGTAGAAGCCATAGTAGTTGAAGATATGCACTGGGACATGATGGCGGGCTAAGAAGTTCAACAGCTTAGTATTAAAATCCATCTCGCCAAAGACATAAAAGGCTTCGACATCTTCAATCGGCACCGGGCGCTTGTGCAACACGGGTCGCGTCGGAATGCGGAGTGGAGAGTGCGGAATGCGGAGTAGCGGGTAGAGCCGCATCACTTTCTGAACGGGCACTCGCTTGGGGAGCATCGTCGGTCGTCTCGTCTTGCGTCGTCTCGTCCCCCATCATGTCTGGTATGGCATTTCCCACTCCGCATTCCGCACTCTCCACTCCGCACTCTTCCATGTCTTCAAGGACGTACCCGGCCTGGGCTGCGGCATCGGCCAGGGCGAGTTCATCGGTATCCTGCCGCTCGTTCGCATACTGCCACAGATAGACCGTGTTCTGCTGTCGCGCTAACCGGCCATTCGAGAAGATGTAATAGTTCCTTTTCATAATGAACTCACTTGACGCATCCGCGCCGATGGACTTTGACCCACGGCATCTTTTGGCTGCACCTTTTGGCTGCACCCTCTGGTGCGACTTGCCAACGCTCCTGAGTAGCGGCTGAACCGTTTTCGCGGCGGGTTCAAACCAATGAGTAGAGGTTCGAGCACGGAGCGTTCGTGCCCATCCCCGCTGCTTTCGTTTCCAATAACGGAGCGTCCGTTTTCATCCCCGGACGCTCCGTGCTCAACAACGGAAGCTCCGTTCCCAATAACGGAACGTCCGTGCTCAACAACGCTTCGTCCGTTCCCATCCACGGAAGCTCCGTTCTCATCCTCGGAGCGTCGGGGGATAACCATGAAGCGTGCAGGGACATCAATACAACGTGCAGGCTTGAGGCGGGCAGAGCACGCTTAAACCCAGCCCACCCACGCTGCACCCCGCCACTGCCACCCCAGGCCAGCCGCTATACCCGGAACCGCCCCAGGGCCACTATCCAGCAGGCCCACCCTTAAACCCACCGCCTGATATGACCCGCCGTTGCGCATCGAAGCTAGAGGTTAGAGAATCGTAATAGCAAAGGCTTACGAGCCTCTATTCTCCATCTTCTATTCTCGATCTTGCAGCCGTTCTTGGCGTCCTTGGCGCTCTTGGCGGTTCAAATCTCACGACCAGCACAACTCAAAATAAGCGCACTTTTCGCAGAAGCGTTTGGTGGTCAGGCGCGGCGGCACCTCGCTCGATTCGAGGATGCGCTCGATATCTTTGAGCACCATTCTCAACTCTGATGTGGCTTGCGGGGTCAATTGCAGACGCTCGGATTTCTTGAGCAAGGGATAATCAAGCTGCCCCACCGCCTCAATGCCTTTGGAGTGGAGATAGTAGAGGTAATAGAGCATCTGCATCCGATGCGCCGCCTCCACACTGCGCCCCTTCTTGACCTCGTGAATCGTCTTGGTGCCATCCGAGTTATCCTGCAATTCCATCCAGTCGAGCACCACCCGATCATCAAGGGCAATCTCTTTCTGCTCGCGCTTGTAGGTTTCCTGCCCGACCAGTTTGCCGATCTGCACGATCTCATGCTCGCGCTCCATCGTAATGTCGTGCGTAAACAGCCACAGCTTGCGATGGCACACCATGTAGTAGTTGACTTGCGTGCCGGTGAATTCAGGCAGTGACATAAGACTCCTCTTGAGAACCGCTAAAGGCCCTTGAGCCGAGATGAGGCCCTAACTGAGAATTTGCACTATCTTATGAATGACTTCTTGCACTTTCGCAGGAGCTAAAACACCAGCGCGATAAACGATGATGTTGGAGTCCGCCGTAAAGATGCGATTAGGCCGCACATTGCTATCCTGGCGCAAACCGCCGTGCGTAAAATCCGCAGCACTAAGACTCACCACATAAGCATCACTTTTTGCTTGACTGGTAATCTGGCACACGATGACATCATCGCCGGTCAGTTCCGCCAGAACCAACAGGGGGCGTCTTTTCGCGCCACTCAGGTCAGAAAACGGAAAGGGTGCTACCACCACATCACCTTTTATAAATGCGCCCATGCCGCCTCCTCTTCGGGACTCTCCCAGTCACGCGCCAGCACCGCTTCGGAAGCCAGCATTGTCTGCCGCGACTCGGATAAATTCTCTAACTTGCGTTCAGTTTCCTGTTGCACCAGGAAGGCGACGAAATCATAGACTAACGCCTGCTTCTCTGGTGGCAACTTCTGTAACTGCGCCTCAATCTGCTCTGTGCTTGCCGTTGCCATAAACTCTCCCTACGATGTTAAATTAATCCATTATCACGCCGCCACAATCAATTTGGTCAAGCAATAGACCCAACTCCTTATCATATTTCGCCCTTGCCACATAATAAGATTTGGGTTTCTTGTCCAGTTGTATTTCGTGTCGTGGCAAGGCTTCCAAATTACGAAGTTTCATTCCTTGTCCAAGTGAAATAGTGGCGAGGTATTTCATGGCACCAAAAAAGTCTTTCGTTGTAATAGCTGTTACATAAGACTCCTCAAATTCTTGGGGCACTACTTGAACTGACTGAATCAGGTCATAGAATTCTTCTTCTCGCTCAGAAGCATCGAATGGCACCAAGCCCGCAATCACTTTACGAAAAGCATTTGAAGCCTCATCAGAAATACGCTGTTCTTTATCATTGTAGCCACATTTATAAACACGATTTACATAGGCAGCGACCTTGTGCTGCGTTAGTAAATCTTCCTCTTGCAGTGTTTGCAAAGTAAGTTGAATGCGATCTATATCATAGAAATAGCCATCATTCTGGCCGCCTTGCGTAAAGATGTGAACAGGCACAATACCCTTTTCGCCTCTGCGATTGACGCGCCCGAACCGTTGAATCAGCGCATCTATAGGGGCAGGTTCGGTGAAGATAGTATCGAAGTCTAAGCCCAACGAGACTTCCACCACTTGGGTGCCAACTAAAAGCTTAACTTCCCCTAACTGTTGCTCAATTTCTTCACGGTCTCGCAATATAAAACGACCATGCAATAATGCTTTTGAATCAGTGCCATCATAAAGTTGTTGATAAACCTCTTGTGCTCTTTTAACTGTATTACAGACAACTAATACCGTTTGTCCTGCGTTTAGAGAATCCCGAATTTTTTCTATATGAGAGGTAATCTCACCTGTTAATTTCTTGACGCAATGACGCGGCGTGTTGAGCAGTTCCTTATCGTCTGCTCTATCTACATCTAGTCGCTTTTCTGTAAAAGTAGGCAGTAGGCTCGTTAGTTGAAACTTCAAAAACTCAGGTAAAGTTGCTGACATAAAGAGGAATCGTGCATCTAAAGAATGTAATTTTTCCAACGCAGTGAGCAACAGGGCTGTAGTGCGAGAATCATAAACGTGAATCTCATCGAAAATGAAGATACCGCCTGCAAACTCTGCCCATTGCATTTCCCAACCTTTTACGCCGAAAAAGGCTTTGATAATTTGGAACGGTGTGAGTATCTTGATAGGCCGATATATCTTACGGGAGAGACCTTGAATATCTTTAGTCGCCTTGGCAGCAGCCTTTGGCTCATAGTCCTTATCGCACAAGTATTGATAAAGAAAATAGCTTGCTTTGCCATGCAATGCGCCAACACTATCACCTAAATCGTATCCATCTTTAGCATCCTGAAAGCGATGCAACATAGCGTTGATGCTGGCTGTGTAGGGTAAGACGTAGAAAATTCTACGTCCACTATCTTGTTGGTTTGCGGCCCATAAGAGACTCGCTTCAGTCTTGCCAGAACCAGTGGGAGCCTCTAACACTGCATGGCCTTTAACGGCTCCAATTTCTTTTTGGAAGGTACGCGGCTCAACACGTAAATGTCTTGCTAAATCTTTGACACCTTGCAGTAAATTCGCTTTACCGCCCGATGCCAGATGGTCACAAGCAACGACTAAACCACGCAGTAAAATCGCATAAGGTGAGTGCAATGCTTTTGCATCCGGCGATTTTTGAAACCACCAAACTGCACTGCGAAACGCATCTTCTATTTCATCCACAGACTGAGGAATTTGTGGACAGGGCCAACTCTGCCCCAAGAATTCTTCAGCCGCATTAGGTACATTTATTAGCCAATCTTGCACATAGGAAAAATTTGGCTGCAATTCGGCCCGCTTTTGTTCCCACTCTAATGTGCTTCCGATTGTACTGAAGACTCGCTTCTCACCATCCCCACGTAAGTCTGTAGTAGTACGATGATGGGTAATGACAGCCAACATAATCGCCTTACGCTGTAATTCATTAATACCATTTAAGAACTTCACAAATCCTGCTGACAGAATCTCATGCCGGTAATCCCACGGCCCCAAGTCATCAAGCATATCTTGAAAGCCAGTCGCGGCCTTGCCTAAATCATGGAGATAAACAGCCAAAAAAAGGTGCTGAAAAAGATGTTCCTCACCACAAACCTGCGGTAAATATGGCATGGCTTGTCGGATAGATCGCAACACCGATAAACAATTCCAAGTGTGTTCGTGCAGTGTTTCGCGCGGCTTGGATTTGGCATCAATAGATTTGGTCATGCTTTGGCCTCATGAATCCACACGCCCCAGTTTTGGGTCATGTCAACCCAGACCTCATCTGTATAATTTTGAAAATCCTCAACCAGCAAGAATGGTCTTGTGCCTACTGCGCGCCGTGGAATGTCACCAGTAAAATGTGTAGGTAAGGCATGGACTGAGCCATAAATCTGCATTTGTGGAAAGGGCAGAATTGAGTGACCAAGTTTGACGTTTGATTGCTTTTGCAGGGTCACTTCTTCCGTAGCTATGATCTGTGCTAATTCCGTAGAACGTCCCAACACTAAAGGGTAATATGGCTGGCGAAAAGCATCGGCAAAAGAAAGGTTAGTAACGTAAAGATAAAGCTCCGGCTCGAAAAGCACCTCCCGGCGAATTACGTTGGTGCCTGCTTGCAGGGTGCCTGATAACTCGTATGTTGTTTCCAAGTCGGTGCCTTTGCCGTGACTATGAAAAACAAACCCTAGTCCAGTATCGCGGGGTGTCACTAACTCACCCCGTGCCGCTGAGAGCAACCCGTACAGGGTGGATAGCGGAGGCAGAGGTAACGAAGGATGGACACCAACCGCAAAGCCTGGATAGCGAAAAGAAGCTGTCCATCCTTTCAGATGTACACGCAGAACATTCATCTTGGCCTCACGAATTCATGTAATCTTCAAGTTTGCCAGCAAACTCTTCAACCGCTCGTTTTGGCGAGTGCAAATGAATGCGCTTAGTGCCTGCTAATTCCGCTTGTAAGGCTTCTAAATCCGCCTGGAGTGAATCTTGGAAACCTTCTAAGCGGCCAATGAAAATATCGCTCAAAATGACATCGGCGTAATCAACAATGACTTGCTTGAGTGCTGTCGTATTGATGAGTTTCTTTTCGTCTTGAGTGGCAATGTTCATGAAAAGGTTATTGCCGCCTGCTATCACAGCTAACATAACAAATTTTGGAGTCACATCCGTGTGATGAAGCGCCTGCTTTGCTCCGCCTGATAAGAAGGGCAAGGCAGCCAGCGTTTCTTTAGCACGTTTGGCCCGTTCTGGTTGCGGCAAAACCCAATCTTTTCCCTTTTGAGATAACCTGTTATTTTCTCGCTCAGTTGCATTACTGCTTTTAATTGCTTCCTGCATTATAGGTTTCTTGATGTAAGCCTCGTCAAGATTCTTGAATCCAGTGCGGGCTGAACTTTGGAAGACGCCAACTGCGCTTAGTTCAAGAGCGAAAATCCCTTTCAATATGGTGGAATAGAATTGATGCTCATGTAGCACAGGGTTATCTTCCTGGCGTGTCATAGAACCAAAATCATCCACTATTTGTTGGGGGGTCACGGAAACCAGGGGAGAATTTTTGAGAGGAGAGAGGCGCGTTAAAGTTCCTCCCTCACTAGCGCCTTGCGCACGCATGTAACCAAAAACATCATCATCAGGATAGATAAATGGATTAGCACTCGTGAAAGCTATTTTCTTTTCGCGGGTAATAGGCGACATAGGCCATCCAAACTTCTCCTGTAATGTATCACGCCACCAACGACGCCAAGCTTGAGATGAGACGTAAGGGTAAGAATCTCTACCACGCCGAATTACTTTAACCGCGATTTTATTTTCTGTTCGCTCACTAACATCGGCACCGGCATTGTTAAGTGCTGAGTGGGGAGCGTCAATAAGAACAAGACCAATAGCATTTTTCGTCATCACTCATTCTCCTTGAAGTCACTATCTAAATTCTCGCTTGCATCGCTAACACTATCTTCTTCATTCTCTCTGGGGTCTGGTAAGTCCTTAACATCTTTATCCTTAAGCCAAGTATGCAATGTCTCATAGATTCGGAATAAAATCAAATCGCGTGTTTCGTTCCAATATTGGTAGCCCTCTGGGAATAGGTGTTCTACATATTCATCAAAGGTAAAGAGCGGTTCCTCCGCTTTAGCAGCTACACGATCACGAGTGCAGCGTATAAGAACATTACGAAAAGCCCCATAATTTCGAGCGTAAGATAGTTCTCTCAGCCGCTTCAAATTATCTTGTTCTTTAATCATTGCGGCTAACTCATCAGCAACCTTTTTAATAGTTGCTATACGTTCGTTCGACATTTGCAAAACCTCCTGAAGATAAATTTCTAATAGACCCCAAGGGGCGTAGACTTCACGGCGCGTTCGATGATAAAAGTGGCGTATTACAGGCTGATCGCGGAGCAGCTTTTCCAACACAAAGTTTTTCTGACTCTTCCGTTCTTCCTCTTGGTCTTCCATTGTTTCAAGAGATATGGCTCGTCCTGATTTCACGAAGTAATAGTTACGTCGCAATAACTTACGCCAGTCACTATAGAATGGACTTTGCTTGACACGCGCTAAGAAGTAGAAAACTGGGGCACGCATATCATAAATTTTCAGAGGTTGGGCCTTGGGCTGGTTGTAGTTATCAAAGTGATAAAGCCTTACTGCGGTGTAACGATCGTAATCACCAAAATCGTGGTTATTAAGTATTTTCTCAATAACGTGAAAGAAAGCATTAGTAGCATTATTGTAGCCCTCGTTAAAGCAGCCCGTGAAATTACCACTGGCCTCTTGTTGATCTATTTCTCTTTTAGCTTCTCGTGACCACTCTTCTAACACATTAAATGAATTAGAGTGAAGAACTACAAAACGCTTTTCATCATAATTGGAGGTATAAAAATTAAGTGGCGCGCATTGAATAGCATAAATACAATTAGGACAAACGTCAGCACCGTTAATCCCGCTTGGGAAAAAGTTTTTGAATGCTCCACTACCATTTAAAGGAATGTAAGTCTTATGAGGAACTATATCTAAAGGAAGGTCTGTTTTCTCTTGCTTCGTAAGTCGAAGTGCATTCCGCCTACCACAGAAAGTACAGTTGCCGCCTTGTTCTAATTGTTGTATTCTCCCGATTAAAAAATGTATCAAGCTCTTTACTACTTTCCTACGGCGTGCTGCAAAAGCTGGGTTAGTAAAAGCACCACCTGGAAAAATGTTCTGCATACTCTTCAGCCATGCTGGTGTGAGATAAACTCGCAGCATCAATTCACTGACAGCCTTCACATCTTCGATGGTTAATGATTCTGGCTTCTCTTTTTCCGTATGGGCTAATAAAGCCCCAATACCATTATCAACAAATGGATTACCTGTCCATTCAAATAGGCTCATTGATAATTTTCCTTTTGAATCTGTAGGGGATCGTTAATGAAGAGCGACCTGCGGCCCTAGACGTGCCCAGTCTCAAAGACCGCCCCGGTAGGAGCACTTCAGCACGCCAGGACGTTCAGCGACCGTTCGGGCCACAGGAACCTTTATATTTCTATCATATCCTAATGTGCTACTTAACTGCACTCTTCACCACCTCAACCATGCCGCAGCCACCGGCGTTCTTTTCGCCCAGGCCGCATTCATAGCCGATGCGGACGAGGTCGGGGGAACCCGTTAGCCGTAAGGGAGCGAAAGCCCCCACCATCTGGATGTCTTTATACGTTATCAATTTGGTGCCCTTGTGGATGGCCAGATACTCCGGGTCGAAGTGGAGCGCGAGGCGGGTGTCGGGGGGTGCGCCACCGTGCAGGGCGGCATATTTGCCCAACAGGTTCTGCCCGATGCGCTCGCTCCAACCGGGGTCTTTGGGGCGAAGGTAGCGCGTCTTCCGCTGGCCGTCGCTGGTTTCGCCGACGCCCACCACAATCGGCGAGAGGCACTTCAAGTGCATGGTGGCGCTGAATTCAGGCGGCGGCAGGGTCTCCACTTGCGCGATGGGCAGCGCCGCCTGGCCCACCTGCAACCGGTGGCACGCCAGCAAGCCCGTAGCGAACTCCTGGAGAAACTTCTCCACTGGCGAGGCCACATACCACTCCACGGCCCCCGGTTGCAGCCATAGCTTTTCCTGTCCGGGCTGGCTGACATCCAGGCGCGAGCGGCCCGCCCACAACTGCGAGAAGGTGAACAACTTAAAGCGGCGATAAGCGCCACTCCCGGAAGCGCCTCTCTCTACTGCCGCTAGGTCGTCTAACCCGGCAGGAGCATAGCCCTCGCCGTGCAAGAACTGGGCGTAGTCCGCATCCGCCTCCCGTAGAAAGCTATAAATCGCGCCGGTGAGCAGGTGTTGATAGTTCAGCGGAATGGCGGTGGACTTTTCAATCTGTAGGGTCACGCGCAGGCGCATAGTTTCCTTCGCATAATTTCCCTTTACTTCCAGCCGACTCGTAAAACATTATAAGCGGGGCAACTGGACATGTTGTTGTCGTTGTGCAGCGCCCCAGAAAAATATTTTTCGTTGGGCGGCCTGGCTCCTCTGCGGCCCGTTGGCCGACGCAGTGCGTTAGCCACCCAGAAGAAACGGTGGCGTTTGGCTCAGGCGCGATATTTGGCGGCAATGGCTTCGACTTCTTGCCAGAGGGCGGCGCGCAATGCAGGCGGTTCTAAGACCGTGACTTTCGCGCCCCAGTGCAAGATTTCGTTGCGGATTTCTTCCAACCCGCTGACTTCCCCGCGCAGCAGCAAGCCCGCCGCGGTTTCTTCCAGGCTATAAGGGAACTCCCACTGCCGCCGTTTGGCCCAACGCGCGATAGCGGGATCAAAGAGCAGGGTGATGGAGGTGGGTTCACCGCGCAAGGTGCCCACGGAACCCCACATATACTTTTCGAGGGAAAAGTTTTTAGGCGGCTTAAACTGCTTTCCGGTGGGGCGCACTTCGAGGATGGCATCTAAAGCGAAGAGCCGAATCTCGTGCCGCCGATGGCAGTAGGCCGCTAATTGCAGATACCCATTGCGTGGCGCAATGCAATAGGGATCAACCTCGCGGTAAGAGATGTCATCCCGCGAGAGGGTGTGATAGAGGATTTCAACTGTCTCATGATGCAGCGCGGCACCTGCCAATTCCGCCAGACGAGCCGACCTATAGTCGCGCCGAGCACCTGTGCCCTCGGCCAGCACGCCCCCAATGCCAGCGAGTTCTTCCCGCAAGGCCAGGGGCAAGGCAGCGGTCAGTTTATTCCAGGCCGTGCGCGCCTGCGCCGCACCGGGCAGACCGCTCTTGCCCAGGCCAGCAGCGCAGGTCATGGCTAAAGCAATTAGCTCCGACGCGCATAATTTCACTTCCCTGGAAGGCAAAGGCCGATCTAACACCAGCGACCGTCGTTTGCGATCATAGTGAAATTCCATTTTGGCCTCTTTGAGAAAATCACAGTCGCGCTGAATCGTTTTAAGGTTGCAACCGCAGTCCTCAGCCAGCTTCGCATAGGTGATGCGCTCGCCGCTCTCCAACGCATTAGCAATAATAAAGAGCCGCGTCAAACGCCGCAACCGGTCGTCTTGGAGAGAAATAGCAGTCATAGAAAAGTCCCGCCGTGTAGAAACCCTGAGTGCAGAAACCCTGATGTGAAGCCAAGAGTTATTAACAGCTTAATCGGCCTGGCCTGCTTTGACAAGCACCTAACCATTGGTGCTCCACAGGTGCGGCCAAAGGGGTGAGGTTGATCTGGACTACTCGCGCAGCAGTTGTGCTGCGCGAGCGGCCACTAGTAACGGGTGCTTAATTGCTGGTTAATTGCTGGTTAATTAACCTAAGTTGCCACCTGCCATATAAAGTGTCATTTCGAGCGGAGCAAAGCGCAGTCGAGAAATCTTAGACCCAAGACTTATACGCATACAGGAAGATTTCTCGACTCCGCTCCACTTCGTTACGCATCGCTCGAAATGACAGGCTCATAGGCAGCAACTTGAATTTAAGTTTCCGATGGCGGGAGTTCGTTGCGTTCCAACTGTTCAAGTTGTGCGGTAATACTCTGCACTTGAATTTCCAGTTGAGCAAGGCGTTGTAGGAGCTCAGCTTGCACTTGATGAGCCAACTCAACGAGCTGCTGTTCACGACGATGCGCTACTAATCCGGCACGATTAAGATGGAGTCTCTCTATATGGAATGTGCCAGTAAGGGTTATAGGTCGCAGATTGCCATCATCCTGTAAGACCAGGTGTTCCGTGATTCTGTCGCGCAGCGGATGCAGGATACGTTGAACCGAGTCAGGCTGCCAGTAGTCCCCTTTAAATTCATTACACGCATGACAGCAGTAGACCCAATTCTCTGGCTCGTCCAAGCCACCCTGCGAACGTGGCTGGAAGTGGTCAACCGTTAATTCTGCGCCAACCGCCGTCTCACTGACACCACAATAGCCACAGCGAAATCCATAGTATTCCCGGAGTGCAGTGCGTTCCGACAAGCGCATCAGCCAGTATGTTCCAATTCAGCTAAAGACTTGCCTAAAATATGTGCCAGTGCTGCATCAATATTGCGGCGCTCCTGGGTTGCTTCTGTTAGAGTGGCATGAAGCCTCGCTCTTAGTTCCTGTTTGCGCTGCAATAAGGTTTGCAAGGCGAGATTTTGGGCTTCAAGGGTTTCCCGCTCGTGGCGTAATTTGGCGGTTGCAGGGGTCATATAAGTGTCTTCAGCCGCTTCTATTTCCTGAATTAAGCCGGTCAACTCGACCTGTTCAGCTTCCGTGAGCACATGCGCTAGCTCACGCTGGCGCAAGACTTCAAAACGTATCTTTTTTGGCTCGTCCCACATATCGCACCGTCTACCCCTTACCCTTCAATCTACTCTAAATCAGCCCCTTCTGCCATGCTGCGCTTCCTATCTTTAGAGGTGTTTATCTACACCTACCTGCTGACACATCTCAAGCACCGGACAGCGAGCTTAGTTGCTTATCTTATTTACTTATAATGAGCTTAATTGCTCAGCAGGTTAGCAACGGCTAACAGCGATTGTGCGGCCTGGATGTTCAAGGGCTTAGAAAACAAGAAGCCTTGTCCGTATTCACAGTCGAGGATTTTTAATTGTGCGACCTGCTCCGGGGTCTCAATGCCTTCTGCGACAACATCCAAATTTAAATTATGGGCCAGAGCTATAATCGTGCGCACGATTTCTCCGGCATCACTGTTACTCATTTCCCGCACGAAGGAACGATCTATTTTTAACGTGTTAAAAGGCAGGCGATGCAAATAACTGAGGGAGGAATAGCCAGTGCCGAAATCGTCAATGCTCAATTGTACGCCCAGAGCCTGAAGTTGTTGCAGCACAGACGCGGCGGACTGGGGATTATCTATGATGGCGCTTTCGGTGATCTCCAGTTTCAAGGTGGCAGGGTTCAATTGCGTTTCCTGCAAAACCCGCTTAATGTCCTTAATCAGGTCAGGATGGCCAAAGTGTCGGCCTGAGAGATTCACACTCACTGTCAAAGGAGGTTCAGCCGGGAACTCCTGCTGCCAGGCGGCGAGTCGTTGGCAAGCCGCCCGCAGTACCCAACGATCAACTTGCATGATAAGGCCAGTCTCCTCAGCCACCGGAATAAACACAGCGGGGGAAATCAGACCCCGTTCAGGATGCTGCCACCGCACCAGTGCCTCGAAGCCAATAACGCGATTATTATCGAGTTGCATAATAGGCTGATAATGGGCTTCAAACTCTTCTCGCTCAAGGGCCTGGCGCAGATCAGCTTCCAGGTGTAAGCGGGCCACTGCCTGTTCGTGCATCGCGTTGTCGAAGACGGCATAGCTGGCTCGCCCCTGGGCTTTAGCACGATACATCGCAGTGTCCGCATCACGCAGTAACGCCTCCAGATAGTCGGTCGGTACATCTTGATCTGTCAGGTGGAGTTCACCCCCCGCGATACCGATACTGGCCGAAATAAAAAGCGGACGATCATTAAGCGTAAAAGGAGCTGCCAGGGTATTCTGAATCCGTTCCGCGACATGGGTCGCAGCCGTCAGGTCTCCGCTATCCTCCAGCAAGATCGTGAACTCGTCACCCCCCAGGCGGGCCACAGTGTCTCCCGGACGCAGGCATGGCTCAAGCCGACGGGCAACCGCAATTAACAATTGATCGCCCACCGTATGGCCCATGCTATCGTTGACGACTTTAAAGTTATCCAGATCAATAAAGAGGACAGCAAAGCCTACTTCCGGGTGACGTTTGGCTCGTTTGACCATAAGACCAAGACGATCCATAAATAAGGTGCGATTAGGCAACCCGGTCAGAGCATCAAAAAGGGCACTCTGTTGGAGTTGCTCTTCGGATTTCTTGCGCTCTGTGATGTCGCTGATAAAAGCACTGAAGAGATATTGACCTTTGTGCTCCACCAGTGAGATTTTTAGATCAACGGGGAATTCATGTCCATCGCGGTGCAACGCGGCCAATTCGAGTCCCTGATTTAAGACTCGTCCCTGCCCGGTTTCCAGGAAACGCTTTAATCCCTGCTCGTGCGCCTCCCGGTAACGGAATGGGATAATCATGGTAGCGAGCACTTGGCCCACCGCCTCATCCTGGGACCAACCAAAAATAGCCTCGGCCTGAGGACTCCATTCAATAACATGCCCGCTCTGATCCATACCGACTACGGCGTCCAAGGCATTATCTACGATCAAGCGATAGAGTTTTTCGGATTCTCGCAAGGACGCTTCGGCTTGCAGTCGCCCCTCCAGGCTGCGATAGAACATGACGAATGCACTCACTGCAATCAGCATGACCAGGATCGCAAAAGTCGCCACAAAGCGCTGTTTGCTTTGCCAGCTTCGTAACTCTGTGGCCATCAGTGTATTGGCGTCATGACAGATAGGGTCACAGAGTCCAAATTGAGCGGTTAGTGTAGACTGGCAGGCTTGATAATACTGCTGCGACGGAATGTTAATGTAATAAGCCCCAATGAACCGGTTATCTACCAGGTGTAAGAGTGCTACAGTCTGCTTATCCACTTGGTCTAAATTGTTAAGCTCATGCTGCAAGGTCGGGTTGTAACCAACAGCAACTTTTATACGATGACCAACCGCATACTGTGAACTCTTGATGAGACCGCTGCGTAGATTTAATTCTTGAATTTCTTCATTGGTAATGCTCTGGCTGCCGCGTGCCAGTACCAGTTGGCCCACATCACTGATGTTAGCGGTTTCCATAGCCAAACTGGGCAATTGAATAATGCCCGCGTTGATGAGGTAATAGGTATCCAGGTGGGACTCTAGAACGAGGCCGGAATTATCCGCGACATCTCCGATGAGCGAATTCAGAGAGACGGCATTAGGCACCGCGTCATAGAGAAAGACCGTGATCTGGCCATTATGGGGATCGAAAAGACTTTTGATGTCGTCCGGTTTGAGGTTGTTAGATTGGCTTTGAATCTTCTCCCACACGGCTTTGAGTTGATGCCACTTTTCCGTAGTGTGCAGAGTGGCACCAAGCCGCTGCTCAACCCGATCAATCTCTTTAATATCGTTGTCAATAACGATTTGTTGTTGTGCTAAGCGTGGTTTTAAAACAGCGGGAGTGGCGAGTGAGGCATTGGCCAGATTACGATATTGCAAAACGTCCTGAAGCAGTTTCATCAATGGTTTCTCATACTCTAAACCAGAGATTCCCTGCTCCGTCTCGCTGATATTAGCATTAATTTCTTTGAGGAGAAGGCTGAAGATAATGATAAACGGGAGGCTGAACACGAGCCACAGCGCGGCAAAACTGGCTCTGCTCCAGACTGAACTTTTCACCGCACTCCCCTCCGCCTTGAACTTCTAACTGCCGATTTTGTCCCGCTATCGCTGCAAAGGTAGCTCAACACATGCCCAAGTCACTACTCCGTTGCTCAGACTTACCCCGACAGATTATTCACTTTTCGGTCTTTAGAGACTTAAAATAAATGAACTTTCTATGGTTTTACTGGGTGTCATGCTGAGCGCAGCGAAGCATCTACTCACGGTTACCATAGAGCAGGAACTTTAACTATAGCTCTAAAACTCCGCAGAGCAGATGCTTCGCTGCGCTCAGCATGACAAACTCCTCTATGACCACTTTTCATTTATTTAGGTGTTCTTAATATCTTTATCCTAATGCTTCACAGACCATCCGTTTCTAATGAAAGGTGCAGAGCTTAACCTGCTTAGCGCCTAAAGCGTGCGCCAGGTCATACATGGCTTGATTAGAAATACGATGATATTGGGCATCGGCAGTTGGGCCAAAATGGGTGTCAATATCATCCATGACTTTCTCATGAACACGGTGCGATACCATCTTATCCAGCAACAGTTCGATATAGAAGGTGTTATGATCCAGCCCGGTCTTGACCAAGGTCGAAGCGAGTGCCTTACCTTTCAGGTGGCCCGGCGGGAACTTGACCCCGGCTTTGGTTGCCACCTGCACTGCATCTGCCACCACGAAATCAAAGACCTTCAACCAGGTGGTAACGTTGGCCGCGCCATATTGTTTCGTGAGTTTAGCCACTTCCGCCTGGGTCACCTTCGCCCCCGACATAGCCGTCAATGCCTTGGCTGCTGAGAAATGTGTTGGCCCACCACCCGCCGCCACGACGGACGCAGCCACCGGGAGTGCGGGTTGCCCCGGAAAACAGGGGCCTGCATAGCGGCTATGGCACTGGTATCCTTGAGCGGCTGCCGCTTTTGAAGTTGTGCCTTTGCCGGGGGGAGTTTTGGAGGCCGCCTGAGTATTAACCTGATTGCCCAACACGATAACAGTGGCGAGGGAAGCCAGCCCCAGATTCATGACTAAGATTCTGCTCAATCTTCCAATCATAATTCCTCCTCAAATTTTCATTCGTTGGCTTGCACAGCAGGTTGAGAACCCTCAAAAACAGGCCAGAGTAGTTCCGGCACCAACGGTGTCAGTTGTTGACAGTGCAACTTTGTTACCTTATCTACCATCAGTTGGCGAATTCTGCACCAATGAACAGCAAGTGGAACAGCAAAGCGCATGAAAGGTTAACTGGTTTTATAGGGAGGCATCTAATGCCTCTAACGCCGAGAGCTACTTCTGTGTTAGCACCACCAGAAAAGTGCGCGCCGCAGAGGTCTTATCATTCCAGGCACGGGCGGGTGTGCCCGGCAAACCTTTAGTATCAACTTCCAGCATCACGGCGTTTCCCACAGGCGTTAATTTATCGGTCAGATTAAGCCGTTCCCCGGCCAAGTCCACACGCTCCGCTTTTAGAATTTGGCTGCGCATGAGGGGCCAATGCAATGTGATAGTAGGACTCGTATTGTAAGTCTTGGCATCCAGATGCACGGCCACGACAATGTGTTTCTCAACGGCAAACGCTTCCAGGGCATTCGCCTTTTCGTCGGCTTGTGGCTTGAGGTCGGGGGTGGCAGTGACGCCGAAATAAAGGCGCACCGCAACACCTTTCAATTCATTTGCCAGCGTTAGCAGGCTTTGGCCATGCGGTGATAAGTGGTCACCAGCATTGAGGCCGGTTTGATAACCATAGGCTTTCGGATCATCCGGTGCCCATTGAGGGAAGAAGAAGAGTTTATATTGATTTGCCCGATTCCATCCGTGGCTCAAAGCCCAATACAATGCGCGTGGATAAGTGGTGCCCACAAATCCCGGATCAGAGGTGAACGCGACTTCCGTTTGCCAGATGGCTAAAGTCGCATAGCCGCGTTGCGTGGCAGCCCCGCGCAACGTTTCAAAAACGGAGACTGGCAAATAATGCACATCCAGGACATCCAGGCTATTCCAGGCTTGATTGCGATCCAGTAAAGCGACAAATTCATCAATGGGGCCAATGCAGGGCCAGCCGCCATAGACGACTTTGCCGCCCAACTCATGAATTATTTTCGCCGCCGGTAAATGCACGCGCTGTATGTAAGTATTGAGGTCACCGTTCCAGAAACCACTGGTCGGATAGGCTTCATTCCAAATCTGAAAATACTCGACATTGTAAGGCGGTTGACGCAAATACTTCACCACGCGCCGCACATAATTTTCCCAGTCCGCTCTATGCTCCGCCGCAATGGGCCAGGTGGAAAGGTGGTTGCCGTCATCCACCTTCTTTTGCTCTAATTTCCAGGTGCCATCGGGCTGACGTGAGAAAGTGGAGACATCGAATTTGTGATCGTCGCGCGGTTGCACCTGCCAGCGCGTATTGCCGTGCTCCCACTGCCGCGCACTGCGATCTGCCGCCCATTGCGCCGTATAATCAAGAATCGGCAGGAAACTCACACCGCGCTGTCGAAAAGCTAGGATACGCTGTCCCCACTGATCCAATTCGGCCTGTTGCCAGACTCCCGCTCGCGGTTCTAAATTGCCCCAGGATATATCATTGCGGTTCCAGGATAAAGCATTATCGAATAAGCGACTTTGCGCATCGCCACTTTGATTAACCCCAGAAAATTCTCGGAAACTGGGGCCAGGCCACGCACCACGCGACGATTGATGTATCAAGCTCTGGGCTTGAGCCAGAGGAACACCAACGCCTACATAAACCCTCACGATAAAGCACAACAATAGATGAGAAGATACACGCATAAAATATTGTGCAAGAGACAGCGACGCAAAGCAGGAAACTATCCGCTACCACTTACACTTATCCCCCATACAAAGATAGCTGCATTATATTTTCTGCCCTTAACGATGTTTGTCTACGCCTACCTGCTGACACATCTCAAGCACTGGGCAAGTTGAACACTTGGGCAGGTTGCCGGTGCAGATATGCTTGCCAAAAGGCACCAGAAAGCGGTTCATGTCTATCCAGTGGCGCTGGGGCACTCTGGTTTCCAGCGCCACCATTGTCTTTTCCGGCGTGGTGGTTTGCACATAGCCCCAGCGATTGGTCAATCGCTGGAAACCTTTTGGTTGCAAAACACCCGAAGCTACGATGAGAGTATTAGAAGAGTGGCTACCCCAGGAATACTGGGTCGATATCAATCGGCTGTTAGTGCCCTTTGGTAAACATATTTGCACGGGTAAGTTACCTAAATGTTCAACCTGTCCCGTCTTAGAGATGTGTGAACAGGTTGGCGTAGACAAACATCGCTAAGACCGTTTACATGGTCATACCCTTCTCTGAGGTAACAATTTGGAAGCTCAAATTGAGAAAAAGCGCAGAACGACAGTCAGACATTATTATCAGCAACGGTATAGCACTTACTGTCACTATCTACAGGCAAAAGAGCAAATCAACAGCAATGTAGCACCATAAAAGAAGCTGTGAGCCTATCCCTAGCTTTGAAATCAATCATTCGGCAGCCTTGATCTGTTTACTTCCCATCGCTTTGGCCTATCCCAATTTGGACTTTTACACTTCGGGCACACGCGTGGCTTTTCATCTACGTCACGGGGCAACCACTCGTGACCACAGCGACACCGGCAACCCAGTAACATGACCATGCCGATTTGTTTCGGTTTTTTCTCTTCTGTTTGCTTTTTCATGAGCGACCGTACAAGTGGATAAATCTACTTGTAGTATATATTAGAATGGCTCTGCTGCTCATGCTGCAAACAGATTGACAGCCCCTGTAGAAGTAAATAGAGGCTCAACTATCAAGAAATATAATGGTTCAATGCTGTGTCAGCAGCTTAGCTTTAAGAGGCTGAAACTCCCCTTGGCTAAGAGGTAAGACAGCAGGACAAGGCGCATCTCTACGCCTTGTCCTGCCGTACATGCTCTCCACTTCGCTGTGCTCTCAACGGTATCAATTAGCGTTGAGTAAAGAATGCCACTCACGCTCAGGAGCATGGATAAGCTGGCCACCGATGGTTTCTAACTCAGTCGCACGCTCATAGCTGTCTAAATCATTGGCAGTGCGTGTGACGGCGTTGGCGATGCCCCATAGGGAGAATTCTTTGTCATTCTCATAGTGCTTGCCGATGGCTTCACGTTCGCTCTCTAATAAGCCAAAGCGATGGGTTAAGCGAGCGATAATCTGCTCGGTATCGCTCTTAGCTGGCAGCTTATCTGCCGCTTGGAAGCGTTCTACTAACTGCTGGAAGTGTGCGCCTTCAAGCACCATATTGACGGCTTCGCTAACTTTCGACCAAATGGCGGCTTGCACGTCTTTACGGTCTTCGTTTTCATAGAGCCGATACAGGGGTTTACCTGGCAGGGGTCGCTTACCGAGGTGCGTGCGGCGCATCTGGAATTCTGTGGCAGGCACTACCATGCCATTAAGACAGACTAAACGTTTGACAAACTGCTGCACGCGAATCGCGCCAAAGCCCAGTTCGCTATTGCTGATAATCACGCCAGCCTGCACGGTGTCACCAACTTTTACGTTGGCTTTAAGACGGGGTGTCACCAGCTTGAGATGGGTTTGCCGGTCGCTGACTTCGCAACTCTCGATTTGCACCCCTTTCCTGTGCAGCACCGGACTCAATGCATCAAACATTTCCGCATCATCTAAAGGCAGATAAGCTGGTGATAGCATACCACGAGCAGTGCCCTGACTGTGCTGTAGAGGACTGTCCAGGTGGGCAGTGTTTTGGCTGGTATCACTTAGAGTCTGAGGCACGTCATGACTGACAAAAGTTCGCATCAAGCGCGATTGGTCTTTCGGCTCTAACCACGAGTCCAAGTTGCCAATCCACGTATTGATGTTTTGATCTAAGAGCGCAGGGGCCAGTTCGCGCATTGAATCATAGTAGAACTTGGGAATGCCAAAAAATTCGGCTAAGTCATCATGAAAGATCGGCGTCACTGCAAAATCCCCCATTTCTTCAACACGCCATAGAGAGTGTCCCTGCTCATCAGTTTGCAATGCACACTGCTTGAGCGGCGTGACAAAGTCTAAACGGCTTTGGGCATTGCGTTGCACGATAGTTGTGACTTCTTCAAACGTCTTACCTTGTTTCATAGCGTCTCCTGGTTTTTACTTTCCAATAAATTGAGTTGTGTGCTACAACGCAAACCGCGCGCAGCTTGATGAGCTACGCGCGGTTTAAGTTGTTAGCATGATTTAGTTCACTCCTACTGGATCAGGCTCGTGAACGGCGGCTGGCCTGGACGGTTCATCGGGCATTAGAGGTTGATCCGGCACGGGCGGTTCGGGTGGCACAGGAGGTTGTTTGGGCACTCCTTTAGAGGCCACTTTAGGTTTCGTACGCTTCTTAGCGGGGGGCTCCTGCAATGGAGTTTCTTTTGATGGAGTCTCTGGCAAGGGTGCTTCTGGCACGGGTTCGTTCGGAGCCGGAACCTTTGAAGCCGGAACCTTGTGATTTGGTGTTTTACGAGATTGCGTTTTCGCAGTGTTGAGAAATTCCAAGTCTTTCTTCAAGACATAGAAGCCCAGATAGCCATCCTCACGCTTGAAACGCCATTGGCCTAAATCGTCTCGATAGCCGAAACCTCGCTCGTCTGGCAGTAACGGCACCATTTCCCATTCACCCTCATCTTCTGACTCGTTGGGGTTCTGTATTGCTCCCCGGTAGATAGCTGGCATTAAGACATCATCACTGAGCAATGTCACCAACTCCACCACACCTTTGATTGGCTGTGGATTCTCTTCCGAGATCGGTTCGGTAGGCTGCGCTCGTAGTTTCCACTGCAAGGCCAGGAATCCATTTTCAGAGACAAAACGCTTCTGCTCTAGCTGATATTCGCCGAAGTAGAAGCGTTCTTGTAGCTCTGCACTGAGCTGGTAGTAACTCTCATCTAAGAGTTTCTCTAACTCGGTGTAGCTCTCACCAACGATCCAGGCTCGTGTTTGGGCGACCAATTCTGGTCGCTTACCGGCACAAGCCTGCACTGTGGCGTCACCCTGGATCAACAGCCTGGTTTGTGGTCGCACTTCCACGCGCATTCCACACTTGTTGCAGCCACTCAGATAGCCCTCTGGCTCATGGCCATCGCTTTTGAACGGCATAAGCTGATGACCTTGCCGATGCGCATACGAACGGGCGTCATCGAGCAGCTTTTCGACTGCTTTATCAACTTCCATAACTATTCTCCTTTCTTAGCTTAATAGCTAAAATAATATACTAATAGTATATAATATGGGTATAAATATGTCAAGCAAAATAGCTCGTTTTGACACAGAATATCTTATTAGTTACGACACAGAAGTGACACTACAGATTATCTGCTCAAACACGCTGTTTTGCGCTAGTTTATGTTGACAAAATAGATTTATGTGAGATTGATAAGCTCTGAGAAGAGCGACAGCCAATCAATGTTCCACCAGCTAGTCCTGCGATTGGTAAAACAGAAGATGGGAGGTGATTCTTGGCTGATGTATTTCGTTCTCGATGATGCTGGCTTAACGATGCTGGCGTTTTGAAGTAGCTTTCTTCGGAGTAGCTTTTGGGGCGGGCATCATAGTGGTTAGAGCCTTGAGCACCTGCATATAGGAATCATTAACCTCAAAGAGACGCGCATCATCATCCAACTTGAAATAAAGCTGGCTGGCTCTACTCATTTCGACAAACGCGGATACAGGTATAACACCTTCTCCATCTAAGAGTGTCAGGCTCCCTTTTTTGCTCTTGTCCTTGAGCGGCACTGTCAGTTTCTTATTGCCAAAACGCAGATAAAGATTCTTGAGAGTCTGCATTGCGCCATTAGAATAGTCATGCACTTCCACGACTATCAGAGCAGGGCGTTTGGGCGTCTTACCTTCATAGGTGTAGCGGAAGCGTAGCATCGTAGAAGCCAAGTCTTGTTCACCGGAATAATTCACGTTGGAATCGAAATGGATAACCTCTGAATCTACGGTGGTGCTGTCCTTCACGAAATCGTATGTGGTCTCTGGCTTGCCATTCCCTGGCGCATCCGGGTTGGATGCTTTGGCGATTGCTTTTGGTAAGACAACGACATCCGCCTGCGCCACTGCTACGAGGGACAAGCACAGAACCACAACAAGAACTTGAGCACGTTTCATTGAGTACATCGGCTTTGACTCCTTATTGCCTTTGCCGTTAGTCTTTGTGTTGGCGTGAGCAAGACAGCGTACCTACGGATACTCCAGGCGAATAGCTACCAATTGGACTTGCCTTGACGATCTAATTCAAGCAGCACGCGTACGCCATAATAGAAACATTCTTTCTGGTAAGCCTCTTGCCAGTCACGCAGCACTGGCATAGCACCCCAATCGCCAGCTTGCAGCGCATGAGCCACTGCTTCGTGCCGTTGCCTACGAGATTCCTGCATCCGTTCAAACCAACTGGGCGGGATGTTCTTCTTACCAGCTTTGACTAAGAAATAGCCTTCCAGCGCGTTACCGCCTGCCTCTTCATACAGATCAGCATCTCTTGGCATGATGGATTCTCCATAAGAGCTAACAGAATGCACGACCAGCAGAGTTTAGACGGTTTTTGTCTAAAGGTAAAGCCGCTCTATGCTCACTCTGGGTGAGCTTCGATAGAGAAATCAGTGTTTACAGAGCGATATAAGCTATTTTTGCGTCGCTTGCGTGCGGCTCGACAAGCCGCAGGTCTCACACAGATGGAGACTGCCGAGCGGCTGAACCCTACCAGTGGCCTCACGCCCCCAGCAGCCAAGCAACAACTCTTGCAAACGCAAAGATTCGTATCGAGATGCGAAACGGGAGAACGGCGCGTGGATGTCACCGAACTGTGGCTCTTCTGTCGAGCACTGAATATTCCCTTTGTAGATTTCGTGCAAGAACTGGCGAAAGAATTAGAACAGTCAGAACACTAACCTTACCCATGCGCAAAGAGTTGCAGCCGGTTCGTTTTCTTCTCGTAGCTCACCATAGGTGATCGCTGACCTGACAAGCGGCTATAGGCAATGATAAGCTTTTTCTAAACCCCGCTTAATCACGCCGCTAAGTCCAGCTTATGCTGTCCAGCTTGGGTAGCGGCTAAAGCGACCCGCACTTCACTTACTAAATCTTCAAAATCGTTTCGGCTGATGTAGCTAACTTCGACTACACACAAACCATCGCCTAATTCTTCCCAGTCCGCTTCTAAGCCACGTTTGAGAGCTGCTTCGTAAATCGTGCAGATGAGCGGGCAGTTGTTGCAGACAAAACATTGTGGTTCTTGCATTGCTGATTCCTTGTAAATAATCTAACGATAGGTTAATTTTATTTTAACTCAACGATAGGTTATTTTCAAGTATTGCGAGCAAGTTTTTGTCTAAACCTAACAATAGGTTAGAATAAACTTCATGAGCAAAAAGAAAGCATCCCCATCAGAAGCAGCTCGCTTATTAGGTCAAATCCGCACTCCTAAGAAAGCCGCCTCATCCCGTGAGAATGGGAAGCGTGGTGGGCGTCCTGCTGGCTCAGTCAAGCCTCTTGGTGAAATCACCTGTCACTGTGGAGGTGAGGGCTTGAACCATAAGGCAGGCTGCCCTAGGGGGAGAGCTATTCGGTATCGGAAGGCGAAGGGGTTACCGCTTATTTAGTTGTTAGGATGCCTTTAATTGAACCTGAGATTCAGAGGGTCTTGTGTATAGAGACAGAATAAAAATAGATGTATGAAGACTCATTTAGGCCATAACAATGACTATTAACGAAGCTGCTATGATCCTGCGTTTCAATAGGGAAGAAGTCAAGATAGCGATCAAGGAGGGTGTTCAACTTCCTAAGTCAAAGAAAACCATCCAGCTTATTGCTGACCTTATAAATGAAGAATACGATATTGACCAGCAGGAGCTTGATAACTTTATTAGGTGCTTTGATGAAGAAGAGCCTGGCCGACATCCTCCTACTGATATATGCCGGGACCTTCTAATAGAAGCCAGGCATCGGTGTGCTATTTGTCGGCAGATTAGCCCTATTGAATTTCATCACATGATAGAGTTCTCAAAATTGAAGCATTATGACAAGACAAAGATGCTTGCATTATGTCCAACCTGCCATACTAGATGCACGTTGGGGCAAATAGATCAAAATTCACAAAGAAAATATAAGCTTCAACTAAAAGAAGAACTAAGTAATCTCAATGGTGGTTCGGCAGATGCCTTAACATTTATGGATGATGGTAGCCCTATCCGCTTTTCGTGGGATGATCTGAAAGAGCTTATTGTAGGGCTGCATGAAATTCATGCTACAGAGACCCCGGATAATGCGAGTAAATATGACTATTCAGACGCAGAGATTGAATTTAAAAATGAATTAAATAATCTGGGCAAAGAATACTTTGAACTAATTAAGAGTGAGCATGAGCCATACTTTGGCGAAATCCTGGCTTTTTTAAAGAAGCCCATTAATAAAGAAATAGCTGATCTATATTACGACATAGTAAATGAACTACGTGCGAAAATTGCGGCAGATCGTAACAAATATAAGAGTTTCGAGGTATTCCTAATCCGCATAGCAGACACAATGATTAAAAGTAGCCCTGAGCGTGTAAGAGGTAGAAGACGCGAGCTTGATGTGCTGCTTAGCTTCATGTATGTCAATTGTGATATAGGGCGCAAGCAATGATTCGACCAACTAAATATTTAGATTTGGATACATGCGTTATCAATGTTGCTGCGGCTATTATAGCTGAATTGCAACGGACTCCGGCGATCCCACTTGATGAACTAAATGAGGTTATCGCGGTTCAAATAAGTGAAGATGCTAAGATCAATTTTTTCCCAGCTCTAAGCTTGCTCTATATCACCGGCAAGCTGGATTATGATGATAATGCCGACGCAATAATATCTCTTGTGAAGAGAACTGGAACTTCAAGATGAAATTGTCAGCATTATATGCGAACAAGGCGGATATTTTCCCCCCCATTAAGTTCCACGAAGGCTTTAATGTTGTCTTTGCACGCGTAAAAAACCCAAAAATTAAAGAGAAGGATTCGCATAACTTAGGTAAGACCTTCTTAATTACAGTCATAGATTTCTGCTTACTAGCAGAGGCTGATAAGCATCATCCCTTCAAAATTCACTCCGAAGTATTTAAAGACTTTGTATTTTATTTGGAGATAAAGACCCACTCAGGTCATTACGTTACTGTGCGCCGTTTAGTCGAAGGCAGAAACCCCGTTAGCATCCACGTTAGCCACTCGCCTAATACAGACCTGACTCGTTTGTTTGAACCATCATGGACATACGCTGACCTCCCACTTACAAAAGCCATAAAGCAATTGAATGACCTGCTGGATTTGTCGGCAATAGCACCTTACAACTATAGAAAAGGTCTTGGCTATATACTGCGGAGGCAAACAGATTATGATGAATTATTCAGGATATCAAAGTTCAGTCGAAGTGCAGATAAGGATTGGAAGCCGTTTTTGGCTCAAATTATAGGATTTAACCATGCCATCATTGATAGAAAGTATGAGTTAGATGAGACGGTGGATAAGCTTAAACTCAGGCAACAAACTATTGAAGAAGAAGCAGGATCTACGAGTGAGGAATACGATGAGGTCAAGGGGCTGCTTGAAATCCGGTCCAGCACACTCGAAGGGCTTAGAACAGAACTGGATCAGTTTAGTTTCCGTGGCGTGGAAGCAGTAATAAATGAGGATTTAGTTTCTAATATAGAGTCTAATATCGCTAACTTAAATAGAAGACGTTACACGATAGATTATGAATTAACAGAGATAGCTAAGTCTTTAGAAACCGGGTTTGAGTTTGATCTCAATCGGGTTCAGCAAGTTTTTGCTGAGGCACAGTTGGAGTTACCTCAAGCTCTTGTTCATAGTTATAAGGAAGTAATCGAACTAAATAGGCGGATGTCTGATGGCAGGAAGGAGCGACTGCACAAATTAAGAGATAAATTGGAGCGAGAAAGGGCTGAGATTGAGAATTTAATCACTGATCTTGATAGTGAACGAACTGCGGCTTTAGCAATTCTTGAAGAGAAACAAACGTTAGAAAAATATCGTAAGATTCAGAGGCGGTTTTCCCAACAAGAGGCTCAAGTTATAGTTTTGCAACAACGTCTCGCTGATCTTGATAGAGCCGCTAATATCCAAAAGGATATTGATACCCAACGGCAGAAAGTTAATGACGCAATACAAGAAATTCGGGAGTCTGTGCGTCATGATAATTCTACCTATACAGCGATAAGAACCACCTTCTCCCGCTGTGTCGAAAGAGTTCTTAACGTTCAGGCTCTATTGTCAGTCTCAGTCAATCAAGAAGGAAATCTGGATTTCAATGTTAGAACTTTAGACCCTGAAATGTCTGGGCGCGAGACAAGTGAAGGTGCAGGGGCATCATATAAGAAAATACTCTGTGCTTGCTTTGACATAGCTGTGGTAGGCGTTTACGCCTCCAAACCTTTCTATCACTTTCTTTATCATGATGGAATATTTGAGGGGCTAGACAACCGGAAGAAAGTTAATCTTCTGAATTTGATCCGCGATATAACTATTAATCAGAAAATACAATACATCCTAACAGTGATTGATTCTGACCTACCTAGAGACGAGCGCGACATGAAGCTTCTGTTTACCCAAGAAGAGATCGTGCGTGAACTTCATGATGAAGGGGATAGTGGCAGACTGTTTAAGATGCCACCCTTTTAGCTTATCTGGCCAAGTAATTGGAATGGACGTCATTGTTCAACTCGCTAAGAGTCGCCAACTTGCGTGCCAGTGTGTAAGAGCAGCCTCGCGTGCCGGTGTGCAGGAGCAGCGAATGGGCCGTTTCAAATTGTAGGACGATCTAAGTTAGGCAGCTTAGATTCAGTTCGGGCAGGAGCAAAAATGGGAAAATTGGCAAAATGGAAGCCTTGCCGACATTAGCACTTTTAGTAGTGCTTTCCCTGGCCGAACTGGGGTCTACGGTGCTGATAACGCGCTGGCTTGGCCCTTTACACGCCTATATGCTGTTTGCCCTACTAATGGCGACTGGACTCGCCGCGCAGTGGTGGCGATGGCACAGGGAAGTGCGCCACCTCGCCGACATTTGGCAGCAGCTTATTAAAGCTGGCAAACAGCGTCGCGGGGACTCGCCACCTCCTGAGACTTTTTGGTTTAGTCGGCGTGGTCTGGTAGCGGGGGCAGTGATGCAATATCTCATGGTGTTTTGGTTGGAGACTTTCCTGCTGATGTTGCCGGGACTAATCACCAGTGGCCTTTCGTTGGTGCTGATGGTTATGTTTTGGAACTATAAGACGGTGGCACGGCGCACTCCGTATGTCGAGGCACGCGCCAAGGCGATTAAAGAGCTGGAAGAGCGCAAAGCCAAGCAGCAGGAGGCTAAACAACAGCGAAAGAGGCCATAAAAAGCCATGTATTAGCTGTTGCTCTATCGGTATCAGTGACTAAATTCACAAGCGTATAGACCGGCGAACGGAAAGCTGCCGTTATAGACTGGTGCTGAAACTGAGGCGTTCTTAATGAGTGGAGCGAAGTAGGGAGAAGTAGGGAAGCGTTTAATTAGCAAGGTGCAATATGACGGTAAGCGGCTGTGTCCTCGGCTTGATGTATGCTTTGGTCGCTATCTATCTGGTGGGATTGCCCCTGCTGGCCTTGGGCGAAGCGGTGTTCAGCCGGTGGCAACGGGAGTTCTTTGAATATGTGCGCCAAAGACGAGACACCGCAGCGAAGCGCAATGGGTTCCTTATTCATGATGAGTATCCGCTTATGACAGAAGGCAAATCAAACAGCTAATTGATAGGTTCATGAACAACAGACCGGATAGAGACCAGAAACTATGGTCATTTGGATGTCTCACGCTACTACTGCCAATCTTGTTGTTTGCTGATAGCTTTTCGGTTAGTCCGCAGGACTGCGGGACGTGAACCAGCGGATTCAACAACATCAAGAGGCAGGTGGCTTTTACCGCACCGACTTCTACCCACCAAGAACTGGGAGCTAACCCTAACGGGCGTGCTCAAATTATGTCTTGAGGCAGGCATCTATTTGGTGCATCCAGGTGCCAGGAAAAAAGGTCAATAGCTATGGCAGACGAAGTGAACTTTGATGAATTAGCGCAGAAGGCCATGCAGTCCAATGGCGCGCTGGAAGATGTAGACACGCTTTATGCACACGCCTTCGCATTACCACAGTGGCATTTTATTGCGCGTGGTGCATTTCCTAATGTCGTTCCTTATGTTGCCGCAAACGCGGCGGTTGCGGATGGGCAATACATGATTAGAGCCTTTACGGATACAGATCGTTTGCTGCGTTTTGCTCAAGAAAACAATCTCACCGAAGCGGATGGAGGAGCTTTGATTTTGAGCCTTCCGACAGACAACATCATTGATTATCTCGAACAATTCATGGCTGAGGGCGTGCATGGCATCTGGTTTAATAGCGACAGTGGCAGTGACGGATTCTTCGCGCCGTTGCGCCAGCTTCGCCCGCTTAAAGCGCATCTCGAAAGTATTGATGAAAGCTGAATGCACAGTGCAAGATCGGAAGCGTAACTTGAGCGCGTGGCCGAAAGCCATAGTCTACAACACCACGCATCCTGATTGAAGTCCAGGTGCGTTCTCTAACTAAGAAGCAACACTATTTTATGGCTGGTGTTTTTTGGCTTTTTGATGGCCGGGCTTGAGTTCAATCAAAAACTCAGAAGATGGCATGTCATGAGTCTGGAAGAATCCCTGGGTAGCGTCCCGCGCTATACTGGGCATGACAACGTAACGATAAGGGTCTTGCTGTTCCAAAGCGACACCACCGGCTCCCATCCGCCAGCGGCTACCTGTCATCCGTTGTAAGGCTAAGCTCAGCGGGTCTTGCTGAACCTTGCTTTGCTGCACACTGGCTTGAGCGGCCTCAATGTCGGCGGCGGTAATCTTGATAAGCATCTATCTAATTGTAACACGCTGCTACTGGGTTGCTGCACTGCCTGTGATGCGGAGCCTAACCGCAGTGGCCAAATAAACAGTGGCCAACTAAAAGGAATGAGCTACCCCTTTTACTCGTAAGAAGTAAGTGGGTTCAATGCCCAGATATATCTCGTCTATTATTGCTCCGCCTTTCGTGCGCGGCACTGCTTGTAGCCAATCACTTGTAAAGCGGATGACCGTCCTCGTTGGCAATCACATTCTTGCAGGCGTAGATACGGGTTCCAAGACTACAAGGGGTTCTCATATTGAGGTGGGGTTCGCGGAAGGGATTTGCACCAGAGTGCGACTACTTTGATCTCAACTCTGTGCCAGGTCTTACCTGTATCCGACACTTTCCTTTTAGTGCAGTTATACTCCCACAGTAGAGGCGTAATACATTCCCGCACTCTCTTACTGGCTGCTTAGTAGTGACCTCAAGATAGCGATCTCAACTTGTCCTGAGTCACGATGCCAGCCAAGGCAAAGGGGTAAAATGAAATCTCTGCTACCACCCGCGATCTTAACCTGCACAGGTCTCTTATTCCTGGCCGTCATGCCCGTGAGTGCCCAAAATCCGTTGGATGCTGCTGGCCGGGATAATGCCGATACTGGCCCGGATAGTGCCGCTTCGACCATTATGCCATCACCGCTGGCTCCCTCCATTACCGCCCATCTGCAAATGCAGACTGGTCAAATCGAGCAGTTGAGCCGCCTCTATGATGGGTATGCAGCCCGCCGCTCGGAGCAAACAGCCCGCATTGCTCAGTGGCAAAACCAACTGCGGCAAATCCAGATGGGCACCTCATCTGAGCAAGGCCAGGTGAGTCGTCTGCGTCACGACATCAGCCAAGCGCAGCAACACGTTACCACTGATCTTTTGGCCACCCGTGCCAAAGCCATCAAGACGCTGCGGCCAGTGCAGCAGGCGCAATTAGAAGCCTTAGCCACTAATCCCCGCCTCAAGGTGCGTAATGACTCGTATTATGAGTTGCTCTTATTGCCTGTGGAGAAGTTGTGGCAGTTCCCGACACAGAGCCAGCTTGAGCAGGACAGGCTATCATCACGCCCGCGCAGGCAGTCACCATCCCGACACAATGGCAATGCTAATTATGGCGTTTACGGGGGCTACGGTTATGGCGAACCGCAATACGGAGTTTATGGCAGCTACGGGCAAGGCTCGGTTGGAGTTCAAGTGGGCGTGGGACGCGGTGGCCCGTCCTTTGGCATCGGAGTGGGTGGCATCTTGGGGAGTCATCACCGGCGTTAATCCAGTGCCAGGCAACCAGTGCAGGGGAGAAGGATGGCATCCTCTGGCAACCTCTCGTGCTCAGGACTGCCCAACACAGCCACCAGCACTGGTTGACCGCTTTTGACTTAGGAGCCGGTAGACCTGAGAGAGTGGCCAAGACCAAAACCAGCTTAGGAGCATCCAGTAGCTTAGGAGCATCCAACCAGGTAGTAACATAGCATCTCCTCGCCATTGTTCTTCTCATAGTAGCAGTAACAGATAACGAATTTTCCTTCGTGGCAAGGGAAAGTAAAGGGTCTTGATCACGAGCCTTGTGTATTTTTAGCCGAAGGTAAAATGGCAAGGAAAGTGTAGACACTAAAGCATCGGCATTGTCCACAAATTCTATTCTCATGTTAGAAAGGGGCCAGAGCTGGTGATCAATTTTGTTCGAGAACAGCGTAGGAATTTGGTGCAGTATGGAGTGGTCGTTTCCCTGATGGCTTTGATTGTAATTGCCACCCTGAGTAGTTTGGGAGTTTAACACCAAGGTGAGTTTTTAGTCACCGGGTAAAGAGAGGTGAAGAGTAGTAGCAACGTAACGCTGCTACTCTTTTATTTTTCCCAGTTGCGTCGTGCTGCCTGCTCTTGCATGATTAGGCTCTGGGGGATAATCGTGCGGATGAGGATTATCTTGGCTTAGAAGGGCAGCAAACGCTTAAAGCCATGATTAAACATCAGGCAGCGGTGGATGCTGCTGAGGATGCTGGTCAAGACGCTTCTGGCAACACTCTTCAAGACGTTGGAGCACCGTCGCAGGCAGGATTGGCTTAAAGACCACCATATCCGCGCCCGCTGCCAGGGCTTGGATGCGGCAGTCCTCATCCCGGTCGCCGGTCAGCACCACAATGGGTATGTATTGTCCATTGGGCAATTGGCGAATGTGGCGCACGGCTTCAATGCCATCCATAACGGGCATGTTGATGTCTATCAGCACGGCATCATAGTGTCCTAATTCCAGCAACGTTACCGCTTCGGCACCATGAATAGCGGGTTGGGTGGTATGCCCTTCCAGACTAAACCCCCACGTATACAAGTGACGCGTTTCCGCGACATCATCCACCACCAGAATGCGCACCGTTAGCCCTCCCCTAATCTAGCAAGATATGGCAAGAGCAGGGGGTGCAATTCTAATTCCGCTTTGTGCGATGTGAGGATGGCTGAGGTTCAGGAACCAACTGAACCTCAGCCCGGCACTGTGGAGCAATGCAATCAAGAGGATACTGTCAACCACAAGGCAACGCTGTCGTAAAACTATGATTTTTGTGTAGTAGTTTGACGACACGCCTGTGTTTCAGCCTTTAGCTAAAGAGAGTGCGGGTTAAACAGCACCACACTGACGCGCCACCCTTAGCCACAGCACACGCTTAGGACAATACCACGACACCGGCCTGGTGGGGCTGTAGAATCGAAGCACAGCGCAAAGTTTGCAGATTGGCACGCATTTGGCTTAATGGCTTGGCATGGTCAATGAAGTCCGACCCTCTTTCTGGCTCAGTGAGAGTGCAGCCCAGACCATTATAGCCGCAATGGTGCAACGTTATGGCATCAGTGTGGAGGAAGCCCGCAATCGCCTGCAACTGCACATCAACAATGAATTACCGCCCGACAGAGCCATTACCCGCAACGTGGCTGCTGGGATGCTCTTAGAGGAAGTAGGGCTGCAAGCAATGGGTGTTGAACTGAATGTCGTAGACCCATTTAATCGGCAACTTTAACCTTTAAACCTACACCCCTAACGAGCAAGCTCTATGGGTAGGCCAAACTTTTTACAAGCGTGGAGACAAGACTGGGAGAAACTGCACGGGTTCAGCCGCTTAAACTTGCAGGTATGAGAACACGATTATGTTATGCGATGCGTGGATTACTTAGGGGTTTCTAAAATAATGCTTTTTTTAGCAGAGTTTTAACAGAATTTGCGGCTACGTATCAAGTGGTTCTAATCCACTTCCACCGTGACGCTGTGTTGGGCTATGTCTCTGGCGTGTGCTGCCCGTTCTTCCCAGTGATTCAACAGAACCATTGCCAGGATACCAAGCCAGACAAGGAAGAATGCCAGAAGCATAAAAAGAGTGTCTATGCTCATCTACTCCACCACCTGATAGCCGCCACTGTCGGATAGCTCTACTGTGATGCTGTGACGGCACTTGTGTTGCCGGTGTTACGCCAAACCATCAATGCCCTGGTGCCGTGGGCAGATCCTCATGAGCGACAGGAGAGATAGTAGAAGTCCCGCTATCAAATCCTTTGATGTTCACCGTTACAGGTGGCGCGATCAGCTTAACCGTCTGATGCTCGGTGCCAACGATCTTCTGGAGTGTGATGGAGTATTTCCCAGGTGGGGTCATATCGTATAAACGGTTCAGTAGAATTCTGCATTTATACTCTTGCCCCGGCTTCAGGTGATGAGTCAGTACCATAACAGAATATATGGGACCGCCAGGAGGCTTAATAACAAGCTTGCCATAGCGGGTCAGGGGCACATTTCCTCGCCAATCTTTAATCGTGTAAGTAAAGCTCTCGTCATCGTACACCCCCCAGTAAGAAATAGTGGTGCTACTCTCATTGCGCAAGGTGACTTTGGCTACCACTTGCTCGCCTGCATAGACTTCGGCGCGCTCCATCTCGACGCTCAGATGCAGCCCGGTGGCTGATGCTTCCTGCACAGGTGCCGTGGACGGCAGCGTTTTAGTTGGCGCACCTTTTTTAAGCGGCTCCCTTTTCTGTGGCCGACCAGAGCTAACGGAGGATGCCGCCAGGAGCGATGCCGCAAGTAATAGTAGCCGCACCAGCGAGTCAGATCGAGAAACCAACTTCATAACTTGCTTTATGTCCTAAACAATGACCTCAACGATTATCCGCTATTATGCCACAGTCTGCACCAGGGGGTGAAGGGTGCTGTCAGAGGGGCTAAGGCAGTGGGTGTGAGGGGTAAGCGGTCGAGTGGAACGCCTTGTTCTGCTGCTGGTAGGGCTTTGTAACGCTGGGGTTGAATTGTTGCGCCTGTAACCTTACTACTTCTGGTGCCAGAACTTCCACCAACTCCTTTGGTTTGGAGGTGGTTCTTCGGGGTGCTCGGCAGGCGCGTCCCTTTCATAGATGCGCACCGTGAGCATCTCCGAAGCCCATGCCATTTCCACGTCCAAGTCGAGATAGGTGCGGTCTTTCCGCTCTGCGTCCAGTCCCGTTGTAACCCATGAGAATACTCCACGCAAGTAATCTTGTCTGTCTGCCGAACGCACCTGTAACTCAAATGGCACGGCTAACGCGGCGCGTGTGACCAAGGTCATGTCAGGAGCATCTCGCCGCTTGCGCCCACCAGTCAAGAACTCTGGACTACCGGTCAGTCGCACCCAGTCTAACGTCGCTGTTGGCACTTGCTGTCGAAGAGCACTCTCAATTTCTCCTCGCACCGCTTGTGCTGGATCATCGCCCAGCCAATCGAGCCAATGCCCCGATTGTGTCAATGGAGTAAAATCATCCGTCATAGATTAGTAGTAGTTATCTTGGTCTCATAATCCCAACTGGTTTTTAGCTTCTCACAGTGCTATACCATCGCGCACAGCAGCACAACACCCAACTCAACTGCGCCTGTAGGTGCAGCGCAGCGGAGCCGGAAAGCGTCCGTTGCAGCGTTTGGTTGGGCTGCTGTTAGTTGGTGTGACCTCCATTTTAGGAACCATTGATATATTTCTGCCTGCCCCACAGGTAGTTCAATGTATTTCCTTTGGATAGTGTGGATTAGAGCAGTCATAGCTAAAGGGTCTGCTGTGCCCATCATAATACACGCGGTTCCACCATCCTAGATGATCGTAACCGTCATATTTACCGATAAAGTTGGCCCGACAATCAGCCTTATCTTGTATCAGCCCTGGCTGCCCCTCGGAAGCGTCTATATGCTCTGCCCCAATACCCTGCGGTGTTGGCTTCCAAGCCAAATAATCATAGCTTGTCGAATTCGTAACTGCGACTGGAAACAGGCCATTCCCGTTATTCCCAGAGTAAACCGTTCCCACGTATGGGATGCGTCCATCGCTGGGGCATCGCCAAACTGCTTGAGAACGGAGATAAGGTTGCAGGCTTGCGACTAACAGTTGACTTTGCTCGACCGGAACACCTGTAGACGGCATGAACTCAGTTGGGGTATGGACTTGGCTCGGATACGGTGGCAATAGTCCTGCATTATCACTGGCATACATAACACAGGCGGCATGAATCTGATGCAAGTTATTAGCGCAAGAGGTCATGTAGCTTTTATTGCGCACGCGGCTAAAAACAGATGACAAAAGCCCTGCGATCACTAGCATGATACTAACTACAACCAATATTTCAGCGAGGGTAAAACCCGCAGATTTACTTGAGAAGTTATTTTTGCGGTAGATTATTTCTGCTCCTTGGGCAATCACTTTTCGATACTAGCCCATCCTGGTTATATGAACCATAATCTATGGTGAAAGAGTTTGCCTGAGTAAACAAGCACTTGAGTGCAGCAACTCAAGAATAAGACTTGCGTTAGCGTTGCGCGCAGCGGCCCAACGCTCAACTCAACCGCGCTTGGAGGCGGAGTGCAACGGAGCCGGAAAGCGTCGGTTGCAGCATCTGGTTCGTTTTCTGTCAATGCACTGAGCCTCATTATGCTTGAGGGGGATTGAATTCAAATTCATCGTCATTAATTTTGGTATCTATATTCACGTCGTAAGTTGTCGTTGTTACCGTCTTGAAAATTGTAGTTCCCATGTGGATTTCGCTCGTTTCCTCAAGCTTGCGCAGAACATATGTTTTCTTATCTACCCAAAGCAAAAGAGTGGAGTTTAAGTAGAGTGACCGGTTTTGGAGGACATTCTTACCCCTGATGCGAAAACAGGGTATTCCATTTAGGCTTTCGTCTCCGATCCGGGTTGCCGCTGTCATATCAGTAAGTTGCCAACCTTTCACCTGATCTGGAAGCAGCAGTGCAGGGATAGTATGGGCCGCGCCACCAGAAACTCCTGTCCCTCCTGCCAATGCAAGACCGAGAGATTCTGGGGGTGGACGATGAGGACTAACATCTGACCATCTGGAAATCACCTGACCTTTCTGGCAAACGATGTAGCGAAATTCTGGCCTAATACTGTTTTTCCCTGTGTAATCAAAGCGAAAGCGATCTGGTCGGACAAAGGCAGTAGCAAAAGTTCCCTCCATGCTGAATGTGCCATTGGCCGATTTGACAACACCCGTATCACGGTAGGACTTACATTCTGTGTATACCTTTGCCATGTGGCCGAGAATCTGCTGGGCATTAGGACTCTGCCACAAGTGGAGGACTGAGAAACCCCCAACAATCACGACTAAAGCCACACCTGCACCGATTTTAAAAGTGTGTTTCATAGCTGTATTGTGGCACACCAAGGAGTCGCGCGCAGAGGCCGAATGCAGAGTTAAGCCGCCAGCCGTGGGGCGGGGTTCCTCTGGTTAGACTCAGGTGGCGCGTCGGCTGCAACGCTCTAATCCACTGCCACCGTGACGCTGTGTTGGGCTATGTCTCGTTGTCGTGCAGCGCGTTGGTCGCGTTGGTAGCGCAGAAAGTGTATGCCTCCATCAATAATCCACCCAGCCATAAGTAAAATGAAGATGAGACCATCGTAGCCCATACCCGCTATTATGCCACAGCCTGCATGAATGGGTTAAGAAAGGGTGCTGTCAGACAGGGCTAAGGGAGTGGGGGAGAGAGGGGTAAACGTCGGTTGTAGGGCTTGGTTGAGCCGCTTGTATGCGTTTGCTCCCTTTCACTGCCTTGGCACAATTTTGAGTGTGTCAGGATCGAAGAGAGGGACTGTCTGGTCAATCCAAATCAGTAGATCATTGGAACGAATTACGTCATCTCCCTTAGGACCTGTTCTATATTGCCAATAGAGCCGATACAGCCCAACTTCTTTGAAGCGTAAATCAGAGGCAAAAAAGTTATTGATACTTTCTGTCCAACTTACCATCTGTCCAGGGGATACCCCTAGATGAGCTGGATCGGGCATATCTAACCAGTTATCGAGTTTAACCTCTTCACCGTTCGGTTTAACGACGATAACTTGGGCAGGAGCCAAATCTGGAAACTGAATTTCCCATTTCTGTTGGCTATGATTGATGATCATAAAACGCACATCATGCTGTGGTATTGTAGCATCTACGCCTGCCGGAGTGTGAAACCGGCTTGGCCCCGCAACTAAAGCAACTTGGAGAGTCACTGTAGATTGTTGCTCCCTCGACAGTGGCGCAGTAGGTGCAGGGGAGGAGGTTCCAAGCCCAAAAAGAAAGTTGCCAAAAGCAGCATGAGTGAATATCCCAATACCAATGCTGGAAATTAGAAAGGCTAAGATAATGGGAGTCTTGGAATGTGAATGCAGCATCTTCTTTGACCTCCTGTCCACCTTGTATTACTCTGAGGCTGCGCGTAAACCTGCACGCAACGGCCCAACAACAGATTACGCCGCTACACCTCTAATCCACTTCCACCGTGACGCTGTGTGCCTGTAGTTGTCGCTGCCGGTGGGCTTGCACGCGGTAATACAACTCGCCGCAACCGATGCACAGCAGTGGCACGAATGAAGCAGAGCAGGCGTAAAAGGAATAGCTCTATCCACGAGAGGTAAACATCCATACCCGCTATTATGCCACAGCCTGCACCAGTGGGGTGGATGGGTGCTGTCAGACGGGGCTAAGGGAGTGGGGCAGAGGCGTCGGTGTACAGCGTTTGGTTAAGCCGCTGTTAAGTCCTACTTGCCATTATTCAGCCCATCACGTAACCACACTGATGTCGTCTTAGCGATTACCGCCTGTCGCGGATCATCGAAAAAGATGACTATCGCCTTGTCTGCAATCGCTCCGAATTTGGTTTCTCGATAACTTCCTTGAATGGTAAATGACGCCATTATGCCAAGGGGCTGGCGATTAATAGGATCACCATAAAAGGGTGACAGTGCCCCATCATAAAGCCGCTTCGATTTGACGCCGGGGATTTGTTCAAGAGCAATCCTGCGAGCTGCTTCAAGTTTGAACAGCAGTTGCTGCGAAGGTGGTTGTCGAGGAATAGTATTTTCTGCGGCCCATAATCCATCTGGATGTCCAATAAAATACTGCTGTCCAAACAAGAGACTCAGTAGCATCACTGCAACGCAGGCTAAGGCAGAATTAATGAGCAGAGATAAACGCCACATGAGGTTACCTTTAAGTTCATTTTGAGGCATTTCGTCTAATCTAAATAGAATGACATCGTGCAACCCTGCGCGCAGCGACCCAGCAATATATTATGCCGCGTTCTAATCCACTTCCACCGTGACGCTGTGGGCTTGGATGTCCAGTTGTGCATAAAACTGGTCGGACTTCCAGTTCAGGTAGACTTCGCAAATGCCACACACTAACCCGAACATGTTTTCAAATGAAAAAGCCAAACACCCAGAAGACGAGCCACGGGAAAGCATAGCCTAAAGCTAACCCTCGTAATGCCCACAGGCTGCTGAAATCGGTGGGTTGGAGATTGTTCCGTGTCCGTATCAAAAAGAATAACATGCAACAGAAAGGCAAGCCATTAATGCAGAGGGCAATAAAGAACTTACTGGCATTGAAGGGTTGCGTTGGCAGGTAACGCGCTGGCACATAAGCTTGGGGATAACCATGTAGCAATTGAATCGTTGCAACGCGCAGCAGCAGGGAAAGCACCAAGCCGATACAGCCCATGACACTACCAGCAACGATGGCTTTTATCCACATGATTCACACTGCAACGGTCACTGCTGAAACAGCACTCGTAGTATTCTCATACTCCGGGTTCCAATCCCGCGCCCACACATCCATAAATATTCGACATTTTACAATAGCAACTCCCCAGACTTCACGGAGGGACGAAATCCTTAGCCTGTTTTCGCTACTCCACCACCTGATAGCCGCCACTGTGGGCTTCTTCTACGTCTATGCTGTGACGTTTGCACCATTCGCTGCGGCGATTGTCATTATCGCATAGGAGCAGTCACCCTTAGTTTTTGCCGTCTTAGTTTTCTAATTCGCGCGTGTAGGCTTTTTCAATATCGTCATTGGCTACAGATTTCCATCGTGTATATTGGCCGTAGCCCTCAAGATAGACTACTACCTCAGCCTCCAGGTATGTCATCCATCTATCTGCTTGTGGGTAAGTACAAAAGCGCAGGTAGCCAGGAAGAGACATATAATTGGTCTCCGGTGTAAATGGCTTGGGCCTGGAAGCAGCGATATTCCAATACATGGATTTCGCAATGACGGAAAAATCAGGTGGAGATTCGACAGGGTATAGCTGAGAGGCATCAAGTCCTGCTGTGCCACTGGCTTTAGTTTGGCAAGCCCATAGGAGTTGAAGTAAGATAGCTGGCTTCATCAACATAAGTCGGTTCTTTATACCTTATCATGCTCCACAAGCATCTACTGCTGATGGCAATAGCTGCTTGGATTATCAATCACTGCACCTATACCCGCTATTATGCCACAGCCTGCACTATTGGGTTGGAAGGGTGCTGTCAGACGGGCTAAGGGAGTGGGTGAGAGGGGAGGTGTCTGTTGCAACGCTTGGTTCGGTTGCTGTTAATTAAGTCTTGAGTTTATTATCACGCACAACGACAGCTACTGGCAGTTCATATCCATCCACAATTATGCGTGTGACAAACGTCACTTTGCTCACAGACCGAGGCACTTGAGCCAATGGCAACACGAAGTTGAACATCCGTTCTCTGGTAGAGCGTTGGCCTACAACTCCCGTGTCCCAAACTGCTAAGTCTGGTGTAGCCGATAGAGGAAGTTTGAGCCACGAATACTGTTGCCCATATTCATCCATCAGTTTAGTGTCCTTAAAGGATACTTTCCAATTGACTCCTTCGCCGGGAAGTCGGAAGGATTGAAGATAAGCTACATCCACCTTTACCACGGTGTCACCTGCGGGATGACTCTTGATAGCCTGAACACTGCTTTTCTTGACAATCAAACTTGAAGAGCGTAGGTTTAGTGACATGGCTAAACCAAAAATGACAAGAGCTATCACTGGCAAGGCAAGGAGCAGCACATCTTTTCGCGGTCTTCCCATTGCAACTTACCCTCCGAATTATATTGAGCATCTCGCTCACGTTGCCCGCACCGGCCCAACGCTAAGCTACGCCCTCTAATCCACTGCCACCGTGACGCTGTGTTGGGCTATCTCTTGGGCTTGAGCGTCACGCCTCTGGGTAGCTCGATTATCAAACCGATCTAAGGCACTGAGCAAAGTGCCCGCGAACAGGCCAAAGCCACTGATGAGTGCTAATCCAACGACCACTATGCCCAAGAAAAGTTCTACAGCCATTTACTCCACCACCTGATAGCCGCCACTGTCGGATTCTTCTACGGTGATGCTGTGGGCTTGTTTTCTGTGGGCACGTTGGGCACGTTGGGCACGTTTCTGCTGACACCATGCGCGCCAATTATGCCATAGCTCTGTAGCTACTGGTATCGCAACAAATGTGAACCACAAAAAGAAGAGAATGGCCACTATGCCAATTAATCCACCAACCGCTTTCGCTTGCCTAACTACCGCAGGTTCCATACCCGCTATTATGCCACAGCCTGCATAGTATGAATTATGGCAGGGTGCTGTCAGACGGGGCTAAGGGAGTGTCTTAGAGGGGTAAGGTGTGCGTTGCAGGGATTGGTTGTGTGGCTGATTTCGGCGTTGGGCCGCTGGTAAGTGCCTCATCCGCCGCTACCGCCATTTGAATGACGCAAGAACTGAGTTGATCGCATTCTGCTGCTCAGGCATACCAACAGCATACATAAAAACTATGACAACTTGCTGCTTGCCAAAAGTCCTATGCAAAAACTCAATATACGCGGTGCCTCCGTAGTCTCCATAAAACAGGTAGTAACTCAATTTGCTGCCTTGCCATTGTCCCCGATGTATGCCGGTTAGAGATACCTGCGAGTCCTTCCGAGCAAACTCTACTGCCTTGCGTTTACCCACTGTAGCTATGTCTTGCCATATCTTCTGAGTGTTCAACGAGCCGACGTACACTCTCATGAACAAGTCACTACCACTGCCACCCTCTGCGTTCTTACCCCAACCGTCGTTGCCAACATGAGCCGCACAACTTCCAAAAGGCACAACCGCATTCACGATCTCTCCATAGGATCTACTAAACTCGCCTACGGTATCCTTGGCAGCTTCAAGTTCCTTGGGGTTGAGAAAGAGACTCTTACTATACTCGTGATTCCACTCCACCCAGCTCTGTGGAATGATGAAAGTTGCACCCGAGGGTATCAATCGGATTGTTCGGCGATGAATGGTGGCGTATGGTCTGAGTTGCTTTCGATTTAACTCGAGGCCGCCATAACATCGGTGTGCCACGATGCCGAGAATCAACACTGACGAGATCATCACGGTTCTTCTCATGGTTTGTATCCGTGAGTGCGCAGCAACCTATCGCGCAACGGCCCAACGCCAAGCCCCCCGCTAATCCACTTCCACCGTGACGCTGTGTTGGGCGATGGCTTGGGCTTTGGTGCGCTGTCGTGCGGCGCGTTGATCGCCACAGTAAGCATACACAGCCGCTACTATCCACCAAGCGATAAGCCCAATGCCGGGTAAGCTTCCTATTACATCGCGCATAGCTGTCTACTCTACCACCTGATACCCGCCGCTGTCTGATTCTCTCGCGGTGATGCTGTGGGCTTCGCCCTTTACAACACACTATCTGGTTGAGCCGCTGTGCGATGAGCCATAGCCAACTAAAAGAAGTGGGCATAGATCATAAAAGCTATGCCAAAGACGACCAAACCGATGCCCAGCAGCAGCAACTCATCGCCATCCAGGTCATCCGACGAGCGAGCTTGATGGTATGAAGTTACATCCATAACCATGCCGAAAATATCCCGCAGGTGATCCATCGTGATGCCTCTTATTGTCACTCTATAACCACATAACCATTAGCGCGCAGCCACACAACAATATATTGTGCCGCTAAGCTCTAATCCCCGGAACTCTGTTGCGCTTTTGCAGTGCCGCAACACGGCATTGGCGAGCTTACCTTCTATAACTTATCAACAAAGAACTGTTTCAATTTCGGATAAGCTCGCTCTAATTCAGCATCCGAAACTTTGTCAGTGGGGTCTAAGTAATAGTGATTGCTAAAGCCAGCCTTATAATTGAGAGCTTTTAGAGCTACATCACATACTCTAAGATAAATCGTTTGAGTAGCTCCATAATGTTCAAAATTAATCTTTTTGAGGTTATGTTTATCCTTGAGCAATTCTACCATTTGTAGCAATACTGCTTTCTCATTGATCCAGCGAATGGCATCAAAAATGAATTCTTGTTGTTTGCTACCCTCTTGCTTCAAATATGATTGCACTCGACCTAAGGCTGCTGCATCGCCCAGCCTGGCTAAACTCAGATCACAACACACTGGAACGGGAACGGCTGCTGACGGCCCACCCGCGTTTATCTGTGTTGTGGTTTTAGGATAAAGCTTGCCGTGATGTTGTAAAAATGTGATTGCCGTGGCGTCCCGCCGAAAACACGACAACAAAAGAATCGCCTCAGCGTAAGAAGGTGTTTGGCTGATGAATGCTATTAGATTTTTCTTTAATCTCGGCGCGTCCCCTGTGAGAAGTTGCGCGTTTTCATAGCTGTAAAGGGCTTTTATCGCCTCCCCAGGAGCACTACTATTTTCGGATTTATCCTCAAGCATCGTGGAGAGAATATCTATGGCAGCAGGTTGGTGCGAATATGACGCAATTTGAATTACTGCTAACTGAACATAACCAGGCTCATGGATGTATGGTCGGAGGTAAGGAAGTGCCGCATCAGCATAGGGGCTAAGCTCACACACCTGGTTAGTATCGCCACGGCGAGCTTGTGCCATGATTTGAGCTAAGGCTTGCTTGATATTCTTGCGCGCCAAAGTAGTTATCTCACCTTCTGCTCTCTCAGAAGTTGGTGCATGAGGCGCAGTTGGTGCAGCAAGAATGGGAGCACTCCCTAAGCTGTTGTCAGTGCAAGCTAACCTCAGTCCAAGGACTAATATAAGCCAGGTGATGTATTTCATATCCCTAATGCGTGCTGTTCTTCAAGCCACTTTCACCGTGACACTGTGGTGTTCTATTTCTGTGACCTTAGCCTTGCGTGATTCTTCATGGCGTTCCGCGAACAGGCCATTCAGGTAGAGCCAGATGAAACAGATAGTCAGCAGTGTTAAGAAGACATCCATACCCGCTATTATGCCACAGTTAAGCCAGTGCTTTGCACGTCGTTGCTTCACATCTATCTACCTGCCAAAAGTGATACGAAATTAACATGGGGAGCGTTTGAAATAAGCACTTGGATGGGCTTAGCACGCTGTAGCGAGACCCACCGCTTTTATCCATAGATGGCAGGCAATAATTGCACGTATTGAACCATGTATCTATCCCCACTGCGTTCAACCACTTGCTTGAGTTCTTGACAAGCTGTATGGCCGCTACGTGGCTCAAGCACCAGCAACAGTTCAAGAGCCATGATACGCAGACGCAGCGACAACTTGCTGTTGCGCGTGCCTTGCTGCAAGAGAGGAGTTGCGGGCTTACCAATCTTTAAGATAGCGTCCGCCACGGGACACTTCTCCCGGCGGTTCCTGATGTCCACTTCTGGGCCATCAAAAGCCAGGTAGCTCAAACCTCCTGCGGGATAATCCAGGTAAGGGATGAGATCGGCAACCAGGGGCAGGAGCTTGCGGTCGCCGATTTGATAGATAGCCGCCTCTTGTCGTTGATACAATTCATAATCAGCTTTCTCTTGCTCACTGATCTTGATGGCCCTGGCTGCCCCGGCTTGTCCGCGCAGCATAGTTTTGAGCGGGTCTTTCAGGTGTCGCTCTGGCTTGAGCAGGTTGGTTATGGTCTTCGCTGACATCCTGCCATAGAGAGCATCTCGTAGCGCATCCCGCTCGGCCATTGCCGCGTGCTGAGCTATGGAACGCGCCGGGAGACTGACTGGCGGCGGTGCCGGAAGTTGGTGCGGAGCAGAAACCGCAGGATTGATACTGGTTATGGCTAAGGTTGCCAGCGGCAGGATCAAACATAACATTGCATCCTGCCGTTGCTGGTTCATCTGGTGGCTCTTGATAAAACTTGAGCGTCTTCTGTAGCGGCCTATCAATCGTCGCGCTGGATTGCTGTCCGCATATAAATATGGGTTGATAGTGCCTGCCAACAGGTCAGCGGCACTTGGTAGACTCCTGGGTTTCTCATACCGTCTCATGGTTCGTCTTTCGATCCCGTCTCGCGCCTCGTTGTATGGCCAGTTAAGCTCTCCCCTGTCCATGTGTTTGTCTGTTTCTCTTTACCGCTTGTTCATCGTGCTGAATCCATTGCGGATGCTGCTTGATCCACTCACGCACTGCATTAACATAGCGCACCGTATCATGGCTACCACCTTGAGGATAAGGAAAGGCGTGTGCTTCGACAATCATGTTATCAATGGCTCTGGCCGCCGCTTCACTCACTTCTAAATTGCCATTGTTCAACAAGCTGCTCACCAGCGTTCGACTGCCTTTACGAAACCTATGGCTCAGATAAGCCGGGTGTCCATTGGCGTCTATTTGCTCTCTTATGATCTCAGCGATGGAACGATAGCTCACCACATCCGTGCCGTCATTATCTTGAGCGGGTGTGGTATTAACGATGGCAACTTTGAGAAAGCTGATGAGATCAAACGCCTTCCACCGCTGCACTGCCGCTTGTGCTGCCTGCTTACGCGCCACCGCTATAGGACTGGTGTTATCAGAATCGAGTTCTTGATCAATCACGTTAAAGTGGTTCTCTAATTCCAGCAGAATCCGCGCTTTGAGCTGTCCGTTGCTGTAAGCATTGGTAGCATAACGCTGCCACGTCCTGGTGTCATCATGCCTTTTGAAGAACGCCATGAGTCGCGTGCTGGGAGGGGGATGATCCAAGCGGATCAAGGCAGCGTAGGCGACTCCCTGCACCGCCAGGTCTGGTAGTGAGGTTAAGCTGCTGAGGTAAGACACTACCCTCGGCAAAGGGAAATCCGCCAGTCCCTCAATGCACACCAGGCGCATCAGCCCTTTATCCGTGTTAGCGGCACAGATGAGTTCTGCCACCATACGATCCACCGGAGAGGCGGAGGAGTAAGCCAGAGGCTTATGCAACGGCACGGGCAGCTTGCCATTGTGGTCATCTACCAAATAAAAAGCCTCTGGCCCGGCTTTGAGAAATAGGATGGTGGTCTCCTCTGGCACCAGTTGGGTGTAATCTACCATTGGAGCAGGTTTACGAAAGACGACCTTGATCTGAGAAGGAACTTTACCTTTAATGACACTGAGCACGTTCACTGTAGCGACCGCGCCTGCCGTGGCTAAGGGCGGATGAAAATGAGTGTCAGGGTCTATGGGATGCGGTTGCACTGCCAGGACGCGGCCATAACACACCACATCTGCCGCGCCCAATAAAGCTCGCGCATTGAGCGCGTTGGCAATATAAGCCTGAACTGGGGCAGACAGGAAGCACAGCCAGCATAGAACAGTTAAAAGCAGATGCCTCTGGCTCATAGATTTCATGGCGGATTCCTCTTTTACCAGCATGGTCAGGTTAGCAGCATTATTTTAAGCGTGGTTTCCCCACAAAGTTAAATTGCAAAGGCTCGTTATCCTGACGCGAGGTGCCCTCAAATACCTGGTCTCGATACTGGGGCCAGGAGCTAACGACATACTCTGCAAAGATGTGGTCAATTTTGATTCTATCTTGCCGATTATCGGGGTCACACAGGTAAACGATGGGATTGCCGTCTTCCCCTTGGATGAGCAAGACACCACGCCACTCATAGCCGCCGTCTTCTGTCCAACAGACCCATTTTAAACGATGGCGGGGCGGGACGGCTCTTCTTTTAGCGATCACTGCGGGAGATGGGGATGGTGGCTGTTGCGCCCGTAGTGCAGTGAAGCTACCCACAAGAGCAGTGATCCCGCAGAGGGTGGCAAGGTTCGATTTCATTCGTCTGAATTCACTTGATGCTAAATGCCGGTTGAGCGGTTCACCATTTTACCGGGTGCGGATCATAACGCAATATCTGCTGCGCGACAAATCGTGCAATATCTGAATCTATACCTTGACTCGCAGCTTGGAACTTTTGATAGATAGCCCGCATCTCTGCCTTGCTAAAGTTGCTGTCGAGTTGCAAGGTTGGCACTGCTTGTGGTTTGTAGGCTCGACCTTCTCCGGCATCAATCTGATAGTGATGGCAACCTTTAAGGGGCGACCATTTAATCGCTTGCCAGTCGCCTTGCACCTCATAGGATAGCTCAAAAGCTTCAATCTCTTGACTGGGCGAGAACCAGACAATGAGTTCAAAATAGTCATCAGCAAACCAGCGACGTAGGGGTTCACCTGGAATTTGCCTGACGTTCTGCTTTTCGTGCAACATGAGTTTTATCAAAAGATGCGCTTGCCAAGCCAGTGCTAAGGCCAGTGGCGGCTGTCAACATGGGGGCACCGAAGCCAAAAGCATTCGTTGCAGCGTTTGGTTGAGCCGCTTGTTAGGCGACTGGGCACTCAGTCGTAGAACTCGCCGTCATCGCCTTGCACACGACCATTGAGCTTTTGCGCCAGTTGCTTCATCTTGGCGATGATTGGTTCATCAGGATTTTTAACGATCACTGTGCCACGCCGAAAGTCAAACCAAATTGCCTCATGTTCAGGATGACCCAGCCACTCAGTTAAAAGTGGGTTTTCGTATCGTAATGTGCCACCCGAAGGAAACGTAGATTCAGCGGCACCGGATAACCGCATCTCAGGATCAGATGCAACGACTGCCTGCCATTCTGCGGCTGCAATCTGTTTGGTCTCATCTTTTTCCCACCAGTTGCTCTGTCGTGTGATGTGGAGATCGTAACCCATTGTGTTATTTTATAAACTATCGCGCATCGAACTGTCGCGCATCGAACTGTCGCGCGCAAGCGGCCCAACGCCCCGTTCTGCGGCGGCTATAAGCGGAGCATAGCGAAGCCACAAGCCTTCCATTGCAGCGTTTGGTTGAGCCGCTGTTAAGAGTCGGCGGGAGAGATATAAAGTCTGCGCCTTATCCATTATGGACGCCTGTAATAATCCAGGCTCCATGACGCGACAATTATAAAGCCAACACAGCATAAGAAGCCGATGAGATAACTGCGAGCGGCAGACAAGGCTCTCTCCGAAGATGCCTCTTTTAATAGGACGGAGACAGCAACTCCACTTGCCAATAGTAACGGTGGGCCAGTAAGAGCAAGATAATCGCGGAGTTGCCCAGTGTGGGAAGCGCGCAAGAGCATCTGGCCCGCTACGGCAATGAGCCACGGCGTAAGCCAGCAAAAGGTATTGAGCACTGGATTTAATTTCGTTGTTGGCCTATTACCAATCGTATCCATGTCATTTCTCCTGTCACTCTTTGGCATTACGCAACGGCCCATCGCCAAGCTTGCACTGCCAGCCCGCTAATCCACTTCCACCGTGACGCTGTGTTGTTCTATTCTGGCTTCACGTTCCCGGAGTTGCCTAAAGGGTAAGCCGACCAGGGCCGCTATTGCGTAAGTGGGGAGGAAGGCCAGCAACATAGCCGGTATCATAAAGGGCGCATTGGCGATTAGGTGAGGAGCTTGCTCTGGATTAGACAAAATGAGCAGCAACATGACACAGCCAACGTATACACCCGCAGCAATACTGGCAGCGATAAAACATGCCCCCGTATATTTGGGATAGAACCAGTGGGTTGCCAGAGCCACCAGCACGGTGCCGATTAAACCAATGCCTATCCCCATAGCCCTCTACTCCACCACCTGATAGCCGCCACTGTCGGATAGTTCTATGGTGACGTTGTGATCCAGCAGGTATCTCTGACGGTGGGCTTGGACTCTAAACCATAGCTCACCTATGGAGTTGATTAGAACCTGACCGGATGGAATGACTAACCAGGCATAGAAAGCCAAGCGCAACCAATGGTCAATACTGATACCGGATATATCCATAGCGTTATTATGACATAGCCTCAAAGGGTGCAGCGATCCACCAGGACGGGCAAGGGTTGGGGCGTGGAATCTGAAAATGCAGGGGGGGGGGTGGGAGTCTGTGATGTGCAGGGGACACCGGAAAATTTTTGGAGCGTGCCAAGCCTGGTGGGGCTTTTGTAGAAAGTGGCTGCTCTAAATTTTCTGGAAAAGTTTGAGAGGGGCAGGGGCTAAGCGTACGTAATAATGGAAGGAAGCGGTCGGTTGCATTGCCTGGTTGTGCCGCTGTTAATAGTCTACGTGCCTCTCTTGACCATGAATCTCTCCATTGCCGGAGCAAATCCAAATTTCTCATAGAGGCCATGAGCATCTTGAGTTCCCAGTAATTTTACGCCGATACGTTTGACGACCGGATGTTCCAATACAGTCGCCACCAGCCATGTTCCTAATCCCTGACTCCGGTATTTCTCGTCAATAAACACATCACAAATCCATGCAAATGTATAGTCGTCTGTGACGACACGAGCGAAGCCGATTTGATGTTCCCCGCAATACAGACCAAAGCAAAGCGATTTGTGAAATGACGAAGCGATGACTTCCTCTGAGCGGTTGCAGCCCCAGTAAGTTTGACGCAAGGATGACACAACCCAATCTACATTTAACTTGTCTGAATTATCGCTGATGGTGAATCCTGATTTCTGCCATTCCATAAAATTATTGTAGTACACACCTTCAAGTTTTGCGCAGCGGCCCAACAAGACATTATGCTGCTACCCCTCTAATCCACTTCCACCGTGACGCTGTGTTGGACTATGTTTTGGGCTTTAGCAGCACGCCTTTGTGTGGCTTGGTTATTCAGACAGTTAAAGCTATAAATTAGACCCAGCACAATCAGGTAGGTCAGGCCGCACAGGAGCACAAACCCAACCGCTATCAGTCCCAGGATAAAGAATACAAAGCTATCCATAAACATCTACTCCACCACCTGATAGCCGCCATTCTCTGACACTTCCACGGTGATGCTGTGGGCTTGCGTCTGCAACTGTCGGATGTCCTGCCTATCGTGGTAGAGATTAACTAAAGCGTTTATCCCCATACATACCAGAGGCATAGAGAAGGGAATGCAAAAGACTTCCCCCAAGCACCATAGCCCGACCCTGCCAAACAGGAGCAGGCTTACTATTATGCCGCCGACACAGAAGATTATCTCTGCCCAACGCTCACCACTGATGCCGAACACCTCCATACCCGTTATTATGCCACAGCTTGCATCATGGGTTTGGCAGGGTGCTCTCAGACGGGCTAAGGGAGTGGGTGAGAGGGGTCAGGGGTTGGGTGGAGTGACTGGTTGGGCTGCTGTCTATCGCATTTAGGCTTGATTGTAAATTGAAGGTCTTGAGCTACGATCTCTAACCTGGCCTTGCTTTCCTCATCCCAATTGTGGAAGAGAAATCTCCGCGCAGGCAGCTTTTCTGCAAGTTCCACCAAGCCATATAATGTCATTTCCTCCGCCTGCACCGCATTGAATTGAGTAACTTCTGCAAACTCTAATGTAATGAGTTGCCCATCGTAAGCACGCACCCTGATAGTTACCACACTGCCAGATTGCTCTGTACTGATAATGCAACCATCATGTAATTCAGGTGGCCCAACATAGCCAACGAATGGATTTGTGCCCATGAACATATTTTGTAGAAGTATGACCTACTTTAGAGTTGCGCACAGCGGCCCAACGCCTAATTCATCCCCTCTAATCCACCTCCACCGTGACGCTGTGGTTTTTTCTTTTGTTGTCGTGCCGCCTGCCATTCCAGCCAGCAGAAGACTATGATGCCTACAACTATCCAGCAGCCAATTTCTGCCCAGGAGAGGGTCACTTGTTTCATAACTCTCTACTCCACCACCTGATAGCTGCCACTGTTGGACTCTTCTACGGTGCTGCTGCGGACTTTTCGGTTGCTCGTCCTTGCACTTTTGCCCGGTGGGTCAAACCAGTATTTCCCCGCGCAAGATGGTTATAGCTGCTCCACTGATTAAAACGCGGTCTCCGTTAAGTTCAAGGTGTAATATTCCACCTCGTTGAGAAACCTGATGCGCTATAAAGCGATTTTTGTTAAGCCGCTGCGACCAGAAAGGCACCAAACAACAGTGCGCTGAGCCTGTCACCGGGTCTTCATCAATGCCAGCGGCGGGAGCGAAAAACCGCGAAACGAAGTCAATATCAGGGATTGTGGCCCGACTGGTTACGATCACTCCTCGCATGGGAAGACTTTTTATCAGCATGAGGTCGGGAGCCAGGTTTCGCACGGCTGCTTCCGAATCAATCTCCACCAGATAATCGAACTGGCTCTTTCCGACATAGAGAGGCGTAACCCCTAAGGCGTCACGCAGCGTCTTACTGTCACTGGCGGAAGCCTGTGCTGCTGTAGCGGGAAAGTCCAGAGTGATTCTTCGCTCCGAGCGTTGAGCCGAGAGCAAGCCGCTGCGCGTAAAAAAGCGAATGCTTTTGCCTTTGACCAAGCCTGTTTCCCACAAGATGTGAGCACTGGCTAAGGTTGCATGGCCACACAAGTCAACTTCGACGGTCGGTGTAAACCAGCGCAATTGAAAGCCGTCATCTTGGGCAACCAAGAAAGCCGTTTCGGGCAAATTCATTTCTTGTGCCACGCTTTGCATCCACGCATCGTCTCGCGGCGCATCCAAGAGACATACGCCAGCAGGATTGCCTGCAAATGGGGTATCGGTAAAAGTGTCTACTTTGAAAATGGGTGACATAATAATCTTTTGGCGCAGGACTTTATTTTCTGCAAAGTAGGAGCGAGTAACCCAACACGAAGTAGACGGTATCCATACCCGCTATTATGCCATAGCCTACGTCAGTCGAGTTGGAAGCGTGCTGTCAGACGCGGCTAAGGGAATGGGTGAGAGAAGGTTAGGTGTCGAGTTGCGGTCTATGGTTGTGCAGCGGTTAATCCCTTTTATACCTGTTGTTTTAGCTGCTTGGTCAGGTAAAGCACCTCTCCCCAAGGTGTCGAATGCGCGCCTCGACCATCAGGAATATACCCCAATTTGGGATACAAGCGTTGCGCCGCGCCGTAATCAGCCGTGAGGCCAAAGCCTATACCCAGCCATTCCTTGCCATGCTGCAAGGCGATGCTTTCGGCTGCTTGTATGAATGCCGTGCCGATGCCTTGCTTTTGAAACTCGGCTACCACATTCATGTCGTTGATTTCTGGAATGCCAGCTTCTTGAAACGGCTCATAGTCAGGCTGCCAAATGATGTTGGCATAACCGACGACTTGCTCACCAGCCACAGCCACTAAAGTGATCCGCTTGCCTTGCTGATTTTCCTGCCAATAGCGTTCGTATTGCTCACGCCGTTTATTCCAATGTGCGAACGCTTGGGCGATGGCATCTACATCTTTTTCTGTCATCTGCCGAATAACGCAATCCATGCTTTTATTCTACTGTTTCCGACCAAGCCCCACGCCGCCGCGCGCCGCCGCACGACCATAGATTATGCCACTACACCACTAATCCATTTCCACCGTGACGCTGTGTTGGGTTATCTGTCGCTCTCGTGCTTGAGCGTGTGCTTGGCGACAGTTAACCGCCATGCGGTATAGCCAGCGCAGAAACGAGCCATAACAAGCCAGTGCGTAGCAAGTCAGGATGATTATCCAAGCTGCTATGATCTGCCACGGTTCCATACCCGCTATTATGCCACAGCCTGCACCAGTGGGATTATGGCAGGGTGCTGGCAGACGGGCTAAGGGAGTGGGTGAGAGAGGGATAGGCGTTGTTGTAGCGTTTGGTTGTGTGACGGTTATCTGCCTTTGATTACAATAGTTTTTGCCCTGCCATCCTTTATGTCAAATGCAGTAAGGTTACTGGCAATGCATTGAGTGAGGTAGTGACTAACACCGCCATAGCCGCATAAGAACTCATATTCTCCGTCTGATAAATCAAAAGTTAGCTTAATTTGTCGTGTCTGCTGTGGTTGTAAAGTAAAGTGCTCAGGCAGTGCCTCACTCTTCTTCATGCTCCAACGAGGTCGCCCATTCTCCCCATCATTACTTTGCCAAACTGCCCCGCCACCCGGCATTTCAATCCGTTGGCCTTTAAGCCACATCCACTTAGGCCAGTTATGCCAGAAACTCTGTCCTGTGCTTAAAGCAAAGGATGGCCCATCAGATGCGCTAAAAGTAGCATATTTACCGGCTCGCTGTGTTAGTATGGTTGGTGCAAGATCATGGCTGTCAATTTCCAGTTCTTGTTGGCCTGTATTAACTACCTCAATGATTACGCTTGGCTTTTCTCCATTCTGGAAGGCCGCAGATGTCTTGAGTCTCAGTCCCGGCTTATTCAACCAATCTGGATTTGCAGGAGCTGTCCTCAGATAGACGAACTTGCGGATCAGGGCGTCATCGAGATCATCGAGCTGAAACACGTCGGTGGCGTTTATCTCTATTGCCTCATTGCTGTACGGGCGGAGTTGGCTTTTGACCTGCTCGGCAATATACATCAGAAAAATGCCATTGTATAAAGTGCAACCGCCCCATCTATCGAACACCACTACACCATAATACTTGTCTGGGCCAAGCAGACCGCCATAGCTAATGCGTGAAGTTAGAACCAACAAAATGAGGGGGGAGAGGAACTTGTTGTAAGGTTTAATATTCATTCTTTTCTGGTGCCGCACTACACAGTTATGCGCAGCCACACAACAATCTATTATGCCCCAACACCTCTAATCCACTTCTACCGTGATGCTGTGGTCTGCCATGCGCTGCTGGTGCCGTCCTATCGCACTAAGCCACAGATCATTCAATATGTTTAGCAGCCCCACCACAAACGGCATAATGAATAACACGCCCAGTGTACAGATCACGACATCCGTTAACCTAACCATACCCGCTATTATGCCACAGCCTGCGTCATTGGTTCGACCATCATATGCTGTAGCTGAGCAGTCCCACAGGCCGCCTCTAAGATCATTTTACTGCGCCACAACGGAGCGACAGCCAGCGGTTGATAAAGCTGCTTTTATCCCTGTTCAAAATCATATTTTGCGTCTGGGAGGGTTAATGTGCAACGACCAAATGGTGCAGCTCTGGAGTACCCAAGATTCGACCGTGCGGCGTCCACACTAACCAACGAGCGGCAGCTCGCACGATAGGTGAAGTCGCGGTGGGAGTTGCCGGACGAACCGTGGGTGCAGCCTTCAAGGGAGCGATTCCGGTGATAGGAGGAGGCGGCACTGGCCACGCTAAGGCCGTAGCCAGCAGGCGAGAACGCCGCCAGTCCCAGACCTCGATTTGCCCCCACCGGAGCAGAGCCAAGCAGCGGCCATTGGGCGAGAACGCAGCAGCATCAACGCCATTGACATCGCGGCAGAGTCGCTGTTGCCACGGCCCTTGGCTTTTGAAAATGCTTAACTGCTGTGCGCCACTCCGCAGCAGGTAGCGGCCATCAAACGATAGGGCCAAGGCATTGCCATCTTTATAGCTGCGGCGTTCGCTGACCAGCCGTCCCGATGGCAGGCTAAAGATGCGCCCTCCAAAAGCCACATAGCGGCCATTGCCAGAGAAAACAGGATCCACATCATAAGCTGTCCCACCGACTTGGTTGGTCTCCGCTCGCATCCGGGGTGCGACACCAAGACGCAGCACTCGACCCTGGCGATAGAGATCATACAGCACCAACTCAGTCGCCCCATCGCTGGTATCGGCACAGCCATAAAAGCGGCCATCGGGGGAAAGCACTTCGCTAAAACTGCCAGATTTGGCATTGTGTAACCACAACTGAGGCCGCTGTCCCTGATCCAGTCGCCAGACTTCGCGTTTAATGCCATCACTTAATTGCAAGAAAGTCTTTTCATTACTCGTGGCAAAGAGTCCCGCCGAAGGTGGATTGTGGCTAACATCGGTAAAGGGCTTCCAGGTCTTTTCCTGCCAGTGATGCTGAGCATCCCAGAAGGTCAAGTCGTACAAGTTGCTGGCCCACAATCGCCCCTGCTGCGTCCACGCCAGGCGCATGGCTGCAAAAAAACCAGTTGCATGAGCCAAGCGTGGCAATCCGTCAGCAGCCACACGCCACATGTAAATGCTGGCCTCGCGCTTGTCAGTAGCCGAGAATGAGGTCGCCAGAAACCGGCTATCCCAACTCCACGCTAGATTCTTTAAGAACGGCGGAGCCGGGGTCAGTGCAGCGACCAAGTGAATCTGTGTGGCTGACCATGCAGCCTGGCTTACAGTGCGACCTAGATCACGCACCTGCCAGAGTTGACCCTGGCTCATGAGCCATCTTCTATTAGGCGATAATACCATCGGAGCATTAGCTTTTACATGCTTGAGAGGCCGGGTAATGGCTCCCCTCTGGCCAAAAGGCTTCCAGACCTCGAAGCAGTCCTGTGCGCCCGCAATGACATAGGAGTTATCAAGCCACTGCAAGAGTTGTGGTGGGGTATTATCGTATGCATCCAGCTTGTGCCAACTCAAAAGCTTGCCGCTGTGGGCATCCCAGACTTTAACCACGGGAGGGTGCTCATTGACCGTACCATCATTCGGCCCCTGATCGTAAACAATATCAAAGTGTTCTGGGTCTTCGCCTAAAGTAGCAACATGAGTTCCATCTGGCGACCACAGCACTGGGCCGCGTGCGCCTGGATTACTAATATAAGAGCCACGGCGATCTATTAAGACAGCTTGCTGACGCTTTGTCGTGGTATCCCAGAGGCGAATATGGCCGTCGCCCGTTTGATCGGCAGCATGGAGTCCATCTGCGCTAAAGAAAAGCTGTGGCTCGTGCAAATAAGCATGAGGCTGTCCCTGTTGCTCTTTATCGAGCTTGCGAAAGTCGGGGTCGCTCAGATGCGGATCGGCCAGGGTTTCGCGGAGGGGTAAGACAATGTTGAACCAGTGGCCAGATTGCAAGTTGAGCACACGGAACCGACCTCTGTGGTTAGAGAAATACGAGGACTGATGGTCGGCTGTGACGTGCGCGCCGCGCCAATAAGCAATTTGCTGCCCTGTCAGCCGATCCCGCCATAAGACACCTGCGGCTGTGCGACGACCTGCGCCATCATAACCTAAGACTTCAAACGCTAAGCGGTTTTGCCGTGATGCTATGAGTTCCGGCTCGTCCTGAGATGCCGACTGATCTGCCTTTGGAGAGACCAATCTCTCGTGTCTCAAAAAGTGTTGCAAGCGCAGGGTTTTGACAGCACGCACCGTGATGCCCTCCGCGCCCTGGGCGATAATAGCATCGCTATGGGGCTGCCATACCATTGCCCTGGCACCGTCCCCGGCGAAGTTGGTATCAGCCATGATTGCATAGACGGCTGGGGTGCCCAGACACCCGACGAGCACGCACCAGACGATGAGAAAGTGTTGAACTCTTGCGTTGGGTTGCTGCACTTGCATTCTCTTACCTCCATATTCATAATATCATAATCTAAATCAGCAACAATGCAAGTGCAGGCTTTTAGTCTAGGCCGAACTGAAAGAGGTCATGACACAGCCGCTCCCGCCATCGCTCAAATCTCTTAGCTGCACCACGAAAAGGCCAAGCACTGGGGTAGATGAGGGAAAAGACAAAGCTTATTTTTTTCGCTCTTCAAAATCATATTTTTGTATCGCTTGAGGAAGGGTTCCAGGGCGTGGATAAGGGTTCCATCTCTAGGTGATGGGGTTTTAACCACATATTTGGAGCAAGGTTTGGGACTTCTGTCCGTTTTGAGTGGCTAATGAGATAACAAAGTTTTATGTAGCAACAGCATTATCATGCGCTGTGAAATTATGAAAAGGTGCTGTCAGACGGGGCTAAGGGAGGGGGCAGGCGGCATCGTCATCTTCTCGACCTCGCATCAATATAGGGCAGGGAGACCTTGGTGATAACGTCTATCGGACGCTCCTCTGGGGAGTCTGACGCGCCAAAATCAATATTAACCTTGATGAGGCTACAGCTTCGATACTCGAACATTAGGTGCTGCTTGAATGAATGGTCATCACGTGCATGAAGTGGCCCTCTGTCCTCATCGAACATCTGGAGCGTGATAAGCTCTGCACGTGTCATCCCCGGCTTAACCTTCTGACAATCATTAAAAACCTCGACAAGCTTTCTGGCGAAATCTGCGTCATTCACTGTGGCGACGGCGCGAGTCGGCGCGACAATCAAACCAAGAAGGACGATGGCTGACAAC
>JAFAZH010000012.1 GCA_019239895.1 Abditibacteriaceae bacterium | reverse complement strand
AAGGGATCGAGACGACCTTCAGTCAAGTGACGGCCTTGTTTCCCAAGCCCATTCATGCTGTGACAGCCCAAGGCTTTATCCTCAAGATCGTGTGCTTTCTACTGGCTTTCTCCTTTCGCTGTTTAGTGAGGTACCAACTTTAGGTTACATAGTCGGTTGCTACTCATACACAGCGGGCAGTGTCATTCCGAGCGAAGCAAAGTGGAGTCGAGGAATCTTTAAAGGAATAGTGGGTTCAACGGCAAGATTTCTCGACTGTGTACCCTGTGGTCACTGCGCTCGAAATGACAAACTACAGCGTTTGTAACTTGAGTTAAATAACTGTCGTATCAAGAAGTTCACTGACCTCCACTGTTCGCTGCTCGCGCCACGCGATTTCTGCGGCTTGTCCTACAGCCACGGAGCGGATGCCATCGCGCACATTGGAAGACGGTAGCCGCTGGCCCTGAATGCTGGCCACAAAATTTTCGACTAACAGCGGGTCAGCGCCGCCGTGACCGCCCGCATCCGGCAGCGGCACATCAATGATTTTGTTCTCTCCCCAACGGGGACGTAGTTCAATTTGCGTGGGGTTTTCCAGATTGGCCATCAGCACGCCGCGATCTCCTACCACTGTATAAAAGCGATCCGTGAAGTTGCAGATAAAACACTCTAAATGACTGGCGCGTACGTTGTTGTCATATTCCACAAGGGCAATGCCATTGTCGTGGGTGTTCTTATCCGAAAGATAAACGCATAGGTCAGGCCAATAACCATCCGCCTGTGACGTTTGAGCGTTATAAAGTGGCGGGCTGCTAATAGGAGCATAATCGGGGCAAATGCCAGCATAGGCGCACGCGGAGCAATGCGGGCCAACAGGTTTATCGGGCACTACTGCAAAGGGAATTTTATCGGGGCGCAAAGCATTGACGCCCGCCGAGGCACTCACCCGCACCGGATTGCCACCGGCATTCCACCAGTTGAAGACATCGAAGTCATGCGAGCCTTTATGTACCCACAGGCCGCCCGACCATTCATAACGCCGATTCCATCGCGCCATGTAGGTGCGCCCACCATCATAGAACTCACGATTCTCAATCAGCATTAAGTCGCCGATCTCACCGTTTTCGATAATCTCTTTAATGCGGCAGATAATTGGTAAGTGTCGCATATTGAAACCAATAGCCAGTTGCGCATCCACCTCTTGCAACGTCCGCTCTATCCGTAAAGCATCCGCCACATTAGTGGCCAATGGCTTATCTACCAGAACATGCCTCACTCCGGCAGCCAAAGCCGCTAAGACATACCTTGCGTGCTGAAAGTCGGGAGTAGTTATCACCACGCCATCTAGGGCTTCTATCTTAAGCATTGCTTCCGGCTCGTTGTAGCAACGGATAGCTTGCCCGATTTGTTGAGCGGCAGCTTCCATCCTTAACGGATTACTATCGGCGAGAGCCACCACCTGGGCATCGTTACGCCTGGATAGCAGAGCGCCAAAGCAGTTGATGCCCCGGTTGCCCGTGCCAATAATGCCAATTCTTGAAATGTCTGTTGCAATAGAGGTCATTGAGGTAAAGCCGTTTTCTCTTTACTCCTGTATTAGCCAGCGCGCTAATTCCATCGGGAAAGGGTGTTCGCTGCTGATGCGCAAGTGTTTAGCCGCGCCAGCAACCTGGTAAACGTGACTACCCATCGCCAGCATCCCCTGGGCATTGAAAAGCCAGACTGGTCGAGGCGCATTAAGAGCCAGTGCGGTCTCAATACCACCTAAGCACCGGATAGAAGGCATAAAGAGCAAATGTTGATAAGCCGCATCTTCATCCAGGTTTGCCTCTTGACAATCAATGGCAACCCGACCGATAACAGTGTCTAAACTTTGGCCTACCAAAGATGAAAGCCCAGCTCCACCAAATGCCAAGAGGTCTAGCTTCCAGCGTTTGTTGCGTCCATGCAGATAAGATAGAGCCGTTAGCACATCCTGCGCCTGATTAGCAGCAGGCGAAAGATTATAGGTCAGAGAAAAATCGGTATCAGGATAAGTAGCGGCCCCTGGCGGGCGAAAAAAAGGTTGAATTACGAGCACTATCCGGTTGCGGTGCAATAGTTCATTAACGACCTCATTTAACTCAATCGCATTAGTCGGGGCCACCATGAGAACTGCGCCTTTCGCCTTACCAGACGGCTCGAAAAGCTGCCCGATGACGCGATCACCGATGCTGCGACGGCTCAGTATCAAGGAGTGCTTGCTGCCATGCGTTATCGTTTCAGGTGTCCCACCTTCGGCCATAATACCTGTTTCAGAGGGAAAGTTGACCCCCACACAGGCCGTGAAGCCAGGACGCATTTCCTGATCAAAGCGTTTGACTCCGCTACGACCTTGGGGCACGAGTTGTTGCAACCGGGCTTGTGCCGCCTGAATCAGATTAGTTACAAGAGATTCTGGTTTAAGTTCACCCTCCGGTCTGGCACCAGGAGCTAATGCCAATAAATCCTCATCTTTTTCATGAGGATAAGGCTGTTCAGCAATGCGTTCGCCCATTGGTTTATGCTGGAGCCAGCGCACCATCCAGGCATAGACATATTCTCGGCTCTCACGATTGTAATTATGCGGCGCATCCACCTGATGCTCAGCCAGGTGTTCCTCGGCTCCATAGAGACGGTAAATATGGCGGACAGCAGGATACTCTACCTGCGGAGTTGTCTTCGTCCAGTCACCTGTGGCGGCAATCATGAGCATCGGACGCGGAGCCATCATCGCACCAATTTCCATGTTGTTCGTGCCGATACGCAACAGGGGGCCATTTTCACATAAGCAACCGCCCTGCATGGTATGCGAGATCATGTTAACAGGTGCCGAGACTTTGATGCGGTCATCTATGGCGGTTAGCAAAATCGTCTGGGTGGCTCCACCGCTCGCCCCGGTGCAACCCAGGCGCGTGGCATCCACATCCGGCAAACTGGCTACAAAATCCACAGCGCGTAGGCTATCCCACAGTTGTAAACCTTGCAGGCTGATGCCCCAGAGCGGTGAACCGACAAACTTATGATCCAGCCCTTTGGTGTCGTTGTAGCCGATCATGTCGTAGGCAAAGACCACAAAACCCAGACGTGCCAGGTTGATGCACCGGGCTGGGATAGACCCCGTATCACTATCTTCTAAGCGGCCATGCGCCCAGTGTCCATGCGGCGAGACGATACCAGGGAACGGCCCCTGCTGGCCTCTGGGGCGATAGAGATTACCCCCCAGGAAAAATCCGGGCATGGTCTCTAAGAGCACTTTTTCCACCGTGTAACCCTCGCGTTCGATCTTGCCCGTTATTTTCGGATGTAAGGGTGTGCGGACGGGCAAAGGATAAAGTCCAGAGCCAACTAAAATCTGCGCGCGCACTTTAGCAGCGTGTGCCTCCCACGCCGCGCGGGTCGCATAGTGTGGCATCTCTACGGGCGAGTTAAGCGTTCGTGCCGGGCCAATTCGCGCATCGGTTATGGCAATATGATCAGATGTCGTGGGGACGTTATCTGACAAAGTGATACCCCCTGAACCTAAAGTTATGGCAAGAATAAAGAGTGATTGTAGGTTGAATGGTTTGAGCATAAAACAGTTAGGATTACCTTTTTCGGAATTCTACTACAGCCACCGCCTCCTGCACAGGAACAATTTCAAAAAAGAGGTTGACAGTATCTCAGAAAAAGATTATTATTAGTGTATAATAAACACTAAGTAGATTTAAAATGACAAATACAAAGACCATTTCTACAGAAAACCAGCGACCAGCCGTGACAGTAGATGTCCTGGTGTTTACAGTCATGGACGATCAACTCATGGTGGCGCTGATAAAACGCGGTATCGCCCCCTATAAAGGAAGTTGGGCCATTCCGGGAGGGTTTGTTCATTTGGATGAATCGCTGGAAGAGGCGGCGCGGCGAGAAATTGAAGAGGAGGCCGGAGTCACCGATGTTTTCCTGGAACAACTGTATACTTTTGGCAATCCAAAGCGCGACCCTCGGATGCGAGTCGTTACGGTAGCCTATTATGCCCTTGTGCCTGGGAATCGAATCACCCTAGCCGCTGCCACCGATGCTGCCGAAGCCTCCTGGTTTCCCGTTAGTAAGCTGCCACCTCTAGCCTTCGATCACCAGGACATTATGCAATGCGCCATCGAACGCCTCAAGAGCAAGCTGGAATACAGCAATATTGCCTACAGTCTATTGCCGCCGCGCTTTCGCCTGAGCGATTTGCAGAAGGTTTACGAGGTGATCCTGGGCACCCCATTAGATAAGCGCAATTTTCGCAAGAAGATTTTATCGCTTAATCTGGTGGAGGCAACCGGCAAGATGGATACTGGCGGCGCGCATCGGCCCGCCCAATTATATCGGTTCAAGAAGAGGAAAATGATTGTCTTTAGTTGATTCAAGGAGAGTGACCCATGCCGATTTACTTCTACAGCACCAGGGGAGAATATGATTGCTTTTCCAACTTCTCGCCACATCCCTTTAAGTTGGATGGCAAAGAGTGGCCGACCTCCGAGCATTATTTTCAGGCACAGAAGTTCGCTGGGACAGAGCATGTTGAGGCCATCCGCGCCGCTCGCACCCCTAAACAGGCAGCCGAGATGGGCCGCGAACGCAAACGTCCTCTACGTCCCGATTGGGAAGCAGTAAAAGATGATGTTATGCGCAAAGCTGTATTGAAGAAGTTTCAAACCCATGCTGCTATCCGCGATACTCTGTTAGCTACAGGAGATGAGGTTCTCATTGAAAAGACTTCCCATGATTATTACTGGGGATGTGGCACTAAGGGAGATGGAAAGAATATGTTAGGGTTAATTCTTATGGAGGTGCGCGAGCAATTGAGATCACGATCTAAATCGTAGTGCGTTAAGGAGAATTAGAAGCAGTCACATAAGTTAGGCAAATAATTTGCAGAACGGTTAGTGTAAATAAGACACTATTAAGAGCGCACAATAAAATGCACGAGAGTAAACTTCGGTCATGGTAGTGTCATTCAGACACTAACAAAGGAGATGAGGAATATGTTTAGCGTAGGCTTTTTCAAAGGGCAGCCGAACGAGTACATTCTGAAGTATGTCAATGGACGAGTGCGGAAAGAGGGGCCAGGATTGGCGTTCTATTACTTGCCGCATAATACACAGGTTGTAGCGGTGCCGACCAGCAGCATGGATGCACCATTTATCTTTAATGAGGTCACGAACAACTTTCAATCGGTCACGATTCAGGGGCAATGCACCTATCGCATAGCGAATCCGCGCCAGGCAGCTAGCTTGCTCAACTTCACTATGAATCCATTTAATCGTGCTTATGTGTCGGAAGACCCCGACCGTCTGGCCAAGCGTATTACGAACGTCATCCAGATGGAGACACGCAGCGAAATCCAGAAACGTTCGCTGGAAGAAACTCTTGGTCAATCGGAAGCAATCGCCGCCGCAGTTTTTGCCCACTTGCGTGATGACGCCCTCTTAGCGCCCCTGGGAGTGGAACTTCTCAGCCTCTTCTTTGTGGCGGCTAAGCCAACACCAGAAGTTGCCAAAGCTCTGGAAGCCACCTATCGAGAAACCCTCTTGCGTAAAGCCGATGAGGCCGTTTATGCCCGCCGCGCTGCCGCCGTCGAAGAAGAGCGCAAGATTAAAGAGAATGAGCTGAGCACCGACATCACCCTCGAACAGCAACGCCAGAAACTTATTGAACTGCAAGGCACCAACGCTCAACAGGAAGCCGAGTTTCGGGGCCAGGCGATGGAGCAGGAAGCGGCGCACCGCGCACGAGCAACCGAAATGGAAATGGCGATTTATCACACTTTTGCGCCACCTGCTATTCTGGCTTTAGCTATGAAAGAGTTAGGACAAAATGCTGACCGTATTGGCAATCTGACTATCACTTCGGAGATACTGGCGGCGCTCCTCAATGCTCCAATTGGCACACCAAGCAATGAGTAATGAACAGCCTTAACAAGAGAGGTGAGTAGGATGCAGGAGTTTGAGAAGATTGTCATCATCACGCGCAAAACCGCCCTGGAAGAACTCGTCGAGCGATTTAATACCCGCGATCAGGCCCGCTTTTATATCGAGCATATGGGTGGTTCGTTCAATGATTATCAACAGGCGCATGACACCTATAAGCAGGCGCAGGACGCCTTGCGCGAGGCTATTCCAACGGGCGTGCGCTTTCAATTCATCGAACGCTCTTTTTTGCCGATGTTTACCTTTGGCGCGCATGACCTGATTGTAACCCTTGGCCCCGATGGATTGGTCGTCAACACCGCCAAGTACTTGGATACTCAACCTCTCGTGGCTTTTAACCCCGATCCACAGCGCATTGATGGTGTCCTCGTGCCTTTTCGGATGGAACACAGCACGGCGATCTTACGCCAGTCGTTGTGCGGCACCATGACGCTCAAGAAGGTTTCGATGGCCAAAGCGCAGCTTAATGACGGACAGGCTCTCTATGCGGTGAATGACCTTTTCATTGGCCAGGCTTCACACGTTTCGGCGCGTTATAGCATTTCCTATGCAGGACAGGTTGAGGCGCAATCGTCCAGCGGTATCATTGTTTCCACGGGGGCTGGCTCGACGGGATGGCTACGTTCGGTCGTCACAGGTGCAGCCCAGGTCATGGCCTCCCTCCATCCAGAGACCAAAACTCAGGCAGCGGTGGAAGATTACCGTTTTGCGTGGGAAGCCGAGCAGTTAGTTTTCAGTGTGCGCGAGCCTTTTGTCAGTAAGGTCTCCCGGGCGCAACTCGTCTTTGGCAAAGTCGAAGCCAGGCAGCCTCTCACCATCACCTCACACATGCCGCAAAATGGCGTCATTTTTAGTGATGGGGTGGAGAACGATTACGTGGAGTTCAATAGTGGAGCCATCGCCCAAGTGAGTGTGGCTGAGAAGAAGCTATATTTAGTGGTTCATTCTTGAACCATCTTTAATCAGTAGCAAAAAGGCGGTCACCTGCATCACCTAAGCCGGGCACGATATAGCCCTTATCATTAAGCTTCGCGTCCACGACACCCGTAAAAATTGGCACGTCAGGATGATGCTTGGCGACTTCGGCAATACCCTGTGGACAGGACACCACATTGGCATGAATAACGTGTCGCGCTCCCTGCTTTTTCACCTGATAAATGGCTTCAACGCAGGTGTGCCCGGTTGCCAGCATGGGATCAAGCACGAGGACACGCGCCTCAGGAGCAAATTCCGGAAGGCGCGAGTAGTATCCAACCGGAGTCAAGGTTTCTTCATCCCGGAACAATCCAATATGACCGACCTGGGCGTGGTCAACTAAGGAGAGCATACCGTCCAGCATACCGAGTCCGGCGCGTAGCACTGGCACTAAAACTAAAGGTGCCGCCAACTCATGTCCGACAGCAGTTCCCAAAAGTGTTGGCACCTCGATTTCTCGCGTTGGAAAACTGCGCATAATCTCCCACAGTAGCAAGCGGCTAATATCGCTCATCAGGCGGCGAAACTCGCCGCCTTGCACTTCCGGGCGGCGCAACAACGCCAGCTTACTTTCCAGTAGGGGATGCTCGACAATTGTAAGCTGTGGATATTCAGCAAGTAAAGATTGTCTGGTTTCTTGATGATTCATGGATTCCTTTTGGCCCTCACCCCCAGCCCGCCGCCCAAAGGGCACCCGGCTGGGGGTGAGGGCCTATAACAGCACTCCCACCACACACGCCGTCATAAAGGACGACAGCGTGCCGCCTAACATAGCAATTAGCCCTAAACGCGATAGGTCGCCCCGCCGCTCCGGGGCCATACCGCTGATGCCCCCGATTTGAATAGCCACAGAAGAGAAGTTCGCAAAGCCGCAGAGGGCATAAGCGGTAATGATAACGGAGCGGGTCTCTAAAACTCCTCGGTGCTGCCCTAACATCGTTGACAAATTGAGATAAGCCACAAACTCATTGAGGACAGTCTTCACTCCCAGCAGTGAGCCAATCGGCAGGGCATCGTGCCACGAGACGCCCATCAGCCAGGCAAAGGGAGCCATCACGTAGCCCAACAATAATTCAAACGAAAGATTAGGATAGCCTAAAGCCGCTCCCAACGCACCAATTAAAGAATTCAACAAAGCCACCAGGGCAATGAAAGCAATTAGCATTGCGCCGACGTTAAGAGAAAGATGCATTCCCTCCAACGCACCACGAGCAGCAGCATCCACAGCGTTGGCATCGGTGCGCTCGATATGAAACTCGACGCCCCCGGCGGTTTCGGCTTGCTCGGCTTCGGGCAGCAAGAGCTTGGCAATCACCAGGGAACAGGGCGCAGAAATAATCGAAGCAGCCAGAAGATGCCCGGCGATGTCTGGCACAAAGCCCTTCAACATACCCACATAGGCCGCTAACACACCGGAAGCGATATTGGCAAAACCGCCCACCATAATTGCCATCAATTCAGAGCGGGTCGCGTTAGCGATAAAGGGTTTCACTAACAGTGGGGCTTCGGTCTGGCCCAGAAAGATATTAGCTGCCGCTGAAAGCGTCTCGGCCCCGGAAGTCCTCATTGAGCGTTGCATAATCCAGGCGAGGCTGCCCACAACATATTGCATAATACCGCTGTGGTATAGGAGCGTGGATAAAGAAGAAAAGAAGATAATGGTCGGTAGCACATTGAATGCGAAGAAGGCTCCTGTGTTGGCATAATTCGGGGAGGCACCGAGTGGCCCCATCAGCTTATCATCGCCTGCTGCCGTGCCCACTGGCACATTATTTTTCACGAGGTTGCCAAAAACAAAACTCGCTCCCTTTTCGGCGAAACCGAGGAGAGCCACCACGCCATTATTAACCTCCTCGAAAAACCAGCGTCCCATCGGGGTATGCAACACCAGAATGGCAAAGGCAAATTGAAGCACTATGCCCCACCCAACCGTATGCCAGGCCACCCTTAAACGTGGGCGGCGAGTTTGCCCTATGGCAAAAGTAATCAGTGTAAAGATGGCCAGTCCGAACAGTGATTGTAAACGCTGTAATGGGCGACTCTGAATGGGAGGCAATACTGTAGAGGCCGGAGCGGATGTCCTATTTGTTGCGGCACTATTTGTCGCTGAGTTGGCTGCACCAGGAGTTCCCGCAGGTGTTGGTGTCTGAGCGTGCGCTAAAGGGAGCAGGAAAAGGCAGAGGATAAAAGTATAGAGGTGGCATCTGAAAGATTGAAAACTCACGCAATTTCGCATAGGCTCCCACAAGTAGTGAAGTCGAGATAATGATTGAGAGAATTGTGGCACAGTCACTTTTGCCTGTTGCCTTAGAGCAGCCAGACAAGAGTGTCTGGCCCACTATCAGGTAAGTATTGTAGCGTGTTCAAGTATCACTTGGTAAGGAGAAAGGCTAATCAACCTAAGTTGACCCTAAAGATTGTCATTTGGAGCGGAGTGACCAACGGGAGCGGAGTCGAGAAATCTTGCTGTTTAAGCCCTCAGGGACTACCAAAGATTCCTCGACTCCGTTGCACTCCGCTCAGAATGACACCACTGCATCTAACAACTTGAGTTATTTAAGTCTCACTATGGTTTCCTGCTCTGTCATTATTCCAACGCTGCGTGAAGCAGCCACCATCGGACAATTGATTACCGCATTAAAAGCTCAGGATCATGCTGGCCCGTTAGAGGTGATTGTAGTTGATGGCGGCTCAGGCGATGGCCCCAAGAAATTGTGCGCCAGTTTGCCAATGTGCAACTCTTAGTACATGAACCGGCAGGGACGGCGGCGCAGCGCAATGCAGGGGCAAAAGCGGCCACAGGTGAACTCCTTATCTTCATGGATGCCGATAATAAACCGGGCAAGAGCTTTGTGTCGCGTATTGCACGGGCTTATGAGCAGCGCCCCTTTGCTGTGGCTTGCCCGTGGTTTGTGGCCGATTCGCGGCATCCGCTTATCCGTTTCATCTACCTCTGCTTCAACCTCTTATTCTGGCTATCCCAGTGGCGTTTCCACACTGGCTCCGGCGTGTGCATCCTGATTCCCCGTCATATCTTTCTCCAGGTCGGGGGCTTTGCGGAATGGCTGCACTTAGGAGAAGATATTCACCTGATTCGCCAAGCTGCCATGCTTGGCACTCACCGCCACTTGCGTGTACCTCTGCGGACTTCGGCACGTCGTTTTGAGAAGTGTGGCACCTGGAACATGGTGCGCTTTTATGCCAAAATATCGCCACTGTTGTTAACTGGCAACTTCGAGGCGCTACAGAAAATCCCTTATGCCGCGGCTCCCTATAGCTCTACCTCAGAACTGGAACCCCAGTAACACCGCGACTTACAGCACTAAAGTTCATCCAATTGAAATAAGGGCATAATAGCCGCCATGCTATGAGCCATTAAGAGCGTATAGAAAATTATTAAAATTTCGCTAATCTTGGCAGATTAGCCTTTTGAGCGACAATTATAGAACCGGATGTGTGAATTTATGCAAGATTGGCAATTGTTAAAAGAATATACCCAAGACGGCTCTCAAGCGGCCTTTGCCAGTTTGGTGGAACGCAACGTTAACTTTGTTTATTCCATTTGCCTGCGGGAGGTTAGAGACCCTGCCCTGGCCGAGGATGTAGCACAAGTTGTTTTTCTACTGCTGGCTAAAAAGGCGCATACCATTCGGGAGGGAACAGTCATCTCCGGGTGGCTTTTCAATACCGCGCGCTTTGCCTCCAAAGATGCCTTGCGCCGGGAAATGCGCAGAGTGAAACGGGAACATAAGGCGGCCAATGATATGCTTGATGAACGACGGAGCAACCAAGCCGGATGGGACGATATTGAACCTTTATTAGATGATGCCCTCGCTACGCTTTCAGCCGCCGAGCGCCACGCCGTGCTGCTGCGCTTTTTCGATGGCAAGAGCCTGCGCGAAACCGGCGAGGCGCTGGGCTTAACCGAAAACGCCGCAGGCAAGCGAGTCAGCCGCGCCGTGGAAAAGCTACGCCGCTATTTCAACCAGCATGGCTTTGCTCTACCGGCCCTGGTCATCATCGGCCTCATCACCCAGAACGCGGTTCATGCCGCTCCCGCCTCTTGTGTTACCACTGCCATGCAAATCGGTTGGGGCGTAGCTCCCGGTAGCGTGACAACGGAATTCGTTAGCGCCAAAGTCCTTACTACGTTACAAGGCACCATGAAATCTATGTTTGTGGCGCAGCTCAAATCCGCTCTGGGAGCCAGTATCGCTTTGACGCTTATAGCTGGCAGTGGCGGTAGCTTCCTGCATCTATCCGCAGCGCAAGGACAAACACCCCAGGCGGCACCAGTAATGCAGGCGCAGCACGCCTTTATAAAGCAAGCTTCATGGAGGGGATCGCAACCGATACCCACCCATCACAATCATGCTGCGCCCCAACCTACGCTTATCTCTCAGCACCACCAGGTTTCATTCGACACAAAGATTTATGCAACCTCTAAACTGAGTCCGCTGCCCCACTTGCAATCCATTAGCTTAACCCAGGGGGACGGGGTGACGCAGGTTGATACCAAACCAAGCGCCACTACCACAGATAATGGGCATCAGCCAGCTATCGTTTCACCACTTCAGGCAGATGCGCCCTTAAAATCTCGTCCCAAGTTACAACTGCAAATCGGTCACGCTGGTGATGTCAATGTTCTCGCTTACACCCCCGATGGCAAAGTGCTGGCGACGGGAGCCGATGATAATAGCATCAAGTTATGGGATGTAAAAACCGGAGAGTTGATTCGCACCCTCAATGGACATACCGGAGGCATTAAAGCCCTGGCCTTCTCGCCCGATGGTGCTGTGCTGGCCAGCGGGAGTTGGGATAAAACGGCCAAGCTCTGGGATGCCGCTACTGGCAATTTGCTACAAACCCTGCCACAAGCCAATTACGTGACTTCGCTGGCTTTTGCTCCCACTGGGCATACTTTAGCGGTCGCTAATTGGGATCAGCAAGTGCGGCTCTGGGATGTCACCGATGCTACGGCGGCGGAACCCCTCCTTTCATTGGTTAATCATGCCTACTCGGTTGAAGCTGTGGCGTTTTCGCCAGATGGGAAGTGGTTAGCCACTGGCGGTTGGGATAAAAGCATTAAGCTGCTCGAAACAAAAAACTTCAAAGTTGTGCGCACTCTCACTGGCCCGGCGAGTGCGGTGACAGCACTCGCGTTCTCCGCCGACAGCCAGACCTTAGTCAGTGGTAGCGGCGATGGGGATGGCACCGTGAAGTTGTGGGATGTTAACACAGGCGAAGTTCTTCATACCTATAACACTCCCCTGACCATGCCACGCTTAGAGCAACCTGACGGCAGGAGCCAAATTGCATCTGGCTACACTCCCAGTACGGCGCGGGTGTGGTCAGTCGCTATTGCGCCGGATAATCAAACTGTGGCCTGCTCCCAAGGCTATCCCGGCATTAAAGTGTGGAATGCCGCCACAGGAGCCATCGTGAAATATGCGGGCGGCAATGGCCCTGGCACCGGACAAATCGCGTTCTCACCAGATGGCTCCACCTTAGCGGGTGGCGAGGGCAGCAGCGTTAATATCTGGGACACCAAGAACTGGAAGCTCAGCCATTACCTCGCAGGCACCATTATGATGCGAGCTATCGCCTACTCGCCCGATGGCGACACGCTGGCCACGGGGAGTTGGGATCAAACGATTCGGCTATGGGATACGCATACCGGTGATTTAAAGAAGGTCTTGCAGGGCCACACAGGTGAAGTGCATTATCTGGCCTTCTCACCGGACGGCAAGCTCCTCGCCAGTGGCAGTGCTGACCACACCATCAAACTATGGGACACGCAAACCTGGAAGCTCGCGCGTCCTCTCAACGATGGGAAACAAGATAACTTCGCGGCCTTGGCCTTTTCGCCCGATAGTAAGCTGCTGGCCTGTGCCGACTCAGTGAGCCACAAAATTCAGTTCTGGGATGTAGCTACCAACAAGAAACTGAGTGAAGCGCCAACGATGAACCATCAACCAACCATTAGCCTGGCTTTTTCACCTGATGGCAAGACATTAGCGGAGGGCACCTCCAATGGATTTGTATTCATCCGCGATGTGGATAAAGCCCTGCGCGGGGAAGAGCAGAGTCTCTTAGAAGGACGTGCAGGTTATACCGGGGGCATCTCTTCGGTGGCTTTCTTTCCGGCAGAAGTTCCTGGCCGCAAGAAGTTGTTGGCCGTCAGCAGCTTTGAAAATAGCGGAGATATTCGCATTTATAGCCTTGGCGAAAATGGCGAGCATCGGCTGCATGGCGGCCAGGCTGAGGCCATTGAATCTCTGGCTTTTGCTCCCGATGGCAGCACGTTAGCAACCATCGGGCAAAGCGGACTGCATCTCTGGGATACGCAAAAGAGCACCCAGTTATGGTCTTCGGCTCCCGGTCAATTTGCGGGCAAACCGCTGGGAATAGCCTTTGCTCCGGATGGTGGACAGATTGTCACCTGTGGCATGGATGGCATGGTACGGTTGTGGGCTGTTGAAAGAGGGCCGAGCCTAAGATTGACAGGCACGCTTTTTACGGTATCAACCTATATTAATGCGCCCTCCACTTATCTTAAAGTAACGCCTGATGGCTATTTCGGTGGCTCAAAAGACGCCGAGCATTACATTCGCTGGCAAACAGGCTCACAGCTATGGCCTGCCGAAAAGTTCTCCGCCCAATTTAATCGTCCCGACTTAGTGCAACAAACCTTCGCCGGACAACGGATTCCGGCAATGGGCACTGGTTAGGCCCACTTGTTAATCTTCAACAAGTTACTCAAGCACTCAAAACCTAAAGCCCACAGATAAGTTTCTGTGGGCTTTAGGTTTTATGGCACCTTCTGCTGCGCTCTATCCTACAGATCACTCAACAAGCGAATAACACTCTGACCTGCTCCTTGCACCGCGACAAACGCTAAAATAAGATTTTGTCAATGTCTTGTATCATTATTCTATTGACATTTATTAGACATGACACTAAAATAGTGTATATAAATGAAAGCGGCTCGTTATACAATGAAGGTGACAGCACAGAGAACCGGGCTTACGGCACATGTCATTCGCATGTGGGAACGGCGTTATGAAGCCGTCGCACCAATTCGCACCTCCACTGGTCGCCGCCTCTACTCGGACGCCGATTTAGAACGCCTTCAGTTGTTGCGTAATGCGACGCTTAACGGCCATAGCATCAGCCATGTAGCCTCACTTGCCACCGAGAAATTGCGCCAACTGCTTGAAGACGATCAAGCTACCATGCCAATCCTTGCCCCGCAGCGGCATCAAGCCCCGGCTAACCCGGAGCCAGACATTCAACGCCATCTAAACAATTGTTTAGCCGCCGTTGAGCAACTGGATGCTGCCGCATTGGAGGACGCCTTAGCACGGGCTTCGGTCAGCATGGGCCAAGCGGCTATTATGGACTATGTTTTAGAGCCATTGATGGAGAAAATTAGCGAATCGTGGCGAGCGGGCACGTTGCGCATTGCCCATGAGCATTTAGCTACCGCCGTCATTCGCGCTTTTCTGGGGGGATTAACTCGTTACACCAGCACAGCACACACCGCACCCGCTATTATCGTGACCACACCCAGTGGGCAGATGCATGAATTAGGAGCGTTGATGGCCGCTGCGACAGCCGCCGCGGAGGGGTGGCGCGTGCTTTACATGGGTGCCGATATGCCCGCCGAAGAGATTGCCCTGGCCGCGCAACAGAGCGCAGCGCGAGTCGTCGCCCTGAGCATTGTCTATCCAGCAGATGATCTGCGACTAGGTGATGAATTGCACAAGCTCAAGGCTCATCTGCCCAATTTCACCACCATCTTGGTTGGCGGTCGCGCTGCGGCTAGCTACGCATCAGTGCTGAATGCGGTGGGTGCCCTACGCATCAATGATATGTTGGGCTTGCGGCACCAACTTGAGTTGCTGCGCACCCGGCTCTTGCCACACCTCTCAGCGCCATCTGAAGGAGAGTTACATTAGATGACAACCCTATCTGACCTAAGTGTGCCCCGCACTGCCCTAGTGCCATCTCTGGAGCGGCCCAGAGCGACCACGGACATTGAAGATTTTCGGGAGCGGCTGCAACCTTGTCTCGAAGATTTCATCACTCAGAAAACGGACGGTTACTCAAGCTATACCGACGATTCCCTGCTGGTCACTATCTGGAATTACCCACAGCGTATGATAAAAGCGCGCGGCAAGCGCATCCGCCCCTACGTTGCCTATCTGATGTATCGTGCCCTGAGCGGCGATGATAAGAAACCTTTAAACATCCTTATCTCCTTAGAGCTTTTCCATTTATTTTGCCTGGTGCATGATGACATTATTGATCGTGGCAGCCAGCGCCATAATCTACCGACCTTGCATCGTTTCGTAACGGCCAAGCTGCACGCTGATAATCGGTTGCACGACCCCGAACACATCGGTAAAGCCCAGGCGATTTTATTGGGCGATATTCTCTTTGCCTGGTCGCAAGAAGCCTTTCATGGCAACCGCGATTTTAGTTGCGGCACCATCCACGAGGCGCGACGCTTTTTCAATCTGATGATTGATGAGGTAGTTATCGGCGAAATGATGGATGTAGACATGATGACGCGCCGTGCCACTTCCCTTGATGCCATAGATAAAAAGATTCTGCTCAAGACAGCTTCTTACACGTTTATCCGTCCACTACAAATCGGCGCGGCCCTCGCCGGTTATAGCCTGTCCTACGAGAAGTTCTGTTACGATCTGGGCTTATCGTTGGGAGCCGCCTTTCAAATTCAAGACGACCTGCTTGACCTTATTGGCACCCCGGAAACGACTCGCAAAAGTTTATTCTCTGATTTGCGCGAGCATCAACACACCTACTTTACGCAATATATCTTTGAGCATGGCACCCCGAACGAGCAAGTTAAGCTGCGCCAATTATTAGGAGCTGAAGTTGGCCCTGCTGACCGTGCGGAGGTGCTTAATCTCTTCGAGTGTTCCGGTGCCTTAGCACATGGACAGGCTAATATCCGGCGCCACCTGGCCCGCGCCTGCAACCTGATTCATGATTCGGCATTGCCAATCGCGGACAAGACAACCTTCTATGACTTAATCGGTTTAATCAGGGATCGTGCTTTATGATTTCACCCAGGGAGGGCCTAGTCGTGAGCCGCTCGCCAGTCAAGCACCCACCAGAACTATCCGCAGCATTTGAAGTTGCCCGCCGCTTGCACAGGAAGCACGGCAAGAGCTATTACTTCGCCACGCGCTTGTTTCCCGAAGATGTTCGCCTGGCGACTTATGCGCTTTATGGCTTTTTCCGCGTGCCCGACGAGATAGTAGATACCTCGCCCCTGCGCGATGCCGAAGATGCGATGCAAGTGAAACAACAGTTGAATGCGTGGCAGAGTAATTGGGCAACAGCCTATCAGACTGGCGACTCGCCTGATCCCATTCTGCGCGTTACATCTTATGTCTTCCATCGCTACCAAATTCCCTATGAATATAGCGAGCATTTTCTGGCGGCGATGCTGACCGACCTCGAAAAAAGTAGTTATCGAGATTACGATGGCTTACAGCAATATATGTTTGGCTCCGCCGCCGTTGTGGGCATGATGATGGCTTATGTGATAGGCTTCAACGACGCCAACGCTCTGCATTATGCCCGCACCCTCGGCTATGCGATGCAATTGACTAACTTCCTACGCGACATGGATGAAGATTACCAAATGCGCAGGCGCGTTTATATGCCGCAAGATGAACTGGCGAATTATGGACTCAGCAACGAGGACATTGCCGCGCGGCGCTACTCCAAAAAGTTTGAAGCTTTTGTCATTTATCAAGCGGCCCGCGCTCACAGCCTTTATGAAGAAGCTAACGAAGGCATTGCGCTCTTGCAGCCGCAGGGCCGCATCGCCGTGCGCGTAGCCAGCAGTTTATACCGCGCTATCTTGAATAAGATAGAAGCGCAGCAATGGGACGTTTTTCGTGGCCGCGCCCGTACTAATTTCCCTGAGAAAATCATGCTCATGGCGGAAGCATTACGCACCAACCGCGAGTAGAGTTGCCATCTAAGACAAACACATTATGAACAGGAAAGTAGCGATTATTGGGGGCGGCATTGGGGGCTTAGCAACGGCTTGCCTGCTGGCGAAAAAGGGCTTTGCAGTGCAGCTTTTTGAGAAGAACGCGCAGTTGGGCGGCGTCTGCAACTCCTTTGAGGCTGAAGGCTTTACCTTTGACATGGGGCCATCCTGGTATTTAATGCCGGATGTCTTTGAGAACTTCTTCAAGCTTTTAGGCGAGAACGTGGCCGACCATCTCGACCTCATTAAACTTAGCCCTTCATATCGCATCTTCTTCAAAGACACCGGCCAGCATTATGACTTTTACTCTGACCTCTCGCGTGACCTTAATACGATTGAAATCTTAGAGCCAGGAGGTGCTGCCAAGCTCCAGGAATACCTGAAGCTGTCTGAGATGCAATATAAAATCGCGCTACAAAGCTTCATGTATAAGAACTACGATACGGTGTTCGATTTCCTGAACAAGCAAGTGGCAACGGAAGGACGCCGCTTGAAAGTATTCTCGAAGATGAATACTTATGTAGAGAAATTCTTCAAGACCGATGAAGTGCAGAAGATCATGGAGTATCAGCTTGTCTTTCTGGGCAGTTCGCCTTATAACACCCCTGCGCTGTATAACATCATGAGTCATATTGATTTTAATATGGGCGTCTACTACCCTCGCGGCGGCGTTTACCAGATTGTACGGGCACTGCATAATATCGGCGAGAAGTTAGGGGTGGAATATTTCACCGATGCTCCTATTGACCGTATCTTGACGGGAAGCAAGCGGCGCGTGCGTGGTGTGCGTCTGCAATCGGGGGAAGAGTTCTCCGCCGATTTAGTTGTCTCGAACGCTAATATCCAGCACACCGAAACCAAGATGCTATCACGCCCCCATCGGAGCTTTTCTGATCGCTACTGGAAAACGCGCACTCTTGCGCCTTCGGCCTTTATCCTGTACTTAGGACTCAAGGATAAAGTGCCAGGGATCGCCCACCACAACTTAATTTTCTCCAAAGATTGGCGCAGCAACTTTGCAGAGATTTTCGATGATCCGCAGTGGCCGACTGACCCATCACTTTATATCTGCGCGCCCAGTGTCACTGATGAATCCGCCGCCCCACCTGGCCAGGAGAATCTGTTTGTCCTCGTGCCGACTGCTCCGGGGTTAAAGGCGACTGAGAAGCAATTAGCAAAGTACGCCGATAAGATACTAACCACCATAGAGCGAGAGATACATATCCCCAACTTGCGCGAGCGCATCTGCTACCAGAGAATTTTCTGGGGCAAAGATTTTACAGAGCGTTACAACAATTATCGCGGCTCCGCTTTAGGTTTAGCGCATACCATTTCACAAACGGCCCTCTTGCGCCCTAACAACAAAAGCAAGCGTTTGAAAAATTTGTTTTATGTGGGGGCTAACACAAACCCTGGCATCGGAATGCCGATTTGTCTGATTAGCGCCGAACTTGCCTATAAGCGTATTGTTGGCGATAAATCGGCTTCGCATCTAGAGGTGTTGTAGCTCTCACCTTATTATTGAACTTTAAACACAAAGGACACAAAGATTTCACAAAGAGCACAAAAGAGTTGAAGACAAAAAGGAGCAAGGGGAAAGGGTGCTCACTATATCACTATTTTCCATTCTCAATCCTCTGTGTTCTTTGTGAAATCTTTGTGTCCTTTGTGTTTAAAGCTGAGCATAACAGCTATAAGAACTTAGACAGGAACACTGCAAAGAAAAGCACGCCCCCACTAATGGTATTGATGGGAGGAAATATCTTATATAGTCGCATTACGTCACTTTCCGTGCCTGCCCTGAGGGAAGCTAACATCAAGCTAACATAAACCATTCCTAAGAGTAGGGATATAAAGGAGAGATGGGGAAAGGCTAACAGGGCAGATGCAGCATAGAGTACGAGGCAAAAGAGCAAGGTGCCGGGTAAGCCTAAATAGGTAGCAACAGTTTGTATCTTCGCCGTGCGATCAGCCGTAATGTCGGGCACGGCTGAATAGGCGTGCATCGCCATTGCCCAGCACCACGCGGCCAGCACCAGATTAAGAGATAGAGCTTCGCCACCGATCAGGTAGTAGGCAAAGATGCCAGGAAAAATATAAAGAACATTAAAAGCTGCATCGAGAATAGGTTTGGTTTTAGCCCGGATAGGTGGGGCCGAATAAAAAATGCTAAAGAACAGGAAAGCCGCTAATGTCCAGCGCGCAGCAGCATTGGCAGCAACCAAGCCAAGCGCAAAGGGCAGATTTAGCAGAGCAATAACGAGCCAGAGGGTGATTCGCTCCGCTGGTGGGACAAGTGTTTCGTAATCTATTTTTTTAATGTTATGGATGTCGGTTTCGTAATCGAAGATGTCATTGATGCCATAGATAAGGAGATTCGCGGGAAAAAGGAAGAAGAAGCCGAATACAACTATCGGCCAATGATGAAAATCCGAGAGTTTGGATGCGCCCGCCGCAAGGCCCACGAGGTAAGGGCCAAAAATGTAAATCCAGAAACGGGGACGACTGAGTTGAAAGAGCTTACTCAAGCTCAACGGAGCAACGGAACCAGACACATCTTTACTTTAGCAAATTGAATATTACATGTTGTGTTAGCAGATAATCAAGCCGTGAATAAGACACCTTTCTCAATCGCTTTTCTATTTTTAATAATGTCCGGTTTTTTCGTCGCCAAGATGCCGGTGCGCCCGGAGTTCGCGGGGGTGTCTTCGGTTTTTGTCCTGGTGTTTGCCTTACCTTCTTATATGGCACTGTATAAGTGGCTGGGCAATAAAGAGGGCGTGCGAGTGTTAATTATCCTGGGTCTCTTTGCTGTCGTCTTAGAGTCCATTGCTATTGATACAGGCTTCCCTTATGGTCATTTCTCTTATGGCGAAAAGATTGGCGCAAAAGTATGGGGTCTAGTGCCCTGGACGGTGCCTTTTGCCTGGACTCCCCTGCTCCTCTTTTCGATGTCCCTTGCCGCACGTTGGACAACACATGCCTTATCCACTATTGCTCTTAGTGCATTGCTACTGGTTATTATAGATATGGTGCTTGATCCGGCAGCAGTGGCTCAGGGGTTCTGGACGTATGCGCAACCAGGTAATTTTTACCAGGTGCCTTTCAGCAATTTCTGTGGCTGGTTCTTATCGGGCGCTATTAGCTCCTGGGTTTTTCAAACTTTGGCTCGTCGTGCCCGGCACTTTAATAAGATTGAGGCAGCTATCCTGCCGCCAGTAGCATTAATGAGCAGCAGTTTCTTGATCTTGAGTTTCTGGACGAGTGTCTGCTTCTGGATGGAGCTATGGCTTCCCACAGCAGTAGGAACTGCACTTTTAGGAACGATTAGTTGCTATCTTTTTAGCAGCCAGCCAACGCCACTGCCGTCACTTTCTACAGAGAATATCTTATGAGCATCACGACGTGCCTACCAACAGAGCCGATAAATATAAATGGCGATTTCGCCGTTGCCGAGGATGATGTTATTTTAGTGGATGAGCATGACCAATTTATTGGCTTTGCACCCAAGCTGAACGCGCATCAGAATGGCGGCAAGTTGCATCGCGCTTTTTCAGTTTTCATTTTCGACGCTGCCGGGAAGATGCTGATTCAGCAACGCGCCCTGGGGAAATATCACTTTGGCGGACGGTGGACAAATGCCTGTTGCAGCCATCCCCGTCGGGATGAATCGCCCTTGCAAGCCGCTCAGCGCCGGTTGCAGGAAGAGTTTGGTTTTACGACGGATTTAAAAGAGCTATTCAGTTTTATCTATCGCGCCGTAGATAATAGCAGCGGCTTGACTGAACATGAGTACGATCATGTCTTTGCTGGAAAGTTTGATGGCGAGCCTGCCGCAAATCCCGCAGAGATTGCCGCCTGGAAATGGATTGATGTCACCGAACTTGAAGTAGATGTCCGTAAAAACCCACAGCACTATACACCCTGGTTTCAGCAGATTATCGGCAAAGTCTTGCAATGCGTTCTGCCATAATCAAATCCACGCCCGTTACACTTTTAGATTTTTAGCAGGAAAACAGGAGGTCAGGAAGCCAAAAAAAGAATTAAACTGGAGCCGTCCTCACAGTAGGTTCATGCTATAAAAGTGCAATTTTATTTTTCTCCTGCTCTCCCTCTTTCCTGCCTTCTTGTTAAAGTCAAATTCTTCTATCTGTTACGTTGGCTGTAGTCGCATTTCTCTGCTTCCTGTAAAATCTCGTCATATCCCCACATATTCAGGAGAGCACCGTGTTCTGTCACTTACCGCTTGGCACCTCCTATATGGATAGCAAATATCTATTCATATTCTTGTTTGCTTTGATTCTGAATCTTGCCTCTACTTCGACTTCCCAGGCCAACTTTCTCATCGCCCAAAATGGCAAGGCACGCTGTGTTATCCTGCGCCAGAATGGAGCCACGGAAGCAGAAGCCCATGCCGCCAATGATTTAGCCGATACCTTAAAGCAAATTACAGGCGCAGTCTTTCCCGTGCAGACAGCGCACCCCGGCAGAGGCCAGCAAGCGATTGTTGTGGGGCCGGGGCCGCTGGCCAGTTCGCTGTTTCCTGAAGTTCCCTTCAAAACTTTGGGCGGCGAGGAACTGGTTATCAAAACCAAGGGGCGGTATTTGCTTTTGGCGGGTGGACAGCCGCGTGGCACTTTGTATGCGGTCTATCGGTTTTTAGAGCAGCAATGTGGCGTGCGCTGGTGGACGCCGTGGGCTTCGGATATTCCCCACCATGCCACTCTCAACGCACCTGATTTAAATGTGCAGGATAAGCCCAGTTTTGAATACCGCGAGCCGTTTTGGTTCTCGGCGTTTGACGGCGACTGGGCGGTACGGCATTTTTATAATGGCAGAGCCGCTCATCTGAAGCCCAGCTTAGGCGGACAGATCACCTATAAGGGCTTCGTCCATACCTTTTATGAACTGGTGCCACCGGACAAGTATTTCGCTACGCATCCTGAATGGTATAGCCTAATTAACGGCAAGCGCACTTTCCAGGGCGCGCAATTGTGCCTCACCAATCAGCAACTCCGCGATTTTACAGTGGAACGGGTGCGTCAATGGCTAAAGGAGTCACCCGATGCCAACATTATTTCGATCTCGCAAAACGACCAGTTCGGCCCGTGTGAATGCGACCAATGCAAAGCTCTCGACACCGCTGAAGGCAGCCATGCCGCGACCATGATTTCTTTCGTCAACTATATCGCGCAAAAATTAGAGCCAGAGTTTCCGAATGTCGCCTTCGATACGCTCGCCTATCAATATACACGCCATGCTCCTAAAACCATTCAGCCTCGGCCCAATGTCATCGTGCGGCTTTGCTCTATTGAGTGCAATTTCGCCGCGCCGCTTGATGATCCTTCTAATGCCGCCTTTGCCAATGACATCCGCGATTGGTCGAAACTCTGCAATCGGCTTTATATCTGGGACTATGTAACAAACTTCGGCCATTACGTGCAGCCGCATCCCAATTGGTTCGTGCTTGGCCCCAATATGCGCTTCTTCCGCGACCATCATGTGCGGGGCGTCTTTGAAGAGGGCGCTTACCAGTCGAACAGTTCGGAAATGGAAGAGTTAAGAGCATGGGTTTTGGCGCGTCTGCTATGGAATCCCAATGCTGATGATAACGCGCTAATTAATGAATTCTTGAATGGCTATTACGGCAACGGGGCTGCACGCTACATCCGGCAGTATCTTGATCTACTGCACGAAGCATCGCATGGCTATTACCTGACGTGCGGCTCGCCACCAGATGCGCCCTCCCTGAAATTTTCGACTTTGGCACAAGCCGAAAAGCTATGGCAGCAGGCCGAATCGGCAACACAGAACAACTCGGAGAAATTATGGCGCGTGCGGCAGGGGCATTTGCCCGTGCGTTATGTGTGGCTGACACGGTGGACTCAATTACAGCGTGAAGCTGTGCGGTCACAGGCGAATTGGCCCCTATCCGCATCGCGCAAAGCCGTCGCGGACGAGTGGTTAGCGGTCGCCACCGGCCCTGGCCCGGCAGGGTGGAGCAAAATGACGCAGATTAACGAGGGCGGCACCACGCCACAATCCTTTGTCGCCCGCTTTGCCCAAGACCCACCCACTTGGGCAGGCGACCCCAAACGTGCTGCCAATCCACCCCCACCCGCCGACCTTCAAGACGTCAATGTACGCGACGGAGTAGATGTGCAGGATGATGCAGTGACGCTCTACCGCGAAGGCGACTTGTCGGATATTCGTCCTGATGCCGCCGCTTCCGATGGCGTAGCCGCCTGGATGCCCGGCAGCCATCATGAGTGGGCGGTGCAGATGCCAGTGAGCAAGTTGCCAGACCGTGCCCAGCGAGGGAAATGGAAGGTTTACGTTGTCTTGCGCGTGCAAAAGAAGCCAGGAGCAACAGCTAAAGGCAATGCTTTCACGGCAGGGATATGGGATACCCCAGCCGGGGCCAGCCGTGGGGAGGTTGCCATTGCTACCGCCACAGTGCCCGACGGCTACAAGACCTATCTACTGGGCACGGTAGACATTAAGCCCGATCAGTATTTCTGGGTCGCGCCCACAGCCAATCCTGACGTGGATGCTATCTGGGTAGATCGGTTCTATCTGGTGCCTGCCTAACACCTGCCTGGAACCTGCCTAGAACTGTTGCTGTGCCAGGCATACAATAATTCGCATACAAAATAAATTTTTGAAACCCGCGTTGACAATTTCTGTCTAAAGAGAGAGCAAGCAGGAAGGTGCGATTAAGAAAGGGTCAAGAATCAAACTGGGCGCAACCCTAGCCAGGCATAGGCGTCTTGTTAAGGTAGCAGTGCAGTGTCCTCTAACCAGAGCTAAACGCGGTAGATTTTGACAAACAGGCTCTCTCCCAGCGGTATTGCATTTGCTTGCTTTAAGGTCGAATTTAGATTTTTATCGAGGAGGAGAAATGAGCGAAGTATCTCCTAACAAAAAGAGTTATATCCGTAACACATTAACAGTAGGCGCTGTGGCAGCCGCCCTCGCCGCTGGTTATAACATGCGCGGCACTACAGATGTTGGTGCGCAACAAGGCGGAGGCACTACTCCCATCACCACCGCGCCAGTAGTGCAGACACCGGCGACTCGTGACGCGGCTTCCATGCAAAGCGCCTTCCGCGATGTCGCCAAAACGGTTGAGCCTGCGGTGGTGACCATTATCACTGAGGTCAAGACACCCCGCACTTCCACACGGCGCAGAATGCAACCCTTCAATCCCTTTGGTGGCGGCAGCCCCTTCGGTGGTGGCGACCAGGGTGGTCAGGGCCAAGACCCCTTTGACCAATTTTTCCGTGGCTTTGGTTTATCCCCCAACTCCTACGACCGGGCTAAAGTACGCGCCCATCTGCAAGAAATCCAGGGTGGCGGTGGACTCGGCTCTGGTATGATTTATCGTTCCGATGGTTTGATTCTCACCAACGCCCACGTTGTGCGCGGTGCCGATACCGTGACGGTGAAGGTCGGAGAAGATAAGACCTACAAGAATGCGAAGGTACTTGGCATAGACGAGCGCACCGACGTAGCGGTTGTGAAGATTAATGCTACCAACCTACCCACCGTGAAACTCGGCGATTCTTCCACTGTAGAAGTTGGCGACTGGGCAATTGCAGTCGGTAACCCGTTCGGTCTCAGCCACACCTTAACCGTTGGTGTGATTTCAGCCAAGGCCCGTGAGCTGCCGTTCAATCAGCGCAACCCTGGCGATTATCTCCAGACGGACGCTTCCATTAATCCCGGTAACAGTGGTGGCCCGCTACTCGACATTTATGGCCGCGTTGTTGGTATCAACAACGCCATCTATAGCGAGAGCGGCGGCAACGTGGGTATTGGCTTTGCCATTCCAATCAATACTGCACGCACTATTGCCGACCAACTTGTAAAGACTGGCAAAATCCATCGTGGTTATCTCGGCGTTTCGATTGCCGATGTGGCTGATAATGCAGCGGCCTTTGGTCTTGATGCCAACACCCAGGGCGTTTTGGTGAACAATGTTGACCCCGACACCCCAGGTGCCCGCGCTGGTCTCCAACCCGGTGACGTGATTCAGTCGTTCAATGGACAAACTGTAACCAAGAGCACTGAACTGCAACGTCTGGTGGGCAGTGCGCCAGTTAATTCCAATGCCCAACTGAAGGTCTTGCGTGATGGTCAAACCGTCAACCTGACTGCTCGTTTGGATGAGTTGAAAGACGAGACCCCGCGTGTGGCTCGTGCCGATGGCGACCAGGGCACCCCCAATAATAACAATACGGCGGGTTCAACTACCGTGATGGGTATGCACCTGCGTCCCTTAACCCCAGACCTGGCTCAACAGTTTGGTGCGAAAGCGACTCGTGGTGCTGTAGTTGTGGCCGTAGATGAGGATTCTCCCGCCGCTGCCGCTGGCATTGCGCGTGGTGACGTGATCGAGCGCGTTGGTGTGAATCCGGTTTCCACACCAGCCGATGTGCAGGCTGCGACTAAGCGTATCCTGAACAACAAGAACAACGATGACAAGACCGTGGCTCTCTCTGTTAACCACCAGGGCACCAGCAGCTACGTCTATCTGAAGAACACGCAGTAAATGGTTCAGGAGATTTATTCCTGACTCTACAGTTAAAACAACAGCCCGCCAACTCTTCGGAGTTGACGGGCTGTTGTTTTGTTCGCTAAGGTTGGCTAAGATTTAAAGGGCTAATCCAGTAATAGACACAAAGCATTTGACGTAAATATGAAACCTCGTTATTTTATTCAAACCTTCGGCTGCCAGATGAACGTCCATGACAGCGAGCGCATGGCTGGTATGCTGGACGAACTGGGCTACGAGCCGATAACGGCGCCCGAAGGCGCTGATGTCTTAGTGCTCAATACCTGTGCCGTGCGGGAGCGGCCTGAGCACAAGCTTTATTCGGAGTTAGGTTCTCTACGCAAGCTCAAGCACACCAACCCCAACCTGATTATTGGCGTGGCGGGCTGCATGGCGCAGCGCGAGGCCGATTCTATTCGTCGCCGCGTCCCGGAAGTTGATATTCTGCTCGGCCCACGTAATCTGCACCACCTGCCCCACCTCATTCGTCAGGCGCAACGCAACCATCCTCATGCTGGCGCAGGAGAAGCCACTGATGAGACCAGCAAAGCGGATGGCCTTGACCTGGAGTGCGACCCCACACCCGTGACTCCGGTGCGCCGCAGCAATACAATTGGGGCCTATGTAGACATTATTTTCGGCTGCAATTTCAAATGCACCTACTGTGCCGTCCCCTCGGCGCGGGGCCGCGAAGTCTCGCGTCGCTCGATTGAAATTCTGGACGAAGTGCGCCAGTTAAATGATCTCGGCTACCGAGAGATTACCCTGCTGGGTCAGACCGTCAATGCTTATGGTCATGATTTGGGCACTCTGGATGATGGCCAGCGTATTGACTTTGCCTGGTTGCTGCAACAAATCAATAAGATCAATCCAAAGCTGCGCGTGCGCTTTACGTCGCCGCACCCGATGTATTTCAACCAGCGCCTGATTGAAGTCATTGCCGATACAGAATGCGTCTGTGAACATCTCCATCTACCTTTACAGAGTGGCGATAACGACTGTTTACGCCGCATGAAGCGCACTTATACCATCGAAAAATACCGCCGCATTATTGACCAGGTGCGCGAGAAGATTCCTCATGTGGCGGTAACTACCGACACTATCGTGGGCTTTTGTGGCGAGACGGAAGCGGAGTTCGAGAATACGCTCCGCGCCTTCCGCGACATTGAATTCGACCAGGCGTTTATGTTCGCCTATTCTCCGCGCCACACGACGGAAGCCTGGGAGTGGCCCGATGATGTGCCCGCTGCCGAAAAGCAACGCCGCTTGGCTGAGCTTATCGCCCTGCAAAACGAAATCGCCCGTGACAAAAACCGCCTTTTGGTAGGTGGAAACTACGAGGTACTGGTCGAGGGCATCAGTGACAAAGACCCGACGCGCTTAATCGGACGCACGCGCACTAATAAACTGATGCTCTTCCCCGGTGACTTGCATACCTATCCCGCCGGGTCTTTAGTTGAAGTCAAAGCAGAAGAAGCTTTTCTCTGGGGATTTGTGGGCAAAGTCAATACAGTCTTCAATCGCCCACAGCAACCTAAAATGATTATCGAGTTGCAGGCTGCGTAAAACTTGAGGCTGACGCTGTGGTCAAAGAGTGAACGGAGACCTAACCCCTTCCCAATTCGGGAAGGGGGTGACAGAAGATAAGCGTTGGGTGAACTACGAATTTAACGATAAAGTAGCCCTGTGTTCCCCTCTCTGCTTCGGAGAGGGGACAGGGGAGAGGTTAAATAGGAGGCTTGATGCGGAAAGTTTGGATTATTACCCTCGGTTTGGGTGCTTTTAACATCTATCATACAACGCCATCGCAGGCGCAAACGGTGAATGTGCCGGTAGTTCAGGCGCAGTCGCCAGAAGCACTATTGCCCACAGTCGTGCCTCAAATTTCCCATCCTGCCAAGTCTGCCTCACATCCAGCTCAAGGTTCTGGCACGCCATCGCCTTATGACCGCCTGCGCAAATCATTGCACCCGGTGCTGCTGCAAACCGCTGCCGAGATAAAAGCCGCAAATGCGGGTCAACTAAATACCAGTCTGATAGAACTCAAAGGTCAAATCGCGGGCATCATCGCACGCGGCAAGCATCGCACGGCAGTTATGAAAGTGGATGATGCCAATGTCAATCTTGCTATTGGGCCGGATTTTCAAGACCAAGCGATCCTGCATCCGGGGGCGAATATCCGGGCCATCGTAAATATCAACCCAAATGCCGATGTAAAAGAAGAGATACTCTCGATTTTCGCGGCCACCGATCAACCGGAGCCAGCACAAACAGAGGCACAGCAGATCGCCACGAACTCTCCCCCACCCCGACCTCAACCGGTAGCGACTCAATCTATTCTTAACGCCATTAACGGTTTGATCGTGGCGCAACCTGGAACCGATATTACCTTACCGAAATCACAATCTTCACCGCGCAACACATTAGGCTCCGCTTACAATTATGACAACGGTGTCGGTGATAATTTCGAGGCGCAGAAACCGGCTTATAGGGCTTTGGTGCAACGCTGCAACCCTAAGCTCAGCGCGGCCCAGGTAGATGAAATTGCCACCGCACTGCTAACAGCAGGTTACGAGAATAATATTGATCCCCGCTTTCTGGCCGCTATCATTGCAGTAGAAAGCGACTTCGATATTTACTGTTTGAGTTCCTCCGGCGCGATGGGCCTGGGTCAACTGATGCCTTTTAACTTGCCCGAAGCGCACATCACCAATGCGTGGAATCCCACGCAAAATGTGATTGGCATGGCTCGCCTCTTGCGCGGCCATTTAAACGACTACCGAGGCCGACCCAATAGCACCCTGCTAGCCGTAGCCGCTTATAATGCCGGGCCAGGGGCTGTGCGCCGTGCTGGTTTCCAGGTGCCCCCCGGACAACAAGTGCAGCGTTATGTGTGGAAGGTCTACTACCGCTACAAAGCCTTCGCCCCGGATATGTTTAGATAGAGAGTTCTGAGTGCTGAGTTTTGAGTTCTGAGTGAGGCAACCGAACTATTACTGTTTCCTTGTCCTTTGGACTCCCTACTCAGAACTCAAAACTCAGCACTCAGAACTAATAAACTCCTATGACTGGTTCTGTTCATGTCGCCATTGGCGCGGCTTTAGGTAAATATATCAAGATTAAGCCATTGGCTTATGCGGTCGGTGTGCTATCACACCTGATGGGCGATATTACGCCGCATAAAGATGTCGGGCCAATGGAAGCGCCTATCGTCTTTGGCACCCTCGCTCTGGTTGGCTTTAAACACGGTTGGACATCGTCGCAATTTCTGGGCGCTTTAGGTGGAATCACTCCCGATTTTGAGCATATCCCAGCCGAGCTACGCAAAGACCCGCGCCGCCACGGGCCGATGGAGGAAAAGCTATTCCCCACTCATAATGGCCAATTAGAACACGCCCACTGGCCCTTGCACCCGGCCCTGGGTGTCGCCATGCAAATTGTGCTTTATTTCGGCTGCCTGTATCTGGCCGGGACTTTTCGTAAATCAGAGACATAAAGATAAGACGCCAAGCTGCGCTACGCTAACTTCGTGCGCTATCTCAACGTTGTTTAAATCTTAGTAAAATTGCGTTGCGCAGCCTAGCGTCTGCATCGCATCGCGCACGAAGTTAGCGTGCTATTTACTTTCTGGGAGATTGCAATGAAATCGAAAGCCGCTATTTTTGAAGGTGTGGGTAAGCCCCTGATCGTAGATGAAATCGAAGTAGATGACCCCAAAGCGGGTGAGGTGCTGGTGCGCCTGGAAGCGACTGGCTTGTGCCACACCGAAATTTGGTATATGAGTGGTGGCGACACCACCACCCGCGAGCCAATGGTTCTGGGTCATGAGGGTGGCGGCATTGTCGAGAAAGTGGGCAAAGGCGTGACCTCGCTGAAAGAGGGCGACCATGTGGTGCCGATTTATATCTGCGAGTGCGGCAAGTGCCGCGAGTGCTTGAGCAACGACACCAACCTGTGCTCGGCCCTGGATGATGCTTATTTCAACGGCACAATGGGCGATGGCACGGTGCGCTTTCACCACAACGGGCGCGACTTGAACCACTTCATGCTGACCAGCACTTTCTCGCAATATACGGTGGTCGAAGAGATTGCCCTCGCTAAAATCCGCGAGGATGCTCCCTTAGATCGCGCCTGTTTATTCGGCTGCGCCGTGACCACAGGTATTGGCGCGGCGTTGTGGGCTGCTAAAGTAAAACCCGGCTCTACCTGTGCCATCTTCGGCTGTGGCCCAATTGGTCTTAACGCGGTGCAGGGTTGCAAGCTGGCTGGAGCTTCTAAAATTATCGCTGTAGACCTAAACGATGAACGGCTCAAGAAAGCTGTCCAATTTGGTGCGACAGACACCATCAATCCGCCCGATGGCAATGGCACCGGGCCAGTCAAAGAGATGACGGACGGTGGCGCGGATTTCGTCTTTGAAGCCACCGGCAACACCAAAGTCATGCGGCAGGCATTCGAGGCCACCCGTTATGGCGGCGGCAAATGTGTGGTTATTGGTGTGGCCCGCACTGGCGAAACCGTGGAAGTCACACCCCGCATGTTAATCGCTGGCCGCACCCTAATGGGCACGGCTTTCGGTGGCTGCCGGGGCCGCACCCAGTTACCGGGCCTCATTGACCGCTACATGGAGGGTGATATCTTCGTAGATGAACTAGTGACCGACACCATTGACCTCAAAGACATCAACGAAGCCTTTGAAAAAATGAAGCAAGACAGCGGTTACCGCTACGTTGTGAAATATTAATCGGCTTTTTTAGGTACTGCTTTTCAGATGCGTACTACCCCATCCTTAACCACCTAAAGGCAGAGTAAAAAATTAAAGAAGAGGCACAAACAGCCTACCAGATGGGGCAGTTGCCCCAGCTACCGCGCCAGAACGGAGGCCGCCATCGCCTGCATGTCCCCGTTTTTGTGGCTTTTGCGTCTCTTAACAGGCTCTTCCTTTTGTGTCCTGTCCTCACAGCCCTTTTAAGGGCCTAAAAATACTCAGCTCGATAGGTAACAGAAGCTATTGATTTAGAATTAAAGGATATTTATGCGTATTGGTTTTATTGGTGTTGGTGGTATTGCGGGCAATTACCTCAGTAGCTTAAAGCGGCTCAACCAACCTGTTGCGGCAGTTTGCGATGTCAATGCAGAGCGTGCCGCACAGGTGGCAGGAGAGCATCAAGCGGCAAGTTATGGCGATCATCGGGAGATGCTCGCACAAGAAAAGCTGGATGCGGTTTTTATTGGCATCCCACCCGGCGCGCATGAGGGACAAGTCGCTGACGCTGCCGGGTGGGGAGCCGCCGTTTTCGTCGCTAAGCCGATTGGCCTTGACCTGGATGCGGTGCGCCGCACCCGTGATGTGATTCAGGCCAAAGGTGTCATTAACCAGGTTGGCTACATGGCGCGTTATTCGGATATTACCGAGAAAGCCAGAGAAATAACGAAAGATCAGCCGCTGGGCATGGGTATAGGACGTTTTATGTGCCGCATGGGAGCGCATCCCTGGTGGGGCAAGCAGGCGATGTGCGGCGGGCAGATGCTCGAACAAAGCACCCACGTTTTTGATCTGCTGCGTTACTTCCTGGGCGAAGTCGCCGAAGTCCAGGCTTATGGGCACAAGGGATTAGGCGATGACATTGCCGATTTTGAAGACAGCACCGTTTGTAATTTGCGTTTCGCTAATGGTGCAGTGGGCAATGTGACCAGCACTTGCATCGCCAATGCGCCTGACGGTTTTGCAATGGAGCTTACGGGGCGCGACTTTTATCTCCGTTTCGTGATGGACACACGCTTGCAAGGCCAGATCAATGGGGAAGCCCTTAATTTTGAAGGTCAAGAAGCAGGCTACTTCCGCCAGGTGGAGCAGTTCTTAAAGGCCGTCGAGCAGCATGATCAAAGCCTCGTGCGCTCTTCTTATGCCGATGCCGCCCGCACCCTGGCCGTGACACTCGCCGCCAATCGCTCGCTTGAAACCGGGCAACTTGAAAAAGTCGTGGAGGTATAAGTCATGAAATTCGGCACTTTACAGGGTGTACTGGGCGAACCTTTGCCCGAAGTTTTTACAGTAGCGAAGGAACTGGGGTTCGATGGGGTTGAATTAGATTGGCGCGACTTCTCAGAGGCAGGCGAAGGGGGTCTTCTGGAAGCGAATCGCCGCCCCGATTTGCGCGAAGCCGCCGCTTTAGCCGGAGTTGAAATTTCTTCGGTCGCTGCCCATTTTCTCAATAACGGAGGACTGGCTTCCCCAGAACCTAAACATCAACAATTTGGCGTGCAGGCGGTGCGCACTGGTATTGAGCTATGCCGTGATTTAGGCGCAAAAGTGCTGCTGGTGCCTTTCTTCGGCAATGGAGAAATTGAAGGCGAGGCCGGGAAAGAACGGCTGATTCAGAATCTGCAACACCTGGCCTCCAAAGCCGAAGCCGATGATGTAATGCTGGCGATTGAGCACACCTTACGTGGCGATGAAGCGACTGCCTTACTGCATGAAGTCGGCTCTGCCTATATAGGAGATTACTGGGACATGGCCAACTGTATGTCACTGGGCTATGATCCCCTAACCGAGATCAAATCGCTCAAAGGCCATATCGCCCAGGTTCATGCCAAAGAATATGACGGTAGCGAAGTGCCTGCTGGGGCCAGACCCCCGCGCAGCTATCCAGGCTTAAATACCAAATCTTTTGGTGAGGGCCAGGTGCCAGTCCGCGACGTTTTAGCGGCCTTGCGACAAGTTGGCTATGATGGTTACGTGGTGCTTGAAACCGGTGCCTTCGGCCATCACCACAAGTCGGCTCGCGCCGCGTTAGAACACCTGAACGCATCCCTTTAACGAACTATGCAATATGCGATTGGCATTGATTTAGGTGGCACCAATATCAAAACAGTGGCCGTCACCAAAGATGGCGACCTACTGGCGCAGGCGACCGATCTCTCCGCTGATGACCGCGTAATCTGGGCCGAGCGCATACGCGGGCAGATTAGCCGCATCGAAGCCGAACAAAATGGCCCTGCTGAATGGGTGGGACTCTCCGCTCCGGGTTTAGCCGCACCCGATGGCCGCTCCATCGCGTGGATGCAAGGCCGCCTGGAATCGGTGCAGGGTTTGGATTGGACAGATTATCTCCAATGGAAACATCCCATTCCCGTGCTTAATGATGCCCACGCCGCCTTATTGGGGGAAGTCTGGAAAGGTGCCGCCATAGGCTATCGGGATGTTATCCTGCTAACATTGGGCACGGGCGTGGGTGGTGGCATTCTCTCAGACGGACGCTTGCTAAAAGGCCACATCGGACGCGCCGGGCATTTAGGCCATATCAGCCTCAATCCTTATGGAGAACCGGACATAGTCGGCACCCCTGGCAGTCTGGAAGATGCCATTGGCGATTGCACTGTCGCCCTACGCTCACGGCATCAGTTTGATTCTACCGAGACATTAGTCGGAGCCTATAAAGAAGGCGACGATTTAGCAACCGAAATCTGGTTGCGGTCAGTGCGCTACCTGGGCGCGGGCCTCATTTCGCTCATCAACGTTATTGACCCGGAAGTGGTCATCCTGGGCGGGGGCATGATTAAAGCGGGCGCGGCACTCTTTGGCCCCTTGGAGGAAATTCTCGATGCTTATGAATGGCGGCCCACTGGAGGAAGAGTGCGATTGCTGCCTGCTGCGCTGGGCGAGTTTGCCGGAGCTTATGGTGCCGCTTATCATGCCCTTAATATCAACAACGAGGTCAGCCTTTGAATCCCGGTTTACAATACTTAGAAAAATGCCGCACCTTGATTGACACCGTTGCGGCCCAGGAAGCGGCCATTAATCAAGCTGCCGATTGGTTTGCTGCGACCATTCTCGCCGGGCATATGGTGCATCTTTTTGGCTCCGGCCACAGCCGCATTCTGGTTGAAGAGATGTGGCCGCGCTATGGCTCCTTTCCTGGCTTCAATCCCATCGTTGAACTATCGCTTTCTTTCCACAACTTGGTCGTTGGCGCTAACGGACAGCGGCAGGCGATGTTTCTGGAAAATGTCAGCGGCTTAGCCGAGCAAATCCTGCGCAACTTCGACATCACAGCGCAAGATTCAGCTTTGGTTATTTCTTCCAGTGGCTGCAATCGGGTGCCCATTGAAATGGCGGAAGGCTTGCAAAAGTTAGGCGTTAAAGTCGTGGCGATTATCAGCAAGCAACATTCTGAAACTACAAATAGCAAAGACCCCCGTGGCGTGAAACTCCAAGATTTTGCTGACCTCACACTCGATACGGGCGCACCATCGGGCGATGCAATGGTGACGGTGCCTGGCTTAGAAACACCCGTCGCCCCCGGCTCCACGGTTGGCGGCTGCTTGCTCGTTAATGCCATCAAAGCCGAAGTTGCCGCCCGTCTGACTGCTGCGGGGCATCCCCCACTCGTTCTAACAGGCAGTGCGATTGTTGGCACCAAACGCTCCACCGAACTCTTTCAGGCTGCCTATGATGAGCACGCGCACCGGATGGCTAAGCTGTATGAGAATGTGGGGAATCACAAAGAATCATCATGAGCTTAATCATTGGCGTCCAGGAATACGATTGGCTGCAAATCTACGAAGCGCAGGGCCAGCGTCACAGAGACCATTTAGATGAAATCTTCGCCGCACTTACCGAGTGTGGTATCGAAGCGTGGGAGCAATCGGTTAGCTCCGCAGAGGAAGCACAAAGACTCAAGACGCTGTTAGGGAAGCATGGCTTGAAGATGCCTTCCATGTATGCCGGTGGCAGCTTACACACGCAGGATTGGCAAAAGAGCGTGGAGCAGATTCTCCAACAAGCACGTTGGGCTGCCCCACTCGGTGTTAATGTCGTCGCGGTTAATCCCGACCCGCTAAGCTGGGGCAAGGTCATGGACAAAACCGATGGCCAACTCAAACAACAAGCTGAAGCCATGCAAAACCTTGGTGAACGATTAACGGCAGAAGGCATGGCTCTCGCCTATCACACCCACGACGCCGAAATGCGCGCCGCAGCCCGCGAGTTCCACCACATGATGCTGGCAACTGCCCCCCAGCACGTCGGCCTGTGCCTGGATACCCACTGGATTTATCGTGGCGCAGGCAATAGCCAGGTCGCGCTCTATGACATCGTTAAGCTTTATGGCAGCCGCATCCGCTCGCTGCACATTCGCCAATCACACAACGGCGTGTGGGCAGAAACGGTGGGTGATGGCGACATTGATTATCAACCTCTGGCGCAGCAACTCAAAGCGCAAAACTTCCAGGGGCCAATCATCATTGAACGCGCTATTGAAGCCGGAACACCACGCACCATGTCCGGTGTTGAAGCCCATCGCCGTAGCGCAGAGTGGGTGCGGCAAGTTTTTGCTTTCTAACTTAATGCCTCTTGAGAGGCGGGGCTTGCGCCCTCTTCCAATCCTATAGCCCATTGAGTCGCTGGTGGGGACAAGAATCTGTGGGGAACGATTGGAAGAGGGCGCAAGCCCCGCTGATGCATATAAGCTCTTAGTCTAAAGACGGAAATTCTGTTACCCGCAAGTTCGCACAACCATAAGGGATGAGTGTTAATTCTTCCACTGGCTCGGTGGTTTGTACCGGGCTTTGTGGTGGCGGGGCAGCAGCATTTTTCTCTAAAGTCCACGCTGGAATACGGCGTCCTTTGACCACCGCTTGCACGGGAGCGCCCTCGGCAGAGAAGGGAACATCGCCAATCGGTTTCGTGCCGAATTGCAGAGACTTTGCGGGGTGCTGTGGGTCAATCTGAAGCGCGTAGTTCCAGGGCGTGGTGGGATGCACTTCCCAATCGGCAAAGGGCAGTTCGCGGCGCAGGTGCTTCCAATCCTGGCCGATTTTCAGGGAATAAACCAGCGGGCCACGTTCTACGATCACACTGTTATGATAGCCACGCTCAACACGCGGCTGCATGGGCAGGTGTAAGGTAATGACAGTGCTGCCATGCCACTTATGTTCAACACGCTGGAAAGTGCCTGGCTTAGCCACCACAGCTTTACCCTTGCCGACCTGCAACTGCGCGCCATTAGCCCACGCGGGAATGCGCAGGTAAAGGGGGAAACTCATGGCATCTTGAGCCGTTACTGTCAGCTTAATGGTTTCGCTGAATGGATATTCCGTCTCTACCTGCACCTGCACCGGCTTGCCATTGACCTGGGTATTTACTACGCAGGGTGCATAAGCAACCGCAGCCAGACCATGATCGGGGCTGCGCATCCACAGGTGAGAAGTGAATTTAGGCCACCCCTGGTGCATGTTGGCAGTGCAACAACCAAAGTTAGGTTCTAACCCGTAGAGATTGGAATCCTGATTATTGGTGGCATACACATGTTCTGGCGAAACTTTGCAAACCACTTGATTGGACTGCTGGTCATACTGGTGCGCGGTCATATCGGGCTTAAAGGTGGCGGGTAGCGCATTATATGTGATGCGCTCTAATCTATCGGCTAACTCCGCTTCGCCTAAAACACTGGTTAGCACTTCAAGCGAAAACATTTCTTCAACAACCGTGCAAAGTTCGGTGCCCTGCGAGGGGTTACGCCCCGCTAAATGTTCATCGCAGGAAAAGACGCCACTCGCCTGACCATGATATGTGTCGAGGTTCTTCAAGGCCGCAAATACCGCCGCACGGTCTTTAGCATCGGAGGACTGGCGAAACCACACTCCTGAAGCTTTAATGGCCATGCCATTATTGACTCCATGCGAGGTTTGGTCGAAGTGTTCAGTGACTCTATCACGATAAGGAAATTGAGTGAAGAGCTTGCCCCAGTCTTCCCCTTGTTGGTGCGCTTTGGCCGCGAAATCCAGCAGCGAATGGTCGCCGGTGCGCTCATAGAGCCAATGCACACACCACACCAAATCGGCCCAGCGCGACTTGCCCCAACTCGAAAGCGGCTTTTCATCGAGCAATGTGTTCATGCGCGTCATGCACTTACTCATGGCGGGGATGATGCGCGGGTCGCTCGTGGCTTCGTAATATTGAATAAAGGCTTTAAAGAGGACAAAAGTCGGCCAAGGGTCATACATGCGATTCTTATCCTGCTGCACCGGGGCCAGCCATCCATCGGGCTGCTGGTGCGCCAGGATATAATCCACCCAGTGCTTAACTTTCGCTTTTAACTTTTCATCTTGTAACTCATAGGCCAGGGGAATTGCGCCATCGAGCCAATAAGGGCCACGCTCCCAGCCTTCGGCCTTACCGCCGATCCACGCGCTATCTTTAATATCGGGCCAGAATTCATCCAAGTGCCCTGTCAGACCATTTGCCTGGATACGCAACTGGTTATGGAGCCAACCTGCTGGCCGAATACTACCGAGGGGCAGCGGCTCGAAGGCCAGAGGTCGTAAGGAGGCAGGGGCTTTTGCAGCAGTCATAGGGCTTCCTTTATCGGCTACCTGCGCGCATCCTGGCGCACACGCCAGACCCGCTAGGACGAACGGCGCTAAGTAGCTCCAATGATATAGCTTTTTCTTCAAGGGAAATCTCCACTGGGTTTATAATGGTTATTTTATAAATTCTTATGTCAGTATAACGCGCAATTGCGCCGGGTTCGTTACACTACACTGCACTTTTATTCTATTGGGAATAGGGACATTCACTCTGAGTGCCGGGCGAATGAATTCGCGGCAACCACGGCGCAAAGTCGCCCTGCGGCGACTGAGGGAAGCCCGCGCAGGCGGGTTTGGTGCTGTTGTTGGTGCAGTTTTAACTGCCCTCACTCGGTTGATGTCCCTCCACAGGAAAGGGCTTATGTTATCTACTCTCACGCGCACGGCAAAGCTTGGGGTTGCCGCCCTGCTTTTGCTCCTCACTTTCAGGGTATCAGTAAAAGCCGCCGATGCCCCGGCAACCAGCAATAACGATGGTTTCGTGCAACTGTTTAATGGGAAAGACCTGACAGGATGGCAACTGGTGGGCGGTGTCGGCCCCGGCTATGTGGTCAAAGATGGTGTCATCGTCTGCCCTGCTGATGGGGGCGGCAACCTCTACACTGATAAGGAATACTCTGACTTTATTTTTCGTTTCGAGTTCAAGCTGTCGCCGAACGGTAACAACGGAATAGGTCTGCGCGCTCCCTTGCAAGGCGATGCCGCTTATGTGGGCATGGAAGCACAAATCCTCGATGATACCTCACCCGAATATGCCCACCTGGAACCGGGACAATATCATAGTTCTATTTATAAGGTTGTGCCCGCTAAACGCGGCTCACTAAAACCCGTAGGGGAATGGAACCAGGAAGAAATAGTGGCGCTGGGTCGCCATATCAAGATCACCGTCAATGGCATGGTGACGGTGGATGCGAATTTGAATGATGTGACCGACCCGAACATACTGGCCCAACACCCTGGCTTTCGCCGCGACCAGGGCTTCGTCGGTTTTCTGGGTCATGGCCCCAGTGAAGTACAATTTCGTAACATCTTCATCAAGGATTTAACTCTCATCCCGGTGCCCGATCAACAGCAGCCACAAAAGCGGGGTTTCTTTGCCCGCTTGTTCGGTCACCACCATAAGCAACCGCAAACTTTCCACTACGTGCCCAGAGTTCAGTTAGATGACACTCCGCCCGAAGGCTTTACTGCTCTTTTCAACGGCAAAGACCTCAGTGGCTGGAAAGGCTTAGTGGCCGACCCACCGACCCGCGCCAAAATGACACCCGAAGCCCTGGCTGCCGCTGAGAAAGCCGCCACTGTTGAAGCTCTTAAGCACTGGAAAGTTGTAGATGGGGTTATCACCTATGACGGCAAGAACAACAGCCTTTGCACCACCAAAGATTACGGTGATTTTGAGATGCTGGTGGACTGGAAGATTGAACCTAAAGGTGATAGCGGCATTTATTTGCGGGGCAGCCCCCAAGTGCAAATCTGGGATAACCCACTCGGTTCAGGTGGCCTTTACAACAATCAAAAGAATCCCAGTAACCCGACGCATAAAGCCGACAAGCCAGTGGGCGAATGGAACCGCTTCCGCATTTTGATGGTGGGCGATAAAGTCACGGTTCACCTGAACAATGAACTCGTGGTGCAGAACGTCACAATGGAAAACTACTGGGAGCGCGACAAGCCAATTTACCCTATAGGCCAGATTGAGCTACAGCATCATGGCGATGCACTCTATTTCAAGAATATTTACATCCGCGAACTACCACGCCAGGCGCAACCGTAATAAAAATGACCCAGTGGCTCAATCGAGTAAGTAGGCCAGACACTCTTGTCTGGCTATTGAACCCCCAAGTTGCCAGACAAGAGTGTCTGGCCTACTTCTAAGATAAAACATTGTTCTAATAATTGAGCAAGGAATCACAATGCCACGCGAAATCGTGACACAAGATGGCAAAGCGTTCAGCTACCGCGACTACTCCTTACCCGCGTTAGGTGCTCATGAAGTGCGGGTGCAGGTGGAGTTTGCCGCGCCCAAGCATGGTACCGAGTCTCACGTCATTAGCGGCAGCGCCTTCAATGAAAAACGCTGGGATGCCGAATTACGCTTGTTTGTGCCGCGTGCCAAAGAGGAGATGGAGCAATCCGCCGCGCCCACGGAGCGGGGGATTGGCAATATTGTCGTCGGGCGGGTGAGCGCAACGGGGGCGGAAGTCACCCGCTTTGCGGTGGGAGATCGCGTCTTTGGCTACGGCTCCATTCGAGAGGAGCATCAGGCCGATGAAAAGAGTCTCAGGCCACTTCAAGGGCTTTCTTATGCGAATGCGGTTTGCACTGATCCGGCGCATGTGGCATTAGTCGCCGTGCGCGATGGCAATATCCGCATCGGTGACAGAGTAGCCATTTTCGGTCTGGGAGCCATTGGCTTATTAACTGTGCAAATGGCGCGGGCCAGCGGAGCCAGACAGGTCTTCGCCGTTGATCCGTTTCCTTTGCGGCGAGAGTATGCCAGCGCGCATGGTGCCGACTGCACTTATGATCCAACCTCCACAGATGTTGCATTAGAGATCAAGCGTGCCACTGGAAATGCTGGAGTAGATGTCTCGGTGGAAACCTCTGGCAATGGCCGCGCCTTACATGAAGCGATTCGCTGCATCCGCCAGTGTGGAACAGTGGTTCATGTTCCGTGGGGGCCAAAGAGTGCTATTGACTTGCACTTGGATGAAGAATTTCATTTAAATCGCCCCACGATTATTGGTAGCCAGGCTGTATGGGATAACCCAGACCGCTCCCACCCCTTGTGGACAGAAGAACGCGCCCGCCAGACAGCCATAGATTTGTTGCGCGATGGTCTCATCACGGGCGAGGGCATTGTGACACCCATAGTGCCTTTTGATGAGGCAGCGCAAGCTCTGGCGGCAATTTTTACCGCCCCAGAGAGCACGATTAAAGTCGGCGTGAGTTTTACTGCTTGAATGGATAGGGCAACCCGCCGCTAAAGCAGCGGGTTGCATAGGCCATGTAATCCACCAGTAATTTCTTGTGAATAACCGCACCTCAACGACAGCGTTAATAACCGGAGCTTCCAGTGGTATTGGGGCCGTATTCGCTCGTCGCCTGGCAGCACGCGGCAAAAACCTGATTTTAGTGGCTCGCCGCCAGGAGAAATTAGCGGCTCTGGCGCGGGAGTTAGAGCAACGCTACTCCATCGCCGTTGAAATCCTGCTCGCGGATTTATCACAACCTGACGATATTGAGAAAGTAGAAAAGCGCATCCAGGAACTTGATAACCTGGACATGCTCATTAACAACGCCGGTTTTGGCACCGGGGGTAAGTTTGTCGAAGTCGAGTTAGATAAACAGCTATCAATGATCGAGGTGCATATCGTGGCGACCATGCGCCTGTGCCGCGCTGCCCTACCCGCGATGTTAGCCAGGGGGCGGGGCAGCATTATCAATGTGTCATCTATCAGCGCATTTCTTCCGGTTGCTGGCAGCGTGAATTACTCGGCATCCAAAGTCTATCTGGTGAATTTCTCCAAGGCGCTGCAAGCCGAATTAGCTGGCACAAGCATTAAAGTGCAGGCGCTTTGCCCCGGCTTTACATATACCGAATTTCACAGCACATCGGAGTATCAAGATTTTGACCGGGGCCACATTCCCAGAGGTTTCTGGATGTCAGGCGAAGCTGTTGTCAACGCCTCGCTCCGCGATTTAGCACGCAACCGAACCGTCTGCATTCCTGGCTTTATCAACCACGTCATGATTGCGTTAGCTGGCAACGACGCTGTATCGCCAATTGTGCGCGCAGTGGTGAAAAGATTTCGGGGTTAGCCAGAGTTATACAACCTTATACATTTTGCGGCTCGGCCACCTCGACCGTGGGCATGGTCGAGTTCTGCACCGGAATGCGGACAAATACTGTCGTGCCAGAACCGGGCTGCGACTCGATGTTTAGCGTGCCGCCGACCAGTGTCACGCGCTCACGCATTCCCAGCACCCCCAGGCGATGCCGACCATCTGGCTGGCTCCTCAAATCAAAGCCTGCCCATTGTCTTCCACAATCGCCAGCACATGGTCTGCCCGGAGATCTAACAAAACACTGATACGGCTGGCTTTAGCATGGCGAGCGACGTTGGTTAAAGCTTCCTGCACAATACGATAAAGGGCCGCTTCCACATCAGGATCAAGGCGGTTATCATCCAGGCCCTGGCTATGGAAATCAACCGCAATTTTATGCCGCTGCGCCCACTCGTGCGTATAAGCTTTCAACGCCGTTGGTAGTCCCAACCGATCTAGTGTCTCCGGGCGCAAGTCGAGAGCGAGGCGGCGAGTACGTTGCATAAGGTGCAGTGTTGATTCCTGAAGGTCGCGGATACGTTGGGCGATCTCCGGGGCTAGATGGTCTTGCTCCGGCAACACTTTGAGGCGCAATAGCAGCGATGCCAGGTCTTGTCCAATTTGATCGTGCAATTCACGCGATAGGCGGCGCTGCTCTTCCTCTTGCACTGTGACCAACCGCTGCAACAATGAGACGCGGGCTGCTTCCGCCTGCTTGCGTTCAGTGATGTCTGTACAGGCACCAATGAATTTAGGAGACTCGCCCTTTTGCGCCTGAATCGCTCGGCCATGATCTATCCAGTACAAATAAGAGCCATCTTTGCAACGGATGCGATACTCCTGCTTAAAAGGCCGCCCCGATGCATAGGCATGGGCACGCGCTTCTATGACTGTCTGGCGATCATCCGGGTGCAAATGCTCTTGCCAGTTCTCTACTGAATGAGAAAACTCTCCGTTTTGGTAGCCCAGCATCTCATCAATTTGCCCATACCAATGCAGTTGCCCTGATGCAGGCTCCAGCATATACAGGACATCGCTGGCATTAAGCGCCATCTGCCGATAAAGGAACTCATTCTCCTGAATTTGGTGTTGCACCTGTTCTAAGGCGGCTAGCATTTCATTGATACTTCTGACCAGGTAAGCTAACTCATCTTGCCCCTGCACGGGTAGCCGGGCTGCGATATTACTGCTGGCCCGGATGCTCCCCACTTCCAGGCTGAGCTGACTCAAACGCATCAACACGCCTCTTTCTAAAAGGAGCAGAGTAATCGCGCAAAAGATGAGGGCAATGACCAGCAGCACAAACATGACATAGTTAATGGTCTCTAAGCCTTGCTCATAGACATCTCTGGGGTCGGTGATACGCACGATCAGCCTGGGGTGCCCTAGAATATCAGCAGCCAGATAATAGCCCGCCACTCGCTGGGCACTCAGGGGTTGGGTAAAGATGGGCTGTTGTGGCGTTAAAACGGCCCGTGCCGCCTCACAATCGGGCGGCATTCGGGGTGCATCCAGGCGACACACAGTAAGCGGGCGGTCTATTATTTTGGCCAGTCGGTCAATCTGCCCTGCTTCCAGGCTGCGGCCAAAGATGAGGGTGCCACGCGCCGGGCCTCTTTTAGCGTCGGTGAGGATGGGGCGGCAAACCACCAGGAAAGAAGAGTGTGACAGCAGCAGAATACCGCTCTTGCTTTCTTTTTCGCCCAGATGACGCAACGGCAGGCTCCCTGCTGATGTCAGAAACGCCCGCACATCGGCGGGTAGCGGGACTTTCTTCCCCTGTTTCAGATCGAAGCCAGTACCATAGAGAATGTGCCCCGAAGGTTGAATATAAACCATTAAGTTCAACTTAATGGCGGCGATACCAGCATCCACAAAATTAGAGTAGTAAGCGCGATTGCCGTTCTGGATGAAGCGGTAAGTGTCAGTCCAACCAGCCCAGTCGTTAGTTGTTTCATCCAGGCCCGCCAACATAAATGTTAAAGCATTCGGCACCCGTTCCGTATCTTCATGCACTTCCTGCGCTTCCAGCCGCGTAAAACTCGCCAACAGTATCTCGGAGGCGATGAGATAAATCACAATCAACAAACCGGCCAGGGTCAGGCCAACAGTTAAGAAAGCTTTACGGCGGAGTGTCATAAGAATTAAGCACGCCGGTTACCAATCGCCAGATGGTAGACATCCACATATTGACGAGCCGAATCGTCCCAGGAAAAGTTCTGCGCCATCGCCTGCTGGCGCATTTGAGCGATATGCTGGGGTCGGTCGAACCAGGTGGAAACCGCCCAGCCAATGGAATAATAAAGTGCAGCCGCCGTGGCATCCCAGAACTTAAAGCCAGTGCCATTGCCCGTCGCCTCATCGTAATTCTGCACCGTATCATCCAACCCCCCCGTAGCGCGCACGATGGGCAACGTGCCATATTTCATTGAATAGCTCTGGTTCAGGCCGCAGGGTTCATAGAGCGATGGCATCAGGAAGAAGTCGCTGCCTGCCTCAATGAGATGGCTTAGCTCATCGGAAAAGCCAATATAGCTGCCAACACGACCAGGATACGATGCAGTGAGCCAGTGGAAGAAGTCTTCGGTAGAATTATCGCCTGTGCCTAACACTACCACTTGCAGCGCCATTCCGTTAAGCGCAGAGGGCAGAACTTCACGTAACAAATCAAAACCCTTTTGTTGCACAAAGCGTGAGACGATACCAAAAATCGGCAAATCAGCGCGTTGTTCTAAACCAAACCGCTGTTGCAAGTGGGCTTTGCAGGTGGCCTTGCCGCTCAAGTCAGATGGATCAAAAGGAGCCGGTATAAGAGCATCCGTCGCCGGGTTCCAATGTTCATAATCTACGCCATTGAGAATGCCAAATAGCACGTCCCGTCGATTATTCAAGTAGGGTGCTAAACCTTGCCCCCCAATCGGCTCCAGGAGTTCGCGGGCGTGGGTCGGCGAAACGGTGGTGAGCGCATCCGCAAAGAAAATCCCGCCTTTAAGCAGATTAATCTTACCGTGTGATTCAAAAGCATCGACATAAAAATACTCGCTGCCAATGCCAATATAGCTATAGGCGCTGGCATCATAAACGCCTTGATAGCCGACGTTGTGAATCGTCAGCACGCTGGCGGTCGCCGAAAGCGGCGATAGGACGCGATCCCAGGTTTTGAGAAAGGCTGGAACTAAAGCGGTGGGCCAATCGTGGCTGTGCATTACATCAGGGATAAAGTTCTGGTCTTTGCAAATTTGCAGGGCTGCTTTCGATAAAAGGGCAAAGCGATAGGCATTATCCAGATATTCGCCCCAATACTCGTGATAGATGCCGGGGCGTCCGAAAAAACGGTCATACTCAACAAACCAGACTGGCACCTGGCCATCGAGCAAGCCGGAATGCACCCCAACCCAGTTTTCCTCGCCATGTCCCATGTGAATACAGCTTGAACTCTGGAACTGGATGCCATAACGGGCACGGTCTATGGAGGAATAGAGTGGCATGATAATCCGCACCTCATGTCCCAGGCGTTGCAGTGCCTTGGGCAGCGCAGCGGCTACATCGGCTAACCCACCCGTCTTTGCATAGGGAGTGCATTCGGACGATACAAAAACAATCTTCACAGCAGCCTTTCACTTTCTTTTGCACCCGGCGGTTGAAACCGCGTCTTGGGGCGTGCCGCCGACCGTCCGCCTGCGCGGACGGCAAGTGCATTATTAAGAGTGTACCGTCCGCGCAGGCGGACGGTCAGCCAGAGGCTCTGAGCCGCGATTTCAATCGCCGGGCATATTTAATCATTATAGTTGGTTAGCCATCAGAGATATACTAACATCCACGAACTATTGAGACGCCATCAAGACGGCACCAGTTTGTCTGGAATAAGCCTGACGAGAAAGAGTCCATGATCCAGCACATTTACCACGATAAAGCTTGGCGCGAATTTCATGTCGCCCGCACGTCACGCGACCGTTACCAGTTCGACCAAACACTGTTCGCCACCGATGGCAACGTTATCCTGGCTGACTTCCAGGCGGCGCGGCTGTTTGCGCAACGCATGAATGAAAAGCGTGACCTGACCAGTTTCCCGGAGCAAGCGGTGCAAGCCAGCCACATCAATGCGATGGGCATGATTGATGAGATTCTGCATTATGTCATCGCTCGCTATCGGGAAGAAGAAAATCCCCAGGTTCTGGGCAAGGCGTTGGCGTGGTTGGAGGAGCGGCTGGGCGTGGCGGCGGTAGACGCCATGCTCCAACAGTTTGTTGATGAGTTTCCGCCTATCACGGTCTATTGTGGCGAACAGGATAGCAAAACGTATCTGGGCGCGGAGACAGGTGGTGTGCCCAATCGCAAACTGGCTCTGGAAGAACTGGTGTTGTTATGGATTAACAACATGAACCCGGCCTTAGAGCCATTTATTGAACTATTCGATGATGCTCAATTAGAAAAACTCTCAGCCTATCTGCCTGCTATCAATGAACTACGCGCTTTCTTCGATACTCAGCCTGTCTTTGGCCCGGACAACCAGAATTTAATAGATATGCTGCGTGCCCCGGCCCTGGCTGAGCCGGGTTCCTTGATGGCCCAACTTCGTTATATTCTGTCTCGTTGGAGTTCCATTTCCGAGCCATTCTTCCGTCGCTTACTGACCAGCCTGGACTTTATTAAGGAAGAAGAAAAGCCAGTGTTTTTTGGCCCCGGCCCGGCCCTCGTGCCAACTTACACACGCGGGCGCGGTACCGTTGGGTTAGATGAGCCGGAACGTTTCAGTCCCGATAAAGACTGGATGCCCAATGCCGTGCTGATGGCGAAAAACACCTGGGTCTGGCTCGATCAACTCTCCCGCAAGTATGAACGCTCCATCCGTCGCTTAGATGAGATTCCCGATGAAGAACTCGATAGCCTGGGGCGTCGGGGCTTTACTGGCTTGTGGCTGATTGGTCTTTGGGAGCGCAGTGTTGCCTCCAAGCGCATCAAGCAAATGTGCGGCAACCCGGACGCCGTGGCTTCAGCTTACTCATTGCATGATTATGTGATTGCTCACGACCTAGGTGGGCCGGAAGCGATGAACAATCTGCGTGAACGAGCCTGGCAGCGCGGCGTTCGCATGGCCAGCGACATGGTGCCCAATCACATGGCGATAGATTCGCGCTGGGTGATGGAGCACCCTGACTGGTTCATCGCGCTCGATCACAGCCCATTCCCAACCTACACCTTTAACGGCGTTAATCTTGCGCCCGACGAACGAGTTGGCATTTACCTCGAAGACCACTATTACAGCCGCTCGGATGCGGCGGTGGTTTTCAAGCGGGTAGATCACTGGACGGGCAGCGAGAAATATATCTATCATGGCAACGATGGCACCAGTATGCCGTGGAATGATACGGCCCAACTTGACTACTTAAATCCAACCGTGCGCGAAGCGGTTATTCAAACCATTCTGCACGTCGCCCGCCAGTTCCCCATTATCCGCTTTGATGCCGCCATGACTTTAGCCAAACGGCATTATCAACGTCTCTGGTTCCCCGAACCGGGCACGGGCGGCAGCATTCCGTCGCGGGCCGAACATGGCCTGACAGCAGAGCAATTCAACGATGCCATACCCGAAGAATTCTGGCGTGAAGTGGTAGACCGCGTCGCCCAGGAAGTGCCAGATACCCTGCTCTTAGCCGAAGCCTTCTGGATGATGGAAGGCTATTTCGTTCGCACCTTGGGAATGCACCGTGTCTATAACAGCGCGTTTATGAACATGCTACGCGATGAAGAAAATAGTAATTATCGCACTACGATGAAGAACACCCTGGAGTTCGACCCTGAAATCCTCAAGCGGTTTGTCAACTTCATGAATAACCCGGACGAAGATACCGCCGTAGACCAGTTCGGCAAAGGCGATAAATACTTCGGCATTTGCACCCTGATGGCTACCTTACCGGGTTTGCCCATGTTCGGGCATGGCCAAATTGAAGGCTTCGCCGAAAAGTATGGCATGGAATATCAACGCGCCTACTGGAACGAGCAAGTTGATCCGTATTTAGTCGAGCGACACGAACGTGAGATATTCCCCTTGCTCCGCCGCCGCTATATCTTTGCTGAAGTGCAAGACTTCTTGCTCTATGATTTTTGGGCACCGGAAGGACACGTTAACGAAGATGTTTTTGCTTATTCTAATCGTCGGGGGGCGGAGCGGGCACTCGTGGTTTATCACAACCGTTACGCGGACGCGAGCGGTTGGATTCGCACTTCGGTTGGAGCGGCACGCAAAACCGGCAATGGTGCCAAAGAAATCGTGCAGAAGGTGCTGGGCGATGGCTTGGGCATCAACGCCGATGCAGGGTGGTTCACCATCTTCCGCGACAATGTAACCGGGCTGGAATACATCCGCCATAGTCAAGAGTTATGCGAAAAGGGCTTGTTTGTCGAACTCAAAGCTTATGAGTCGCACGTTTTACTCGACTTCCGCGAAGTGCAAGATAACGCTGCCCATCACTACGAGCAGGTAGCCGCGAGGCTCAATGGTCGTGGTGTGCCAAGTATGGAGATCGCCTTACTGGAACTGATTCTCCAACCACTACACGAGAAGTTCCGCCAGATGGCGAGTCCTAATATTCTGCGGCACCTGGCAACACAGGCCATCAAGAACATGCAGCCACCAGTAGCAAAAACGTTCATGGCCGCGCATAAACCAGTGCTGGATGAAATGCAAGAGAACGCAGTGGTACTACTCAAAACCATTAACCAATTTACCGGGCATAAGGGGGATGCCGAACCAATCGCTCAAGCCATACGCGAAGGTGTTGAAGCGGTTTTAGGCTTACCGGAACTGGCTCAGGGGAAAGTTAGCGTTTATCTGCGCTCTCAACTCGACACCGTCGCCACTTGGATGCCCTTACTAAGTTGGGCAGTGGTGAAAGATATAGGTAAGTTGGCCGGGACAGGCAAATATCAAGAACAGAGCCTCACCTGGCTCGATGAATTGCTATTAGCTCACGTTCTGACAGCTATACTCCAGGAAGCCGGGTTGGACGCTCAACAGGCTCAGCAAGCGGTGCATACTGTCAAGATGCTGACTGTTTATGCTGACCTATTCACTGTCAATGAGCCAGCAGCCATCAATGAGCGTTTGACTGATTTATTCCTCAACCACGATGCTCCACAAGTACTTGGCGTCAACCAGTTCAAGGGGGCTACCTGGTTCAATAAAGAACTGTTTGAACAAGCCTTGTGGTATCTCTTTGCCACCAATCTCATAACTGATAAGCTAAACGCTGCGCCTGGCTTGGCAGACAAAACACAGGCTACTTACCAGCTAATTCAGGAACTACAACAGCAGGCTGAGACTGCGGGCTATCAAGCGGAGAAGTTCTTAAAAGTGCTGCAACCGGAGACAGCCTCGTTAGAAGGTGAAACCACCAAGATTGCAGTATCCGCAGAGAATGACGAGCCGTCACAGAAACCTGCAAGATTAGAAGCTAAGGACGAAGTCACCGCTTGAATTCACGGCTCACCCTTCAGTGGATAAACAAGTAAGCCGATAAAGCGAACCCGACCACCATCACAAAAGTGCGGACATACTGCGGGCTGACGCGCCGCGATAAGGCCGCGCCTCCGTAGCCACCAACAATAGCCGCGACTGCCATCAGCAGCGCGTGCGGCCAGACCACAGCGCGGGCAATCACAAAAGTCACCACCGCAATACCATTGATAACAGTGGCTAGAAAGGTTTTAATGGCGTTCATCTCGTGAATATTTTCCAGCCCCATCAAAGCTAAAGCAGCCAGCATGAGAATACCGATGCCGCCGCCGAAGAAGCCACCATAAACCGCGATAATCCCCTGTAACACAATGCTGCGATAGCGCGATTTTGGCGAAGAGTCATGATGCCCTTCCCGTCGCAAATACTGGTTAATGCGTGCACTGAATGCAAAAAGCAGTGTGGCCGCTAACATCAGATAAGGCAACAGGATTTTGAAAATGCTGGAAGGTGTCACGAGCAGCAGCAATGCCCCGACCAGCCCACCCACCAGGCTGACGCCGGACAATAACTTTACCGCTTCCCGTTGCGTTTTGAGTTCCTGCCGAAACGCGCCCACACTGGCCACCGAACCGGGCCAGAGAGCCACCGTGTTAGTGGCATTAGCTATCTTGGGGTCTAAACCCGCAAAAAGCAAAGCGGGGAAAGTAAAGAAACTTCCCCCACCCGCTACAGAGTTCATCGCGCCACCTACAAAGGCGGCGATAAAAAGAATCGTTGCTTGAAGTATCACGTCGCTATTTCGACCAGTTCATGTTTTCTTGAGTGATAGAGCAAAGTATAAGCCTTGACCTCTCCCCTGCCCCCTCTCCGACACGGAGAGGGGAACACAGGCAAACTCTATGGTTAAAATTATGCTTCACTTAACGCTTGTTCTTTGACTCCCCTTCCCGTGTCGGGAAGGTTGGGTACCCATGAGACAGCATCAATATGCTGTCTCATGGGCTGGAGGACGGGGGTTAGGTCTCAGGGTTTCCAGCGATAGAGAATAGCCTTCGCTCTATAATCCTCTTCGACGAAAACCAGATATTCACCATCTTTACGCTTATGTGCCGTGATGCCGGTGAGGATGTCTATCCAGCCGGTGTTTGCGACGCCGCCCACCGTTGGCCCAGGGTCAAACACGCCCACAGCGGCACCGTCAGACAGGCGATTGACCCACACCCGGCCTCGCTCTTTCCAGCCGCCAGTGAAGATGTAGTCACCTGCTACTGCCACGCACTCCGCTTCACCGCCTGCGCCAGATGTAAAAGTCACAGCATCACGATTACCGGCTAAATAGTGCTGGCAGATAAAGACGCGCCCGATGTGGCGCATATCGCTGCCTTCTTCGGCGGCAACGAGTGTATCCGTATCGGTGTCATACCAGATGCGGGCAACAGATTTCATGCCTTTGGGTGGCTCCATTACTGTCGTTTTATCGGCTCGGTAAATGGGATTGCCGTGTTGGTCGAGTCCTTGAAAGTCATAGCGAAAAAAGCCGTAGGCCATCCAAATATTACCCTTTTTATCTACCCAGAATGGCCCCGGACGCACTCGCTCCGTGTTGGGGCTATATTCGTTCGCTTGATAGTCGCCATCGCCATTCAGGTCGCGCCAGATGAAGGTGCCAGCAGGTCGTTGCGGCGGCCATTTCAGGTCGGTGCGAAAGAGGCCATTACCCCATTGCATGATAACGCCCGAAGGCACAGCCATTTCACCTTCATAGCGAAAGATATTAATGAAGTTGGAAGCGAACATGCCACCGACAAACATAAAGCGTTTGCCATTGAGATAAACAATCTGCGGCGAGGTCAGGCCATGCTCGCCCTGTTGTTTAACAAAGGTCAGGCCGCGTGGGTCGTTCGGATATTGATGGCGATTAAGCGAATAGCCAACCCACCTGGCTTCTTTGCCGGGTGGCTGGCTGTAATCCATTTTGTAATGCTCTTGAATGCCCCACACATCCGCCGCGTCAGTGGAGGGATCAGGAGCAGCGACATCTACGAAGAAATGACCATAAATTTCCCACACCAGCTTGCCCGTTGGCGTAAACTTACGCAACACCGTGCCCATTTCGCTTTGCGCCACGTACAGATTGCCCTCAGCATCCATGCCAATGCCGCGAATGCCCCAGAATTTCGTCGGTGCTACCTGGCCTGGCGTCCCTGTGCTGATACGGCCATAATCCCCGAAAGTGCGCACGAGTTTGGGGTGTTGCCAATCCGCGATATTATAGAAAAGCACCTGTTGCCGCGGCCCAGTAAGCGAATCAGCCACCATGAGAGTGCCGTCATTGGCTAGCGCCAGGGCGGTGGGTTGATACAGGTCAGGGAACTGTACGTCTTGTCCATTGCATTGAATGCCCTTGGGCACAAAATCATATTCATTGTTCTTGGGATCAACATATTCGACAATTAGCCTCCACTGCCGTCCCTGCCGGTCTTTAACTTCCAGGCTATTGGCACCGACATCTTGGTTGCCAATGACTTTGCCATCTTTATACATCCCAAAGCGGTGCCCACCTTCATCCCAGTGGCTCCAGGTCACACAAGTGCCATCGGGCCGCGTGTTCATGTGAATAAAGAAGTTCTGCACCCACTGGTTATCTGCGCCAGAGAACGAATTGCCGACCCACGAAACCAAGTATTTAAGAGGGGTATCAGGAGCCGCTTTCACCAATGAGGGGAGTGCCATTAAGGAGCATAAGAACAGTGCCGACTTCCATTGAAATGCCATTTCGACCTTTTCTTGTAGGAATACCAGGACTTTACAATGGGACGCTAACTTTGTTCGCTAATTTCATGCGCTATTTAAACGCTATAAGTCAAAGAGGAGAAATAGCGTGACTTTGCGTTGCGCAGCATGGCGAACAAAGTTAGCGTCCCATTTCATCTTCATCAGTCATGACGGTAAAGTTGGATACGCTGGATGCTGGGTGGGCCAGCGGGTAACTGTAAACGCCAGCCGCCAGCATTTTCATCGCCATTCATACGACGACCGGGAATCCAGCGGCCATCCTTAAAACGGCCTTCATCAATTGCCAAAATGCGAGTGTTGCGCGGGCCAGGAGTAAACGCCGAAAAGTGAATCGAGATGCCAGAACCTGCCACCAGAAATTCATCTGGCCCGGTGGCGATCACCAGGCCATAACCTGCTGGCTCCGGCTTGCCTTCGGTATCAAATCCTACTTCCAAATTGTAGCCAGCTAACTTCACCTTTTGCGTCTTATCTTTGTCATGGAGCAGGCCAATCATTTGATCCTGTCCCTGATGCTGTGCAATCAGCGGCAGCAGTTCAGACAACAAGTTATAGCTGTTAGCTAAAGGATGCTCGGCGCTTAACCCATCAATACCAAAGGGACAAAAGCCAATAGCATCATGCTGACCAATGGCATAAAACACCTTGGCAGCAGCCTCCGGGCCGGTGGCGGCTTCAGGAATAAAGAGAGGATTGCCCGACCGAGTATAGCTGGCAGTAACACCCTTAAAATCGGGCAGGTAAATATCAGGCGAGAAAAAGTCAATAGCCGGAGTCGCTGCTCGCCACACATCCATGATGCGCGAAACTGGCCCACCACTGGGATAACCTCCCGCTTTCTCCCCTTCGTGCTGCACCAGCCACGCATTGACATACATCGGCAAGGGATATTCGGCCTTGCCTGCCGTTACCACATGCCCAATATAGCGGGCGTACTGCCACGCCATAAATGCTTCGTCCGCCGCCCCACCAAAAACTTCTGACCAGGTGCCTGCTGTTTTAAAGCCAGCCCCTTCCCAATCCTTCTTGAACTCTGGAATGAGGCTATCTTTATGCTGTTGTAGATAGTTGATAAGTTCCACAGGCACGGGCTGGCTAAAAGCGGCTTCCGCTGCGGGCGAGTGGTCGCGGGGATCACCCAGCAAGCCAACTTCATTTTCGACCTGCACCATAACCACTGTCTGTTGCCGCTCGTCTACAGCGCGAATGTGATGCATAAGGGCCGCGAACGCTCTCGCATCGACGCTGCTGCTGACTTCATTTAATGGCGTCAGCACTTCTGTCGAAGAGCCATTTTTGCCCTGCACGCGAGGAAAGCGCCGCACATCTTTCTTCACCCAACCCGGCACGTAGCTCGACACACCATTCTTCCAACTGCCAAACCATAAAAACACTAGGCGTAGATTGTGTTGACGTGCCGCCTTGATGAGTCCATCTACAAGAGAGAAATCAAACTTGCCCTCTTGCGGCTCGACTAACTCCCAGGAGACTGTCACCAACACTGTGTTCAAATGCAGGGCGGTGAGCTTGGGCCAGATGGGTTCCATGTAGTCGAGGCTGGAAGCACTAGAATTATGCAACTCACCACCGAGGATGGTGAAAGGCTTACCTTCCACCACGAGTTGCGTCGCCGTCCCCTGCTTTTGCAGATGCGGTAATTGCCCACTCATGATTGATGTCACTGGAGCCGCTTTAACGGGAAATGTTGTAGAAATCGAGCCATAGCTTGCTAAGATTAGAAGTAAACTTATCTGCCAGCCAAAATTAATGAGCCATCTTTGCATGTCCTAAGCTGCCTTTCATACATAACTAATGTAAGTAACCCATTTAGTTGCTTAGATTCTATCAGAATAGGACACCAAACTCAGGAGCTTACTACGCTTTTACTCATTAGGCGAAGTTACGACCTGTGATTCAGCCTACCGAAAGCAACACACTCGGCAATCGGTAGGAAAGTATTCATCAATCAGCTATTAGCCTGGCAGTTTAGGGGCGTCTATTAATAGGTCGTCTATCAAAGGCACGCGCTGGCGGAACTCTTATTCCGAACTTTGGGATTCAGAGTTTTCTGATGCTGAATCTTCTGTGGGGGTCAGCGTGTCACCGCCAAGTGATTCAACCTTTTGCGCAGCCACCGTATCCACTTGACTCGTCAGTTCATCCACTTTAGCAGCCACCGCCTCGGTCTTAGCCGAAAGCGCATCTTTGGTCTGCGGCATCATTCCGGCAAACTTTTCTTTTAGTTGTCCCCGGCGTTCTTCTCCATGCGTGGGATCAAACAGATACATTAGACCCGCACCAATTCCCATAAAAGCAATAGCTTTTTTCATTGGACGTTCTCCTCTAAAATGTTTTTCAGCCGCCGTCACTTGCAGTTAGCGTGCCCGTGCTGCGTCCCAAGCTGCCACGGTTGAAGCCAATGGGCCTGCACTAAAACTATGCGAGGGTGAAAGTCAAGGAAAGGCAGATTAATAAGGGGATGAAAGTTTTGAGAGTATTAATGGAGCTACTCAGATTCGAACCGAGGACATCCTGCTTGCAAAGCAGGATGAGCTTTTTGACCTCCAGTGACGCTTTTTATGCGTGACGAAGGTGGCCCGACCGCCCAACTTTCAGGAAAGCAGGCGGTATTTTTGCCTGTTCCTAACTTTATATTAAGCAGGATGCTATCGTATGTCAACTTAACGGCAACCTTGCAGTGGCAGTTGTGGCAGTCAGCTCTGTTCTACGAAAAGGGGAGCAAAACATGCTGGCCTCGTGATCTTGAAGCTACTACCTCCTTTCCAGCAGTCGTGCTCTTGTCTGAGCCAGTCCCGAAGTTGCGGTCAGAAGCGTTTGGTGACACCAAAGGTCACATGTCTCTGGCCTGTAGGCACGTCATTGAAGGCAATCTCCGGCGCATTGAACACGTTTGATATATTCACGAAGAGTTCCGTATAAACAGATGGCTCTTTGGCGAACTCAAGATCAACATAGTTTCTGGCCCCGAAACGAGGCCGCCCCAGCACGCCTCATGGGTTGGCGGAGGTATCCTGAAAGAAAGAGCCATTGCGCCGGAACTTTAGGCGCACCTTGTTCCCGGAGGGGTCGAGATAGTCCAGCGATAATAAAGCTGTCAGCTTGGGTTGGTAGGGCGCAAGATGGTTATTGAATGCACTTTTAACATCCCTGGTGTTGGTACTGGACGCCACCAAAACTATATTACTGAAGAGATGGCGCGTCAAGCTCTGTTCGTAACGCATTCCTGCTCCTGTCCGCTCGACGGATGCGAGGGAAATGGGATTAAGAAAGGGAATGCCGGGATTGTTGCCGGGGCCTGTGCCTGTGATGTTCAGGCCTCTATCCTCCGCAGAGTAGATGTTTCGCTGCGCTCAACATGACACTGGCTGCTCTTTCCCCTTCTCCTCCCCTTCTCTCCCGCTTCTTCCTTGGCGTCCTTGGCGGTTCAATAGAATCTATTAACTACGCCAAGCCACGAGTAAAGGCTTCGGCTTCGGCTTCATAGGTGTGGAAGGGATTGCGCAGTTCGAGGTGGCGATCTTTGTCTACACGCACCCAATCCCAGTCAATGAGGTAGCGGCCCCAGCGTCGCTGGATTAATTGCGAAATAACATCAGCCCGACCTTTAGCGCGGGTGTTTTGGGGTGGCGTGTGAGTGCAGTTCTCAATCTGTTCATCCGTGCAAACGCGGCGCATCGCACCCATTTCTTCAAGGCCATAATAGAGACTGTTACGCGGGTTGATGTTGTGGTACTCCAGGTCTAAACTGTGCAGCACATCATCTTTCCAGCCTACACCTTCACTGGCCATATATTCTTCGAGCATCTGCCGCTTGGCTACCCAGTCGAGTTGATCGGCCATTTGCATCGGGTCGCGCTCTAAGCCGTCCAGGACATTTTCCCACTCTTCTAAAGCCCAATCCGTTTGCTCATCCTTGCCTTTCAAATGCGTTTGCGCTGCCATCAGGTATAGGCGCTGCAAATCAATCGCGCTCATATTGCGCCCATTGGCTCGCCGCACCGACCACTTCAAGCTTTGATCACGCGACACTTCTTTCAAGGTGGAGAGAGGGTCTTCCAAACGCACTTCGGGAGTCACGACTTTGAGGTCTAAGAGGTCGAGGACAATGCAGGTCGTGGCTATTTTGAGCCACATCGCATATTCGCTCATGTTCGGCTCACCGAAAAGCACATGCAGACGATGCAAATCGGAATAGTCGTAATAAGAATCACGCTTGGGGTTGATGATGGCCCGGTTGAAACGCACCCGTGAGGAGACGGTGTTCACGATGTGGTCGGCCCGTTGCGAGAGTTGGTAATTAACCGTGGGGTCAATCTCTACGCCATAGAAATCCGCGACCCACATCGTATCCACATCATGCTCGCCAATCGTCATGATATTGCGCCGAAAATCACTGCGATTCAATCGGTGCCCGCCAACGCGGCCCACTCCTGCAAAAATCTGGCGTGTCACCAGAAACGGCATCAGGAGTGAAAGGGAACCACGAAAAGCACTGGCAGAAATATCCACCAGGTAATTTTCGTGGCAGCCAAAGGTGTGCCCGCCAAAGTGGTCTACGCTGTTGGCATAAAAGGCCACATCATCACTAAGATCAAGCTCGTCCACCAGGGTTTGCAAAATGACGCGCCCGGCACGGTCATAGGCTACCACGTCCGTCCAGGTGATGCACTCTGGGGTGGCATACTCTTCGTGGCTTCCCACCGCGTCGACATACAAGCGACCACCATTTAACAGAAAGCCGCCACTGCGCGCCGGTTCAAAAGCATAGTCACGAGCGTGCATATCCAGCAAACCCAACTTCTTGCTGAGAAAGGCATGGTCTTTGACCGCTTCCACAATGCGTTCAGAGGAACCCCGGCCATTGCCAAAGCGATCACTTTGCACCAGACAGCCAAACTCTGTTTCTACCCCAATAATGCGTTGTTCCATAGATATATCGCTTTTGAGTTAACCACGAATGGACACAAATAAGCGCGAATGTTTGAGAGAGTTGTTGACCTCAACTGTTCGCATTGGCTGGAGTTGCTACCACATCTTTTAGTTCATCGGCGCGCAGCATACGGAACTTGCTTTCGCGGGAAGTATCACGCTCTAAAATCGCGGCTTCTATTTCGCCGTCTTCGAGAGCCTGGGCCAATGGGTCTGGGATGTCTTCCGTTGAGGCGCGGTCGGTCGCTTCGTCATCTGCATCGTCATCAGTAGCCGCAGGTTGATCCTGGGCACCTCTGCGCCAGGCGGCAACAGCGCGTTGCAGCGCCGTTGCTAAGTCGGGCACATCGGAATATTTTTCCAGTTCTTCGTGCATGGCCAGTTCCGAAGCGTCACGACCTGCGACGACAGCGAAACGCGAGTGCGTTGAAAACTCCCCGTCATAGTTCAGGATAAAGAACACATCTTTCTCAGGACGCTTGCCCATCTCCACAAAAATAGCTCGCAGCACATTGGGCGTACTGAGTGGATCGCCAAAGCTGCGCTTCAACGGTGGCGAAATGGCAAAACCAACCAGGCGTTGAATCGAAACATCATCGGGCGAGCGTTGAAAGCCTTCGGCATGAGCAAAGTCAATGGCTGCCAGTCGCACGGCTTCTACATCAGCCTGATTGCCAATGGCCGAATACATCAACTGATCGTAAATCTCGAAAATCTTGCGTTGCGTGCGCTTGACCGTGAGCAGCAGCACACCTTTATCGTAGGATATTCCCACCACTGGTGCGCCACCTTTAAGCCGCTCTTCCACATACTCAGCACGGTGCGCAATGCTTTGATTAAAATCGTAGGGTGAATACATAATAGCAGATAATGGGTAATGGATGATAGGTCATAGGCGATGGGTTATGGCGCTGTATCAACGGCAGTTGCCCATCACCTATGACCTATCATCCATTACCTCTTGTTTCTTAAATACTTTCCGAATCAGCGTCTATTCTGTGGGCGCGCACCGGGGGTATCGCACCTAAGACGCCATCTTCCATTTGACGCAGCACATCGGTCATCTGCGACTCATCAAGGGTGAGGACACCATCGCGTGTTACAGCCTTGGCTGCGGGCAAAATTTTGGAGTAGCCGCCCGTCGCCGCATCCAGGTCAGCCGCAATATCGAGCAAGATGAGGCACTCGCGCAACGCTTCCTGCAAGTCCATTTCACTGAAGGGCTTTTTGGTACGCACAATGTAATCGAAGGAGCCACGGATGGCCGACGAGCCGGAGCCAGCCGCACCAAACTCCGAGCTTTCAAAGCGTGCGCCCATGCCATCATAAAAGAAGATGCGGCCTTGGTCGGCTTCCAAGTCATAGGCCGAAAGCACTGGGATAAATGCACCAATGCCCTGTAACAGCATCGGCAGGTTATTAGAAATCGCGCGTGTTAACTCGGCCAATTTACCTTCCAGGCTCATCGGTTGAAGTTGGCTACGCGAATAATATTTGAAGGAATGACGCAAATAGCGGGCCATTTGGATAGAAGTCGCAAATGAACCGCTAATAGCGACTATGGTATGGTCATCCAGCGCCAGAATCTTTTCGGCGCGGTCATACATGACACCCATACCAGCGGTGGCGCGACGGTCAGCCACATTCAGCACGCCTTCTTTATATTTCACAGCAATAACAGTCGTGCCGTGGGTTTCAACAAACGAAGTAGCAGAATGTGATTCTCCAACTCCGTGGGGCTGGTGTGTCGTGGTAGTTTCAGGTGTCGGTAAAACTTGCACCAGGCGCGAAAAATCGCCTGGGCGTGAAGTGGCAAAATCCATAAAATAAACCAACTCTGACAAAGCTCCATTTAAGAGCCGTTTTAACCTCTCCCCTGCCCCCTCCCCGTGTCGGGGAGGGGAACAAAGGACGGCTGTATAGCGTTTGATAGGACTACAACCTAAGCTATAGCCTTATCCTCTGACACCCCTTCCCGAACCGAGAAGGGGATGGGGGTTAGGTCTTACTGTCCACTACGTTGGCGATACCGCTTGGCTTGCTCTGGGTCAACACGCTTCATGCGGTCGAGCAGTTGGCGTGTATCCGGGCGCTTCACCTTGGGAGCCGAAGGGCCACCAGAATCATCGCCGCCGGGCTTTTCCATTGGGGTCGTCGGCAGTGGACGCCGCATTGTTTCGTCAGCTTGGAAGAAATTCATGATCGTCTCCTTTTGAGGCAGGTGGTAGATGGTAGGAGGTAGGTAGGATACGATATCCGTTAGGGCTATCCCTTTCCTGCATTCTCCCTCCTATCTACTACCTACCATCTACCACCTACTCTATAAGTTTATGCTTTGCGCAGAATTGCCGCCACATCATGGGCTGAGGCAGCGGTTTCAATTTGTTGACATAACGCCGGATAATCAGCAGCCGCTTCTGGCAACACTAAATTAATTCTCTCGCCTGCTTCCTCCACCACTAAGCCGCCCCAAGAGGCGGACTTGATGGTATCGGCAAAGCGGCGCACCAGTAGGCCGCGTAACGCCGCGCGGGTGTCGGAAGGTGGGGCGCAACGCGCCGCTTCAATCTCCTCTTCGGTCACCAGAGTTAGCATGGCCCCACTTTCGACTAATCCGTAATAGAGACCTTCCGCCGGGTCAACATTATGATAAGCCAAATCCAGGCTTTGCAGGGTGAGGGCGTCTTGTTCCCAGTCCAGACCTTCAGCTTCCGCGAACTCGTCGAGCAGCAATTTCTTCGCCACCCAATCCAGGCGATCCCCTAATTGCCAGGGGTCTTCCGCCAGGGCATCCAACGTCGCCTGCCATTCATCCAACAACCATTCGCTGCCAGGCAACTCCAATTTACAGGCGGCACGCCAGTAAGCGCGTTGCACATCCACTGCGCTAATGTGGTTGCCGTCCGAACCTTCGACCAGCCAGCGATAAGTTTGATCCCGCGAGATTTGCTTGATGCTGCGCACGGCATCCCGCAATGTGACGGGCGTTTCCCAACCCGATTCGATGAGGGCCACCACTAAATTGGTCGCCCCCACGCGGAGTGCGGTAGCATATTCGCTGAGATTGGCATCCCCCGCAATCACATGCAGGCGGCGAAAACGTCGTGCATCGCCGTGCGCTTCATCGCGGGTATTCACCAGAGGCCGGTTATGCAAAGTGTCAACGCTTTGTAAGACGCTAAAGAAATCGGCGCGTTGCGATAGTTGATAAGAGCAGGAAGGCGCACCTCTTTCTTCAATGCCCACCTTGCCCGCTCCCGCATAAATAATGCGCGTGGCGAGGAACGGCGCGAGGTTGTAAATGACATCATCCCAGGCCACCCCCCGCTGCATTAAGTAACTTTCATGCGTGCCATAACTGGCACCGTGAAAGTCGGTGTTGTTCTTGAAAATTTGGGTCGCCTTACCCGTCTTGGCGGCATACGCATTGGCACATTCTAAGATAATGCGCTCCCCGGCTTTATCATGGGCAACGAGGGCACGCAGGCTGGAACATTCGGGGGTGGAATACTCTGGGTGCCCGTGGTCATTGTACAGCCGCGCCCCGTTGAGCAAGACACGGTCACAACGATCCTCGGTTGGGCTGGCAACTTTGTCACCCGGCTTATCGAACTGAGCGTCCGTCGGGTCTTGCGACAGCTTATCTACATGAAACCCGCGCACATCATTGCGCGGGTCTTCAGCGCGATAATTCCACGGCCCGGCACTGCGCCCGCTATACGACTGCACCACTTCCCGCGAAGCCGCCACTAACCCTGTGGCATCCGCGCCTTCCACCGTCACGCCATATTCTGTTTCAATACCAAATAATGAATTCATATTTATCTTGGAACCACGAATGAACACTAATAGACACGAATGCTTGTAGAGGCTGGAGGCTGGTTACTGGAGGCTGGATACTTCATCCTCTATCTTCTATCCTCAATCTCATTCGTGTCTATTAGTGTTCATTCGTGGTTAACCACTAATCAATTCTGCCACCTCAACGGTGCGGTTTTCGCGGGCGCTGGTGACACCGGCCATGACCGCACCGAAAGAGTGCAAGTTATCGGCCCCACTGGTTTCGGCAGGCTGTCCGGTGCGAATGGCTTCGGCAAAGGCGTGGAGCGTTGCCGCCGGGCCACCACGCTCTAAGGGAGTAGATTCCACTTCTTCCACCGTCAGGTCTTTGCTCCACTTTTCACAGCGTGCTACCAGCAACTTATCATTTTCCATGTGCAATGAACCGGCACCGCATTGCAGCCGCCAATTGCCATTCCAACTGGTATAACGCCCCAGGGCACTCCAATCGCCACTATAGCTAAAGGGGATGCCGCCTTCTAATTCCAGCAACATCTTTAAGCCGGGGTCATGCTGATACCATGACCAGGGCGGACGAAAACTTTGCGCCGTCACTTTGGTGATGTTGCGGCCTGTGACACAACGGATCATATCCAGGTGATGAATAGACATATCCACCAGGAGGGGAAACTCCATCGTCTCACGGAAACTACCAGTGAAATCAGCGGGGATATAGAAATCCATGTGCCCATGCCCGAACTCACCCACGGTTTGGTCATTAAGCAACTGCTTTAAGGTTTGCACGGTTGGGCTAAAACGATAGTTCTGGCTGACTACTAATTGCTTGCCACTTTGCTCTGCCATCTCTACCATGCGCTTGGCATTGTCCAGCGTGTCGGCAATGGGCTTTTCCGTCATCACATGCAAGCCATGCTCGAAAGCGACGTGCGCATGTTGGGCATGAATCACTGGTGGGGTAACAGTTAGTATCGCATCCGCCTCGACATGCTTTAGCGCGTCTTCCAGGTTCTTAAAACGTCGCTCTGCCGGAATACCGACTTCTTCGCCAACTTTGGTTAACTGCTCGTCCACGACATCTACAATGGCCACTAAATCAAAGTCCGGTGACTGGCTGGTCTGGTGTTGCACCCAGCCATAACCATGTCCACCAACGCCACATTGAATTAAACGCAATTTATCTGTGCTCATATCTATGGTTTCTAACGTGATACTTCAATTAATGCAACCTGCTCCTAGGAGTAGGAGAAGCCTACAACCTGGAAATAAGAGTAGGGCATCACTGCGCACTTAACGAGCCAGTTATACGCCCGTAGTTTCATTCAAGGAGGTCTAAACTAAATTACTCGCTCTCATGAAGTTAAGCAGTAAGTTCTTGTAATCCTGCTGCACGGGCAATTCCCAGTCCACCTTAACGCGACGCCGCAGCACTTTCACGGTCTCGTCGGTTTGCGGGTTGTAGCCTTCTTTCTCATACTCTTCCCAATAGAGACCCACTCCCTGGCGCTGCCAAGCCGGAAGTTCATTAAAAGTGATGCCATACTCCAACAGCAATTCCTGCTTCGCTGCCACGGATAGCTTTTCAATTCTTTTTGTCGCCTGCCTGACGTTTACCCCGGTATTACGCAAAGTCCAGTAACACCAGCCATTGAGGGCGCAACGCTGCGCATCCGATTGCCGCCAGCGGAAATAATCTACCACCGCATCTTCATTCACACCCAGCCAGACGCGGCTATCGAAGTGAGCGACCTTGCCACAAGCGTGCGTAAAGGCGGCACTGGCGATGCCTGCCGAAATGGAAACCGCTTTCTCCCAGCCACGATCAAACAGGTTCCAATTGGGTTTTATGAGAATCGAAATCTCATCACTTTCGGTATAAACATAAAGGCCAGTTAGCTCTTCCAACAACACTTGTGCGGTTTGCAGCATATAGTCGCGGAACCGCTCATCACAGGGCTTTTGAAAATGCTTTTCCGTAAAACGCGAGAAGCCACGCCCATCTACACGGATGACAACCCATGCTCCTGGGACAAGACGCAGCTCATGGAAATATTCCGCCTGGCGCATTTTGGCTTCAAACTGGTCGTTATTCATGCCTGTCCTCTGCTGCCCACTCGCTCACCTCAAACCCGTTTGATGGTGCTATACGCACATAATATAAATGGTCAAACCCTTCACCATAAGCAGGTCGCTCCAATTTCTTGATGGTGGCATAAAGCGCAATATCCGGCACCCGCGCAATCCCGACGCGAAGGCTGTTGCGCTGCAAACAGTCGCTGACGTTCGATTCAAAGTAGTAACCAGTAACGGTTGCACCAAAACTGTGTCCGATCTGAATTAAAGGCTCGCGGTCGGTAGCCGTGGGATTTGTGTTGTCTACAACTACCGACTGGCCTTGCGCTAAGGCTTGTTGCAGCAATTGGCGCTGGCGTCGCTCTGGATGCTTATTGTTGCGCAGTTTATCTTTGCTGATGTGGACATGAGTGGCCGCAAAATGGGTGCGGTAAAAAGTGCTTTTGCCCGCTCCCTGTAAGCCGATAAAGATAATGAGTTCTATGGCTTCTTGTATTCTATCTAGTGCGCATCTACAGCGGCGGCAGCACCACGCGGTTTGCGCAGCAGCAAAATAGCGGGGGAGGTGCAGGCGAAAGCGGTCAGGATAAAGATCCATGAATCGTTGTAAGCGAGCATACTGGCTTGTTGCGAGACCAGGCGCTCTAAGGCGGCGAAGGCAGCTTTCTGAGCGACAGTGGCCGACATGCCATGCGCCATAAAATTGCTCTGAAACGCTTGGAGCTTTTGTTCCAGAGCCGGGTTGCCGCGATAGGTGTAGTTCACCAACATAGCGTGGTGAAACTGCGTCTTATTGGTGAGGAAGGTGCCTAAGATAGCAATGCCAAAGGAGCCACCCAATTGACGGGCCAGATTGATTAGGCCAGAGGCTTGCTGGGCAATGCGCGGATCAATGTTGCCATAGGCCACATTATTGATTGGGGCAAACAAAAAGCCCAGTCCAAAGCCACGCATAAACAGGGCCAGGCGCACATCCGGTTCGCCTGCCATTGTGGTGAGATGCCCCATGCGCCACATCGAAGTCATAAATAGGCCAACCCCGATAAAAATCAGCGCCCGTGGATCAACCAAGGGTTTGGGGCCATTCAGCATTCGTCCGCAAAGCAGGGCACTCGTGGCGGTGCCTAGTCCACCTGGTAGCAGCATCAGGCCCGTGGTGGTTGGGGTAAAGCCGAGCAAGTTCTGCGCAAAGAGGGGAAACAGATAAGTTCCGCCATAAAGTCCAAAGCCAAGTGCTACAAAGAGAAATATCGAACACGAGAGGTCGCGGTTTTTAAGCACCCGAAAATCCACTACGGGAGCCGGGTTACGGGGTGACAGTTCCCACCAGAGCATGATGGAGAGCGTGATCGCCGATAGGATAGAGAGACGCACGATCAATGGATCGTTAAACCAATCGTTCTGCTGTCCCTCTTCTAAGACGTATTGCAAGGAGGCTAACCCAACCGCGAGCAGAGCGATGCCGAAGAAGTCAACCGAGGTGGGACGTTGGCGCATTCCGGGCGTATCTTGCAGAAAGCTCGACACCAGAAAAACTGACAGAATGCCAATCGGCACATTAATAAAGAAGCACCAGTTCCAGGTATAGTTGTCAGTAATCCAGCCACCCAGCGTCGGCCCTAAAGTCGGGGCCACGATCACGCCCATGAGAAAAACCGCTTGCACAATGCCTTGCTGTTCACGCGGAAAAATCTGACGCAACGTTGCCTGGGCGGTGGAGAGCAAGGCGGCTCCGCCCGCGCCTTGCAACACGCGCCATAAGACAAGTTCACCCAGAGTGTGCGAGGTGCCGCATAAAAATGAGGCCACAATAAAGATCAGGATCGAAGCCGTCAGATAGTTGCGTCGCCCAAAAGTGGCAGCCAAGAATGCTGTCATTGGCAGCACCACGACGTTGGCGAGGATGTAGCCAGTGGAAACCCAAGCGACTTCCTGGAACGTCGCCCCCAGGTTACCAGCCATCTGGGGCAGCGACACATTGACAATAGTCGTATCTAAAACTTCCATGATGGCCGCCGTAATTAAGCCCAACAGGATCAACCAGCGATATTTGCTGACCTGATCCGCGGCGGCTGCCTGTGCGTCAGTTGCCATAATTTTCTACTTCCTACACTTTCTACGGTAATGTTTTAACTCAGTAGAACGCACTCTAAGCCTGCGGTTTCTTTTATCCAGCAGAACGGCATCAGATGGGGCATCAGGCAGAGCGTGAGCCAAACGATGGTAACAGACGCACTGACATTGAAGGCGTTCGCATTTTTGAATATACGCCGCAGGGTGTCAATGAAGATTCATCCATTTTATGCTCAGGAGCAGCACACTACACTGTTGTCCATTTATGCTCCCTTCTAATCGAATACACTGCACCAAAGAAGTATGGTGTGAAGGTAAATTCACAAGTGTTGAATGACTCTGGGATGAACAGGAGAAATCTGTGTCTTTGGTGAACCTACAACAAAGTCTTGCCTTAGTCCCTTTGCTGGCGGCCCCGTTAGCAGCGACGGCGGCTCCAGCTCCCACTGTTAGACCAAATGTTATCTTTGTGCTGGCCGATGATATGGGCTATGGCGACCTAAGCTGCTACGGCGGCCCGTCTGTGAACACCACCAACATTGATCGCCTGGCTGCCGAGGGGATTCGGTTCACGCAGTTTTGCGTCAATTCACCAATTTGTTCACCTTCGCGGACGGCGTTGACCACTGGACAATTCCCGGCGCGTTGGAAGATCACATCTTATATTGATAACCGCGCCCTCAATGAGCAGCGCGGCATGGCGCAGTGGCTTGATCCTAAAGCACCCAGCCTCGCGCGCTTTTTACAGCACAATGGTTATGCCACAGGGCACTTTGGCAAGTGGCACATGGGCGGGGGGCGAGATGTCGGTGAAGCGCCATTGCCCACCGAATACGGCTTTGATGTCTCGTTGACACAATTTGAGGGATTGGGCGACCGCGTTTTGCCCTTGATGAGCATGCCGCAGGAAGGCGAGGCACATAAGCTGCCGCTCGGCGTAGCCAGTGAAAAATTGGGGCGTGGCAATGTGCGCTGGGTAAAACGTTCTGATGTCACCAAAGCCTTTGTGGACGGGGCACTCGATTTTATGCAGCGTGCCACCGCCCAGAACAAGCCCTTTTATATCAACCTATGGCCTGATGACGTTCACTCGCCCTTCGATCCGCCGCCGGAGCGGCGGGGTGATGGCAGCAAACACGCCCTCTATAATGGTGTCGTGCAGACAATGGATGAGCAGCTTGGCCCGCTTTTCGACGCTGTGCGCAATAATGCCAAGTTGCGCGATAACACCCTGATTATCTTTGCCAGTGACAACGGCCCGGAGCCAGGGGCAGGCAGCAGCGGCCCCTTTGGTGGTGCCAAGGGCACGTTGTATGAAGGTGGCATTCGAGAGCCTTTCATCGTGTGGGGACCAGGCTTCGTGCCCGCCGCACGGCACGGCAGTGTCAATACCAGCAGCCTGTTTTCCGGGGTAGATTTCGCGCCATCTGTCCTCGCCCTGACGGGCACCCCCATTCCGGCAGATATAAAATTCGATGGTGAAGACCTGAGCCGCACCCTACTGGGACAGGCGACTGCTACCCGCACCCATCCCTTATTCTGGAAACGCCCACCAGATCGTCCGGGGCCACACAACGCGCCCTTCCCAGGCTTTGCCGTCCGCGCGGGTAACTGGAAGTTATTATTAAATGATGACGGCACCACACCTCGACTGTACAACCTGTACAACGATCCCGGTGAAACAGATAATCTCGCCGCCGCACAACCAGAACTCGTCGTGCGGCTAAAGAAACTGATTCTCGACTGGAACGCTACGCTGTAAAGGGAGATTTACAACAGTAAATCTTGCGAATGCTTCTTATGCGAACGCTTCTTATATAAAGTCCTCTACAAAAGCCATCTTCGTTCTTTTCTGCCTTTATTAGCCTACGTTGTTAACCAACAGGACAAACGCAGCGAGCCTCTCGGAACCGCTTGGTATGAGCCACCCCCTGTGATAAAATGCACAAACAGGTTTAGGCATTTCAAGGTAGTTCAGGAGAATTTATCCATGCGAGAAATCAAGCGATGGCGGCGGGTTGGGCAATGGGGTATAAAGCCGTTGATTTGTTCTTTAGTAGTTGTTACCGCCGTGGCCGGGTGCAAGCAGCCAACCGAAGGCGGCACGGCATCTGGCGGCAATGGCACGGGGGGCAGTAATGGCACCGACGCCTCTAGCGTGGGCAAAGCCGCAGCCTACACAGGCGACGACATTCTGCTGGGTGAATATGGCTCACTCACGGGTTCTACCGCGACCTTTGGCATCAGCAGCGATAATGGAATGCAGATGGCGGTGGACGAAGTGAATGGAGCCGGGGGCGTCCTAGGCAAGAAAGTGCGCGTGCAAAAAGAGGACGACGGCGGCAAGTCGGAGCAAGTTGGCTCGGTTATTAAGAAATTAATTAACCAGGATAATGTGCTGGCTATCGTGGGTGAAGTAGCTTCCTCGCGCTCTATCGCTGCCGCCCCCATCTGCCAGGCTGCCGGGGTGCCGATGATTACGCCTGCCTCTACCAACCCCACAGTAACCACTATTGGGGATGATATTTTTCGGACTTGCTTTACCGATACTTTTCAGGGTGCAGTGGGCGCTCGCTTTGCGGGCAAGAACCTGAAAGCCAAAACCGCCGCGGTGCTGACCGACGTGGCTAATGACTATAGTAAGGGACTGGGAGCCGCCTTCATTGAAGAGTTCCAGAAAAACGGCGGCAAAATTGTGGCACAGGAATCTTATAGCGAACACGACACCGATTTCCATGCCCAATTAACGCGCATTAAAAGCACTAACCCGGATGTCATCTTTATCCCTGGTTACTATACAGAAGCTGCCACCATTGCGGTGCAGGCACGTTCACTGGGTATCCAGCAGCCGCTCTTAGGTGGCGATGGGTGGGATTCACGCGAATTAATAAAAATCGGTAAGTCCGCGTTGCAGAACTGTTATTTCTCCGATCATTATTCACCCGATAGCCCAGACCCCAAGGTGAAGCAGTTCGTGACCACCTATCAAAAACGCTTCGGTGAAATCCCCGACGCGATGGCTCCCCTGGCCTACGACGCCACCCATCTGTTGCTGGATGCCATCAAGCGCGCGGGGAGTCTTGACCGCGATAAAATCCGTGATGCTATTGCCAACACTAAAAATTACCCTGGCGTCACGGGCAACATTTCGATTGATAAAGACCGCAACGCCGTCAAGCCCATTACCATTTTGCAAGTCAAAGGTGATAAGTTCACCGCCTTTACGACGATTAAGCCTTGAGTCAGGTAGGTGGTAGATGGTAGGTAGAATGTAGGGGATGTCTCCCATATTCTACCTACCATCTACCACCTACTACCTGCCCTCCTCCCCTAATGCGATTTCTCCAGGAACTGCCCCAACAGCTTGTTAACGGTTTAGCCCAGGGTTCGATATATGCTTTAATCGCCCTGGGCTACACGCTCGTTTATGGCGTGTTGCGCTTTATCAACTTCGCGCATGGCGACGTTTATATGTTGGGGGCGTATGCGGGCCTGTTCGCGGCGGGCTGGGTCGGGGCTACTCGTTTGGTAGACCAGGGGAACACGCCAGGGCTGCCCTTGGTGGTGCTAATTTTTATCATTGCCATGCTGCTATGTGCCGTGGCGGGCATCCTGATTGAGCGGGTGGCCTATCGTCCCTTGCGCAACTCACCACGTCTCACCATTCTCATCAGCGCAATTGGGGTTTCCATGCTGCTGGAATATGGTGGACAGGCCGTATTTTCCGCCAAGCCTCAGCCCTTTCCGGGACTCATTTCGGAACGGGAGATATTTACACTTCAGCACCCAGAGGTTTCCGTTTCGCTCTTACAAGTCGTTATTGTGGTGGTGATGGTGGCTCTCATGGCAGGTTTGCAGACGGTGGTGCTTAAAACGCGCATCGGGCGGGCCATGCGTGCTGTCTCGTTAGACCGCTCCGCCGCTGCCCTGATGGGCATTAATACCGACGTAATAATTGCCTTTACTTTTGCCCTGGGCGCGGGGTTGGCTGCGGCAGCGGGGATTCTCAACTCGACGTATCAGCACAGTGCCGACCCGCTGATGGGATTGATGGCCGGATTAAAAGCTTTCGTTGCCGCTGTCTTGGGTGGTATTGGCAGCATTCCCGGCGCGATGTTGGGTGGTCTTTTATTGGGTTTTGCGGAAGTCCTCGTGGTGGCAGTGGGCAAGTCTGAATATCGGGATGCCATCGCCTTTGCACTGCTGATTCTGGTGCTGTTAGTGCGTCCTTCTGGTTTGCTGGGTCGCACCACGGCAGAGAAGGTTTGAGCGTGCCGTAGATTTCGCATATTAGCACTCCTGACCAATAGCGCGTTACCCCAACTTCTTTCTAACATTTCTGATGAAAGCCTCTCACCCTTTAGCCATGTGGATTGGACGCCTGTTAATCGCTGGCATCGGCTTAGGGATATTGCAGGGGCTGCAAATGCTGTTGCCCCATTGGTTGAATCCGTATTATCTCGACATCATCAACCTTGCTGGTATCAACATCATCTTAGCGGTCAGTCTTAATCTCATTAACGGTATTACAGGCCAGTTCTCGCTCGGCCATGCGGGTTTTATGGCAGTGGGCGCTTATTCGGCGGCCTGCTTCACCTACTATGCCGGGCCGCGCTTGATTCTCGCCAATGGGCCGGTTTTTGCCATCGCTCTTGTCATTGCGGCCATCGCCGCTGGTATTGCGGGCCTCATTGTAGGACTGCCCAGCCTGCGCCTACGGGGTGATTACCTGGCGATTGTCACTCTTGGCTTCGGCCAGATTATCGTTTCGCTCATCCGCACCATTAACGAAATCGGTGGGGCCAGTGGCTTTAGCAATCTGCCTCAGATGTCCAGTTTTGTCTGGATTTACAGCGGGGCCATCCTGTGCATTCTGACTGTGCGCAACCTCGCCGATTCCAACCTGGGGCGTTCGATGCGTGCGGTGCGCGATGATGAAGTCGCGGCAGAGGCGATGGGCATCAACACTACAGGAATTAAAGTTCTGGCTTTCGTTATCTCTTCCATGTGGGCTGGCGTCGCCGGGGCGTTGCAGGTGCATTATCTGCAACTGGCCCACCCCAACGATTTCACCTTTGTGCGCAGCATTGAGGTGGTCGTGATGGTCGTGTTGGGCGGATTAGGCTCCATTACGGGTGTCACGCTCTCAGCGGTGTCACTTAAAATTTTAGAGGAAATTCTTCGCACCCTCTCTGGCGCTTTCTGGGTGGGGTTAGGTGTGGTCGCCCTTTCGATGGCCCTCTCTTTTTCTCGCTATCGTAGTGCTATGCGTGCAAGTGTCGTGGGCTGGTTGCTCTGGCTGCGCTGGCCCGTCTTAGCGACATTGGCTATATTCTTGCTGTTTCACTATGGGCAAAGCTGGCTGCAACAAAATATCTCAGCGTTGCGCTATGTTATTTATTCGTTAATCCTGATTGTGCTCATGCTATTGCGTCCCCAGGGATTACTGGGGCGTAGTGAATTGAGTTGGAATCTGCTCCGTCGCCGCCAGATTGCTTCCGCGAAAGAGAGCAGCACAGGCGACCCTAACACGGGCGATGTTAGCCAAGGGCGTGCCGGTAGCGTTGCAGCGCATGAGCCAGGCGAACCAGCAGACGAGGGCATTGAGGGCACGCTGTAAGAGACAAGACAATTCCTGCGGCTCAGCAGATAAGAGTGCGAAATTTGCCAACCATTGCCCCAAATAAGGTAAAATTGGTAAGACGGAACACATTGTGAGGAGATGAGAATGATCCCCAAGCGAATGATTGCACTGGCCCTGCCTGTATGGGTTTTAATACAAACCGGGGTTAGCCAGGCCGAACCCCAGACCTCAGACCCGGTGCAACTAATACCGGGAGGCCCGGCACCGATCAGAACACCACAACCGCCGCCGCCACCAGTCGGAGCACCAGAACAACCACCAGTAGGGCCAGAGTCAAATGCCGCGGGACAACCATCGCAAGGAGGCCAGGCCCCACGACCAGCCGGGTCAAATCAAGCATCCAATGCGAATCAAGCGCCCGACACAACGCCACAGATTCCCCCGGTTACAGTGCCAATCGGCGCCGCCGCGAGGCCCAGTGATAATCCACCCTTTCCGCAATTTTCAACGGTTCCTCCGATCAATAACGCGACCAAGCGCGATTATGACCTGATGTTAGCGGCCTTCGATGGAGAAACTTCACGAGTGCGCGACCTGCTCGCTCAGGGTGCTGGTCTTGAAGCGCGGGATTGGAAATATGGTTTCACCCCACTCCATTGGGCCAGCGAGAATGGGCATCTGGGAACTGTGCGTTATTTATTATCCAAAGGAGCCAAAGTTGATGTGCGCAGCTATCCTAATGTTCGCGTCGTACTTGGCGTGGCCCCCACGGAGATTTCGACATCACAAACCGCAGACAATCAAAACTTCATGCTTTATCAAAAGCGTTATCTTTATACCCTGTCTGGTCATATAACGCCTTTGATGATGGCCTGCGCAGGGGGCTATGGGCTTACCGTGCGCGAGCTTCTCAATAAAGGAGCTAATGCTAATGGTGGCAGCGGCTCTTTGACGCCCCTAGCGTGTGCCGCTTTTAGTGGCTATATGCCTGCGGTGCAGGCTTTACTAGATAAAGGGGCGAGAGTCAACGATGCCAGAAGCCACACTAGCCCCGCTCTCATGAATGCAGTCTTTCGTGGCGCGACCGAGGTTGTAAAAGCCCTTTTAGATAGGGGAGCTATTGCCTATTTTAAAGACGATCATGGTTATACGCCACGTATGTTTGCCCAGACTTATGGCTTCACCTCCATTGCGAGATTATTGAAACATGCCGAAGATGTGCAAAGCAGCAAGGCCGCTCAAGCCAAAGTCCAGACGATTGGGCATAAGCCCACAGGCATCACCGCCGATGCCCACGCATCGGACATGGGCATTATCATTATTCGTTAGAGTTTTCAGTCAGTGAGGTTTTCGTGCAGCGTTTACGCTTTTTATTGGGTCTGCCATTTTTAGTTGCCGGATTTGCCCTAGCTGGCTGTAGCCAAACATCAGCACCTACGAGTGCGAGGAGCGGTTCGAGTTCGGCTTCAACCACCTCCAACGGAGGCAGTGGAAACGCCTCAACTTCCAGTAAGGCCACTGCACCAACAGGCAAGCTGAAAGTGGCCCTGCTGACACCCGGCGATATTAACGATCAGGGCTGGAATCAATTGGCTTATGAGGGCTTGCAGGCGGTGCAGAAGGAGTTGGGGGCAGAAGTCGCGCACCAAGTCACCAAGAATGCGTCCGATCAGCAACCAGCCATGCGTGATTTTGGTGATAAAAAGTTTAACCTCGTCATCTGCCACGGCTTCGAGTATGGCAAGCGCGTCTTAGAAGTTGCGCCTCAATATCCCGATACTAAATTTGTGGTGGTCGGTGGCAATGTCAAGCAAGCGCCCAACGTAGCGACGATTGTGCCCAAACTGGAAGAAGCCACCTATCTGTTGGGCATGGCTGCCGGAGGCATGACAAAAACTAATGTCATTGGAGCCATTGGCGGGATGAAATTACCGGTTATCACTTCTACTTTCGACGCCTTTACCGATGGTGCCAAGAGTGTTAATCCCAAGGTTGCTATTCTCACGAATTATGTCGGCAACTTTGAAGACCAGAATGCGGCCAAGGAATCGGCTAAAACGATGATCGCCCAAAAAGCCGACTTTCTTTTTCATAACGCCGATCAAGCAGGCAAAGGCATGTTTAATGCTGCCGAGGAAGCGCAGAACGTGCTGGTTTTCGGCTCCAATCGCAATCAGAACAGCATTGCCCCCAATGTCTGTTTAGCCTCCGCCGTGATCGAAATGCCCAAAGCCTTCGTTGAATTAGCCAAGAGCGTGCAAAACAACAAATTTACTGCCGATTTCATTGAACTGAACGTTCCTAAAGGCACTGTATCCGTCCAATGGAATGCCGCTCTCAAGGCTAAAGTCCCCCCGGCCCTGATGCAGAAACTCACCGCTGCCGAAAAAGACATCAAAAGCGGCAAACTCAAAATCCAGAGACATGTTTGATTTGGAACCACGAATGAACACTAATAAACGCGAATGAAGAAATAGAAAAGGAACACTGGAGCGCAGCAACACACTCAGACACTAATCCTTGGCGGTCTCTCTTTTATTTTAGGTTTATTCGCGTTTATTAGTGTCCATTCGTGGTTCCAAATCCATGCTCGAATTACGCCAGATTACCAAAACCTTCGGCAGCTTTAAGGCGCTGGATGAGGTGGATTTGGTGGTGCGCGAGGGCGAGATCGTCGGGCTGCTGGGAGAAAATGGAGCGGGTAAGAGCACGCTGATGAACATTATCGGTGGTGTCCTCACCCCCACTGCGGGACAATTGAGATGGGATGATGAACCCGTCCATTTGGCGTCTCCCCGCGCCGCGACTCAACGGGGTATCGGCGTCGTCCATCAGCATTTTATGCTGGTGCCAGTCTTTACTGTCGCCGAAAATATCGCGCTTCATGCGCCGCAAGCGGGGGCCGTTTTTAATGCGGACGAATGGAACGCACGCATTCAAGCCTGGGCACAAACTTTAGGCTGGAAGATTGATGGCACACAACGGGTGGCCGACCTCAGCGTCGGTGAATTACAGCGCGTCGAAATTCTTAAAGCTCTCTTTGCCAACGATACAGCACAAGGATCAGGGATGGAGGATAGAGAATCGAGCATTGAGGATCGAGGATCGAACCAGAACCAACCAGTCCCCAACCTCCAGCCGCCAGCCTCCAAACCCCAGACTCCCTCTTCTAACACTGCTCGCCTCTTACTCTTAGATGAGCCGACCGCCAACCTGACACCTGCGGAAGTAGAAGAACTATTCAAAACCCTGCGCCGGTTACGCGAGCAACAGCGTGGCATTATCTTTGTCTCGCATAAGCTGAATGAAGTGCTGGCGCTGTGTGATCGTATTGTAATCTTGCGGCATGGCCGTATCGTCGGCGAACGCCGCACGATGGAAACCAATGCACAAGAGTTAGCAACCCTTATGGTGGGTAGAGAATTACGCGATGTGGATCAGCGACCACCAGTGAAACCCAATCCTGATGCGGCTACCGCGCCGCGCTTAATCATTGAAAATTTATCTGGCGGTACGCTACGTAATTTTTCTTTATCCATCCAACCCGGAGAAATCGTTGGTTTAGCCGGTGTGGATGGCAATGGGCAACGCGAACTGGTCGAGATACTCAGTGGCCTGCGCTCGCCGCAAGGGGGCCGTTTCGGGGTAGCCGATGGCCAGCCCATCGCGGTCATCCCCCCTGACCGCCAGACCGTTGGTTTAATTCAATCATTTGACTTAGCCGAAAATATGGCCCTTAATCCCACCCTACGTGCCCAGTGCCGGACTCGCTTTACTTTAAATTGGAAGGCAGCGCGTCAAAAAACCCACGCGCTGATGCAGCAATTCGATGTGCGTGCCCCGGCCACGGCAGAAAGAACTCTCGCCGCGAATTTGTCGGGCGGCAATCAACAGAAAGTCATCATCGCCCGCGCCCTTTCCTTCCCACATGGAGCCGTTGTCGCCGCCGACCCGACACGCGGACTCGATGTTGGTGCCACCCAGTTTGTGCATGAGCAACTGCGCACAGCCACCAACAAAGGTGCTGCTGTCTTGTTAATCTCGACCGATCTTGACGAAGTTATCCAACTCAGCGACCGCATTGGAGTTCTATACGAAGGTCGCTTGCTACCTAGTGCTGAATTGCTAAAACCTGATACCAACCGTGAAATTATTGGTGCCTTGATGGGTGGTAATACGATGTCCGCATAGAAGTTTTGACTTTACATGTGAATCGAACCAAAATGATATTATTGGGGTAAGCTAAAGCATGTTATTCGATAGAAGTTTGGGTAAAGATAGCTTGCTTGACCTTATTTACTGCGAAATTATGAAGCGAAAGAAAATGCACCCCTTCGAGAAAGTGCTTAGCGTGGTTGTAGAAGATATTGAATTCACTTTAAGAGGACATCAACCAGCACCTTGGGCAGACTTCTTACTTAATCCCCGCCGCTTAAGGGGCAGCGATTTTCTAATGCGTTGGTCTCAGGGTTATTGGAGTGAAGAGCGTCTTATCGAAGCGGTGAACGAGACAGGTAAGTATTATGCTATCCCTTATGGCCCCAGTGGTGTTGCTCCTAAAGAAGTGCGCGATTTCGAGTTGTATTTTGAACGATTAGAACATGCTGGCTTAGGTCAATTGAAGCGTCCTGATGTATTACTTTTTCGCGCATCTAAGTCCTCCGCCGTAGCTGAAGCAATAAGAGAAGTTGGAGGAATTACGGAATTACCTTTCACTCATGAATCACATCCAGGGATGCAACGGTTACTTCATCTGTGTTTGATCGCTATAGAATGTGAAAACAGTTTATGGATTGCGCAGCAAATGCCACACTACAATGCCAAGCTCAGACCGCAGAAACGACTTGGCAATCAGCTTGGTCTTCCCAAGAATTCTGTGCTGCCAACTGTTATCATCAAGGATGAGGACTTGCCTTTCCTGCGCGGCTGGCAAAACAGCACATCTGTTCCTATACACATCTGGCACGCCTTTTTCGATCTTGCGTTTGGGATTTCTCTGGATGAAGCCATCAGACTAATAGATGAGCAGTTAATATTGCCCAAAGAGCAAACATTTCAAGCTCCGGCGGGAGCCACCACGAAAAAGGCAACTTACAATATCTATCACCATTATGCTTATCCCTTGGCTGTAACAGAGGGTGAAGTCGAATTAAAAGCAGACAAGATTACAGATGCCAACGGTCACATTCTGCCATACGTTCGATTTTACGGTGGGCAACTAAGACTTTTGCCAGAAGCGTTAAAGATTCTTGATGAAATTGCGGCGGGAGATCCATCGTGAGTGTGCATCAAGTCCTGCCTAAGCATGGGGTAGCGCGTGAACAATTGCGAGAGCGGGGTCAATTTTGGACTCCCAACTGGGTAGCGGAAGCAATGGTTGCTTATGTTAGCAATGGGAATGCTCGTGAGATTTTTGATCCAGCAGTTGGGGTCGGTGCCTTTTTTCATGCTGCGAAGAACATTGAATCTGAAATCGGACGAAAGTTGGGGTTGTTCGGCAATGAAATAGATGCTTCTGTTCTTCAACAGTCACTTACAACAGGTCTACAACAAGCCGATCTTGCAGGGGTGCGCATTCAAGATTTCACTTCTTTTAAACCCCAGAATCTCCTTCCGGCAATTGTGGCAAATCCCCCTTATATTCGTCATCACCGCTTATCAGCAGAAACCAAAGTTTATCTTCGCCGCTTAAGCAGGGAAATTCTAGGGTTTTCGCTGGATGGGCGCACCGGCTACCATGTTTACTTTTTAATTCACGCCTTGAATTTACTGGCTGAATTTGGTCGTTTAGCCTTTATTATTCCAGCAGATACATTTGAAGGAATATTTGCCCATAAATTGTGGCACTGGATTACCTGCCATTATCGTCTTGATGCCGTGGTGACATTTGATCCCGCAGCATCTCCATTTCCGCATGTGGATACTAATGCTGTCATCGTCCTTATAAAAAAGGCCCCGCCCCAAAATAGACTCTGGTGGGCACGCGTCAACAAGCCTGAAGGTGAGGAACTAAAGCGGTGGGTTTTAAGTAATTTTGAGACCCCTAAATGTAATTCCATTGCTATCCATGATCGTTCCTTAGCTGAGGCCATACGAACTGGTCTTTCTCGGTCTCCCCAAGAAGAGATACATGCTGGCCCTATATTGGGAGATTATGCCAAAGTGCTACGAGGCATAGCTACAGGAGCAAATGAATTCTTTTTTTTGACCCGTAAACAAGCAGCAGACATTAGTGTGCCAGACACCTATTTGCTTCCTGCGATTGGGAGAACTCGTGATGTCGAAACTGATATTATAACAGCAGAAACGATGCAAAGATTAGATCTAAAGGGTCGTCCCACCTTGTTACTCTCGATAGATGGCAGACCAGAAACAAGCCTGCCCATCACACTCCAGAATTATTTGTCCCTAGGTAAAGAATTAGATCTACCTAACAGAGCACTCATAAAAACACGCCGCCCGTGGTATAAAATGGAAGTGCGCGATGCACCTCCCATCCTTTTCGCTTATTTAGGGCGTCGCAATGTGCGCTTTATCAGAAACAAAGTGGATGCTATGCCGCTTACTGGGTTTCTGTGTGTTTATCCTCATTATCATAACGAAGAATTCATTGAGCAGCTCTGGCAAGTTCTTCAGCATCCTGAGACCATCAAGAATTTAGCTAAAGTCGGTAAATCTTACGGTTCGGGGGCCATCAAAGTTGAACCTCGTGCGTTAGAAAAACTACCCTTGCCAGAACCGATTGTACAACGTATTGGGTTGCTTCCTACAAAACTTTTCTCTTAACCGTGAACTGAGTATTAGACCCACCTTATTATGTCTGAAGAGTCCCCCAGTTCACTCTTACGTGCCCTACCTTCTGGTTTCCGCATTTTATTGGCATTAGTTATAGCTTTATTCCTTTGCGGCTTTTTCATTCGTTTAGCGGGACAAGACCCCCTTATAGCAGGCAAAGCCCTTATTGCGGGAGCATTAGGCAGTAGTGCGCGACGGGCTGAATCGCTGTCTAAAACCATTCCCCTTATTATGACTGGGCTGAGCGTGGCGATTGCGTTTCGCGCTGGCTTCTTTAACGTTGGGGCCGAAGGTCAATTTCTAATGGGGGCTTTAGTGGCTGCCGGATTAGGCACGAAGGCCGGGCTGCCAATGCCTCTCATCCTCTGCGGCGGCACCGTAGCCGGAGCAATCTGGGCTTTAGTAGCGGGATGGCTTAAAATGCGACGGGGTGCGCCAGAGATTATTACGACCATTATGCTTAACTACATTGCGCTGCAAATCGTGGCCTTTGCAGTAGGCGATCAAGGGCCGTTACAGGAAGCGGAGCGTACTCAACCACAGACTGATTTACTGCCGCTTCGAGCGCAACTTCCGGCCCTAATTCCCAATACCAATTTACACGCTGGTTTATTCATTGCCCTGCTGTGTGCCCTCGTTTGCTGGTGGCTCCTCTTTCGCACTGAACGCGGTTTCTTGATGCGCGCGGTTGGGGCTAACCCTTTAGCATCACGCGCCGCAGGAATTAGGGTCGAAAGCAATGTGCAGCGTGCTGTGGCCCTGTGCGGTGCGCTCTCTGGCCTGGGCGGCGCAATGGAAGTGGCGGGCAGCACGAAATATCTGGGGCAGGGCGGCTTTGGCTATGGCTACACCGCTATCGCCGTGGCGCTCTTAGGCGGCTTAAACCCGTTGGGAGTGTTACCAGCCGCCCTGCTTTTTGGGATGCTCGATGCAGGTGGCAAAGCAATGGAACGGGATGCCAACGTGCCCGCCGTTACGGTCTCTATCGTCATCGGCATTGTTATTTTCGTGATGGCCGCTATTCCAAAGCTGCGCTTACAAGTCCAGTAAAGTTAAATCGCAAAACCATGACAGTTAACATCTTTTGGAGCTTGATTGCCACGACTTTAGCCTTTAGTGCGCCCCTGCTGTTAGCGGCATTAGGGGAACTCATTGGCGAATGGTCGGGAGTACTTAACATTGGCTTGGAGGGCATGATGCTCTGCGGCGCGTGGGCAGGCGCGGCAGCTTCCTTTGCTTATCATAACGCCGGATGGGGCATTTTAGCGGCAATGGGCGCGGGATTAGGGGTTGCGGCTCTCTTTGCTCTGCTTGCCATCACGCTTAAGGGCGATGCTATTGTGGTGGGCACCGGGCTAAACCTTTTTGCCCTTGGCTTAACGGGCGTCGCCCATCGTACCCTGGGCGCACGCTTTGGCACTTATAATTCAGTTACTCTTCCCCAGTGGGTCTTCATCATACTGGGGGCCGTGCTGGTACCGCTGCTGTGGTGGAGCTTTCGCAAAACCCGACTGGGGTTGCAAGTGCGTGCGGTCGGTGAGTATCCGGTGGCTGCCGATACGGCTGGCGTGAACGTGCCACGAGTGCGGTGGCTCTGCACGCTGCTTAACGGTGCCCTGTGCGGTTTGGCCGGTGCGTTCTTATCTATGTCACAGACGAATTCGTTTGCGGAAAATATGACAGCAGGACGCGGCTTTATCGCCCTGGCCATTGTCATCTTTGGACGCTGGAATCCCTTTGGTGCCCTGGGTGCAGCCTTGCTCTTTGGAGCCGCCGAGGGCACACAATTTTTCCTGCAATCTAAAATCGGCACAACCTATTATCCACTTCTCTTAGCTCTCCCCTACATCCTCACCCTTCTCACCCTCGCTGGCTTCGCTGGCACCTCCCGCGCCCCGGCTGCTTTAGCCCAACCTTATGAGAGATAATAGTTAGCCAGATAAGAACCCACAAAGAAGGAAGCGAAGAGGGAACAAGCTGAAGGAGAGACCCACGAACCCGGAGCGTAAGCGACGGGCTAGAGTGCTAGTCCCCAGTAGCTCTTACGATAGCCCGTCGCTTACGCTCCGGGTTCGCTACTTCCTTTCTTCTTTGTGGGTTTCACTCTCCTCTTCGCCTCTTTACATATCCTTCCGTGTGCTTTTGTGGCTAAACTCAAACCATGCAACAAGTAACCTTAGCACGGCGGGCTTATTTTTCGGCGGGGCGGCGGTTGTGGCATCCCGGCTGGAGTGAAGAGCGCAACCGTGAAGCCTTTGGCAAGTTAGCCTCGCCGCATGGCCATGATTATGTCCTGGATGTCTTTTATGGCGGTGGGATTGATGATGACAACGGGATGATTGTCAATATCACCGAGCTAAAACCGGTCATTGCCCAGGCCGTGCAGCAGTTGGCTGGCAGGTTCCTCGACTGCGAAGTGGATTACTTCAGCACGCGCCGCCCCACAGTGGAAAACATTGTAAACTTCTTATGGTCTCAACTCCCCCAGCACATGGGTACAGGGTATTTAACACGCCTGTGCCTGCAAGAAACAAATCGTGTGTGGGTTAATAAGACAAAGGACGCTATGCAAGTCACACGCAGTTATGAATTTGCCGCAGCGCATCGTCTCCATGCGCCACAGTTATCTGCCGAACAAAATCAGGAACTCTACGATAAGTGCAATAACCTCTACGGCCACGGCCACAACTATGGCTTAGAGGTGACAGTCCGTGGGGAACCCGACACGGAGACTGGCTCCATCATACCCTTCGCAGAACTTGACCGCATTGTGGAAGCCGAGGTTTTTGAGCATTACGACCATAAGCATCTGAACGAAGATTGCCCGGAATTTACGGCTATTATTCCCACTTCCGAGAATTTGGCGCGGGTGATCTTTGATCGTTTGCAGACACGGCTACAAGAGGCAGGCTACCAATTATCTAAAATCGGTCTGCACGAAACCCAGAAAAACTACTTTGAAGTGGAGGCATAGGCATTGCCGAAGGAAACTGAGAACCAAAAACCAGAGCCAGGAAATATGGCACAGGGAACCGGAACAGTTACCGACCTGACTGGCCAGGGCAAAGCGAAAGATTTGGTGGATGTCGGCGGTATGGACGCGCTCTATCATGGGATATTAAAGGGCGTTGGCGAAGACCCGGAACGCGAGGGATTACTAAAAACTCCCTATCGCGCTGCCGCTGCCATGAAATTCTTCACGCAAGGCTATCAACAATCCTTAGAAGATATTCTTAACGGGGCCATCTTTCAAGAAGACAATAACAATATGGTGCTGCTGCGCGACATTGAGTTCTATAGTCTCTGCGAGCATCATTTAGTGCCATTTTTTGGCAAATGCCATATCGCTTATATTCCCTCTGGGAAAATTGTGGGTGTCTCAAAGATGGCGCGTATTGTAGATATGTTTGCGCGGCGCTTGCAAGTGCAGGAGCGCATGACGAATCAAATCGCGGACGCCCTGGAAGAAGCGTTACAACCGCAGGGAGTGGGGGTCGTGGCAGAAGGTTCCCATCTGTGTATGATAATGCGGGGGGTAGAAAAGCAGCATTCCATCATGACAACTTCGGCCATGCGCGGCGCGTTTTTGGAAATGTCTACCCGGATGGAAATGTTAAACCTAATTCGCAGTGCCAAGAATGGTTTTTAATTTCGCAGCTAAAGGTTGATGGTTGCACTTGAATCCAGCGAAGGAATTTATGCCTACCAACACGCCAACCCTGCAAGAAAAATTTGTGCCCCCCTCTCTGGATTTACCCTGGGAACAGGACATCATCGCTCTGCGCCGCGATTTTCACACTCACCCGGAACTGGGCTATGAAGAAGTCCGCACCGCTGGCATCGTTGCGGAGCGGTTGCGCGCTCTGGGACTGGAAGTACGCACGGGTGTCGCAGATACGGGCGTCATTGGCCTCTTGCGCGGCGGCAAGTCCGGCCCGACCATCTTAGTGCGCGCCGATATGGACGCCTTGCCCGTGGCAGAAGCCAACGCCTGGGAATGGAAATCGAGTACTCATGGCAAGATGCACGCGTGCGGCCATGATGCTCACATGGCAACCGCTCTGACTGTGGCCCGCTTACTGGCGCAGGAGAAAGAAGACTTGGCAGGCACCATCAAATTCATGTTCCAGCCTGCCGAAGAAGGTTTGGGTGGCGCAAAGCGCATGATAGAAGAGGGTCTCTTAGATGATCCGCGCCCGGATTATGCCCTCGCGTTGCATGTGTGGAGCGATGTCGAAGTTGGCAAGGTCGCGCTGAAGACAGGGCCAGTGATGGCGTGCGCGGACGCTTTTACGGCGCGCATTGTTGGCAAAGGCGGGCATGGTGCAATACCGCAACAAACCATTGACCCGGTTGTTATCGCCTCCCAGATTGTCCTCGCGCTGCAAACTACCATCTCACGCAGCATTGACCCGCTGCAACCAGCAGTGGTGACAGTTGGCAAGGTATGGGCTGGCAGCGCCTTCAATGTCATTCCCGGCGAGGCGCATTTAGAGGGCACAGTGCGCAGCTTTGATGAAGGTATCCGCACCCTGTTGGAACGACGTTGCCGTGAGATTGTGGAAGAATTGCCCAAAGCGTTTGGCGCGAAGGGCGAGTTTCATTACGAGCGTGGTTATCCGGCTACGGTTAATAACCCGCAAGTCACCGAGATGGTGCAACGCGCGATAGTCAATGAGTTAGGGGAAGACAGCGTTATAGAATTCACACCGACAATGGGCGCGGAAGATATGTCGCTCGTATTGCAGCAGGTGCCTGGCTGCTATTTCTTCGTGGGGGGGCGCAATCCAGTTATTGATGCCGTTTACCCACACCATCACCCCCAGTTTAATATTGATGAAAAAGCCCTTGGCATCGGCGTCCGCGCCATGATCGCAGCAGTGAAGGAATGTTTGAAACAATGAGCAGTCTTATAACGGACGATATACCCCTTAAAGAGTCGGCGCTGCCTGCGCGCCTTGACGATCCCATTAACGCCCGCATCCTGGCAGTTTCAGAAGATAAGATTCAAGGTTTCCTCCCCGACCCATTAGGCGAAATCGCCGCTCAGAGTGGCATTGAATTGCCTGTCGTCATGGAGCGGATTCAAGCGATGCTGCGCGCTGGCACCATTCGTCGCGTGCGGCAAACCCTGATGGCGACTAGCCTCGCCAAAGGTTCTCTTGTCGCCTGGCAAGTGCCCGAAGAGAAACTCTTAAGTGCGTTCGAGTGGATGTTCAACCAAGACCCCTTTTCCGGCCATGTCGTTATTCGCTCCACCGATGCAGCCATTACCGGGGCCAAATATCGCCTCTGGACGACGCTTAAGGTGCCGCAGGGCTTTTCGATGGAGCAGCACTGCGATTTTCTCTGCCAGCAAACCGGGGCGCAAGCTTACCGATTGATGCCCGCCAAGCGTCTCTTTGCTTTAGGGGTGGGACATGTGAGACGGCGTGGCATGGAGCCAGGCAGCAAATCGGATGAATTGGCTGATGTGATTAACACTGAAATTGTGACACTTTCTGATTTAGAGTGGCGTGTTTTGATCGCTCTCAAGCGAGAGTTTGAGCCGGAAGAAATCGTGCCTGAATTATGGCGTGCCCGCGCTGTCGAAGCCGAGGTGCCCCTTGATACCTTCTACCAAGTTGCCGATTCGCTCAATAAGCGCGGCGTGATTGGCCGCTTTTCGACCTTTTTAGAGCACGCCAAGCCACTCAGCACAGGTGAACGAGTCACTAAATTCAATGCTCTTTTCCATTGGGCCGTGCCACCTGGACGTGAGATTGAGACGGGTCGGCAGGTGGGCCGCTTTCACATCATGACCCACGCTTACTGGCGCGAAGGCGGCCCAGAGTTTGGCAACGTTAACATCATGGGCGTGGCGCATGGCACCGAAAAAGAGATGGTCTTAGCCCATAAACGCGCCATAGACGAACACCTGGAACAAGTCGTTATCCCCGTCAGCTACACGAACGTCTTCTGGGGTGGCCGCAGCGAAATCAAGCCCAGCGAAATCTCCCCCCTGGCTTACCGTGAATGGTGCCGTGCCGTTGGCCTCAACTTTGATTAGATTAACCACAGAGGCACAAAGAGTTTGAGAACACAAAATACGGAACCCAGAACACCTTCTAGTTGGTGATAATTCGTGTGCTGTATTCTGTTTCCTGTTTTCTTTTGTGCCTTTGTGCCTTTGTGGTGAATTCCTATGAACGTTAAATTCCACTCCATCGCTGCCAGGGGCGATGCGGTTGGGACGGATGAAGTGGGGCGGGTCGTCTTCGCACCTTATGGGGCACCAGAAGATGTAGCTGAGGTGGCCCTGGCAGAAGAGCATCGCAGTTATGCCAGAGGCCGCATTCTGCGCCTGGAAAGCGCATCGCCGCAACGGGTCGCGCCCCCTTGCCCTTACTATCTACCAGCTATTGCCAATTACGCGGCAACAGCTTGTGGTGGCTGCCAGATTCAGCACCTCAATTATCAAGCTCAACTGAAAGCTAAGCAAAGTATCTTGTGGGATGCCCTACATCGTATTGGCGGCCTAGAGGATAGCCTACTGGATAACATTGTCCAGCCTTGCCGAGCCTCGCCGCAGCCGTTTCACTACCGCAATAAAGCAGATTTTGTCTTAGCTGTTGAAAAAGGCACCCCACAGATTGGCTTTTTTGCGCGCGGCACGCATCAAATTATTGATATTACGCACTGCCCGATTCAGCAGGAATCCAATAATCAGTTATTAAAAGTGGCGCGGGCCTGCCTTGCCGATGGCTTGGCCCCACCCTTTGACGCCAGTACAGGTCGAGGTGTGCTGCGCCGTTTAGTCTCGCGTACCGGTTCTAATGGCGAGATTCTGCTCACCGCCGTGACGACACGCGCCTCGTGGTCGCAGGCGAAAGAGTTTGCACATCGGATGCAGGAGGCCATCCCAAACCTCGTAGGAGTGCTGCAACGTCTGCCGCGCCGGGAACCCCATATTATCGGCGGACGCGATTGGTTGGAAGAAACTGTTGGTGCCCTGCACCTAAGGGTCACCGGAGAAGGCTTTTTTCAAATCAATACCTCCCTGGTGCCAACTCTGGTTGAGACCGCTCTGCATCTGGCCGATATTCAAGCGGGACAGCGGGCACTTGATCTCTTTTGCGGCGTTGGTCTGTTTGGGCTTCACCTGGCACAGCGTGGAGCAGAGGTGCTTGGCATTGAAATGAGTCGGGGGGCCATTCGAGATGCACAGTATAATGTGCGCCGGAACCAACTCGATGAGAAAACAGTCAAATTTAAAGTAGGCGATGCAGCGGCGGAGTTGCAGAATTTGACTGTTGGCAGTTATGACCTTGTGGTGTTAGACCCGCCACGCGCTGGGGCTGCCGCCTGCCTCCCATATCTGGCGCGATTGGGGCCTGCACGCATTGTCTATGTCTCTTGCGACCCGGCCACTTTAGCGAGGGATGTAAAAGCTTTAATGGCCTACGGCTATCGCCTGGATACTGCCGTGCCACTTGATCTTTTTCCACAAACGGCTCATGTTGAAACTGTAGCTCGTTTGGAATATGCTGGGTCAGCCTGAAAATCAAGAAAAAATAATAGACATAGCCACTAGACTTGTGATAATATATAAGTCCGCGAAGTACTAAGTTCTTGGCACCTGATGTCTCAGGAATACTCGTTAAGAATCGGGCCGCATAGCACAAGATTCTTTATCGCACCGTAAACACTTTCCATTACACTACTGGTCACAACATGTGATGCGCCAATAACAGGAATTCATCTATGTTGCGTAACTTTATTACTTTTTTACTTTTTGGTTCCGTATTGGCAGGGCCAAGCCTCATACTGCAGGCGGCTCATGCTGATGAATTCACCACGGTTGCCGCTGGCGACCCACTATACACCCATCTGGCAGCGATTACCAAAGCTGGCTGGATTGGGGAGTCGCCGTCTCAGGGTGCCAATCATTCTCTGACACGCTACGAAATGGCGCTTGAAACGGCCAAGGCGATCTTTACGGTGACAGCGCAGCGCCGCGCCGATGCGCAGTGGGCCGCGACTGTCCCCAAAGCTGCTGTGCGCTCTTTACGCGAGTTAACCGTATCGCTGCGCCCGGAATTAAAGCAACTCGATATTGATGTTAACGCCACCATAGCTCTCTTCGATGGATTACTCAAACCTGCCTCTCAAACGGTAACTGCCAATGGAGGCGTGTCCAGTGGGGCCAGGACTGGTGTTAGTTTAAGCGGAACTAACCAAATAATCAGTCCTTCCCGGAATCCATTGCGGACTAATTCAGGCAGTAATGGGGTTAGCCTGCCACCACTGCCTGGTAATGGTTCAGCAGTTTCAGGTCAACCACACGGCCCAGCCATCACGAATCTCGTAGATGCCACCATGATTCCTGTGGAACAGAGCGTAGAGATTCCGCTGTCCCAGCGTTTGCGCGTCAATACAACGATTCAGGCTCTGGCGCGGGAAGAAGATGACCCCTTGCGCCATTCGGCTTTTGGGATTTATGCCAGCAGCATGGCCCCCTCGCATACTGGCGACTCACAAAATATGATGACGGCGCGCAGTGTGGGCACTAGTTTCGACATTAGCCACTGGCTCCGGGTTCGTGCTGGCTACGATCAGCAATCCCTCTTGCCACGTCCATACTCATTGCGCGAAGCTCTCTATGCCGATGCTACCCAGACGCAGAGCGTTGGCGGCGGCGTTGATGTCCGCCTGCTCCACAGCCTCACCTTTAGCGGCAATGTGGCCAAAGTCAGCGGCAATGGCAGCAATCCCTCACGCGCCACCCGCCTTGGTGGAGGCGTTGGCCTCTCCGGTTGGCAAAATCGCTTATCTTTGAACGCTAATCTGTCGCGCTTAGTGCCGGAAGATTCCGTCGCCCTTTCGTCCACTGCCGCTGCCTTGAATGTTGGCGTGGATGTCACTGAACGCTTGAGCCTCAATCTGCTCTATCAGCAGATGTTTAGCGCACAGAGCCAACCATCGGCAGACCGCGTGGTGGCTGGCGGCATCAGCATTAACTTCTAAGCTCTGTTCCCTACTCTGCATAACTTTGTCCTCCTCTAAAACGATTCCGCTCGGCCTCGTTTTAGGGCATACTTAGCGACGGCTTATGATTTTGCATTGTCAATCACGCTGTTCGCGCTGTCGCAGCACAATTCTCACGCAGTTTCCTCTTTTTCTTCCTCTCCTTGGAGCAACACTTCTCTTGTCTGCCGGGGCCACAGCTCAAGAGCCCAGCACTCCAGTAACTGCCGCCTCTGGCTCTGTCGCAACGGGTGCAAGCCCAACTGAGGCAACAGGGGGAAGTCACAATTCCCCCTCGCCCCAGACTCCAAGCGGGGCAGCCCAGACTGGCAAAGGCACGCCACCCATTGGGGTTTTTACAGCCGGGGTGTGGCATTATATCGGTGGTGTACTGGTCGCAGAAGGCGAAAACGGTCAACCCGTGCGCTATGAAAGCGGCATGATCCACATAACAGCGCAAAAGATATGGTTACAGCCGGAGAAAAAAGAGGTGCGTGCCGAAGGCGATGTTCTCGTTGAATACACCCATGAGACTTCGCAATCAGCACAAGGATTAAGGTCAGGTAATCTGCCAGAACGCCATCGGCGACAAACAGTAACGGTCACAGATACTTTTAAAGGCAGCAACTTTCAATATAACTATAGTACCCAACAGGGCCATCTTGATAATGCTACGGTGCATATCACCAATCTTGATGCTTCTTCCTCTGAGGTCATCATCAATGGGCAGCGTTACACCATTCATAATGTGCTTTTACGACCGGGCGGCTTAACGGAAGCTGAGCGTAAAATTTACGGCACGCCACCCTTTAACCTGCGGGCTAAGACAGTGGTCGTCAATACTGGCACAACCGCCAACGAGAAAAGAGACGCAGGCATAGTGGCTACCGGGGCCAAACTCTACTATAATAACCACGCTATTCTGCCGGTGCCTTCTTATGTGTTCGGGCACAGTGGACGGGGTCTGTTTCAGCACAGGCAATCAGCCTTTTCAGTTACTCCCAGCCTCACACTGAATAAAACCGATGGCGTGCTGGTGACTACCAGCTTGCGCTACCCACTTTCCAGTGACCCCCGCACCACCGCTCTCACGGCTGATATTGGAGTCTCAACACGAGTCGGATTTCGCGGTGGATTATCCCTCAATAACAACACCCATATTGGCACTTTTTCGCTGCGCGGACGTAAGAACGACATTGTTACTACCCAACTGACCAACCGCATTATCTTAGATCGCGCTCCCGAAGTGGAATTCGATTCGCCGCGAGTTCGGCTTTTCAATCTGCCAGGTGGTCAACGGGCCGGGGTAGCTGTAGGTCTGGTCGCAGGGCATTATAATGAACGCAATAGCGGCTTCACCACCGGGCATGTGCAATCATCGCGCACTGCCGCTGAGATTAACTTCACCACGCGCATGGCCGAGTTAGATGGCCCTTATCTGGAGCTTTTTGCCCGCACCGCGCACTATGCGGCTTTTAGTAACCACTATAATAACGCCGGTTTTGAAGTCGGTTATGATGGCTCGCTTGGCTCTCGCATCCGGGGTCTACTTTCTTACCGCTCCATCAAAGTGACCGGGCAGACGCCTTTTCGCTTCGACTTAGTGGAAATCGCCCGTGAAGTACGCACAACCCTCGATTTGGAAGCCACGCCGCGCTATATAGTTCCGATTGACCTGCGCTATGACCTTGACCAACGTCGCTTGCGGGACAGCACGTTTGGCCTGCTCCGCTCCTATAAGGTCTTTGCCTACGGCCTCGTCTATCAATCTGCCCACCGTGAATTGCGCCTGGAAGTCCGGGAAGGTTTTTAGAGAATTCACCACAAAGACACAAAGGTCACGAAGGGAGAGAATACAGCAGACAGGAAACAGAACACCCTCAAATTGGTGTTTAATCGTGTGCTGTATTCTGTATCCTGTTTTCCTCTCTTCCTTCGTGACCTTTGTGTCTTTGTGGTGAATTACTTCTTCTCTTGCTGTTTACGGTAGATAACACGCACCAGGGTTTCGGCATCCGGCGCGGCGGGTTCGGCGGCGATGGCTTCGTTGACCATACGCTCAGCTTCCGTGCGTTTATGGCCCAACATCACCAGAAGTTGTAGGGCTTCTTCAGCGATGTCGGAAGGCAGGGCAGCACCGGCGGCGATGCGCTTTTCAAGGTCAGCATCTTGCATGAGAGCAAACTTGGCGATTTTGCCTTGCAGCGTGGCTACCAAGTCGCGCGCTTTTTGCTTGCCTACCCCTGGCAGCGATTGTAGCACCTGGTAATTCGCCGTCTCAATAGCCGAGGCAATGGTGGAAACCGGGCGGGAGAAAGCATTCAAAGCTCCCTTTGGCCCCATTTTGGGCACCGTCAGCAGTTTCTCGAAAAATTCTTTCTGGATACTGTTCTGGAATCCAATGAGCACGGGGGTCGCCCGTGTTTGCTCGACTTGAAGATAATAGATAGTTTCAAGCTCTAACGGTTCGCCCAAGGGCATAGTCTCTAAGGCTTTTTCGACCACGAGGGGAACTTGAACTTCGTAGCCTAAACCGCTAACGTTGATAATGATGTGGCCTTCGCCACGCGCCGTAAAAACACCGGTAATTTTAGAAATCATACCAGCAGTTTAGTGCGTAGTAAGGTGGTAAGGTAGTGGGGTGGTGAGTAGACCTCTGGCGTAGGGATACCCTTGTAGGTGCCTGCCCACGCGGTTGTCCCTATAAACGGAGTTAGGGCACCCACAAGGGGTGCCCCTACAGGGCTTTTGAAATTTATCTATAACTCCATCGTTAATCCCTCGCGGGCGAGGAGCAGGCGGCACTGGTCGGGGCGACGGCGTATAGTAGTGGGCACAATTGTGGCGTATTGCTCCCCGACCTGTAGCAAGTGGTCAAGGGTGGGGTCATCCGCTCCGGGGTCGTGATGAAAGAGAGCAAGATTGCGCACTCCCGCCTGACACGCTAACTCTACGCCAATCACGGCAGAAGAGTGGCCCCAGGTGCGTTTTTCAAAGCTTTCGGTGAGCGTGAATTGAGCATCAAAGACCAGCAAATCGGCATCGCGGTAGAACTCGACAAAAGGCCGGATCGAAACGTCATCCAGGCCATGATAAGCGCCATCAGAGGCATAGACAAAGACTTTGCCATCGGCTTCAAAACGGTAAGCATAGGCCCGCGAAGGATGATCTAACTCAATGGAGGTTACTTTCACCCGTCCATCACATAGCTCAAGGGGCGTTTCATCTATTTCGTTATAGGCAATATCAGCGCGCATATCGTCCCACGAGGCCGGGGGGAAAAAAGGCGCTTCTTGCTGTTGGTGCAACCGTTCCTGGAGGTGGGTGTGGCGCGTATAAATATCTAAGCGGTTGCCTGTCACATAAGCGGGCTTGAAGAAAGGCCAGCCTTGAATATGATCCCAGTGATAGTGCGAAAGAAAGATGTGGGCATGGCCAAGTCCCCGACCAAACTCTGTATTGATGAGTTCACTGCCTAATGCGCGCACGCCAGTGCCTAAGTCAATGATGAAGAGGTCACCTGCGTCGGTGCGCATCTCTACACAGGGAGTATTGCCACCGACAGAACTACGAATATTGGTGGGTAGCTCCGCCACCCAACGCTCCACGGCAGCGCGATCAGCAAGCAGGCTTTCGATGTCGAGGGTATCGCGGGCGCAACCGAGGCGACACAGGGCTTCAGTCAGACGCCATGCAATGTCGTCTCCTGCCAGTGGTGCGGGGCATGATCCTCGCACTCCCCAAAATCGAACCCGCATCGTTTAGCCTCTGGTGGGTCTCTATGAGCCTTTAACCTCAACCCCAATCGCCGTTAATTTTATTGTAAATTATTATACAGTGTAGCTTGGAGCGATTGAAACGTTTGACACCGCAATTTTAGTTCGGGACAGTGCAAGCCTATCGTTAACGGCCAACCCCACCAGGCAACAGCGCAGCGTTTTTAAGCCATTCCAACGCAGGGCCTTGCAAGGCGAACATCGCTAAAACCGCAACCGCACAAACCGTAATAGCCACCAAGACTTCAGCAGAAACACCCGTGGCGACTCCAGTGTTACCAACGATGGCTGTCCCGTCCGGTGATACTCCCGCGACTTCAATACCATCAACCGCTGGCGTGGCACCCTCTGGATGCATATACATCGCCACAATAGGCCGCGAGTAGTAATAGAACGATATAACTGTGTTGATAGCGCCCACGATAAGCAGGCCAATCAACCCCTGCTGCATCGCCGCATAGAAGACGAAGAACTTGCCAAACCAGCCCGCTGTCGGCGGGATGCCTGCTAAGGAAAGCAAGAACACCGTAAGCGCAGCGGCAGCTAAGGGCTGGCGACGGGCCAGGCCACGCAAATCATCCATTTTTAGGTCAGTCTCTTCGCTATCTCGTCCAGGCAGATGGGCTGTCGCACCCGCGTTTTCCAGATAAACCAGAACGGCAAACGCCCCCAGGTTCATCAAGGCATAAGCCAGCAGGTAATATAATACGCCAGCCGAAGCGTAATTGGCTTCGAGGTTGTGCCCGCTGCGCACTGCGCTGTTGGTCGCCAGCACCCCAATGAGCAGATAACCAGCATGGGCAATCGCGCTATAGGCTAGCATTCGCTTCAGGCTATTCTGTTCTATTGCAACAATATTGCCGAAGGTCATAGTCAGGACAGCCATCACGAGGATGATCTTATGCCCGATTACGGCGGCATCCGACGTGCCGAAGGCATAGGGGAACACGCGCAAGAGAGCGGCAAACGCAGCAGCTTTGGCCCCCACCGCCATAAAAGCGGTGACAGGTGTTGGTGCGCCCTGATACACGTCCGGTGTCCACTGGTGAAATGGCACCAGGGCCGCTTTGAAGCCCAGACCAATCAGGATGAAGGCCAGCCCCATATAAAGGTAAGTAAAGGAACCCGCGCCAGGCGGCGCTAACGATGGATTGGCGGCCACCACACGCACCTGAGACAGCAGCGTTGAACCCGTAGCATAGTAAGTGAGCGCAATCCCATACAGTAAGAACCCAGTAGCAAAGGCTCCCAGCAAGAAATACTTAAGAGCGGCCTCATTACTGACCCAACGGACGCGGGCAAAGCCAGCCAGGATATAAAGCGCAATTGAGAGAGTCTCAATACCCAAGAAGATAACGAGGAGGTCACGCGCCGAGGCGACCATCATCATGCCAACGGCTGAAAGCATCAGCAACGCGTAGTATTCGCCTACCACCGTGTGGCGATCGCCCTCGCGGGCGGTTAAAAAGCGGTTACTGATGGAGATGGTAACAGCGAGCGTAAAAAGAAACAGATATTTAAAGAACAGCGAGAAGTTATCAACGACATAAATAGCCGTGTCATGATCTGAACTATGCGGCCCAAAGTACAACACGCCGCCATCGGGCTGCAAATTCCTATTCCAGAGGGGAATGATACTGATAGCTGAAATCAGTACGCCCAGAAAGGCTAACCAGGGTAAGAAGCGGCGTTGCGCATCGTCCGGGAAGAAGGCACCACAGATTAAAACCGCCATCGCCGTCAGCGAGAGAACGACTTCGGGGGCCAGAATGGAAATATTATGGGCTTGAGCAAGCTGTTGAAGTGTCATTATACAAGTAAGTTCTAAAATTTATGACCGGGGCTATAAAAGCCCCGGCAGAGAGGCTAAAGCCAACCGTCCTCTGGACGGTACACTCATTAAAATTCTATCCTCTGGCGTCCAACGGACGCTTGGCCGCATGGCCTTCCTGCCGGGGCTTTTATAGCCCCGGTTTTCAATGCCCGGCCATATCATTAAGTCTTGCGCTGCGGGCACCCAGCCCAGCGTCGCCACCAGCGCGGGCCATAGTCGTAATACTCTGCGCGTTGGGATTAATAATATTCAAAAACGGTTGTGGCATGACGCCAATGATAACGGCAAAGGCCAAAGCCGCCACCAGCAGGGCCGTTTCACGCGCATTGACATCGGTAACGTTCCGGTTCTCATCTCGCGTTAGCTCACCAAACATCACGCTGCGAAACATGCGCAGCATATAAACCGCGCCCCAGATAACACCCGTCGCGGCCAGTGCCGTATACCAGAAATTAGCGGCCATGCTGCCCTGCAAAATCAGGTATTCCCCTACAAAACCATTCAGCCCTGGCAAGCCAATGGAGGCAAAAAGGGCGATCCAGAACAGCACTGTGTAGCGTGGCATCACCTGCATCAATCCACCATACTGGCTAATCTCATTGGTCTGGCGTCGCTCATAAAGCATACCAACCAACAGGAAGAGCGCACCGGTCGAGATGCCATGATTAAGCATCTGAATGGTAGCCCCGCTCATTGCTATGGTAGAGAGATTATTATCAGCTACTAACAGCGAGGCAAAGACGCCCAGCATGATAAAGCCGAGGTGCGAGATGGAGGAATAGGCCAACAGCCTTTTAATATCGGTCTGACGAACCGCGACAAAAGCGCCATAGATGATGCCCGTAATGGCTAAACCAATAATGAGCGGGGCCGCTACCCGTGCCGCAGAGGGGAAAAACGGAATGGCAAAGCGGATAAAGCCATAGACCCCCATCTTGGAAAGCACCGCCGCCAACATAACGGTGCCCCCGGTCGGAGCTTCCTCATAAGCGTCTGGCTGCCAGGTGTGCAAGGGGAAAAGTGGCACTTTGATGGCAAAGGCGAGGGCAAACGCGGCGAAAAGCCACAAGGCCGCTGCTGGATTGTGAGCATCTGTGAAGTTTGCTGCCCCCTTGAACGCGCCATAATCGAAAGAAGCGTTATTAGGGCTTTGCTGAAACAAGACGTACAGCATCGCTATCCACATCAGCACGCTGCCAATCATCGTATAGAGGAAGAACTTGATGCCAGCATAAATGCGGCGCGGCCCACCCCACACACCTATCATCAGGTACATCGGCACCAGCACCAGTTCCCAGAAGATGTAGAACAAAATCACATCTATGGCCGAGAACACGCCAACCAGGGTGCCTTCCAGGAGCAGCAAGCACACCATAAATTCTTTAGTGCGCTGCTGAATCTCTGTCCAGGAAGAGACAATGACAATAGGTGTCAGGAATGTGGTTAGCAGGATCAGGAAGACGCTGATGCCATCCACGCCCAAGTGATAGGTCACGCCATAACCCGCCGCTTGCAGCCACGGGCTGTATTGCTCAAAAGCAGGCGCTGCCGATGGACTCGTTGTGCCCACTATCGCAGCATTGGCTGGCCAGTGCAGCAACAATAGCACGGAGAGAGCCAGATTGACGAGTGCAATCACTAAGGCACTGGTTCTCGACACCGCACGCGGCAGCACTCCCACCAGCAATGCCCCCAGCATCGGCAGGAAGATGAGAATGCTTAAAAGATTGTTATCGAATGAATTCATAAACATATTGTGCCGGGCATTGAAATACCCGGCGGGGAGGCTAAAGCCAACCGTCCTCGCGGACGGCTCTAACTATTACTCTATCGTGGCGTCCAGTAGGACGCTTGGCGGCTTGACCGCCTTCCTGCCGGGTATTTCAATGTCCAGCCTCACCGCACCATAAAGTAACCAATAATCACCGCCGCGCCGAGTGCCATACCGAGGGCATAGTTGCGCACATAGGAAGTCTGCGTCAGGCGCAGGATGCCCGAAATCAGCATAATCACAGTACCGACGCCGCGCACGATACCATCAATGACATTATCATCTACCCAGCGCAGGGCACTGGTTAAGGCAAAGCCACCAGCCACCACCGTCTGGTTATAAATCTTATCCAGTGACAGATTCGCTGCACTGTCAGGCAACAGAGCGCGGTCAGCATTGATGCCCATTGTCCGACCGACAATCCAGCCGCCAGCCCCAATCAATACACCAAGGCCCAGGAGAACCCAGTTCACCGAGCTTTCAGCGGCTCCGGCGGCACGCGGGAAGAGCGGGTCGAGCCAGGTAGCGAAGCCATGCAACTGCGCAGGCACGCCCGGAATATGCGGCACGCCTAAGTAACCGGCGAAGATGGCACCAACAGCCAGAATCCACAAGGGCAGCGTCATGATGGTCGGAGATTCATGCACCTCACCTGTGCTGTGCGCGCCATGAGCATCGGCGGTTGCAGGCGCTTCATGCACCTCATGCGTCACTTGGCCTTCATGGGTTTCATGTGCGCCTTCAACTTCACTAAGAGCCGGTGCGCTATGTCCATCCGTAGCGTGCGCGAAACGCGACTCGCCCAAGAACACCTGAGCATACTGTCGCCCCGTGTAAAGCGCGGTGATAACGGCAGTCAGCAAGCCAACGCCGCCGAAAATCGTATAGAGCGAGTTTTGGCTTCCGGCATTAAAGACCTGGGCGATAATCTCATCTTTGGAGAAAAATCCCGAAGTGAGTGGAAAGGCGGCTAAGGCCAAGCCAGCCAGTAGGAAAGTGATATGAGTCGCTTTCATCTTGGTGGCTAAACCACCCATTTTGCGCATGTCCTGCTCGCCGTGCAGGGCGTGAATCACTGAACCAGCCCCAAGGAACAGGCACGCCTTAAAAAAGGCATGAGTAAAGACGTGGAAGATTGCCGCTACATAAGCCCCCGCGCCCACCGCCATAAACATAAAGCCAAGCTGTGATACGGTGGAGTAAGCGAGAACTTTCTTAATATCGTTATGGGCTAAGGCGGTTAATCCAGCCGCCAATGCCGTCAGCGCACCAATGCCGCAGATGAGCAACTTGGTAGCTGGCGAAAGCTCAAACAGCACCGCCGAGCGTGCCACCATGTAAATACCTGCCGTGACCATTGTGGCGGCGTGGATGAGGGCGGAAACCGGGGTCGGGCCAGCCATCGCGTCGGGCAGCCATACATAAAGCGGGATTTGCGCCGATTTGCCGGTGGCACCAACAGTCAGCAGTAAGGTGATAACAGTAACGAGGGTCACGCCGCCAAACCCGGCCAGACCCGCGATGTTGGAGGCAGGCACGCCGAGTTTGGTGGAGGCAGCGGCAAACACATCGGCATATTTAAGCGAGCCTACGGCCAGAAACATCAGCATCATGCCCAGCAAAAAGCCGAAGTCGCCGATGCGGTTGACAATGAAGGCTTTCTTGCTCGCCTCTGCCGCCTCGTCGAGTTGGAACCAATAGCCAATCAGGAAATAGGAGCACAGCCCCACACCTTCCCAACCCACGAACATCAGCAGGTAATTATCGGCCAATACCAACACCGACATGAAAGCGATGAAGAGGTTTAGAAAGGTGAAATAGCGGGCGTAGAGGGTGCCTTGGGGGTCGTTATGATCATCCGCCATGTAGCCAACGGAGTACAGGTGAATCAGAAAGCCTACACCTGTCACAATCAAAATCATGATGGCTGACAACTGATCGAAGAGAAACGAGACATCCACCTTAAAACTTCCGGCGCTCATCCAGTTGTAGACAGTTTCGTTAATCGCGCGCGCATTCTCCGGGCGCGAGGCCAAATCGAAAAAGCGCAGCAGGGCCACTACAAAGGAAGCTAAAACCGCGAGACACGCAATAGCACCCGGAATAGGTTTGGGTAAACGCTTACCGATGAGGCCATTAACGGCGAACCCCAGCAAGGGAAAAAGGACAATCAGGAAAAGTGGCATATTGAATTGCGGATTGTAGATTTCGGATTGCGGATTACTTTCCGCCTCTCAACTTTAAATAATTTCGCTAATGCTTCATAAGATTGACTTCATCTACGTCAATCGTTTCGCGGTTGCGGAATAGCGTCACAATAATGGCCAGGCCCACTGCAACTTCCGCAGCGGCGACAGTCATCACAAAGAAAACAAAGACCTGCCCGTTCATCTTGCCCAACGAATGCGCCGCCGCCACAAACGCAAGGTTCGCCGCATTGAGCATTAGCTCAATACACATGAAGATAATAATGGCATTGCGCCGCACCAAGACACCCACCACGCCCACCGTGAACAGGATGCCGCTAATCGCAAGATAATAAGGAATAGGCATAACTTCTTAAATTCTGAGTTTTGAATGCTGAATTTTGAATTAAATACATCTCCCGCCGCTAAAGCAGCGGGCTGAGGGCAAAAGCTCGGTGAACCGGGCTACCACAGCACCCATACAGACACTTTAGCAATTTAGGACTCTCCAGCCCCGTGAACGGGGCTTTTCTCTTCAGCCCGCTGCTTTAGCGGCGGGGCTTATTCTACAAAGTCTATAAACGCCGTTTCGCCAACACGACCACGCCGATCATCGCCACCAGCAACACAATGGAAGTGGCCTCGAAAGCGAACAGGTAATCGGTAAAGAGCGTGTTGCCGATGGCCTTCACCGAACCGAACTCAACCGTTTCTCCGGTCTGACCCGCCATGCTGACCACCGTCACTGGCGCTACGGTGTGGCTCGCGGGGAGATTGCCCTGATTACCAATCATCCAGCCAATTTCGGCGATGAGAAACACACAAAAGGCGATGCCAATAACGGCTGGCACCCCCAGATTCCGCTCGCCGCGCAGGGGCTTATCTTCACCCAGCAGCATAATCACGAACACGAACAGCACCATAATGGCCCCGGCATAGACGATAACCTGCACTGCCGCCAGAAAAGGAGCCTGCAACTGCAAATAGAAAATGGACTGCCCGATAAAAGTGAGGACAAGGAAAAGGGCGGAGTAGATGGGATGGCGGGCAATCACCACCATCATAGCGGACGCAACGACTAAAAACGCGGCAACAGCAAAAACAATTGAATCTGCGGACAAAACGTATTCCCCCACCGGACAACCCTTGCCCGGTCGTGCTAATTTCGCGCCACACCTGCATCGGGCATGGCTCAACGCGGCGCGCCCGACAATCGGCCAGGCGCGGCTGTATGGTGTAATCTCTCCGCTATTTTAACAATCTGTGCAATTTTGCACAAGGCAGGTAGGACTATAGTGAGTATGTCGAACCGGATCAAGTGAGCAGTTGCACTTTTGTAGTCGCCACAGGGCTTGGAGTGACACTAAGAATTCTGAACCGTTAGGGTACGATGGCGTCTACAAGCAACGAACAACAAAGTGCAGTTCAACGCAGTAGGAAATTTCATTAAGGAGAGAGATGATGAAAAGGAGACAAGTACTTAAGCACCTATTGGCTGGATTAACGCTCGTGGTGGGCACAGGGGCGTTGAGCCAGCAGGTTGAGGCTCAGCAGCAGAACCAGCCTCAACTCACTCTAACCGTGACGCCCGATACCTTTGCCGAAAATGGCGGGCCAGCAGCAGCCACCGGCACCGTGATGCGCACCAATGCCGCCACCAATCAAGCTTTAGTAGTAACATTGACCAGCACCGACACCAGCGAGGCCCGCGTGCCTGCCACCGTCACCATTCCTGCCGGGGCTACAGCCGCCTCTTTTGCGGTAGCCGCCGTTATGGACAACGTGGTGGATGGCACCCGCCTCCTGCATATCGAAGCAACGGCACCGGGCTTCGTTAAGGGACGTGCTCAAGTCCAGGTGACGGATGTTACCCCGCCCGCTCTGCGCGTGCGCATTCGCAACAACGTCGTTAATGAGCCGGGTGCGGTGGGCACCCGCGCCACCGTCACTGGCACAGTGGCCCGCAACACAATCTTGGATGCCAAGACCAACCCGCTGACGGTGAACCTGCAAAGCACCAATACGGCAGCCGCCACCGTGCCCGCGACTGTTACCATTCCCGTCGGCGCGACTTCGGTTGATTTCCCCATCACTGTCTTAGGCGATGCAAAAGTGGGCGGCACGGAGCGGTTCCAGATTGTAGCGACCGCGCCGGGCTTTGGCGAAGCCAGGGCTTCGTTAGCCGCCAGGGATAGCGATGTGGCGACTTTGACCTTGAAGGTTAGCCCGAACACCTTTAGCGAGACAGCAGGAGCCAATGCGTCCACTGGCACCGTGACGCGCAACACTGCCACCAATCAAGCTTTAGTAGTAACATTGACCAGCACCGACACCAGCGAGGCCCGCGTGCCCGCCACTGTCACCATTCCTGCCGGGCAATCGGCAGTGACTTTCCCGATTAGCGCCGTGGTCAATAAAGCCACCAAGGGCAACAAGCCCGTGCATATTCGGGCCACGGCGCAGGGCTTCAAGGAAGGCCAGATTCTCGTAACCGTGACGCCCTAAAGAGACTTTAACGGCCACGCGCCAACTCTGGCATAGTGGTTGCTCTATAGGGAACGCCGTAAGCTTGAAATAAAGCCGGATAAGTTACGGAACTCGCTACCAGCACGGGGCCGTGGCGCTCAATCAAACCGGATGCTGTTTTTATAAAAAGAAAAGCGACTGCAATTTGCAGTCGCTTTTCTTTTGGCCCTCACCCCCGGCCCGCTGCCGGGGTTAGGTCGCCGTCCCCCTCCACTGCCCTGTCGCTAAGGCTTGACCGTGGCTATCTGCTAATCCCTGCCAGGTAACCGCTATTTTATCCCCGGCACGTAAGGCACCTTCCGGTAAGGCCAGTGTCACCGTACCAGTTGCGGCATTGCAGCTTGCACTTTCCACTGCCACAGCGTGCCCGTTCACTGTCACCACGTAATTCTGCGGATCACTGGCCTCTACATTATCCAGACCACCCCGGAAGACTAAGCGAACACTGCTGCTGGCAGCACTGGCCTTGGCTGTAGACAGTCGCTGCGATGAAGCCTTACCGACCAGGACAGCCTGGGTTGTGGCTGCCGGGCCGAATTTTGGCTCCGTATCAATGGCACTATTTTTAGTCAGATTAACTACAGTAGTGGTAGCTAAATGGAAGAGGTAAACTTCAAAGTTTCCATCGCGGTTCGTGCTAAACGCGAACTGATTACCATCTGGGCTGAAGGAAGGGTTCAGGTTATCCGCTGGCCCGGAGGTAACAGCGGCAGATGTCGTGCCATTGGCATTGATGGTATAGATTTGATAATGCCCACTGGCATCCTTAGAAGAGTAGGCGATACCACTGGCATTCGGGAACCAGGTGGGATACCGGTCATCGAAGGCATCACTGGTAAAGCGCGCGACGGTGTTTGGGGCAAGGTTTACGTCATTAATCTTGTAGAGTTGGAACTTGCCCGTGCGATTAGAAGCAAAGATAATTTGCTTACCATCAGGACTATACTGCGGGTCAACGTCCTGGTAGCCACCCGTATGGGAAGTTAAACTCACCTGCCCCGTGCCGTCGGGCTTGACGGTAGCGATTTCTGAACCACCACTCAAAGCCACCGTCTTGGAGTACACAATCTGAGTGCCATCCGGCTTCCAGAAGGGAGCCGTGCCGTTCGGGGCCAGACTCTGCACGTTAGTGCCATCCACATTCATGATATAGAGATCAGTCGCCGCGCCCCGATTCGACACAAAGACAATCTTGGTCCCATCCGGGCTAATGGCGGCTTGCGTATCCGACGATGGTGTATTCGGTGTCAGGTTCGTAGGATTGCTGCCATCGGCATTCATAATCCAGATGTCGAGGTTGCCAGACCGGGTGCTGGTGAAGACAATTTTCCCCGTTCCGCCACCCGTGCCAGGGGTAGGTGTTGGCGTGGGGCCAGGCGTCCCGCCGGGGGTGCCTGTTGGCCCAGGGGTCGGAGTGGGAGTGCCCGATGGAATTGTAATGCTCAGGACGACTGGCACTGGCGTTGAGCTATTGGTCGTGTTGGCATCACCTAACTGACCAAACTCGTTATAGCCCCAATCCCAGACGGGCGCACCACTGCTGGCGGTGCCAAAAGCTACGGTGTGGCCATAACCAGCACTGGGCATTGCCAGAGATGCGGAGAAGTTGCCTTTATTTTGGAAGCCATGCACAATCTTCGGCGTGGGGCTATTGGTCGTGGTGCCATCACCCAACTGGCCAAAATTGTTGCTGCCCCAGGCCATGATCGTGTGATTGCTCAGGAGGGCGATGCTATGCCCACCGCCCGCACTGATGAAGACGACCCCGGCCAGACCACTAATATGTGTCGGCAAGGCCGTTAGACCCGTTGTTCCGGTGCCGCACTGTCCATAGGCATTGCTACCCCACGCCGTCACGCCACCAATGGCATCAAGGGCGAGGGTGTGGGCATAGCCACCGGCTACGCTCACGATACCGACCAGGCCGGGAACCGATACCGGAGTAGCACTATCGCGGCGATTGCCGTTGCCTAATTGCCCATAGAAGTTCCAGCCCCACGCCTGCACGCCGCCATTGACGACTGCCAACGTATGCGCGCCGCCTGCCGAAATAGCCGTAGCGCCCGACACCCCGGCCTGCACTGGCACCAGGCTATCGGTGTGGCTGCCGTCACCTAACTGCCCATAGAAGTTGCTGCCCCAGCACCACACATTGCCATTGCGATCTAGAGCCACACTATGATAAACCCCGGCGGCGATAGCAATAATATTATTCAGCCCTGACACACGCACCGGAACAGCACTGTCCTGGTCACTGCCATTGCCCAACTGTCCAGCCTGATTCAAGCCCCAGGCCCAGACGCTGCCATCTATCTTGAGCGCAAGTGAGTGATACCAACCCGCAGCCACCGAACGCACACCCGTAAGCCCCGGCACCTGCACGGGAGTGGTGTGGTTGTTATGGGTGCCGTCGCCCAGTTGCCCGGCACCATTGTAGCCCCAGGCATAGACCCTGCCGCCAACTGTTGGCACATTAACGGGCACCGCCAGCAAGGAGTGCGCGCCACCGGCTGCCGCCAGAGTATCTATCACTGGTATAGGTGGCACTGGAGTCACGGTGGGCGCGGGGGTTACGGTGGGAGCGGGAGTTACGGTCGGGGCCGGGGTTACAGTGGGAACCGGGGTCGCCGTGGGCTGGGGCGTCGGAGTTGGCACGACCACAGCAGTAATCTGTGTTGTCACATATTCAGAAAATGGCAGCGTTTCGCCAGGGTTCAGCGTAATCGGTTTATTATAGCCCCAGAAATAAGTTACTCCCGTATCTTCGCGTCCAAGATTCACATCGTTATAATCCCAGGCGGAAAGCCCGGCATCATCGAATTTCGAGTAGCGCACGCGATCTGGTTTAGTCGGCACAGGATTTAAGCCGCCCCCGCCCACCGTGCCAAAGACACTAAACGTGGGAGACGTGAGGTTATCCACTTCCTGGTAAACCGGGAATACAGGGTTATTGAAAGTTCTGGGAGTGGTGGTGTAAGCACTATCCGGGTTGCGGGTGCGGAAGAACGACGCATCATTACCGGCAATCTGCCAATCCCAGAAATAACGCAAGCCAAAGTCACGCGCGGTGGTACTGCTCTTATTGGTTACTCGGACTTGATGCAGCACTCGGCTATCATTCAGGGTATTACCCAGAACTTCAACATCCTGCACCACGGTAAAATTAGGCAAATCATAAGTAGTGCGGTAGCCGCGCGTGCCCAGGGGGACAATAGTCGCAGGTCGGTCAGACATGCGCTGCACGGTATAGCCACTCGCATTAATGCCGGGGTCTACGCCTAAATTACTGGAGCCGGTATTGACATTAACCCAGAAAACCTTAGCAGCCACATCGCGTAAAGTTATGTAGGTCGTATCAAAGGTAAAAGGGTTACCTGGATCGCCCGCGAGCGGAAAAAAAATAGTTTGATTGGGTTTGGGATGCTGGGAGCCAGTCCTAATGGTGAACTGTCCTATATCAGCTTTGCGCGTGTCATATTCTACCTGCAAAAAAGCATTTTGCACCGTTGTGCCCACTGTGGCACTGATGGCTGGATGCCCGCCGCCCGCCATCATGGTGGCACAGACCATCAAAGCCCAAGCGATGAGACCTCGCTTAGCCTGGAAGCCAGAGGCGAGTTGGGCAGGATAGCCCTGCTTTAGCTTCTTAAATTTAGGCTTGGATAATTGATTTTGATTAGGTCTAACATGACCCCGTAGTAGGGAGGCAACAGGAGAAATACGCAAATGCATTTTACAAACTCCTTAGAGCAATTCCAGCGATAATTCGACACTGGTAAAACGACAAGCGATAGACATTCTAGAGTGTCTAAACCGAAGCTGCTACGAAATTATAACAGAGGAACGAAGTATTTGCCCTAACTATTCAATAGTGCTGCATTCACTATAACATGATAAGCACAGAATCTCAAACTGTGCCCTCTCTTATGCGCTTTTTCAACACAAAGGCCACAAAGAAAGCACAAAGCACACAGAGGAAAACCGAGGATCGAGGATAGAAGATCGAAGATAAATACTAATCACTTTGTATTGCGATCCTCGATCCTCCATCTTCTATCCTCTTTTGTGCAGTCTTTGTGGCCTTTGTGTTAAATTAAAACACTGTCAGTTAAGGACTAATGCGCTTTGCCCTGCCAAGTGCCATTGGCATAAGGATGCTGCTTCGTATCGCGCAGACCTGACCAGAAGACTTTGACGGAGACTCCCAAACGCAACGTCTTTTCTGGCAAGGCGAGGCAAACGGTATGCGTGGTGAGCGAATAGCTGGCACTTTCCACCAGTCGGGGAACACCATCCACTTCAACACGATAATGCGCCGCGTCCGAAGCCGATGCTGACTCTAAAGCCCCCGCAAAGCGCAACTCGATAAGGTTAGTCTTCGTTGTCGCCTTCGCCGTGGAAAGCTTTGCCGCCGAGCGCACAGTGACACTGGTCAGGGCCGCCGCGCCAGGAGACGATGTAGTATTAGGGTAAAGTTGGCTGGATGGAATAATGGCTTTGGGAGTAGAGGGGCTGCTCCAACTAAGCTGCGCCACAGCCCCATATTTGTTGTCATAGTATTCCATGCGGATGTCGTAACGGACTCCGGCTTGTAGCGCAATCGTGCCACTATAGTCCCACGGCGAGTGATCGTTCCATTGGTCTATAAGCAACTGGTTATTCACCCACAACCGCGCCCCATCATCGCTGCGGGTAGTGAAGGTATAGGTCTGGCTATATTGTGCCTGCACCTGACCCGTCCAGCGCACACTGAAAGTATCGGGGCCAATAGCTGGGTCAGGAGAGCCGCTGCCCCAATCGAAGTTCACCTGTGGATCAATCCGCTTAACCTGCACGCCGGTGAAGTCTTGATTGTCATAGTAAATAGCGGTGAGTCCATGCGCTGACGGCAGCGGCGTCGGAGTCGGCACGGGGGTTGGTGTGGGTGGCGGAGTAGGCGTCGGTGTTGGAATCGGTGTGGGAATTGGCGTGGGGGTCGCTGTCGGTAAAGGCGTGGGAGTCGGCGTTGGCAATGGGGTGGGAGTCGGTGTTGAGCCTGGCACTAGAGTGGAGTCAGGATAAAGCTGGCTTTGAGGAATGATAGTTTTGGAGGTGGAAGGGCTGCTCCAACTCAATTGGGCCACGGCTCCGTATTTGTTCTCATAATAGTCCATGCGGATGTTATAGAGAAGCCCGGCCTGGAGAGCTATGCTGCCGCTATACTCCGACGGCGATTGGTCGCCCCAATGGTCAATCAACAACTGATTATTGACCCACAGGCGCACGCCATCGTCGCTACGCGTGGTGAAAGTGTAGGTCTGGCTATATTGTGCCTGCACCTGGCCCGTCCAGCGCACACTGAAAGTATCGGGGCCAATAGCCGGGTCAGGCGAACCATTGCCCCAGTCGAAGTTCACCTGCGGATCAATCCGCTTGATTTGCGTCCCGGTAAAATCCTGATTGTCATAATAGGTGCCCGTTAAACCATGAGCGGGAGGGGGCGTGGGGGTTGGTGGCGGTGGCGGAGTTGGCGTTAGCGTCGGCACAGGATCATAAGAACGCACTTCAACCCAGTCCACATCGAAGTTATAGCTCCTGGCGGTATTGGGGTCAGTTGTCCAGTTCAAGCTTGAATCATAAGCATCTGGCCAGGAGCTATCGGGCACCCAGGCGTTAAAACGCACCGCCAGCGGATCATTGGGATGGGCCGCCGCTGAACTCAGCACCAAGGTATTGTTGACATACCACTCGGTGCGGTCAGTTAGCCAGCGTATTTTATAGGTGTTCCACTGTGTCCAATCAAGTCCAGTCGCGGAAGCTTGATAACTGGCGTTGTGAATTCCATCGTTGTAAGTCGGGCTTTGTGGGTTCCAATCGTTCCAGTTGGTCAGCCACAGCGAATTGTGCGCCTGCCTGGAGAGGAACTCCAGGTCAATCTCATCAGAGCGAAAATCGGGGGTGCCCCACAAGCCGCGACTGCCATAAGCCCAGAATGCCGTCACCAAACCGGGCGGCAGATTTGTCACGCGCACCCGCGCTTCAAACTCCTTGCCCATCCCCAAATTAAAGGTTGGGGAAAAGATTTCCGTGCCCTTGAAAGGAAACGTGGTATCGGAGTTGTAGTTATAATTGCTCACGCTCAAACGAGCGAAAGTCGTCCCGCTCTCACTGGCGATAGAGGGCGGATTGCCGAACTGCGTGCGCCCATAGGAATAAGTGTTGTCATACATGCCCCATTTGCCAGGGTCGAGCGCATTATGGCTATCGAAAGGCGCGTTAAAATCATCCCGAAAAACCACCTGTGGCGTCTGCGCCTTACCGGGAGTCGCTATCGCACATAGCCCAAGAAGCAACAGGCTGTTGAAGAGGACTGACAGCAGACGAGGAGACCGCAAGAGACGTGTTTTGCTCACAGAATTAGGCTTGTGCATAAGGTTTTCCGACTCAAAGTCACAGTGCAGCGCACCAATGATGAGCCAGTCCTTTAATAGCCTAACATGCTAACCGCTTTTAACACAAACAGGGAAACCTGAGATTTGGCGAAATTCGTCCTGACATTTGACCTAACCCCCGTCCCCTTCCCGAAACAGGAAGGGGTGTCTGAGGATGACTGTTAAATCTAACTTATCGGTTTCTTTTCTGCAACACTATAAAATTCATTTTAAATTGGCACTTGAATCCAACGTCAAGCTCAACCGCCGCCCGCCAGCACTCACCAAATTGCACCAGCGACATAAAGTGCTCCTACCCGGACACTACAGGAGGGTGCGCAGTTATAGCCTATTGCATGGTCGTTAAAACTGACAAATCGATTGGAGCCATAACTTTTGTTACGATCATGGGAATGAATTGCTCATGCTCTCCTGTCTGAAGTTCACCTAAATGCGCCTCTATACCCACCTCGAAGGGTTCGTCTAGTTGAACCTGATAAGGGTAGCAAGATAGCTTTTTGCGTATTTCTAATTGTGTTTGCCCTGGCGCAAATTTCAGTAACTCATTAAACATATCTGGAGTGAAATCAAGCGATATGAAGTACTCAGATTCTCCTTCCTCAATCCCGCTCGATACTGTATATAAATTATCATTTGCCTTCATGATAAAGGAAACTTCGTTTTGAAAGAAATACCAATCAATATGTGGTGTGTATCCGGCTTTTGTTGCCAGAATTCCAAAATCTGGGATAAAGTCTCTTTTTTCTGGATTAAGCATAGCTGATGGAGATAAGATGTTTTGTAGCTTCAACCAGTTATCTTCTATGTTTGCAACATCGAATCTGAGCAAAGGCTCAATATTGAACAAATCGTATACCGCAAACTCTCTACCATTACACAAAGCGTATGTATTGACGCGGACATCTGGATGTATGGCGTAACTGTATACTTGTTCTACGTTAGCCGACTTGTAAATAGATTCAGATGGAGCTTTGGCATCTAAAACAAAGCCGTAACTGCCATTAACTTTCAGCAAATAGTCAGGAATTATATGGATTGGGTGCTTTTTTGACCCTATCATCACAAATGGATGTAACAAAGCCTTACTACGTGTGATTTGGTGTTGCCCTGTTGCAGAATAGCCCAGTTCATGCAAAATAGGCAAAATGATTTCTTCCCGAACAGAATCCTCCTTAAATTCGGGATTATCCAAAATGTTGAAGTCAAAGCTATCGAACATTATGGATGTATTGTATCAATTTCTACAACGCCGCGCGCTGCCGCAGAACAATATGCTTTCCCCGACGCTAACCCCCGTCCCCCTTCCTGTGGTGGGACGGGGGTTAGGTCAAAACGCCCCTGACTTCGGAAGTCAGAGGCGTTTTGATTTGTTCTAATAGCTACCACACACGGTCGTGATTCGGGTTTTGTTTAAGCCGCTCGTCGAGAGCTTCACTCAGCGGGTCGGGCTTGCCTTTACCGGGATCAACCAGCATCATCTCTTTAGTGAAGATGAAGTCATCTCGATCCTGCCAGTTATGTTGGCGGCCTTCTTCATCTATAAGCTTATAGTCATAGCCAAGCTGCACGGCACCAGTCGGGCAGGCTTCTTCGCAATAGCCGCAGAAGATGCAGCGCAGCATATTGATTTCATAGCGCGCAGCGTAACGCTCACCGGGCGAGACGCGGTTTTGCGGGTCGTTTTCCGCCGCTTCCACCCAGATGGCATCGGCTGGGCACGCAGCCGCGCAGAGGGAGCAGCCAATGCACTTTTCCAGCCCGTTTTCGTAGCGGTTGAGAATGTGGCGTCCCCGGAAACGGCGCGGGCGCGGCTTCTCCTGTTCAGGATAAGAGACTGTTATAGATTCGTCGCCAAAAGTGGTGCCAATCGCATGTTTGAGCGTGCGGCCCATACCTTTAACAATCGCAGGAACTAATTTCATGCTTTTGCAACCTTTCTAACGAGGGGCTAACTCGTAAACCAGCCATTATGCACAGCGAGGTAGATACCCATGATAAAGATATTCGCCAGGCTCACTGGCACGAGAGTCTTCCATCCAAAGTTCATCAATTGGTCATAGCGCAGGCGTGGGAGGGTAGCGCGTAGCCACATATAAAGGAACAGGAAGAAGAAGACCTTAATTAAGAAATACACAATGCCCAGTAACGCCATCGGAATAAGCGTGGGGTCAATTTGCAGGTGCCCTGTCGCATCAATCGGATAAGAGACGCCCGGCCCGCTCCAACCACCAAAGAACAACGTTGTCGCTAAGGCGGAGACAATCACCATATTCACATATTCTGACATAAAGAAGATGGCGAACTTGAACGAGGAGTATTCGGTGTGAAAGCCTGCTACCAGTTCCGATTCGGCCTCGGCCAAGTCAAAGGGCGCGCGATTCGTCTCGGCAATACCGCAAATCATATAGACAATAAAGGCGATAAAGACAGTGGGGGCACGGAAGATATTCCAGCCATACATATGCTGCTGCTCCACAATCTGGCGCAGCGATAAGGTCTGGGTCAGCATCAAGAGCGCAATGATCGAAAGCCCCATGCCCAATTCATAGGAGATCATCTGGGCCGAAGAACGCAAGCCACCCATCAGCGAATACTTGTTATTAGACGACCAACCCGCAAGAGTCACGGCATAAACGCTGACTGACGAGAGGGCCAGCGAATAGAGCAGCGAGTGGTCAAGATCGGTAATGCGTGCCCAGGGGGTCGGCCCTGCCGGAATAACGGCCAGGGCGAGGCTTGCGGGAACAATAGAAAGGATAGGTGCCAGATAATAGAGATATTTATCCGCGCCCGCCGGTGTGATGTCTTCTTTCATCATCAACTTGACGGCGTCCGCGAGCGGTTGCGCCATCCCCCACGGCCCGACGCGATTCGGCCCCACGCGCACCTGAAAACCCGCCACAACTTTACGCTCCATCCAGATCAAGATGGGCACAAAGGTCATGCCGACGGCAAACACCACGATAACCCGCACAACCATCCAAATAAATGACATCAAATCCACGAATTCATTACTCCCATACGGAACGATCTATAACTTTGTTACGGCTTCCTCTGAAGGCATAGCCTCAAAGTCCTATATCTTCCAGTGCGTCACGCACTTTTTCTTCGTCGAATCCAGCCGAACGAAATAGCACCTTACCACGACTATCAATTAAGAAATTGGAAGGATAAGCATAGACGCCATAGCCTTGAAAAATACTCTCCGGCCCCTTGGCGGCCATCGCCACGGGGAAATCCAGATGGCGCAGTTGCAGAAACTGGTTGATAATGTCACTGCTGTCGCCCCGGTTAACCGTGATTAAGGCTAACCCCTGGTCTTTATATTCTCGATAAAGCTGCTGTAGATGAGGAAACTCCTGCCGACAGTGCGGGCAACCTGCAAACCAGAAATTGACCAGCACCGCTTTCTTACCCTGGAGCATCTGACTCAGTGAAACCTGGCCACCATTGGGAATTGGTAGTGCAAAATCGGGCACTGTCTTGCCGACCTTCAAGAGATATTTAAGATAGGGGTCTGCCTTATAGAGTTCGGCATCTTCAGGAAGGTGAAAAGCAAAGGTCGCTGGAGTTAAGGTAGCTCCAACCTGCATCTCGTTTAGCACGGCACTCCACCGATAAACCCGGTCATTCTTATTTTCTTCTAATACAGTGCGATGAATAAGCTTATCGGTGCCAATATAGAGCTTAAGTCTTTGGTCTGGCTCTTTCTTTTCGCTATCGGTCACATTAACGGTGACAACATTATAGCTCTCGCCTCTTATTGTCTCGTCAGCCGATAAAGTCGTGGTCTTCTTATAGCGTGTGCCCCCTACCGCCATTACATCTGGATTAAAAAAGAGCTGCACCGGGAAGGCCCACTTCGCCGTAATATTGCTCCCATTAGCGTCAACGGGACTTTTGAGATATTCGTCGCGCGTTGTCATCAACGTCCACAGCGTCTTGCCATCGGAGGCTATGTTCTGGCGGATGGGAGCGCCCAATTGGATAAAGGCATAATTGGGCTTCATGAGACGGATGGTCCCATAGCTGTTGCGAGGAGTTTTATCCCCCGACTGCTTGCTGAGGGTGAGATTAGCGGTGAGCGTCTGCACGGCATTAGTCGCCGTTGCCACATCCTTGAGCAAGGCATCCGCCCCCTCATCCGCCCGCACTGCCACCGCAAAGCTCACGAAAGCGGTTACGACCAATGATCCAACTCGCCACATTTTCATCTTAAGCCTCACCCCCGTTTAGCATCGTCCCAGAACAATTCTACCATTGCAGTTAGACCTCAAGGCACCACTGCCGTTGAGATATTCATATCCACCGGCGTGCCCTCGCCAACTCCAACAGCGTGCATGTCCGCAGGCAATGTCTCTTTGGGCGGCGCATCCTGCAACTTGGTCAGGGTTACTGCCGTATACGGCTTATCTACTTCGATAATCCGATTGACCTGCACAGCGCGCAAGCGACGCGGCATCCAGACGGTGCCTGCTTTGACCTCACGCCCTAATTTAGCCCGCACTTGCACCGCACCACGCGCCGATTTTACTTCCACTAAGGCCAGGTTTTCGATTCCTAACTTACGTGCATCGGCCCGGTTGATATAAACAAATGGCTCTGGCACGACGCGATTCAAACGGTCACAGTAAGGGAAACTCTCGCCACCATCATAGAGCAGGTTGCCAGTGAGTAACTGGAACGTGCCTTCTGGGGCTACGGCGGGTGAGGCTTCATAAGTTACCGGGGTGAAGCGCACTTCATTTGGCGTCAGGGCTGGTAATGCTTTGAATTGCTGTGTCCAATCGCCCACCCGTGTATAGCCGAAATCCTTTCCCAGCAATTGCGCCAGTTTGGTAAAGATAATCCAGTCGGGGGCACAGGCGGAAAGGGTATTGCCGTCGTCATCACGCCGTTCACGCGGACGAAACACCTGTTTCAAGTTCTGCACCTTGCCGTGGAAGTTGGTGGTGGTGCCATCCTGCTCCATGAAGGAAGCCGCAGGTAGCACGACATCAGCGTGTTCGGTGAGTTCATTTTCAAAAAGCGTCTGCACCACCACAAACTCCGCTGTTTGCAGAGCACGTTGCGCCAGGTCGTAATCAGCAGCCCAGTGCAAGGGGTTATTGGCGGCGATATACAGCACCTTCAAGTTACCCTTAAAAGTAGCGTCCAACATCCCCTGGCCATCGAGTCCACCCTCACGCGGTGCTAAACCGGCACGACGCACCCCAACAGCATTCGGCTCTGGATGCAGCACGACCAGGTAATCGGAGCGGCCCTTTAAAGCAGCCAGGTTTTGCAAAGTGGACAACACAGCGGGAGAAACATCTTCACCCACCAAGAGGAACAAGCGTTCAGAGCCAGCGATAGCGGTGGCAGCGGCCCGTAAATCTGGCTCACTGATGCCCGCCAACTCCGCGGCCCGATTCGACGAGTATGGCCCTAAGGAATCAATCCAGGCAGTGGCTCCGGCGCGACCTTCGACGTTATTGCGCAGAGCTTCGGTTTGGGCAGGCTCGGCTGTCCATGATTGATGCACCAGTTTGGCAAGGCCGTTGAGCAGAGCCACTTCACTACCCTCATTGTAAATGAGCGACTGCCTGGCGAGGCGATCCAACGGTGTCTTATAAGGGTTGCAGTTAATGAGGTGCGCCTTGCGTTGGAAGGCGGCTTTTTTCAAGCGCAAATCCAGGCTGCACAACTCTTCGTTCGGGTTAGCCCCCAGCACCAAGATAACATCCGCGCCTTCCAACTCTTCATAAAAGGTAGCGGGCGGCTTGCCTGGCGTGGTGATGGTCGGTGTCCAACCCGCATCTACATTGGGCGTGCCAACTACATCACCGAAGAGGCGTGCCATCGAGAGGGCACCTTCATTGGTAAGCTTCGGCCCACCGACTGCCCCGATGGAATTTGCACCTCGCTGCTCTTTGGCCGCTTTAATCTTATCAGTCACTAATTGCAGGGCTTCATCCCAGGTGGCAGGTTCGAGTTTGCCGTCGCGCCGCACGAGAGGGTAAGTCAGCCGCGCATCATTATCTATATATTCCAGACCAAAGCGGTCTCGGTCTGAAATCCAGCACTCGTTAATGGCTTCATTGTCGCGGGGAATGACCCGGATCAGGGTTTCATTGCGCTGACTGACAAAGATATTGGTGCCAGAGCCATCTATCATCGAGACGGTAGGCACATTCTTGACTTCCCATACCCGTGACCGGAAACGGAAGGCGCGTGAAGTGAGCGCACCGACCGGGCAAATGTCAATAGTGTTGCCCGAATACTTGCTATCTACAGGCGGGTCGGACATGGTGTCAATCATCGTGCGGCTACCGCGTGCCACCAGTTCTAGAACGGGGTCTTGCGCCACTTCATCAAGAAAGCGAGTGCAGCGGGCGCACTGGATGCAACGTTCACGATCCAGGGTGATAAATTCACTGAGCAGGTAGTCTTTATCGAGGTCACGGCGCAAGTGATAGAGGTCTTGCACCCGCGAATGACCTTGGGCATAGGCCATTGTCTGGTCTTGCAACATGCACTCGCCACCCTTGTCGCAAATCGGGCAATCGAGGGGGTGATTCGCCAGTAAAAACTCCAGCACCGCCTGGCGCATCTTCACTACCGCTGGGGTTTCACTGAGTACCACCATGCCTTCAGCAGCCTGCGTGGTGCAAAGCGTCTGGGGCTTGGGCATCATGGCGATCTGCGGAGTGCCATCTTCATTGAGCGCAGGCGTGCGGTCGGGATTCATCTTGGGCATCCCAACTTCGCCTAAACACATGCGGCACATCCCTACTGCCGAGAGTTTGGGATGATAGCAGAAGCGCGGCACGTCAATGCCAATCTGCGTCGCGGCCTCAATCACCAGGCTACCCTTGGGTACCGTGACCTTCTGCTCATCAATAGTAACTGTTACAAGGTCTGGCATAGTTTCTCTTACAAGCTTCTAAATTTGCGCTACCGATTACATCCTGCAAACACCATCAACCGATCACTGCGTCCACAAGGAATACCGTGTGGATACAAGCGACCGGTTGATTATTGTCCATTAGCAAGTATCTCTATCGTTTACTTATCGAAGTAATCGGCATTGATCTTAGTATATTTCTTCCATTCTTCCGGCACGGCAGCCTCTTCAAAGATGGCTTCGACTGGGCATTCTGGTTCACACGCGCCACAGTCAATGCATTCTGCCGGATTAATATAGAGCTGAGGATCATCATCTCCGCCATGAATGCAATCTACCGGGCACACCTCCACACACGCTTTATCTTTGACATCCACGCATGGTTCTGCGATTACATAAGTCATTCTTCCTTACCTCCTACATTTATCTTCGATTCAATTTAAAATGTTCTGATAAGAACCCATTTTATCTTACTGTATTTAACCTGTTTAGGAACGGGCTTTTAATGGCCATTACCCGACGTAAGCGGAATAAAAACCTTCTCTTCGATGGGATTGGTGATGTGTTTTTCGTAGTCTTCTCGGAAGTTCTTAATCGAACTGAGCACGGGAGTCGCGGCGGCATCCCCTAACAGGCAGAACGAACGGCCTGCAATGTTGGTCGCCATATCCACCAATAAATCGGCATCGCCGTCTTTGCCACGCCCTTGGGCCAGACGATTGAGGATTGCTACCAGCCAGTCGTTACCCTCGCGGCAAGGCGTGCATTTGCCACACGATTCATGCTTATAGAAACGCAGCAGCCGATGCGTCACTTTAACCACATCCACATCTTCATCAAAAATACACAACCCTGCCGTACCTAAAATACTTCCGGCTGCCGTAATAGATTGCGGATCAAGGGGGGTATCCAGCTTGTCCGGCGTCAGCATCGGCGTAGATGAGCCACCGGGAAAGAACACTTTAATTCCCTTGCCACCGAGGACGCCACCCGCATACTCCTCTAGAATCTTACGAATAGAAGTCCCGACTGGCACTTCATAATTGCCTGGCTTATTCACATGTCCCGATACGCTGACAATCTTCATGCCAGGCGCTTTTTCTGTGCCCCACTGCCGAAATGCCGCCGCGCCCTGTCCAATGATAAAAGGCACATTCGAGAGTGTCTCCACATTGTTAACGGAAGTTGGCTTAGCATATAACCCTTCCACCGCGGGAAAAGGCGGTTTCAGGCGTGGTTGGCCTCGGTCGCCTTCAAGGGAAGATAGCAATGCGGTCTCTTCGCCACAAATGTAAGCGCCCGCACCTACATGAAGTGTAATCTCTAAGTCAAACCCACTACCTAAGACATTCTTACCGACATAACCGCGCGCCCGCGCTTCGGCTAAGGCGCGGCGCAGCGTGGCATAGCCCTGCATAAACTCGCCGCGCACGTAAATGTAGCCGTGATTGCAGCCAATCGCATAGCAACCCAGCATAAAGCCTTCGAGCAGAATATGCGGGTGCTTAATAACGATTTCGCGGTTGGAAAAAGTGCCTGGCTCCGATTCGTCGCAGTTGCAGACGAGGTATTTAGGAAACACCGGCTTGGGCATAAACGACCACTTCATGCCGGTGGGAAACCAGGCCCCACCCCGTCCGGCCAAGCCGCTGGCTTTGACTTCGTTTAAAACATCATCGCCCGACATCTCCGAGAGAGCCTTGCGCCACGCCTGGTAGCCATCATGTGCTTCATAGACATCTATCTTTTTTATATCCGGCACATTGATGTGCTGGTGAATAATCTTAGGTTCGTCTTCGTAAGCCATATCTTTCCTTACCGCGTAGGTCTAACCTTATGCACAACTAGCACATTATTAACGATTTTGAGATTTCCGGCTTTTTGCTTGGCTATTGCTTCAACCAACCTTTTTTGAAATTCATTTTCAACTGTCCCACTTAAAAAGATTGAATCACTAGTCGTATCAACATTGATTTCCGCGGTTTTCAATGTAGCATTTGCTGCTAATGCCGATTTTATAAGTGGTTGGACAATAGCAGTTTGGGGGAGAGGAATCTTTGTCCAATTCGGTCGCTGCTCCGTCCCAGCCGGATAACCCTCAATAATTCCGGCCCGCACCAAACGCTGCACAGCATTGTAAGCCCAATGCTCTTTAGGAACATCGGAAAAATACGGCTTATCCTCCGTTGCACTCTCCTGGGTCTGTCCAGGACTAAGGGCGAAGCCAGCAAGCGTCGCAGCCAAAACTGTGCAATAAATAATTCTGAGGCTTTTCATAATGCGTTCGTCTCTGAGCCATTCAGATGCGAAGTCTCTGCACTTACTTCGCCTCGGTTGGTGCCGCTTCTGCTGGCTTTTCTTTCTTCACCACTGGGTCTGCGGGTTTGATGCCACTGACATCTATGCCAAGTTCGGCATCGGTGAAAGCGATGGGATGGGCACCTTTAAGATTTTGCGCAAACTCTGCATAAGGCGGTTTCTCGCCTCGGCCCAGCATTGTCACAATTTCATCTACTCGTTCTTCCGTGATGTTAACGTAATAATCCTCGTTGATCTGCGCCATTGGAGCCACATTGCAGGCGGCCAGACACTCAACTTCCATGAGGGTGAATTTGCCATCAGCCGTCGTTTCATTTAGCCCAACGCCCAGCCGCTTTTTAAAGCAGTCCACGATTTCGTTGGCCCCACGCAGGCCACACGGCGAAGTGGTGCAGACCTGAATGACGTTTTCGCCAATGGGCTTGAGGTAGAACATAGAGTAAAAAGTCGCCACCGAATAGACATGCGACTCTGGCAAATCCAACTCTTCCGCGACTTCCACCATCGCCTCACGCGGCAGCCAACCGCCCGCATCCCGCTGCGCCACATACAAAGCAGGCACAAGGGCCGATTTCGTATTGGGATATTCCTTCACTATCTCTTGAATGCGCTGCACCGCCGCATCACTTAACATGAATCCACCTTATTTGGAACCACGAATAGACACGAATGAACACAAATTAGAATAGAATCAAACTCGTCTTTTCTATTGGAGTTCATTCGTGTCTATTCGTGGTTGAAATCTACTTATCAATTTCTCCCACCACAATATCAATCGAACCGATGATGGCGACCACATCGGCCAGCAAACGCCCTTCGAGCATGGGCGGCAGGGCCTGTAAGTTGACAAACGAAGGGCCGCGCCAGTGGCAGCGATAGGGCTTGTTGCCGCCATCACTGGCGATGTAGCAGCCTAATTCGCCCTTGGGCGATTCTACCGCTACATAGACTTCCTGGTTCTTGGGCGGGTGGAAGCCTTCCGTTATCAACTTAAAGTGGTGAATCACAGCTTCCATCGAGTTCGCCAGTTCTTCACGCGGCGGGAGGCTGATTTTGCGATCCGCACATTTCACTGGCCCTTCCGGGAGGCCCCCAAGAGCCTGTTTAATAATGCTCACGCTCTGGTGCATCTCTTCCATCCGCACCAGGTAACGGTCATACACATCGCCATTGGCACCAATGGGTATCTCAAACTCATAGTTCTCGTAACCAGAATAAGGGTTCGCCTTGCGAATATCCCATTCGATGCCCGCCGCGCGCATGATGGGGCCACTCGCGCCCAAGTCAATAATCTGTTCCTGGGTCAACTCACCAATACCCTTGGTGCGACGGGTAAAGATTTCATTTTGCGTCAGCAGATAATCGTATTCGTTGATACGATCATCCATAATCTTCAAGAAGTCATCCAGAGCTTTAAAAAACTCCGGCGGCGCATCGGCCACGACGCCACCAATCCGCATATAAGAAGCGGTCAGGCGAGCGCCGCAGATCATGTCGAACATATCGAGAATCATCTCGCGTTCGCGGAAACAGTAGAAGTAGACCGTCATCGCCCCCAAGTCGAGCGCGTGTGTGCCCAACCAGACAAGGTGCGCGGAGAGACGACTTAACTCGGCCACGATAACGCGCAACGCCTGAGCACGGGGTGGAATCTCGGCCCCCAACAGCTTTTCAACCGCCAGGCAATAGACCAGGTTATTGCCGATGGAGTTGGTGTAATCGAAGCGGTCGGTCACAACGATGGATTGCTGGTACATCTTGCTTTGCATTGTCTTCTCCATACCCGTATGGAGATAGCCAATGACTGGCTCCACCTTAACCACCGTTTCGCCATCCAGTTCCAACACCAGGCGCAGCACTCCATGCGTGGAGGGGTGCTGCGGCCCCATGTTGATAATCATCCGCTCCGAGCCATCAGGGGCTTCAGGATGCGGATCAATCTTCTGCATCTCAAACTGCCAACCTGCCGCGCCCGCCTGCGCCTGTTCAGATACGCCCCCCAGCATCGCCGCATAAGGCGCAGTATCACTGCGCACGTTATCGAAGACCTTGGTGGGGTCTGGCTGCGTTTTATCGGTGCGTGTTGCTCTCGCCATAATCGTTTATCTTTGATTCACCACAGAGGCACAGAGAAGACTTAAGAAAAGAGAACAAATTTAATGGTTGCTGAGTTACATCTAAAACTGTTGTCTTTATAATATTGCAGTCCTAATTCTCTAAAATCTCTGTGCCTCTGTGGTTTATTTTGTTTTAGCCCTTGGCATAGTTACGATGAACTTTGCGGACGGTGAATTCCGGTTCTTCCCAACCAATTTCATAATCCTGGCGCAGTGGATGCCCTACCCACTCATCGGGCAGCAAGATGCGCCGCAAATCGGGATGGCCCTCGAATATGATGCCAAACATATCGAAGACTTCACGCTCATGCCAGTTGGCGGTCGTCCACACGCCAGTCACGGTGGGGCAGGTGCAATCGTCCTCTGACACGCGCACTTTGAGGCGCAGACGGCCAAAGGTTTTGATGGAATACAAATGATAGATGACCTCAAAGCGCGGGTCACGATCCGGCCAGTCATTGCCCGTCAGGTCGCTCAGGTAGTTGTAGCGCAACTCTTCATCATCGCGTAAAAATGTAGCTACCGTGACAATCTGCTCGCGGGGCACATACACCGTAACTTCATCACGGAAGCGACGCACTTCAAAAAAGGTGTCGGGGAACTGCGCCTGTAACTTCTCGACAGAACGCTCCGCAATAGGAGCAACGGCATAGTGCGATGCGCCACTGCTCTCAATGGGCACCGTCGCCATTGTCGGATTGGGGCCGGTTATGGAATCGCTAACCATGAGTTAATCTACTTTCACTTTGCTTTTGGTGCTGCTTTTAGTTGGCCTCAAAATTTATCCTACCAGTTTGTGAAAGGATGCACAAGCAGGTTAAAGCGAGGTCGAAGACCCTATATCAGCTAATAATTTGATGGGTCAAAAGAACTCATCTAACAGAGTATAAAACTCGATCTTAAAACGGTCTGGCTTGTCTAAACCGTATTCTCGCAAGAACACTGGCCCCCATGCTGCGCCAAAATTGTGCCTTAAACTTCTAACCGCTAAAGCAAGGTCTTGATATTTATCGGCGATCCCGGCACTGCCCCAATCTATAAAGCCGCTAATGGCTCCCCGATGAATGATAATATTGGGCAGACAAAAATCGCCATGAGTAAAAACCAAGTCTTCGCTTTCCGGCGCAGTGGAAAGCAGTTCGTTATAAAGCTGGGCGGCATCTCGACTTCGGTTTTCGCCTTCAAACTCACTTTCGTCCACTTCACCATTTAATAAGCGGGTGCGGGCTGCTTCCAGGCGATGTTCTAATCGCTGGTCAAAGGGACAATTCTGAATGGGCAGAGCATGAATCTGACGCAACCCTGCGGCTAAAACACCAACGACTTGCTCCATCTGCCCTTGCAGAGACGAATCTGTGGCATCTACACCGGGCACAGCCGAGAGCAAAAGATATTCCCGTGCTTCATCTTCACCGAAGAAACGCACTGAGGGCACCGGTAGACGATTTCCGATCCAGTCCAGGCGCAGCTTTTCTTCAAATAAAGCGGCGTTTTCCGGGCAGGGATTCATTTTAAGATAAAGGTCGGTGCTATCTGATTTTTGCAGCTTAAAAACCGTTGTTCCCGAACGACCACCCGTCACGGGCTGCCAGGAGTAACCTGCTACCAATTTACTTAAAGCGGGTGGGAGGTTTTTGGTATCTTGAACCGATTCTTGAGGAGTCATAACACCTCCTACTGCTGCTATAATTTAGCCCTCTTATAGAGCCACTTGTCTGACCAGATAGATGACCACCGATACTGTCACGGCTGAAAACAAAGTGGAATAAAAGACAATAGCCGCCGCGTAATCCGGCTCGTTTTGGTATTCCATTGCCAACAGAGCTGAATTGACTGCGGTGGGGAAGCTTGTTGAGACAATAAGTTCTTGAGCCAGCAAGCCATGAATGTGCAGCGCGTTATGGAGCGCCAGCACAATCAGGTAGCCCATGAGCGGCCCCAAGCCAAGGCGCAAGCTGAGGGCCAGAGCCATCTCGCGGCTAAAGCGATGCGACTTTAAAGTTGCCATCTGTGCGCCGAGTGTCACCAGGGCAATGGGCACTAATCCCTGCACCAGTTCATGCAGTGCCGTATCAAGAGGCACTGGCAAAGGCCAATGAGAGGCACGCCACAACCAGGCCGCAATCAGGGTGTACACCATTGGCAACCTGAAAACGGCACGCAGCGTTTGACGCCAGTTACCGCCCTCTCGCCCGCCCGCGTGCAAAGCGAGGCCAATGGTAAAGTTCGTGACATTCTGGAGCATGATAATAATAGCCTGCACCGAAGCATCACCACTAAAGGCCAGCTTTGCCACGGGAAGGCCATAATTGCCAGAGTTATAAAATAGGACGGAAGCGGTCATGGCCCGCTGCAAGCGGTCTCCGGCTCCAATGAGCTTGGCACCATACCAGGTGATGGCAAACATCAAGGCAAATAGAATGGCGAAGTGTACAACGATGCTGAGTAAATCAGCGCCCGACAGGTGCGAATCCAAAATTTGTGCAAACAAAAGGGCAGGCACAAAAATCCAGAAGTTCAAACGCACCAAGGATTGAATATCGAACCCGATACGTCGCTGTAAAAGAAAGCCCAGGCCAATCAAGAGAAATATCGGCGTGATAACTGTCCAGGCGATTTGTAACAATTGCATTAGGAGTGGGGAACCGTGAACGAGGATAGAGAATTGAGGATAGAGGATCGTTATGCCAAGCTATCGCTGTTTCGATCTTCTATCCTCAATTCTCCATCCTCTATCTTCATTCGTGGTTAAAAATGTAAAATAAGGACATCAATAAAATTCTGAAATGCTAAATCCCAATTACAACACAAGCCTGGCGTTCTAACCACTCCATCGGCACTCATCAAACCATTATGAAAGTCACTCAAGTTGCCCTCTGCCCTACCGAAGCCTCCACTGCCGCCGGACGCCCCGCCCTTACACCAGAGCTTTTAGCGGCCAGCGGTGCGCGATATTCTCGCAATAATGAAGGTTTGGAATCTATTCTGGCCAAGATTGACCCAAACAATTTAGATAAATCGGTAGACTCCATCTTTCGCATGATTGACTATGGCCATCAGTCCATTGCGGATATGGCACCCGTGGCGATGTTCATTGATGGCATCTCGATGTGGCTGGCCTATCATGTGTGGACACTGTGCCCCACAGCAGGCGGCCAGGAATCGTCTACGCGCTATATCAAACTTTCGCCAGAGTCCCTCATTGCTCCTACACAGTTGGGTATTGCCGAGAATGCGCAGGCGGAATGGCATCGTCTGATGCAAGAGTGCTTTGCGGCTTATAGTCACGCGTTGGAGTATTGGGAAGCGATTGCGGCACAGCACCCGGAAGTCGCCCGCATCCCGCGCAGCTTATTAGATGATCCTTCAGAAAAAGCCGCCAGACAGGTGGCACGGATGCAGCGCAATTATGGCTTCGACCGTGCCCGCAACTTTCTACCAGTGGCAGTGGCGACCAACATGATGTTAATTATGTCGGCTCGCGCCTGGGTGCAACTTTGCCAACACCTACTATCACACCCCCTATCCGAAGCTAAGACATTAGGCGAAGCATTGCGCCATGAATTGGAACTCTGCGCACCACGCATGTTGAAGCACGCAACGGCCAAAGATTCGATGCAAAATGGAATTGAAGCCGACTTAGAGGCGCTTCGGCAAACTGCCAGGCGTGGCACCTTCACCTATCTGCAAGAGAATGCATCGCCTTATGAGTGCCCACCCACCCCACAGCTTCAGGTGATGCTGCCAGCCGGGATTAAGGAGGAAGCCCTGGCGCACGACCTCATCTTTCACGACAACCGCTATGCCTGGATCGGGGAAAGTTTAAAACGCACCGCCGTGCGCTTTGGATGGGAGGCCGTGGCCTTTGCCGAAATCCGTGACCTCAACCGCCACCGTACTGGCACCAAGCATTGCCCTTTTATTCCTGTAGGATTCTATTCCGCCTTAGACCAAGTTCCACAGGACTTAATGAACTCTATGACGACGCATCTTCCTGATTATCTTGCTACCTTGTCCCTGACTGGAAAAAGAATCTCCGTCACCGCTCACGAGCATTTAATAGAAGGCGATTACAGTTACGTTTACTGGACACTGCTTGGCACTCAATACGCCTTTGAGCACGTCACCACTGCCGACAAGTTTATTTATGAAGCGGAATTAAGAACTGGCACCGGCGCGCATTTTCGTTATGCTAAACACCTGCATGATGCCCTCTCGCTGTGGTATGAGAAGTTTCCTGCCACTCGTGGCCTGATTTTAGAAGGTAGTGCCGAACCGGAGTGATATTGCGACTAAATAACCACAGAGACACAGAGGCACAGAGAGGAATTGAGGATAGAGAATAGAAGATCGAGAATAGTAACAGGTAGGACGATCCTCAATGCTCCATTTTCTATTTTCTAACTTTTCTCTGTGCCTCTGTGTCTCTGTGGTTCATTCAAAACTTACTCAACCTGAGTCTTAGTTTGGCCCTCAGCCACTGCCGACCAGATAATAATCCGGCGGCTGATCGCCTCGCGCGGCAGCTAATAGGGTCTGCTCCACAATTCCGGCAAGCTGCTCCGAAGCACCCTCATAAACGCGCTGAATATTACCGGCTGCATCAATCAACACGAGAGTCGGCACGCGTCGCAAAGGATAAAGCTCGCGGACTGTTTTCTGAGTATCCACCGCTAAGGGAAAATCCAGACCCTTTTCAGCCGCAAAGCGGGCGGCACTGGTCTCATCATCTTTGCCAACTACCACGCCAAACACTTGCACCTCAAGATCGGCATGGCGGCGATAGACTTCACCCAGTTTGGGCATCTCCGCCTGGTTCCAGGGACAGGTGCTTTTAAAGAAATTGAGCAGCACCGGCTTACCCCGCCACTGCGCAAGCGATACGGCATTGCCGTTGAGGTCAGTCAACGAAAAGTTAGGGGCTGGTTGGCCCATTAGTTCCAGTAAAGTTTCCATATCTCCCCTACCTAACTTGTAAGCTTCTTATCCATACCAGGACTGCAAAAATGCCGCCATGATTAAAGGTGTTATGCGGCGCTCGGAGCAGTAGCCTTGCGGCTAAAAGCAGACGTCCTAGCGGCTATCACCAAAATGAGTTGTTGCACAGCATGACCGGCAAATAAACAATAAAGCGGCATAATGGGGACACGGTAACGGTCTTGACCAAAGGTGATGAGCACCCAGAAATGCCAATACAGAAAAATATAGCCCAGCAAGCGAATATGAGGAACGCGCCAGTTAGCGGTACACAAACCAATGAGGACAAACAGCATGGCGAAGAGGTAAGTGCGAACCGTTAGTGTTTCTGCAAAATGAGACTCGTGGCGCAACGGCTCTAAAAGCGTGGGATGTTCTAGAGGGCTGTATAAAAATGACAGGTAAAGTCCAGTCGTATCAGTGTTATAAAGGTGCAGTAGGCGACGCGGCATCATGGCTATAAAGCGGCGAGGATTAGCTCGTATATATGCCATCGCATAGCGATAGCATTCTCGATTCAGCACCAATTCATTAGTGCCCAGAGCATCAGGATTAAGGCCGGGGTCAGTACTGTGGGGTGGGGAAAAAGCTCCTCCTGTTGCGTTCGGGTTATTGCCATGCCAGAGGTTATAACCTCCATTGGTGGAGAAAATCACCGGTTCACCTAACACTGCAATATTCCGCAGACCCCAACCGAGGCAAGCGACGCCGATATACACAGAGAGGATTCCTGTCCACAACCACCCGCGTCGTCTACCACTCATTTGAATTAGATAAGGAGCAAGAGCTAAAGGGAAGAAGACCAATAGAGGGCGAGTCATAGTAGCCCATGCCAAAGCGACACCCAGCACATGGAGACGAGGACTTTGCCATGTTACTGTTGCCCAGTCGTCCATTACAAGAAGATAAACTATGCCTACTATTAACGCGGTCAGGAAAACTTCGTATTGGGACAGGCTCACATAGACAATCTGACCGGGCAGCAATGCCCAAAGCAGACCACCAATAAGGCCAACGCGCTGACTAAAAATGCGGGTGCCAATCTGAATTATCAACCAGACAATCAAGGCCGACAAAACCAGATTAACGATTTTAACAATCCAGGGGCTATCGCCAAACAGAAAATGAAAGAAGGCTAAAAAGAAGGGCCAGCCGGGAGGAAACCAGGCACGATAGTGAAGGGCTGGAATAGTTGGATCAATATAGCGCAATTCTAAATGATGCGCCAGATGGCAAGCGGCTTCGTCATAATATTGGACATCACTCCACTGCCGATTAACCACCAGGAGTAACCACACGAAGCGCACTGTTACGGCTACCAATACAATGGTAGTAACCGCAATGGCGGACTTATTCTTCATCAGGAATTTTGACCTCTGGGAAAGTCAGCGTCACCAGGGGAATAACATTTGGCTGATCAGACTGTTGTTCCCGTTCAAATTGCAGGAGATCATAATAAGCGCAACGGGAGCGGGCGGGATAGGTGCGACAGACATCCGGGCGCGCATGATAGATGGTGCAACCGCGCGTCTTGCGATCTAAAAAGTGGCAGGCTTCCCCCAGAAGCGGGTCTTTAGCCCGCCGCAATACACGCTCCTCACCATTCATCCGGGTAAACCGTTTTCCGGCTTCTTCCACCGTAACTTTAAAATATTTAGCCAGGCGTTGCAGGTCTTTTTTGGTGACAGCCACGCGCTCATAAACGGAGCAACAAAAGGCGGGACATTTTCCACAATCATAAAATACGCCCTTTTGCTCATCGGTCGTTGTTCTCGCCATAACCGCTCCTTAGCTTTACCGTGATCTTACGCTCGTTATTTAACCGCAACAGCACCAAGCCTGCACCCACCTAAACCTACTGGACACAGCAACAGGCACGCTCTGTACAGCAGAAGCCACCTCATTACTAAAACAAAAAACCGCAAACGCTACGAGGCTCCTGTATCACAAAAGCACTCGCCGCAATTCGCGGTTAAAGTAATTACTTTAAGACAAGAACGGCAGATTGACTACTTGCTGCCCTTCTTGGCCCCGCCGGATTTGCTGCCGCCGGATTTACTACCACCGGACGACTTGCTGCCCCCAGAAGACTTGGATGCTCCAGACTTGCTGGCTCCGGCCTTGCTGCCGCCAGAGGACTTGCTGGCTGCGGCCTTGCTGCCTCCCGATGACTTGGACGCACCAGACTTGCTGCCGCCAGAGGACTTACTGGCTCCAGCAGACTTCGACGCGGTGGCCTTGCTACCACCAGAGGACTTGGTCGCCGTGGCTTTGGAACCACCGGACGACTTGCTGGCTGCGGCTTTGCTGCCTCCCGACGATTTGGACGCGCCAGAGGACTTACTGGCGGTCTTAGGAGCGGCGGCCTTGGTGGTCGCCTTCGGTGCTGCTTTTGCAACTGGTTTAGCTGCGGGCTTTGCGGCGGACTTCTTTGGTGTGGCCATTCTTCTGCCTCCTAATGTTTTGCGATTATTACCATTTAGCAGGATAAAAGATTTCCTAAAATGGCTTGTCGCAATTGCCTCTATTGTAACGCATTAACTGTTGTCAATGCAACAAATGCAACATTAATTTGGAAAATTTTTTTAACTCCCTTTTCCATTTAGATTTGGAAAAGGTTTTTAAAGTGTTTATAGGCTTCTAAAATGGCTCATTATTGCCCTATTTCTATCAGCTTGCTCGTAGGTAAGGAGTGAATGGTAGAGTGGTGAGTAGGAATGAGAAAGACCCTCTTACTCACCACTCTACCATTCACTCCCCTACCACTCCACCACTCAGCTTTATTTCGTGGCAGCATCTAACAATTCAATGGGGTGGCAGACTTTAATAGGCACATCGAATTTGCGGGCACCCAGCATTATCTGCATCATGCAGCCGGGGTTGCCCGTGACCACGATGGTGGCACCAGTCTTCTTGATATGTTCCATTTTGCGTTGCAAAAGTTGCATCGCCATCTCCGGTTGTGTGATGTTGTAAATGCCCGCTGAGCCGCAACACATTTCACTTTCACCCAGCGGCACCATATCAACATTGGGGACAGTGTCCAATAGTTCGCGGGGCTGTGAGCGCACACTCTGGCCATGCGCCAGGTGACAGGCATCATGATAAGTGGCACGCTGCGCTTTACCAAGCCTCCGACTCCCACGAACTGAGCGAGATGGTGCCTTTGCATCCGCTGCTGGTGGCGTATACGGATCATGAGGACGACGGCCATTAAGAGAAGTATCCACGTTCAGTGCATCATCAGGATTAAGTGCTTCCTGTTGGTTATCATCCCGCTCTTGCACTTCACCATTAAGAGCTTGCAAAGTGCTGCTGCCAGTGGTGTTGGGAATCACTTCACGCGGCACATCATTTAATTGCGGATTGCGGATTGCGGATTGCGGATTAGAGGGCATGAGCGCGGTTAGCCGGTCTTTGAATTGGGGCTGCGCCAGGAACTCCGAGACATCTTTGACCTTATCGCTATAAGTGCGCGCCCGTTCCGCCCATTCCGGGTTGTCTTTGAACCAACCCGCATACTCCTTGAGAGCCGCGCCGCAGCCTGCGGCGTTAATGATGATGGCATCCAGTTCGCCATGCTCTTGCTGCCATGCTTCAAAGACTTCTATGTTCTTTTTCGCTAACTCTTTGGCTTCGTGCATTCCACCACTGTGGGCGTGGAGGGCACCACAGCAGCCCTGCGTTTTTGGCACTGCGACATTACAGCCAGCTTTGGTTAAGACTCGCGCCGTGGCTTCGTTGACCTGGCTTTGCATCACTTGCATGACACAGCCCGTAATTATGCCCACATTCGCCTGCGCCTGGCCACGGGCTTGCCACTGCTCCGGGAAGTTGATGCGCTTGTGCATGGGTGGCAAAGGCGGCAATAGCATTTCCATCTCGCCCAACTTGCCCAATGCTTTCATAAATCCGATACGGTGCAGCAGGGGTAGCACTCCCGTGCGGCGCAATACACGAATGGGTAATAAGGCAGCTTCTAAACGTTCAGGATAAGGGAAGGTGCTTTCAATGAGCTTGCCGATGATGCGCTCTTTCCACGGACGCTTATAGTTTTCGCGTAAGTAGGCGCGGGTGCCTTCGATAAGGTGCCCATACTGCACCCCCGAAGGGCAAGCTGTTTCACAGGCGCGGCAGCCTAAACAGAGATCGAGATGTTCCACCAGGGGCGGTGTTGGCTCGCTACGACCTTCGGCTAAAGCGCGCATAATGTAGATGCGGCCACGCGGCGAATCAGCCTCCAAACCTTCTTCCGCATAGGTTGGACACTGTGACAAACACAAACCGCAATGGATGCAATCCATCAAACGCTCATGATCAATATGGGCGTGCATCCCTTCAGGGGTTTGGGCACGCAGGGGGATAAATGAATTTGAAGTCGTAGGTGAGTTAGTAGTTGGGTTAGCAGACATGAGTAAACCTCGCCCTCAGTGTAACAAACACAATCGCTGTTTGAGGCTCTCCTGCATAATTATTAAGTGCTGCGGCGTGGCGGGTTGATCTGTTTCTGCTCTGGATACACGGCACGCACCAGACATCACAGCGTCTTGATTTAAAGGATGCTTTTAACATCTCATTGCTGTTAATCGCAGCTCCAATCTCAGCAGAAAGCGCAGTAACCATCGTGACATCATTAAGTCGCCGCCAACGACGAGCTTTAGCACAAAGAGTGCGCGCCTTTAGCCACTATACATGCTATATAGATGCACCCGATAGAAAAGCCACGGCTCCGGCAACCCAGCCTTCCCATAATCCAGGCCATGTCAATGATGGCGCATTGCTCGACCTCAAAACACGGCGTGATGCTACTACGCACGCGCGGCGTTGCACCCAATGCTCCTGCCCCCTTTACCGTGATGAGTTAAGCTGCCCACTGTGTGGCAACAAGCGAGTCTTCTTCGGCTTTGCGCCGGAGACTTAGGTTCCTGTGCTATAATTTTGTCTCAACGCCAAGCCTATTCTGAAGGTCAATAACGCCTATGGAAACAACTTCTCGTCCCACGCCTTCTACGGCGGGACGCACGCTGCTCGACATGAATGCCTATCAATGGACAGTGCTCTTTGCCGCCTGGCTGGGTTGGGGATTCGATGTCTTCGATGGCCTGCTCTTTAACTATGTCGCCCCTAACTGTGTGCCGACACTCTTAGGGATTCCCATTGGAACAGCCCCGGCTAAAGCTGCCACCCTGCAATGGACAGGTATCTTGACTTCTATTTTGCTGATTGGTTGGGCATGTGGTGGCATTTTCTTTGGCAAGGTGACCGACCGCATTGGTCGCACCAAAACTCTCTTGCTGACAATGGCGCTCTATTCCATTGGCACTGCCGCCTGTGCCTTCACGCCTAACCTTGGGATGTTAATCCTGTTTCGTTGCATCGCCGCACTAGGCATTGGCGGCGAATGGGCTGCTGGGGCTGCGATGGTGGCAGAAGTCGTGCCCGAAAAGCGACGTATTGAAGCAGGCGCATTGCTGTATACCTCCGCGCCCATTGGATTGTTTCTCGCTACCTTCCTCAATAAAATCATCACGGCCAACTTCAGCAGTCATCCTGAAGTTTCATGGCGTTATGTCTTTTTGTGCGGCTTGATTCCGGCGGCTGCGGCTTTTCTGGTACGCATCTTCGTCAAAGAACCGGAGCGATGGAAAGAGGCCGCGTCACAGGCCAAAGCACCCTTGGTTGCGGAACTCTTCAGCCCGGAATATCGCGCCTTAACCATCAGTGGCTTTTGCATGGCAGTCACAGCACTTATTACCTGGTGGAGTTGCAATGCCTTTATTCCTGTCGTGTCCACGGGCTTAGCCCAGGCGCAGGCAGCGGCAAATGGCTTGAGCAAACTGGAAACGTCCAAGCTGGCCGAAGCCTGGAAAACGATTGCGACCAATAGCTTCAATCTTGGCGGGTTAATCGGCACCCTGCTCACTATTCCCGCAGCCAAACTGCTGGGGCGCAAGAAGATGTTCTTTATCTACTACTTGCTATCCGCCGCCGCCGTGATGGGGACTTTCGGGCTGAATATGGAACCACACCAACGCCTTTATATGTACTTTCTAATTGGCTTAACGGTCTTTGGCGTGTTTGGCAGCTTTACTTATTATCTGCCGGAATTGTTTCCAACGCGCTTACGCGGCACCGGAGCGGGTTTCTGTTACAACGTGGGTCGCTTTATCGCCGCTGGTGGCCCTTTCCTGGTAGGATGGATCGCCTCGCATGGCAAAGACTCGCTGGGTCTGGCAATGTCAGCCCTTTTCTGGGTGGGAGTTGTGCCACTCCTCGGACTTCTGACCATGCCCTGGGTCATCGAAACCAAAGGCCGCACGCTGCTAGACTAGACCTATATTTTCTATTTTTCACAGCGATGCAACTCGCTTTAGAGTTCAATCCATTCACTTGCAGGTCGGTTGCGTGATGAGTTGGACGCAGATTGTGCCAACTTGCGCCTCAATTTGCCGGTAAAATTGAGCAAATCACGCACTTCTTGAACCCCGGCTACGGCCCCTAATGCGATAAAAATAACTAAACCACTACAACCGGCAGCGGTGACGGCGAGTAGCATCTTAATTTTGAAGTGGCCAACATGGGAAGATTGCGGCGCAATCCCCTGGGCCACCGCCCAGGCTACCGCTGCGGCGAAGATAGAGCCACAAAGGACTTTAAAGCAAAACGTCAGTGTTTGCGAGGCTTTGACATCGCCCAACTTGGGTCGCAGCAAGAACCACATCAGCAGGCACTTCGCCGTTTTGGAAATAGACTCGGCTGCGGCAATAGCGGTGAGTCCCCACCCCATGTTCACCCCAACCGTAGCTATAGCGATCCACAAGCCCGTCATGATAATGCCAGAGGCCGTCGGTATCCAGGCGTTGGTCATGGCATAGAATGTCTGGTTCAACATCATCTCGCAAGCGAAACCAATCAGGCCAATGGCAAAGCCAACAAAGGGGCCGGACATCTGCACCGTGTCGGCCTGCGTCATTTTGCCACTCTCCCACACTGCCCGCAGCAACGGATACTTCAAGGCAATTAGAATGGCTGTAATCGGGCCAAAAGTGAAGATGCAAATCCGCAATGCGCCCATCAGGGTATCAGTCAACGGTTGGCGGTCACGGTTGCGCGCTAAATCGGATAGGTACGGAAAAATACCAATAGACAAAGCATAAGGAAAGATGCCAATTAAGTTATCGCCAATAATGCGCGACCATTTTAGCGCGGCACGGCCTGCTTCTACGGCAACTTTCGGGTCATCAGCTAAGCGTTGCAAATAGACACCGCGTGCTTCGGAGACGACGATGCCCGCGATAAGCGGTATTGCCAGGGAAATCATCTTGCGGGTTAAGGGATCGTTCCACTCAATGCGGGGCCGCAGCAATTTCCATTTGGAGCCGATGGCGATAACCTGTGGCAACAACTTCAAGAACGCCCCGGCGATAAAGCCCATGACAAAGACTTCCACCGCCTTGTCAGAGCGCAAATGCAACAGCAAAGCAATAACAGCCCCACCCAATACGCCGATCTTCCAGAGCGCATCGCCTAAAGCCGCGACTACGAAACGTTTATAACCGTTGAGAATGGTATAAGTCAGCGATGACATACCCAGAAAGAACAGGCCCGTCAGCAACAGGCGACCTAATCTGATGGTGAGTTCAATCTGCTGTTGTTCGTTGGCGGACTTCTTGGAGTAAATCTGAACGATAAGAGGCATCTGCCACCAGAATAAGCCTGTGGCAAAGATGAGGGCAATGGCCGTAAGCCAGAAAGCGGTGGAAGTAAAACGCCAGGCCCGCTCCTCGCCTTCTTCTTTAAGCGCCCCAATGAAGGTCGGTAAAAAAGCTGGATTGAGCACCTTTTCAAAGAGCAGCCAGATACGCTGAATCATATCGGTGGAAACGGCATAGGCGTCCGCTTGCCAGCGTAAACCTGTCTGGTGGGCAATGAGTGGTTGCGCCACAAAGCCAATGACAAAGCGCAAAATGTGCAATGGCACAATGCCCGCCGTAGCTCGCGCCACACTCCGCCCGGTGGCACGGGTTTGCACGGCATCCGCCGTTTCGACATCCAGCCCGGAAGCTTCTAATGGCCCATCGCCGCGCTGAATAGATACGTCCGGCTCTAAGGACACATCGTTGGTGCCGTTGGTCAGAGTAGGATCAGAAGTTGGTGTTTTAGCCAAAGCATTCCTCTAAATTAAAAGCACGAAACCTGCAATTCTTAGGTTTCGTGCCTGGTAGTTCACTCGCTTTAGACTGTAAGTCAATAGTATATGTTGCGCAGATTGTTTATTATAGGACGCAAAGCTTCGCTACAAATAAATAGCGCAACTGAGACGCGATTTTGAGCATAGCGTTTAAATGGCGTTGCGCAGCATAGCGAAGCACAGCTTAGCGTCCCATAATGTGGAACTGCCGAGGCTTACAGTAGCCCAAGTTGAAGTCGGGCCGCATCAGACATCATTTCCATGCTATACGGCGGGTCCCACACTAACTCTAAATTAACATCGGTCACACCCGGAACGGAGGCGACTTTATTTTCCACTTCAATGGGCAGCGTGCCTGCCACTGGGCAGGCCGGAGAAGTCAGAGTCATTCTGATCTGGACTTTGCCTTCTGCATCCACATTGATGTCATAAATTAGGCCAAGTTCATAGATGTCCACCGGAATCTCCGGGTCATAGATGGTGGATAGCACCTCAACAATTTGCTGCTTGAGAATCTGTTCTTTAATGCCGCCTGCATCAGCACTTGCAGCAGATGCAGTGGCACCCGCTGTCGGCTCATCGCCAGCATTCAGAACCGGCTCCATGACTTGATCTAAGGTTAAGACATTCGGTTTATCAGGCATAATCCATCCTTTCGACACAACTCACACCATTTAGTGCGCAGCATTCTGTGGGGCCAGAGTCGCGGCCAGGGTTTTAATCCGCTTGACCATTTCACCCAGACCGTTACGACGCCCCAGACTCAAGTGCTGGTCTAAGCCTAACTGCTTGAGAAAGCCTTCAATATCAAAGGACAAGATTTTAGCAGCGGGCTGGCCAGAATAAATTTTCTTCAAAATCGCCACGAGGCCACGCACGATATGGGCATCACTGTCTGCTTCAAAGTCAATCACATCAAGGGTTCCGGGACGGGGATGCGCCACTAACCAAACCTGACTCTGGCAGCCATGCACACGATTGGCTTCAACCTTATCCGCCTCATTCATCGGCGGCAGCTTGCGACCTAGATCAATTAAGTATTGATACTGCTCTTCCAAGCTATCCAGCCATTCAAAACTCTGGATGAGGTCTTCAGCTTGTTCTTCCTGTGTCTTCTGTTCAGTATCCGCCACAGTCATATCCTTCTAACCTAACATCTTCCTGGCGCGATGCAGACCCGCAATAAAAGCATCTACTTCGGCACGGGTGTTGTAGAAAGCAAATGAAGCGCGTGCTGTGGCTGGAATGCAGAAGCGATCCATCAGTGGTTGTGCGCAGTGGTGCCCGGCGCGAATGGCAATGCCTTGCGTATCGAGCAGCATCCCTACATCGCTGGGATGTGCGCCCTCAATCACAAAAGACAAAATGCTGGCCTTTTCACGGGCTGTCCCCACCAGCCGCAAACCTGGAATAGCAGCCACCGCTTCGGTCGCGTAATTTAATAGCTCCGCTTCATAGGCTCCCGCCACATCTAAGTTGATTTTCTCAACGTAATCCACGGCGGCACCCAAGCCAATCACGCCTGCAACGTGCGGCGTGCCTGCCTCGAATTTATAAGGTAGGGCGTTGTAGGTCGTCTTCTCGAAAGTGACCGAGCTAATCATGTCGCCACCACCCTGATAAGGCGGCATGGCCTCAAGCAACTCTTGCTTACCATAGAGGACGCCAATTCCGGTGGGGCCAAACAGTTTGTGCCCAGAGAATGCGTAAAAGTCGCAATCCAACTCCTGCACGTCTATTTTCATGTGCGGCGTTGCCTGCGCCCCGTCGAGCAACACCGGCACGCCACGACCATGTGCCAGTTCAATAATGCGGCGCACGGGGTTAATGGTGCCCAGGGCATTAGAGATATGCACCACCGCAACAAATTTGGTGCGCTCGTTCAGCAACTTCTCATATTCATCGAGCAGCAGTTCGCCTGCATCGTTGATGGGAATAACCCGCAGAATCGCGCCTTTTTCCTCGCAGAGCAACTGCCACGGCACGATGTCAGAGTGATGCTCCATCGCGGAGATGATAATCTCATCCCCCGGCCCGATATTCTTGCGGCCATAAGAACCCACCACAAGATTAATGGCCTCGGTGGTGCCGCGCACAAAGATTATTTCGCGGGCATCGCGGGCATTGATAAAATGCTGAATCTTAATGCGCGCGGCTTCATATTCTCGCGTTGCCAACTCGCTGAGATAATGCACACCCCGATGGATGTTAGCATTCTCTGCTGTGTAGTATTGTTGCAGCCGATCTAACACCACCTGTGGCTTTTGGCTAGTGGCAGCATTATCCAGATAAACCAGTGGCTTATCCCGCGCTAACTGGCGCAGGATGGGAAAGTCGGCGCGGATAGCCTCAACGTCGAAAGGGGTGGGAGTGTGGGAGAATGGGGGGGTGGGGGAAGTATTCGCGTCGGTTATCGCATCCTTCAAACTCCCATCCTCCCACACTCCCACACTCGAAACGGCTTCTTGTGTCGCTACCATAATCACTCTCTAATCTGCCGGTTGCGGGCAAGGCGCGTGTGCAACTCTTGCTCAAGCTGCTGGCGTAACGGCTCAATTTGAATATCAGTCAGCAAATCGCTGGCAAAGGCATGAACCAGCATATCCCGCGCTTCTTCCTTGTCAATGCCACGCGCCCGCAAATAAAAAATGGCATCCTCATCTAACTGCCCAATCGTCGCACCGTGGGTGCATTTCACATCATCCGCAAAAATCTCTAACTGTGGCTTGGTGTTAATCACGGCGTTAGGCGATAGCAACAGGTTACGGTTCGACTGCTTGGCATCGGTCTTTTGGGCATCTTCGCGCACGAAGATTTTGCCGTTAAACACACCGCGTGCCTGCCCATCCAGAATGCCTGCATAATTCTCGTGGCTGTTGCAGTGCGGCTGGGCATGATCCATGACGGTGTGATTATCAATATGCTGCTGACCCGCTACCAGATACACACCATTCAGCGTGCATTCGATGCCCTGATCGGCCATGACCGCATTGGCATCATAGCGAGCGATACTCCCACCGAACGAAACCGCTAACGAAGCAAACTGGCAATCGCGGGCCTGCTGCACTTGCATGGTAGCGATGTGATAGGCTTGTTCACTTTCAAGCTGCACTTTGTGGTGGCGAAAGGTGGCATTTTTATTCACGACGACTTCGGTGACCGGGTTATTGAAGTAAGTCCCCTGCCCCGTGCTCACATAGCTCTCTACCAATGTTACCTGACTATTGGCCCCGGCCACGATTAAGTTGCGCGGATGGGCAATCGTCGCCGTTTCACCGGAGGTGGTGATAAAGAGCAGTTGAATCGGCGTCTCGACCACGGTGTTATCCGGCACATAGAGGAAAGCCCCATCCTGGAAGAAGGCCGTATTGAGAGCCACAAAGGTGTGATTTTCAAAACTGGCATACTGCGCCAGATGGCTGCGCACCACAGGTGAATCCGACCTGATAGCCGCTGCTAGGCTGCTCAGCACAACCCCTTTAGGCAAAGTGCCCACCGAAGAAAGAGCTTCTGCATAGTGCCCATTGACGAAGACCAAGCGCAACGCATCTAGGCCCTGCAAAGTGAACGGCTCAACGTCACTAGCACTTAAACCTTGAACTTGAGCAGCATCCGCAGGGGAACCTATCAGGTTGGCAATGGGGCTAATATCGGTGTATTTCCACTCTTCGTCACGGGTGGTGGGGAAGCCTAACTCTTCAAAGCGGCGGCTAGCAGTGGTGCGCAATTCGCGCAGCCATGAAATGCCATCACCATTCTGCGGCTGCATGGCTTCAAAGGTGCGGAAGGCGTCCAGATAGCGGTCTCTGGCGTCGGTGGCGGTTTTGGTTAATGTTCTCATTATGCGCCAGCCCCGGCGGGCACCTCCAACTCCTTAATCCAATCGTAGCCCCTGGCTTCCAGTTCCAGCGCCAATTCCTTGCCACCCGACTTCACGATGCGCCCCTTCGAGAGCACATGCACATAGTCCGGCACAATGTAATCCAGCAATCGCTGATAGTGCGTCACCACAATAGTGGCGTTCTCCGGCGTTTTAAGAGCGTTGACACCATTAGCCACGATGCGCAGGGCATCAATATCCAGGCCGGAATCGGTCTCATCCAGGATAGCCAACTTCGGCTCTAACAGAGCCATCTGGAAGATTTCAAAACGTTTCTTCTCGCCGCCAGAGAAGCCTTCGTTCACCGAGCGATTGCGGAAACTGGGGTCAATCTCGACCAGTTTCATCTTCTGGCGCAACAATGCCTGAAACTGTGCAGCATCCAGTTCTTCTTCATCCCGCGACTTGCGCACCGCATTGAGCGCCGCCCGCAGAAAGACCTGGGTATTTACACCGGGAATTTCCACCGGATACTGAAACGCCATAAAGATGCCCGCCTGGGCACGCTGCTCTGGGTCTTCCATCGCCAGCAAATCCTGGCCCTGAAAAGTGACCTCACCTTCCGTTACTTCATAGTTGCCATTCCCGGCCAATACTTGAGCCAACGTGCTTTTGCCAGAGCCATTCGGCCCCATAATGGCGTGAACTTCCCCCGCGTTTACTTGAAGATCAATACCTTTTAATATCTCGTTATTATCAACCTTAGCGTGCAGATTGCGTATTTCTAACATTAATTGTCCTTTGTCAGTTGTCCTTCGTCATTGGTCATTCGTCCTTTGTGCAAGCAAATGATAGCTAATCCTCTATCGTTATGGCTTGTGCAAATCCCGCCAAGGACGAATGATCAATGACAAAGGACAAAATTCCTAACCAACGCTTCCTTCGAGGCTAATGCTTAATAGTTTTTGGGCTTCGACGGCGAATTCCATCGGCAACTCGCGGAAGACTTCCTTGCAGAACCCATTAACGATCATGGAAACGGCGTCTTCAGTCGAGATGCCGCGCTGGTTGCAATAGAAAATCTGGTCTTCGCCGACTTTGGAGGTGGATGCCTCATGCTCCACACGGGCCGAGGGGTTGCGCACTTCGATATAAGGGAAAGTGTGTGCGCCGCAACGGTCGCCAATCAGGAGTGAGTCGCACTGCGAGAAGTTGCGTGCGCCTTCGGCATTTTTCAGCACCCGCACCAGGCCGCGATAAGAGTTCTGGCCACGTCCCGCCGAAATGCCCTTGGAAACAATGGTGCTGCGCGTGTTCTTGCCGATGTGAATCATCTTAGTGCCCGTATCGGCTTGCTGGAAGTTGTTGGTCACGGCCACCGAATAAAACTCGCCAATGGAGTTATCTCCCTGCAAAATCACGCCAGGATACTTCCAGGTAATGGCCGAACCCGTTTCAACCTGTGTCCAGGAAATCTTGGAGTTGACCCCGGCGCACTTACCGCGCTTGGTGACGAAGTTATAAATGCCACCCTTACCTTCTTTGTCGCCGGGATACCAGTTCTGCACGGTTGAATACTTCACCTGGGCATTATCTAAAGCCACAATCTCCACCACCGCCGCGTGCAGTTGATTAGTGTCACGCATGGGGGCCGTGCAGCCTTCGAGATAGCTCACATAGCCGCCTTCATCAGCAATCAGCAAAGTGCGCTCGAACTGACCTGTATCCACCGCATTAATGCGGAAATAGGTGGAAAGTTCCATTGGACAACGCACGCCCGGTGGGATGTAGCAAAACGAGCCATCACTAAACACGGCTGAGTTCAAGGCTGCATAAAAGTTATCGGTGTAGGGCACTACCGAACCCATATACTTGCGCACGAGGTCAGGGTGGTTCTGCACGGCTTCGGAAAACGAGCAAAAGATAATGCCCAGTTCGGCTAACTTATCCTTAAAGGTCGTCGCCACGGAAACGCTGTCGAAAACCGCATCCACCGCGACACCTGTGAGCCGCTTCTGTTCATCCAGGGAAATACCCAGCTTATTGAAGGTTTCCAGCAGCTCCGGGTCAACCTCATCCAGGCTATTCAGTTGCTTTTTGGGCTTGGGAGCCGAATAGTAGATGATATTCTCAAAATCAATCTGGGGATAATGAACATTAGCCCAGGCTGGTTCTTCCAATGTCTGCCAGTGGCGAAAAGCCTTGAGCCGCCATTCCAGCATGAACTCCGGCTCGTTCTTCTTGGCGGAAATCATGCGGACAATATCTTCATTTAAACCGCGCGGCACGGTTTCGGCTTCAATATCTGTAAAGAACCCATATTTATACTCTTGGGTCGCTAACTGTTCAATGGTATTTGTATCTGTACTCATCGCTCACACCCTCTCACTTAACGCAACTAATATTGGGCTATAATCTTTAACTTGAGAGGAGTCTTTGCTCTTGTGGCTCCTCTGATTTACATTAACTTTCAATTCCGTCTAATTTACTCGGAATTAGTTTAGCGCAAATCGTGCGCCCTTGCAGCAGATGGTCTATAAGGCTTCTTAAGCTATATCATTAACAAGGAGTGACACAAGAAAACGCTCAGAGCCAAGTTAATAGCTCTGAGCGTTTTAGCTAAATCCTCAGTTTAAGAGGGAACAGCCTGGATTCTAAAGGCTGGCCCTGGTCGGCCCGTTGAGGGTCGTCTCTCTTGCGGTGTTACCCGTGCTTCTGGCCCCGCAGTTTCAGTTGCCTGAGTCTGGTTCTCCACCGCCCGCGCCGCGCCATTATTCATGCCAGCATCGGGGTCAGTTGAAAGAATCGCATTAAGGCGTTCGGTATCAATCGGCTTTTGGAGAAAAGCATCCACGATACCCTCGCGGAGCTGAACGTTCGAGTAGGCCGAGGTCAGGATGACACGAGGCGGATGGGCTAAGCGTCGTGCCCGTGACGCCAATTCAATACCGCTCATCCCTGGCATCCGAATATCCGATACGAGATAGGCAAACTGGTGTCGCTTCAGGTGCAGCAAAGCCTGGTTGCCATCGCAGGCGACGGTCACAGTATGTCCATAGCGACGTAATGCAATCGCTAAGGTCAACAGCACACTCCCATCATCATCTACCAATAACACATTAGCCATTTTACATCCGGCGGTTCAGTGAAGTTCTTATGTACGATTTGTCACTGTAAGAGATAAGTTTTTGTGATACCGCCCTCCCCTAATCAACCCAATAGCAAAGCGGATGCCATGTGTGTAATAAAGCGGTAATAAATGGCTTTTCTTATCTTTTCACCACTCTCGGTTTTATGCTACTCTTTGCAATAGGAGCCGCTATCAGAGCGGCTTTGGCATCTAATTGGCTATGCGCGTGCTTGACCTCTGGAAGTGTGCAACTTTTGTCCAATTAAAACTTCCCTAGCGAAACTTCTGTAAACTCAGTTTTAAATTAATTTTAGTAGTTCAAATAAATAAAAGAGGACAGGCCGTCCTATGGCTCAAACACTTGGTATGAATACGGGGATGGAGCAGACGCTCAATCCCAAAATGATCGCCTTTTACGAACTTTTACAGCAACCCTCAGTCGAGTTAGAACAGGCGATTGAATCGGAATTGCAAAACAATCCCGCCCTGGAAGTCACCGCCGAGCGGCAATGCCCGGCCTGTGGCGCAACCATGTTAACCGCTATATGCCGCGAGTGCGGCTATGCGATGACACGGGAAGAAGAGGAAGCGGTGCCGGAGCGGGAAAAGACCATTGATCTTGCCCTTGAAGCCGCGCCAATGGAAAAACCCACCTACTCGATAGATGATGAGCAGGACGATGTAATGGCCCGTCTGGTGTCACCCGAAACGCTCAGCGACCACCTGCGGTGGGCCTGGCGCATGAACTGTGCTAATGAACATCGAGAGTTGGGCGATGCGCTTATCGGCTGTATTAACGATGATGGCTATCTGGACACCGACCTGGAAACCCTGGCGGAAGGGTTAGATGTGCCCTTAGCCAAGATGGAAGAGGTCTTGCAACAGGTGCAACAACTTGATCCGGTTGGGGTCGGGGCACGTTCTCTGCGTGAGTGTTTGCGCCTGCAATTAGTGCATCTGGATGCCCGCGAGCGCGATGAGGGGCACGCTGGCCTGGCGCTTAAACTTATTGATGATTACTGGGAAGCGATGGCCCGTCACTCCTATGAAGATATTGCCCGCAAGCTGCATGTCTCCGCAGAAGCCGTACAAGCCGCCGCCGACTTTATCCGCACCCGCCTGACACCGTATCCTGGTCGCCAATATCGCCCGTCCTGGCAGTCGCAATCGCCCCTGGGCGAAGGCCGCGTCCGGCCCGATGTGGTGATTAAAAAGGTAGAGGGCAAAGAGGGCGTGTATGAAGTCAGTGTCAATGAATCGCGCAGTCTGGGCCTGCGGGTCAACGCCGTGTATCGCCAACTCTGGGATGCCATGCGCCGTGACCCGGCTGGCTACTCGTCCAAAGACCGCGAGCATGTCCAGCAATACCTCACTCGCGCCCGCGAATTTATTGACAACCTCAACCAGCGCCGCAAAACGCTCAAGCTGATTATCGAAGCGGTGGCTGCCGAACAGGGTAAATTCCTCGAAGAAGGCACGCACTCGCTGAAGCCCCTCACCCGGCTTTCGGTGGCGCATCAGTTGGGCTTGCATGAGTCCACAGTGGGCCGCGCCGTGACAGGAAAATATGCTTTAATTCCGGCAGGCGAAGTGATTCCGTGCGAAATGTTTTTCGATGCTTCCTTGAGTATTAAAGAAGTTATTAAAGACCTTTTAGCGCATGAAAACCCGCGTAAACCCTACTCCGATGAGCAGATTAGCAACGAACTCATGAAGAAAGGCATTGAAATTGCCCGACGCACCGTCACGAAGTATCGTGAAGCTCTGAAAATCCCGCCTGCCGCGCAGCGCCGTCGCTACGAATAAGCATAGTTAGCGAACGGTAAAGACAGGCCACGCGGAAGTCAGGCGATAAAGTGTGGTCTATGTCTTTAACGATTGCCCAATTAACATCTTTATTGGATGCCTTGCCTGTCCCTGCCTGCATTTGCGACGAGACGGGTGCAGTTGTGTCGCATAATGCAGCGGCTTCCGAAGTGGGAGAGCCTAACTGCGATTGGGAATCACCCCAGATTCGCACCGTAGAATTAGATGAAGGCTGGTGTTTGCGCCTGCGCCCTGCCCCTCCCCCAACGGTGGGCACGGCTACACTGAATGGACAACCGGGGAAATCGCCTAAGTCCAACGAGCATCTGGCGGATGTCCATGCCTTGGCGCGTGGCATTGCCCATGAGATTCGCAACCCTCTTTCTTCGATCCTGACGGCCATTAGCCTCGTGCGCGATGATCCGGGTCTCGCCGAAGAGACGGGGATGCTCCTTGATGTCATAAAAAAAGAAGCGTTGCGCATGAAGCGCATCCTCGAAGAGTTCTCACGCTACGTCAAGCCGCCTGTCCCGCAACCCAGTGCCTTTGATTTTGCCCATAGTGCGCGCTCATTGGTGGCCTCTTTGCAAAGAGATGGCATCTTGAACGCTGCCGTTAAGATCGAAGATGCCTTGCCCGATGCTTTAAACGTCTGGGCCGATGAGACGCAAATAGGACAGGTGCTACGTCAGGTGTTGGAAAACGCTGCCGACACGATGCCAGAAAAAGGCCACCTGCGCCTGAGTAGCCGCCAGGAAGCAGGCAAGGCTGTACTTTGCATCGAAGATAGCGGCCCTGGCTTCTCCACAGAAAGTTTGCAACGTGCCTTTCAACCCTTCTACTCCAAAAAATCGCAGGGCACCGGGTTAGGGCTTTCCATCGCCCATGCCGTAGTCGAAGCCGCTGGCGGACGTATCTGGCTGGAGAATATCAACTCTGGCCAGAAACATAATATCGAGGATAGGCCAAAATCTGCCCCCGCTAAGTCCCCTAAATCTGGCAGTGTCTCAGGCGCTCGCGTTTGCATTGAGTTGCCGACACCCCCCTCAAACACGTAAAATAGAGGTGCGTGGCTGACCCGCGTCCCATTCTGGGCTGAAATTCACCCAACTCTCCAGACGAGGCTCCGCATCCGCCACGCCATCCCTATTGTTAAGCAAAAATCCGACTTGATGGATTACCCAATCGCGTCGTTTTTATAGATGGTTAGACTGATACTTGAAGGTTCGATTTAATTGGCCTTTCTTGAAGGCCCTGGCAGTGAGGAAAGAATGGCTCATATTCTGTTGGTAGACGATCAAAGCTCGATGCGGCTGACCTTGACAGCCCTGCTCAAGCAGGCTGGTCATACCTTAATGCAAGCCGCTACGGGGGCCGACGCCCTCGAAAAGCTCGGCAAAAACGACTTTGATGTGATCGTGACTGACCTAAAACTCGATGAAATCAGCGGCATTGACATCCTGAAAACCGCTAAAGCGAATAATCCCCAGACCGAAGTTATTGTTTTAACGGGCTATGGCAGTGTGGAATCTGCCGTGGAAGCCATGAAAGCGGGCGCGATTGACTATCTGACTAAGCCTGTAGATAGCGAATTGCTGCTCCTGGCCGTCTCCAGTGCGATGGAGCGCCAACGGCTGAAATCGGAAGTCGCTCGCCTGCGTTCCGCCGTGGAGCAGAAGTTCGATTCCGGGAGCATTGTCGCTTCCTCGGAACCTATGCGTCAAGTGCTCGACATGGTTAGCCGGGTCGCTCCCACCGATGCCACCGTTCTGGTGCAGGGAGAATCGGGCACTGGCAAGGAACTGATTGCCCGTGCCATCCACCAAAATTCCAAGCGGAGCGATGCGGCGTTCATTCCGATTAACTGCGGTGCTTTGCCCGAAAACCTTTTAGAAAGCGAATTATTCGGCCACGTCAAAGGCTCCTTTACCGGGGCGCATCAGAACAAGAAGGGATTGTTTGAAGAAGCCGATGGCGGCACCCTCTTCTTAGATGAAATCGGCGAAATGTCTCCTGCTACCCAGGTCAAACTACTGCGCGTGCTGCAAGACCAGGAAGTGCGCCGGGTGGGGAGCAACACCAGTGTCAAAACCGACGTGCGGGTCATTGCTGCCACCAACCAGCGTTTGCAGGAGCGCATCAAAGAGGGTGCCTTCCGGGAAGACCTCTATTATCGCCTGCAAGTGATTCTGATTCACCTGCCACCCCTGCGGGAGCGCAAGGAAGAAATTCTGCCTTTAGCGGAACATTACCTCGGCGTCTATAGCCAGAAATTCAACAAGCCCATTAAAGGCTTCTCCGCTGAAGCGCACAAAGCCCTCCTCGCCTATTCGTGGCCGGGCAATATCCGCGAATTGATTAACGCGGTAGAGCGGGCCGTCATTTTGTGTCGGGATGGCAATGTGCGCCCAGAAGATTTCGCCCTTACTTTAGGTGGTTCACTGTCAGTAGACAACGGGCACGATAGCTCGGCTAATGGCGATAGCTCTTCGGCCTCGCGTTCGCTGCAAGAAATGGAGCGGGAATTTATCAGCACTGCTTTGCAACGCCATAATGGGGAAGTCTCCGCTGCCGCCCGTGATATTGGTTGGACTCCTGCCGCTTTGAGCAAAAAGATAAAAGAGCATCAATTGCAACCTTAAAATAAAGCTCAGTTGCCCACCATACTACTTAATAGTTCGTCATTCCGGGCGGAGCGGAGCGGAGTCGAGGAATCTTTGAAACGAACTTCACATGCAACAGCAAGATTTCTCGACTCCGCTCCTTCGTCGCTACGTAATCAATGACCCTGTGACGAACTTAAATTTATTCTTTCGTTCTGGTAAGGAAACCTCTCGCAGATGACTGATGAACAACTGATTGTGCCTGTCTCGCCCGGTTCGGCTTTAGTGCGTCTGTCCCAGGTTAAAGGAGCCTTGCAGCGGCATTCCCACATCGCTGAGGCTCTACCCGCCGCTACCATCACCCAACTCCAACAGGAGCAGGAGACCCTCCTGCGTGCCCTCGAAGTCAATGAAGCGGCCTCCATCCAATCGGGGTTACGCGTGGCCCAGGAGCATCTGCGCAGTATCTACGAGACTTTGAGTCAGGCTCATACTCCCTATGCTAACGGCACCGCCGCAGGTCAATCTCATCCCTGCTCCATCTTGGGTTTTCCTGATCCTCGTGAGAGCCAGGTACAACCAGTGAATGCCAAAACCGTTATTGCCACCTTCAGCAAACCGGCCCGCCAGGTCATGACCGCCTTATCTTTCCAGGAGGCCGCAGGAGCTATTGCCTACTGGCTGGTCGAAGTGCGTTTTCTACGCGATGAGCGACTGGAAGATTTTATGGTGGAGTCCACCGCGCCCCTTTTCACGCGCCTGCGTCTGCCGTGCGGCCCGCACACCCTGCGCATCCAAACTCGCAATCTCAGCGAAGCGGTTATGTCCGAAGATTTCACGATTGAAGTTCCGGCATTGTAATGCAACAGCGGTGAACAAAGCATCCGCTTCGGGTGGAACCTCTATACAGTCCTCTTGCAAATCTGAAACTCTACCCAGGCTTGTTCGGACTGTCTACGATAACGCTCACCATGAGCCAGGCTTTCAAGGTAGGCCGCTAAAAGATTCGCTCGCCGCCGGACGCTTATATCCTCTGACTCGGTGAGTTTCTGCACTTGGGCACGCAATTTATCATCCGCAATGCCACAGATAAAGCGACACATGGGGAAGAACTCTCGCCCCAGGCGCGTCTTGACGCAATGCAATGCTATCTGGCGCAGCCTTTCCTCTTCCTTTTTGGTCAGCGTCACACGCTTGAGATAGCGCCACGCCTTTTCTTTCAAATAGCCTGAACCATGAGTATAGGGGTCTTTATCGAGAAAGCTGATAACCGGCTCTACAAAGTTAAGATTGCCCCGCTTTAGTTCCGCAATGGCTTGCTCGGCTTCAGGATGCCAGGTGGTGTGATAGGCGGCATCGTGCTTGGGGTGGCGTGTCATGGGAATAGGTTTATTTTCGCTGCCAATAAAACTAATAGCAAGTGTATAGAATCAGTGAATTGGTCTTCTTAACGCTCTCTTAAGCCGTTGTTAATCCATTTGGTTTCTCCCTTAAACCAAAATTTAATTTAAGGGCAACTCCGTGTTAACCTGCGCCCGCTAACCTGTTTTATAGGTTATACGCCTTCTGGCGTAAACCACAGACGCAAGACATTTCAAACAGGTGAAGCACGTAATGAAACGGATTAACAGGATTAACAAGAGTGGCTATTTATCCCGTAATGACCGCACCGAAGCACAGAATGCTGCGGTAACGAGCGGTATTAACCGAGGTCCAATGGCGCTTTTAAGTTTGGGCACTTTTCTTATCGTGGTTTGGTTGGTGATCCTCCTGCCTGGTCAGGACATTGCAGCCGGGCAGCCCCGGTCTCAATACCAGGAGTCCCAGGAGCAGGCTGCGGCAGAAACAAGCGAACCTTTGCTACTTCCACCGCATTTAGATGCCAACACAACCGTAATGCTGCTACCCGCCAGGCATCCGCAATTTTATCATTGGCGACTGGATTGCCCGCTTATGCACGACCGAAATGGCGCTATACGGCGACCTGGCGCAACCCCGCTTTATGCTCAAGTTCGCCAACAGCATCTCCGTCCCTGCCACTTCTGTCTGGCCCTGGCTGCCGGGGACAGAACGATTTTTGATGCTCCTTAAAGATGCAGTGCTACTTTACATTCCAGTGGCAATTTCTTAGCATCATGGTGCTGCTGTCGCGGTTATAATAAAGATAATCGCACGAGTTCACCAAGACATGAAGGAGTTCAGATGGTTAAGCAGTGGTTAACAACAGGTTCATTATGGATGATGGGTGGGCTTCTAACGGCCAGCGCCGGTATTGCTCACGCCGATATTAAGTATGTGGCAGAAACGCGCATGGGAACGGGTGACGCTGCCGCGAAGCCAATGATGGTGATAACCACCGCCATTATGAAAGGCGCGCAACGGACAGAAACAGCGACAAGTTTTGGCCCCATGAGTATGACCACAGTGGAACTAAAGCTTTGCGATAAGCAGCAGTCCATTAAATTAAACTCGGCTCTAAAAATTTATACGGTTACCCCCTTTGAGCAAAAACCAAGTACTACAGCCACGAACACCCCCGAAGCCGCTGCTGGAGATAATGGCGGTCAACGGGGCACTGGCAAGATGATTATGACGAGTTCCGTTAAGGACTTGGGTGAAGAGACTATAGCGGACGTTAAAACCGAGCATTACCTGATCACGATGCGGATGCAAAGCTCAGGCTGTGCTGGCAATGGGGACACCAGTTTCAAAGAAGAAATCTGGGTCGGCCCTGACCTGACAACTGAACTCAACTGTGATGTGGCACAGGTTGATCCAGCCGTTATGAGCCATGTCCGCGCTAGTAACTGTAAGATGAGCTTTGAGTATCACGGTGATACGGACGCTTACCGCAAGATCATGAGTGGCATCATCATGCGGATGAAAATGTATATGGGCGACACCGACAAGCCATCAATGGTGCAGGAAGTGAGTTCTCTTTCACGCGCCAAGCTAGAAGACTCGCTCTTTGCAGTGCCCGCCGATTACAAACAAGTCTCCGAAAAAGAGTTTCAGGATGCCCAGAGCCGTGCCATGATGCAAGCCATGATGGAACAGGCCAAGAAAGGCGCAGGCAACAACGGCGCAGGCGGCGACAATGGGGCGGGAAATAATCAAGGCGGTGGCGATCAGGGCAACGGCGCTAACAACGGCAATGGTGGCAACGACAACAACGGTGGCAACAAAGCCGAAGGCGATCAGGGCAACAAAGGCAACGACGGCAATAACGGGGACAATGGCAACAATGGTCAGCAGGAAGAGCCTAAGAAAAAGAAGAAGCGCAAACTGCCCTTTGGCCTGCCTAAATTTTAAATTTTCAATAACGACACCGTAGAGACGCGATTAATCGCGTCTCTACCCAACAAAGAAATAACAGCAACAGACAAGAGGAGAGGGACAATCGTCCCTCTCCTCTTAGCTTCCGCAGCACCCTATTATTCAGCGACTCATAAAGTTAAGCAGGCTGATTCGCGGGAGGGGCGGCGGGAGTTTGATTCGTGCCATCGCCTGCTGCTTGCTCCTCACGGGCCTCAAATTCTGACTCGATAGAAGCCCGACCATGATCTTTAGCCCGCAACATATCGGGGGTAATTTCAGGATCGGCGACATAAACGGAATCCAACAGAATATCCAGCACGCCCGCGGTGCGTGCCTGCTCGACAGCGGCATGGGTGATGAGTTCACCAGCGTTCAGGATCACATTATCAGATGTGTCAAGAATAACACGAGTTGTGGGGCGACCCAGCGCGTTCTTGATTTTCGCTTGCTCGGCCTGCGCTTCGTATTCCGCCTTCTTTTCATGGGCCGCGCCCGTTAATTCCGCCGCTTTATGCTTGATGGAATCCCACAGATTACCAGCACTGGCCTTGACCGTTTCGGCATGTTGCGCAGCCACGCCAACACCAGCCGCCGCGATGACATCGTTTTCTTTGCCTACAACCCGCGCCTGATCCAGAATCTCGCGGGTAATAATCATGCCGGGAGCCACTAAGACAGAGCCATCGGGCGCTACGACATCGCGGCCCGCTGGTTTACCAATCGCCGCCTCACGCGCGCTTTCCTGCGCCCCGGCACCCGTTGCCCCAACCTTTGCGGCCCCAGCCGCGTAAGCCTCACTGGCCGCGCCCTGAGTGACCGCTAAAAGTAATTGATGCAGAATGCCAGCAGACTCAGCACGATCAGCCTGGGCGCGGGTAATGGTTTCGCCCTGGCGCACCAGAATTTCGCCATTATCCAGTTCACTCGATGGAGTTACAACGGCAGCACTGTCTTCGACTGGCACAATCGCAGTGGTGTTTGCGGATGCTGGTTCAACGATTGCGCTACTGCCAGGGGTTGTGTTTTCCACCACAGCTACACTGGTCGGAACGGTGGTAGTCGTAGCCATAGGTGTGGGCGTAGTCGTGGCCTTATCCGCTGGCAAGAAAACATCGCGTCCCGCCGTTTTGCCCACCACAAACTCTTTTTGTTTATCAATGGAGGCACTGGCAATGTTAGCGTAGGTCTCACTCGCTTTCTCACTAAGGTTTGCCGTAGCACCTTTTAAACCACCGGGCTGCTGCTCTTTCTGAGCTTCTATGTCATCGGCCACGGAGGGCGGCACAAGAGCCACATCTTTGGCGATATTAATATCCTGAGACGCCTGGATAAAACGCTTGCCGCTCATCGTATCGGAGACAAAGCCCCCGGAAACTTCATAGCCCACCACCTGGCCTGAACGCTCGTCCACGTACATATCAGCGAAAGTGCCGAGATCGCGGCCATCGGTGGTGTAAATTTTGGTGCCGGATAGCACAGTTTCCCGATCCATTACGGCTTTAACCCGTGCATCATCATGCGCCGGGATTTTAGAAGCCGCGCTTTGCACCATCACCGCATCCGCACCAATGTGCAACACCTGATGCCACGGCACAATTTGCGCGTCAATCAGGCCAAATAAATCTTTTTCAGAAATGAGCAGCGCCAATAGCTCATCTGTTTCATGATCAAAAATCAAATCTTTGACTGTACCTAAATTGGCCTTCTCATCAGCATTGACATCACCACTAATTACCTTTAAGCCAATAATATCCGAACCTTTACGCATGGATACTTCTCCTCACCTTTAACTTGTATTGTATTCCAGGTTTCTTTAAAACCACCGTCATCTCACTTAACTCATCCACTAAAATTCACGACTGACAAACCGGACACTTGGCTAATGCGGTTAACCACCACCGCCGGGGTTAACCATTGGGTGAATGGGCATAGAATGTGCGGCACTCGCGCCGCCTTTATTGTTGTTTCCGGTGCCCCCGCTTTGATTTGCACCCGTCCCGCCATTGTTTCCGGTGCCCCCGGCACTTGTTCCACCAGCAGCACCGTTACTGCCTGTTCCCCCAGTAGCCGCGCCGGGGTTACCCGCCATGCCACCGCTATTGAAGGTGCCGCTGATAGCACCGGAACTGGCCGACCCCCCGGTTGCACCCCCCATTTTGTTCGTTGTGCCATTAGCGGGATTGGTGTTGGCCGACCCAGCACCGGTGGTGCCGGAACCACCTACTGTTGCGCCATTGGAGCCGTTGCTATTAGCGGGATTAGTGGTGCCCCCAGTGCCTCCAGTCGTAGCGCCGCCCATAGCCGTCGTATTAGTACCATTCGCACGGCCAGCATTATTGGCTCCCACGCCACCCGTCCCTGTTGTAGCGCCGCCAGCCGTAGTGCCGCCAGCACCTGCCGTTCCGGTGCCAGGGCCACCACTATTAACAGTTCCTTCGCTGCTGCTCACACTTGCGGCACCAGTATTAGCCGGAGGCGCAGGCGGCGTGCTGCTGTTAGTTGTGCCAGCGCCGCCACCATCCGTGGTAGTGGCCGCCGTGCCGGAAGCCGCCGCCGGGTTAGCTGCGGAAGCTGGGTCGGGAGCCTCATCACCCGGAATAGCAGCCGCCCCCGGATGTGCCTTGGGCCGAGTCGCAATAGGGCCAGTATCTTCCGCAGCACTGGTACTATGGCGACCGACGAACATATACCAAAGCCCACCCAATATCACCACTGCGGCAACGACACCGATAATAAGCCTGCTTGAATCGCCTTTGTCTCCTTCTAACCGTGGCACAGTATCATCTCCTCAAAACAGGAATTGGCTTAAGACGCCTAAAATGTTGTCAAAAGCGGGATTTAGACTCAGCTTAACACAGCGATGAATGCAGTAGACACACTCTTTGAGTGCCCCGCGTTGACAGGGGCAAAGTGAGTGCCACCTAACCCCAATTGCCCAATCTTTGTCGAAAACTTGCCGCATTCGCTACAGGGGCAGGTCATAACCCACTGCGCTGTAACTTGACAAGGAGAGGCATAAGTCACAAAATAAAGAGTGGCCGTTTCACTGACGCGAGTGATGCCACATGGTAGGCCGCAGAAACCTTAAGGAGCGCATCAATGGAAAACGTCGTGATGCAGTCGCTGGGAGAATATGGCACGCAGCTTGCGATGCGACCTTATGGCCGCAAAGTGCAAGAAGCCTTAGATTCGCTTTTGCGGCGTTTGCCGCCTGGCGGCGTGTTAGTGGTGAATTTTGATGGCGTGGAAATGATGGATTATTCCTTCGCCGATGAAGCTTTTGGTACTCTTTATTCGCGCATGGCCGCCAAAGAGTATGCCGACCGTTATCTGGTGTTAGCAGTGCGCGATGACGAGCTGAGTGAAGCCTTGATGGAAAACATTGAAGTGGCCTTGAACCGGCGTGAAGTAGCAGCCTTAGTGCTACCCCAGTCTATGCTGGTCGAGTCCTACGATGCTCCACCCCAGGGGACGGCTGTGGCAGACAATCCTGCTGGCTCAAGTGGCAGCAATGGCCAGGACAAACCCAAGTGGCGTGTGATTGGCCGTCTGCCGGAACACTTGATTGAGACCTTGTCCGCCGTGATGGAAAAACAGCAAGTCACCGTGCGCGATTTGGTGGAAGCCCTCAATTTAGATTCGGCTACGGCCTGCAACAACCGCATCGCCAAACTTTATCAGCTTCATTTAGTACGTCGTAAAGCCACTATCGTGCCCGAAGGTGGCCGTCAATATTCTTATTCGGCTGTGGTTTAATAAAGGCTTAACCTGCTTTGGGTTATCTAGAGCTAAATGAATCCAGCCTTTAAGAGCCAGCACCAGCCACTGCTGGCCAAGGAAGGAAGCTCTATGGCACGTAATAATCAAGCCTTACTGATCGAAGCCCTCTGGGAAGAAACGGAACGCCTCACGACCACCGTCAATGCCTTGCAATCCCGCTTAGCCGCACATGGCGATAGTGACTACGCTACCCACATTCTAACCGTCACAGCGCCCACCACCCTGCAACCTACGGTGCAAGCAGCCTCACCAACTCCAAGCCTTACCGCATCGGATGAATGGAATATCTGGCCCTACTCCTGGGCACGCAACCTGTATTCTACTTCTCTGGCTCATTTATCTGGTTGGCGTCCCAGTTTATTTAAAGCGGGGCTGAAGCGGGGCGATCTGTATTCTCGTCATAGTCAGTGGAATCATTCAGAACACAAACGTCCCTCTTTAAAACTCCTACACTAAGTCATTGTGATTTAACTCAATACAACTAACGTAGCAAGGCTTTACCAGCGCGAGGCACGACGCCGGTTTGGTTGGCGGCAGTGGCCACCGCCGTGGCGACGGCTTTAACGACGCGGCGGTCGAAGACACTGGGGATTAAGTAATCCTCGTGTAACTCATCGCGCCCAATGAGGTTCGCAATGGCGTGGGCGGCGGCGAGTTTCATATCGGCATTGACGCGGGCGGCACGGGCATCTAAAAGACCGCGGAAGAAACCGGGGAAGCACATCATGTTGTTGATCTGGTTTGGAAAATCACTTTTGCCAGTCGCCACGATGCGGGCAATGCCTGCGATACTGGCTGGTTCAATTTCGGGGTAAGGATTGGCCATCGCAAAGACGATGGGATCAGGGTTCATGGCCTGGATATGCGCCGGTTCTAACTCGGTGCGGCCACCAAAACCGATAAAGACATCCGCCCCTTTTAAGACTTCTTGAAGCGTGCCCTGCAAACCGCGTGGGTTGGTCTCCCGCGCCACCTGCGCCACCACTGCATTGCTTTCTTCTAGATTAGCGGTGGAAAGTGCCCCCTGACTATCGCAGACCACAATATCGCGCACTCCATAAGCGGTTAACAGGTGGGCGGTAGCGATGCCAGCAGCTTCGGCCCGGTTAATCACCACACGCAAGGCTCCGGGGGCTTTATTGGTGATGCGCAAGGCATTGATGAGCGCCGCTAACACCACAATGGCGGTACCATGCTGGTCATTGTGCATGATGGGAATATCCAGCATGTTGGTCAAACGACTCTCCACTTCAAAGCAACTGGGGGAGGCAATATCTTCCAGATGCACCGCGCCAAAAGTTGGGGCAATCGCCTTCACTGCGGCCACAAATTCATCATCATTGCTCACGTTCAAGCAGATGGGGAAAGCGTCAATACCCGCGAATTCTTTAAAGAGAATGGCTTTGCTTTCCATCACGGGCAATGCCGCCAGTGGCCCGGCATTGCCCAGCCCTAACACAGCACTGCCATTGGTGACGACCGCCACCGTATTCTTCTTAATGGTGAGGTTATAGACATCACGCGGATCATCGGCAATAACCTGAGCGATGCGCGCCACACCGGGCGTGTAGACCATTGAAAGGTCATCACGGTTCTTGATGGGCACCTTGGCGTGAACTTCAATCTTGCCACCTAAGTGCAGCAAAAACGTGCGGTCGCTAACATGCACAATGTCCACACCGTTAATGGTGCGGACAGCGGCAATGATGCGCTGGCCATGCTCGTAATCGGCGGTAGAAAAGGTGATGTCGCGGGTGATGGTCGAGCGCGTGGTTTGCACAATATCCACCGAGCCAATATCGCCACCATGCTCGCCAATGACCGAAGTGATACGACCCAACATGCCCACTGAATTGGGATACTCAATACGCAAGGTTAAAGAATAAGATGCGGACGGACGGGTTGAGATTGCCATACTGTTTTGCAGGATACCAGCAACAAAGCGAGCCGTGAAGACTCAAAGGAGTTTTGGAACCACGAATAGACACGAATGAACCAAGAGGGATGAGACAATCCAGGGCCAGGGAAGCCGCCCAATGGTTTCACTTGCTCTATGATTTTCAAGAATTGTTTCTGCCTTTACAAGCGTATCCTGACCTGTTCTATCCGTGTTTATTCGTGTCCATTCGTGGTTAAACCACTATGAGAGTTCTTCATATTTTAGAAGCGACGCAAGGTGGCACGCGGCGGCACATTCTTGATTTGCTGCCCGCCTTACAAGCACGCGGCATCCACTGCGACTTGGCGTGTTCTTTCCTGCGCAATCCTCAATTTGTTGAGGATGCAGCCTGTCTGTCGGGTCTTGGCGTTGGTATTTATGAGGTGCCGATGCAACGCGGTTGGGGTGGCAGCCAGGACATCGCCGCCTGGCGTGCTTTACGGACACATCTCCAGACTCGTCGCTATGACCTTATCCATTGCCACTCCAGTAAGGCGGGCTTTATCGGTCGCCTGCTCCAAACACCTGGTAGGGGGAACGCCATACCAGTCGTTTACACGCCTCACTGCATTGCCTTTGATACAGGATTGCCGCGTCCCCAACGCCGGGCCGCTCGCATCGCGGAGAAATTACTGGCTCCACTAACCGCGCACTTTATCGCTGTCGCACGCCACGAATGGCATATGTTTAAGGCAACAAAGCTTTGTCCACCTAACCGTGCCACAGTTATTTACAATGGCATAGATGTGCGAACCTTTGACACTCTCACCCTCTCACCCCCCCACCCCCTCACCCCCTCGCCATCAGCTTTCACTATCGGCTGCTTTGGTCGCCTGACGCGCCAGAAGAACCAGGTCGCTCTTTTGCACGCTTTTGCTCAGATTAAGCAAGAGGTGCAGGGGGCGCAACTAATGTTGATTGGTGGCGGGGAGGATGAAGCGAAACTGCGCGGCCTGGCGAATCAACTTTGCATCAGTAAAAGTGTGCAATGGGTCGGTGAAGTGGCCGAGGCGCGACCTTATTATGCGCTCTGTGATGTGATAGCCCAACCCTCTCGTTGGGAGGGCTGCCCCTACTCCATCTTAGAAGCCATGACCGCCCGCCGCCCCGTCGTGGCGACTGCTGTCGGTGGCGTCCAGGAGCTACTGACCTGTGGCACGTTTCAAATTCATTCCACAGGTCAGCGAGACTTAGCCCCGTCTCGCGTCGGCATCACCTACAAGCCTGCACACCCCGCCGCTTTAGCTAGCAATCTCACTCAGTTGGCCCAGAATAAGGAAGTTCGCGCCATGCTTGGCAACACCGCGCGGCATAGGGTGGAAGAGGAATTTACCTTGGAGCAGATGGTGGAGAAGACAGTTAAAGTCTATGAGCAAGTGACAGCCTTTTGAACCGGGGCTATAAAAGCCCCGGCAGGAAGGCTAAAGCCAACCGTCCTCCCGGACGGGACACGGCCAGGGCACGATAAATCATGCCCCTACAGGGTTACGTGGCGTCCAACGGACGCTTGGCCAACGGCCTTCCTGCCGGGGCTTTTATAGCCCCGGTTCAAAGGGTTTCAAGTTGGTTCCCTACAACTGGCTTGTATCCCATAGTCGCACATCGTGTTCACCTCGGCAGGCGATAAAGCGTCCATCAGGCGAAAAGGCTAAGGGGGCAGTCGCAGGGGAACTGTCACTTTGATTGGGCTTGAGGCAGCGCAAGGTGCGCTGTAAGACACCAGAGTGGGCATCCCACAAGCGCACACGGTGGTCGGAGCATTCGCTGGCTAAGAGTTTGCCGTCCGGGGAAAAAGCCAATCCGCTGAAAGGGCCATCTTGTTGGTATTCGGCAGCCCATTGCATTTTGCCGGTGTGGATGTCGAAGAGTCGAACGGAGCCACCATTACTGGAACCGCCGGGGATAACATTCGCCTTGCTCACGGTGGCTATGGTGGCTCCATCCGGGGCAAAGGCGACAGCAGTGGCCCATTGGCCCCAGAGGGTTCGCAGCACTTGATGGGTCGCCACATCCAGCACCTCAATGGAGCCACCAGTGATTTCAGGCCCACGCACCTTGTCGCGCAGCACATTGCGGACTTGCCCCACACACGCCAGGGTTTTGCTATTAGGCGCAAAAGATAGTGAACACCCCCACGAATAATTGCTGCGTCGCGCTAGCGTCCACAGCAAGGCTCTGGTTTGAGCATTCCATAAGCGCACGGTCTGATCTTTGCTGGATGTGGCTAACCATTGTCCGTTGGGGGAGAACGCGACACTCTCTGCATCAAGCGGCGCTACCTCTCGCACGAGATGTCCCGTTTGCGTATCCCACAAATACAGACCACTGTTGCCCACCGTGGCCAGGGTTTTGCCATCGGGCGTTAAGGCCATCGCCTTGATTGGCAGTTTGGCCCGCTGAAGGGTGCGCTTGAGTTGACCCGTTGCGACATCCCACAACCCGACTTCCGTCTCGGTAGAGGACAAGGCGCTGGCACTGGCTAAGGTTCTCCCATCAGCAGTGAAGGCTATATTTGTCATGAGGCCCGCTTGCGGCCCCATCGTCTCCGGTTGAGCTAGAACTTGAGCCGCTGTAGCCTTGACCGCTTTAACAATAGAAAATGCACAGAGCAGCAACAGCGCAACAGCCGGGACGCCCACTAGGAAAAGCTCTCTGCGCTGCCAATCTTTCATGCGCAAATGTAATGGCAATGATAATCGGAACAGCTTTCGCCTGGGCTGTTGTGAGCGATACCTTTTGGCACGAGCACGCTGCCGCTGCCTGACGCTTCGTGGAGAAGGATTCATGGGAAAGTGAGGAAGGTAAAAGGAAAATTGTAAGCAGTCGCAGCCGACCCGCTGCTTCAACGGTGGGTCGGCTGCGACTGCTATATTAGCTTCGTATGCCTTTCACTTTTACAATTTTGTCATTACCTAGCTGTCATGCACGATGCTGCGGCGGATGTCGTCCAGGGTTAAGGGCAAAGTCACTGGCTCTTCGCCATCTTCCAGGTCTAACTCGGCTTCATCCAGCGAATGCTGACCATTACGCGTCTCTACTGGCATTTCGACGATACCATTTTGAGGCTCACGGTGCGCCTGCGCATAATCTACTGCTGCCTTAATGAGACCCCGGAAGAGCGGATGGGCGCGGGTTGGGCGCGACTTAAATTCGGGGTGAAATTGACTGGCGATGAAATATGGGTGGTCGGTGATCTCTATCATCTCGACGAGTTTCTGGTCAGGACTTGTGCCGCTGAAGGTTAAACCCGCTTCACCCAACGAGCGATGATAGCGCGGATTGACTTCATAGCGATGCCGATGGCGCTCAAATACCGTCTCGCGTCCATAAAGCGACCGGGCCAAAGTATCAGGGCCGATAACGCAGGGATATGGCCCTAAGCGCATCGTGCCGCCTTTGTGCTCAATGTGGCGCTGATCTTTGAGCATGGCAATGACCGGGTGCGCCGTTGTCTCATCAAATTCAGTGGAGTTGGCATTTTCCAGGCCCGCCACATCGCGGGCATATTCAATCACGGCACACTGCAAGCCCAGGCAAAGCCCCAGGAAAGGCACCCCATTTTCGCGGGCATAGCGAATCGCCCCGATTTTGCCCTCAATGCCGCGCACGCCAAAGCCGCCCGGCACCACGACCGCATCCACATCCTTGAGTTCTTCTTCAATGTTCTCGCCTGCTTCTTCGGCGTTGACCCACTTGATGTTGACATGGGCCTCATTTTCAATGCCACCGTGCTTGAGGGATTCGACCACTGAAATATAAGTATCCGGCTGCGCCACATGCTCCATGTATTTGCCACAAATGGCCACGTTCACCCTGCAACGGGGATGCTTCACGGCATGAACGATGCGCTTCCATTCATCGAGAACTGGCTCCTTGCCATCCAGCCCTAATCGCTTGGTCACCAGGCGCGCAAAGTTCTGCTTTTCAAAGACGAGGGGCAACTCATAAAGCGTATCGGTGTCCAGCCCCTCCACGATAGCATTGGGCGCAATGTCGCAGAAGAGGGCGATTTTCTTTTTCATGTCCTCACTGAGCGGCATCTTGGTGCGACAAATCAGCACATCGGGCGTGATGCCGATGTTGCGCAGGTCGCGCACGCTGTGCTGAGTCGGCTTGGTCTTCATTTCATTGCGCGGGCCAACGAAGGGGATGAGCGTCACATGCACATACATGACATTCTCAATGCCCTCATCAATCTTCATCTGGCGAATGGCTTCGGTAAAAGGCAATGATTCAATATCGCCAATGGTGCCGCCGATTTCAACAATCGCTACATCTGCATCAGCTTCAGCGGCGTTCTGGCGGATACGCTCTTTGATTTCGTCTGTGATGTGGGGAATCACCTGCACAGTTTGGCCCAGGTAATCGCCACGCCGTTCGCGCTCGATCACGCTGCGATAGACCACACCGGTTGTCATATTAGAAAGGCGGCCCAGGTTCTGGTCTATAAAACGCTCGTAATGCCCTAAATCAAGGTCGGTCTCAGAGCCTTCTTCGGTGACGAACACCTCGCCATGCTGATGCGGGTTCATCGTCCCGGCGTCCACATTGAGATAGGGGTCAATCTTTTGGATAGATATTTGATAGCCACGCGCTTTAAGCAGCGTGCCAAGGCAGGCGGTAGCGATGCCTTTACCAATGCTGGATACCACACCACCCGTTACAAAAACATACTTAGTCATAATTAAAGGTGCCCGATGCTGGAAAGTGAATGCTGGCGACTTGAGGCTCGACGTTAATTGCTGCGATGTTGCTGCAAATAACCAGCACTGTGTTAAATTTTAACTGAAATTAAGTCCTCCGTGTGGCACTGTGACGATTCTGCATTAGGTCAAACACATGGCTTCTAACCCGCCCCTGAAGGAGCGGGCTGATTAGAAAAGCCCCCTGAACGGGGCTGCTCCGGTGGCAGTCGAGGATCATAGCCTGCTTCAGCGGGCTTGATATGTTCAGCCCACTGCTTTAGCGGTGGGTCTACTTTAGCAGAGCAGGAGAAAATCTATGGCAGATACTATTTTCGGCAAGATCATCCGCCGCGAAATCCCCGCTGATATTGTTTATGAAGACGATCAATGCCTGGCTTTCAACGATATCTCGCCGCAAGCCCCCGTGCATATTCTGGTCATTCCGCGTCAGCCTTATGAAGATGCGACCCAAGCCAATGCCGCCACCCTGGGCCATGTTATGCAGGTAGCAGCCCGGTTAGGCGCGGAGCGTTGCCCTAACGGTTTTCGTCTGGTCACTAACATCGGCCCGGAAGCAGGTCAAAGTGTGCAACACCTGCATATTCATGTTTTAGGCGGACGAGCGATGCAGTGGCCACCGGGGTAGGCAAGGATGAAGGCGGAAGGATGAAGGATGAAAGGCAAGGCCGAATTATTACTACAGCGTGCAGTTATAACCGCCCGGTAGAGCAGTAAAGAGCAGTAATTTGGTTTCCCTCTTTTCATCCTTCATCCTTCCGCCTTCATCCTTCCGCCTTCATCCTTCATCCTTTCCTCTGCCCTCCTTGCTCCCCCAAACTATGCCGCCTATAATCAAATGGGTGCATTATGACATCATTACAGGAACAGATAAACGAAGGTTGGAAAGCGGCGATGCGCAGCGGCGATACCTTGCGACGCGATACGTTGTCCGGTTTGCGGGCTGCCATCAAAAATGTGGAAATCAATGCGCGCACGGGCGGCACAGCCCGTGCGCCCTTGGAAGAGGCGGCAGTGCAGCAGGTGATTCAACGGGAAGTCAAAAAGCGGCACGACGCAATAGCCGAATATACTCGCGCCAATCGGCCTGATCGGGCCGCCGCAGAAGAGGCCGAACTAAAGATATTGCAGGAGTTCATGCCTGCTCAGCTCAGTGAGGCAGAGATTACGGCCATTGTGCAGCAGGCGATGGAAGAGACCGGCGCGCAAGGGGCTGCGGATATGGGGCGGCTGATGAAAGCCGTTATGCCGCGTGTGGCCGGACGCGCTGATGGTAAACAGGTCAATGCTATCGTTCGCCAGTTATTAAGCTAATTTTAGATACTATGCAGGGTAGGAGCGAACAAACGGTAAGAACGTCTATCAAAACGTCCCAATTCTAGCAAAGATTGACTCAGGTGCCCCGACTGCACCAAAACCTGCATCCTTTGTCCTCCCACTGCCCAACCCTATTAGTTGGTTCAAATGAATTATGGATTCAGCCGCTGAAATTTCCGTTACCGCGCCCGATGTTGAAGCTGTTCGCTTAGTGCTGGGACGGCAGGATGAAACCCGGCGGCTTATCGAACGTGAGTTGGCCGTGACAGTTGCCGTGCGGGATGGGGCCTTAGTGGTGAGCGGGCAGCCAGAGGCGACCGGGCGGGCCGCCCATTTGATAGAACAACTGTTAGAGGTAGCCCGGCGTAATTTAAAGGGAGGGCGGCCTTTAGAACCTGCCGATGTGCGTTATATGGTGGAACAAACGAAAACTGGCGATTCCCAGCGGCCTAACGCTAATCCGCTAACGGATACCTTAGTGGTATCGGAACGGGGCAAACCCATTGGGCCACGCACGGCAGGCCAGAAAACTTATGTGGAAGCCCTGCGCCAAAACGAACTGGTCTTTGCCATCGGCCCGGCGGGAACAGGTAAAACTTACCTGGCAGTCGCCGCAGCCGTGGCCGCCTTAAAGGCCAAGCAGGTGGCGCGCATTATTTTGACCCGTCCGGCGGTGGAAGCTGGCGAGCGTCTGGGCTTTTTGCCGGGTGATCTTGAAGCTAAGATTGATCCGTATCTGCGGCCTCTCTACGATGCGCTTTATGATCTGCTGGATATGGAAAAAGTGCAGGGCTACCTGGAACGACGCACCATCGAAGTCGCTCCTCTGGCGTATATGCGCGGGCGTACTTTGAACGATTCGTATGTTATTCTGGACGAGGCGCAAAACACCACCCCCGCGCAGATGAAGATGTTTCTGACCCGCCTGGGCTTTGGTTCGCGGATGGTGGTAACAGGCGATGTGACTCAAACTGATTTACCAGCGGGCCAGGAATCGGGCCTGCGGGTGGCGGCCCGCATCCTCACCAATGTGCCCGGCATTCAATTTGTGCGGCTGGGGCGGGCCGATGTAGTGCGTCATAACCTGGTGCAGCGCATCATTGAAGCGTATGAGAAGAACGAAAGCACGAATAGTTTTTAAGCCGTGGCCCAGAGCATAACGAGCCAAGTCGAAGGCTAAGTACATAATGGCAGACCTAAAAGCGGCTAACCTAGATGCACCATTTCCAACCGCTCCGTCTCAAGAGGGTGGAGAGGTGGCTGCCGCTCTCAACGATGTAACGGGAGTTAATGATGTGGGCGCGGCGGAGGAAACTAATCCGATGGCACCCTCTGTCACACATCCTATTCCCGATGCCGAAGAGGGTGACCTCTCAACTTTTCAGAACATTGGTCAAGCCCCGCTCTTACCGCCCCGCGAACCCCTGGGCGCACGATTAGCCGCCGTAATGGGCCGCCATCACGCCCTGCTTTTTGCCCTGTGCGTGGTTTTGCTGTGGGCGATAACAACTTGGCCATCAGCCCTATTGGGTGAGGTTTTGCAGCGCGGGCAGGTTGCTCCGCACGATATTATTGCCTCGCATGACGCGGTTATTCCCCTGCTCGACCCTGCCGAAATCGCGGCCCGCCGCGAGGAAGCCGCTAACCTCGTTCCCCCCGTTTATAATCCCAATCCCGCCGCCCAATCTCAGGCGTTAGAAGACCTTTATGCCATTGTCACTGCCGCCCGTCATGCCACCACCATGACGGTAGCTCCGACAATGGCTCCAACCCGTAATCAACACCTGCTTTCTCCTCAAACACCAGCGCAGCAGTTAGAAGCCGCACGCCTGGCGCGTTTCAATGCTGAGCTTAAGAAGCCCGTCCCAGTACATTTAGCTCTCCAGGTTTTGCGTGTGCCAGTCAGCAAGTGGGAGCTTATCGAGGGCACTGCCGCCAACGCCGTGCGCGCCGTTTACAAAGGTGGACAACTGCGTTCGGATGTCATGAAAGATGATCTGGCTACGGCCAGTGCGCGCATTGACCAGCAGATTCAGCGTGAGCTTCAACAAAAAGGCGTCGGCTTTAATGCGCAGGTCAAATTGACGGCCCAGGATGCCGCCATTGCTAATGCCCTGGCCCACCAAGTCGCCCATGAGCCAAACCTCTTGGTGGATGAACGTAAAACGGCGCGTGACCGTGAACAGGCCCAAAATAGTGTGCGTGATCTCTATCAGCGCATTAAGGCCGATACACCTATTGTTAAGGCCGGAGAAGTTATCACGGACGAGAAATGGGCACAGCTTCAGGCCATGAGCCTGGTCACGCCCCGTCTGGACTTCAAAACAGCCCTGGCGAAACTGGCTTTATGCCTCGCTCTGGTTACTTTCGCCGCCAGTTATATCACGCATTTTCACCGTACTCTGTTAGATCGCCCTGCCGCGCTCTGGTTGGCGGCGATGGTGCCGGTAGCGTTTTTAGCTCTCTTCCGCCAATCGCTGCGCGTGCCACACGCCGATCTTTCGATGGTGCCCTTAGCCGCGACTGCCGCCATGTTGCTAACTATTTTGCTTAATGCACGGGTTGGTATTGTGGTGGGTTTCTTAGTGTCTTCGCTCTGCGCGTTGATGGCCCACGCTGACATAAGTCTGTTTTTAGTGACCGCACTATCCGCCTGGATTGGCGTCTTGAGTGTGGCTGATATTAGTTCGCGTGGGCAATTGATGGTGCGCGCCCCTATCGTGCTAGCATTAGCCAATGGTATTCTGGCAGCTTCGTGGGGCACGTTACGGGATGCCCCTTCTGATGAAATTCTTTCGATTGCTTTCTGGGGTGGCCTGGCAGGAATCTTCTCCGTGGTAGCCACAGCGGCCTTGGCCATGTCGCTTGAACGGCCTTTCGGCATTACGACTCACTTGCGCCTGCTCGAACTGTTGGCCCCTGATGAATTGGTGATGCGGCGGATGCAGGCCGAAGCGCCGGGGACTTACACACACTCCCTGATGGTGGCTTCCTTGAGTGAAGCCGCCGCTAAAGCGGTGGGAGCCGACCCGCTCTTGTGCCGTGTCAGTGGGCTATATCATGATATTGGCAAGCTGCGTCGCCCACACTGCTTTGTGGAAAATCAAAGTGGCGAGAACATCCATGATAAGCTGTCGCCGCAATTATCGGCTCTTATTATCCTCGCCCATGTCAAAGATGGCATCGAATTAGGGCGTGCCCTGCGCGTGCCGCAACCCGTGATAGATATTATTGCCCAACATCATGGCACAACTTTAATCTCCTATTTCTATCAACGTGCCCTCGCCCAATGCGGAGCCAAAAACTGTGACCGTGATGATAATGGCGTAAGCTCTCCCTCCAACGCGACGGTTTCTGCCAATTCCTTACCCAGTGAGGCTTCCTTCCGCTACGCCGGGCCGCGCCCACAAACTAAAGAAGCAGCCATTGTTCTCTTAGCCGATACGATTGAAGCTTCGGCCCGCAGCTTACCTAATCTAACTCAAGAGCGGCTGGAAAGCCATATTAAAACTATGATTGACCAGCGTCTGCAAGAGGGCGAGTTATCGGAGTGTGAGCTAACGCTGCGCGATTTAGGGATTATTGAGAGCAGCTTTATTCATGTGTTGCGCGGCGTATTGCATCAACGGATTGCTTATCCTGAACCGGGCACCGATTTTGGGGTGGAAGATAAAGAAGATGAGCGTGGCTGGATGCGCGACACTTTAGCTGCCTCTAATAACAAGCCCGGACAGCCGGGCTTTAAGGATCGGCGGGAAGCGCCACGTTCTGATCGCCGCCGCAAAAATCATGATGCAGAGCCACGCCGCAGAGATAAAAATAAGCAGGGGCAAAAAGGTAAGCCAGCTTTCAAAGTTGAAGCTGACACTCAGCCGGAACACATAAATGGGCAGCCAAACGCTACGGTAGTGGCAGAAGGTGCCAGTCAGAGACATAATAATGCCAGACAGGATTATAACGGCAGGTCTGGACAGCAATTAAAAGAAGCTTATGACAGGACAGCAGAAGCGGCCTCGGACAGCACCGTCCAAACCGCTCCCCCTCCCAACAACTCCAGCCAGGACAACCCAGAAATCAGCAGCCAAAGCCAGGGTGAATGTAACCTGGACACCAACGGCACAGGCTTTGCGATTGGCAATGGTGAATCTGACCACCATACCAATGGACACACCACCCACTCTGCCAACGGCCACAGCACCAATGGCCACGCCACCAACGGCCACGCCAACGGACGGCTCAGGAGCCAGCACACCAATGGCCGGGACAGCCACCACAACGGGAGCCACCAACCCACCGAAGCGGAGTTCATCACCGAAAGCACACCTGAACGCAGCCGTGCGTAAAGCGGTTCGAGAGTGCTTGCAACAAGCACCACACCGCTACTCCCATTCCCCAACGCATAAAGCTTTACCCCAGCTATCTGTGAACGGTTCAGCTAACACTCATAACACCAACGACCTACCTTACGAAGTTGATGTGACCTTTGTCACCGATGCGGAAATGGCGGCGCTTAACCGCAATTACCGTCATAAGAATCGCCCGACCGATGTGCTGTCGTTTGCCCAGATGGAAGGGCCGGATTTTATAGGAGATGGGGGTCACACGGATTCGCGCTTACTGGGCGATATTATAATCTCCTTGGAGACGGCGCAACGACAGGCATCACAGTTACGTCATGATTTAGCAACCGAAGTCGCCTTTTTAGGAGTGCATGGCGCATTACATCTACTGGGTTATGACCACATGACGGCTTCTGATCGGCGCGTTATGTGGAAGTGGCAGGAAGCGATCTTTGAGGAGATTAAGCCAAGGGTTGCGTCTCTGGGATAAGCGCCCTATAACTTCCCATTCTGGCCGCGCTATTGCCCGGCTATTCTATGCTTATAGCCATCGCAGTTATCTGCACATTGTGTGAAGCGGTCTTTACCGCCTTAGAAGTTGCTCTGGGGGCAGTCTCACGCGCCCGTTTACGCACCCTGATAGAGACTGAACGGGCGCTTCAAGCCGCGTCTCCGACCACGTCTGCCACCGCGCCTGGCACTTCCACACCAGCCACCTCCACATCTGACGCTGCTCTTGCTACGACTCCTGCTCCAAGCACAGAAATGGCTCCCTCTGGCACAACCATAGCCAGTCGCGCTGTCGTGCAACGAGCAGTTCGCACGCTACGCGTTTTAGAAAATCGTAAACGGCTCACGCTGCTTTTTATTACAGTGACTTCTGCTTCTCTGTGGGCTGCTACCGTGCTACTGACCTGGCAGTCCCTCTCGGCTCACTGGCCCCAGTGGGTGTTGCCTCTCGCTTTGGTAGGAGTCCTTTTTGTGGCCGAAGCCTTGCCCCTGCTATTGGCGGCACGCAATCCTGAATCAGTCGCCCTGCGCGGTTCAGGCATCGTAGAACTCTGCATGACTGTGCTTTCTCCTCTCCTGACATTATTAGGGGGTTTAGGTCATGGTATGGCTCGCCTACTCGGTGCTGGCCCTGGTATAACGCCCCAGGTGACAGAAGGTGAACTGCGCACCGCCTTAGCCACTGCCGAGGAAGAAGGCGTTATTGAGAGCGAAGAGCGGGCCATGCTGGAAGGCGCGATGGACTTCCGCGATAAGCAGGTGCGCGAAGTGATGACCCCGCGCATTGATATTAGCGGCGTGCCTGCGGAGGCGAACCTGGTGGATGTATTAGCAACGGCGATGCACGGGGGGCATTCGCGTTTACCAGTTTATGAGGGGACACTGGACAAAATTGTGGGTATAGTCGCTGCGAAAGACCTAATTCCTTACCTGCGCGAAGCGGAGCCGGAACCACAGCGTTGCGCTCGTGACATTATGCGGCCCGCCTATTTTGTGCCCCAAAATAAATTTATTGCACCCACTCTGGAAGAATTACGCCATCAGCGCACCCTGATGGCTATTGTCGTAGACGCCGATGGCGGCACCGCTGGCCTCGTGACGCTGGAAGACCTACTGGAACAGATAGTCGGCGATATACAAGATGAGTATGACCCCGAAGAAGAACCTGCATTACGTGTTGTCACGCCAGTTGCAGCGGCACCTGATCCTAATGTAACTGAACCAGCCACGGATTCTGCTGTGTCCACATCCCCAACATCTCCCCAAACCCATGAATCCGGCCCAGGTGATGATTCGTCTCATCATGAACCCCACACCGTGGTGAGTGGAGGTTGGGTCACCGTGCGCCATTTCGAGCGTTTCTGGAAAAAGAGCTTTCAGGAGACCGTGCGGCTTCATGCTGGCACAGAAACAGCGGATGCCTCGCAGTCATTAGCAGCCTGGGCGTTGCACCTCTTTGACGGGGTGCCCCGTCCTGGCGATCATGCCCGCGCGGGTAGCATCGTCAGTGCCAAAGACAGCCCAGCATGGTTAAAAATGGAAGTATTGTTAATGGACGGGCCTCGCATTGAAGAATTACAGTTTCAGAAGGTTGTCGAGGGTGCAGAATAGTGTCTATTGCCTCACGCACCCCGGAGTGTTGGGCACCAGATGCCCAATATCCCTGACTTAGCTTACGCAGTTTCATAACCCTATCAAATATGCTTACGGCCTGTTATATAGCTCTCCTGATCTGTCTCCTACTCATCGCGCTCTTTGCGGCGTCAGAGGCGGCACTGGCGGCTACGAACCGGATGCGCTTGCGACACTTGTTACGTGCCCAGGCTTCGCCGGATGAGTCGAACGCGGCCCAGCAACTCTCCAGCGAATTATCCAGTGATGCACAACAATTTATTGCCACCGTCACCATTGCCGCCAATGCTCCCCTGTTAGGCGCAGCGGTGCTGACGGTGTGGCTGGCACGCTATCACTATAATTCAACGCCCACAGCGGCATTGATCTGTGTTGGTGCGGCACTGGCTATCATCGCTCTGTTTCAAATTACGCCTCGGCTTCTCGTATCGCAACCTGGCGCATTGCAAAAGCTATGGTGGGTGCGGCCAGCGCGGCTCTTTGTGGCCCTCTTGCGCCCACCGGTGGCACTTCTCATGAAACTAGGCTCAATGCTGCTAACCTCAGTAGGGCTATTAAGCAATAGCGCAACCTCAACACGGGGGGCGGAAGCCGAGCGTAACCAGGAAGATACGGCTGAAATTTTAGATTTAGTGGAATCTGCTCATTCTTCGGGCGTCATAGAAGAGAGTGGCAAAGAGTTAATTGAGAGCATCTTCACCTTTGGCGATACGCGCGTCCATGAGGTGATGATTCCCCGTCCTGACATTCTGGCCTTGCCAGTGGAAAGTTCAGCGAATCAGATTTTAGATACCCTCCAGGAAAGCGGTTATTCGCGGATTCCGCTCTATGAGGATAGTATTGATAAAATCGTTGGTATCCTCCATGCCAAAGATGTCTTAGTGTGCTTGAATCGCAATGAAAGAGATTTTGCTCCCCGCACTTTGATGCGTCCACCGCTTTTTCTACCGGAGTCCCAAAAGATAGATGAGGCCCTGGCAATGATGCGAGCGCAACGGATGCACCTGTGCATCGTTATAGACGAGTTCGGCGGCACCGCCGGGTTGCTCACCGTGGAAGACATTCTGGAAGAACTCGTGGGCGACATTGCCGACGAGCATGACCGCAAAATTGAAGACCCGCTGGTTATTGTGGATGAGCATACCGCTTTAGTGGATGCCCTGCTGCACACGGATGACTTAGAAGAACGCTGGAATCTAAGCTTGCCGACCGGAGAATTTGATACAGTGGGCGGCTTTATGATAGAACAATTGGGGAGAGCGCCCATTGCAGGAGATCGCGTTGAAGTCCCAAACGCTACCTTGGCCGTCCACTCCATGCGTGGGCGGCGGCTGAAACAGATTAAGATTACACGCAAAGAGGAGCAGGGTTCAGGGGTTGGGGTTTAAGTATCGGGTTCAGGGTTTAGGGTATCGGGTTTGGAACCAGGGTTTAAGACTGAGTTCTCTTTTAACCGCTACTTTTCATTTTAAATCCTGTCCGACTCTTAAACCCTAAACCCCAACCCCAAGACCCCAATTATGGCTGTTACCGTTAAAATCACCGACAAAGACAAACGACAGGCAGCGTCCGGGCCGCCACCGGATTTGTCCGACTACGTCGTGCAAGGCGAGAAAGGCGAAGGCACTAAAGCATTCGTTATCTGGTTCCTGCTCATTATTGTGGCTTCTGTGGGGCTTTCTTTAAATCCCAACACGATGGGCTTTGGCATTGGTATCTTCGTCTGGTGGTTGGTGTCGTGCATTATCTATTTCTTTATCGCGCCGCGCATGGTGCTGCGCCGCTTGCGGATGCATGGCTCCGAGTATGAGGTCACTTCTCGCAATCATCCCCGCCTGAGAAATCTGCTCTCTAAAGCCAGTGGGATGCTGGGACTCGATACCCCGGAAGCCTTTGTCGTAGACGAAACTATTCCCCAGATACGCATTTTAGGCAGCAATAAATCTCCCTTTCTTATTATCACCAAGGGAGCAATGGATTTATTACAGAATTCGGAACTGGATACCCTTGTGTTGCGCTGTCTGGTGCAGGCACGGCAAGGGCATGTGCGCCGTCTCTCGCTCTTGCAGTTTGTCAATGACACTGCCGCGCCACTCCGCATTTTGGTCTGGCCTGCCATGTTTTATGCCTGGCTGCTACGTGGCACCAACTGGCAGGAATTCGCCGCCGAGACCGCCGACCGCCTGACGCTGCTCTTAATGAAAAACTATAAGGTGTTGCTCAGCGCCCTATTAAAACTGCACGCGGCGACTGACCCACTGATGCAGGAGACTAAAATTAGCAGTCAGGACGTGGACAACTATATCAAGCAAAGCGGCTTTATTGGCTTGGAAGGCCAGGAGATTTCCACTCAATACCGCTTAGGCTCCGCCATCCACGAAAACCCCTACCTAGAAGAGCGCATTAAGGCTTTAAACAGCTTTGCCGACTCCGACGAATTTGATTCGGCCCTTACGAAGTTGGCCGCAGCCCGCATAGGAAAAGCCGCCACCATTGACACTACGACAGATGATGCGACACCCGCTGCTGCGAAGCCCACTGCTACGAGTCAACCAGCGACAGTCAAGAAGTAATCAAGAAATAGGCTAATCCAGAGCTTAACGATGGCTCAGGTGGAACCACTATCACCATCGCATTGTCTCTAAAAGAGCTAATGCGCCTAATATACCGACGTAAACCACCCGCTTTTCGATCAGGCTTCACCCTTATTGAGCTTTTGGTTGTCATTGCTATCATAGCTATTCTGGCAGCGATTTTATTTCCGGTTTTTTCACGGGCGCGTGAAAATGCGCGGCGGGCCAGTTGTCAGAGCAATCTAAAGCAAATCGGCCTGGGATTGCTCCAATACGTCCAGGACTCAGATGACAAGATGCCGCAGTCTTTCTATGGCCTCTCCACCGCTCCCTCAGACAACGGCAGCAATTATAAGTGGATGGACGCGGCTTTCCCCTACGTTAAGAACGAGCAGGTCTTTAACTGTCCCAGTGACGATGCGCCTAATCCCTACCACTATCGGGATGGCATTAACTATGGTAGCTATGGCTTGAACGGCGCTTATGGTTCCCCCGGTGATAACCAGACGCCACCACGCTCTTCCAACACACCTACTGCTAAGTATTTAGTAAGCCTATCCATCATTACCGTCCCCTCAACAACGGTCTGGATAACGGACAACAATAATAGCCCCAGCGCCGCTAATCCCGGTGGCTCACAAGGCTTTTTCTGGACGGACTACACCAAAAACCCCACCATCACCACAACCTCGCCGCGCCAGTTGCAAAACATTGTGGAGCGCCACCTCGATACCACCAATGTTCTCTACTGCGACGGCCATGTCAAAGCCCGCAAACTGGAAGAACTAGCCACCACCAAAAATGTCGTTATCACTGGCTCCACCACTGGCCCGGTCATGACAGCATTTACTATTGAGGATGATTAACATTGAGTTTTAGCCACGGAACCACACGGAAGAAGAGAGGAAGCGGGGTAGATTAGACGAAGCTAACAGGTGCCAGTAAGGGAAGACTAGCGAACCCGGAGCGTGAGCGACGGGCTTATCTGGTAGTTCCCAGCGGCTCTTACTTTAGCTCGTCGCTCACGCTCTGGGTTCAATAGTTCCCCCTTCCCCTCTTCTTTTTCCGTGTCCTTCCGTGTGGTTCCGTGGCTAATCTCAAATCTTAGTCCCACCACGCCACGAGGCCGAACCGACCAGTGGTTCCATGCTGGCCGCGATGGGAGAAGAAAATGTCAGGGCGACAGCGTGGGCAATGAGGCATAGCCTCAATCTGTTCCGGGGGCACTCCAGCATTTTTCAGATCGTATTCCAGTAAAGCGCGTAGATCAAGTTGTGCCTTGTCAGGATTAAGGGCAGGCTTAATGGCGGCAGGGCAAGCCGCATTAGCCATTGCCGCGACTTCGGGGCCGACTTCAAGACAAGGGGCACATAGACAGGGGCCAATGCCGACACGAATGCCGGCAGGATGCGATTGAAATTCTGCCTGCATATGCCGCACAGTTTCAGCAGCAATGCCCGCGACTGCACCCCGCCAACCAGCATGAACAACTGCCAGCACATGCTGGACAGGATCAGCCAAGAGCAGTGGGGCACAATCGGCGACCAGGATCAGCAGGGGTAGCTGTTGCTCCCGCGTTATCAGTGCATCCGTTTGAGGTATAGCACTATGCCAATCCAGTGCGCCGCGCCCTCGTTGCGTGTCATTCACAATAATCGAGTGCGCACCATGTACCTGCTGCGCACAAACTAAGGAAGTTGCACCGTAACCCAAAGCATTAGCCAACAAAGTACGGTTGTGCGTCACGGACTCTGCTCTATCATCCACATGATAACCTAAATTGAGCGATTGATAAGGGCTGGAGCTAACTCCACCGTTTCGTGTGGTAATAGCGTGTTTAAGGCCAGTTACATCATTAAGGGAAGAGAATTGTAGAAACGATAATGGCTCTTGCATGGTTAAAACTGTGCTACCACTGTGTATAATTGCCTGTGACTGTGATGAAGTCTAATACGCGCCGCGATCTCTGCAAAAACATTCTGCTCTCTTTAATGAGCATCGTGGTGACGCTTCTTGTTTTAGAGGTTGGGGTGCGCCTCTTTATGCCTGTGCCCTTGGTGGCATCAGATTTATTTCTGGTTACCGAGCGTCTACCAGAAGTCCAGGCGCGCACGGCACGCCGCGCCCTCAAGCCTAATATCCAGTGCCGCCAGACTTCGGCTGAATATGATGTCGAGGTTCGCATCAATGACAAAGGCTTGCGCGATGCGCCACATCCCTACGCGAAGCCACCCCATACGACACGCATTCTCGTCTTGGGCGATTCGTTTGTCTTTGGCTATGGCGTTGAGGAGCCGCAGCGTTTCACGAACCTATTAGAAGCACGCTTAAATAGCAAAAAATCCGGTGCAAGCTCACAGCATTATGAAGTCATCAGCGCCGGTGTCCCCAGTTGGGGCACGGTGGATGAACTCCTTTATTTACAGGAAGAAGGACTGAAGTATCACCCTGACATCGTGCTGCTCTGCTTTTATGAAAACGATGTGCGCGATAACGATGAACGTGATTTGTTCACCATACGTAACGGTCAATTGATCGCTAAGCGGACGATTCAACAATCCAGTAAAACAAGTTCATCGAAACCGGCACCAAGTGCCAGTTATATTACCCGCGACCCCTTTAACGACCGTGTGTTAAACGTCACGAACACTGACGCTATCTCGACAGCCCTCCGACAGCCTCATACCAGTTTCCTGATTGCTCACTCCCATTTAGCACGTCTCGTGCGCTTGATGTGGTTTAAAAATAAAATCGCCGACGCACCACAAGAAGGACTGGAAGAGAGCCGCGCCGGGGCACAAGAACTCACGGCCCACCTCATCACTCAGGTGCAGCACGTTAGTGAGCAGGCGGGAGCTACCTTTAAACTGGTACTGATTCCTTTCAAGAACGACGCCACTTATCACCGCGCCTCATCGCTCGCCAAATATCCTATCTTGCTGAAATGGGCACAAAAACAGCCACCGGGTTTGGTCCTGGATTTATTAGATGGCATCCGCACCATCCCCGACCCTGAATCGCTGTACTTTAAAATTGACCGCCATCTCAACGCACGCGGCCACGCCGCCGTTGCTCCACGCCTCGAAGCTTTCTTGCGGCGCACAGCCCTGCGACCAAAGCCAAGCCACTAAAGGCAGTCTAAAACAGGGTATAGATAAATGGCCCCAAGGGTGTGGTCTGGGCGAGGATCAGGATGACGCCGAAACCAATGAGAATGACGAACATAGGAATCATCCACCACAGCTTGCGCTTGCCCAGAAACACAAAAAGCTCCCCCACAATGCCCAGGCGATTTTTCAGTTGCCTCATAAACTTCATGTAATAATTCCTTTATTTAACGGGCCGGGCATTGAAATATCCGGCGGGAAGGCGGCCAAGCCGCCAACCGTCCTGCCGGACGGAACACTATCAAGACTGTATCTATAAACGGCGTCCGGGAGGACGCTTGGCTTTAGCCTCTCCGCCGGGTATTTCAATGCCCGGCTTCATCCTTAACTACCAGATGATTACCTAACACTAGCACGTCCATATCACTATGGGTAAAAGTATGCCATGCATTGGCAGGGGTCGTCACGATAGGTTCGCCGCGCAGGTTAAAGGACGTATTTAAGAGTAGGGGCACGCCCGTCACCGCCGCGAATTTTTCGATGAGACGATGGTAACGAGGATTGGTGTCCTTAACAACAGTTTGGAGGCGTCCAGTGCCATCTACATGCGTTATCGCGGGCACCACCTGGCGTTTTTCTTCGCGCACAGGTGTAACCATCAACATAAAACGAGCGGGATAGTGGCTAGCCGCATCGGAAAGATCAAAATACTCCTCGGCTCGTTCGGCTAAAACCGAGGGGGCAAAAGGACGAAACGGTTCGCGGAACTTGATTTTGATGTTGATAATGTCTTTCATATCATCTCGCCGGGGATCGGCTAAAATGCTGCGATTACCTAATGCACGCGGCCCCCACTCAAAGCGGCCCTGATACCAGCCAATGACTTTGCCCTGCGTGAGATATTCCACAACACGGTCTAATAGCTGCTCCTCATCTTCTATCTTGGTGGCCTGAATATTGTTTTCTTGCAAGAACTCAGCAATGGCCTCATCGCTATAAGCTTCACCCCAGTAAGCGTGCTCCATCACAAAGCGGCGTGGTTGACCTAATAATACGTTGTAGGCATAGAGAGCCGCACCAATCGCGCCCCCGGCATCACCAGCAGCGGGCTGCACGTACAATTCTTTGAAAGGTGTTTCCCGATAGATGCGATTGTTGGCCACACTGTTCAGCCCCACGCCCCCTGCAATGCACAACTTGATCAATCCAGTTGTTTGGTGCAGGTAGTGCGCCATTTTGAGCAACACTTCTTCAGTGACACGCTGAATGCTGGCCGCAATATCGGCGTAATATTGATTCTTTTCGATTTCGGCGGCAGTAGGCGGGTTCGGATCATCGTAGAGGCTGGTTGCTACGGTGACAAAGCGAGCTTTCGGGTCACGGCGCAGCCCAAAGAGTTCTTCAAACTTGTGGCTGATGGTTTCCGAAGTGGAGCGTTGAAATTGAAAGTAAGATAAATCGAGCGCAAAGCTACCGTCGGCTTTGAGGTCGAGCAGTTGCAGCACCTTGTCCACATATTTCGGCTCGCCATAGGGTGCCATGCCCATGACTTTGTATTCGCCTTCATTGACCTCAAATCCCAAGAAAGCTGTAAAGGCCGAATAGAGTAAGCCTAACGAGTGGGGGAAACGCAGTTCCTGGAGCAGTTTCAACTCTGTGCGTTCAGTACTACCATCGCGTGTGGTTTTGCCTACACCCAGCGTAGTGGTAGCCCACTCCCCCACTCCATCTACGGTCAGCACAGCGGCTTCCTCAAAAGGCGAGCAGAGGAACGCGCTGGCAGCGTGCGACAGGTGATGCTCGATAAAAAACAGCTTGTCATCTGGCACGCCCAGTTTTTCTTTTAGCAGTCCCTTAATCCATAATTTGTCTTCAAACCAGGCAATCAATGCCTCTCGAAACACGCCCGCCGTGCGCGGGGTGGAGCCGAAGATGGTCATAAACAGGCGTTCAAGCTTTAAGAGAGGCTTTTCAAAGAAGACAACGTAATCTAAATCCTCGGCGCTAATGCCACGTTGCCGCAGGCAGAAGTCAATGGCGAGGGTGGGAAAATTATAATCGTGCTTGCGGCGCGAAAAGCGTTCCTCTTCGGCTGCCGCAATTAAGACTCCGTCTTCAATGAGGGCGGCTGCCGCGTCATGGAAGAAACAGGAGACGCCCAGAATCAGCATTCTAGAACTGTCTCCTCGCCTCATCAGGAGTATCGTTAGGTTTGAGACGCGGCAGCCAGTAGGTATCCGAGGAGGATTGAGAAGGCGTTTTGTGGCGTAAATGGAGAGGATCAGATACCAACCGCACTACAAGGCCCAAAGGAGCAATCAGCACGACATATAATACCGACAGAATAACCCGCGCCTGAAAGTTACCGATGATGCGCGCCACACGCTTCCAGCCCGCCCAGGCACGACCTATGGCACTGCTTTTGTTATTCTTCATGAGAGTCTTTGGAGCGGCGCAAACATTTCTGCCCCTCAAATTTAGGGCAACAACTTGTGGATTGAGGCAGCAACCAGGTCAGGACGATGGAAGGTCTGCTCGAATTTTGCGGCAGGCCACAACCGATTGTCAACGCCCCATTGAATATAGTGTGCCACGTCCGCCGCGCCATTATAATAGCCGTCCGGGGTGTAAGCGATCCAGGCTGTCGAATCTTGCTCCTGCGGCGTCAGGGTGAGGGGACGCAGAATTGCTAAGGTGAGCAGCAGTTCACCACTGGCGCTATTCCAGACCTTGATTGTGCCGTCATCACTGGCACTGGCGAGTAACCTGCCATCAGGGGAGAAGGCCACACAGGTAACTAACCCTTCATGCCCCAGGAGAGTTTGTTGCACTTCACCCTCACGGTTGTATAAGTTCACCATAAAATCGCCACTGCCACTGGCTAAGCTTTGACCATCAGGAGAGAAAGCCAGGGCCGTGACAATATCCTGATGCTCCTGCAAGGTGCGCTTTAGCTTACCTGTCTGCATATCCCACAAGCGCACTTCACCCGCATGGCGTAGCGACACCTCGCCCACATTTCTGTCGCCACTGCCACTGGCCAGGATTTTTCCATCCGGGCTGAATGCCAGCGAGTGCATCAGTCGGCCTTGGGTGGGCAGAGTTCCCAGGAGCTTGGCTTTCCCGGTCGGGTCGGGGTTCATCTGCCATGCCGTCAAAGCATCCGCCGATGCGACTGCCAAGGTTTTGCAGTCGCCATTCTCGCCAGCATTCACGCCCGGCGTAACACAGCGTGGTGCAAAGGCCAACGCGGGCACGGCTCCGTTGGTGGCACTGAGAGCGGGTTGGGGCTTTGCTGCCGCCAGATTCCAGAGTTGCACTTCGCGCTTGGCGGTAACGCCCTCAGTGCTGGAACTACCAATAGCCAGGGTTTTGCTATCGGGGGCTAAGGCCAGGGCACGCACAAACTGTTGAGACTGGTTCAAAGTACGCAGCAACTGTCCGCGTTCAGGCCCTGTCCCATTCATGTCCCACACCCGCACCGTGGAATCATCGCCTGCACTCAACAGCCATTGACCATTAGGTGTAAAAAGCACATTATGCACTTCATCGGTGTGACCGAGCAGGCTTTTTTCTAATACTCCTTTGTCCAAATCCCACAATTTTATCGTGCGGTCAGTGCAGCCTCCCGCCAACGTCTTGCCATCTGGCGAAAAGGCAACGGTAAATATTCGGTGCGAACGTGACAACATGCGCAACTGAGCGCCATTATGGGCGTCCCACAATTGAATCGAGCGATATTGATTGGCAGTGGCCAGCCATTGTCCGTTGGGAGAAAAAGCGACACAGAATATATTGCCGATATAGCCGACTTGCTGCAAAGTTTGGACGGACTCGCCGGTGCGGACATTCCATAATCGCACGGTCATATCACTACTGGCACTCACCAGACTTGCCCCGTCCGGGGAGAAGGCGATACAGTTCAGCCATCCTTGATGGCCATTGAGAGTCTTTTGCAGCGTTCCTGTGGCCGTATCCCATAATTTTATGGTACCGTCTCCCGACGCACCTGCGAGAGTTTTTCCATCAGGAGCAAAAGCCACACAATTAATGCGCTCGTCCAGCCCTCCGATTATCTTCCTGGCGGCTATGGCATCTTGTGCCCTTTGAGGTGGCGTTGCATTTTGCAAAGGCACTCCCAGCGCAGTCGGCACGTCCCACAGGCACACTGTCTTATCACCACTGCCACTGGCTAGGGTAAGACCATCTGGCGCAAAAGCTACCGTGAGGACACGCCCACTATGCCCACGTAGAATCTGTTTTAGCTCACCGTTGCGGGCATCCCAGAGTTTCACTGTCCTATCATCACAACCACTGGCTAACAAGGTACCATCAGGCGAAAAGGCGACCGCTCCAACTGAGCCGGTGAGGGCATCCAGGGTGCGGGCTGGCCCCCGGTTGTAACGCAAGGTGCGCTTCAAGACACCGGTTTGCACATCCCACAGTTTTAAGGTTTCATCATTGCTGCCGCTAACTAAGGAGGTGCCATCGGGCGAGAAGGCGACCGCACGCACATAATCCTGATGGCCGCGCAGCGTGCGCTTCAATTCTCCAGTTGCCGTGTCCCACAACTTTACGGTGTGATCCCAACTGCCACTGGCTAACAAGGTGCTGTCCGGGGAAAAAGCGATGGAGGCAGCCCAACTGGTATGTCCCCCTTGCACCACCAGTTCGGGATGCGTGGCTGGTGGGATGGCTTGAGTTTGCTCCTGAGCAACCGCGTTGATGCTCCCGGCAATAAGCAGGAGCACCACCCATACAGTACGTATCCATGTGGCAAGACACATATTAATTTTCCTCCCCATCACAGTGCCATTACTCAAAATGGGGTGCGCCGCTGGCGCACCCCATTTTCCAAGCCCGCTAAAACCAATCGGCAAAAGTTACTTGCCTAATTTCTGGCGTATGTCGGAAAGTTGACCAGCCGAGCCGAGTTTCTCGTTTTTGTGGGCGATGAACTTGGCATATTCGGCCATAAAGATTTTGCCAGGGCCGCGCAGGTCGAACTCCTCGGGTTTCTGATTGAAGTATTCACGATGCACGCGTGTCCACACGAGACGGCCATCAGTATCAATGTTGACTTTGGTGACGCCCAGCTTAGCCGCCGGGAAATACTCGTCCTCATTGACACCCTTCGCGCCTTCCTTCATCTTGCCACCCGCCTCATTGATGCGGCGCACTTCATCCTGGGGTACGGACGAACTGCCATGCATTACAATGGGGAAGCCAGGCAGAAGGCGTTGAATTTCTTTGATGCGGTCGAAGTGCAAGCCCTGGCCACCACTGAACTTGTAAGCGCCATGCGAGGTGCCAATAGCCGCAGCTAACGAATCGCAGCCAGTCTGCTCCACAAATTCTTTGGCTTCTTCAGGGTCGGTGAGGCAAGCGTTCTTTTCATCTACCGCGACATGCTCTTCCACGCCACCCAACATGCCCAGTTCCGCCTCCACGGAAATACCCTTGGCGTGAGCACGCTCGACCACCCGCTTGGTGATGGCCACGTTCTCCTCAAAGGGATCATGCGAGGCATCAATCATCACTGATGAATAGAAGCCAGAGTCAATACAGTCGTAGCAGGTGGCCTCATCGCCATGATCCAGGTGAACAGCAAAAATGGCTTCGGGGAAAACATCCCCGGCAGCGCGGATAATGCCTTCTAACATGCGCTTGTCGGTGTAAGAACGCGCGCCCTTGGAGATTTGAATAATGAACGGAGCCTGCGAATCAATGCAGCCGCGAAACAGGCCCATTGTTTGTTCTAAGTTGTTAATGTTATAGGCACCGATAGCATAGTTTCCGTAGGCAATCTCATATAGCTCTTTGGTTGTGACAATCATTCCTAAATGCTCCTCTATGTTCCGTTATACCCGTCAGGAACGTTAAATCTTTTTTATCGCGGGTCAGTCTATCATAAATCAGCAGCATAAATGGCAGGACTCTTATCTTCGCCGCTTAACAGAACAACTGACATTAAGTTTTTATCAAGTTCTCCTAACATTTGGTGGCACAGGGGCCTGCTTGCGTTATGCTATTCGTAACGCCCAGCCATTTATATTTGTGGAGAAGGGCGGCGCAAACCTATTTCACAGGAGAGATGAATTGAAATCATCAGTTAAGAAAGCCGTTATGGGCGCAGTTGTCGCCGGAATGCTGAGCAGTTCGGTCGCTATGCAGCCAGCCGAGGCACGCTCGCATAGTAGTCGTGGTATTGTCATCGGTGTGGCCGTTGTCGCCGTTATTGCTGCGTTAGCATCGCACCACAAGCATCATAGCAGTAGCACCATGACCACGACCACCACGAGCAATGGGACAATGGGCAGTGCGACAACCGGCACCGCGCACTAAATAACAAGCTGAATTGGAAAAAGCAGGTCTGGCATGATGCCAGACCTGCTTTTCTTTTGTCAACTGCTTAACTTTCTTCGGGGGGCATACGGCGCAATCTATCGTTCTTGATGCGATTACTACGAATTTTGCGCCGCTCGGCACGCATCTCTTCAGCGTTGTTAGATTTTTCATCGCCTTCAACAATGAGTTGTTGATCTAAAGCGTCCAACTTATCCATGCCTCGACTACCTGGCAACCTTTCACCATTGGTCGCGCCCCCACCATCATCTTGAGGCACGGGGCGGATAATGGCCCCATTACCGTTTTCGTGCCCTTCCTCGCCAGGTGGCAGCCCCGGAGCATCGGGCACAATGAGAGACTGACTGGTGCCCGCCGCTCGCCTTTTCGGTTCCATACCAATGGCGTCTAAAAGTGGTGAACGCTGGTGGCCGTTCCCATTCTCCGCATTGCTTCGTGAGGCTCCATTGCGACGGGCCTTATTATTTTCTAACTGCTCGTTAAGAGCTTTGCTGTTCAGAGGATGGGGATTAGTTGATGAGCCGTTTTTGGGGATCGCATGGCCATTGCCCACAATAATTTGTTCGCGCTGCAAAGCCGCCTCGCGCGCTTCGCGGTCGGCTTTATATTGGGCCTCTCGTTCTTCCATGAGATGGAAGTCTTTATCTAACCCCAGGTCTTCTAGAATTGGATTCTTGACCAACTTCACATATTCACGCGGGCCATAGATGCCAGTTTTGGCTAAGATGCGCGCACTTTCATCATAGCCGGGAATCTGGCTTTTACCGGGCATGATGAAGTTGTCGAAAACATACTTTAAGTCTTCAACCATGCCCTGGTCATCGTGCTTCATCCATTCCTTGACCGCATTGCGATAGAAGTTATAATGCACGCGCTCATCCACGCTAATTAAGCGTAGCGCCCCGACTAAAGCCCAGTCTTTCTCCTTGGTCGCTATTTTTTCCAGGTTGCGGTAGTTCCAAAAGGTAGCCAGTTCCTGAATCATGGTATAGGCCACCATCTGGCGCGGATGATCGAACGGCAATTCCCATTCAGCACCCAGCAAGGCTTCTTCCGCTGCTTTGCGCTGCTCTTCCGTGCGATGGCCTGAAGCGAGGAGCCAACTTTCCAGAGCAATGGAATGTTTTGACTCTTCATAGCCCCAGTTGACATGAAACCAGGCACGGCCCCGCGAGCGCCGGATCATGTTTAACATTTTCGAGGTAAAATCCGGCAGATACATCTCGACTGCGCAGAAAGTTTCTACACAGTGCGCCAACGTGTCCGATGTATCAGGGTTGGCCTCTGCCCAGTGAATATCCTTAAAAGGATTCCACCGCCGCTTTTCCTCCGCCAATTTTAAATACTTAATGAGTTCCCGATAGAAGAACTCTTCCATCATGGCCTGTACAGTTTTCCTAGGCAACTAAACACCTCTAACATTCTGTCTTTAACACCTTATGCCACATCTCCAGATGCTACATCTCCAGGCGAGGCACCGACCACCAGCCCCTTATCTTCCTGACAAAAACCGCTTCGACTCTCCGGCTAAACCGGTTACTAACTCTGTACATTATGCCATTCTAAGCCACGACTTTCTGTTTCCGTGGCTGGCTCAATGACCGCGATTATCAACATGCATCTTAACAAAATGCCGCGAAATCAACCAAATTCGTGACCCCGATCCGGTTAGCAATCGGCACGCATGAGATAGCTATGCAGAAGTTTGCCTTGTGTAATGTGCTATCTACATACCATAATTCCGGTTTCTCCTGCCCCTTTATATACTGATTATGGTATGATGTGACTTCGGAAAATCAAGGATTTACAGCAGCCTGAATCATCAGGGATTCTGGCATGAGTTGGCTCAAGGAGTTTAGACAAAAATGGCAGTGAAACGCATAGCAGTATTAACGGGCGGTGGCGATTGCCCCGGCCTCAACCCAACGATTAAAGGTGTCGTCACCCGCGCCGCCGATTATGGCATTGAAGTTCTCGGCCTGCAAAACGGCTGGAAGAGTCTGGTGGGGGAAACGCCGATTTATACCCCGCTCACCGTGGACGACGTGCGTCCCATTATTAAGCAAGGCGGCACGATTCTCCACACCTCGCGCACCAACGCCTATGACAAGAAGCATCCCGAATATCTCACCAACCTGGTGAAGAACGTGGATGACCTCAATATAGACGCCATTGTCGCTATTGGAGGCGATGACACCCTCAGTGTCGCCAGTCGTTTAACGAAGGGCGATGGCGTGCCGCATCCCGTGCCCTGCGTCGGTGTCCCTAAAACAATGGATAACGATGTGCATGGCACTGACCAGTGCTTTGGCTTTGACACGGCCACCACGCTCGCCGTTGAAGCCGTACAACGCTTGCGGGATACGGCAGATAGCCATAACCGCGTGATTGTGCTTGAAGTCTTTGGCCGCAAAGCCGGGTGGACGGCCCTTTTCACTGCCGTCGCTGCCGATGCCGACTACGTGCTGATACCAGAGCGCAATCCTGCCGACTTAGAAGGCATGATGGCCAAGTTGCGCGAAGTACGCAAGCGCCGCAACTATGCCCTAGTGGTCGTAGCCGAGGGCGCAGATCATCCCGACCTTGATGTCTGGGCCGAAGAGATTGCCAAGGGACTAAACGGTACCCGCCTGGGCGAAGCCGCCGTGGAAATTGATTCCTTCGGCCATCCCATTCTTAAAGAGCGCCGCGTCGGTGACTGGTGCGCCTATCAGATCAAGAAAGAGTTGAACTGGGATACGCGGGTCAGTGTGATGGCCCACCTCATGCGTGGCGGCGAACCAACTCTCGTAGACCGTATCTTAGGTGCGCGCTTGGGCATTGCCGCCGCCGATTATGCTCATGAGGGTAAATTCGGCGTCATGGCTGCTCTGCATGGTAGCGCCGTCGAGCCTTTCCCGCTTGAAGAGCTAACCGATGCTAATGGCAAATCCATCACGCGCAACCTTTCCCCGGAATGGCTGCAATTCGCTGATATTATTATGAAATAGAGTCGTCAGCTTTCAGCAATCAGCCTTCAGCCGTTATAGGTTTTTGAAGCTGATCGCTGACTGCTGATCGCTGAAAGCTGAGGTTTAAAAATGAACGAAGTGTTAATTGTCGGCTCTGTCGCATTAGATTCGGTAGAAACTCCCGTCGGACGGATAGATAATGCGCTGGGTGGGGCGGCGACTTATGGCTCTATTGCGGCTTCTTTATTCGCGCCCGTGCATCTGGTAGGCGTGGTGGGCGAAGATTTTCCCCAGGAGCATCTGGATTTTCTTAAAAAGCGCAACGTAGACCTGGCCGGGCTGCAAATTATTAAGGGCGGCAATACTTTTCGCTGGAAAGGCGATTACAACGCCGATCTGAACCAGGCCGTGACGCATGAAACCCAGTTGGGCGTCTTCGAGCATTTCGAGCCAAAATTGCCAGAGAACTACCGTGATGCTCAATATGTGTTCTTAGCCAACATCAACCCGGAACTGCAATTATCCACTTTAGAACAGGTCAAGCAGCCGAAATTGGTGCTGTGCGACACCATGAATCTGTGGATTAACATTGCCCGCGAGCATGTGTTGGAAGTCTTTCGCCGCGTAGATATTGCTGTCTTGAACGATGGTGAAGCTCGTCTGTTGACAGACCAGGGCAACATCATCGCAGCAGGTCGCCAGCTCCTCGATTTAGGGCCACGCGCTATCATCATCAAAAAAGGCGAGCATGGTGCGCTCATGTTCAGCAAAGGGGAACACCCGGCGTCTCTGTCCGAGGGCATTGATATTTTCTCAGCCCCCAGTTACCCCTTAGAGCAGGTCGTTGATCCCACCGGAGCCGGAGATTCCTTCGCAGGCGCTTTTATCGGCTACTTAGCCAAAACTGATGACCTGTCCATGCAGAACCTGCGTCGTGCTGTTGTCTATGGAAGTGTCGTCGCCTCCACCACTGTGCAGGACTTCTCCACTGCCTCGCTTGCGGCTCTTACGCCAGATTCTATCGCCTATCGCTATGGCTATGTGCGTGAAATGAGCAAGTTTTAGAGGAAAGGATGAAGGCGGAAGGATAAAGGATGAAAGAGGAGTAAAGGGTAAATCAAAAGCTACTGGGTGCGATTCCTTTTGCTTTAACTTTGTTGACGATGGAGACAAAAATGGAAAGCAGTTCTTCTGTTTCATTCATCAGCAGTTGAGTCTTATATTTGTCGGCTATATGAGATTGCACAGCAACTCAAGCCAATAGGAAGTTTCTTCTAGTTCTTGTAGGGCGCTTTCCATTTTGTGTATAAAGTCAGCATTTGATTTTGCACGTTGTCCCTCACGATAGTGCGCTCCAACAGAGGTCGCAGATCGCAAAGCCTGTTTGCCCATCACCTGAGCTTCTGTGGTCTTTGGCAAGTCTGAATAAAACCGAATGATTGACAGAGAAAACTTTCTTGTTCTCGTTTTCAGATCTTCATTGTTCATCTGATTTCATCCTTCCGCCTTCATCCTTTCTTCATATTTTCGTTTGTTTCGCCCTGCTTAGGCACGGGAACACGGACACGCAAGGCTTTGGGTTTGACTTCGGCGACAAGAGGCACTTCTTTATCCACTTCTTCACCATCTATTTGTAAATCAAGCGGGGGATCGCTACGAATTTCGACGCGACGGGCCTGAAAAAATGAGACAGCGCGGTCTTGCTGTAATTGGCCTAACAAACCGCGTATTGCCATGCGCAGAAAATCGCGGAAGTAGAAGCGGTGCAGGATACATAAATCCAAAAGGCCATCATCCATCTTGGCGCGCGGGGCAAAGCGCACTCCGCCGCCAATTTCCCCGGCATTAGCGATGACAATCGCCACCCCTTTGGCGCGGCGCGAGCGTTTATCGTCCAACTTAAAGCTAAAAGTATGAGGCCGTGCGCCTAATTCTTTGAGCATGGCGATAGCATAGGCTAATTTACCGAACTTCTCTTTTTGCTGCGCGCTGGCTTGCGAGACCAGCCGTTCTGTCAGGCCCAGACCTAATCCCAGGGCAAATAGATGCTCGCCACAACACCCTAAATCAATCTCTCGGTCTTCACCAGCTACCGCTACTGCCACGGCTTCATCAATAGTTGTCGGAATATCGAGGGCTGCCGCTAATAGGTTGGCGGTGCCGCCAGGGATAATAGAGAGCGTTACCTGGGATGGCTGGGCTTGAGATTCACTGCCGGGATCATTTTTGCCAATACCATTGACAATCGCCATCACGGTGCCATCACCACCACAGGCCACGAGATGTGTTGCGCCTTCACGTACCGCCTCTGCCGCCAATTCGCCGCCGCCCTTTTCCTTGGTGGTCTCACGCACTTCAAACTCAGCCCCACGAATTTGCAAAGCTTTTTCGATCTGGGGGCGATAATTCTCATCTACTGAGCCAGATGCCGGGTTCAATATGACAATCATTGGTTTATTCATAATAACAATCTCTCCCGGTCATCTCGACTCAGGGAGATTTAGGGAGTAAAGATAATTGAGGTTACTGACGACTCACCAATTCATCTACTCCCTCCCTTACAACTGCCGTGCCAACGTAAGAGCATAAACCTCTTTGAACCCAAACTTTTTCAACACCCCCGCACATTCGCGTAAGGTTGAACCCGTGGTGCAGACATCATCTAACAGCAACATCGGCCCACCGCCAGGAGTTAGCTTCTTCACCATAGCTTCATCCAGGGCAAATGCGCCGCGCACATTTTCCATACGGTTTTTAGCTGACAATTCGACTTGCGGTGTGGTGTGGCGGGTGCGGCGCAATATCTCCCCTACTGGTACCTGCATCAGTTGGCCTAATGCTCGTGCTAAAAGAGTGCTTTGATTATAGCCGCGCCGGTAATGCCGCCAGGGATGCAGCGGCACCGGAATGAGTAAAGCCAGTTGGTCATGCGGAATTGGTGGGAGTTTAGGCGCATCCTGCACGGGTGGCTGACGCAGATAGTTGTGGAGCAGCCGGGCTAAGGGTTGAGCCAGTGCGATTTTATCCCCGTATTTAAGCCGATGCACAGCCTCGCGCACTGGCTCTTCAAATTCATAAACCGAGCGCAGGATTTTAAAGGCTGGGGCTTGGTGATAGCGATTATCACGACACTCAGCACACACCGAGGCCGAATGCGCTAAAGGATCGAATGGGTGACCGCAAAGGGCACAAAATGGCGGCTGGATCGGCTTGAGTAGTGGCTGACAAAGCGGGCAAAACAGCTCTTTACTCCACATCTGACACCCGGCGCAACGCGGTGGAAAGACGGCATCCAGGGCCGAATTATAGAGGGTATGCAGCAGATGGGAGGCAGCCTGGCTCATAGTCTATTCACCTATTATAGAGTAGGATTGAATGGCGTGATTATACTCTAAAACTGCTCATTCAGTGGTCGTTCCGGTGAACTTTCAGCCTGCCTCTAGTTTGACATTCAGGGGCAGGTGGTTTAGAATAGAAAGCATTGCGCTGACCCTTATCGAGATTTCGATCCGGTCAGCGTTGTCGTATTAGCGTTATCAGATTTAGGAGAGGTCTTAGTTAAACGCGCAGTTAAATGTCCTAAGACCCTGCCTAATTAAATTTAAATTGTTGCCGCGATGAGTTGTCCTGAAATATTTGACAGCCTCGTCACCGAGCGACCAGCAACGAGCCAAAAAGGAGAATACATGCCTTTCACTCGCCAGAGGCACCACGGAATGCACGAGACACCAGCGTCTAAGCGCCACGGTTCTAAGTCCCATCAAACGAGTCCGTCCCACCCCATCCAGCCCTTACATCAACCTCATAAAATCCATAGTTCTCAAGCGATTCGCCACCGTACTGCCCGCCATTCTTCGCGGCGCACCGGCACTTTAGCTGTTTCTTTAGCGGCGGCGGCTTTTTCCCACACCGCAGTAAGCTTAGCCAAAAAACCCAATCAGAAAAATACGCCCGCTCAAACTACCGCAGAGAAACCAACTGGCGTCTGGGGGTGGACGAGCGGCGCACAGACTTATCTACGCTCGCGCCCCGGTGCTCTGACGGCTCCGGTCGCCAAGGTCAGCAAGCACACCAAGCTTTTTGTGTGGGGCAAATTCGATGGTTGGTATCGGGTTGAGACGCCCGACCACGTTTTCGGCTGGGTCTACCACAGCTATATCAATTCGCCGGATACACCTAAAATCCAGGAATTATCCCATTGCAAGGCGAAAGAGGCCAGTGACCGCACGGCCAATCAAACTATGTATGGGCCAGCGAACTTGCTTAAACGCCAGTATGCACTTTATAAAGCCCCTGGCGCAGCACACAGCCTGGAAAAAGCGGGAGTGGTAGTAGCCGCTGCCCCGGCTCCGAAAAAGACCAAATCAATGGTCAAAGTTGCCAGCAAGTCTGCTGCTAAAACTGCCCCCAGGGTCGCTGCCGTGCCTGGCACAACCAAAGCTCAGGGCAAAGATACCGCGCAAGTGTCCACCGTCTCCACAGTGCCAGAGCGTTATGCCCGACGGGATATAGGCAGAGGGCGGGCGGGAACAATCGGTGGGCCGGAGATGCCACTAACCGATATGAACGAAGTCGGCACTGTCCGCTTTTCTCCGTCGCTGGCCCCTTCACACCGCCAGGAAACAGTCAATGGGGCTACCACTTCAAATAATGCGGATGATAAAACACCGGCATCTAGGGCCACACCCGACAGCACCCCCGCGCCGAATAGCGATGCAGCCCCGACCACTCAGCCAACTAATGCAGCCGTAGCAGCCACACCATCAGGGGCAACATCGGCGAAGGGGAAGCAGACCACCAAACCAGCGACTGCTAAAGCTCTGGCGACAACACGGCGTGTTTCGCACCCCAAGGTGCAGAAGGTCAATCAGCCCAGGGTGCCAAAAACCGTGGCCAAGGTTATTAAAGCAGCCGCACCCGCGAAAGTGGCCCAGCCCCAGCCAGTTAAGCCTCAAATGGCCAAAGCTGCGCCAATTCACGCTCCTGTCACTGTGGCGCAAGCGCAGCCTAAGCCGGCAGCTAAACCACTATCACCCCGCCAGCAGCGGCGTCTGGCAGCGGCGCAGTGGCGGCAACATGTTAAGGATGTACGGAGGGAACGGCTGCGTGCTCAAATGGGTAATCCGGCAACGATGGTGCCGCCTGCTGTCTCACCACAACTGGCCCCCATTTCTCCCGCGGAGCTAATGCGCGCTCGTGACGCATTCATGGCCGAGCATTCCAAGAATCAGCCCACCAGTAACAACCAGCCAACTCAGAGTGCTACACCGCCGACCCTGCCCAGTGGCACCAATGCCATTGTATCCCCGTCGAGTCTGGATACTACGCATAAGGTATCCCCATTGGTTCCTGTTGCCCCGGCTAAGGTGCAGCCCATTCATCAGACCAGAAGCAATGCTCAGCCGTCGCGTGGCGGCTCGCCGCGTGATTATCTCAAGGCGTCTATGAATCATGCTCGCCTGGGACAAACCCTCGTGGATGGAGCCATGACTTATCGCGGTTACCCCTATATTCGCGGTGCCCAGTCGCCGGGTCGCGGCTTTGATTGTTCCGGCTTGCTGTATTATCTCTTGCGCCAGCGCGGTTATAATCCGCCCCGCACGGCCAGTGGCTATGCCCATTATGGGCAAGCTGTGGACAAAGCGCAATTGCAGCCAGGCGATGTGTTGCTTTTCGCTAACACTTACAAGCGCGGCATCTCGCACGTCGGCATTTATATGGGCAATGGCCGCTTTATCCACGCTGCCAATAGTGGACGCGGCGTCACCACAGACTTACTTTCTGAACCCTACTACGCCGGGAAGTATTACGGCGCACGACGCGTGAAGTAATTGCGGATTGTAGATTTCTGGTTACGGATTCAAGCAACTGAAAAGTAACAAAAGCTGTGGCCTATGCAATTATGCATAGGCCACAGCTTTTGTTGTCTCTCATTGGCTGGGCCTACTTCACAACAGGCCCGCACGTAATAATTCTTGCACATCAAGAATACCCACTGGCACATTGTTTTGATCTACGACAGGCGCATCATCAACGCTACGCTCTTGTAAGGCCCTTAGCGCAGTACTGGCCAGGGTGTCAGGAGCAAAAGTGAGGGGGTTATGTGTCATAATCGTAGCAACCGGGGCATCCAGCAGAGTTTTAGGTTCATCGCAATCAAGAAGCCGCCGTCGCACATCACCATCAGTCAAGTAACCTGCTAAAGTGCCTGCGCTGGTTACGATTACAACTGCGCCTTCCTGGGCTGCGGTGATAGCTTGCATCGCGGCTCGCACCGTCGCTGTGGCAGGCACCTGGGCCAAACGCTCTCCTGTGCGCATCAATTCTCCCACCTGCAATTTCAGGTCACGACCCAAAGCTCCGCCAGGATGAAAACGGGCGAACTTCTCCGGGGTAAATTGACGCAACTGCATCGCGCAAATCGCCAAGGCATCGCCCATCGCTAAAGCTGCTACCGTGGAAGTCGTAGGCGCGAGGTTCAAGGGGCACGCCTCCTTTTCTACCGCAATATCGAGCATGACATCCGCCTGGGCTGCCAGATAAGCACGGGCATTGCCGGTGATAGCGATAACAGGAACGCCCATTTCCTTCACGACTGGCAAAATGCTGGTTAGTTCGTCGGTGCGGCCCGTGTAGGAAATGGCGATTAAAACATCACCCGGCGTCACCATCCCTAAATCGCCATGTAGCCCTTCCGCCGCGTGCAAAAACAGCGCAGGCGTGCCCGTAGAAGCTAACGTCGAAGCGATTTTCCGTCCAATCGCGCCGCTCTTGCCGATGCCTGTCACCACCACTCGCCCCTGACAGCTGAGGAGCAGTGCCACCGCCTGCTCAAAACGCGCATCCAGGCGCTCGGATAAACGCGCAATCGCCTCACTCTCTAATTGAAACAAGGCGCGGGCTGCTTCTAAAACGCTCTTATCGGACATGATTATTGATAACGACTAAGCTTATTGCCTATTGCCAGAGGTTTATCTTTCAACTTTGGAACCAGTGATATTTAATAATGCCTGCTTGCTGGCTTGGTGATTCGCGTCTAACTTTAGCGCGGCTTGATACTGCTGTTTAGCGTCTTCGGTACGGTTTAGGGCACGATAGATTTCACCCAGATGATAATAAAGTTCAGGATCCATCTTAGCAATGCCCTTAGCGGACTCGGTTTTAGCTTCGTTGACCGCATCTTCTTGCTCGCGGCGGGCTTGTTCATACTGGCCCTGACGATATAAAGCCCAGGCCAGTGAATCACGCGTGATAGCCCGTTCCAGCTTCAACAGGTTGGCTTGACCCAGTAAATTATCTAAAGGCGATAGGCCAGCTTTATCGGCCTCGGCAATCTGCTGATCCCAGAGTTGCAGAGAGCGGCGCACTAAACGTTCCGACTCTTTAAAATCAGCGGCAGTCGTCCCACGCTCGGCCAGAAAATAGCCAAGGGCATTTAAATTATTGGGGTCAGTCGAGTTGTAATCGGGTTCTAAATGCAAAGCACGGCGATAAAGCGTCGCCGCATAGGTGCGTTGCAGGTCACGGGCTGCACCTTCTAACTTTTCTGCATCCATATCTAAGTGCGATGCTTGTGTGACAGCCTGTTCAGCCGCCATGTGGGCCAGAGATGTGGCTTGCCTGTCCACGGCACCCAAATGTTGTAATTCGGCATAAGCCGAATCCAGGGCCGCGCTATCGTCGTCTTGACCCGCTTTTACAACGCGATCATAAGCCCGTCCCACCAGGACAGCCCGCGCCGCGTTGCGCAACACGGGCGAAAAGGCTACCTTGCCAGAACCTGCCTCTTGAGGCGCATTACAACCCGCAAATCCGGCGCTCAGGCTGCACGCAATTAGGGTCAACCATCTGCTACGGGCACTTCTCTTAAGCACCTTTGTCCTCTTTTAAATTGGGGATGGTGCCTTCGCACAACGATTGGACCAAGCCTAAAACAGCGGCGCGGATTTGAGCGGCGCAGGTTTGGTAGGCTTCGACTGAGCCACCGTAAGGGTCAAGAATTGAATGATGCTCTCGCCTGGCTTCATCTGGCGTTGCTTCATCCATAGGCGCAAGCTCCATGCTATCGGTCAAACGGCGGAGCAGGTCTTCTGTTTCAGGAGCAAAATCTCCCAATAGCAGCACGTCTTGAGGGTCAACTGCAAAGCGCAGGCGCACTGTTGCCGCCTGGTCGGTGGTCATGGTACAGACTAATTGTGCTTCGGCCACCATTTCTGCGGTCAGCCGCCGCGAGAGGTGCTGGCTCAAATCCACTCCCCAGTCACGTGCTATGGCACAGGTGTAATGGGACGCTGGCGCACCATCATAAGCCGTGAGACCGGCAGAACTCACACTGATAGCGGGCAATTGCGGTACCTCGGCATCGGCGGTTCTGGCCGAGGCTTGCAGCGACGGCACTGCGAAAGCTTGCCAGGCCGCGACTGCTAAAGGAGAGCGGCAGGTATTGCCGGAACAGACAAAAAGAATATTCATAAACTTCCTTAAAATATCCTACCGTACAACGCCATCAGCCACCAAGTTAATGCCTCGCCTTACCCTCTACTCTGTAAGCAATAAAATACAACAGGGATGCACATTGAGTGCATCCCTGTTAGAGATCAAGAGCAAGTTTAACTGTGCGTCTTAGTGTGGTGTGGCACTGACCTGGTTGGAATTGGGGCTGGTGCCCGCTGAGTTGCTGGCGGTCACCACATAGTAGTACTTCGTGCCACTCCGCGCCGTAGTGTCCGTATAGCTGAGAGCGGTGATATTGCTGGCAATGACAGTATAAGAGCTTCCACTTTGGGTAGAACGCTTAACGCTATAACTGGTAGCGCCAGTAGAGGCTTTCCAGCGGAGTGTAACCTGACGGGTGCCTGCTGTGGCCGTCAGTCCTGTCGGTGCCGCCGGTATGGTGGGAGGCGCGGAGCCACCCAGCAAGAAGATTTCAATGCCGCTGCTCTTGGCGTTATCCACGACAGTAGTGTATTGAATTGTGATCTTGCCGCTACTATCTGCGGCAGTTGTGAATTCCTTGACAATCGCTTTATTCTGCCCACCCGCAGCCGCCAGTACATCAAAATTGCTCAGCACTTGTGTACCATTGATGGCTACATGGAAAACCCGCTGCCCGGTAGATGTCCAGTAGAACTCCGTAAAGTGCAAGCGCACCTTATAAGAACCACGCGGCGTCAGGTTCGAGAAGGTGTAAGTCATGTTGCCATAACGCTCGGTTTGATAAACCGCTTGAGGAGCCGGGTTTACCACTCCACTGGCATCAATGGGATTAGTGGTGCTGGCTGCGGTGCCGCCGCTATAATAGGCATCAGCAGCATAGGGCGCAGTAGCTGCGCCACCGGAATTGACAGCGTAAGCTGCGGCTATGGGATTGGTATTGACCGAGGTAGAATTAGGCCCTTCTCCGCCACTACTGGAAGCCGAAACCACGTAGTAATAGGTCGTGCCATTGACGAGGCCATTATCGGTGTAACTGGTGGTCGCCACATTGCTGGCCACAGCGGTGTAAGTTCCACTACTGGAGAGCGCGCGTTTTACGGTGTAGCTGGCGGCACCTGATGGGGCTGTCCAGGTCAGGGTAACCTGGGTGTTGCCCGGTGTCGCGGCTAAGTTAGTGGGCGCACCCGGCACTGGCGCAACTGGCAACAAGCCATAAACAACCAATTGATTCGAGAAAGTGGCCAAGTAGACTCGACCGTTCGCCACCGTTGGCGTGCAGAACTTGGCGAAGTTACCAAAATCGTCGCGTGTCGCGTTCTGCTTACTATTCCACAATTCATGCGACACATTGGCGGCATCAAAAGCCCGTAAAATGCCGGGGCGCGTGCCGGTGTTGGCATCCCCGGAAAAGGGATGGGCCGCCCACACAATGCCAGTCCCCGCCAGGCCACCACTAGCCGAAACAGATAACATCCCACCCGGCATTCCATTCGGCACAGTCATCGTGCTCTGAGCAACGGGCGTGGTTTGGAATAGGCCATTGGCGAAGTTAAAGGCTTTAAGATAATCGTCTTCGCTCCAGACATAAGCCAGCAGCCCATTAACACTATTCCAGATAACCGGTGTGCCATGAATATGACCGTTGGTGGCCAGAAACTTCTGTGGGATTTGCGTATCGCCACTGGCCTGAAAATGACCCATATTAGCGGTGTTGAGCAGGTAGAAATAACCCTCTTTACCACCGCCGAAAAGCTGATTCGTGCCCGGCAGCAGCACCGGCCCGGCAGAACCTAAGTCGGTATCATTCTGATCTAAAGTCGCTTGATTATAAGGCGTAAACCAATCCGCTAAGGTCAGGCCATTGGTGGTGCTCAGTTTCACAAAGCTATCACCTAAGTCGGCTCCGGCGCTATAGGCATCAAAAGTGCCGTTGCCGGTAGCGAAATAGATGTTGCTACCATCCGAAACCAACCCATGCCCAGACTGCCAGACCGAGCCAAGGGAGCCATTGACGGTAGTATTAAAGGCAGCCACTTGCTGTAAGGTGCTGGCGTTGAAGCCAACCACCCAGCCATGCACCGGACGGGCATCAGCGTGCGAGCCAAAGCCCACATAAACCACCCCGTTGAGTAACAGCAAACCGGGGCGATTCATCTGGTGATACTGGTCAAAGCTCACCGTGCCATTGGCGCTGCTATCGCCACTTCCTGGCGCGGTGGGCTGCACCACAACTGGCCCCCCAAACTTTTCCTGGCCGGTCGTAATATCCAGCGCGTGCAGACGATTGAAGTAGGCAGTTCCCTCCAGGGTTTTAGCCACCACATAAAGTGTTTGGGAACTGGGATCAATCACGGGGGTGCCAGTAATGCCGACTTCTGGGATGATGTCGTGATAAGGGCAATACGAGCCACAATCAATGCTCGAACTGGGAATTGAAGGGCCAAGGTTTACCTGCCAT